>NZ_JANUBV010000013.1:0-183356 GCF_024808055.1 Rhizobium sp. BK176 | reverse complement strand
GGCCCGCGGTCCCTCCAGCTGCACGGTC
This sequence comes from Rhizobium sp. BK176, assembly GCF_024808055.1. NCBI lineage: Bacteria > Pseudomonadati > Pseudomonadota > Alphaproteobacteria > Hyphomicrobiales > Rhizobiaceae > Rhizobium > Rhizobium sp. BK176. The sequence continues at coordinate 183,328 of NZ_JANUBV010000013.1, read as the reverse complement.
ATCACTTCCAAAGGCTTGCCAGCCTCAACGGCAACGGCGGCGCGAACGTCCATGTCGAGTGTCTCCTAGATTGTTACTTGCGATCGATTAGGCGGTGCGCGCCCAGAGTTCTTTTACGCGGTCTTTCAGCAGCAGCGCTTCCTCCCACCGGTCGGTGGTGTCCTCGCCATCACGGCCGGTGATGGCATAAGGCTTTGGGCCGAGTTCGCAGGTGAAGGCGAGTGTATCATCTGGTCCGGCCCGGCGTCGCCAGCTTCGAAAACCATACTCCCACCACTCCATGAAGAGATCGAGCCATGGCTGATGGTGCGGGAAGGAGATTTCGATCTGCACCTGTTCGCGCGACGCGACCCGCCCATGGAAGGACCACGAGCTGTCGAGAATGCGATGGATCATGGCATGGTTTTCCGCCGACACCGGACAGGCGAATTCGCGCCCGACCAGGAAGTGCGACAGGTCGCCGAGCAGCCGGAGATTGGGAAGCTGGTCCAGGAGATCGAGCGTGAAGAAGAGGTCGGTGGTCATCCGGTCGCGATGGGTCTCGACATAGACCGGAATCTTGGCCTCTTCGCTCAACCGCTGCCAACCTTCGAGCAATGAAAGACAGTCCTCGATGCGGCGGAGCCGGACGTCGGGTTGGAGACAGAGGTGGGCAACACCGTATTCGGCAGCGTTCTCGAGTGCGGGCTTGAGGTCGTCGACGCTCTTCGGGAAGCATTGGCCCTCGGCCTTCAGCCCGTGAGGCTTTAGGAGAGAGTTCAGGCGCCTGACGTGGCTGCGGTCGTACCAATGGGCGCTGATGCCATCGAATCCGGCCTCTGCGATCCGTTCGATGCTCTCCTCAAGCGAGAGCTCCGGCTGGATGGCGCTACGGCGTTCCATTGCCCAGAGCGACTGGAAAACGGATAGGGATTGCATCGGCGCCTCCGCAGGTTCAGTTGACGGCTAGACAGCACGAAATCGCGGCGTTGGCGAGGCTATTCCCTGAGGTGTTTTGATCAATGCGCGACAGCTAGACGTTCTGGGCGTTAATGGTCATGAAGCGCACGGGATCGGTGGTGATCTCAGCTTTGATGATGTCGAGCTTATGCAGGATCATGTCGACGGCGCGACGTGCCTGAACCTCCGGCGTCTGGTCGATGCATATGTCCATGAGGCCGGACTGCAGATGCCGCTTCTTCTTATCCGTCAGTTCATGGCCGACCCAATAGACGTCCTTCTGCTTCGCCCATTGCTGTAGGACGATCGCCACGCCTTCATCGCCGCCGCCGGCCGAATAGACGCCGATAATATCGGGGTTGCGGCGAAGCGCCTCGCTTAACAGCTCCGCCGATTGGAGGTCGTCATCATGGCCGAACATGACAAGCGAGAAGGAATGCTCAGGAGAGCCTTTCTCGGCGATGTAGTCGGAGAAACCCTTGATGCGCTCGCGGTGATTTGCGTAGGCGCCGCTATGACAGAGGGAGACCAGCTTTCCGCTGCGGGCACCCAGCATCCCGGTCATGTAATAGGCAGCACAACGGCCGGCGGCATAGTCGTCGATGCCGACAAACGGGATGTCAGAATCGCAACGGGCAACGATCTGGACCACCTCCACGCCGGCTGTACTGGCTTTTCGGAGACTGTCGCTGACCCGCACATCGTCGGGCGCGCATATGATTAGTCCGGACCGCCGGAAAGCCGGGTTGGCAACATGGCGCGCCATACCAACGGGATCGCTCTCCTTGACGAAGGTCCGGTGCAAAATGACATTCTTGTCCAGCGATGCGGCGATCCGCTCGAAAGCCTGATTCAGTCGCGCGAAGAAGCTCGTCTCCGGGCGGACGAGAATGACCTCTATGCGGATTGCGCCGCGATTGAAATGCGACTGGCGTGTCCCGTACTCCAGCTTCTTGGCTGCGCGAATGACCTTCTCGATGGTTTTGTCCGTAACACCGCCGCGGCCATTGATGACGCGCTCGACGGTTGCCAATCCGAGCTTCGCCTCTCGGGCGACATCCTTCAAAGTCACTTTGGACATGTTTGGCTCCTCCCACCGAAACTATCGGCTAGCGGCAGCATATGAGCACAGTTGCAAAATGAGGAAAACACCTCAAGCAATGTGTGGGCTCCCGCACACTGCTTCGGTATCTTCACAGGTAATCGATACGGAGGAGTGGCGATGGACGATACACTTTACGGAAAGCGCAACAAACGGGGCGATTGGGCGCCCGCCAAACTGCTCTCCTATCCGCCGGTCTTTGTATGGCCGGTTCAGCCGATGCGATTCCTGAAGTGGGTCTTCGGCTATCCGGGATATTTAATGCCCTGGAACGTTCTTTACGCCGTCATCGGGACGTTGGTCTGGCTGTACGCGACGCCATCCTTCGAAACGACGAAGACCTTCTCGATCGGCTGGATCGCGTATCTCCTGGTGCGCAACGCCACGCTCGTCTTCGTGTTCTTTGGAATGTTCCACCTGCGCCTCTATATGCAGCGCAAGCAGGGAACGAGCTTCAAGTACAATGCCAAATGGCCGTCGGTCGGCAATGACGCGTTTCTCTTTGGAAACCAGACCATCGACAACGTCATCTGGACGTTTGCCAGCGCCGTGCCGATCTGGACTGCCTTCGAGGCCGTCACGCTCTGGGCATTCGCGAACGGCATCATTCCCTATGTCTCGTTCGCGGAACACCCGGTCTACTGCGGCATCGTGATGTTACTCATCCCGACATTTCGGGATCTGCATTTCTACCTCGTGCACCGCCTGATTCACTGGCCGCCGCTCTACCATGCGGTCCACAAGCTGCATCACAACAACGTCAACCCCGGCCCTTGGTCCGGTCTGGCGATGCATCCGGTCGAGCATCTGCTCTACTTCTCGGGCGTGTTGATCCACTGGATCGTGCCATCCAACCCGGTGCATGCAATGTTTCACCTCGTACATGCGGGGCTTGCTCCGGCCCCGGGCCACGCCGGCTTCGACAAGATCGTCCTTGGGGAGGACAGCGCGATCGACACCCATGCATACGATCACTACCTCCACCACAAGTACTTCGAGTGCAACTACGCTGACGGCGTGATCCCGCTCGACCAGTGGTTCGGAACCTTCCACGACGGCTCGGCGGAGGCGCAGGAGCGGATGGACAAGCGGTTCATGGAGCAGGCCCGTCGGCGCCAGGAGAAGAAGGCGAGGCAACAGCAGCAGGCAGGTTGAAAGATCATTATCCTCCCAAGCTTAGCCCGGCTAATTGCCGGGCTTTTTGTTTTCTTCGATACTGGCAAACGTCGCCAAGTTGAGGTTTTTTCATCACAATTTTCGCGGACGAGGGGAGTGGGGGCAGCTACCGTCTTGATGCGGACATCGGGTGCCGCACCATCTCTGGGAGGAGAACATGCTTAGATTCCTGAGCGCCAGCGCGCTCGCCCTGGTGCTTGCAACTCAAGCTCATACCGCCGAACGCATCGGCGTTTCGATGGGAACGCTGTCGAACAACTTCCAGACATTGATCGTCAACGGCATGGACGCCTACGCCAAATCGATCGGTGTCGAGTTGCAGATCGAAGATGCGACGACCGACGTCAACAAGCAACTTGATCAGGTCCGCAACTTTGCGACCAGCGGTGTATCGGCAATCATCGTCGATCCCGTCGATTCCGACGGCACGCCTGCGCTTAGCAAGGTTGCCGAAGAGGCCGGCATTCCACTGATCTACGTCAACGTGCAGCCGACCGATCTTTCGACGCTTGGCAAGCAGCAGGCGTTTGTGGGTTCCAACGAGGTCGAATCCGGGACGTTGCAGACGAAGGAAGTCTGTCGGATGCTCGGCGGCAAGGGCAATGTCGTTATCATGATTGGAGATCTGACTAGCCAGGCGGCTCGGCAGCGGACACAGGACGTGCATGACGTCATCAAGACAGCCGAATGCAGCGGATTGAACGTGGTTCAGGAGCAGGTCGGAAGCTGGAGCCGCGTCAACGGCGCCGACCTTGTGTCAAACTGGCTGACCTCGGGTCTGGAGTTCGATGCCGTGATCGCCAATAACGACGAAATGGCGCTCGGTGCCATAGCAGCGTTGAAGAATTCTGGTGCCTCGACAGACAAAATCCTCGTCGCCGGAATCGACGCTACGCCTGAAGCGTTGCAGGCAATGAAGGTCGGCGACCTCAAGGTTACCGTGTTCCAGGACGCGAAGGGGCAAGGCAAGGGGTCGATCGATGCGGCCCTCAAGGCGGCGAGGGGTGAGAAGTTGGACCGTGAGGTCTGGATTCCGTTCCAGCTCGTCACTCAGCAGAACATGGCTCAATTTCAAGACCTGAACTAGCTCGGATCGCCTCACGCTCTGAGCCCATCGATCACGGCCATGCTTTTTGCATCGCCGTGATCGACCCGTTTCGGTGGTCTGTTCGCAGCAGGCTCGTTCTTGTCATACGGCGTCGTCTAGGCTGCAAGATCGGAAGGGCAGCCATGCATCAGCGGTATTGGTAAACCACGGCAATACGCTATCTATCTTCAGCCAATACAAGGAGAAAATGATGAAGAAGATCGCAACCGTTGTTGCTGCTGCATCCCTGGTGCAAGCCCTGGCCTCGAGCGTCATCGCGGCTGATTTGGTGAGCACCTACCAGGCGCCCGAAGCTGACCTGCGCGATGGGGTCAAGATCGGGATTCTGACTTGCGATGTCGGCGGCGGCGTCGGTTACGTCCTCGGCTCGGCGAAAACGGTCGATTGCGTTTTCAGCCCGGTTTCGAATGCTGAAGCGCAGGACCGCTACGCAGGTGCGATCCGCAAATTGGGGGTCGATGTCGGGTTTACCACGCGTGGCCGGATCGTCTGGGCGGTGTTTGCCCCTACCGCCGGATACCATCGCGGTTCACTCGGCGGCCTTTATCAGGGTGCGTCGGCTGAAGCGACGCTTGTCGCCGGTGTCGGCGCCAACATCCTCATTGGCGGCACCAGCGGCTCGGTTCAGTTGCAGACGTTGAGTGTGACTGGCCAGCTCGGCCTGAACGTTGCTGCGACAGGAACGTCGATGACGTTGACGCCGCAGGGATAAAGCGAAACCCGCCGGCGATCGTCCGGCGATCACGTTTGGATCTGGCCGCGTTTATGTGCGGCCAGATTTCGGGAGCTCGATATGGGAGGGAGAGCATGAGATATTCCGCAATACTGGTTGCGGCGGTGCTGGCCGGCTGTACGAGTGCGCCACCTCCTGAGCCCATTCAGGGAAGCATTACCTATGGACGCGTGGTTCACTCGCCCTTTCCGCCGGGAACGGTGGTCAAGAACACGTTCCTTGGAAAATGGGGCTATCGCGTATTCGAGAAGTATGTCGTCCAGCCTGATGGAACGCTCAAACTAACCTATCAGGAAACCGGCCCGGACTTCCTGACGGACTGACCTAGAGCAGCCGCTTCGACCTCCGCTATCGAAGCTTCGGTGGCTTGGCGAGCGGATTTGGCTGTGTCTCATGTTCGGGGGCATGGCGTCCGAAGAGCTTGTGCAGCTTGCGCTCTTCTGCGGAATCAACGTCGTTTCGTCGTCCGCGATTGATGACGCTTCGGCCCCGCGGCCCCGGATTTCTGATCTGTCTGTTTGGCGTGCTGTGCATAGCACTTTCCTCCCGTGAGGGAAACGCGCAACTCATTCTAATGTTCATGGCCGCGAGAGAAAAGGCGTCTGGTTTCCTGCATGGAAGCAGATACTGGCTCAGTTTCTGAAAACCGTGCATGCCGCACCGGCCGCACGCACTGTCACGCAGACCTTGTCAGCTTCGGCGCGGGTCTGCCTGCCGATACGAGCAGCGTAGCGCGGCCTGAAGCCGAAGCTGCGGTCGCGCACACGCACGATGACCGGCTCTTCGGCTGCGAGCGATGCAGGAAGCTGACGTGCTACGGCCGAAAACAGACGAAGGGCCGCTGCGTCGTTGCTATGGGCAGCAACTTGCGCACCCCAAGGCGCCCAGGGGCCCTGTTGAACCGATGCGGTTTCGGTAAGACGACGCTTGCTGGCAAGCTCGATGCAGGCGTCGATGAAGGGTTTGCTTGGACTCAGAAACTGAGCGGCATCGACTGGAGGATCGTTCTTCCACTGCTCGACGGTGTTTGCCGTTATGGCAAGGACGTAGCTGCGTGTCTCGAAGGGCAGCAGACCGGTATCGAGATAGTCGGCGAGCCCTTGTTCACCGGCATTGTAGGCAGCGGCAGCGAGGCCGAGATTGCCAAAGCGTGTTCGCAGATCGTCGAGATATCGTGCTGATTCCTTGAGGGATTCAAGGACATCGAAACTATCCCGCAATCCTCGCAATCTGGCGGTTCCGGGCATGAACTGGGCGATGCCCTGCGCGCCCTTCGGACTGATGGCGCCCGCCTGGAAGCGGCTCTCCCGCCAGATCAGACGAGCAAAATACTCCGGCGGCAGACGGTTCTCCTGAGCGAAGTGATCAATCGCGACGCAGAGATCGCGGCCATATGTTTCGCGGGTGATGCAAAGGCGCTCACCGGAGTTCGGGACGTCGAGAGAATAAACGCATACGCGATGTGAAGTGGCCGCGGGCGGCTGGGAAAGGGCCGTCTTGGGAAGCGCCAGCATAAAGCCGGCCACCAAGGTTACGACGCCCGCCTTGCTAAACGATACGCCCACCGCAGTCATCGTCCCTCTGTCGCCATTCCAAGCTTTCTCAATCGTGCTGGAAAAAGATACGCCCGTCATCGAATGACGGGCGGAGTTGGGAGATTAATACGCCTTCACACGTTAGCAATGCTGAATATGACGTCAAGACGGAAACAACGCGCGGGAGGTTTTTGCCATATGCCTGTTGCCTCCGCTCGACTATGGTCGACCAGTTCCCGATTCAGTGAGGCCGCCATGAGACTTTCTGCTTGCATCGAATGGCTGTTCGCAGCCGAGGCCGAGACCTTCGCGGACAGGATCCGGTTTGCGCACAGTCATGGTGTCGAGGCCGTCGAATTCTGGAGATGGACGGACAAGGATATCGGCAGCATCGAATGGGCGCTGACCGAAACGTGCGTCCAACTTACCAGCTTCGTGGCCGAACCGATGATCGCCTTAACTGACAGAAACAACAAAGAAAACTTCCTGAAGGGGCTGAAAAGTTCTGTTGAGACTGCCCGACGCCTCGGTGCGCATACGTTGATTGCCCAGGCAGGTAATGATCTCCCTGGCAAGTCCCGTGAAGAGCAGAAGGCGGCTCTCGTCGAGACGCTGACCGCTGCCGGCGAGTTTCTCGAGGGTACTGGTGTCCGCCTTGGACTCGAGCCGCTCAACACGTTGATCGACCACGTTGGCTATTTCCTGCACTCAACGATCGAAGGCATCGAGATCGTGAGGGCGACAGGGCGGCCAGAGATCGGCATCGTCTACGATGTCTATCATTCCGCAGTGATGGGGGAGAATACGGCAGAGGTCATAGCGGACAACATCGACCGGGTTTTCCACGTCCATATCGCCGATCATCCGGGAAGGAACGAGCCGGGTAGCGGGAACATCGACCTCAAGCACCGCGTCGATTGGCTCGTCCAACATGGTTACGGCGGCGCGATTGGACTCGAATACAGGCCTTTGGCGTCGAGCGCCACGACCATCGCAGAGACACGGCGTTTGCTCGGCTAAGAAACAGCGTAACTCATCCTTGGTCGGTCCCGGCTATTTCAATTCGACGCGCCGTGTACCATCTAGCTGGTGGATGGATAGGGTCTTCCGCAATCGGGAGACGACCGTGTTTTGTGGAGCGTAGTTATGCAATCCCTTTCGGACGTACCTGTGGACCTCATGGAGCACAGCGAGGGCGTGTGGCCCGCGCGTCGACGCAAGATTATCGATTGGCTGGTCAACGAGACGCGCGGCGAGAGGTTCATCGACAACATATTTGTGCAGATGTGCCAGCGGCTGCGCGACGAGGGCGTGCCTGTCGCACGCGCATCGTTGCATTTCCGAACGCTTCATCCGCAATGGCTGGGTGCGCGCATCCTCTGGCGCACCGGCCTGGCCGAAGCCAAGATCGATACGTTCGCCTATGGGGTCGAGAAAACACCGCAGTTTCAAAACAGCCCGGTGAACGAGATCTTCAGCGGCGCAGTCGAAGTACGCAGAAACCTCGAGATAATGCGCGATGGCGACGGCCACCACCAATTCTATGACGAAATGATACGTGAAGGGCTAACCGAGTACGTCGCCTGGCCAATGGAACACACGCTCGGCAAACGCCACATCGCGACCTTTTCCAGTGACCGTCCCGGTGGCTTTACAGAAGAGCATATCGCCTTCCTAAAAGACGTTCTTCCGGCATTGACGCTTGTGAGCGAAATTCGCACCAAGAACATTCTTGCGCGCACTTTGCTTGAAACCTACGTCGGGCCACACGCCAGCGCCGAAATTCTAGCCGGCGCCACGACCCGCGGCAGCGGTGCGACGGTCGGTGCTGCGATCATGATCTGCGACCTGCGCGACTTTACGACCATTTCGGATCAATGGCCGCGCGATGACGTCATCGAGCTACTGAACGGCTATTTCGACGCAATGTCGGAACCGATCGAAAAGCACGGTGGCGAAATCCTCAAGTTCATGGGTGACGGTATGCTGGCGATCTTTCCGCTGCGCGACGCCGCGGCCTGCCAGAACCTTCTGATGGCGATCAAGGAGGCGGAGCGTGCTGTCGCCGATCTCAACGAGCGCAATGCGCGCAACGGGCGCGAAGTGCTGCGCTACGGCGTCGGCGTCCACGTCGGCGACGTCATGTACGGGAATATCGGCTCGCGTCGGCGGCTCGACTTCACAGTGATCGGACCGGCCGTGAACGTAGCCTCGCGCCTGGAAAGCCTGACGAAGGAAATCAAGCGTCCGGTGCTTTTCTCCCGGGCTTTCGTCGAAATGGCCGCGTGCAAGGAAGGCATGGAAAGCCTCGGTTCGTTCCCGCTTCGGGGATTGGGCGAACCGGTCGACGTGTTTGCCTTCAAGCAATCCTGAAAGAATGCAGGACAAGGCACGGGCAGGGTTCCGAAATGAGGGATGGGGTTGTAGGGCTACCTTAGCCTAACGATCTTGAGTCCTGCCAGGAGACGATCCCCTCATGCCCGGTCCGTATGTCGTTCCCGTCCACGGTGACGAGGAGCTTCCGAAAGAATGCGACGTTGTCGTCATCGGCGGCGGTATCATCGGTTGCTCCACCGCGCTGGAGCTTGCCGAACGTGGCTTGCGCGTCACGCTCTGCGAGAAGGGCGGTATCGGCAAGGAACAGTCGAGCCGCAACTGGGGTTGGGTGCGCATCTCGATGCGCGATCCGCGCGAAGTGCCGTTGATGGCCGAGGCGCTGAGAATATGGGATGGCCTCGACAAGCGCACCGGTCGCGACACCGGCTTCAAGCGAGCCGGCATCATCTTCACCTGCGCCACCGAAAAGGAACTGGCCGACCACGAGCGCTGGCGTACAAATCTGGACGGCTACCAGATCGAATCCCGCATGTTGACCGCACGCGAATTCGGCGAAACGGTTCCCGGGTCGAGGCTCGACATGGCAGGAGCGCTCTATACGCCGGCCGACGGACGAGCGGAGCCGCAGAAAGCGGCACCGGCGATCGCTGAAGCCGCGCGTGACAAGGGGGCGACGATCCTGACGGAATGCGCAGTGCGCGGCATAGAGACTTCAGCGGGAGCCGTCAGCGGCGTGGTGACCGAACGTGGTGCGATCGCCTGCACGGCCGTCGTTCTGGCTGGCGGAGCCTGGTCCAGCCTGTTTGCCGGGCGCTTCGGCATCGACCTGCCGCAGCTCAAGGTATTGAACAGCGTGATGCGCACCAGACGGTTGGAAGGCGGGCCGGAGCAAGCGATCTGGGCGAAGGATTTCGCGATCCGCAAGCGGCAAGACGGCGGCTATACCGTAGCTTGCGGACACGACAACATCGTCGACATCGTGCCGGATTCGTTCCGTTATGCCGCAGACTTCCTGCCGGCGTTGCGGGCCGAGTGGAAATCGCTCTCCTTTCGCTTGGCCGGTCGTTTTTTCGACGAGTTGCGCATTCCGCGGCATTGGTCGATGGATGAGGCAAGCCCGTTTGAGCCTCACCGGGTTCTCGATCCGTTGCCCTCGAAGAAATTGACGCTGGATGCGCTAGGCGGCCTGAAAAGGGCGCTTCCGGTGTTCGAGAAGGTGGAAATCGCGCAGGGCTGGGGTGGCTATATCGATGTTACGCCAGATGCCGTGCCCGTCATCTCGGCCCTTGACGCCATTCCCGGCTTTCATGTCGCGACCGGATTTTCTGGGCATGGCTTCGGCATCGGGCCGGCGGCAGGGCGCTTGATGGCGGATATCGTTACCGGCCGGCCACCCGTCGTCGACCCGAAGGCATTTCGGATTTCACGCTTCAGCGACGGCTCGAAGGTGGAGCTGATCAGCGGCTTCTGACCACGCCGAGCCGACTTCCAATGCCAACCGCTTGGCAGAAGGTCACCGTGCGCTCTGGTTCGCGCCATCCCGCATGAACTGGATCTAAGAGGAAAAGCGTCATATCAGCGCTGGACTGACGCTCGCGTTTTTTGACCACCGTCGCTCACCAGTCGTCGGGAGCCCGCGGTGGTCGCATGCGAACTCGGACCAACCGTATGGGCAGCAACAGCAGACACGCGCCGAAAAAGCCGAGCCCGAAAAAAGCGACCCATCCGCCGTAGTGAAAACCCAGTCGCTCCGCGATTGCATTGAGGATAACGGCCCCAACGACCCCCGCGACGATATCGGTCGCTAGATGGGCATGGGCGTGCATGAATTTGTTGGCCATCCAACCGGCTACGCCTCCGACGATGACAGCCGTCAGCCAGTCAACCCGCCCTTCGGTCATGGAAGCACTTACGACGGTTGATAACCATTCAACTTGTCCTTCGTCCATGGCGGCACCTACGCTCAAATTCCGACTGTGCGACAATAGCACCGTGTACTCGGGCCAGAAGTACGCAACGGTAAATTTGCGAACCAAATGTTCGTTGAGCGAGCAAAGGGACTGATCCACCAAGCTCGCTATTTTGGGGCTTGGTTTCGATTGATTTCGCAGCCGTATCCATTTGCGCCCATTAGCGTTTTCGGCCGCAAGGGCAGGGCGTAGGTCGGTTCAGGCGCATTTTGTCGCGCAACCCAAAAACCAAATGATATCAATGGGAGTGGTACGCCCTAGGGGAATCGAACCCCTCTTTACAGAATGAGAATCTGTTGTCCTAACCGATAGACGAAGGGCGCATCAGCAAAAGAAATAGGAACGGAAGCGCGTTTCGACAAGACGCGCGAACTGAGCGAAAATACCGCGGCCACTCGGAAGCGGCGAGAGCGATGCCTAAGCTTAGGAGAGCAAACGAATGTCTGCCGCGACGTCGCTCAAATCATTGTTGAACTGGTGATCCCCGTGTTCGAGCATCCGAACCACAGCACTTGGAAACGCTTTCGCATAGAGATGAACATGGGCAGCAGGCACCTCCGCGTCCTCAGCGCTATGATAAAGATAGAGGGGAGTGCCGGCCGAAATGCGCCCTGGGACCTCGCGGCAGTCGGCCATGCCACTGCTTGACCATCCGCCTTCTCCGAAGAAGGGCGCCGCGAGGACAAACAAGCCGCCAAACCTTGGCTTGTGTTGTTCGGCAAACGCATGGATTAAAACAGTGCCGCCGAACGAGTGACCCACGAGAACTGCCCGATCCTCCAGCAAGTCGAGTTCGCTCGCCAGTGCGGCCTTCCAGACTGTGTAACTGGGATCGTCTTCGCCGGGCATCCTTGGGTAGCGGACAGCATAGTTTTCGCCAAGTTCGCGCTCAAGGCTCGCCACGAGCTGGTTATCCCAGTGGTCGTGGACACCTTCGCCCGCACCCTGAATGAAAAGGACTTGTTTGGCCATCGCCCATTTTTATTGGACGAGGGGCATAGCGCAAGACCGCCGCTTTCCGCAGAACGTTGCGAATGCGCGGCAATCATGCCGAAGAAAACTAAAAAATGTAATGAAATCAACACGAATGGCACGCCCTAGGGGAGTCGAACCCCTCTTCCCAGAATGAAAATCTGGTGTCCTAACCGATAGACGAAGGGCGCTTCCTTCGTGGTGGCGCCCTTATAGTCAGGCACTTTGAATCCCGCAAGCGGCAATTTCGATTTTTTGCAAAATAATGACAGGATTTTTTTGCGGCAGCGAACTCGCGTTTATTGCAACCGAATCAAAACGCTATCGGTCGATGTTCGCAACCCATCGGGCATGCTCACGCTGCGTTATGAACGATGCAGGGCAAGCGCTAAAGGGCGCGCGCGATCGCCGCCGGCGCCGTTCTGCCGCCACAACCCCAGTTCCAGTCACGGCTCTTTCCGGTGTCAAGATGGATGGAATCGGTGTGGCAATAGGTGCCAACGCCGCCGCGATCAGGCAGCGAGCGAATATAGCTCGCGATGTCCCATTTCGACACTCCGTCCATCTGGATGTCGGCGGCGTCACAGGTCTTGTGCATGGATTCCTCGGCGCCGCCGACCATGCGGTTATGGTCCGGGTCGCGATACCCTGACGTGACGACCACCGGCCTGCCGAAATGCGTTTCGACAGCCTTGATGACATTCAACAGGTTCGGCTTGAAGCAGCCGACGTCAACCTTGTCGTTTTGAAGATGCAGACCGTTGGGCGCAATCCGTGTCATGCCGGGTAGCGAGGCCTTTTGCAGCAACCCGGAAAGACTGCCGAGCAGGTTTTGCCGCGGTGCGCTGTAAAGCGCATTCATCGTCTGGCCCGTTGCCAATGAGGCAGTCTGGACCGGCGTGATCTGCGTGCTTGTATTCTGTGAGGATTGCTGTGGCGGCAAGGGCGGCTGACCCTGCTGGGATTGCGGGGATTGATCGGGTGGGAGCTGGCTGCTGTAGACGCTGGAGCGGGTCGGGCTGACGCCGCCGGGTGCATAGGCATTGCCGGCGGCCGGCTGCAACTGCGTCGAGGTCGGATTGTTTTGTGGTGCCGGGTGTACCGAGAAAATGCTCATCGCCTGTGCATTAATGCCAGTCGACTGCATTGCCAGGCCGCCAATATTGGCAGGCGCCGAAGCGGTCGATCCGACCGCCACCGGCTGCGCATTCGCGGCTTGAGCCGGCTGGGGGCCCGACATGCCGGCCACCATGGGGTCGCGGTAGCCGGGCTTGGCAGGCGCCGCCGCCTGCTGCGCTACATCAGCCGGCTCGACGGGGGCGACCACCGCTGCGGCATCGGTACCCTTCTTGTCCGACATGCAGCCGGTCAGCATCAGTGCCGATGTGGCGATCAGAAGGGCAGGTCCAAAAGGGATCCGCTTTTCAATAGCGAGCACGCGAGCAGTCTCCAGGAGATGGCGAAGCTGCGCAAAAGTCGCGTCGTTTCGCCTCGAGTCGGCTGGAGAGTGCCTGCGCCACCAGGCTGCGGCAAGCGCGGCGCGGACACGTCGGTCCGAAATCGCAAAAGCCGCAAGCCTCGCAAAAGCCTCGGCTACCAGGCGCCGGTATTGCCCATCGAAGCCCAGGGTTCGGCGGATGGAAGGCTGCCGCCCTTCTGCAGAATCTCGATCGAGATTCCGTCGGGCGAACGCACGAAAGCCATGTGGCCGTCACGCGGCGGACGATTGATGGTGATACCGTTGTCCATAAGCTTCTGGCAGACGGCATAGATATCGTCGACCTCATAGGCGAGATGGCCGAAGTTGCGCCCGCCGGTATAGTCTTCGGTGTCCCAGTTGTAGGTCAATTCCAGGCATGGCGCGCCCTTGGCGCTGGCGTCGCTTTTGTCGCCGGGGGCCGCAAGGAAAACGAGCGTGAAACGGCCTTTCTCGTTCTCCGTGCGTCGGAGTTCCTCGAGGCCGAAGAGGGTCGTGTAAAAATGCAGGGAGGCATCCAGATCTTTCACGCGGACCATGGTGTGGAGATAACGCATTCTATTTCCTCTCTATTGCGGGGTGACGGAATCTTATGTGGCGGAACACCAGTTTCGGGCAAGACAGCGGGGTATGATTGGCAACTGGGAATAATCGAAAAGTAGGACTTGCGCTAATCCGTTACCAACATGTTAATCTTGATCTCAAGAATCAGTTAACCGTAACAGTGTGACGCGTATTGAGGGGCTGGCGACATGGCTGACAGGATTTCATCAAAGGAATTCACCGACCTCGAACAACTCGCGGGGGAAGCGGTCGACCTCATTGAAATCACCGGCGTCGTCAAGTGGTTCGACGTAGCCAAGGGCTTCGGTTTTATTGTCCCCGACAATGGCATGCAGGATGTCCTCCTTCATGTGACCTGCCTGCGTCGCGACGGCTTCCAGACAATTCTCGAAGGCACGCGGATCGTTGCGCTGATTCAGCGCCGCGAACGCGGCTACCAGGCATTCAAGATCCTTTCCATGGACCAGTCGACGGCCGTCCATCCCTCGATGCTGCCGCCGGTTCGCACGCATGTGCAGGTGACACCGACGAGCGGGCTGGAGCGCGCGCTGGTAAAGTGGTTCAACCGCACCAAGGGTTTCGGTTTTCTGACGCGGGGCGAGGGGACCGAGGATATTTTCGTGCACATGGAAACATTGCGCCGGTTCGGTCTCACCGAGTTGCGTCCGGGTCAGGTCGTACTCGTGCGTTACGGCGACGGCGACAAGGGGCTGATGGCTGCCGAGATTCATCCGGATGTGCCAAGCCCGGTGAGCCGCGCACACTGATGCCTGTGTCCCGCTCGCACTGGATAAGAAGCGCCCTTGCGGCGCTTTTTTTCATCGTCGCCCTGCCGGCCCTTTCGCAACAGCCGATGACGTTCGACAAGGAGCCGCTCATCATCCACACGGCATCTGGCAAGCGGCTGAATTTCATCGTCGAAATCGCCGACACGAACGAAGAGCGCCAGCGCGGGCTCATGTATCGCAAGGAAATGGCCGAAGACGCTGGAATGATTTTCGATTTCGGTGTGTCTCGACGGGTCCAGATGTGGATGGAAAACACCATCCTGCCCCTCGATATGCTGTTCGTTGATTCGACGGGTACGATTCGCAACATCAAGCAGAACGCCGTGCCGTACTCGCAGGAGATCATCGATTCGATGACGGAGGTGAAGTACGTGATCGAGCTTAATGCCGGCGTGACGGCAAAGCTCGGCATCAAGCCGGGTGACAAAGTGATGAGCGCGACGACCACCAAGAAGAAATAGCGCGCCACTCCAAAGCACCGCGAGATCGACCTATACGCAATCGATTCGGGGGCGTTGCGCAGCCGCGCCGATTGGCGGGGGGCAATGTGAATGGGTTGGCAATGCCGGTTAAGGCAGCCAGTCGTATCATGAATTGTCGAGAAAAGTGGTCGGAGTGGAGAGATTCGAACTCCCGACCCTCTGGTCCCAAACCAGATGCGCTACCAGACTGCGCTACACTCCGTGCCGACGAGGGAGGGCAATACACGGTTCGCCTCGAGCCCGCAATATCTAAAATCACCTAATCCCCCGCTTGGTGAGCGCTCTTTCGTTCAACGCGGTGTGCGTCTGTTGACGTCAGTGCGAATTAGGGAAGGGTAGTGGATGGGCGTCGGAAACGGCTCATGAATGCAGCTTCCGGCGCCACGGCTTTTCTCTTGAAAAGAAAGGGATTCGCCGCTAAGCAAAATTCATCTCTTCGTGCGATGTTTGAATGAAGAGAGGCCCCGGACATGGGGAAGACGAAGTTTTGAGTGCGAAAGCCCGTTAACCGGAGGCGCTGCAGCAATGTCTGCCAAGATCTACCGTCCCGCCAAGACAGCGATGCAGTCCGGCAAGGCAAAGACACATATTTGGGTTCTTGAGTTCGATCAGGAGACGCCGCGCACCATCGATCCGATCATGGGCTATACGTCCTCCTCGGATATGCGCCAGCAGTTGAAGCTGACCTTCGAAACGCAGGAACTCGCCGAGGCTTATGCCAAGCGTAACGGTATCGAGTACCGGGTGATTGCGCCAAAGGATCCGCAGCGTCAGATCGTGGCCTATCCCGACAATTTCCGCTATACGCGGACGCAACCCTGGACGCATTGATCCGCGTCCAGCGATAACAGATATGACCGGACCGAGTGCCCGGTCGCGTGGCCCCTTAGCTCAGCTGGATAGAGCACCTGCCTTCTAAGCAGGTTGTCGCAGGTTCGATTCCTGCAGGGGTCGCCACTCTTGTGTGTTTCGACATCGCATGAAGCGCATCTAGCGCCACAACGATCGCGAGACCAAGGTCCAATGTGCAATCGACTTCGGTCGTCTATATTCGAGACTGACGAGCCTCGTCTTGCCGCAACCTGGTGACGGAGACGAGTGCTGGTTCGATCTGAACGAGCGTGCCTGGAACTCCCGCGCAATGCGAGGTTACTTCGAACCTATTGGCCGACGGTCGTCGTGTGTTGCTGCGAGGAGGAGTAGATGTACCGATTTCGCGTTTTTGTAGTGATCGGAGCGCTGATCAGCCTTGCGATAATCACGTCGGCCTGTACTTCGACGTCCAATCAACAGAATCGAAATCTTCCGCTGAACTCGGCTTGTGCACTTGGATTCGATAACGACCGACCTTGTAGCTACTAGATAGAGCGGTCGAACGGAACCCGCCGTGTGGCGGGAACTAGGACAAGAGACTTCGACAGGTCGCGCAGGCAATCCCGACGCGACCCGTATGTTGAGCGCTAGAGCGCGCCCTGGCGTGGTTCTCGCGATGGCTCACCCAATGCCGAACACGCCCATGAAATGCTTCATGCGGGCGGTGGCAAGCTCCGGCTTGTCCAGGACGTTCGCCTTGTCTGCGAGGCGGAAGATCTCGGCATAATGATTGACGCCGCGCGCCGACTGCAACCCCGCCGGCAGGCTGAAATGGCTTTGGTGGCCATTCAGCCAAGCCAGAAAGACGACGCCAGCCTTATAGTATTGCGTCGGCGCTTCAAAGATCTTGCGCGAGAGAGGGACGGTCGGTTCGATAACAGAGCGGAACGTAGCGGCATCGCCGGCTGCGAGCGATGCCAATGCCTTTGATGCCGACGGTGCAACGGCATCGAAGATGCCAAGGAGCGCATGGCTGTAACGCTCGCCATCTCCTTCAATCAGTTCGGCATAGTTGAAGTCATCGCCAGTAAAGCAGAGTACGCCTTCAGGAAGCTGATTGCGGAGCTGTACCTCTTTGGCGTTGTCGAGCAGCGAGATCTTGATTCCCTCGACCTTGTCCTTGTTCTCGTTGATGATCCTGAGAACAGAGGCCAGGGCCGGCTCAAATTTGGAGCTCCCCCAGTAGCCGGCTAAGTTCGGATCGAACATCTCGCCCAACCAATGGAGGACGACCTTGTCCTTGGCCTGGGAGAGAATCCGGCCGTAAACCTTGGCGTAGTCGTCGGCAGAGGACGCGACCCGGGCGAGGGCGCGGCTTGCCATCATGATGGCGCGGCCGCCGTTCTTTTCGACGAATTCTATCTGGGTCTCATACGCCCGGATGACGTCGTCAATCGATCTTGCGTCGGATGCTGCGAGATGATCGGTGCCAGCGCCGCAGGCGAGATCCGCGCCTGCAATATTGCGAGATTCGTCCAGTGATCGCCGGATCAGTTCCTGTGCGCCAGCCCAATTGAGGCCCATGCCACGCTGGGAGGTATCCATCGCTTCGGCGATCTTGAAGCCAAGGCTCCACAGATGCCGACGGAAAGCGATGGTTGCGTCCCAATCGATCGCCGGGAGGCCCCAAGGATCCATGTCGTTTTTCGGGTCCGACACGACGTGGGCGGCGGCATAAGCGATCCGGTTGAATTGGGGTGGCGTGGAAGGGCGCCCGATCGGCGTCCCGGCAAGGCGGTACTCTTCCGTGGAACCGTCGGGGTTCGGCAGATTCAAACACAAGCTCATTGCGATCCTCCTCAATGGTGACTGAGGCAATAATTTGGATCGTTCCAAATTGCAACAGCTTTTTTGAATCAACATTTCTTATGGGGCGGCGCGCCTGGTTTTCCCGTTTCAGAGGCACTAATCATCTGCAAAGTAATACTATTTATGTCGACATAACCTAATTCCTGACGATGCATTTTCTTGGAAAGCAGACTTGACAAATTTGGAACGTTCCAATTATTTAAGCCCCAAGCTGGCGAAAGCCGAGGAGGAATTCATGGCGAAGGGGCGGGTCACCGTCATTGACATTGCGAAGGCCGCCGGCGTTTCGAAGTCGACGGTTTCCCTGGTCTTGCAGGGATCTCCGCTCGTGAATGAAGGGACGCGTTCCAAGGTGAATGCGGCCATGCGCGAGCTGGGTTATGTCTATAATCGTGGGGCGGCGAACCTTCGTCAGGCCGGCGCGAAATCGAAGATCATTGGGGTCGTCGTCAACGACCTGACCAACGGCTTCTTTGCCGAGCTCGCCGTCGGTGTCGACATGGTCGTGCAGTCCGCCGGCTTTGTGCAATTCCTTTCCAATACAAGCGAGAGCATAGATCGTCAGCGGGAAGTCATTGCCTCGATGCGAGAGCACGGAATCTCCGGGCTCATCGTCTCTCCGGCGCGCGCCACCGAATCCGTCGATTTCAAGCCGCTTGTCGCCGCCGGCATTCCGGTGGTTGTCGTGGTTCGCAACCTGCCGGGCGCGAAGGTCTCGTCGGTCGTGTCCGATAATCAGGGAGGAACGTCAGCGGCCGTCGAGCATCTGGCGTCCTTGGGGCATACTCGAATTGCGTTTCTCGGCGGTTTTCCGGATACGGCGGTCTTCGAGGAGCGTCTGGAAGGCTATGTCGACGGTCTGAAAGCGGCGGGGCTCGGCTTTCATGAAGAGCTGGTTGTGTCGTCAGCGCCCTCGAGGGCGGGCGGTGTCGATGCAATCGGGCGCGCGATGACGATGAGCGATCGGCCGACGGCAGCGGTCTGTTTCAATGACGCCGTTGCGTTCGGTGTGTGTGACGGTCTGCGCGCGCGGCGCATGGAGCCCGGTCGAGACTTCGCTGTCGTCGGCTTCGACGACGTCATCGAGGCGCAGACGGCCGTTCCTGCTTTGACGACAGTTTCCGTCGATCCGCAAGGCATGGGCCGGCGTACGGCACAGCTTCTGCTCAAGCAGATCAACGCAGGCAAGGCGGAACCCGAAAGTGTGACGACCGCCGTCCGGCTCGTCGTTCGCGAAAGCTGCGGCGCCGCCCAGAAAAAAGCAGGGAGGAAGACGGCATGACGATTCGCTGGGGCCTGATTGGCGCGAGCACCATTGCACGCGAGTGGGTGATTGGTGCGATCCGCGCGACGGGTGGCGATATCGCTTCCGTCATGAGTTCGAATGCTGAGCGCGGTCAGTCCTATGCGAAGGAGAACGGCATCCCGAAGCATGTTTCCGACGTCGCGGCCTTGGTCAACGATCCCGCGGTCGATGCCGTCTATATCTCCACGACGAATGAGCTTCATTGCGACCAGGCGATCGCGGCGGCACGCGCCGGCAAGCATGTCCTTTGCGAAAAGCCGTTGGCGATGTCGCTGCGAGATGCGCATGCGATGGCAAAGGCGGCGAATGACGCTGGCGTCGTGCTTGCCACCAACCATCATCTCCGCAACGCCTCCACTCACATCGCCATGCGCGACGCGATTGCGGCCGGCAAAATCGGCAAGCCGCTTGCCGCGCGCGTCTTTCATGCCGTGTATCTGCCAGCTCACCTGCAAGGCTGGCGACTGGACAAGCCGGAGGCTGGTGCCGGCGTCATTCTTGACATCACTGTTCACGACACCGACACGCTGCGGTTCGTTCTCGGGCGTGATCCGGTGGAGGTCGTTGCATTCTCGCAGGCGGCGGGGATGGGTAAGCCTGGCGTCGAAGATGGCGTCATGGGCGTGATGCGTTTCGAGGACGGTATCCTCGCGCAGTTTCATGATGCCTTCACCACCAAATATGCCGAAACCGGCTTTGAGGTGCATGGTACCGAAGGCTCGCTGATCGGCCGCAATGTCATGACCCAGCGGCCGGTTGGAACGGTGACGTTGAAAAACGCCGATGGCGAGCAGCAGCTGCCGACCAATGCGATCAGTCTCTACGAAACTGCGCTCAAGGCCTTCCATGCCGCGGTAGCCGGCAAGGGCCGTCCTTCGGCGACAGTGGAGGATGGAATCTGGTCGCTCGCAACGGGCCTCGCGGTTGTCGAGGCTGCGAGAAGCGGCGCCGTCGTAAAAATCAAAACAGGACTTTGAGTAATCCCGATGAGCAAGCACATCACGCCGGCCGAAGCTGCCGCACTGATCCCCGACGGAGCCGTCGTATCCGTGTCGTCATCGAGCGGCCTCGGTTGCCCCGACCTGATGCTGAAGGCGATTGGCGAGCGTTTCGACAGCACCGGCCACCCCCGCGATCTCACGACGCTACACCCGATCGCAGCAGGTGACATGAGCGGCATCAAGGGTGTCGACTATATCGCCAAGAAGGGACTGCTGAAAAAGATCCTCGGTGGTTCCTATCCATCGGGCCCATCCAGCGCGGAGCCGCCGCTGATCTGGCAGATGATCACCAACAACGAGATTCCGGCCTACAACATCCCGTCGGGCATCATGTTCGATATTCATCGAGAAGCCGCTGCCAAGCGCCCTGGGGTCCTGACGAAGGTCGGTATCGACACCTTCGTCGATCCGAGAAGACAGGGCTGCGCGATGAACGACCTGGCTGCGGAGGAGCCGGTGGTCAAGCGCGTCGTGTTCGAAGGAGAGGATTGGCTGTTCTTCCCGTCGATCGTGCCGCAGATCGCTATCATTCGTGCAACGACGGCCGACGAGCGTGGCAATCTTACCTATGAGCACGAGGGTGCCTATCTCGGCGGCCTGGATCAGGCGCTTGCTGCCCGCAACAATGGCGGCATCGTGATCGCCCAGGTCAAGCGCATCACCAAGGAAGGTTCGCTGAAGCCGCATGACGTGCGTGTGCCTGGCATGTTGGTTGATTATGTCATCGTCGATCCGGACCAGAAGCAAACCACGCAGACGCTTTACGATCCGGCCATTTCAGGCGAAATTTTCCGGCCGCTCGATACCTTCCGCGTTCCGGAATTCAATATCCAGAAGGTCATTGCCCGCCGCGTGGCTCAGGAGCTTGAGGCCGGTAGCTGCGTCAACCTCGGATTCGGTATTTCCGCCAACGTGCCGCGCATCCTGCTTGAGGAAGGGCTGCACGGCTCGGTCACCTGGGTGATCGAACAGGGCGCCGTCGGTGGTGTTCCGTTGTTGGATTTTGCGTTCGGCTGCGCCTCCAACGCTGATGCCTATATGCCGTCGCCATACCAATTCACCTACTTCCAGGGTGCCGGCTTCGATGCTTCGCTCCTGTCTTTCCTCGAAATCGGCAGGGACGGCTCTGTCAACGTTTCGAAACTTTCGTTCCGACCGCACGTCACGGCCGGGGCAGGCGGCTTCGTCGATATCACGGCGCGGGCGAAGAAGATCGTGTTCTCCGGCATGTTCAACGCGGGTGCGAAGCTTGCGATCGCTGACGGCAAGCTGGTCATCGAGAAGGAAGGCAAGCTGAAGAAGCTCGTCAACGAGGTCGAGC
This sequence comes from Rhizobium sp. BK176, assembly GCF_024808055.1. Taxonomy (NCBI): domain Bacteria; kingdom Pseudomonadati; phylum Pseudomonadota; class Alphaproteobacteria; order Hyphomicrobiales; family Rhizobiaceae; genus Rhizobium; species Rhizobium sp. BK176. The sequence continues at coordinate 161,835 of NZ_JANUBV010000013.1, read as the reverse complement.
ATGTCACCTTCTCCGGCAAGCGGGCGATCGAGCAGGGGCAGGACATCACTTATGTCACCGAGCGGTGCGTGATGAAGCTGACTCCGGAAGGTGTTGTCCTGACGGAAATCGCACCTGGCGTCGACCTGCAGACCCACATCCTCGATCAGTCCGAGTTCCCGCTCATCGTGGCAAAGGACCTCAAGGTCATGGATGCGAAGCTCTTCGCCGAAGCGAACATCGGTCTGTCTCTGCCGGAGAAGGGCGCCCGCGTGCTCGAGGGTGTCTTCCATGGCTAGCGGCACGGTCAGAGTTCAGGTCGAGGATCACATCGCGATCATGACGGTATCGCGGCCGGAGAAGCTGAACGCGCTTGATCTGGACATGCTGAAGGCGTTGGCGGATGCGGCCGATGAAGTCGAGGCAAACGCCGACGTGCGCGCTGCGATCCTGACGGGTGAGGGCAAGGGCTTCTCGGCTGGCGGTGATATCAAGGCGTGGGGTGGAATGCGGCCGGAGGAGTTCGGCCATGCCTGGGTCCGCCATGGCCATCGCGTTTTCGAAAGGCTTGCAACACTGAGGGTGCCGCTGATTGCCGCCCTGAACGGCCACGCTCTCGGTGGCGGGCTGGAGCTTGCCGGTGTGGCGGACATTCGCATCGCCGAAGAGCACATCAAGATCGGACTACCGGAGACCGGTCTGGGCATGGTGCCAGGTTGGTCCGGCACGCAGCGTCTTGTGAAGCGTTTTGGTGCGCAGGTGGTGCGGCGCATGGCACTGGGTGGCGAGATCTTCACCGCCGACGAGGCTCGGGTGCTCGGCATCGTCGATGCCGTCACGTCGAGTGGAAACGCGGTGGAGGCCGCGAAGGAATATGCGCAACGGATCGCGTCGAGAGGCCCGGCGGCGCTGGAGATCGTGAAGCTGATGATCGCATCGGCCAATGGCGAGGACAACGGCACCGCCGTCGAAGCGCTCGGGTCGATCCTCGTCGCTAAAACTGCTGATCTCAGAGAGGGCGTCGCATCTTTCAGCGAGAAACGCCCGGCTAAATTCAAGGGAGAATGGTAATGACGGTTCTGGTTAATCCAAGAGCGCTTAGCGACCACAAGACCCGCGACTTCAGGATGCTGGTCGACGGCAAGTGGGAGGCCGGATCCGCCCAACCGATCGAGCGCGTTGCTCCGAGCCATGGCGTCGTTGTGAGCCGCTTTCCGACCGGCAGCAAGGCAGATGCCGAACGTGCGATCCTTGCTGCCCGTAAAGCCTTTGATCACGGTCCGTGGCCGCGGATGACCGCATCCGAACGGTCGGCGATTTTGCTCAAGGCCGCTGACCTGATCGCGGCTCGTGCGGAAGAACTGGCTTTCCTGGACGCGATCGAGGCAGGCAAGCCGATTTCGCAAGTGCGTGGCGAAATAGCCGGCTCCGTCGATATCTGGCGATATGCAGCGGCCCTTGCCCGCGATCTGCACGGTGAAAGCTACAACACGCTTGGAGACGGTACGCTGGGGGTCGTCCTGCGCGAGGCGATCGGCGTGGTGTCGATTATTACGCCCTGGAATTTCCCGTTCCTGATCGTCGGCCAGAAGCTGCCCTTTGCCCTTGCCGCTGGATGCACCACGGTCGTAAAGCCGTCGGAGCTCACTTCGGGATCGACCCTCGTCCTTGGCGAAATCTTGCAGGAAGCGGGCGTTCCGGACGGTGCCGTGAACATTGTCACCGGTACGGGACCGGAGGTCGGGGCCGTCCTGACCTCCCATCCAGAGGTCGACATGGTGTCGTTTACGGGCTCCACCGGTGTCGGCAAGCTGACGATGACGAACGCGGCGCAAACGCTGAAGAAGGTCTCGCTGGAACTCGGCGGCAAAAACCCGCAGATCGTGTTTCCCGATGCGGACCTCGACGCATTTATCGACGCCGCAGTCTTCGGTGCCTACTTCAATGCCGGCGAATGCTGCAATGCAGGGTCCCGCCTGATCCTGCACAAGAGTATCGCTTCCGACGTGGTCAAGCGTGTCGCGGAGCTCTCTAAGGACGTCAAGGTCGGCGATCCGCTCGATCCAACCACGCAAGTTGGTGCTATCATCACGCCGCAGCATCTGGAGAAGATCGCAGGCTACGTTGCCGGTGCGACCAGCGGCGGCGCGCAAGTTGCACATGGCGGCGAAAAGCTCGACCTGGGCATGGGGCAATACATGGCGCCGACCATCCTCGAAGCTGTGACGCCTGATATGGCGGTTGCGCGTGAAGAGGTCTTCGGCCCTGTGCTCTCCGTGCTCACGTTCGAAACCAGAGCGGAGGCGATCGAGATCGCAAACGCGATCGACTACGGGCTTTCGGCCGGCGTCTGGAGCCGCGATTTCGATACCTGCCTGACCGTCGGGCGCAAGGTGAGAGCGGGGACAATCTGGATGAATACCTTCATGGACGGGGCGTCCGAGTTGCCGTTCGGTGGTTACAAACAATCCGGCCTCGGGCGTGAACTCGGTCGTCACGCAGTGGAGGATTATACCGAGACCAAGACGCTCAACATGCATATCGGCGGACGCACCGGCTGGTGGATGCCGCGCTAAGGTTACAGAGCGAAACGCAACCGAGAGAAAGGAGGGCAATATGGCTGGATCGACATTCGTAGATCGCACGACGTTCGCGCTTTGGCACTCGCATGCCTCTTGCTTCCTCATGCCCGCACCTGCTGGTCGATCGTGCGGACGATTACGGTCCGCCGTTTCCAGAGAGCGGCGGCTGCGGCGTCAGCAGGACCTGCAACTGATCCATGTCCGTCTCGCCGCCGATCCGTTCCTTGAGGATGCGGCCGATCTGCTCGCCGGTGGCCGTCAGGTCCTCATAGATGGTCTCGACCTTCGGTTGGATGGCGGAAAGGAGCTGCGAGGTCTGCTTGGCGACAATGTCGTATTCGACGCCAAGGGTGCGTCCGCAGTCGCTCATGCCGGTGATGGTGGCAAGTGCGCACACTTCGCCACCGCAGGTGAAGGCGTCGGGCGGATCGGGTTCGCGATGACGTCGCGCGATGCGATCGCGAATCGCGCCAGCCGGATGGTCGAGGTCTATATCGGAGATGACCTCATAGGCGCAGCCGGCTTCACGCACCGCCGTCATGAAGCCGTGCAGGATGTGACTGCCGAAGCTGAATTGCATCGGTCCGCTGATCAGCGCCGGTTTGCGGCGCCCCTTGGCGATCAGGCGTTTGGTTGCCTCGTAGGAGAAGGTGAAGTTGTCATAGTCGACGTAGGCGTGCGGGGTCGACAGTTCCGTGCGGCCATGGGTGACGAACGGAAAATCGTGCTCCATCAGCAATCGCACGCGCGGGTCGAAAGGCTCGGTGCGCGACAGCACCAGGCCATCGGCCATGTGGTTGCGCATGATGTAGTTGACCGCATCGATGTTGGTGGTGTGCGGCAGGTTCGGCATGACGATCAGGTGATAGGCGGTTCCTTGCAGGGCATTGGCGATGCCGGACATGATGGAAGTGCCGTAGCCGAGGATTTCCTCGTGCGGTTCCAGCAGGATGGCGATGACATTCGTCCGGCCGGTCTTCAGGCGCTGGGCGGCGCGATCAGGGGAGTACCCGACCTCAATCGCGATCTCGCGGACGCGCTTGCGGGTTTCGTGATTGATCACCGGGTCGTCGGACAACGCCCGCGATACCGTGGTTACGGCAAGGCCAGCCATATCGGCGATGGTGCGCAGCGTCGGCTTGCCGCTCCTGCGGGTCGATGTGGTCGTGGGCGGCATTGCGACGCGAGGCACGCTCGGCATTCCTCCAAAGGGCTCGAATGGCGGGACACTAACGCGACGGCGAAGCCGATGCAATGCTGGACTGGAAACGTTTTAAATTTCGGCGTCTATTCGGTTCGTCTTCTAGCTACTTCTAAAAATGAAGTAAAAACAGGTGTTAACGTGCCGTTGTGCTGACGTGGAAAGGTAACGCGGGTGACTTGACTTGGTCAAGTTTATAACGTTTTAAATAACTTACGCGGCGTTCGCGCCGTGGTAACCAAAGCCTTCGTGCGGGGAGTGTGCGCGGGCTTTTGAACGCGGATATTCCGCTTTTGTAAACTTGCAATCCGGGAGGAAAACGATGCGCAAGTTTTTGATGACGACTGCATTGGTGACGATGACCGTTGCCGGCCTTGGTGCTGCCAAGGCTGCTGACGTGAAGGAAGTACAGATGCTGCATTGGTGGACGTCGGGCGGCGAAGCTGCGGCCCTCAACGTCCTCAAGGAAGATCTGTCCAAGGAAGGATTTGCCTGGAAAGACGTGCCGGTCGCCGGCGGTGGTGGTGATGCGGCAATGACCGCGCTCAAGGCCATGGTTGCTGCGGGCACCTATCCGACGGCTTCGCAGATGCTCGGCTACACCGTTCTCGACTATGCGCAGGCTGGCGTCATGGGCGACCTAACGGAGACGGCAAAGAAGGAAGGCTGGGACAAGTCCGTTCCGGCAGCGCTGCAGAAGTTCTCCGTCTACGACGGCAAGTGGGTTGCTGCCCCTGTTAACGTTCACTCGGTCAATTGGCTGTGGATCAACAAGGCCGTCATGGAAAAGATCGGCGGCACCGAGCCGAAGACCTTCGACGACCTGATCGCTTTGCTCGACAAGGCCAAGGCAGCTGGTGTCACTCCGCTGGCGCTGGGTGGGCAGAACTGGCAGGAAGCCACAATGTTCGACTCGATTGTGCTGTCGACTGGCGGCCCCGAGTTTTACAAGAAGGCTATGAACGACCTCGACGAGGAGTCGCTGAAGTCGGACACGATGAAGAAGTCGTTCGACAATCTGCAGAAGATCGTCCAGTACGTCGACCCGAACTTCTCCGGACGTGACTGGAACCTCGCAACCGCCATGGTCATCAAGGGCGATGCACTCGTTCAGGTCATGGGCGACTGGGCAAAGGGCGAATTCGTAGCAGCCAAGAAGACCCCGAACACGGACTTCCTCTGCTACCGCTTCCCGGGCACTGACGGCAGCGTGATCTACAACTCCGACATGTTCGGCATGTTCAACGTGCCGGATGATCGCAAGGCGGCTCAGGTTGCGCTTGCAACGGCGACGCTCTCCAAGAGCTTCCAGTCTGCATTCAACGTCGTCAAGGGCTCGGTTCCGGCCCGTACAGACGTTCCTGATACCGACTTTGACGCTTGCGGCAAGAAGGGTATCGCCGACCTGAAGGCTGCCAACGAAGGCGGCACGCTGTTCGGCTCGCTGGCACAGGGCTACGGCGCTCCTCCGGCAGTTGCCAACGCCTATAAGGACGTCGTCTCCAAGTTCGTGCATGGCCAGATCAAGACCTCCGATCAGGCGGTCGAAGAACTCGTCAAGGCAATTGAAGACGCCAAGTAACTAAGGCCTCCCGCGGTCTTCCCCGCCTTCGTGGCGGGGAAGATTCCGCAACGGACGACATCGTCGGAGGAGATGACACCCCATGAGCACCATCGCTACAGATAAAACCGTTCTCACCTCGCATCGTGGAACGCCCATTTCAATCCGCGCGCGCCTGCAGGACGCGCTGCCGAAGATCGTGCTCGCGCCGAGTTTCGCAATCACGCTTGTTTTCGTCTACGGCTTCATCATCTGGACGGTCTATCTGTCCTTCACCAATTCCAAGACCTTCCCATCCTACGCACTAACCGGGCCGCGCGCCTATCAACGGCTCTGGCGCTGGACGTTTGAAAGCGATCCGCCCTCCAGCTGGTACACCTCGATCACCAACATGGGCATTTTCGGTTTCCTCTACATCGGCATCTGCCTGGCGCTCGGCCTGTTTCTGGCGATCCTGCTGGATCAGAAAATTCGAGGCGAGGGCATATTGCGGCCCATCTTCCTCTATCCGATGGCGCTGTCGTTCATCGTGACAGGCGTTGCCTGGAAATGGTTCCTCGATCCGGGTCTCGGCCTGGAGCAGACACTTCATCAGTTCGGCTGGACGAGCTTCCACTTCGACTGGATCAAGAACAAGGATTTCGTGATCTATACCGTGGTGATCGCCGGCGTTTGGCAGGCCTCCGGTTTCGTCATGGCGATGTTCCTCGCTGGCCTCCGCGGCATCGATAGCGAGATCATGAAGGCGGCACAGATCGACGGCGCAACGACGGTACAGCTCTATCGGCGCATCATTATTCCATTGCTGCGGCCGATCTTCCTCTCGGCCTTCATCGTGCTCGCCCACATGGCGATCAAGTCCTATGACCTTGTCGTGGCGCTGACCTCAGGCGGCCCCGGTGGCTCGGCCTGGCTGCCATCCAACTTCATGTACGAATACACCTTCAAGCGGAACGAGATGGCGGTTGGTTCAGCCAGCGCCGTGATCATGTTGATGACGATCTCGGCAATCATCGTTCCCTATCTCTATTCGGAACTGCGGGAGAAATCGCGATGAGCGCTGTCACCTCGACTCTTCCAAGCGCGGCCAGCGCGTCACGCTCCAAAATGTTCAGCCGGATCTTCATCTACGGTCTGTTGGTCATCTTCGCGATCATCTACCTGATGCCGCTGTTCGTCATGCTGGTGACCTCGTTCAAGACGATGGACGAGATCCAAAGTGGCAATATGCTGGCGCTGCCGAAGGCGCCGACCATCGAACCCTGGTTCAAGGCCTGGGGAGAGGCCTGCGTCGGTCTCACCTGCGCCGGCATCAAGGGCTACTTCTGGAACTCGATCAAGATGGTGGTTCCGGCGGTGGCGATCTCCACGATCATGGGGGCGCTGAATGGCTATGTGCTGACGAAATGGCGCTTTCCTGGCCACACTCTGGTCTTCGGGTTGATGCTGTTTGCCTGCTTCATTCCGTTCCAGTCGGTGCTTCTGCCGATGGCGACGATTCTCGGCAGCCTCGGTCGGTTTGGGGCGACGTTGCGCGACCAAATCGGCATGTCGCTGGGCTTTGGCAATCCGACCGTCAATCTCGTCACCGTTCACGTGATTTACGGCCTCGGCTTCACGACGCTGTTCTTCCGCAACTACTATGAGGCCTTTCCGACCGAGTTAGTGAAGGCGGCGCAGGTGGACGGTGCAAGCTTCTTCCAGATCTTCCGCCGCATCATGCTGCCCAATTCACTGCCGATCATCGTCGTCACTGTGATCTACCAGTTCACCAACATCTGGAACGACTTCCTGTTTGCTTCGGCCTATGCGGGAACGGGCGATTCCATGCCGATGACGGTGGCGTTGAACAACGTCGTCAACACCTCCACCGGCGTCGTCGAATACAACGTCAACATGGCGGCGGCGATGATCGCAGCCCTTCCGACACTCCTCGTCTACATTCTCGCCGGCCGCTACTTCGTGCGTGGCCTGATGGCGGGCGCGGTTAAAGGATAATCCAATGGCTTTCCTCGAAATTTCCGGTCTCAAGAAGCGTTTCGGCTCATTGGAGATCCTCAAGGGCATCAACGTTGAGCTGGAGAAAGGTGGCTTCCTCGTGCTGGTCGGTCCGTCCGGGTGCGGCAAGTCGACCTTGCTCAACACGATCGCCGGTTTGGAATCGATCACCGAGGGTGACATCCGCGTCGATGGCCGGAGCATCGCCGACCTGCATCCGTCGAAGCGCGATATCGCCATGGTGTTCCAGAGCTACGCGCTCTATCCGAACATGACGGTCGCCGGAAACATCTCCTTCGGCATGGAGATGCGCGGCGTACCGGTGGAAGAGCGCAACAAGGCCATCGACAAGGTCGCCAAGGTGCTGCAGATCGGCCACCTGCTCAATCGCAAGCCGAGCCAGCTGTCGGGCGGCCAGCGGCAGCGCGTCGCCATGGGGCGCGCGCTCGTGCGGGATCCCAAGCTGTTCCTGTTCGATGAACCGCTTTCGAACCTGGACGCCAAGCTGCGTGTCGACATGCGCATCGAGATCAAGCGTCTGCACCAGGCGACCGGCACGACGATCGTCTATGTCACCCATGACCAGATCGAGGCGATGACGCTTGCCACCAAGATCGCGGTCATGCGGGATGGCGAAGTACAGCAGTTTGGAACGCCCGCAGAAATCTACAACAACCCGGCAAACATGTTCGTCGCCGACTTCATGGGTTCGCCGGCCATGAACCTTCTGTCGGGCACGATCGAGAAGGCCGCCTCGGGATTGACCGTGTCACTGGCTCGGCCTCATGGAGAACCGATCAAGCTTCCAGTTTCGTCGGGCAATGGTGCGCTTGAGGCACATGCGGGCCGGGAGATTGTCTTCGGCATCCGCCCGGAGGCGCTGACCGACCCGGATGGTGCAGACCGCAACGCCAAGGCTCTTGCCGAGAGCGACTGCCTGATCGAAGTGGTTGAACCGGCGGGATCGGACACGTTCGCCGTCACCAAGCTCGGTGGTAAAGAGGTTGTCGCGCGCCTGCGTGCGGACGCTCGCATTCAGGCCGGCCAGAATGCCCGCCTTGCGTTCAATCTCGATAAGGCCGTGTTCTTCGATCCGCAAAGCCAGACGCGCATCGCGTAGTCCGGTCTGGATTTTTGAGATGAACAGCACTCCTGATATCGTCATCATAGGCTCGGGCGTGGGTGGGTCGACTGTTGCCGCCGGACTGGCGGCGACCGGGGCCGAGATCCTGATCCTCGAGGCCGGCGACTTCATCGCCGATCGCCCGGAGAACCGCGACCAGCGGGCCATCTTCCAGCGCGGGCACTTTCGCCCGAAGGAGATGTGGTACGAGGCGGACGGCACGGCGTTCAATCCAGGCAACTACTACAATGTCGGCGGCAACTCGAAGTTCTACGGTGCGGTCCTTTCACGCTATCGCCGCGAGGATTTCACGGAGATCCGCCATAGGGAAGGTGTCTCGCCTGCGTGGCCATTTCCCTATGAGGTGCTTGAGCCGTGGTACAGCCGCGCGGAACGGATGTACGAGGTTCGGGGCAACCTCGGAGATGACCCCACAGAGCCCGCCCACTCAAGCGGTTATGAGTATCCGCCGGTGCCCGACGAGCCGCCGGTTGCCGATGTCAGAGCAAGACTGAAGGCGAAGGGGCTGCACCCATTTTCGCTGCCGTTGGGCGTGAACATCGACGCCTGGATAGCCAAGGCCAGGACGCCCTGGGACGCGCACCCGAACTCTCGCGATGGGAAAATGGATGCGGAGACCGCCGCGCTGCTCAAGGCGTTGAAATTTCCGAACGTTCGTCTCGAGACGAACGCCAAGGTGACGAGGCTCGAGGCAGGAGAAAACGGGAATATCGAGCGGGTCCGCTACCGCAAGAACGACGAGGATCTTGCTGTCGCTCCGAAGCTGGTCATTCTATCGGCCGGTGCCGTTCAGTCCGCCGTCCTGCTGCTGCGTTCGGCTGACGCGCGCCACCCGAAGGGGCTTGCAAATTCGTCCGATCAGGTCGGGCGGAATTTCATGAACCACAATTCGTCAGCGGTAATCGCCGTGTCGCCAACCTATCGGAACACGTCGGTCTACCAGAAAACGTTCGGGTTCAACGATTTCTACCTATCGGACGGCAACGGCGGGCCGCCGCTCGGGAACGTTCAGTTGCTGGGCAGGATCTCGGCTCAGGTGTTGAAGGGCTCGCTGTCCTGGGCCCCGGAATGGCTGCTCCAAAACATCACCGGCCATGCCATCGATTTCTATGCGATGAGCGAGGATATACCTCACCCGGAAAGTCGCGTGCGCGTGGACGGAGACCGTATCGTCCTGCAGTGGCAGCGGACAAATTGGGATGCGCATCTCGAACTGGTTTCGAAGCTGAAGGCCGTTCTCAAGTCGATCGGCTTCCCGATCGTCCTCTCGAAGCCGTTCGACAAGCGCACGCCTTCCCACCAGTGCGGTACCGTCAGGATCGGCAATGACCCCGCCAGCGCGCCGCTAGATCCTTATTGCCGTTCCTACGATCACCAGAACCTCTTTGTGGTGGATGCCAGCTTCCTGCCGACCTCGGCTGCGGTAAACCCCGCCCTCACGGTCGCCAGTCAGGCATTGCGGGTCGCCGACCACATTGCTTCGAAGGACCTGCGAGCATGACGGAAGGTGTCGAAAGGCCAGTCGCAATTGTAACCGGCGGACGACGCGGCATCGGTCTTGGGATCGCGAGCGCGCTGGCCAAAAGCGGCCACAACATCGTGATTACAGGTGTCGGAGCGGCGGAGGAGAGCAGGGACGTCATCGACGGGCTTCGCGGCTTCGGGATCGATGCGGTCTATCTGCAGGCGGATGTCTCGGACGTTTCCAGACATGATGAAACGGTCCGCGCGGTCCTTTCGAACTTTGGCCGTATCGATTGCCTCGTCAACAACGCCGGCATGGCAGCGGTCGTCCGTGGCGACTTCCTAAGTCTGCTTCCGGAAAATTTCGACACGATCATGGCGACGAACCTCAAGGGCACGGTGTTTTTCACGCAGGCCGTCGTGAAGGCAATGCTCGTGACGGGTGCCGTTCCCCATCCGAGATCGATCATCAACATCACGTCTGTCTCAGCCGAAGCCAGCTCGCCGGAGCGACTGGACTATTGCATCAGCAAGGCCGGTCTTGCCGCCTTCTCGCAGGGACTAGCACTGCGGCTCGCCGACTCGGGAATTGCCGTCTTCGAAGTGCGCCCCGGGATCATCCGGACCGACATGACGGCCGGCGTGACGTCGAAATACGACGCCCTCATCGACAGCGGCCTCGTCCCGATGAAACGATGGGGCGAGGCGGATGACCTCGGAAAAATCTGTGCGGCGCTGGCATCCGGTGACTTCGGTTTTGCCACCGGCACCGTGATCGACGCCGATGGCGGCCTGTCCATTCCTCGCTTGTAACGGGATAGAAATATGCGTTTCGACTACATCATTACCGGCGCCGGCCCTGCGGGATGCGTGCTTGCCAATCGCCTCAGCGAAGATCCCAACGTCAACGTCTTGCTGCTTGAGGCGGGTGGAGGCGACTGGAATCCGTTGTTCCATATGCCTGCGGGCTTTGCGAAAATGACGAAGGGTGTTGCGAGCTGGGGCTGGGAGACCGTGCCGCAGAAACACATGAAGGGCAGGGTGCTTCGCTATACACAGGCGAAGGTGATCGGCGGCGGCTCATCGATCAATGCCCAGCTTTATACGCGGGGTAACGCTGCAGACTACGACCTCTGGGCAAGCGAGGACGGATGTGAGGGCTGGGACTACCGCTCGATCTTGCCCTACTTCAAGCGCGCCGAAGACAATCAGCGCTTCGCCGATGACTATCATTCCTACGGCGGCCCGCTCGGTGTCTCGATGCCTGCCTCTCCGCTGCCGATCTGCGACGCCTATATCCGGGCCGGGCAGGAACTCGGCATTCCCTACAATCATGACTTCAATGGCCGGCAGCAGGCGGGTGTCGGTTTCTATCAGTTGACGCAGCGGGACCGCCGCCGATCATCGGCATCGTTGGCGTATCTTTCTCCGATTAAGGCCCGAAAGAACCTGGTAGTCCGGACAGGCGCAAGAGTTGCGCGCATCGTCCTCGAGGGCCATCGTGCCGTCGGTGTCGAGATCGCGACGGAGCGCGGCTCCGAGATCGTCCGTGCCGAACGCGAGGTGCTTGTGTCGTCCGGTGCGATTGGGTCGCCCAAGTTGCTGCTTCAATCGGGGATCGGTCCGGCCGACCACCTTAAGTCGGTCGGGGTCAAGGTCCGCCACGATCTGCCGGGCGTCGGTGGCAACCTTCAGGATCACCTTGATCTATTCGTCATTGCCGAGTGCACGGGCGACCACACCTATGACGGGGTTGCGAAACTTCACCGAACGATCTGGGCGGGCGTTCAGTATGTGCTGTTCCGAACCGGCCCGGTCGCCTCCTCTCTCTTTGAGACCGGCGGCTTCTGGTATGCCGACCCGGATGCGCGGTCGCCGGATATCCAGTTCCATCTTGGCTTGGGATCCGGGATCGAGGCTGGGGTTGAGCGCCTGAAGAACGCTGGTGTCACTCTGAATTCGGCTTATCTTCATCCTCGCTCTCGGGGAACCGTGCGACTTTCCTCGGCTGATCCGGGCGCTGCGCCGCTGATCGATCCGAACTACTGGTCCGACCCACATGACAAGGTTATGTCCCTCGAAGGGTTGAAGATTGCTCGCGAGATCATGCAGCAGGCGGCGCTCAAGCCGTATGTTCTGGCCGAGCGGCTGCCTGGACCGAAGGTCATGACCGATGAGCAGCTCTTCGACTATGGCTGTGCGAACGCGAAGACCGATCATCATCCGGTCGGCACCTGCAAGATGGGAACGGGACCGGAAGCTGTTGTCGGTCTCGATCTCAAGGTCCATGGTCTCGAGGGGCTTCGGGTATGCGATTCGTCGGTCATGCCGCGGGTCCCATCGTGTAACACCAACGCACCGACCATCATGGTTGGCGAACGAGGCTCCGACCTTATCCGTGGACTGCCGCCGTTGCCTGCAGCGATTTTTGCTCATGAGCGCAACGAGACGCGGCCGAGGGCAAGAGCGACCGTCCGCTAGACCGGGCATTCGGACGGCGAACTTTGAAAATGGGAGTAGGGTTTGATTTCCGATCCACGAGCGTTTTTGCAAACCCTGTTTCATGAGGCGGTCAAGGCCGCGGACCCCTACGAGGCACTGGTTCGTCATCTGCCGGATCCGCCGAAAGGCAGGACGATCGTCGTCGGGGCGGGCAAGGCAGCGAGCCAAATGGCGGCCGCATTTGAGCGGGCCTGGTCTCATCCATTTGAGGGCCTCGTCGTGGCCAGGCATGGGCCGATCGCCGAATGCCAATCGACCAAAATTCTTCAGGCGGCCCATCCCGTTCCAGATAGGGCCGGGCTTGTCGCGGCAGAAGCTCTTATAAACCACGTGCATGGGCTGACCTCCGACGATCTGGTCATTGCGCTGATATCCGGCGGCGGCTCGGCGCTTCTCCCAGCACCGCCGACCGGCTTCACCCTCGCCGACGAAAGCGCCCTCAACGAAGCGCTGCTGGCCTCCGGGGCTCCCATCTCAGGCATGAACGTGGTGCGGAAGCATTTCTCCCGCATCAAGGGAGGACGGCTTGCTACTCTTGCCCACCCCGCCAGGGTCGTCAGCCTTGTTGTATCCGATGTTCCCGGAGACAATCCGGCCTTTGTTGCGTCAGGGCCGACCGTTCCGGACAACAGCGATGCGGAGGAGGCGCTGCGAGTGATCCGGGACTATCGGATAGATCTTTCGGCGCGCGTCATCGATTGTATTCGAAATGCCAGAGCGCCACGCGCCGGCGACGGTGTCTTCGCCAACAACGAGGTTCATGTGATTGCCTCGGCGCGGGTGTCTCTGGAGGCGGCGGCCGACCGGGCGAGGTCTTTGGGCGTGCAACCTCTTATTCTCTCGGATTCGATCGAAGGGGAGGCGAAGGATATCGGCCGGATGCATGCGGCACTCGCCCGCGAGTTTTTGGCAAGGCCTCCCGCTTCCAAGCCGCTCGTGCTGCTTTCCGGCGGCGAGACAACCGTGAGTATCGGAGCCGGAACGTACGGCAAGGGCGGGCGAAACTCCGAACTGCTTCTCTCTGCGGCGATCGATCTACAGGGGTTCGAGGGGGTCGTGGCGATGGCTGCGGATACCGACGGCATCGACGGTTCGGAAGACAATGCCGGCGCGTTTTGCGACGGCGGAACAGTGGCGCGGATCAGAAGTGCGGGCGGCGATGCGCGCGCGTTCCTGGCGGGTCATGACGCATGGTCGGCCTTCAACCTTGCCGGCGATCTTTTTGTGCCGGGGCCGACCGGTACCAACGTGAATGACTTCCGCGCGTTTCTTTTAGCTTAGGGTTATAGGAAGACATCAGCCTTAGCGTGTGCCGGCTCTGAACGCGTTGCGTGACGCGTCCGGACAATCAAATCAGCGCGCCGCAAGCAAGCACGCGAGATGCATTCGACGCTAAGTCTTTGTTGTGTTTAAGAAGCCCGCCCCAGGCCCCTCGGGGGCGGGCTCTACCGATCCGGACCCCTTCCGGACCGCGGCTGATGGTGAGCCGCTGGAAATACAAATGCCCGGTGTTGCGCGATGAGACAACCGAAAGCTGTTCTGTTGGTTATTTGGTAAGGTTACCGACAGAGTCCTGTGTGTGGACATCCGGCGGGACTCTCTTCAACACTGCGTACGGGCGCGCTCCTCGACGGCGAGCGAGCGACGACGGAACAAAGGGAACAAGGGATAGGTCATGGTCGATCGGCTAAAGGGGAAAGTCGCAATCATCTCAGGTGGCGCAACGGGCATGGGCGGGGCGGCATCGCGGCTCTTCGCTGCCGAGGGCGCCAAAGTAGCGATCATCGACCGAAATGAAGCCGCGGCACGGCAAACGGCGGAGGAAATCCGCGCAGTTGGCCATGTGGCGGACTATTGGGTCGCCGATGTGTCCGAAGAGGCTGCCGTGATCCAGGCGGTGAAGGGCGTAGAGGAAAAGTTCGGCGCGGTCACCGTGCTCTTCAATCACGCCGGCACGATTGTCATCAAGCCGTTTCTGGAAACGACGCTCGATGAGTGGGAGTGGCTCCATGCGGTCAATGTGCGTTCGATGTTTCTGATGACGCGGGCCGTTCTGCCGGGGATGATCGCCGCGGGCGGCGGCTCCATCGTCTGCACGTCATCGATCTCGGCCGTGGCTGCGACGCCGATGGAAGTGCTTTACGACACCACGAAGGGAGCGGTGCATATGTTCGCGCGCGCGATCGGAGTGGAGTTCAGGGACCGGAACATTCGCTGCAATGCCGTCTGCCCCGGGTTCATCCGCACGCCGCACGGATTGCGCGAGGTGAGCGAATTGCAGAAGCTTGGCGTCGATGTGTCGGACGCTGCTATCGCCGCTCAGCAGGGTCGGATCGGCGAGCCAGAGGACGTGGCGCGCGCCGCGCTCTACCTCGCCAGTGACGAGTCGATGTTCGTCAATGGCGCGCACCTCTTTGTCGATAATGGGTTCACCGCTATCTAGGTGTGGGTGACTTGCCAGCGCAAAGATTAAGGGCCGAGATCGTCATCTCGGCCCTTGTCATTCGTGTGCTGCGTGAACTCGCTTACTCGGCCGTTTTCGCGGCGTGGCGGCGGCCCTTGCCGATATCGGGTAGGAAGATGGTCAGCAGGCCAAGCAGCGGCAAATACGAGCAGATCTTGTAGACGAACTCGATGCCCATATGGTCAGCCACCATGCCGAGGCCCGCGGCACCAATGCCCCCGATTCCGAAGGCAAAGCCGAAGAACAGACCGGCGATCATGCCAACGCGACCGGGCACCAACTCCTGCGCAAAGACAACAATGGCAGAGAAGGCGGAGGCCAGGATGACGCCGATCAGGAAGGTCAGGAAGACCGTCCAGTTGTAGTCGGCATAGGGCAGGGCAAGTGTAAAGGGCAGCGCGCCGAGGATTGAGAACCAGATCACAAACTTGGTGCCGAACCAGTCAACGATGGGACCCCCAGCAACGGTGCCGATAGCGACTGCGCCGAGAAACACGAACAGCAGAATCTGCGCGTGCTGCACGGAGACGCCGAAGCGCTCGATCATGTAGAAGGTGTAGTAGCTCGACAGGCTTGTCATGTAGACGTATTTCGAGAACACCAGCAGCGCGAGGATGCCGATCGCCGTGATGACCTTCGCGCGCGGGAGGTGTAAAGCAGGTACCGCTGCCTTGCGGCCGGCATTGCTTCTGCGGTGGTCGGCATACCAGGCACCGACGCGCCACAGGATGATAATGCCCGTCAAGGCGATGAGCGAGAACCATGCGACGCTATGCTGGCCGCGCGGCAACACGATGAATGCCGCGAGAAGCGGCCCGATCGCGGTACCGAAGTTGCCGCCAACCTGGAACAGCGATTGGGCAAGACCATGGCGTCCGCCCGATGCCAGCCGAGCGACACGCGAAGATTCCGGATGGAATACCGCCGAGCCGAGCCCGACCACACCCGCACCGATGAGAAGCACCCAATAGGCGTGCGCGTAGGCGAGCAGCACCAGGCCGATCAGCGTGAAGCCCATGCCGACGGCCAAGGAATAAGGCAACGGGCGCTTGTCGGTGTAGATACCGATCAGCGGCTGTAGGAGCGATGCCGTGACCTGGAACACGAGGCCAAGGAAGCCGATCTGCGTGAAGTCGAGGCCGTAGCCATCCTTGATCATCGGATAGAGGGCAGGGATCAGCGACTGCATGGTATCGTTGAGGAGATGGCAGAAGCTCACGGCCATGATGATGCCGAAAACTGTCTGTTCCGCAGAGTGCCGCTCTGCCGTCATTGCGCTGTCTGTCACGATTCTGCTCCGTCCTTTGACGATCTGGAGATAGACGACTTGCCGATGTCCCGCTTTCGTGTTTTGGTCTTGTTGTTTCGCGAGTGGGCCAAAAATGACAAAATCTGGACAGAGGTTGGCGATGAGCGAGCTGGCCAAGCTCCACGTAGAGCGCCTTGCGGCTATTGAGGCCGCCTCGGAGCCGGTCTACGCGATCCCCTCGGAATATCCGGCCGGTTATCATGTGAAGGCTCACAGGCATAGCCGCGCGCAGTTTGTCTATGCCAGCGCGGGCGTCCTGATGGTGTCCTCTGTGCAGGGGCGCTGGATGGTGCCGCCAGAGCATGCGTTATGGATTCCGGCAGGGCTCGTCCATACCGTCGATATGCTGGGTGACGTCGCGATGCTCTCGGCCTATGTCGCGCCGAGTGAGCTGGCGGATCCTCCAACGGCCATCCGCGTCGTCGCTCTGACAGATCTTGCCCGAGCTTTGATCATCGAAGCCGTTGCGCCGGCGGATGGCAGGAGCAGTCGGCACGATCTTGTCATGGCGCTACTGCTCGAGGAGGTCCTGCGGCTACCTGATCGCCCGCTGGGACTGCCGTTTCCGTCCGATGCGCGTCTGGCGGCGCTTTGCCGCGGCTTCATGGAAAATCCGAGTGCTCGGCTGGTGATCGACGACTGGGCCGAGCGTCTTGCGATGAGCCGGCGGGCGTTTACGCGATTCTTTCGGAAGGAAACGGGAATCAGTCTGTCGACGTGGCGGCAGCAGGCGGCCGTATTTACCGCTTTACCACGCCTCGCAGCCGGGGAGGCGGTCACCGCCGTCGCACTCGATCTTGGCTACGAGAGTGTCGCCGCCTTCATCACGATGTTCAGGCGCATGCTGGGGACCGCCCCGCGAGGCTATTTCAAAACGCCTGAAAACCCCTGATTTGCGGGCCGGAATGTGCACCTATCACCCGCAGTCCTTTCCGGGTATTACGTTTACGTCCACGGCAGATCTGTGGGTTTCCGAAATTCGGATAACATTCGTTTGACATTCGAATAATCTTCGTTTTAACTGCATTTACTTTCGCAACTGCGCAGGCATGTTGCGTTGCGGCATATTGTGGCTTGGAGGGGGAACGTGAGCCGTCAGATTCACGATCTTTTCATTATCGGTGGTGGCATCAACGGCTGCGGAATCGCGCGAGACGCGATCGGGCGCGGCTATTCGGTCGCGCTTGCCGAAATGAACGATTTCGCCTCCGGCACGTCCTCCGGGGCGACCAAGCTCATTCATGGCGGCTTGCGGTATCTCGAGCATTACGAGTTTCGTCTGGTACGCGAATCGCTGATGGAGCGCGAAGTGCTCTGGGCGATGGCGCCGCACATCATCTGGCCGATGCGCTTCGTGCTGCCCTATCATAAGGGCGGTATCCGCCCGGCATGGCTCATTCGGCTTGGACTGTTTCTCTATGACCATCTCGGCGGTCGCAAGCTGCTCCCGCCCACGGCGGTCCTCGACATGCGACGGGATCCGGCCGGAAAGCCGCTGAAGGCGCTTTTCACCAAGGCCTTCGAGTATTCGGATGGCTGGGTTGATGATGCGCGCATGGTCGTTCTCAATGCGCGAGACGCTGCCGACCGCGGTGCGCTGATCATGCCTCGGACGAAGGTCGTCTCGGCGCGGCGCGAGAACGGCTTGTGGTCCATCGAAACGACAGACACCGTGAGCGGGCAGGCGAGCAGCTTCCAGGCGCGGATGCTGGTGAATGCCGCCGGGCCCTGGGTCGATCACGTTATTCGTGCGGCCTTCGGGCAGAACGAGGCGCATCATGTGCGGCTCGTGCAGGGCAGCCATATCATCGTGAAGAAGAAGTTCGACGATCCGCGGGCCTATTTCTTCCAGAATCCTGATAACCGCATCATCTTCGCGATCCCCTACGAGCAGGACTTCACGCTGATCGGCACCACCGACCGCGACTACTCGGCCGATCCGAAGGATGTGAAAATATCCGAGGAAGAGACGACCTATCTCTGCAACGCGGCAAGCGAATATTTCAAAGAACCGGTGCGGCCGGACGACATCGTCTGGACCTATTCGGCGGTGCGCCCGCTATTCGACGACGGCGCCTCGAAGGCGCAAGAGGCAACCCGCGACTACGTTCTGAAAGTCGAAGGCGAGGGTGAAAGCGCCCCGCTGCTCAACGTCTTTGGCGGCAAGCTCACCACTTACCGGCGCCTTTCCGAGCATGCTTTGGAAAAGATCGCGTCGGCGATCGGTTCGAAAGGCGCGCCATGGACAGCGAAGAGCCATCTACCCGGCGGCGATTTTCCCGCAACCGGCTATGAGGCGGAGGTGACGAAGCTGAAGGGGCGTTATGGCTTCCTGGCCGACCGCCACGCGCGCCGACTGGTGCGCCGCTACGGTACGAAGGCGTCGGTCCTGCTTGGGCAAGCGGCCAGCACCGAGGATCTCGGGCACTGTTTTGGTGGCGATCTCTACGAGGCAGAGGTTCGCTATCTCATTGAACACGAATGGGCCAGAAGCGCAGACGATGTGCTCTGGCGGAGAACGAAAGACGGCCTGCGTCTAACCAAGGAACAGGCTGTGCTGTTGGAGGAGTACATGGCCGCACGACCGGCACAGATGGCTGGTTGAAACGGCAATGTCCCCGCTGTTGAGGAGGCACGGGAACCGGAATGCTTGAGTTGCGGAACGCCGCGAAGATGGTGGGTGGGGAATATCATATCCACGCGACCGATCTTACGTTTGAAAAAGGCACGTTGAATGTGCTGCTGGGACCGACGCTGTCCGGCAAGACGTCGCTGATGCGACTGATGGCCGGGCTCGACCGACCGACCAGCGGTTCGGTCCATTTCGATGGCGTTGATGTGACCGGCATGCCGGTGCAGAAGCGCAATGTCGCGATGGTCTACCAGCAGTTCATCAACTACCCGGCTCTGACAGTCTACGAGAACATCGCCTCGCCGATGCGCATTGCCGGCAAGGATACGACGACGATCGATCGCGAGGTGCGCAAAGCCGCCGACCTGATGCGTCTCACGCCGTATCTCGACCGGACGCCGCTTAATCTGTCCGGTGGCCAGCAGCAGCGTACGGCGCTTGCCCGTGCTCTCGTCAAGAACGCCAGCCTGGTTCTGATGGACGAACCGCTCGCTAACCTTGACTACAAGCTTCGCGAGGAGTTGCGGGCCGAACTGCCGCGTATCTTTGCGCAATCCGGTGCCATCTTTGTCTACGCGACGACGGAACCTTCCGAGGCGCTTCTGCTCGGCGGCAATACGGCGACGCTTTCCGAAGGACGTGTGACACAGTTCGGGCCGACGATCTCCGTCTATCGAAACCCGCGCGATCTCGTGACCGCGAAAACATTCGCCGATCCGCCGCTCAATTTCATCGATGTCGTCAAGGCTGGCAGTGTGTTTCGGCGGAAGGAGGTCGATATCCTGCCCGTGCCTGCGCATCTGGCCGGAATGGCTGACGGGTCCGTCACCATTGCTTTCCACCCGCACCACCTCGGTCTTTCACCGCAGACGTCAGCCGCGGCAAGGTTGCAGGCTCGCACGCAGGTTTCGGAGATCACCGGTTCCGAAAGCTTCGTGCATCTGGATTTCGATGGCATCCGCTGGGTGATGCTCGCCCACGGCATCCACAACATCGATCCGGATACCGAGGTCGACATCTATCTCGACACACGTCACGTCATGGCCTTCGGCACCGATGGCCATGCCATTGCAAGCGGCGTTCAGGCGTAAGGGAGAAGGACATGGCACGCATCACGCTCGACCACATCCGTCACGCCTATGGACCGAACCCGACGTCGGACAAAGATTACGCACTTCGCGAAGTCGATCACGAATGGCGGGACGGTGGCGCCTACGCGCTCCTCGGACCGTCCGGTTGCGGAAAGACGACGCTGCTCAACATCATTTCCGGCCTGCTGCAGCCATCGCATGGCCGCATCCTGTTCGATGGAAACGATGTGACGAACCTCTCAACACAGGCGCGCAATATCGCGCAGGTGTTCCAGTTCCCTGTCATCTACGACACGATGACCGTTTACGACAATCTGGCCTTTCCGCTGCGCAACCGTGGTGTTGCCGAGCCGGAAGTCGATCGCCGCGTACGTGAGATTCTCGAGATGATCGACCTCGGGGGGATGGCCAAGCGCAAGGCGCAGGGCTTGACCGCCGACCAGAAGCAGAAGATCTCGCTCGGCCGTGGACTGGTACGCAACGACGTCAATGCGATCCTGTTCGACGAGCCTTTGACGGTTATTGACCCGCATATGAAGTGGGTGCTGCGTTCGCAGTTGAAGCGACTGCACAAGCAGTTCGGCTTCACGATGGTCTATGTGACGCACGACCAGACGGAGGCGCTGACCTTCGCCGACAAGGTCGTCGTCATGTACGAGGGCGAAATCGTCCAGATCGGCACGCCGGCGGAGCTTTTCGAGCGTCCCAGCCACACCTTCGTTGGCTATTTCATCGGCTCGCCGGGCATGAATGTGCTGCCCGTGCAATTGCAGGGCAATGCGGTTCGCATCGGTAACGAAACGCTGTCGCTAGACTATGCGCCGCAAACAGCTGCCGGTGCGAAGACGGAGCTCGGCATCCGTCCGGAGTTCATCAATATTGGCCGCGAAGGAATGTCGGTGACCGTCAACAGGGTTGAAGATATCGGCCGACAGAAGATCGTGCGCGCGACCTTTGCGGGGCAACCCATCGCTATCGTCGTGACGGAAGACTCGGAAATCCCGGCGGATGCGCGGGTGACCTTCGATGCGGCTGCAATCAATATTTACGCCAATTCCTGGCGCGTCGGCAGGGAGGGCTGAACCATGGAAAAGACCTGGAACAACAAGGCTTGGTTTCTGGTTCTGCCGGTCCTGGTGCTGGTCGCCTTCTCGGCCGTCATCCCGCTGATGACGGTTGTGAACTACTCGGTACAGGATACGTTCGGCAACAACGAGTTCTTCTGGGCCGGTACCGACTGGTTCGTGCAGACGCTCCATTCCGACCGCTTCTGGGCGGCACTGCAGCGAAACCTGATCTTCTCTCTGATCATCCTGGCGCTCGAAATCCCGCTTGGCATCTTCATCGCGCTCAACATGCCGAAGAAGGGCCTCGGAGTTCCCGTCTGCCTCGTGCTGATGGCGCTGCCGCTGCTCATTCCGTGGAACGTGGTCGGTACGATCTGGCAGGTTTTCGGTCGCGTCGACATCGGCCTGCTCGGCCATACGCTCGAGGCGATGGGTTTCGACTATAACTATGTTCGCGATCCGCTCGATGCCTGGATCACGGTTATCCTTATGGACGTCTGGCACTGGACGAGCCTCGTTGTGCTCTTGTGCTATGCTGGCCTGGTCTCGATCCCTGACGCCTACTATCAGGCGGCGAAGATCGACGGTGCGTCGCGCTGGTCCGTGTTCCGCTACATCCAGCTGCCGAAGATGAACCGCGTGCTTCTCATCGCCGTGCTGTTGCGCTTCATGGACAGTTTCATGATCTATACCGAACCCTTCGTCGTCACCGGCGGCGGCCCCGGCAACTCGACGACCTTCTTGTCGATCGACCTCGTGAAGATGGCCGTCGGCCAGTTCGACCTCGGTCCCGCTGCGGCAATGTCGATCATCTACTTCCTGATCATCCTGCTGCTGTCGTGGATCTTCTACACCGTCATGACCAGCAGCGACGCGAACGCCTGAGAAAGGAGAGGACCATGGCTCAGACAATGAAATACAAGCCTGCGGGCAACTTCTCCTGGGTCGTTTCGACGATCTACATCATCTTCCTGCTGCTGCCGATCTACTGGCTCGTCAACATGAGCTTCAAGGAGAATGCCGAGATCACCGGTGCCTTCTCGCTCTGGCCGAAGAACCCGACGCTCGGGAATTATATGGTGATCTTCACCGATCCGTCCTGGTACAACGGCTACATCAATTCGATCATCTACGTGGTGATGAACACGGTGATCTCAGTGCTGGCAGCGCTGCCGGCGGCCTACGCCTTCTCGCGCTACCGGTTCCTCGGCGACAAGCACCTGTTCTTCTGGCTGCTGACGAACCGGATGGCACCGCCCGCGGTCTTCGCGCTGCCGTTCTTCCAGCTCTACTCGGCCTTCGGCCTGATCGACACGCATATAGCGGTCGCGCTTGCCCACTGCCTGTTCAACGTCCCGCTGGCGGTCTGGATCCTCGAAGGCTTCATGTCCGGCGTGCCGAAGGAAATCGACGAGACCGCCTATATCGACGGCTATTCCTTCCCGCGCTTCTTCGTGAAGATCTTCATGCCGCTGATCGCATCGGGCATCGGTGTCGCCGCCTTCTTCTGCTTCATGTTCTCGTGGGTTGAATTGCTTCTGGCACGTACGCTGACGACGACCGCGGCCAAGCCGATCTCGGCAATCATGACGCGTACCGTGTCGGCTGCCGGCATGGACTGGGGCGTGCTGGCGGCGGCCGGCGTGCTGACCATCGTTCCGGGCGCGCTCGTCATCTACTTCGTCCGCAATTACATCGCCAAGGGCTTCGCGCTCGGTCGCGTCTGACAAGGGAGAACCACTCATGAACTTTTCCTGGATGGCGTGGACGCTGCCGACCGCATTGTTTTTCCTGACGATCCTCGCGCTGCTGGTGGGCATGAGCATCTGGGAATATTTCGCGCCGGGGGGTTCACCACGCGTCGGCGTCCTCCGGTTCGAAACCACGCGTGGCGACCGGCTCTTCGTATCGCTGCTTGGCGCAGCATTCATTCATCTCGCATGGCTGGGCCTCGTCGGGCCCAACCTGTGGTGGGCTCTTGCCCTCTCCGTAGTCTACGCCATCGGCGTCTTCCGCTACGTGTGACGGCAGGAAAAGACAGATGGCCGGGGGTACTGGCCGCCTGAAACGTGAAGACTGCAATCGCAACCCTGGGAGGATATCATGCGAAGGCACTTACTAACGACAACAGCAGGCATCTTGCTGGCCATGGCGGGCGCCGCCTATGCCGGCATGGATGAAGCAAAGACTTTTCTGGACAAGGAAGTCGGCGATCTCTCGACGCTTTCCCGCGCCGACCAGGAAAAGGAAATGCAGTGGTTCATCGATGCCGGGAAGCCTTTCGCCGGCATGGACATCAAGGTCGTTTCCGAAACCCTGACGACGCACGAGTATGAATCGAAGGTTCTTGCGCCAGCCTTCACGGCAATCACCGGCATCAAGGTCACGCACGACCTGATCGGCGAAGGTGACGTCGTCGAAAAGCTGCAGACGCAGATGCAGTCGGGCGAAAACATCTACGATGCCTATGTCAACGACTCTGACCTGATCGGTACGCATTGGCGCTACCAGCAGGCCCGCTCGCTGACCGACTGGATGGCGAACGAAGGCAAGGATGTCACCAACCCGGGACTCGACATCAACGACTTCATCGGCACCAAGTTCACGACCGCGCCGGACAAGAAGCTCTATCAGCTTCCTGACCAGCAGTTCGCGAACCTCTACTGGTTCCGGTACGACTGGTTCAACGACGAGAAGAACAAGGCCGACTTCAAGGCGAAGTACGGGTACGATCTCGGCGTTCCGGTCAACTGGTCTGCCTATGAAGATATCGCCGAGTTCTTCACCGGCCGTGAAGTGAACGGCAAGAAGGTCTTCGGCCACATGGACTACGGCAAGAAGGACCCGTCGCTCGGATGGCGCTTCACCGACGCCTGGCTCTCGATGGCCGGCAACGGCGACAAGGGTCTTCCGAACGGCCTTCCGGTCGATGAGTGGGGCATCAAGGTTGATGAGAACTCGCGTCCGGTCGGTTCGTGCGTCGCGCGCGGCGGCGACACGAACGGCCCGGCTGCCGTCTATTCGATCCAGAAGTACCTGGATTGGTTGAAGGCCTATGCACCGCCGGCAGCGCAGGGCATGAACTTCTCCGAATCCGGCCCCGTGCCGGCGCAGGGCGAAGTGGCTCAGCAGATCTTCTGGTACACCGCCTTTACGGCTGATGCCGTCAAGCCGGGCCTGCCCGTCGTCAACGAGGACGGCACGCCAAAGTGGCGCATGGCTCCGAGCCCGCACGGGGTCTACTGGAAGGACGGCATGAAGCTCGGCTATCAGGACGTCGGTTCCTGGACGCTGATGAAGTCGACGCCTGACGACCGTGCCAAGGCCGCATGGCTCTATGCGCAGTTCGTCACCTCGAAGACGGTCGACGTGAAGAAGAGCCATGTCGGTCTCACCTTCATCCGCGAATCCACCATTCGCGACAAGAGCTTCACGGAGCGCGCTCCGAAGCTCGGCGGTCTGATCGAGTTCTATCGCTCGCCGGCCCGCGTCCAGTGGTCGCCGACCGGCACCAACGTTCCTGACTATCCGAAGCTGGCACAGCTTTGGTGGCAGGCCGTCGGCGATGCATCCTCCGGTGCCAAGACCGCGCAGGAAGCCATGGATTCGCTTTGCGCCGAGCAGGAAAAGGTCCTGCAGCGCCTGGAGCGTGCCAAGGTGCAGGGCGATATCGGTCCGAAGCTCGCTGAAGAGCACGATCTCGAATACTGGAACAAGGATGCGGTCGCCAAGGGCAACCTCGCTCCCCAGCTGAAGATCGAGAACGAGAAGGAAAAGCCGGTTACCGTCAACTACGACGAACTGGTCAAGAGCTGGCAGTCGAACTGATCAGCGCTCGGTCGGGTACGAGGCCCGGCCAATAGCAATGCCGACGGCGCTGAGCCGCCGTCGGCACCCACCACGATAAGAAAACGACCTATTAGGCTGGCGCGTTTGCGGCGGCAAGGCGAACTATTGCGCCGGAGAAGAGCATGAGCGGCCATATTCTCGCGATCGACCAAGGCACGACGTCCTCGCGCGCGATCGTCTTCGACGCCGGGATGAAGATGATCTCGTCAGCACAGGAGGAGATCAAGCAATCCTATCCTCAACCGGGCTGGGTCGAACACGACCCGGACGAAATTTGGACCACGGTAGTCAATACGGCCCGGCAAGCTTTGGGAAGTGCCAATGTTCCGGTCACCGATATCGCTGCGATCGGGATTACCAACCAACGCGAGACGACTGTCGTCTGGGAACGCAGGTCGGGTAGGGCGCTCTACAAGGCCATTGTATGGCAGGACCGGCGCACGGCTGAAGTCTGCGACAGTCTCAAGGCTGACGGCTACGAGAAGCTTTTCAACGCGAAGACCGGCCTGCTGCTTGACCCCTATTTTTCCGGGACGAAGCTGCGCTGGCTGCTCGACAACGTCGAAGGACTGCGGGACCGCGCCGAAGCCGGCGAAGTGTGCTTTGGCACCGTCGATAGCTGGCTGATCTTCAATCTAACCAGCGGGCGGGTTCATGCGACCGATGCCACCAACGCGTCCCGAACGCTGCTTTTCAATATCACCGAGGGTCGGTGGGACGAGGAGCTTCTCGGCCTTCTCCGGATCCCGGCATCGATGCTTCCGGAGGTCAAGGATTGTGCCGACGATTTCGGCGTCACCGATCGCGAGATCTTCGGAGCGTCCATTCGGATCCTTGGGGTCGCCGGTGACCAGCAGGCGGCGACCATCGGCAATGCCTGCTTCAAGCCCGGCATGATGAAATCAACTTATGGCACCGGTTGCTTTGCTCTCCTCAATACCGGCCAAGACTGCGTGGCCTCC
This sequence comes from Rhizobium sp. BK176, assembly GCF_024808055.1. Classification (NCBI taxonomy): domain Bacteria; kingdom Pseudomonadati; phylum Pseudomonadota; class Alphaproteobacteria; order Hyphomicrobiales; family Rhizobiaceae; genus Rhizobium; species Rhizobium sp. BK176. The sequence goes on along the minus strand of NZ_JANUBV010000013.1, from coordinate 136,030 downwards.
AGCAACAGGATGATTACGACGGTCGCTTACCGGCTTGCCGGCAAGACGACCTATGCGCTGGAAGGCTCGATTTTTATCGCTGGCGCAGCGGTGCAATGGCTGCGCGACGGCCTTGGTCTTATTTCGCACGCCTCGGAGAGTGGTGCACTGGCGACGCGCTCGGACCCAAGCCAGCAGGTCTATGTCGTGCCGGCCTTTACGGGGCTCGGCGCACCGTATTGGGATCCGGAGGCGCGTGGCGCGATTTTTGGTTTGACCCGAAACAGCGGCCCGGCGGAACTGACGCATGCGGTGCTCGAATCCGTCGCCTACCAGACGCTCGATCTCCTGATCGCGATGCGGAAAGATTGGGGCGGCCATCACATCGAGACGGTCTTGCGGGTCGATGGCGGCATGGCAAGTTCCGACTGGACGATGCAGCGTGTTGCCGATGTTGTCGGCAATCTGGTGGACCGGTCCGCCGTTGTCGAGACAACGGCGCTGGGCGCCGCCTGGCTCGCCGGTTCCAGAGCCGCGGTCTGGCCGGATCAGGAGCAATTTGGAAAGGCCTGGGCTTGCAACCGCCGATTCCAGCCGTCGATGCAAGAGACAGAGAGGCAGACGAAAATCGCGGGCTGGCGCAACGCTGTGTCTCGTACGCTGTCGGGCGCGCAATATGGCAGTCCGCTGGCCTGAATTGTAGTTATGCGCCTTCATTGTGGGCACCGCCTCGCCATGAAGTCTTCAGGTGGCTGTCAGAAAATCCGGCCATGGCTGGCGAATATTGTCGACAGCCATGAATTATTTCTGATCCAATCCTGGTTTCGTCGACGCCAAATTTTGACGCGGAGACGACCAATTGAACGAGAATGCCACCAAGGTCCGCCTGATCGACCGGCGACCTGAAATCGGCAGCGTGACGCTTTGCTTTGCCACCACTCTCTACCTGCTCTTTGTGACAAACCGCTCGTTTTGGAGTACGGCCTACGGCGATTTCGCGACTGATCACCTGTCGTTTGTACTTTTTGTCATCGGGATTTCTGCAGTCTGCATGGCAATCGTGACTGCCTTCTCCGCCAAGTACCTCACCAAACCTTTCTTGATCTTTTTTGTGCTCGCAGCCGCCGCCGGTTCTTGGTTTACCGATCAGTTCGGTGTGATCGTCGACAAGGAGATGATCCGCAACGCTGCGGTGTCAACGGGCGCGGAGGCGGGGCATCTGATAACGGTGCGGTTTGCGTTGCATATGCTGCTGGCCGGAGTGTTGCCGTCGCTGGTGATTAGCTGGGTGCGTATTCGGCATCGACCGGTGCTGTCCAAGCTTGCTCATAATACGGGCGTGATCCTGGCCTGCCTGGCGGTTTTCGCCGTCGTCGGCTTCGGCGATTACAGGGCCTTTGCCGGGGTCGGGCGTGCGCACCGGGACATCCTCGATCGACTGAACCCATTTTTGCCGATTACCAGCACCATTCGCTATGCCGTTTCGTCGGAAGAGGATGCGCGGGTCGTCGCGGCGCCGCTTGGTACGGATGCACACAGGATCAACACAGCCGGTCTCAACAAGCCACGTGTGACAATCATAGTCGCGGGCGAGACGGCCCGCGCCGACGATTTCTCGCTGGGCGGCTACCAGCGCAAGACGAATCCTGAACTTGAAAAGCAGAATGTCGTCTATTTTCCGAATACGACCAGCTGCGGGACGGCGACGGCGGTCTCCATCCCGTGCATGTTCTCCGTCTATCCGCGCACTGCCTATACGCATCGGAAGAGCCTTGCGACCGAGAACCTGCTCGACGTGCTGAGCCACGCAAAGGTTGACGTCTCCTGGATGGACAATGATACCGGCAGCTACCACGTTACTGACCGGGTTGCCTACACCTCACTGCCGAAGTCCGCCGACCCACGCTTTTGCAAGGACGGTGAGTGCCTCGATGGTATCCTGCTCGACCAGGTCGACGATTGGCTCGATCATGTGAAGGGCGACAGTGTATTGGTCCTGCACCAACTCGGTAGCCACGGGCCGGCCTACTTTGCTCGTTATCCCGACGAGTATAGGCGTTTCGTTCCCGACTGCAGGGCCAACGACTTTGGCAGCTGCACGGCCCAAGAGATTACCAATGCCTACGACAATACGATCCTCTACACGGATCACGTGGTTTCAAGTGTCATCGATAGGCTGAAGCAACATTCCGACAAAGTTGCTGGTGCGGCGATCTACCTTTCGGACCATGGGGAATCGCTTGGCGAGAACGGGATCTACCTCCATGGCGCGCCCTATATCGTGGCGCCGTCGCAGCAGACCCATGTGCCGTTCCTCGTATGGGTCGGCGACGATCTCGCGAAATCCGCCGGCTTCGATATGAGTTGCATGGCCAAGCAAGCAGACGAAGGCCGTTCGCACGACAACTTCTTCCACAGCGTGCTCGGGCTCATGGACGTGACGACCAAGATCTATGATCCACACCTGGACGTGTTCGCCGCGTGCCGGCGGACGGACAAGGTCGCGAGCATCCGATAATGACCACGTGGCGTAGGCAGGAGTGCCTGCTGAGCTAATCACGCTCGGATGGCCGCTCCTTCAGGCGGCCAGTTCACGTCTCAGTGCTTGCAGTTTGCCGCCTTCATGCGCTCGGAAAGCTCCGAGAGCCCGAAGGGCTTCACCAGGAAATCGTCCGCGCCGCTCCGGAGGCCCTCGATCTGGTCAGAGGCCTGGTCGTGCGCGGTGAGAATGATGACAGGAACGGAGTTTGCCTTTCTCCGGAGGGCCTTCAACAGCGTTAGGCCGTTGCCGTCGGGCAGGCGCAGATCGAGCAGGATCACGCCGTAGTTGCCCGTTTCGGCGGCTTGCGTCGCCTCCGCGAGATTGAGACACCAGTCGACTGAATGACCGTCGGCTGCGATGTGATCACGCACCGCGTCGCCCAACAGGATGTTGTCCTCGACCAACAATACGTTCACGCGCTGTCTCCACTACTGCATGCCTGCTGTGCGACAGCGTGCGCAGTCACCATGAGGGTTCGTTTGGCGTCGCTTTTTTTGCGCCGCAAGGATTTCTAATGGGATCGTTAGCTGACAGCGGCCTTAAACATGCGTGCCGAAATGGGTTGTTGAAGTATGAACTTCAAAAACAGCATCTTCAGCAGGACCGTCGAGCCAAACATAAGTTCTGGTCCTCAGCCGGGTGTTTTGACGTCCGAGCCGGCGAGCAACGAAAGCTCGCTGGCCGTCTTCATCACCATTGTTATCGTTTGGCTGATGTCCGGTGCAGCAGGCGCGTTGACCAGCGCGATATAGGGGCAGGTGAGGGCCGCTATGCAGCGCCCATCCGGGCCAAGAATCGGTGCCGATAGGTTGTGTACGCCTGCCGTTTGGGCGCTGGCCATCATTTCGTAGCCGCGTTCGCGAATAAGGGCGAGATGCTGGTAGAAACCCGGTTCGAGCTTCACCTCGTCGCGGCTGCGCGCGTGTTCCGCGATCATCATCTGGCGCTCCTCGTTACTTTTGAAGGCGAGAAGCACGTGGCCGGAACCGGTATCGAAAAGACTCATATGCGAGCCGACGCGGATCGAGATACCCCAATAGTCCGGTGCCTCGTGTTGGGCGATCACAACTGCCGCGCCGCGATCAAAGACGACGAGGTGGTTCGCCTGTTTTGTCCGCTGCGCGAGTTCGCGCATCAGCGGCGTGGCGAAGGACGCCAGTCGACGCGTTGGCGCATGCAACTGCGACAGGCCGAATAGCTTGAGGGTGAGGGTGAATCGGTCGCCCTCGAGCTTTGTCACGTAGCCGCGTCGGACGAGCCGGTCGAGCATTCGATAGAATTCGTTGGGGCTGCGATCGAGACGCTTGGCGATTTCTGCCTGGGTCAGGCCTTGCTCGACGCCCGCCAAAAGCTCAAGGATATCGAGCCCTTTATCCAGCGCCGGTGCGCGGTACCGATCAGCGTCGTCTGCTTGCATCAACTTCTCCTGTGAATGCTACTTTACATATACAAATGCACAGACGCGGGAAAGCGAGGAAAGGCGGATGCAGTGTCGCGCGGCCGGTTCTGTCGACTATGGATGTCGAAGAGGCTAGGTTCGTTGCCGTTCCATCTCGCTTCACGTGTTGCCAGGATTTTCGACGATGTTTCTGACGGATGAAGAGTTCAGTGTAATCAAGGCGTTTCGGCGGGAGCTTCACCGTCATCCGGAGATATCCGGCAAAGAGGCACAAACGGCGTTGCGTGTGGAAGAAGCACTTGGACTCACTGGACCCGACGGCATCGTTACCGGCATCGGCGGACACGGCCTGGCAGCTGTCTTCGAAGGAACGAAGCCAGGCCCGACCGTCTTGATCCGTGCGGAGCTGGACGGCCTGCCGATCGAGGAAATCTCTGACGCGGCGCATCGCTCTGCCATACCCGGCCGGGGGCACCTCTGCGGTCATGACGGTCACATGGCGATCCTTATGGCGGTTGCGAAGGGGTTGGGGCAGATGCGGCCAGCCCGCGGGCGCGCAATCCTGATGTTCCAACCGGCCGAAGAAAACGGCGCGGGCGCAGCGGCCGTGCTTGCGGATCCCAAGTTTGCCGCCTTAAAGCCGGATCTATCGCTGTCACTTCATAATTTCCCAGGTGTTCGGCTTGGCCATGTCCTTCTCAAGGAGGGGCCCGTCAACTGCGCCTCGCGCGGAATGAAGATCGCTTTGAAAGGCAAGACGTCGCACGCTTCCTATCCGGAGCAGGGCATCGCACCGACTTTCGCGATGGCGCGCTTGCTCGGTGATTTGACGTCGCTCGGCAACAATGGTCCGCTGGGGCCGGATTACTCGCTGGTTACGGTCACGCATGCGCGTCTCGGTGAACCGGCCTTTGGCATCAGTCCTGGAGAGGCGCAGATCTGGGCAACCCTACGGACATTGACCGATGAAGCCATGGCCGCCCTGGTTTCACGCGCGGAGGAACTGGTTCGGACTGAGGCAGATACTGGACACCTGCAGGTGGAGATCAGCTACGAGGACGTGTTCCATCAATGCTACAACTCTGCCGAAGCGGTGGCGGAGTTGCGGCGAGCGCTGGATGACGAGGGCGTGAGCCATGACGCAACAAGCAGTATGTTGCCGATGAAGGCATCCGAAGATTTCGGTCTGTTCCGAACCGTGGCACCGGCCGCGATGTTCTTTCTCGGCGCCGGCGAAGCTCATCCGCGCCTACACAACCCGGATTACGATTTTCCCGATGAATTGATTGCCACTGGTTCGGGCGTTTTCATGCGAGCCATCAGAAACATACTGGGATGACCTGAAACCTCGCCTGAAGGAGCACAGCGACAAGGAGCACATCAGCGACCGGCGGGAACCGGATGCCGAGAGTCGTCGGATGATCCTGTCGGATTGCCGAGTCAAAAGCGTCTTAGGAAACTAATCTCTCAGGTTGAAATTAGGTTCGCGATCATTGATCGACAGCCGCGTGGAATTGCGCAATATTCGCAGCATCAGGCGTGCCTCTAGCAAAGCGAGGCCGCGCGCCGGCACCATTCGACTTCCTCCAGAGCGCAATGGGATTGACATGTTTGCTCAAGACATCATGAACACTGACATCACGACGATCAGCGCCGACAGCAGCGTGCATCAGGCAATCGACCTCATGGTGGCCAAGGACATCAGTGGCCTGCCCGTCATCGACAATGATGGCAACCTGTGTGGCCTCCTGACGGAGGGCGACCTGATGCGGCGGATCGAGTTTGGTGGCGGTCGATCGGCCGGCAACTCCGATAACGCATCGCTCGTCGATTTCGACGACTATATTCGTAGCCGCAGTTGGCGCGTATCCGATGTCATGTCCGCAAGCGTCATCAGCGTTGCACCGGATGCGCCGGCCGCTGCCATTGCTGAACTGATGTTCCAGCACAAGATCAAGCGTGTTCCCGTCGTCAGCGACAAGCGGCTCCTTGGCATCGTCAGTCGCGTCGATCTTCTCAAGGCCATCGTTGCAGCGCCGAAAGAGAGAACGGCAAGTGGTGACGATGCACTTGCGCGTGCCATTCGCGCTCGATTGCAGGGCGATCTCGGTCTCGAGACAGATGCGATCAAGGTATCGGTTCAGGATTCCAGAGCCATCCTGGAAGGAACTGTATCCAGCGAGCTGGAACGTCGTGCGATCCGGGTGCTGGTTGAGAACGTCAAGGGTGTCGATGGCTTCATCGACAAGCTGAACCTAACCTGATCTGACGTCCTCAGGCTGCGGAGCGGAGCAGCTTTTTCGCGTGCGTCGCCATCACGCGTTCCTCGTTCGTCGGGATCACCAGTACCTTGAAATCACCGAGGAAGCGCAGCCTTGCAAGGATCGCTTCGCGAACGGAAGCGGCGTGCTCGCCAATCCCACCCGTGAAGACGACCGCGTCGATCCCTCCCATGGAGACGGCCATCATGGCTGCGTATTGGGCAGCTTTCAGCGCAAAGTATTCGAGTGCGAACGTCGCCTGCGGATCCTCGCTTTGAAGCAGCGCTTCGACGTCGTTGGTGAGGCCGGACAATCCTTTCAGGCCGGAGCGTTCATAGAGGATGTCCTGGACGGTTTCGACGCCAAGATTCAGGTCGTGAAGCATATAGAGGATGGCGCCGGGGTCCATTGCCCCGCTTCGCGTCCCCATCGGAATGCCGTCGAGCGCGGTCATGCTCATTGTCGTATCGACGCTGACGCCTGCCTTTAGCGCACAGAGGCTGGCGCCGTTGCCGAGGTGTCCGATGACAACTCGACCCGCATGCAGACCCGGATGGTCTCTAGCCAGCACCTGCGAGATCCATTCATACGAAAGCCCGTGGAAGCCGTAGCGGCGAATGCCCTTGTCGCGCATATCCTGTGGCAGCGCGAAGCTACTTGCCAATTTGTCGTGCCCCGCGTGAAAGGCGGTGTCGAAGCAGGCAATATCCGGCGCGCCGCTCCCCAATCGGGCCGAAGCGGTGATGCCGGCGAGATTGTGTGGTTGGTGAAGCGGCGCCAACGGGATGAGTGCTTCTAGGCGGCGCATCACCTCCGGGGTGACGATAACGGGTTCTGCGAAATCTTGCCCACCGTGAACGACGCGATGAACAACTGCGGCCGTCCGCCAGGCATGATCATGGTCGCGGATAAGGTTCATCACGGCGCTTAGGGCTGTGTTGTGATCGGTGTCCGCGGGCAAGGAGTTTTTCGTCTCCCGCCCGTTGGGCAGTTTGGCGCGCATTTCGGGCGTGTCGCCGATGCCGGTGACCTTGCCGCTCATCAGCACGGTGAGATCCCGTTCCTCGAAGATCTGGAACTTCAGGCTCGACGAGCCGGTGTTGAGAACAAGCAGCGTTTCGTTCATCGACTTGTGCCCCAATCGGGTGAAGATAATACGGCGCCAGGCTGCCCCCGTTGTTTCGCTACGGTGGCTGCAGAAGCAATAGCTGTCAAATTGTTTCTGTTTCGAAATTTCGCGCGCAGCGTGTTGCTTGCGGCGTGCTCGGATGGGCTCCGGAGAGCAAAATCCTTTGAGATTTCAGGATTTTCTCTTTCCGTGCTGCGCCGATCGGCCTATCTAGCAGAAGTGCCGTTCGGCACGTGTCGGACGCCGCCTCCCGCGCTCCGTCCGGATGTTCAGGTTCCACATCGGCAGATCAATGACAACTATGCAGACGACAGAGAAGGACGATGTGGAGAGTATCCGCAAGGCGAAAATCGTTGCGCTGGTCGTCGCCGTTTCGTTTTTCATGCAGATTCTCGATGGCACGATAGTCACGACGTCACTGCCGCAGATGGCTGCGAGTTTCGGCGTTCAGCCGGTATCGATGAGTATTGGCATTACGGTCTACATGCTGACGATGGCGGCCTTCATTCCGCTTTCGGGATGGCTTGGGGACCGATACGGCGCAAGGCGCATCTTCCTGGCGTCGATTGCCGTCTTCACCATTGCCTCGCTGTTCTGCGGTTTGGCCAGTGGTCTGGGCGAGTTCGTCGTCGCGCGTGCCGTCCAAGGCGCGGGCAGCGCGTTGATGACGCCGGTCGGACGGATCATCGTCCTGAAGAATGCTCGAAAGTCGGAGCTCGTTCAGGCGATCGCACTCATTACCTGGCCGGCGCTGACAGCTCCGGTTATCGGGCCGCTGCTCGGCAGCTTCATCACGACATATGCCAGCTGGCACTGGAATTTCCTCATCAACCTGCCGATCGGCGTTCTCGGCATGGCGCTGGTTCTTCGTTTCGTGCCGGAGCAACGCGAAGAGGATGCCGGCCGGCTGGATGTGCTGGGGTTTATCCTCAGCGCAGGCGGGCTGACCTTTCTGCTCGCAGCGCTGGAACTCTCCGTGAAATGGGATGGCGGCGTGCTTCCGATCCTTTTGATGCTCGCGGCGGGCATCGTGCTGTCGGTCATGGCGACACGACACTTCCTACGGGTTACCAATCCGCTCCTGGAGCTCTCCGCTTTCAAGGTACAGACCTATGCGATAGCGACGCTTTCAGCCGGGACGGCAAGCCGCGTCGCGATCAATGCGACGCCGTTTCTCCTGCCGCTGCTCTTCCAGCTCGGCTTTGGATTGAGTTCAATCGAGGCTGGCGCCTACCTGCTGGTCTACTTTCTCGGAAATCTCGGCATGAAAGCCGTAACGACGCCGCTGCTCGCGAAGCTTGGGTTTCGCACGGTGCTCTTCGGCAATGGCTTGATTGCCGCTCTGTCGATTGCGGCCTGCGGCTTTCTCGTTCCGGCGACACCACGCCTCATCATCTATGCATTGCTGATGATTGCCGGCCTCTCGCGGTCGATGGAATTTACGGCGCTGAATACTCTAGCCTTTGCCGATATCAATCCCGCGCAACGCAGTTCGGCGTCCACGCTGTCGAGCATGTTGCAGCAGGTTGCCATGCTGCTTGGCGTCGCGATCGCGGCAGCGGCGCTCAACGTCTCCGTCTCTTTGCGCGGTGTCGAGGGGCCGGGGCTGGTCGATTTTCGCTGGGCGTTTCTTGTCGTCGGTACGATCGGCATCATATCGTCTCTGCGCTTCTTGCAACTGGCGCCGGATGCCGGCGCCGAAGTGTCGGGTCACAAGATCGGCACGAAATAGCTTGTGCCTTGCAATCGGTCGGTGTTCGTCGGGAGGAAATATGGAGCTCGGATATGTCTGTACGCCGCAGGAGGTCTTCGACTTCTGGTTCGAGGAGTGCGGGCGAGACCAATGGTTCGCCACGACAACGGAGCTTGATCGGGATATCCGCCACCGTTTCCGCGACACCCATCTCGCACTCTCTCGTGGCGTGACCGAGGAATGGCGTGCGACGCCAAACAGCAGGCTTGCCGCCGTCATCGTACTCGACCAGTTTCCGCGCAATATTTATCGTGCGACACCGTTCGCCTTCGCGACCGACGGGCTTGCACTGCGCGAGGCAAAGCTCGCACTGGAAGTTGGCGCCGATATGCAGGTCAGCCCGGAGTGCAGGACGTTCTTCTACATGCCTTTCGAGCATTGTGAAGATCTGGAAGAACAGGAGCGCGCGGTCGCGTTGTTCAGGGCGCTTGGCGATGAGGAATATATCGACTATGCGCTTCGCCACCGGGACGTGATTGCAGCCTACGGGCGGTTTCCGCACCGGAACGCCATCGTCGGGCGGCAGTCGAGTGCGGCAGAACTGGAGTATCTGGCGCAGCCGGGCGCAGGCTTCTGATCGCGTCGCCTTTCTGTCGCCTTTCTTTCTTATGAAAAGCTGGATTTCAATTTGATCCAGCAAACCCGAGCGGGGACATTTTGCGGCCGACACAATTCTTGCTTCGCATTCTCCTTGTCGCAACGCTGGCGGTAGTCGGCGCGAACCTTGCGGGCGCCCAGACGGCTGCACCGCAGGCCGCGCAGCCGACGCAAGCGACTGAGCAGCCGTCTGTCGTCGACAGCCCAGTCGAGCAGGCCGCGAAGGCGATCGAGAAGGCAAAGCAGGATCTCGCCTCGCTGGAGGACGGTGTCAAACAGAAGAGCGACGATGACGACGCGCTGGTGGCTTTTGCCGGAAAGACCGATGAACTCGGACGCACGGTCCTCAACGTTTCCGTCGGCCTGAGGCCACGGCTCGACCAGATCAAGAACCGCCTCGCCGAACTGGGCGATCCGCCGAAGGAAGGTCAACCGGCAGAGGCTGAGATCGTCACGACCGAGCGTAACGCCTTGACCTCGGAGCGTGCGCAGATCAACGCCGTCACCGGCGATGCCGAAACCCTTTCTGCCGCCATTGGCAAGCTTGGCAACCGCATTGCCGAGACCCGCCGTCAGCTCTTCGCCGCTACTCTGCTACGGCGCACGGACATTTCGTTTTCTGTCCTCGACGATGCGGGACGCGCCTTCGTTCAGGAAGGCTCGGAGTTCATCCAGGCCCTGAGCAGCTGGCTCGGCTTCGTCTTGAAGTTCAAGGCTTTCGCCTTCTTTGCCGCCATCTTCATGTCCCTGGCGACAGCCCTTGTGCTTCTATCCGGCGGCTATCGAGTCTTCGGCCGCTACCTGCAGCGCAAGGAGACGGACGAGCAACCTTCCTACATAAACCGTCTCTCCATTGCTTTCTGGTCGACGCTCATCAGGACGCTCGCGCTCGCCGCCCTGCTGGTCACGTCCTACTTCTTCCTCAACAGTTTCAACGTTTTGAGGCCTGATATCGCGCCCATCATCGGCGCTCTCTTCGGGTCGATAGGGCTGATCTATTTCGTCAGGCGCTTCACCAATGCAGTGTTCGCGCCCAAGGAGCCGCATTGGCGCCTTGTCAAGCTTTCCAACCGCGGCGCGAGCTCGATTGGCGCTTGCCTGCTTGCGATGGCCGTCGTCAACGCGCTCGATTATCTCCTCGGCAGCATCAGCGAGGAGCTCGGATCTCCACTGGTCCTGACCGTCGTCAAGAGTCTGATCGCGGCCCTGATCATCGGCCTCATCCTGATCGCAGCCTCTTTCGGTCGTCCAATGCTGGCGCGAAACGGTGATCCGGACGCGCCGGGACGGCATTGGCCACGCGGCATGGCGATCATCTTGCGCGTGCTTGGTGCAGGTTTGATCATAACAGCTTTGACCGGCTACGTCGGGCTTGCCCGCTTCGTTGCCACCCAGTTGATCATCACCGGCGCGATCATCGTTACGACCTATATCGGTCTTTTGTCGGGGAAGGCCATTTCTCGCAGCGAGACCTTCGGCGAGACGTCGTTTGGCCGCTTCCTTCAGCGACGCTTCAAACTCGGCCCGGTCGCCATCGACCAAGCGGGATTGTTGGTCGGGATGTGCATCTCGGCGATTGCGCTGATGGTCGGCATTCCGCTGGTGCTGCTGCTGTGGGGCTTCCATATCCAGGACCTCCAGCTCATCGCCTATCGCCTTCTTACGGAGGTCCGGCTGGGCGGTATCAGTATTTCGCTGGTCGGCATCATGACCGGTATCCTGCTCTTTGCCGGCGGTTACCTGCTGACCCGTTGGATCCAGCGCTGGCTTGACGGCAACGTCATGGCCCGCAGCCATGTCGATCTCGGCGTTCGGAATTCGGTCAAGACGGGCATCGGTTATCTCGGCGTCGGCCTTGCGGCGATTGTCGGCGTTTCAGCAGCGGGCATTGACCTCTCGAGCTTCGCGCTCGTTGCCTCCGCGCTTTCGGTTGGTATCGGTTTCGGTCTCCAGAACATCGTGTCGAACTTCGTGTCCGGCCTGATCCTGCTTGTCGAGCGGCCGTTCAAGGTGGGCGACCACGTAGTCTCCGGCACCGCCGAAGGCATCGTGAAGCGGATTTCCGTGCGCGCGACTGAGATCGAGACGTTCCGCAAGCAGTCGATCATCGTGCCGAATTCCGAATTGATCAACGCATCTGTCGGCAACTGGACGCACCGCAACAAGATGGGGCGGTCCGAAATTCCGGTTTCGGTAAGCTACGAGTCCGACCCGCAAAAGGTGATGGATATTCTGTTGGAACTCGTCAACGCCGTACCCGTGGTGCTCCGCAATCCTGAGCCACACGTGGAGTTCCTGCGGTTCGGGCCGTATTCGCTGGACTTCGAGCTTCGTTTCATGCTTGCGGACATGGGTGACGGCCTGAAGGTCAGGAATGATCTGCGTATCGCGATCCTCAAGAGGTTCCGGGAGGAGGGCGTCGAAATTCCCCTCCCGCAGAGCGATGTCGTGTTCCATCGTCAGGCGGACCACGTCGGAACGGCAACTGCCGCCGGCAAACCACCAGCGAAGATCGAAGACGCCTCCGAGGCGAGTGAAGTGGACGAAGAAGCCGGTACGGTGCGCCGGTTGCGCGGCAAATCGGCAGATGGCAATCTCAAGGGGTAAAGGCGTTGTTCAGCGATCGTTCAGAGCGGTCGCTATATAACGTCGGCAATCGGGTTTTCGTTGCTGGGGGCAGCAGCGCCGAGACGCTCCAAGGGAGGGCGCTTCATCCGCGCCGCACTGCATGGCAAAATTTGCCGTCGTACTGTTTCTGTCACTCATGGCCGCAGGCCAAACTTACGCAGCTTCCATCACCAACACCGACAGCGCCGCTGTTGTGATCGTCCTTACCGAGGGCGGCAACAAGATGCAGCTTGTGCTCGATCCCGGCGCGTCGCAAACGTTCTGCCCGGCGGGCTGCTTCATCACTGCGCCTGATGGCGATCGGATTGGTCTCAGCGGCGGTGAAACGATCGACATCATCAAGGGTTCGGCCGTCGTAAAGTGAATGACGCGACACTCTGACTGCCATTTCTGTTCACGGATTTTCGGCCAAAGGCCTCTTGCGGCTTGCCTATTTGCATGTCGGCCAGGTCCACAAGTACCAATCGATCGCTGGCCTTGGCGATGCTGCGGCCCGACTATGCCAAGGAAGGCACAAGGCTGAGGATCAAGATTCTCGGAACGACGTACAACGCCACCCTTGTCGGCGAGAGCCAGTTCGATCCTGACAATGCGGCTGCGCGCATAGTCTTTTAAGCATGTTTTGAAGAATGCCAAGGCGGCCCTTGTGGTCGCCTTTTTGTTGGTCAGTGGCGATGGCCGATTAATACTTATTCAAACCGGGTGTTGTACCGATTTCAGCCGGGGACAGGAGTTTCATCAAAAGGTTTGGAAATGGCGTTTTTGGGTATTTCGGGAATGCAATATTCCGGAGGCATGTTTGCTGATGCGCGCATTATTCTGGCGGAGGATTCCAACGTATTTACGTCGATGATCGGCAAACGGCTGAAAGAGCTCTTCGATATCGACGTGGAAATCTGCCGGAGTTTCGAAGAGCTGCAACTGTCCTATGACAAATCCACGGACCCGATCACGCTTGCCATTTCCAACATCAATCTGCCGGGCGCCGAAAATGGCGAGGCGCTGGAATACCTGATCGATCTCAGCATCCCGACCATCGTCTTCACCGGCACCTTCCAGGAGGGTATGCGCGACAAGCTGATGGCTAAGGACATCGTCGATTACATTCTCAAGGACAATGTCTTCGCCGTTGATCTGCTTGCAGAATCGATCTGCCGTTTCCTCACCAATCACCGTCACCACGTCCTGATTGTCGATGACAGCCCGACGGCTCGCGCTCTGCTGTCGAGCCGCCTCAAGCGCTACAATTTCCGTGTGAGCACGGCTGATAGCGGCGCCAAGGCGCTCGAGATCCTCAAGACAAACCGCGACATCGGCTTGATGATCACCGATTACAACATGCCCGACATTGATGGGTTCGAGCTCACCCGGCGCATCCGCGCCAGCATTGGTTCGCATGAGTTGCGCATCATCGGCGTATCGTCATCGTCGAACCGGTTGCTGTCCGCACGGTTCCTCAAGGCGGGCGGCAATGACTTCATGCTGCGGCCGTTCATCGACGAAGAGTTCTACTGCCGCGTCAACCAGAACCTTGACACACTGTTGCAGATCCAGTCGATGCGTAAGGAACGGGCCGTTGCCTGACAAACGGCCTCCGCCCGGCGATGTTAGGCGGAGGCCCGCTCACCCTTCTGAGATTGAGATTTTTGCAATTTCAAGTGTTGCCAAGTCTCGATATCTTCTCACGCGTGTTTCTGTGAGTTATCTTCACAAAAGTCGAAAAGATGGTCGATTCGAACCGCGGCGACTTTCTGGGGGATAAGGGTGAATGGCTTTCCGGGAGGATCTCCATCGGGATGGATCCGGGCCACGCTTTGGTGGCCAGTGGGTACTTCTGGTTGAGGATTCCCGGATGTTTTCCGCGGTCTTGTGCCATCGGCTTCATGCGGAACTTGGTTTGAACGTCAAACCGTGCTCCTCTCTAAGGATACTGAACGAGACCATCGCCCAGTCGCCGAACGACTATATGATGGCGATCGTCGACCTCAATCTGCCGGATGCGCCTTATGGCGAGGCGCTCGACTGCACCATCGAGGCAGGTGTGCCAACCATCGTCTTCACCGCCACCTTCGATCTTGATACGCGCAACCGCATCATGGAGCGCCGTGTTGTCGACTATGTACTGAAGGACAACGAGTTCGCGCTCGACAACGTGGTCGCCAGCGCCAGACGTGTATTGTCGAACAGGAAGACACGGATCCTCGTGGTCGATGATGTGGCTTCCGCACGCCAGATCCTTGTCGGATTGCTGGAAGCACAGCAATACATGGTTATCGAAGCGGTTTCCGGGCTCGAGGCTTTCGCCGCGCTGGAGGCCTACGACGACATCGAGGTCGTCATCACCGATCACCATATGCCCGATATGAGCGGTTACGAGTTGACCCGGCGGATACGTCGGCACTATGGCTCAGACAGGTTGCGGATCATTGGTGTTTCATCCTCGAGCGACCGCATGCTTTCTGCGAGTTTCTTGAAGGCCGGCGCATCCGATTTTCTCTACAGGCCGTTCGTGGCCGAAGAACTGCAGTGCCGTATCGCTAACAACGTCGAGACCTTGGCGCAGCTGAAGCAACTTCGGGCGGCCGCGGCCTGCGACTATCTCACGGGCCTCTATAACAGACGCTATTTCTACGACCTCGGACCGAAGCTGGTGAATGATTGCCTGCGTCACAAGGCTGCGGCCGCGGTGGCGATTCTCGATATCGATCATTTCAAGCGGCTGAACGACACCTATGGACATGAGATCGGAGACGAGGTGCTGAAGGCGGTCGCGGATCGACTGGCGACAATCTTCGAGGGAAGCGACAACCTTCTTTCACGCCTTGGCGGCGAGGAGTTTGCGATCCTGTTTCCGATGATGGATTCGAGCGCCGCGAGCAAACTGTGTGACGAGATCCGGTCGGATATCTCACGCCTGAAGGTGATGGCGGACGACGAGGAACTTTCCGTCACCGTGTCGATCGGCGTTGCCGAAGTTTCCGACTACGAAACCTTCGACAACTATCTCAATGCCGCCGACCAGTTTCTGTATATGGCCAAGCACAAAGGGCGCAATCAGGTCTATTCCGACGCGCGGATGACGGAGGAGGCGGCTCAATAGCCGCCCCGGCGTCATTTAGGCTGCGATGGCTTGGCGCGCCGTTGCCATCGTCATCTTGCGCTCTGCGCGCTCCTGCTGCGGCGAACGGTGGTAGAGTTCGCGATAACACTTGGAGAAGTGCGAGGCCGAAACGAAGCCGCAGGCGACGGCGACTTCGACGACCGGCATAGAGGACTGTACCAGCAGATGGCGGGCGCGATCTAGCCGTATTTCCAGATAGTAGCGGGCGGGAGAACGCCCCATTTCCTGGCGGAATAACCGTTCGATCTGGCGGCGTGACAGGTCGACGCCATCCGCGATCTCAAGCAGCGATAGCGGCTCCGAGAGATTGCCCTCCATCAATTCGATGATCGAAAGAACCTTGGCATTCTGGACGCCGAGGCGCGCGCGGAGCGGCAGCCGCTGGCGATCGTTCGGGCTGCGGACGCGGTCGGTCAGGTGCTGCTCGCAGACCCGGTTGACAAGTGTTTCGCCGAAGTCCTGGCCGATCAGGTTCAGCATCATGTCGAGCGACGCGGTGCCGCCGGCACAGGTATAAAGGTTGCTGTCGACCTCATAGAGATCGGCATAGACCTCGGCCTGCGGAAAGGCTTCCGAAAAACCCGGCAGGTTTTCCCAGTGGATCGCACAGCGCTTGCCATTCAGCAGGCCCGCCTGCGCGAGGATATGTGCGCCCGTACAGAGGCTGCCGACGGCGACGCCGCGATTGTAGGATTCGCGCAGCCAGGCACTGACGGACTTGTTGTTGAAGTCCTCGACGTCGATGCCGGAACAGACCAGCACCATGTTCGGGCGATGCTCGCCACCGAGGTTGCGGCGCTCGTCAGAAAGCGACGTGTTTGCCTCGACGCCGATGCCGCAGGAAGAATAGACCTTCTGGCCGTCAACCGAGGTCAGTCGCCACGTGTAGGCCTGGTAGCCGAGCATGCGGTTGGCGATGCGCAGCGTATCGATTGCCGCCGAAAACGGCAGCATCGTAAACTGCGGAACCATGAAGAAGACGAGAGAGCGTTGCTTATGCGACATCTTGTTCATGAGACAAATCCGTGCTGGAGGTGCGAATGCACTATTCGTTGCTTGGAATACGTCGTTTCGATATCCTGAAAGCGACATTCTCATGGATAAATGCGGCCGCAAAGAGCAAATTTGCGACATTGCTGAAATTGACGATGATCAAATGACGATTGCCGTCTTCAAAAGTTCACAAAAGCCGGCTTCAGCAAAAATATGTGTATGAAATTCAAGATTTAATTGGGTGGCCCTAAAAACGGAGAAAGCGGCGCTGCTCGAAAGCAAGGCGCCGCTTTCACACGGGGAGGAATGTCGGATTCATTACATAACCTTGCGCTCATCCGCGCCATCCGCCGACGGCCAACCAATGTCCTTCCGCATATCGAAAGACATGGATTCGATCTCGCGAGCAGCCTGCCACTGGTGCCATGCATGAACCAGCTTACGGGCGTAGTCGGCAATATGCAAATGGGCTTCGGTTGAAGGCGTCTTGGTGTGCCTGAAGGTAATCGTCGTCATTTCCGTTTCCTTTCATCGTCGGATGACGCTTGTTTGATGTATGGAATATGGGTGTTCTGCTCCCATCAATCAAACGAATAGAGTTTATGGATACCATCAGCATTTTTGAATGATGGGCACGCCCGCCGCGCACCGTTCCGCTCGCGAGTTGATTGATGAAACCACTGTCGGTTCGTCGAGGGGCTCGGCCGCCTTGCTCACGATTGTGGAGCCGTAGGGCCTGTAAGTGTGGACCGGCGCAGCCCTTGCGGTGAGGCCACGGAGGAACTGGTATGGTCCGTCCCTAGCATTCGGTACGCATCATTATATCTTCAGCTGCCTTCAGATCCTCCGTGTTCTGGCCCTCGTCGAACCCAACAACGATTGGTTGAAGAATTGCCGCGGCTTCCTCTTTTTTCCCGTATTCCGTTTCAAGAGCGGCGAGATCGCAGGAAGCGCGCAATTCCCACCCGCGTGCGCCCATCTTTCGACTTGCGTCGATGGCCGCTCTAATGCATCTGCGCGCCTCCTCCGAAGGAGAAGTCGATCGCAAAAGGTTCCCCTTTATTCGCAAGAGTTCAGGGCTGTAGCAGAAGTCTCCGTTGGCTTCGACCGATTGGAGGGCTTTCTCGACCCGTTCCAACCCTTCGTAGGCTTTGCCCGACAACGCCAGCCCTTTGATAAGCGAGAGTTCCAGCATGGTGGTGAAGACCTCATAGGTCGCCCCATGCAGTCTTTCGACGCAGCTTCGGAGGCTACGGACACCTGCGCTGGGGTCGCCCCGCCGGATGGCGATTTCTCCCTCAAAGCCTCTCGCCACCGATACGTATGGCGACAGGGAGTGCAGCCCCGCACGGGATATGAGCCAATCAATGTGCTGCTGCGCACTCTCTAGGTCGCCGCGCCAAAGAAAAACCGCGATGCCACCGAGCAGCGCGATGCAAAGCGTCAACGAATGGTCCGCTTCAGCCGCTTCCTTGATCGTTTGCCGTGCCCTGAATTCAGCTTGGTCAGGAAGGCCTTGTAGCCAAAGGTTTCTCGCGAGTATTCCGCCTGCCAGCCCGCGACCCTGGAAACCGACATAGCTTCCGGGCGCGCGGCCCGGGAGCGGGTCGCTCGATAGCGCGGCCTCCAGTTCGACCCTGGCGCGGCTAAGTTCGCCGCTGAAGTGCAATGAATTGCCGAGGAAGAAGTGCCCAAGCGAAATCGCGGACGCCTCTCCGGTTGCCTCAGCGACGGAAGAACACCGAAAGGCGCACTGGAGCGCCGATTTGAAATCTCCCGTCCGGAGATGAAACATGTTCAATGGGCCGAGAACCTTTAGCTGATCGACCGCGTCTCCTCGTCCCTCTGCTATCTCGAGGCTCCTGGTGAGGGCGGGGAGCGTGTCACGGCCGCCGTGAAGATACATGCGGGAAATGCCGCGGCCGGCCTGAAGATGCATCTCCTCACGGCTTCCCCGATGGCGATCGTCCATTGCAGAAAGAGCCTGCTCGGACCAGCGCTGGCATTCCGGAAAGAGCGACATCGCCTGAAATACAGGAACCGCCGCAGCGGCCAGGCCGATGCCGACGTCGGCGTTGCCGTTGTTGCCGAACGCCCATTCCAAGGCAGCCCGGACGTTGTTGATTCCAAGGAAATAGGGTAGTCGCTCGGGTCCGCTGGAGAGCGTTGGCCAATCTGGGCCAAACTGCTCAAGCCAACGTCGGTAGTATGAGGCGTGGCTTGCAGCCAGTTCCGCGCGATCATCTTCGGTCTGCCCATGGAGCGCGTAGGCTCGCGTGGTATCGAGCAATCGATAGCGCATCATCGCGCCGAAGGAATTCGCGCTCAGCAGGGACTTGGCAACAAGACTATCGACGGCACCAAAAAGCGCAGGTCGATCAAGGGGAGGTGTCGCGATCACTTCCCAGGCGGCATCAAGCGTGAAATCGCCAACGAAGATCGCCAGTCTCCGAAGAACGGTGCGATCCAGTTCCGGCAGCAGCCCGTAGCTCCAGTCGAGTGTCGCCTGCAGGGTCTTCTGACGAGGCGGCGCGTTGCGTGATCCCACCCATGCGAGGGCAAGATGCTGATCGAGTAGGGCAGCCGTCTGGGAAAGGCCATAGGCCTCGACCCGTCGCGCGGCCAGTTCCAGCGCGAGCGCCATACCGTCGAGCTTACGGCAGATCGCTGCAATGATATGCGCGTCCTCGTCAGTTATGGCCAACGCGGCGCCGCTTGCGGCAGTTCGTTCGACAAACAATTGGGAAGCCGGATAGGAGAGAATGGTTTCGGCTGTAATTTCCGGATCGTCCGGTGCGCAGGCAAGGGTGTCGAGCTTGTAGATGCTTTCGCCTTCGATCCTGAGAGCTTCGCGGCTCGTGACCACGATGCGGACCTGCGGCGCGGCGTCGATTATGCTAGCTGCAAGGTCTGCCACGGTATCGACCACGTGCTCGCAGGTATCGAACACAAGAAGGATCCGCTTGTCACGGAGATAAGCGAGCAGGCTGGGGCGCACGTCATCGGAGCCGACGGGTATTCCAAGCATGGACGCGAGGGCGGGCGAAACAAGTGATGGATCGCTTAGCGTTCCGAAATCGGCAAGTACCGCGGCTCCATCGAACGTCGTCGCCAAATGATTGGCCAATGCAATCGCGACGGTGGTCTTGCCGACGCCTCCACTCCCTACGATGGATACGACGGGAAACCTCGACAGTCTCTCCGAGAGGTCGAGGATATCACCCTCGCGCCCGACCATGCGTTCCAAGCGGTTGGGGAGATTGGCATGCCTGAATTTCGCCGCGCCATCATCAGTCACCAGCACGTGGGCCGAGCCTGTGATGGGCGCGACGAAGCAGTAGCCGCGGCCGGGGATCGTGGTGATATAGCGAGCACCGTCCTGCCCATCGCCAAGGGCTTTGCGCAGCCCGGTCATGTGGAAGCGCAGATTACCCTCTTCAACGATAACGTCCGGCCAAATCCGGGACATCAAATCACTTTTGCTCAAGAGGGTGTTCGGAGCGGATACCAGCGCGATCAAAAGATCCAGGGCGCGGGCGCCAAGCTCGACCGGAACCCCTTCCTTCGCAAGCAGCCGCTGACCGACATTCAAACAAAAGGGGCCGAAGGACAGGTCACCTGCTGCATCGCCACCAGCCCGCGTCATGGCATTCCCCCTGACCACCTCCACCGCCCTCGTTATACTCCAACGCCTTCTTCGGAGCCATGGCGGCTCAACATTCGGTTTGCGCACTTCGAGTACTCAGACGAGATTGTAGAAGGCACGGATGTTGCCGTGTGTTGCCCGGCAGTATGGGCACTCATGCCGAGCCGCCTCAATCAAAAGTGATGCACTCTCGCGATCCAGCCCTGGCAGGTAGATGTCTAGGCGGACGCCGACGACGTATCCCTGGTCGTCCGAGGATAACTCCACATTGGCGTATATCCTGACATCTGCGTGGAGCTTGATCCGCCTAAGGTCGGCGACATGCTTCAGCGAACTTGCGAAACTCGCCGACCAGGCGATCGCGACAAGCTGCTCCGGGTTCGTACCGAGCCGATTGCCGGCAGGATTGGAAAGTCTGATATCGAGAGCACCGTCCGAGCTGCGGGCGAAGCCGTTCTCTCGGCTGCCAATCGTCTCTGTCCTGGCAGTATGCACATGTTGCATGATCGTACCCCGGGGAAGGAGGGAGGCGCGCGCCGTGCACGCGCCTGAAGTGGTCAGCCAGATTTCCGCAAGCTGCGGAACCCGGTCCGCACTTCATCGACAAAGAGCTTGGGCTGTTCCCAGGCCGCGAAATGGCCGCCCTTTGCCACCTTGTTGTAGTGGATGAGGTTGGGGTAGGCGGCCTCGGCCCACTTGCGCGGCGTCTGATAAAGCTCATCCGGGAAGACACTCACCGCGACAGGTACCTTGACGCCCTTGGGCGCAAAGAAGGCGAGCTTGTTTTCCCAGTAGAGACGAGCGGCCGACACACCTGTGTTGGTCAGCCAGAACAGCGTGACGTTGTCGAGTACGTCGTCGGGGCTCAGACCTTCTTTCTGGCCGTCAAAGGAGCGGGCGATCAGTTCAAGGCTCCGGGCATCGTGGTCGAGCATGTATGTCGCAAGGGCGATCGGAGAGTCGGCCAATCCAGTCAGCGTCTGCGGTCGCGTTCCCATCAGGAAGGCGTAGTACACGTGCTTGTAGAAGAAGACGAGCTGGTCGTACGTGCTCCGCTCTTCGTCGGACAAGCCCTCCGGAGCAGGAGCGCCGGCAAAGGATGCGCTGTTGATCTCCACGGGAATTGCTCCGGGCATGTTGGTGTGGATGCCGAGCAGTTCGGGTGGGGCTTGTACGCCGATCATGTCGGTGACCACTGCACCCCAGTCGCCGCCCTGGGCAACGAAGTTCTTGTATCCCAACCGACGCATCAGGGTAGTCCATGCGGCCGCCACGCGCTCCGGTCCCCAGCCGGTGGCGTCGGGCTTTCCGGAAAAGCCATAGCCTGGCATGGACGGGATGACGACGTGGAACGCGTCGGAGGCATCACCTCCATAGGCAGTCGGGTCGGTCAGAGGGCCAATGATCTTCAGCTGCTCGACGATCGAGCCCGGCCAACCGTGCGTCACGACCAGCGGCAGTGCGTTTTCGTGCTTCGAACGAACGTGGATGAAGTGGATATCCAGGCCATCGATCTCCGTGAGGAAGTTCGGCACGGCATTGATCCGGGCTTCGACCTTGCGCCAATCATACTGGGTCTGCCAGTGCCGCAAGACCTGCTTGATGGTCTTCAGCGGCACCCCTTGCGAGAAGTCGCTCACCGTTTCTTTCTCCGGCAAGCGGGTTCGGGCCAGCCGATAACGTAGGTCATCAAGATCAGCTTCTGGAACGTTGACCCGGAACGGGCGGATCGCTTCGGGATCGCTCGCTGCAATAGAGCGGTCGGGGAACAGGTTTGCGATGCCGAGTGCGGCGGCGCCAGTTGCGGCCGCGCCTAAAAGCCGGCGTCGGTTCACGTCGATAACTTCGGTTCTGGTGGTGGTCATGGTCTCTCTCCTCGAGAAATGGCGATTGAGAGTCTGCACCGTTGTGCTGCCCTAAAAGCTACGCCGAGGAGGTCCGACGCTCACGTTAGGCGTTGTTAATCCTTGTTTGTTGGAGCGCCGCATCAATCAACGTCTAACAACGCCTAACGTGCGATTTCGGTCGTGCGGCAGTACCTCTGTTGGCAGCACAACGGTGCAGACACTCAACCAACACAGAGGAGTTTCGCCATGACACACAAGGTTCTTTTCACCGGTAAGACCCACAACACAAACGGTCGCGATGGCGGCGCACGCAGCAGCGATGGCCATCTGGACATCAAGATGAAGCAGCCACATCCGGCAGCCGAAAACCTGTTCGGTGCCGCCTGGTCCGCCTGCTACATGGGCGCTATCGAGTATGCGGCGTCGCTGAAGCACATCAAGCTTCCGGCCGGAGTCGCGGTTGACGCCGAGATTGACCTGAATCTGGAGGAAGGTTCGTACTTCCTTAGTGCTCGCCTCAACGTAAGCGTTCCTGGCATCGACCCCGCAGTGGCAACCGAGCTGCTGGATGACGCCCACAACATCTGCCCGTACTCGAAGGCAACACACGGCAATGTCGATGTCGTGACGACCCTTATGTGAACGGAAACCCGCCTGGTCTGCCGCTTTGGTGGGCCAGGTGGGCAAACCTTTGATGTAGGAGGATTCAATGGACAAGGCATTCCGACGACCCGAAGCCAGCCGTGATTTCGCCGAACTGCTGGACACGACAAGCTACACGCCCTTACCCGATGACTGGCTGATCGGAATCACCGACGTCGTCGATTCAACCTCGGCTATTGCCCGAGGGCACTATAAGGATGTGAATTTCGCCGGTGCGTCGGCGATTGCGGCGTTGGGCAATGCTTTCGGCAACTTCGACTTTCCATTCGTGTTTCGCGGCGACGGTGCAGCATTTGCCTTCGACCCTGGTGCAAGAGGCACCGCGATCGGCGTCCTGCGCCGCGTCGCGGGCTATGCGCGCGATCAACTGCGGCTCGACCTCAGAATCGGCTTGGTGGAAGTCAAGGACATACGAGCGGCTGGAAGTGACGTGAAGGTCGCGCAATTCGCCGCATCGGAAACAGCCACATATACCATGTTTGCGGGCGGCGGGCTGAACTGGGCTGACAGGGAAATCAAGGCTGGAAATCACGCGCTCCTGCCATGCGAGGACTACACACCCCCCGATCTGAAAGGATTGACTTGCGAGTGGGCACCCATCCCAAGTCAGCGTGGAGATATCGTCTCCCTTCTTGTTGAGCCGCAGGATCATACGCGGCAGGAAGCCTTCACCGTGCTGGCAAGGCAATTGCTCACTGCGCTCGGTGCGAGGGACGGCTCATCGCGCCCCGTTCCCAACGATGTCGTGATCACGGACGACGTCGCTGACTATCTTGGCGGAAAGGGATGGGAAGACGTCGTTCTGAACTCGGACTACAGGAGGTACGACGATGTCCTTCGCCTGACCCTGGACTGTACGCCAGAGCAGATTGAGGACATTGAAGCGCTCCTGGCCTCGGCGAAAGATCGCGGTGAGGTCTATTTCGGAGTGCATCGTCAGTCTCACGCGCTGATGACCTGCCTCGTGCCGACCGGTGCTCCGGGCGCCCATTTGCACTTCCTGGACGGGATGAGCGGTGGGTACACGGCCGCTGCCGCATTGCTCGAGGCACAAAAGCATACTCATCAACCGCGCTGAAGTGAGCGTCAAAAATCGGCTTTAGACGCCGAAAATCCAAAGATTTATGACCACCAAGTTTCTCGAACATTAGAGATATTTATGACCCTTGACCGTTTCGCGCCAGCCATTTTTGTATTCCTTTGGTCGACTGGCTGGATCATCGCCAAGTACGCGGCGCTTCACTCCGAGCCCTTCACATTTCTCACGATCCGCTATGCGCTGTCGGCGGTCGCCTTCTTCACCATCTGCCTCGCCATCAGGACCAAATGGCCCAGTGGCGCATTGGCGTGGCGGGCAGTCTATTCCGGCGTTTTCCTACACGGCTGCTATCTCGGGGGCGTCTGGTGGGCGGTGGCGCACGGCGTTCCTGCCGGCATCTCTGGCATCATTGCCGCAATGCAGCCGCTCCTGACGGCCATGGCAGCCAGCTTCCTCATCGGCGAACGGTTACGGTCGTCACAAACGGCGGGTCTGGCGCTCGGCTTCATTGGTATCGCTGTGGCCATCTCGCCAAAGCTCATGCAACCCGGCGTGTCCGATCTCCTTCATGCTGGCATTCCGCTCGCCGTCAACCTGGCTGCGATGTTCTCTGTCACCTACGGGACAATCTACCAGAAGAAGCACCTTCAAAATGGTGACCTGACCGCCATCGCGACGTTGCAATATCTGGGGGCATTGGCCCTTACCGTTCCCTTTGCGCTCACCTTCGAGACGTTTCGGTTCGACGGTGCCGTAGAGACCTATCTTGCTCTTGCCTGGTCGGTGTTCGGAATATCGGTGGGCGGCATTGCCTTGCTTCTCTATTTGATCCGCCGGGGCCAGGTTTCGCGCGCTGCGTCCCTGATCTACCTCTGCCCGCCTACGGTGGCGGTCCAGGCCTTCATCGCATTTGGAGAACCTCTTACCCCTCCACTGATCGTTGGCACGGCAATAGTGGTTGCCGGGGTCTACCTTACCAATCGGAAGGCACCTCGCGCCGTGAAGGCATGACCTGTTCTGCGCGCAGCGGCTATGGGCCACTACGCGCAGAGAATTTTCAGCTAGCTTTCCGCAGGCTTCGCAATCCTGTCCGAACCTCGTCCGTGAAGAGCTTCGGCTGTCCCCAAGCCGCTAAATGTCCGCCCGAAGGCGTAGTAGACATGCTTATAGAAGAGCGCGAGCTGTTCGTAGGTTGCCTTCTCCTTGCCAGATAGATCGGTCAATTGCTCGTCCGAGCTTTGAATCGGAAAGGTCTGATGGCCCCGCTGTCCGCGGCGGACACGGCACTTTTTCGAATGCCGACGAAAGGCCACTAGCCATCCGCAACTCCAGGATCGTTGTATTGACGAAACTCGCCGCCTAGAATCCCGGCCCATGTTTCAGGGGTATGGGGCGTGATCACGGAATTCGCAGGTCATGTCAGGGAGAGAAACCGGAGCATCATGGTCGAGCGCGAAGTTGAACGCCCTGGTTCGCCGGACGGCGGAAGCTTCTGGCGGCACCACCGGGCTCGGCCGTAACCGGGATCGCGATGAACTTCGGGTTTTTCGAGCTCGGCCGATTTGCTGTGTACTATCGGCAGCAGTTGGGGAAGCCCCCTCGACTGCGTTCGCGCGAGTGAGGGGTATCGGTTCTCTCAGGAGAAAGTGTCCTCAGGTGACGGTCGACCCGCCCGCGTAAAGTAGGTGTGTCGCCCAAAAACGCCCCAGAGCTGTCGGGACATATGCGCTCTTGCAGCTCATCCAACCAAGGAGACTCCACATGAGTAATACCGAGGTTCGTAGCGAGACTTCACAGCCTACCGTGGTGCGCGGCGTCGACATGAAGCTGGAAGTGGTCGTAATCCCCGTTGCCGACGTCGATCGAGCCAAGAGCTTTTACGCCGGCCTTGGCTGGCGGCTAGACGGCGACTTCGTCGCAGGTAACGACTGGCGCGTGATCCAGTTCACGCCGCCCGGTTCGGGATGTTCGGTCATCTTCGGCAAGAATGTTACATCGGCTGCGGCCGGCTCCGCGCGGGGCCTATACCTGATAGTCTCCGACATCACCGCGGCGCGCGAGGAACTGGTGGCACGCGGTGTGCGGGTCAGCGAAGTGTTTCATGCAGGACAAGAGCAAACGGGCAGCGACGAGCCGTACCTTTTCGGGAGCCGGAGAGTACGCGGCCGTGATCCGGAGCGCCGCACCTACCGGACCTACGCTTCGTTCAGTGATCCTGACGGAAACGGTTGGTTGTTACAGGAGGTCACCAATCGCTTGCCGGGACGCATAGACAAGGGCGGGGCGACCTTCGTCTCCTCTGGCGAACTCGAGGCCGCGCTGCGACGGGCATCGGAGGCGCATGGCGAACACGAGAAACTGACCGGGCAACACGACGAAGGCTGGCCAAGCTGGTATGCGGAATACATGGTGCGGGAACAAACAGGGGAGCCTTTGCCGACCTAAGCTCGGTCGATCTTTCTCTGTCCTGACGGTCTGATGTTCGGCTGTTCCGGCTTTGCGCGGAGGCCTTGTCGCGAATCGGCCTCCGCGCCATGTTTGTGCAATGGAACAGCCGGATAGATATTTCTCAAAGCTGACGCCTTATGCGTACAGGGTTTTCCAAGGCGACTTGGTGGAGCAGGTTGGGGCGCTTTGCTACCGGAAATCTCTCCGCGGTATCGAGATCCTTCTCATCACAACCCGTGAAACAAAGCGATGGACCATCCCCAAGGGATGGCCAGTTGACGGCACAAAGCCGTACCAAGCTGCGGAGCGGGAGGCGTGGCAAGAGGCTGGCGTCAGGGGAAAGATCAGAAAAAAGACGTTTGGTCATTACAGGTATTCGAAGTATCTGAAGGGCGACGAGCCTGTCACTTCGGTCGTCGGCGTTTATCTGCTCGAGGTCAGGCGGGAGCGCTTGCAGTTTCCGGAGTGAGGCCAGCGAGAGCTGATTTGGCGGCATCCGAGAGAAGCGGCGATCCTGGTGAAAGAACCAGAACTCAAACATTTGATCTCCAAGTTGGGGCGAAAGTGGAAAGCCAGACTCGCTAGCACCTGATCAGCCGTCCTTGCCGGCCAGCGGTTCCGACCAAAGTGGCAGGACGCGCATGGCGAGCGAGAAACGCCCGATTTTGGTGTGACTTCGATGGCCTGGGCTGCGAAGTTAGGCTACATTTCCGACGCACCCTTGAACTTTGCCCTCCAATTCGGAATCGCCGGAACAGTCCTTCGGGGTCCTTCGTGGTGCATCAGCACGTTGCCTTGGCCAAAGGCAACGCTCAATTGCTCGCGCTCGGGCGAGCAATGAGCGAAGGAGGAGCGGAAAAATGTCTTTACGCAGGATTTCCACGATCGTCGCAGTATGTGTCGCCGCACAATTCGCGCATCCGCTTGTTGCCTCGGGTGGCGAACTTGAAGAAGTCGTCACCGTTTTCGAACACGAATTGCCCAATAGCCCTGGCAAAAAGCTCGTCGCTCTGGTCGTCAATTACGGACCCGGCGGCAAATCCGACGCGCATACTCATGCCAAGTCGGCGTTCATCTATGCACGCGTCCTGTCTGGCTCTATCCGCAGCAAGGTCAATGACGAAGACGAGAAGGTCTATAAGGTGGGGGAGCAGTTCTTCGAGCTACCTGGATCGAAGCACAAGGTAAGTGAGAACGCGAGCACGACTGAGCCTGCCTCGCTTCTCGCCGTTTTCATTGTTGAAGCAGGAGACGAGCCGCTGACGTCCGCCGAGAAGTGAGGTCCGGATCGCAGTAGGAAGTCGACGCTTTACGCATAGCGACCCGCAACCGGAGGACAGCCCAGATGTCAGATGGCCCGCAGCGCTTTTCGGGAGAAGTATGGCGCATTCACGAATTCGGCACGCCCGATGTGATGAAGCTGGAAGAAGTGGAGGTGTCCACGCCCGAAACGGACGAGGTGATCGTGAGGGTATATGCTGCGGGCGTCGGACCATGGGACGGATGGATTCGCTCTGGCAACAGTGCGCTTCCCCAGCCCCTCCCTCTCATTCTTGGCTCCGATATATCCGGGGCGATCGTCGCCGTCGGACGCGGCGTCGATCACTTGCAAATCGGCGATCAGGTCTACGGCGCGACGAACAAGCGGTTCTGCGGCGGGTATGCGCAATATGCGGTCGCCAAAGCCTCCATGCTTGACAAGAAGCCGGCATCGATCGCCCACGTGGCTGCAGCGTCGCTGCCAGTTATCGCTGTTACGGCGTGGCAAGCGTTGTTCGACCAAGCCGGTCTGGTGCAAGGTCAGACGGTATTGATCCATGGGGCGGGGGGAAACGTCGGAGCCTTTGCCGTCCAGTTCGCCAAACACGCTGGACTGAACTCGATCTGCACAGCTTCGTCGGAGGACATCGAGCGGGTTCGCTCATTGGGAGCAGGGCGCGTAATCGACTACACGGCAACACGCTTCGAGGAGGAGGTCCACGATGTAGATGCCGTGATGGATTTTGTGGGCGGAGAATCCCAAACGCGGTCGTTCAATGTGCTGAAACGCAGTGGAGCATTGATTTCGGCCGTGTCCATGCCGGACCAGGCTCTCGCGGAACGACATGGTGTGACAGCGAGGTTCTTTCTGGTCGATGTTTCCACCGAGAGCCTCCGGCGGATCTCTACCCTCATTGACGAAAACGCCCTCGAGGTAAACGTCGGCGTTAAAGTTCCATTCGAGCAAGCACGGGATGCCCATCTTATGCTTGAAGGCCAACTCCCTCGACCCAAAGGCAAGATCGTGCTCGTAGTCGATCCAACGTGAGCGCGAGGAGTGCCCCGAGCCAATGGAGGCCATCCGCCATGCATGTGGGCAGTGTGTCGAGAGACGACGTAGGCGATCTTGGCGCATTCGGCCAGAGCGAGAAATCGTGCGGGCCTGCGTTGTGACACCAGTTCGGTCGCAGCGATGAAGGTGCAGATCGATCCGTGGTTCATCGCGAACCCGAGGAGGAAGCCCAGCGCTCCAATCAATCCGAAAATCGCCCACGTCTCAAAGAGCGCGCCAATGCCGTGGGACAATTCGTTCACGGTACCAATCCTCCATACCATCAGTGAAGAAGATCGCGGTGGCACAATGGCGCGCATTTCAAGTTTATTGAATGGCGACGCCCCGAAGAGGGCGCTCGCTTTAAAGGCTGGTATTCAAAGCTCGTTGGCCCTCAGGTTCGCGTGAACCGGATTGCGATAAGGGAATCCATCGCAATCCAGAGCGACAGTGCTAGAAGACCGACGTCCTTGAGAAGGAACTGGCCTGGCGCGACCGAGATCGCGGGGAACCCGAGTTCCGGGACGACCACGCCTGGGGTTGTAATCATGAAACTGATCGTGGTGACGAACAGGCCAGATGACAGCACGCCTCCAACCAGCGAGTAAACCGGGCTGACAAGCCTCGCGGCTATAAGTGCTCCAATGCTGATTTCGAGTATGCCGAGGAAGCTCGAAAAACCTCGCACACTCAGGATTGAGTACATCCAGCTTACCAGCGGGTTGTTGCTGACCAGATCCACAAGGCCTTGCGCCTCGTAGGCGGTGAATTTCATGCCGCCGAACCAAGCGTATATGACAGTGATCGCTACATAAAGGCCAGCTGTCGTTGCCGTACGCGCGTAAGTCTCTGCTAAATGCTGGATGCTTTCGATGCGCTTCGATTTCGGCTGAATGCCGATGTGTTGAATAATTTCGGTCATTTTCTTCTCCCATTGGCTGATGATAGCGCCGAGCTTTCGTCTCGCTCGAGTTTAACGATACCGATTTGTATCGTTCGGAGACAAATACTACCGATCTGTTTCGGTAGCGAATCACGAATCCGCGACTAGGCCGGCGCCTGGAACGCCGCAACGGTATTGCGTCGGCTTCCACGAACGACTATTTAACGATACAGATCAGTTGTGAAAGGTAGGGCAATGCGGCGGTCGGAGATCAAGAACCATTTGCTGGAGACCGCTCTGCGGCTTTTCAATGAGTATGGATACCACGCGACTGGCATCGACTTGATTGTCTCGGAAAGCGGCGTCGCTAAAACCACCCTTTACCGGCACTTCGAAACAAAGGAGGAGCTGATCGTCGCGGCACTGGAGCGGCGCGACGAAGCAGATCGTCGTGAGATGCGCGAGTTCGTGGAAACGTGCGCAAAGGATCCCGTCGAGCGAATTCTGTCGACGTTCGACTTTCTGGAACAATGGTTCAAGGACAAAGAGTTTAGAGGTTGCGGCTTTATGGCTGCTGCGGGAGAACACAAGGACATCGCCGATCCCGTGTTTCGAGCTGCGGAGATGCACAAGCGTCTGTCACTCGCATACTTCGAGGAGCTCGCTCACGCGGCGCGATTCCGTGACCCTCGGCGTGTGGCGGACGAAATCAACCTTCTCCAGGAAGGAGCAACGGCCGTAGCCCAAATTACTCGCTCGGTGGAGCCTGCCCGCCAGGCGAAGCGGATGGCAACGGCGCTTACCGCGACGATAGAGCGCTGTTAGCCAGTACTCAGGAGCCGCGGCACATCGAGAGCGGGTGGTCGGTGATGGGGCGGCGTGAGCCCGATGTAGTCGGGTTAGCTTGTTCTAGCTGCATTTTCGAAATGAGCCGACCACTGTTCCGTTCGCGCTTCGTCGCGGGCTTTGTAGGCCTGGATTGCCCGTTCGAGGCCAAGGAAATCAGATGTTTCCGTGTTGGTGCCGATCTCAGCCAGCCGCATTGTGTACCATGCTGTAACCCCACCCTCCGGGGCATCCGAAAACTTTGGAAAGGCTGGCTCCGATTTCTTTTGTTCTTTCCAGAGATTGGGCAGCGAAGGTTCGAGGACGAGAGCACGCGCGAGACCGACCATATCAACTGCACCGCTCGCCACGGCGTCTTCGGCCTGCGCGCGCGTCTTGAAGCCTCCTGTCAGCATAAGAGGCTTCGTCATCATAGCGCGCGCACGTTTTGCGAATTCGAGGAAATAGGGTCCACGTCCGGACCTGTCGGAAGCGGACTTGGCTCCAGGAAAGTAGGTCCCACCGCTGATGTCGATCAGGTCGATCGAGGTTCGGTCCAACGCCGCCACGACCTTGAGCGCGTCTTCCTCGTCGAATCCTCCCTCCAGTTCGTCAGAAGAATTGAGCTTAACGGCAATCGGGAAGCTCGGTCCGACAGCGGCGCGGGTTGCATCGATGGCTTCCAGCAAGAGCCGCATACGGCTGGCGATCGCGCCCCCGTACCCGTCCGTCCGCTTGTTAAACAGAGGCGAAAGAAACTGACTGAGCAAAAACCCATGTGCCGCGTGAATCTGCACACCTCCAAAACCAGCCTCCTGCGCCAACCGGGCTGTGGCCGCAAATTGTGATGGCAGTTGACCTATTTCCTCGGATGTTATTTCCACGCAGCGCAGTCCCGGCAGGTCGAAAGCAGTCGGCCCCTTTGGTTTGCTGGTCGGTGCGTAGGCAAGCGCTCCTGCGTGGCCGAGCTGTAGCCATAAGCTTGTGCCGTTTTCGCTGCCATGAAGGGCAAGTTTCCGGAACCGTTCAAGGTCCGACGCTTCGTTAAGTACCAGGTTGCCAGGGTTCTCGGCGTAGCCGGAGGTGAGCTGCACTTCGCCGATTATCGAGACGGCCAACCCACCTTCGGCCCAGCGTTGATATAGCCGCGTCTGCGCAGCGGTCGGATGGCCAGTTCCGTCCCCTAGGGAGTCCGACATCGCGGATTTCGCAATTCGATTGTTCAGTGTCAAACCGCAAGGCAGCGGAAGCGGCTCGAACAGAGGTCCATTCGTTTGCGATAGAGGATCCACGACAAATTACTCCGGCGTTTATTAGTTATCGACGAAAACGAGTTGCACAACAACTTCGGTGCTGCGCTTTTGCTGGGAGGCGTAACCCCTACGCCTCCCGTCGTGCCAGCAATCAGAGCTCGTCCGGTCCTGCGCGGTAGACGAGAAACTTATTGCCCTCAGGATCACGGAAATAGGCACAGTAAGGGTCGGCGCCATTCTCGCCTCGCGGACCGGGAGCACCTTCGTCTTGGCCACCGAGTGCCAAGGCTGCCGCGTGGACTTCCTCAACCTGGGCGCGGGAACGGGCCTCGAAAGCCACCATGCCACCGTTGCCGACAGTCGCTGGTTGTCCGTCAAACGGCTTGATGACGCCGAACTCAAGGGTCCTGTGGCCGTAATAGACGGCACGACCAGGCTGGACCAGAACGCGCCCGATGCCGAACACGGAAAGCAGTTTGTC
The DNA here is from genome assembly GCF_024808055.1 of Rhizobium sp. BK176. Classification (NCBI taxonomy): domain Bacteria; kingdom Pseudomonadati; phylum Pseudomonadota; class Alphaproteobacteria; order Hyphomicrobiales; family Rhizobiaceae; genus Rhizobium; species Rhizobium sp. BK176. The sequence continues at coordinate 104,232 of NZ_JANUBV010000013.1, read as the reverse complement.
GTAGAATGAAGAAGCGGTTTCCAGATCGTTTGTGCCAACGGTCGAATGGCTTGGCAAGCCGTGCACTCTGTCCGTTTCGACGGCCGTTTTACTCTTTGCAGTGTCGTTCATTTCAGTTCTTCCTTTCACTCTTGGTCGAATGGCTGCATCTTTTGCGGCCGATGGCTCCAAGGCATCGACGGTCCTCCGAACCGGAAGAGACCAGGTCATTTTTGTCTGCCTTGGAGGGTCCAGCATCCATGCTCAGGTTGAAGATATGTTGCGTATACACTACATAAGTTACCTCTCGAGTTTGTGGAGGTTGAACGATGGATGATCGAATTGATCCCGAGTCGTATATCGTTGGCGAAGTCGTATCCGGATGCCTGATGACCAGGGCCAGGCGCATCTCCAGGGTGGTAACAAACATCTATGACCAGGAACTGCGGAACCATGGCCTGACCGCATCCCAGTTCTCCATGCTCATCATGATTGCAAAACTGGGAGGTGCCAGCCGCTCGGAAATCGGCCGTGCAAATTTCCAAGACCGGACGACGTTGACGCGCAGCCTCGCACCGCTCCTCAAGGAAGGCTGGATCGAGGAGCTTCCGACTAAGGGCGGCCGCAGCCGTCCGGTCGTCATTTCCTCTGCCGGGAAGAAGCTTCTCAGCGAGGCGGCTCCCGCTTGGCGCGAGGCGCAGCGCAAAGCAACCGCTCTTGTTGGCAACAATGGTGCAGAAGCAATCATTGACATAGCCGAAAACCTTCCAAGGGAGGACGAACCGACATAAGGCCGCTTGTGGCTGCGCTCTAATTCGCGGCGTGGATTTCCGCCACGACCATGCGGCGAAGCGTGATATCGGGGGTTAGGTCAATGTAACCGATCTCGGTGGGGTTGTCCGCGGAAGCAGCGCCGGCTCCGACGGTAGCGGTGAGCGCGACCGAGAAAAAGAGTGGTATAGAGCGTTTCAGCATCTCAAGGCTCCTTATGGTATGGGGTGGACGCCAGGCCAATTTCGATGCGTCCGTTATGATGCATATGCAACATAATATCAACATCGCAGGAACCTCCGCAGCGGACGATTTTGTATTGGATTGTATCCAAACGTGCGCCGGACGACGCTTCGTTACATTTCAGTCGCCTCGAAAAACAAACCGGATACCGAATGGCCTGATTTTGGGTTGCAAGCACGGTGCAGTCGCACGAGCTCATTATCAACCAAGGAGCAATCCAATGAACGCACGACGTATCGTTTCCGCGGCTCTGGTTATCGCCGCTTTCGCCTTCCAGATTGCAAGAGCCGATCAGCCTGAAATTCGACGGACGGACTTGGTAAAGGAGGACATCAGCATTTCCGGCAAGGAAGCCGTGCAGGTGCGGGTCGACTTTGATCCAGGCGCATTCGCGGTAAACCACCGGCACCCTGGCGAGGAGGTGGCCTACGTTCTTCAGGGAACACTCGAGTACAAGCTTGAGGGAAGGGAAGCCGTTACACTGAAGGCGGGGCAATCCCTGTTCATCCCGGATGGTGTTGCCCATTCCGCTCGAAACGTGGGGGATGGCAAGGCGTCGGAGCTGGCGACTTACATCGTCAGCCGGAATGCTAAGCTCGTTGAACCTGTGAAGTAATTCACCAGAAGGGAGGAAATGTCATGACCCTGATCGCAAAAACCGCTGCCACGGATCTGTCTCGCCGCGCTCTCTTGTTTGCGGGAACGGCTGCCGCTCTGTCCACTGCGATTTTACCGTCGTTTGCCAATGCGACGGAGCCCAGAATGGCCAAAGCAGGTTCCACAGGTGAAATACGACCGTTCAAGGCTGAGGTTCCGGAATCTGCGCTACTCGATTTGCGGCGGCGGCTTGCGGCAACGCGCTGGCCGGACGGGCAAACTGTCACCGACCGCTCCCAGGGCGTTCCGCCGACCAGACTGTGGGAACTCGTCGAATATTGGCAGACCGATTACGATTGGCGGGACGCCGAGACTAGGTTGAACGCATTCCCGCAATTTCTGACTGAAATCGACGGGCTTGATATCCATTTCATTCACGTTCGGTCCAAGCATCAGAACGCTTTGCCGTTGATCATGACACATGGCTGGCCAGGTTCGGTTTTCGAACTCCTCAATGTCATTGGACCGTTGACCGATCCGACTATGCACGGCGGCAAGGCCGAAGACGCCTTCCATCTCGTGCTGCCGTCCATCCCCGGTTTCGGTTTTTCGGAAAAGCCGAGCGTGACCGGATGGAACCCGCAGCGCATCGCGGGCGCATGGGACGTGCTCATGAGGCGTCTCGGTTATAGCAGCTACGTCTCCCAAGGCGGTGATTGGGGAGCAATTATCTCCGATGCGCTTGGTCGCCAGGCTCCTGAGGGCCTCCTCGGCATTCACGTCAATCGCATCGAACGGGCAACAACGTTCCCACCGGACGCTGCCCAGGCATTGAAGAGTGGTGCTCCAGCGCCGGCTGCTCTCTCTACCGACGAGAAAAAGATCTTCGGCGAAGCAAGGGATTTCCTGAACAACGGCTTCGGGTACGCGGCCATCATGAACACCCGTCCGGAGACTGTCGGTTACGGCATAGCCGACTCGCCAGTTGGGCTTGCTGCCTGGTTATACGACAAGATCGCCGACTGGGTATTCACCCGCGGTGAGCCAGAAAAAGCGCTGTCAAAGGACGCGATCCTCGACAATATCACCTTGTACTGGCTGACCAACACGGGGCCGTCCAGCGGCAAAATCTATTGGGAGAACACGGTCTCAGGCGCAAAGCTTACAGCTATTCAGGTGCCCGCTGGCGTGACCATCTTTCCCGGAGAGGTGTACAGGCCGCCGAAGGAGTGGCTGGTCAGGGCGTATCCGAAGCTGATCTACTACAACCGAGCCTCCAGGGGAGGTCATTTCGCGGCGTGGGAAGAACCCAACCTGTTCAGCCAGGAGATCAGGGCGGCATTTATTAGCCTGCGATCTTGAAGGGGGTCGCCAAACTGCGCCGCGCTCTCGGGCGACATTTATCGCTTCCTTGACTAACCTCGTCGCGAGCGGATTTCAGCGGGAAGGGGACATCGTGCATTCCGTAGCTCAACAGCTCTTAGATCTATCCGGTGACATGCTTTCAGATGTCATGCCATTCGATCCCAGACTACCGACATGCGCTTCATCTCGCATCCTCACACAACCAACCGCCGTTCCGTTCCGGTAAGCAACAACCCTTGGAACAAGCCTGGGGCGACAAGGGTTAATCCTTCGATAGGACAGTTCGGAGAAGACACCATGTCGTTCAATGTACTAATCGTCGAAGACCAACCGCTCGTGGCGCTCAACCTGCAGGACACGATAGAGGAACTCGGACATCGTCCTGTTGGGATCGCGAGCAACATGTATCAGGCACTCATGCTTGCCACCGACGCGGACATGGCGCTCGTGGACGTGAATCTCGAGGATGGCCCTACTGGACCCATTGTCGGGCGGACATTGGTGGAGGCCGACGTGACGGTGCTTTTCATGACCAGTGATCCAGGTGCGCTTCGAGGCGGAGTGCCAGGGGCGCTGGGAGTGATCCAGAAGCCGATTTTGGATTTGGAACTCGTGGAAGCGATCCAGTATGTCGCCGATCGGCGAGCTGGTCGAACGGACATCCCGCCACCGAAGAGTCTGGTCGAGTTTGATGCGGTCTGACGACAATCGGGAGTCCGCAGACCGGCTTGCGCCCGGATGGAAGTGGTTACCTTCATGGAGGCCTCCTGCCTAGCGGTATTGCCGGGCATCGTTGGGCCATCAAGCATTGATCACGCCATACCCCTCCCGGAGCATTGCCAGTCAATACGGTCGACGACATGAGAACTTTATAGGCGATGGCCATCTTTATCTCTTCGAATCCGCCGACGTAGCAGTCCAACTTGGGCTGAAGCTGATTGCCTTCTGGAGGCAACGTCGACCTTCCGTGGATCGGCGCTGCATCGCGCAAACGCCAGCGTCCGCCGCTCCTCGCAACTCATCGCCTGGCGACCAACCTCGGTCCCCTTGCTCGAAGCCGACCCGCGTGATATAAACTGAACTAGATGGTTCAGTTTTCAGCTAGCCTTGACACCTGCTTTGCCGCGCTCTCGGACGCCACCCGACGCGGCGTTCTGGAACAGCTTGGAAGTGCGGATGCTTCGATCACGGAGCTTGCAAAGAAGTTCCACATGACCCTCACAGGCATGAAGAAGCACGTCGGCGTCTTGGAGCAGGCGGGGCTTGTGACAACGGAGAAGGTCGGCCGCGTGCGGACCTGCAGGCTCGACCCGCTCGGGCTCGAGGAGGGGGCGGCCTGGATTGAAGCGCGCCGCCAGATCTGGAACGCACGCTTCGACGCGTTGGATGAAGTCGTCGAGACCCTGAAACGGAAGGAGAGAATCGATGGGCTACAGAGCGAGTAACGACCGCACCGGGGTCGAACGGAGGTCCGAGCGCGAACTTGTCGTGACGCGCACCTTCAACGGTCCGGTTCGCCTTGTGTTCGACGCGTGGACCAAGCCCGAGTTGTTCAAACTGTGGTGGGCGCCGAAGTCGTGCGGCGTGCCCATGCTTTCGTGCGAGATGGATGTGCGCACCGGAGGCAGCTATCGCGTCACGTTCGGACATGATGCCTCTGACTCCATGGCCTTCTTCGGCAAGTATCTGGAAGTGTCACCACCGTCGCGCCTCGTCTGGACCAATGACGAAAGCGACACCGCTGCCGTCACGACTGTGACCTTCGAGGAAAAGGATGGCGGAACGCTGCTAGTCCTGCAAGAACTGTATCCCTCGAAAGAAGCGCTCGACGAGGCTTTCGTCGGCATGGAAGACGCGATGCCAGAGCAGTTCGCGCAGTTGGATGAACTTCTCATCTCCCTTGGCGCCAGCGTCTAAAAGTGCCGCCCTTCAAGTCGATCGGCCATGTCATCAAAACGGCACGAAGTAGGGAGCCGGTGCAGTGGGACTGCCTGATGACGTCGGGTGTTCAGCGCGACGTTTGATTTCCGATTCCCGCAGATTGCGGACTATTGCAAAGTTAGAAGAGGCTTCAAAGCGTCGAGCAGGGCATTCGGATACGTCGCCGCATGACGAAAACGGACGGCGTACAAGAACGAGGCAGATTGCCAACGCCTCCTTGAACGGCTCCGCCATGCGGTCTCCAGGAATAGCTATCGATCGCGACAGCCGCGCAACGACTCGCTGATGCAACGTCCGCGACCTCCGCTCCCCACAACTCACCCCGCACAGCGCGTAACCGCTGCGCCGCATCATTCGAAAAGGTCGGGATGATCCGCTTCTATTTGCGGTAGGTCTGACAGGATGCCGTTGAGATGCGCGCACATCGCGGATGCCGCAGCATCGGCGTCGCGACTGTCGATGGCGGTGATGATGGCCTCATGCTCGGCGATCAGCCGCATCATGGAATCGGGGTGGCGAAGCTGGAGATTGCAGACGCGATCCATATGGGCTTTGATGTCGGCAATCGCATTCCAGGCAAGGCTACAGCCGGCGCCTTCCGCGATTGCGATATGAAACTGCTCGTCCTCGCGTCTGAATGCGTTGTGGTCATGGGCCTCCATGGCAGCGGTCTGCCGGGCAAGAATTGTGTCGATCCGGCGCCGTGTCCAGCTGTCGAAACTGTCGCTGGCGCGACGGACAACGGCGGTCTCAAGCGCTTCGCGGACGAAGCGCGCCTCCATCATCTGCCGCGCCGAGATCCTGACGACCACAGTGCCCCTGTTCGGGCGCACATCGACCAGCTTTGATTTTCCGAGCGCGATGAGGGCCTCTCGCACGGGTTGGCGCGAGACGCCCATGCGTGTGGCGATATCCTGTTCCGACAACCGCGTGCCCGGGGCCAATTCGAGCTTGATGATCGCCTCCCGCAGGTCGCGCTCGACCTGTGCTGCTGCGGTCTCGCCGGTCTCAATCTTCAAGGATTCAAGGTTCATGTCTTTCGTCGCCGTCATGCGTTGACATCCAATTTAAACCACCATACAGTACCATACAATTCAAACGCAACATAAATCCGGTGGCTCAAAACCGGGTAAAAGGGAGGGCCGGCACGATGCGTCGGCTTGCAGGGTAACGTGCTGTCCAATTTCATTGCGCCTGATTCCAGTGATCCGCGGCTGAACATTAAATCCCGCTACCAGATGCTTGTCGATGGCAAGTCGGTGGATGCCGCATCGGGCCGTACGATTGACCGCGTCAGCCCGGGGCATGCGGGTGTCGTGGTCGGTACATGGCCGGAAGCCTCGGCTGACGATGTGCGCTTGGCAATCGCGGCTGCGCGTCGTGCCTTCGATACAGGTCCCTGGCCGCGCATGTCGGGCGCGGAGCGCTCGCGCCTGATGTTCAAGGTAGCGGACTTGATCCTCAAGCGCCAGGAAGAACTGGCCTTGGCCGAGAGCCTGGAGGTCGGCAAGCCGATCGCCCAGGCGCGCGGCGAGATCGGTTTTTGCGCCGACCTCTGGTCTTACGCCGCCGGTCAGGCGCGTGCTCTGGAAGGGCAGGCGCATAACAATATCGGCGACGATCGCCTGGGTCTGGTGCTGCGCGAAGCTGTCGGCGTCGTCGGCATCATCACACCCTGGAATTTCCCCTTCATCATCGCCTCCGAGCGCGTGCCGTGGGCGATCGGCGCAGGATGTACCGTTGTCCTCAAGCCGTCGGAATTCACCTCGGGAACGTCGGTCCGTATGGCGGAACTGGCACGTGAGGCCGGCATTCCCGATGGCGTCTTCAACGTCGTGACCGGCTACGGCGATCCGGCCGGCCAGGTGTTGGCCGAAGATCCCGGCGTCGACATGGTTGCCTTCACCGGCTCCGTGCGTGTCGGGACCAAGCTTGGCGAGATCGCCGCGCGCAGCGTCAAGCGCGTCGGGCTGGAGCTCGGCGGCAAGGGTCCGCAGATCGTCTTTGCCGATGCGGATCTCGAGGCCGCCGCCGATGGTATTGCTTACGGTGTCTATCACAATGGCGGACAGTGCTGCATTTCCGGCAGCCGATTGCTGGTCCAGGAAGGTATCCGCGACGCTTTGATGGAACGCCTGCTCGATATCTCGCGCAAGGTGACTTTCGGCGATCCCTTGAACGATCGCACGAAGATCGGGGCGATGATATCCGAAGCCCATGTCGGCAAGGTTCATTCCTATGTGGAAGCCGGCATTGCATCCGGCGCCGAGCTGCTGCTCGGCGGCGAGCGCGTCGGCAAGGAGGCCGGCATCTATTACGCTCCCACCGTGTTTGCCGGCGTGAAGCCCGACATGTCGATCGCCCGCGAGGAGATCTTCGGACCGGTGCTTTCGACCTTGACCTTCAAGACCGCGGACGAAGCCGTAGCGCTCGCCAATGCCAGCGAGTTCGGCCTTTCCGCTTCGGTCTGGTCCACCAATCTCGAAAACGCCATGCAGAGCATCCGCCGCATCCGCGCCGGCCGTTGCTGGATCAACAGCGTCATCGACGGCACGCCGGAACTGCCGATCGGCGGCTACAAGAAAAGCGGCCTCGGCCGCGAGCTCGGCCGCTATGGCTTCGATGAATATTCCCAGTTCAAGGGCGTGCACGTGACGTTCGGGCGACCGGCGCCGTGGTTCGGCTGACAGGGAACAAAGGGATAGGGCGTTTCTGCTTTTGGGAGAAGGCGGGACGTCTGGGAGGAAAATCTCGGCCGGCGTGATCTTTGGTCGGAGCCCGCCAGCCGAGACTTGGGTCTTTCGACCCCGCATTGCACATCCAAAGGGAGGATACGCAAATGAAATTGACCAGGTTGAAAACCGCAGCACTCGCCGCGGGTATCGCCACGATGATGACATCTACGGCATTAGCCGCCGACGTCAAGGCAACGATGATCATCTATCTCGATCCGAGTGTCCAGTTCTTCAACCCCGTGGTGAAGGGCGCGAAGGATGCGGCGGCACAGTTCGGCGTCGATCTCGACGTGCAATACGCAAACAACGATCCGGTTCGCCAGAACGACCTGATCGAGAGCGCCACGGCAGCAGGCGTCGATGGCATCGCTGTCGCCATCTCTTCGTCGGATGCCTTCGACGAAAGCATCTGCGCGGCCGTGAAGGCCGGCATCGTCGTCATCGGTTTCAACAATGACGACCTCGAAGGCGCGAAGGGCAATTGCCGCCAGGCCTATGTCGGCATGAACGAGTTCTCTTCCGGCTACGAGCTCGGCAACCGGATGATCAAGGAATTCGGCTTGAAGTCCGGCGACGTCGTTTTCAATCCGCGTGAAATTCCCGAGGCGAGCTTCGCGGTCGCGCGTGGCGGCGGAATCGAGAAGGCGATGAAGGAAAACGGCATCAAGGTCGAGACGGTTCGCGCCGGTCTCGATCCAGCCGAGGCGCAGAATATCATGGCGCAGTTCCTGATCGCCAATCCCGGCGTCAAGGCGCTGTTCGGAACGGGCTCTGTCACCTCGACGGTCGGTGCCGGTGCCATCAAGGACGCTGGCGTGAAGATCCCGTTCGGCGGCTTCGATCTGGCAGTCGAGATCGTTAATGCGGTTGAATCCGGCGCGATGTTCGCGACCATGGACCAGCAACCCTACCTTCAGGGCTACTACCCGATCGCCCAGATCGCGCTCTCGAAGAAGTACGGGCTGACGCCGACGGATGTCGACACCGGCCAGGGCGCCTTCCTCGACAAGTCGCGCATCAGCTCGGTCAAGCCGCTGATCGGCAGCTTCCGCTAAACGCGTTTCGTGGGAGCCTGCCGGTGATGCCGGCAGGTTCTCCGTCTTCAATCGATCGAGTACCAGACCGTGACACCAATTCTCGCAGAAAGTGCCGCGCCCCGGTCGCGGACGCAGAAGCAACCTATTCTCAGGCAGATCATGGCGATGCCGGCAGGCGCGATCTTCCTCGTCTTCATGACGCTGCAGATCGTCTGCATCGCAGGCGCCTTGCTCTATCCCGATCAGTTTCGCTATCTCTCGCCGCAGAACCTGACGATCCTGATGAAGGCAATTCCCGTGCTCGGCTGCCTGGCGCTTGGCGCCGGCGTGCTGATGATCGCAGGCGAGTTCGACCTCTCCATCGGTTCCGTCTACACCTTCACCGCCATCCTGATGGCGAGCCTCGTTGGCGCCGGATTGAGCGCCTTCATAGCCGCACCGCTCGGCGTGCTGGCCGGCATCATGATCGGGCTGCTCAACGGCCACATCACGCTGCGCTTCGGGCTGCCGTCCTTCATCGTTACCTTGGGCGGTCTGTTGTTCTGGCGCGGCGCGGTCCTGCTCTATAACGGCGCCGTCCAGGTGCGCTTCGACCCGGAACCGATCTTTACCAGCCTGTTCTCCGGCACGCTTTTTGGCATCAACGCGGCTTTCATCTGGATCGTTCTTTTCGTCGTCGGCTTCCACTATCTCGTCCACAGTCACCGTTTCGGCAACCACGTCTTCGCGACCGGTGGCAATCGCGGCGCTGCGGAGGCGATCGGCATTAACACCAACCGCGTCAAGCTCGTGGCATTCGCGATCGCCGGCGGCATGGCGGCAGTGGCCGGCATTCTTGCCACCGCCCGCGTCGGCAGCGTGCAGCCGGGGCAGGGCGCTGGATTGGAACTCCAGGCGATCGCCGCCTGCGTGATCGGAGGACTGTCGCTGCGCGGCGGGCGCGGCTCGATCATCGGCATCTTCCTCGGCGTGCTCTTGATCCACACCATCACGGACGTGCTGCTCCTGCTGCGCGCACCGGGCTTCTATCTCGACATGTTCATCGCGACGCTGATCGTGCTGGCCGCCATCTTCAACCATCTTATCGAGCGGCGAGGTCTTGCGTGATGTCGGCCACCAATCTTCTGGAACTACACAATATCTCGAAGAGCTTCGGCGCGCTGACGGCACTGCGCAATCTGAGCTTCCACATCGGCGAAGGCGAAGTGGTTGGCCTGCTCGGGGATAATGGCGCCGGCAAGTCGACGACGGTCAACCTGATCTCCGGCATTCACAAGCCGACGGACGGCTACCTCAGCGTCGACGGCAAGAAGACCGCCTTCACCTGCCGGTCCGATTCCGCCGATGCCGGCATCGAGACCATCTACCAGCATACGGCATTGGTCGATTCCCTCTCGATCACCCGCAACATCTTCATGGGCCGTGAACTCACCGATCGCTTCGGCTTCCTCAGGCAGCGCGAAATGCGCGAGATTGCCATGGAGGTGCTGCAGAACGCGGTCCACATTTCCGGCATCGATAGCCCCGATACGCTGGTTGGCAATCTCTCCGGCGGCCAGAAGCAGGCGGTCGCCATCGCCCGCGCGGTCTATTTCAAGAAGCGCGTGCTGCTTCTCGACGAGCCGACCTCGGCGCTGTCGGTTCGCGAGACGGAGGCGCTCTTGAACCAGGTGCTGAAGCTCAAGGCCGAGAACGTCTCCAGCGTCTTGGTGACGCACAACATTTACCACGCCTACCAGGTCTGCGACCGCTTCGTGATCATGAGCCACGGCACCAAGGTGTTCGATGTCGACAAGGCGGACACGACGATCAACCAGCTGACCGAATATGTCGTGCTCACCTGATCCCACCCAACAGACAGAAGGGGCATAGCCCGTGACCATTTCAGTGTCGGTACGCCAGGTCGTCGGACCCGAGGATGCCGCAAGGCGAGACACCCAGGGACTGCGCGACGGTTTCGTGATCGAGAACTTGTTTCGCCCAGGTGAGGCCAACCTCACCTACAGCCATCTCGATCGCATGATCGTCGGCGGCGTCATGCCGATTGCCAGTCCTCTTGAGATCGCCGCGATCGCACAGACCGGCACGGAGCGCTTTCTCGATCGGCGCGAGGCCGCCATCGTCAATATCGGCGGCGCCGGTACGGTCAGCGTCGCGGGTAAGCCCTACGAACTCGGCTTCCAGGAGGCGCTCTATATCGGAATGGGCGAAGGAGCCCTGAGCTTCGCCAGCAAGGATTCGGCGGCGCCTGCGCTCTTCTATCTGCTAAGCGCGCCCGCGCATCGGGCGTGCCCGACGGTGCACATCACCCGCGAGATGGCAAGGAAGGTGGTCGTGGGCTCGGCCGAGGAATCCAATGCCCGCACCATCAATCAGTATGTGCACCCAGATGTCTGCGACAGCTGCCAATTGCTCGTGGGGCTGACGATGTTCGAACCGGGCTCGGTCTGGAACACGATGCCGGCGCATGTGCACGATCGGCGTATGGAGGTTTATCTCTATTTCGGCATGCAGGAGACGACCCGCATTTTCCACTTCATGGGCGAACCCAGCGAGACCCGGCATGTCGTGCTGAAAAACCACGACGCGGTGCTGTCGCCCGGGTGGTCGATCCATTCCGGCGCCGGCACCGGCCGTTACGCCTTCATCTGGGCGATGGCTGGCGATAACATGAGCTTCACCGACATGGACAAGGTGCCGATGGAAGACCTGCGATGAGCCTTTTCGATCTTAATGGCCGCTGGGCCATCGTCACCGGCGCCAATACCGGCATCGGCCAGGCCATCGCGGTTGGCCTGGCTGAAGCAGGGGCCGACATCGTCGGCGTCGGCCGCTCAGCGATGGACGAGACAGCGGACGCGGTCGCATTGACGGGGCGCCGGTTCGTATCGCTGAAGGCTGACCTGTCCGATATCGGGGAGGCGAAGGCCGTTGTCGAACGCGCCCTTGCCGCCGGCGCCTCGCCCGATATCCTCGTCAACAATGCCGGCATCATCCGCCGCGCCGATGCGCTGGAGTTTACGGAGGAGGATTGGGATGCGGTGCTCGACACCAACCTGAAGTCCGTCTTCTTCCTCTGCCAGGCCTTCGCGAAGGCCGCAGTCGCACGGCAAGCGCCGGCGAAGATCATCAATATCGCCTCGCTCCTTTCCTTCCAGGGCGGCATCCGCATTCCGTCTTATACGGCTTCGAAAAGCGGGCTTGCCGGGATCACCCGGCTAATGGCGAACGAGTGGGCATCGAAGGGCATCAATGTGAACGCCATCGCGCCCGGCTACGTCGAAACCAATAATACCGAGGCGCTTCGCGCCGATGCCGAACGAAGCGCCGATATCCTCAAGCGCATCCCGGCCGCCCGCTGGGCGAAGGCCGAGGATATGGTGGGCACGGCGGTCTATCTGGCGTCGCGCGCTTCCGATTATGTTCATGGCACGGTGCTGCCGGTCGATGGCGGCTGGCTTGCCCGATAGGAGATGATAATGGCCGATCACTACACGCTTCCCGACGACATCACCTGGACCGAAGTCGCACCCGGCAACAGGCGCGCCGTTCTCTCGCACCGCCCGGAAATGATGCTCGTCGCCTTCAGTTTCGAGCCCGGCGCCATTGGTGCGCTTCATTCACATCCACACACCCAGGTAAGCTACGTGGCCGAGGGCGCCTTCGACGTCACCGTCGACGGCGTCACCACAAGGCTAGACGCCGGTTCCAGCTTCATCGTTGCTCCCAACCTCGTCCATGGCGTTGTCGCCGTTGAAAAGGGACTGCTGATCGACACCTTCACGCCAAGGCGCGACGATTTCCTTTAGGATGAGGCGCTTCTCCCAGAGGACGGAAGGGGCGCGCGGCTAGGTCCAGCGGATACGGCGAGTACTGGCAGAGTACGGCCGCATCCGACATTGCGGCTCGAAGCTGTCTGAAAATATCGCTGAGTCTCCCGGTAGTCAGACCGTTGCGGGACCGCAGAACTGACTATAGGTTTCGTCATCCAACCTTGACGGGAGCAAAAAATGCAAATCGATCTCACTGGAAAGAGGGCGCTGGTCACAGGATCAACGGAAGGTATCGGCTACGCAATTGCCCGCCAGCTTTCAAGGGCTGGAGCGGATGTCGTGGTCAACGGTCGGTCAGAAGACAAGACTGCAAAGGCCGCCGAACGGCTCAAGGGCGAAGGCGCCAGGGGCAGCGTCAAGTCTGCGGCCGCCGACCTCTCGACCGCCGAGGGGTGTGCGGCCCTGGTTGCCCAAGTTCCCCAGGTAGACATCCTGATTAACAACGCGGGCATCTTCCAGCCGATCGACTTTTTCGACGCGAGCGACGAGGTTTGGGATCGACACTGGCAGGTCAACGTCATGTCCGCCGTCAGGCTGGCCCGCGCCTATCTTCCAGGCATGCAGACATTGAACTGGGGCCGCGTGATTTTCTTGGCGTCCGAATCCGGTTTCAACATTCCAGTCGAGATGATCCACTACGGCGTTAGTAAGACGGCCGACATCGCGGTCGCCCGCGGTCTCGCCAAGCGCATGGCCGGCACGGGTATCACGGTGAACTCCGTCCTTCCTGGCCCCACGCTTTCAGAAGGCGTGGAAGCGATGCTTGCCGACGAGCAAGCTAAGACCGGGTTGCCATTGGAGGAGATCGCTGCCGCCTTCGTCAAGCAGCATCGCGGTAGCTCGATCATTCAACGCGCCACCAGCGTCGAGGAAGTCGCAAACTTAGTAACCTATCTTGCGTCGCCGTTCGCTTCCGCGACGACGGGCGCATCCGTTCGCGTTGACGGCGGTGTCATTGACACTCTCTAAGAGCAGAATTTTCACGAGCGAGCCGGGTTTGATCGGCCTAGCCTGCTCCACGTGTAGCGGGAACGGCTCTCAGGCCCGGGAACCGCGACGTCTTCATTGTCGGGGATCTCTGCGTCCCGGACTCTGAGGCTGTGTCGTGGTAGCCTTGCCGGAACCGCGATCGTGAATGCGGGTTGTGACTCCATCAACGGATGGAGAACACGATGCAGTGGCAATCACTTCTGACACAGCTTGGTACTTGGACTGCCCGCCCATGGGCTTTCCTCGTCGTCGCCATGTACACCATTGGATGGCTAATCCTCAGCCCGGAGACCCTGGAGTGGCATGGCGTCGCTACCATTGCCACCTGGTCGATGACACTCTTCATCCAGCGTGCCGAACACCGGGACACCCAAGCCATTCACGCCAAATTGGACGAACTGCTTTACGCGCACGGTGAGGCGAGGAACGAGATTACACGGATGGATGAGAAAGAGCCGGAAGAAATCGAGACCTTCCGTGACGTTCAAAATCCGGAAAAGTGACAGGCGATCAAGGAACGTCGCACTTATTCTCGATCTCAAACCTGGTGCAGAATGCCGACGGACCTCGTTGGGGCCGTCAGGCCGAGAACACCCAGCGGGCGCGTTGTTGGGAAGTGAACTGCTGATCGTGAATGACCGGAATTGGCACGATCCAGCCACCCTATAGGGTGACCAACTCGGCGAGCTTGCCGCGACAATGCGATCGTATCGTTTACGGTGCTCAGGTCGTTCGCGAGTCGGTTATGGGGCTGACTTCGCGGGGCGCGCGTTCAGGTCGAGTGGTCCTGCACGATTCTAAGGTTCACCTGTAGCGGTAAATGATCCGAGGCCCGGCGCGTCAGCGGGTCAAGCGCGATTGAGGTGGAGTCAACGCGGAGTTCTTTCGATACGAAGACATGGTCAATGCGCAACAACGGATACCATGAAGGAAAGGTCGGCCGTGGCATTGCGGAGACCATGCTCTGGGCATCCCGAAAGTGCTTTGCGAGGCTTTTGTATGCAGGCGAGGATGGAATGGCGTTGAAATCCCCGCAGACGATCGCCGGTGCGCCCTGAAACTCCGGGTGTCCGATCCAGTCCGCGCCGAGAAGTGCTGCCACCTGCCGATCGCGGTCGCGACTGCGCAGGCCAAGGTGAGTGTTGATCAGGTTGACGGCCGATCCCCCGACATCGATGCGCATCCAGATCGCCCCACGTGTCTCGCCAGCCGAGGGCAGTGGCCCCGCGCTCATCAGGCGAGTGGGTAGGGCCGTCAGAACGGCGTCGCCATAGCGCTCCTCCTCGACATGCAGTGCGGGGTGAAAGTGCGCCTCCATCTTGAGCAGAGCCGCAATCGTTGCAGCTTGATCGACCCCGCCCGTCCGCTTTCGGCCGACGTCGAGTTCTTGAACGGCAATGATGTCTGCCTCCGAGCGCGCGATCACGTCTGCAATCCTGTGTGGATCAACCCGGCGGTCGGTGCCGACGCAACTATGCACATTATAAGTGAGGATTTTGAACTCGCGGCGGTCCAAGTGCTGAGGGAGAGGGGAGCTTGTATTCATGCAGCTGGAACCCGCCAGAACCTAGATCGTTCCCAAGACAAGAGTGTCAAAGTGCGGCTGCTTTCGTACTGGCCAACATGGCCATCCTCGTCACCCACGTTCCCGGCGGTCTCGGCGTATTGGAGGCAGTTGTCAGCGCCATCCTGCCGGGCGCTGCCGCAATCGGCGGGCTGATCGTGTTTCGGGCGATCTACTTCCTGCTTCCGCTTCTGCTGGGGTTGCCGGCTTTCGCAATTAGCGAGGTCGCCGTCCGCAGAGGGCGGAAGAAGCAGCTAGAGAAGCGCATTGAGCAACCGCCCCAGTCGCAAGCGCAACTTCTGTAACGGCCAGTATGGGCGCCGGGGATCGATAAGGGACGTGCCGAGAAACGGGGTGGTTTCGCCACGATGAAGATCAACCTTGAAGTCCCTGAGCCCACGTTCACCGGTGTTGAGCGCCGCGATCGTCTCAAGCATCGTCCGTGTTTGCTCCATCTCGCGCACGACGGCTGGACTTGCTCCAAGATGCTCCGCCATTAGTCGATGACGTAGCGATCTGATGGAATCCCGATGGTCAGAACAGTCGGCTTCGAGGGCAAGGTCGCATTCGGTATCCAGTCCTTCCGAGCGGTTGTTGAGATTTGACGAGCCTATGCGCACGAAACTGTCGTCAACGATAATAAGCTTCGAGTGGACGATAAGCTCCTGTTCACCCCCGGTGCCATCCGGCACAACGGCATACATTACCCTCAGCCGATCAAAGCGATCGGAGCGCTTTAAGCGTCGGATGAGTCGGTCGCGATTGTTGCCCATCGCAAGCTTCTCAATCAGGCCGTGCGAGCTCTTCGTCACCACGACGGCAATCTCCGGTCCGTTGGGCTCCTTCAGTCGCCTTGCAATCGACCGTCCTACACCAGCGGATGCCAGATATTGGGTCTCGATATAGATCAAACGCTTTGCTGCGGCTATGGCGTCGCGCGTAAGCCGACGGGCCTGATAGCGGCCGCGCTTGCCAATCAGGCCTGGTTCCGTCAAGGCGATGGCGGCAGGAGTCTGGACCATGTCGGCGGCCAAGAGCGGGCCAGCCTCGGTGGGTTCGATACCAGGCACAATCCTCTCGCGCGTCGCTCTATTCCAGCGTCGTCGTGCCAGGTCACGAAGCATGAGCGCGGCCTCGCCGGAGACGAGGCACTGAATGTCGTGTACCGGGGGGTAGAGGGTGCCGTCCGTTGATCGCCTTAGGGGGTGCTCAACCCGATGGTCGGGTTCGTCCCATCGCCGGTCCGTCAAGTCGATGCCCCCTAAAAAGGCGAGGGAACCATCAATCGATACGAGCTTCTGGTGATGGCAAGCACGGAGCGGATGACCAAAATCGAACCGCAGCGAAATCTGCGGGTGGATGGAGACGGCGTTTCTGCGAAACAATCGCACGGACTTGCCGGAATAGATTGGCCCCATGCCCCAGACCAGAATCCTGAGCCGGAGCTGCGGGATGTCGTCAACAAGAGACAGGAGTAGCTCGCCGAGCGTTTCGGAGCTGACATCTGGTCTCAGGCGAATATCCGGATTGAAATCCCAACCAATGATCCATACTTCCCGTCGCGCTTTCCGAAGCGCTTGATCAAGCGCAGAAAAATACGCGGAGCCGTCGATCAAGAAGGTGGTCTCATCGGCGACACCGCTGCGCCAGGCGTTGCGGCGGGGCCGTATGATCTGTTGTGAAGGTGTCTGCCTGGACGGGCGTTTCAGGGCGGCGGTGACTAGCTGGAATGCATTCCGCGTTGTGGGGGCGTCGTCCGCCGATCGATACTCCTGCATGTTGCCTTGTTTTCCCTTGACCTCGGATGTCTCGCGAAACGTGCTGGGCAAAGGTCCGTTCCAAAGCGAGGGAAAGAAAATGCATCCGGTCTGGTATCATGGCTGGCAATCGCTGCCCTTGGAAGGCTTGGCGTTTTTTGATTTTAGCGGCCCGAAACTGTTGAGCGCAGGCCCCGAGGTCTCGCAAACGGCCCGTTGCGCCACGTTCGTGCCGGAATTCTCTGCTGTTGGTGCGTACAAGGACCAAGGGGCGCTACATGGAATTCATCAATCGTTTTGTCGATCAACCGATGCTGGAGGGCGCATCGCGAGTTCTCCAGATTTGGCATGAACGAAGCCGTCGTTCGCCGGACGAGCTTGGCCCTCTCTGGAGCCTTGTGGTGATTTCATGTCTCTTCGCGTCGAGCTGGTGGTTCCTTTCGGGATTCGTCAGTCTGCTTGCGGCGGGGACATTGCTGATGCTGTCACTTCCCCCCGCCTGGAAACTCCTGGCGCGACCGCAGCGGGGAGACTACGATGCCCGCGCGTACCGCGCGATGGCCGCGCTTGCAATTAGACGGCGGGAAACCGAGTGGGCCGTGCGGGTGCTGATGCTTTTAATTTCCGCTTGCCTGCCAATCCTTGCCCGAGGTGGCGATCATGCCGGTGAATCCTTTGTTCTTGGCGCCGGCGTTTGGTTTGTTCTGACAATTCCGGCGAATGCGTACCTGGCTGCTGCAGAACCGCCGAAACCCGAAGATGGCGACAGAGTGTTGATGAGGCGCCGCGTCGTGGCGGCGGCCTAACTGCGGATCATCGTAGCCTGTCCGCGGAACCAATCGCCTGCCGCTCCGTTCTTCTGTCGTCGCAGTGACGGAGGTGAAAATGCTTTACTATGCTCTCGTGTTCTTGGTGGTCGCGCTCATAGCCGGCGTGCTCGGTTTTGGCGGTATTGCTGGAGCATCCGCATCGATCGCGCAGGTCCTGTTCTTCATTTTCCTGGTTCTCTTTGTCGTGTCGCTCATCATGCGCGTCGCGAGACGATAAGATAGGTTACGCCATCTTTCGGGGGCGAAATCCTAAACCGACAACATGGCCTTGAGCTCGGGATCAGAGGCGTCAGATGCAGCAGCTTGACAGCGCTCGGAGAGGACCCACCTGATCGCGGGTACCGGCTGAAGATGCCTTTGAGGGCGGTCGGCAGGGCCGGCCGGCTCGAGTGAGCCAATGTCGACAAGGGGAACATGAAACCTTTTGATTTATAAGCCGTTGTCGCGCTATGCCCGACACTAAACTCGATCCGAAATCGGTCGACGAAACCAAACCGCGGGGCGCCGAACAAGCGCGCCAAGAGGAAGCGCCAACTGCCGAGGCGGTGCCACCGCCAAATGTTGTTGAATCCGATCCAGAACTGACTCCTGAGGAGGTCGAGCAGGCCCGCAGGGGGTATCTACTGACGCGTTTCTGGATAAGTGCGCGCCGCTACTGGGGACGCAGCGGTGACAAGCTCGCTTGGCCGTGCTCAATCGGCCTGTTGATCCTCATCGGTACCAATGTCGGCTTCCAATATGGGATCAACATCTGGAATCGAGCACTCTTTGACGCCATCGAGCAACACAATGGCCGCACCGTCTATTTTTTGAGCGTCGTATTCCTGCCTCTCGTGCTTGGAAGCGTAGTCCTTGTCACGGTACAGGTGTCCGTTCGTATGATGATCCAGCGCCGCTGGCGCTCCTGGCTTACGACCGCGGTCATCGCGCGCTGGCTCGCAAACGGGCGTTACTATCAGTTGAACCTCATCGGCGGCGATCACAAGAATCCCGAAGCGCGTATTGCGGAGGATTTGCGGATCGCAACGGAATCGCCGGTCGATTTCATTGCGGGCGTTATCGCCGCGTTCCTGTCTGCTTCGACCTTTATCGTGGTGCTCTGGACGATCGGCGGGGCACTGAGGCTGCCGATTGCGGGATCGATTGTCACCATTCCCGGCTTTTTGGTGGTCACTGCCGTACTCTACGCCGCGATCACGTCCAGTTCGATGGCCGTCATCGGTCGCCATTTCGTCCGTGTTTCCGAGGCCAAAAATCAGGCGGAAGCCGAATTCCGCTATACGCTAACGCACGTGCGGGAGAACGGCGAGAGCATCGCATTGCTCGGCGGTGAAGAGGAGGAGCGCAGCGACCTCGACAAAAGCTTTGCAAAGGTGCTCAGGCAATGGGCGCTTCTTGCACGCCAGCACATGCGCACAACGCTTGTGTCACAGGGATCGAGCCTATTCGCGCCAGTAGTACCGGTCTTGCTCTGTGCTCCGAAGTTTCTTGAAGGCAGCATGACCTTGGGCGAGGTAATGCAAGCTGCCTCGGCCTTTGCCATCGTTCAGAGCGCGTTCGGATGGCTGGTGGACAACTACCCCCGTCTCGCCGATTGGAATGCCTGTGCACGGCGCATTGCCTCGCTGATGGTGTCGCTTGACGGGCTCGAGCGGGCGGAACAGAGCGACGCCTTGGGACGCATCAAGCACGGTGAAGCCCAGGGCGATGCAATCCTCAGCCTGAACGATCTCTCCGTGTCGCTCAACGACGGCACCGCTGTGGTCAAGGAGACGCAGGTGGAGATCGAACCGGGCGAGCGGGTTCTCGTGGCCGGTGAGTCGGGTACGGGCAAGAGTACGCTGGTGCGGGCCATCGCAGGCCTTTGGCCTTGGGGCGAGGGCAGTGTTGATTTCCATGCCGACAGACAACTGTTCATGTTGCCGCAACGACCTTACATCCCTTCCGGGCCGCTCCGGCGTGCTGTCGCCTATCCCGGCGCCGCCGACGGCTGGACGCCGGAGACGATCAAGGAGGCCCTCGACAAGGTCGGTCTCGGCTATCTGAACGACAAGATTGAAGAAGACGCGCCATGGGACCAGACTCTGTCGGGTGGCGAAAAGCAACGGCTCGCGTTTGCCCGTCTCCTGCTACACGATCCCGATCTCATTGTGCTGGATGAGGCGACATCAGCACTCGATGCCAAGAGCCAGGACAAGATGATGGAAATGATCATCCATGAATTACCGAAGGTGACCATCCTGAGCGTCGCGCATCGAGCTGAACTAGAGGCCTTCCATAGTCGCAAAATCACGCTGGAGCGGCGTCAGGGAGGGGCAAAGCTTGTCAGCGACATCGACCTTGTCCAGCGGAAGAAGAAACGGAACAAGCTCTTGCGCCTTCTGGAGGACCGGCGTTCCGCATCAAGAAGCCGGAGCAAGCAAGGGGCTGTGCCGAAGCATCCGAACTGAAGCGCTGCCGGCACGGCTTGAATGGCCTGCAGCACAACGTCGTGCAGATGGGGTGATATCGGCAGCCAAATGAAGCCCCAACCGGCCGGCGAAAAAAGGACTGCCCAAACCCGCCGTTATTTGAGACAATTGCTCGGGAAGAAATTCTCTTGGGCTCGGCCGGTTTCGAAACTTTGAACATTCCTCGGCTCTGCCCCGCCCGCAGCGTGAGTTGGCTGTCGGCAAGCATTAGCAAGCATTTTCATTGTTCAGCACACGCTAGCCAGGAGCAATTCGCATGGTAACGTGGAAACCCGATCCGAGCTTTTATCCATCACCGAGAATGGCCATGAAGGCCGCGCCGGAGACAATTGCCTACGTCGCCGCCTTCGATCCAACGCAAGCGGTTCCCGACCAGCTGGCGATCGTCGATGTCGATCCGGCGTCTGCGACTTATGGGCAGATCGTAAATACGCTTGCGATGCCGACTGTCGGCGACGAGTTGCACCATTTCGGCTGGAATGCCTGCTCGTCCTGTCTTTGCCCGAACGCACCGCACCCGCACGCAGAACGCCGCTACCTGGTCGTGCCAGGACTGAAATCCTCCCGCATCCATATCGTCGACACCAAGCCGGACGGCAAAAATCCGTCGATCGTCAGGGTCATCGAGCCTGCGGAGGTGGCCGAACGGGCCGGCTATTCTCGTCCGCATACGGTCCATTGCGGCCCCGAGGGCATCTATGTAGCCGCACTGGGCAACGCAGAAGGCAAAGCACCAGGCGGTATTTTCCTGATGGATCACGAGAGCTTCGACGTCCGCGGACAATGGGAGATGGATCGGGGACCGCAACAGCTGTCCTATGATGTCTGGTGGCACCTTGGCCACGATACGCTCGTGACCAGCGAGTGGGGCACGCCGGATACGTTCGAAAACGGTCTCGTCCCCGACATTCTGCTCGGTGCGAAATACGGACGTCGGCTCCATTTCTGGGATCTACACACACGCAAACACCAGCAGACGATCGATTTTGGCGAGAAGTATCAGCTCGTATTCGAGCTCAGGCCAGCGCACGATCCGACGAAGGCCTATGGATTTGTCAACTGCGTGCTCAGCCTTGAGGATCTCTCGTCCTCGATCTGGGTCTGGCATCGCGATGGCGCAAAATGGGCGGTAACAAAGGTGATCGACATCCCGGCTGAGCCCGCCGACGCCGACCAATTGCCGCCAATGCTCAAGGGGTTCAAGGCCGTACCGCCGCTCGTTACAGACATCGATCTCTCCATGGACGACAGATTTCTTTACGTGTCCTGCTGGGGAACCGGCGATCTGCTTCAGTACGATGTGTCAGATCCCTTGAAACCGAAACTGACCGGCAAGGTGCGGATTGGCGGCATCGTTTCGCGTGCATCGCACCCGGGCGCTAAGAACGGCGCCCTGAACGGCGGACCACAGATGGTGGAGATCAGCCGCGATGGTCGCCGCATCTATTTCACCAACTCGCTCTACGGGGCGATCGACGAGCAGTTTTACCCCGATGGTATCTCGGGGTGGATGGTCAAGCTCGACGCGAAACCGGATGGCGGCATTGCCTTCGACGAAAAATTCTTTGTTGAATGGCCGAATTCGCATCGCCCGCACCAAGTCCGTCTGCAAGGCGGGGATTGCTCGTCGGATTCCTACTGTTATCCGTAAGGAGCGAATGAGACGCCTATGAGCGACCTTTGGCCCTGGATCTTGCTCGCTGGATTGGGCGCGTTTCATGGTCTCAATCCGGCGATGGGATGGTTGTTTGCCGTTGCGCTTGGCGTCCACAGGCAGAGCTCTGCAGTAGTAATCCAGGCGGTCCCCGCCATCGCCCTCGGACACGCCGTGTCTATCGCGCTGGTGGCCGGAGCGGTGGTCGCAGCTGGCCTTGTCGTGAACGAGGGCGTGGTGCGCATGGCTACCGGCGGGGCGCTTATTGCATGGGCGATCTGGCACCATGTTTTTGGGCACGGTCGGCGTGTTCGCATCGGCTTGCGCACCGGGCTTTTTGGCCTTGCGTGCTGGTCGTTCCTGATGGCGACGGCTCATGGCGCGGGGCTGATGGTCCTTCCGGCCCTGATGCCCCTATGTCTCACCGAGTCGCCGGTGCCCGAAATCGGTGATTCCGCCGCAATGACGATCGCCGCGGTTGGTGTCCATACCCTTGCGATGTTGGCAGTCACCGGCCTCGTTGCACTGGGGGTCTATCGGTGGGTCGGGCTCGAGATATTGCGTAGCGCCTGGATCAACGTGGACTTCGTATGGACGCTGGTTCTGATTGGCACCGGCGCGTTGCTGCTGATCATCGGGTGACACGCCGGATGGCGACACGCCTTCCGGAATTGGGGGTGGCGCAGGCATCGCGTTGCCTGATCGCCGTTGGAACTGACTTTTGTGCATTAAGAATTGGGGCGAATGCTCCATGTGGTTGCCAAAAAACCACAATTGCTCCACCTAGATCGCACATCGTCACTCGGCATTATGAATTGGGTCAAAACTGAATGCGCATACCCTACGTTTTCCTTGGTGCATTTCTTGCAATCGCGCAGTCCGCGTATGCTGAAGTAGCACCGCCGCCTGTCCTCGCGCCTCAAAAGCAGCAGGCGCAGGCGGCTGAGTTGAGTGCAAAATTTCTGACGCGCTTCAGCTACAAGTCCGTTCCGCTTGATGACGCCTTGTCGGCCAAGATCATGGACAGGTTCATCAAATCACTCGATCCGGATCGCGTGATCTTCCTGCAAGCGGACATCGACAAGTTTATGGCTGACCGCAGCAAGATCGATGATGCTATCGAACGGGAGGACCTGAAAATCCCGTTTGCAATCTTCAACGTGTATGAACAACGCGTTGTCGATCGCATGAACTACGCACGCAACTTGCTTAAGCAGGGCTTCGATTTCAGTGTGCAGGAGGATTATTCCCTGCTGCGTGAAAAGGAGCCTTGGCCGCAGTCGGAAGCCGAGAGCGATGACCTTTGGCGCAAGCGTGTCAAAAACGACTGGTTACGGTTGAAATTGGGCGGCAAAACTGACTCGGCTATCCGCGAGACGCTCGACAAACGTTACGCAAACGCGCTTGATCGCGCATACAAATACAAGAGCGATGACGTTTTCCAGTCGTTCATGGATGCCTATACGACGTCAATCGACCCACATACGGACTATTTCGGCGCCACGGCTTCAGCTGACTTCGACATCGCGATGAAGCTGTCGCTGGTCGGTATCGGTGCGGTACTGCAGGAGCGCGACGATTACACGACCGTCCGTGAGCTCGTGCCCGGCGGGCCGGCGGAGTTGTCCGGTAAGCTCTCGGTCGGCGACCGCATTACCGGCGTGGGTCAAGGCAAGAATGGACCAATCAAAGAAGTGGTGGGCACGCGCCTTGATGAGGTCGTGCAAATGATACGGGGGAAGAAGGGCTCTGTCGTGCGCTTGGACATTCTCCCAGCCGACGCCGGCGCGGAAGGCACCCATCGCGTCGTCAGCTTGGTGCGCGATAAAATCAACCTCGAAAAGCAGGCAGCCCAGAAGGCCGTACTGTCCGTGAAAGCGGGTGAGTCCACTCGCAAAATCGGTGTGATTACCCTGCCGGCGTTCTATGAGGATTTTGAAGCCCGACGCAAAGGAGACAAGGACTACAGGAGCGCGAGCCGCGATGTCGCCAAGCTTCTCGGTGAACTGAAGCAAGAAGGAGTCGACAGCGTTCTCATTGATGTTCGCAACAACGGCGGCGGTTCATTGGATGAAGCGATCGATTTGACCGGTCTGTTCATCGGCAGTGGTCCTGTCGTTCAGCAACGCGGCAGTGACGGCAAGGTCACGGTCAGAAGCGCAGACTTTCGGACACCCGTCTGGACGGGCCCGATGGGTGTCTTGATCAATCGCGGGTCGGCCTCGGCTTCGGAGATCTTTGCCGCGGCAATCCAAGATTATGGTCGAGGCGTGATCGTCGGCGAGCCCAGCTTCGGTAAGGGTACCGTTCAGACGGTTGTCAATCTTGATCAGATGGTCCGTAACAGCAAACCCGAATTCGGTGAGCTGAAAGTGACGATTTCCCAGTTTTTCCGCGTCAATGGCGGGACGACGCAGTTGCGCGGCGTGACCCCCGATATCAGCTTGCCGGGGTTCTCAGATCCGACGAGCTTTGGTGAGATGAGTTATGACAATGCCCTGCCGTGGACCGAACTCAAACCTGCCAAGTATGCGCCCACAGGCAATATAGCGACGTTGCTGCCGAGCTTGCAAAGCCGTCATGAGGCTCGAGTGCAAAGCGATCCGGACTTTCAACGCGTTCTAGAAGACATCGCCGATCTCAAGGCGCAGCGTGAGAAGGGGGTTATCTCCCTCAACGAGGCCAAACGCCGCGAGGAAGCGACGGCTCGAGAAAATCGACTCAAATCGAGACCGGAAGCAAACAATGGCGAAGATCCCGATGCCGATGACGGCCTGCAGGCAAACGAACGCAGCCTAAGTGCTGACATTGCCATGGAAAATGCCCGCAAGAAGGCAAAGGATGTTTTGTTGAACGAGGCCGCTGCCATTCTTTCCGATGAAGCGGATTTGCAGGAAAGCGCGCCAAAGGCCGCCACAAAATAGCTGGGCAGCGGGCGGAGACCAGCCATCCCCATTGGTTGGTCCTGCCACTGCAGATTTCTGAAGACGTGTAAAGCGTCAGTTCAACATGCTATTGGGACGCCGCCGAGCCTTGCGCGGCGTCACGTATCCAGATCGGCCGCATAGCCTTTGCTGCTCGGCGCTCCATTCGCCGTCGGCGCCTCCGAATTGGTTCTTGGCCTCGATGATCGTCTTACGACTTCACGAAAGCCGAAGCATGGACGACATTCCCGAATGAAGGGCTTGGGCGCGCGCCAGGCTGCGAAGGAAGTCTCCACCTTTCCGATTTGAGTTCTTGCCGAGGGAGGCCGTGCCGCCCCTTCGACATAGGCGAAATGAAAATAAAAACGTTTTTATTTTGCTTGAAATCGTTTTTATTGTCAGATACCTCTTGCTTCTAAGCTTGGGAGGGCTTGGCGCAGCCTCGATCATTCAGAGTGGTCAGTCGAGCGGTCGCGAACCAACGGCAATGACGGGCCGTCGTGTACCGGCGCCGTTTCCCTATGGTTTATCAAGAGGAGGAGAAGCATGAAAAAATTGATCGTCACGCTCGCGCTCTCGGCGCTGGTGTCAAGTGCAGCCTACGCGGCGGATCTCGGTGGTAAGCTGGTTAAGGTCGGCTCGGACACAACCTCGCCGCCGATGGAAAGTGTCGATCCCACCAGCGGCCAGATCGTCGGCTTCGACGTCGACGTGGTCAATGCCGTTTGCGCCAAGATAAATTGCCAGGCCGAGTTCGTGACAACTGGCTGGGACGGCATCTTCGCCGCCCTCGACCAGAGCAGCTTCGATCTCGTCGCGTCCGGCGTCTCCATCACCGATGAACGCAAGAAGGCAATGGATTTCTCCGACCCATATATCGTCAACAGTCAGGCGGTACTGATGCGCGTCGCCGACCAGGGCACCTCGCTCGACGATTTTAAGGCACACGGCCGAAAGCTTTCAGCGCAGGCCAATACCACTGACGCGCAGGTGGCCGAAAAGGTAGTCGGCAGAGAGAATGTGGTCGCTTACGACAGCTTCAGCGCGGCGATCATTGCGCTGAAGAACAAAGATGTCGACGGCGTCGTCATTAATGGTGCCAATGCCGGCGCTTACGAGCGCGAGTTCGCCGGTGAGCTAGTCGTTGCGATCAAGGATCTGGAATCCGATCCGCTCGGACTTGTCTTCCGCAAGGGCGATGAGAACGTCGCCGTCTTCAACGAGGGCCTGAAGGCGATCAGGGACGATGGCACGCTCGATAAGCTAGTCGCAAAGTACTGGGGCCTGAAGTAGGCCGCGGCGCCTAAGCCCGTTTGCCACTTTCCGGAGCGCGCTGTGTTTGGCGCTCCGGCTCGACCGAACCCTTGAAATGCCCCGGAGGAATGGATGTCGTTCCTGAGAAGCGTGCGTCCGAGCAATCTGATCATCCTGACCGCGCTGCCCTTTATCGTTTACCTGTTTGCTTCCTCAAGCGCTTATCAACGCTCGTTGAAGGCGATCCTCGGTGTCGAAAACGGCTCGTCGGCCTTCGTGCCCGGCTTCCTGCTGATGCTTCTGGCCTTCGCAACCGGCTTCGCAGTGCCAACAGTCGCGAGCGCCAAGGGCCGAAAGAAGCAATGGCCGATGATGGCGGCCGCAGTGAACGTTCTGGCGGCGCTTGCCATGATCTGGACCGCACTCGTTCATCCCTTTGTTGCCTCAGTGCTTGCCAATGGGGTAGATCCGTTCAAGTCGGAGTTGATTGTCAAGGGCGTTACCCCGCGACAACTCACCGAAACAGCCGAAATGATGCTGCGGGGCGTCGAGAGTTGGCTGTTTCCGGCCTATCTGCTCCTTAGCCTTGTCGGCATTGTTATGTTTTTTGCCGCTCGGCCGGCTGTCGGCGAAGAGCCGGGGCCGTTGCGTCGAGTCGGTGGCTGGGTCCTTGGCATCGCCAATGGGGCGGGGCTGGTTTTTATCCTGTTCTTTGCCCACATCGCGTTCGCTTCGGGTGTTGCGACCACAGTGCGCGCGGCTATTGCCGCCTATCTGCTGGCGGCGTTGCTCGGTCTTGCTTGGGTCGGATTGCTCCAGTTGCGCGCCAGTACCCGCACGACGAGTTATTTCGCTGGCGCAACCGTACTTCTCGTGCTCGTCGCCGCTTGGTTTCTCCTGCAGCCCAGGGATGCCTATGTGCTGGCCGGAACCTTGGACGGAAAGATAGGCATCGTTACGAACACGCCGGCAAGCCTCGTAAGCGCCGTGCGCTTCGGTCAATATGAAGGCGGGCCGGAGACGGAAACGCCGGTGCGCACTTTCGTCGGGCCAAAAGAGGCTCTGGCTTCGATCGCCAAGAATGAAGGCGTGAGCGGCGCGTTGTTGCCAGCGACGGCAGCGCCTGCCGAGCTGCCGGTCTTGTGGAAGACTGAAGCGCTCAACGACCGTGACCGCGCGACGGGTATCACCTTCGTTGTCTTTGCGATCATTCTCGGCCTCTTGACCTTCGGCGGCTTCCTGCACCACCGCCATCCGCTGGCCGTCGGTTCTGAACTGGTGGTCGATACAATCCGCGGCATCCCGATGCTTGTGATCGTCCTCTATGTCGGCCTGCCGCTCAGTGGCGCACTTAAGGACGCAACGCAGGGCGTGCTCGATCCACCGAATATCCTGCGCGGCATTGTTGCCATGGCACTTGCCTATTCAGCCTATCTCGCAGAGATCTTCCGCTCCGGCATCAATGCGGTCCCGGTCGGCCAGATAGAGGCGGCCAAGAGCATCGGCCTCAACCGCTGGCAGACGGCACGTCTCGTCATCTTGCCGCAGGCCCTGCGGATCGTTATTCCGCCGCTCGGCAACGAGTTGATCGCCATTCTCAAGGACACCTCACTGCTATCGATCCTGTCGATCCGCGACATTACCCAGAGAATGCGTGAGTTCCAGTCAGCAAGCTTCCTGCCATTCGCGCCCTATAACTCGGCGGCGATCTTTTACATCTTCCTGACGCTGGCCGCAGCGAGTCTCGTCAACATGGTGGAGCGCCGATATGACGTCAAACACCGCTGACAGCGGCCGCACCGTGTTGATCACAGGGGCTGGGCACGGCCTTGGGCAGGCGCTTGCCGTACTCTCACTGCACCCGGGTTGGGTAAGGACCAACATGGGCGGCGAGGGGGCGATGGTGGCTGCGCGGCATAGCGCAAACGACCTCAAGGGGACTATTGACGGCGCGAGCACGGCTGACAGTGGCAGCTTCTGCGCCTATGACGGAAGGCAGGTTGCATGGTGAGGGACAGGATGCACGCAGTTGAACAGGCGATCGGGACCCTTCTGCAGGACACTTACGGCATTGAGGCTGCGCTCGCACCTTTGCCGGGGGAGCATGACCTGAATCTTCGCCTGCGCGCAAGAAACGGCAACGACTACCTCCTCAAATTGCACGCCCCCGGCGACGACGCCGAACTCGAGATGCAGATGGCGGTGCTCGACTATCTTGAAACCAACGCCCCCGAGCTTGCCCTGTCGCGAGCGATACGGACGCGACAGGGGGCGGTAAGCATTCCCGCCGAGATCGACGGACCGAGAACGGCACGGCTGCTTACCTGGCTGCCCGGCACCATCTGGGCGAAATCGACAGTGCGCGGCCGCCACAGTGCCGAAGCGCTTGGCCGATTGCTCGGTCGGCTCGATTGGCATCTACAGGGCTTTACCCACGCTGGCGCGCGCCGGATCTATGGCTGGGATATCGGCCGCGCCGACATGCATCTTGTTCATGTCGCCATGATCGGGGACGCCGACAAGCGGGCCAGCGTACATACCATCCTCAGCCATTTCACCGACAACGTCCTACCACGCCTGCAGGCCTGCCCGCGGCAAGTGATCCACAACGATGCCAACGATTACAACGTGCTGCTGGACGAAGCCGGAAACGTCAGTGGTCTGCTCGATTTCGGCGACATGGTCGAGACCTTTCGTGTCGTCGAGATCGCGGTAGCCGCGGCCTATGCCCTGATCGGCGAGCGTGATGCAGTGGGCACCATCGCGGCGGTGACGGGAGCTTATCACGACGTTAATCCGCTGAGCGAGACCGAGGCGGAGCTGGTCTTTGACCTGGTGCGTACTCGCTATGCCGTCAGCATGTGCATGGCCGCAAAACAGATCCGCGACAATCCCGACAACACTTATCTCCTCGTCAGCCAGGAGGATGTCTGGCGCGAGTTGCAGCGGCTGGAGACTGAGAACCGCTCGATCGCCGTTGCCCGCATCCGGGATGCATGCGGGTTCGCCGCAATCCCCTCCGCTGCCGGGGTGGTGAAGTGGCTGGAGCGCAATGCCCATGATTTTGTTGCCATCGTCCGCCCTTCTGCCGAAAGACCCAACGTCGCGGTCCTGGATTTCTCGGTCGCTGGCGGGAACAGTTGGGCGGGTCTTGCGCCTGACGCCGCCGAAGCGCGCATTGACGCCATTCTGGCTAAGGAGCAAGCCGATTTCGCCATCGGCCTCTATGGCGAGAACCGGGCAATCTATCAAGGCGACGCTTTCGAAACGGGAACCGAGGGAGCGCGCCGGTCGGTGCATCTCGGCATTGATATATTCGTGCCGGCTGGCGAGCCGGTGTACGCGCCCTTTGCCGGAACTGTCGCATTCATCCACGACGACGCCGTCGCATTCGGCTTCGGCCCGACAGTTCTTTTGCAGCATGACACCGACGATGGCACCGTTTTCTGGACACTTTACGGGCACCTGGCACGCGAAGGTGTTGCCAGGCTCTCGGTTGGACAGCCGATTGCCAAGGGCGAAGCCTTCGCCGCGTTCGGCGCAGCATCGGAAAACGGGCAGTGGGCACCGCACCTGCATTTCCAGATCGTCACCGATCATCTCGGCCTCGGCGGTCGAATGCACGGAGTCGGCGTACCCGATCAGTGGCAGGTCTGGCGCGACGTCAGCCCCGATCCCTCCGTCGTCCTCGGCCTTCCCGTTCCAGCCTCGGTCATAGTGGCGCGCGACAAGGATTTTCTGGTTCGCGAGCGTCATCGTCACATCGGTCGCTCACTCAGCATCGCCTACAGTGCGGCGCCTTTGAAGATTGTCGGCGGCGAAGGTGCCTGGCTGATCGAAGAGGACGGCACCCGCTGGCTGGACATGGTCAACAACGTTTGCCACGTTGGCCATTGCCATCCGCGTGTCGTTGCCGCGGCACAGAAGCAGATCGGTCACCTGAACACCAATTCGCGTTACCTCCACGACTCCCTTGTGGAATATGCACGGCGCCTGACGGCGCAGTTTCCCGATCCGCTGAACGTCTGCTTCTTCGTCAATTCCGGCAGTGAGGCCAACGATCTCGCGATCCGCCTGGCGCGGGCCTATACGGGAAATCGCGATATCATCACGATCGACCATGCCTATCACGGTCATCTTTCGAGCCTGATCGACGTCAGTCCCTATAAGTTCGCCGGTCCCGGCGGCGAGGGACAACCGTCGCATGTCCGCGTTGCAGAAATGCCGGATCTCTATCGTGGCCGCGTCCGCTATGGGAATGCCGAAGCCGGCAACAGATACGCGGACAGCGTGAAGGACCAGATCGAAGCGCTGGCAGCCGCGGGGCGTCGCCCGGCGCTGTTCTTCAGCGAAGGCATTCTCGGCACCGGCGGCCAGATTCCGTTGCCTGACAACTACCTCAACCAAGCCTTCGCCTTTGTTCGGGAAGCCGGCGGACTTTGCCTGTCTGACGAGGTGCAGGTCGGCTTTGGCCGCGTCGGCCGCCATATGTGGGCGCATGAGCTCCAGGGAGTGGTGCCCGACATCGTGACGATGGGCAAGCCGATCGGCAACGGCCATCCGATGGCAGCCGTGGTCACGACCGAGGCAATCGCCGCATCCTTCGCCAACGGCATGGAATACTTCAACACGTTCGGCGGCAACCCAGTCTCGGCCGAAATCGGGCTTGCGGTGCTCGACGTGATCCGCGACGAGCGGCTGACCCACCATTGCCGCGTGATCGGCGACCGGCTGATGGACGGCGCGCGTGCGCTGGCCGAGCGCCACGGACTGATCGGCGACGTGCGCGGATCCGGCCTCTTCAACGGGATCGAACTGGTGCGCAGCCGCGAGACGCTGGAACCGGCAGCAGCAGAACTCGACCGCCTGATCGCCGGCATGAAGAGCCGGCACCGCATTCTCCTCAGCAGCGAGGGTCCGCATCATAACGTGCTGAAAATCAAGCCACCGGCTCCCTTCAGCGCCGAAGATTGCGACCGGTTCCTTAATGCGCTCGACGAAGAATTGACCTTGATCGCAAAGGGCGGGTGAGCGGATGCAAAGGGCCACGATCAAGACGATTGCGCAGGAGACCGGGTTGTCGATCGCCACGGTATCGAAGGCGCTCAACAATTCGCCGCAAGTCCGCCCGGAGACGCGCGCCGTTGTCCTCGCGGCAGCCGAACGGGTTGGCTACGAGCTCAACATGCATGGGGTGCAGCTGCGCACGGGCAAGACCTACCAGGTGGCGGCGATCATGTCGGCGCCCGGTCCTCGCCAGAACGAATGGGAAGGCGTCGAATACGCCCAGTTGCTCAGCGGCATTTCCTGGGCTCTGGAAGAGAGCCCTTACCGCGTATCGCTCTACGCCGTGCGCAATTTCGAGGAGAGCTTCGCCACCATCAAGCAGATCGTCACGCTGAAGAAGGCAGACGGCATCATTTTCTCCGGCACGCGCGCGGAAGATCCACGGATACGGCTGATGCAGGAGGCCGATTTCCCCTTCGTCACCTATGGCACGACGATGCACAACGCGCCACACGCCTTTGTGGATGCCGACAACGAGCAGATGATCCGTCTTTGTATGAGCCGTCTCGTTGGGCGCGGTCATCGTCGCATCGCGCTCGTCAATCCGGCGGTGGAACTCACCTATGCGATCACCCGGTTGGACGCCTATCGCTTGGCGCTGGAAACGGCCGGGCTGCCTTTCGATCAGGCGCTTGTCTCCCATGGCCATCTGACGCCCGCCTTCGGCCGCGAGAGCGTCCTTGCCATGTCGAAACTTCCGGATCCGCCGACAGCTTATATCTGCGCCAACGAAGCGGCGGCACTCGGAGCCTTGTCCGGCTTTCATGCCCGGGGCCTCGTGCACGGCCGAGACGCGGTCATCAATGCGACCGACGACCTCAATGTCAGCCAGTACTTCGCGCCGCCGATCACCACATTCTTCCTGCCGATCAGTGAGCCGAGCGCGCTGCTTGGCACCTCCATCCTGCGGTGTATGGAGGGCGAGCCTCCCGAGGCGTTGCAAACACTTTTGATGCCCGACCTGATCGAGCGCTGCGACGATCGACTGCCGTCGGACCGCTGAAGAATTTTCGCTCCAAGTTGATACCCACGACCCAAGACGACAAGGACTGCCGCGTTTATGATTGCCCCGATACCTTTTCAGCCCGACCAGATGCAAAGCGACAGGCTGGAACTCGGCGTCTGCTACTACCCCGAAC
This sequence comes from Rhizobium sp. BK176, assembly GCF_024808055.1. Lineage (NCBI taxonomy): Bacteria > Pseudomonadati > Pseudomonadota > Alphaproteobacteria > Hyphomicrobiales > Rhizobiaceae > Rhizobium > Rhizobium sp. BK176. The sequence goes on along the minus strand of NZ_JANUBV010000013.1, from coordinate 72,081 downwards.
AATGGCCGCGCGAGAAGTGGCAGGACGATGCGAGCCGCATGAAGGAGCTGGGTCTTTCCTGGGTTCGCGTGGGCGAGTTTGCCTGGGCGCACATGGAACCGCGCCCCGGCGACCTGCGCTGGGAATGGTTGGACGAGGCGATAGATGTGCTTGGCCGGGCAGGGCTGAAAGTCATTCTCGGAACACCGACCGCCGCGCCGCCAAAATGGTTGGTCGACCTATATCCCGACATTCTGCCCGTGGACGCAAAAGGCACGGTGCGCAAGTTTGGTGCGCGCCGTCACTATTGTTTCTCCAGCCGCCGTTATCGCCAGGAGGCGGCCCGCATTGTCGAAGCGATGGCCAAGCGCTACGGCACGCATCCTTTCGTGCAGGCATGGCAGATCGACAACGAGTATGGCGACCACGACACGGTCTACAGCTATTCGAAGGAAGCCGAGCGAGCCTTTCGCCTGTGGCTTGCCGAGCGCTACGGCACCATTGATGCACTCAACGCAGCTTGGGGCACGAATTTCTGGTCGATGCGCTACGGTGCGTTCGAGGAGATCGAACTGCCGAACAATCTGGTTGAAGAGCCGAGCCCGACACATCTAGTCGATTTCATTCGCTTCTCGTCCGACCAGGTGAAAAGCTTCAACAGCATGCAGGCCGATCTGTTGCGCGGCCATGCGCCGGGCCGTCCGGTGACGCACAACTTCATGTCGAACAATTTTGACTTTGACCACTACGAGGTCGGCGCCGACATCGATATCGCCTCGTGGGACGTCTATCCGATGGGCGGACTGCTGAACGGCCGACTGTCTGACGACAACAAGGCGCGTTACTTGCGTACCGGCGATCCCGACCAGACAGCGTTTTATCATGATCTCTACCGGGCCGTCGGGCGCGGGCGCGTCTGGGTGATGGAGCAGCAGCCAGGACCGGTCAACTGGGCCTCTCACAACCAGGCGCCTGCCGATGGCATGGTGCGGCTGTGGACATGGCTTGCCTACGCCCACGGCGCCGACATGGTGTCCTACTTCCGCTGGCGCCAGATCCACTACGCCCAGGAGCAGTTCCATTCAGCCCTGCTGCTGCCGAACGGCGAACCGGACCAAGGGTATCAGGAAGTCGCGGAGGTTATCGCCGAGATCGCCCGTTTGCCCGCTAGCGCGCGCCGGGAAAAGGCCAAAGTTGCGCTGGTGGTCGACTATCCCTCGCGATGGGCGAGCCGCGCCCTGCCGCAAGGCCGCAGCTACGACGCAACCGCCATCGGGCTTGACTGGTATGCCGCGCTGTCGCGCTACGGGATCGATGTCGATATTGTCGGACAGCATTGTGACCTCGACGGCTACGCGGCGGTTTTCGCGCCCGATCTGCTAATCGCCGACGCAGTCTTTGTCGAACGGCTTGCGCAGTGCGGGGCCAAAGCTCTCTTCGGTCCGCGCAGCGGCAGCAAGACACCCAATCTTCAAATTCCGACCAGTTTGCCGCCAGGCCCGTTGAACGCGCTTTTGGATATGCAGGTGGTGCGGGTCGAATCTTTGCCCGAATTTCACATCGAGTCGGTGCTGCATGGCAACGAGACTTATCCCGCCAGCGTTTGGCGCGAAACGATCCGAACAAGCGAACCAGTCCTCGCCAGCTTTTCAGGAGAGTATCGTGCTGGCGCGCCGGCGCTCGTCGGCAATGACAAGGCGCGCTATCTCGCGGTCGTGGCACAAGGCGACCTGCTGATGAAGGTGATCGGCGATACCTTGGACTGGGCGGGAGTTGAGCGGCAGCCCGATCTTGGCGATCTGCGCGTGAGCCGGCGCGGTCCACTTCACTTCGCCTTCAATTTCGGCAAGGTTTCGGCGGAGGTGCCCGCGGCCACCGCGGCCGTTTTCCATGTGGGTGAGCGTATACTGACACCCGTTGGCGTCGCTGTCTGGACGGAATAGGAAAGGCCGGAAGACCGCGTGCTGCTCGAAAAGGGTGGCATTGCTGTACTGCCTTCTCCGAGGCCAGACTTAATTGGACAGCGAGCACGAGGTGGCAAAATTGGTCACCATTGTTCTTGCTCTCCGATGACCTCAAGATGTCCACCTAAGGCGCTTTTCGATCGTCCGGGCGGCGAACGGTTGAGCTGTTGTGCGTACAGCAGAGACCGACGCCAGCGGACGCGGATGGTCTTCACCGCATACCAGGAATTTCGGTTTGATAGAATGTAAGCGCGCCTTAATGTTCATGTGCTAGGACCGACGCTAGAAAAGGACCCTGAGTATGAAATACGCGCAAGTCCGACCGCTTCTGCTGGTCCTCGTTCTTCCTCTCGTCGCTGCGCTGTCGATTTATACCGGGCTCTTCGCGGTTCTTGAGCTTGCTACCGAACGGAGCGACAAGATCGCCGCCGAGCGTCAAACGCATCTCGCCGAGACGCTCATTTCAAAAATGCAGGCGGCAGTAGCCCACGACCAGGAAAGTGCAACTGTCTGGGACGATGCGATCAGAAACGTGCGCGACGATAATGCCGATTGGATGCAGGCGAACCTTGGCAAGTGGATGTTCACCTACTTCCAGCACGACCGCGCTTACGTGATCGCTCCGGATGGCCATGCAGTCCACGTTTTCGCTTCCGACGAGGCGGATTCGGCGAAGGCATACCAACAGGTTCGCGATGTCATAGCGCCACTGGCGGAAAGGCTGCGCGCAAGGCTTGTCGCCGGCGACGACATCGGGCTTTCCGATCAGGTCTTGAGCATTGGGGAAAGCGATCTTTCTGTCGTCAACAACCACCCGGCAATAGTCAGCGTGAAGCCGATTATCTCGGACACCGGCAACATCGAGCAGAATCCTTCGGAGATCTATTTGCATGTCGCCGTCCGCTACCTCGACGGCAGCTTCTTGGCGAGGGTGTCGAGCGAATACCAGTTTGATGACCTTACCTTTGCCTGGGCGAAATCGAGTGAGGAGGATCGATCTTTCGCCGCAACGAGAAGTGCCGATGGGAGAGAGTTCGGATACTTCTCCTGGCGTCCGTTTGCTCCAGGCGAAGCCGTCGCGCAGTCGGTTCGCCCAGCCCTAGGCGCTGTGGGCATATCGGTGTTCGTCGCGCTGGCTGGGATGGGGGCCATGGTTGGTGTGCGAAACCGAAAACTTCGGCAGAGCAGGGCCGCGCTTGAACATCTCGCTCGCCACGACACTCTTACGGGACTGGCGAACCGGGCGTGGTTTGCCGAGCATTTGGCTAGGATCATCTCCGGATCTGCCACGACACAGTCGAACGCGGTTCTGTTCATGGATCTTGATCGGTTCAAGCAGGTCAACGACACGATGGGGCACCCGGTTGGCGATCGTCTCCTGGTGCTGGTGGCTGACAGGTTACGCGGGATTTTCCCGGGCAGCGTCGTGGGTAGGCTCGGAGGGGATGAATTTACCGCGGTCGTGACCAACGTTACGAGCGACCAGGTTTCGCGGTTGTGTGAGCAAGTCATCGACTCCATGCGGCGTCCATTCGAGATCAATGGAACGCCAATCAGCATCGGTGCGAGCATTGGCGTCGTGATCGGCGTCGGACGTGATGTTGATCCATCCGACCTGACGCGGAAGGCTGACATCGCGCTCTACAATGCAAAGGCTGCGGGCAGAAACCGCTTTGCGATCTTTGGTCCTCATATGGATGACCTCGTGCAAGACCGGCGCGAACTCGAATGCGACTTGCGGCTGGCGGTCCAGAATCGCAGAGATCTCGAGGTGTATTTTCAACCCGTCTACGCTGCCCCGAACGGAGCCTTGTATGGCGCCGAGGCGCTCCTTCGATGGAAGCACCCCGCACGAGGTCTTATAACCCCGGAGGTGTTCATTCCCATCGCCGAAGAATGCGGCGTCATCGCCCAGTTGGGCGATCTTGTTCTGGAGGAGGCCTGCCTGGCAGCGCAGCGGTGGCCGGATCTGGAGATCGCGATCAACGCCTCACCTCTCGAGTTGCGAAACGAGGCGTATGCGCTGAGGGTCATCGCGGCCTTGAACAAGCATAGGATTGATCCCGCGCGGCTGGAGATCGAAATAACCGAGGGCACGCTGCTCGATAGTGCAGGGGAATGCCAGCGCAACATCGCGGCCCTCCGCTCTGTCGGTGTCCGCATTGCGCTGGACGATTTTGGCACGGGCTTTTCCAGCTTCGGTCGCCTGCAATATGTCGCCGTCGACCGTATCAAGATCGACAAGAGCTTCGTGGACGGCTTCGATAGCCAGGAGGCTGACAATCGGGCCATTGTCGAGGCGATGATAAGGCTGGCACGGGCTAAAGGCTTGAAGACAACGGCTGAAGGCGTTGAGACCGAAGAGCAGCGGGCAATCCTGAAAGAACTTGGTTGCGATCACCTGCAAGGATATCTCCTGTCGAAGCCCATGACCAAGGACGCATTCGACCGAATGGTCGGAACGAATGTGATCGACTTGCAGGCGAAGCGTTAGGTTGGCTCGGCCACGAGAATTTTCAGGTCTGAGGTGACGACGCCGCTGCTGGGAGCGGGCGGCCTGATTGCTAGGGGCTGGCAATTGGTTCAGCGACGCCGGCTTCGAGGCGAGACTCGTGTGATCCGATCACCATCCTGTTTCCGCGCCAATCGAAGCTTCCGGCCAACCAGCTCCTGATCCAGATGGCGGGCAACAAGATATCACGCGTCACCATTGCAACGAGCGATATCGGTGAGAGATGCCAATTCTTGCGGGCCGCAAGAAGAAGTTCCGGTATGTAGGCTGCGCACAAAACCGCGACAGTTGTGGTGGAAAGACTGGCACCGACAACGAACGCGGCGCACACGCACAGTGATAGGGGCGGAACCACGCCCAACAGGATCTCCGGGGCGAAGAAATGCGGGAAAGTCACGCGTCTCAGCCGCGCCCAGCGGCATTGTCGCGCCCATATCTCGCGAAAGGTTCTTCTTCCTAACGGCTGCTCGAACGGCCCACCAACCAGATGCACCTTGAGGCCCATTCGGTTCACCAGCTTGGTGGCCGCGGCATCTTCTGCGATCTCAGCCCCAAGTGCCTGGATGCCGCCGTGGGAGTTGAGGGTCTTCTTTCGCCACAGCATGCTCTTGCCTTGCGCGAAGCCAAATCCAAGAGCCTCTCCTGCATATTGCCAACGGGCCTGGTGGGTGTTGAGAAACGCACATTCCACCTCCGCCCAAAACCCTGTGGGGCGGGAGCCAAGTGGCGTCGAGCAGACAAGTCCACTATCGGGCCGCCATGCAGCGATCAGGCGCGCGAGATAGTCGCTGGGCATCAAAACGTTGGAATCGGCAAGCACGACCCATTCGTGCGACGCTGCGTTCCAGCCCTTGACACAATTGTTGAGTTTCGGATTTGCGCTGACGCGATCGTCCCCAACAAGGACCGTTGCCTTTGTCAGCGGCTTCGCCCGGCGAGCCTCTTCAGCCAGGCCAATTACCGGATCGGCCTTGTCGGCAACGCAGAAGATGATTTCGTAGTCGGGCCAATCCAGGCTCAGCGCACTTTCGAGCGTCTCCCGCGAGAACTGTTCCACCCCGCGAAGGGGTATCACGATTGAGACCGGCGGACGGGCGGAAACGCTTGGCGTTTTGTCTTGGCGGGATCGAATCCGCCATCCCGCGATAACAAGGCTGAGGGTATTGGCTGCCAACAGGGCACCGGCGACGGCAATGATATACAGCATCAGTCATTCCAGCGGTGAACAGCGCCGGAATGAAAACGAGTCTCAGCGCCCGGTGAGCTAAGACATCATCGTCACATGACGCGATGATGACATCTGCCTGTTGCTCTGTGAGGAGTTAACAGGAGCATCGGAGCAAGTTGTTAGCGCGTCATGCCAGCGGCTGCCAACGCTGAACTCAGTGCTTTCTCCTCAGGGCCCTTTGAACCTTGACAATCTCGCCCTTCATCAGGATCAGGAAGTGCTTCTTGTCGAGGCGGTTGGCGACGTCGCCGTCTACCGTCATGTAGTCCGTTCTGGGACTGGACATGGTCTCATCCGCTACCCTGATCTGCTCAATCACGATGCAAGGATTTCCAGCGTCACCCGTGCATTTGAACCGCCGCGTCTCCTGGTACTGTGACATCGATCCCCTCCTAAGCTGACGGCAAGCATCATCGCGACCGAAGCCGGGATTTCAAGTTATAAATTAGGTGTTGCTGAATTATACGAAGGGTGAAGGTGTGTCCGGTGGCGCAAGCAAAGCCCGGTGCTGGTTTGGACAGCGCCGGGCCTATGTGACTGCAGTTGAGGGAAACGCAGTCAGTGCAACGACAAAGGGTGCGCTGCCCAGGAAGAACGTTGCTACGGTTCGGATGTTCCGAACCGCAAAGGTATTGTTCAGGCTGCTGCCTCTCGGCGCGCCCACCGCTAGTTTTGGCGTGGTGCCTCGGCGGTGAACACAAACGCCGACATTCGCCCTTCGATCGGCCCCTTGCCGAAGGTTTTCTCAAGCGCTTCCGCTACGCGTGCCACGACATCGACCTTCGGCTGACGTGCTTCGATTTCCATGCGGAGCGGACTGCCCCTGCAGAAGGCGGTGGCTGCATCATGTGCCGAGGATGCATGAGACGTCTTTTCGACCTTTGCGAAGGTCGCCGACTGGAAACCGGCGCGCTCGAGCTCGGATAGGATCGTCTCGGCATCAAAATAGCCATGCGGCGTCCGTCGAAAGAATTCCGGCGGATCGCCCGGAAACACGGCGTCTGTTGCAGCCCTGACGGCGGCTGCGAAATCGTTGCTCTCGACCGTGTCCCACGTGTTGAAGAGAAACGTTCCTTTCGGCTTCAGCACGCGAAGGATTTCGTGATAGGCGCGGTGTTTGTCGGGAAAGAACATGACGCCGAACTGACTGGTGACGGCATCAAAGGTCTGATCGGGGAAGGGCAGGCTCAATGCGTCGGCCTGGCGCCATACGACATGCCCTCCGGAGTGTCGCCGTGCGGCGACATCCAGCATCGCCTGGTTCAAATCGGTGGCGATGATTTCCGCGTGCGGAAGCGCTGACGATATTGCGCGCGTAAGGGCGCCCGACCCAGCGGCGACCTCGAGAACGCGGTGCGGATGAAACGACGCCAGGCGCTGGGCCAGATCGGCCGCGTAAGGGTCGAACAGGATCGGTACCATGTAGCGGTCGTAAGCCGCAGGGATATCGCCTTGAAAACACGCATCATTTATAGCCATGATCGTTGCGCTCCATAGCCACCGCTCTGGGCGCATATTAGAACCTTTCATGGTGTCTTTGAAGGTGTTGCCCAGCGAGTGCTCAGCGAGGGTCTGTCATGCCCAAGGCTTGCAGATCGAGGTCATCCGCCAGATGTCTCGGCAGGCGCGCCAATTGATCTCGGGTACGATTGCGTGTCAGGCGTGAGATCTGACGCGTTCTAAATGCGTAGAAGATGTCGAAGATTGCGTTGAGAGTGCTCATTGCGGCCTCCTTTCATCGGTTTTAGCCGCCATGATCGAAGGGTACTGTCGGGTTGACTTTCAATCAAACAAAATGATATGGAATTCAAATTCAGAAAAATTGAAAGATGTGACGATGAGCATTCCCTTTCGCCGTCCCATTCCTTTGCTTGATAACGACGTCCTGAGGACGTTCGTTGCCATCGCAGAGACCGGCAATTTTTCGACCGCCGCGGAAGCCGTATATCGGACGCCGTCGGCTGTCTCCATGCAGATCAAGAAGCTGGAGGAGCAGCTCGGTGCGACGCTTTTCCTTCGTGATGCGCGTTCGGTCAGCCTGACCCAGCACGGCGAACTGCTACTCTCCTACGCACGCAACATTCTCGCTCTGTCGAACGAGGCGGTTTCGCGCTTCATCATGCCCGAGCTTAGCGGTGTGGTTCGGCTTGGCGCGCCGGAAGATATCGGCGAGCGATTGCTGCCCAGCATTCTGAAAAGCTTCGCCGAAAGCTTCCCGAGCATCATGGTCGATGTCACCATCGACATGAGCATCGGCCTCAAGAAGCGGATGGAGGAGCAGCGCCTCGACCTGGCACTCATTAACTGCGCGACACGCCCCTTGCCGACGGATGGCGAGATCGTGTTTCGGGAGCGGCTGATATGGGCTGGTGCCAAGTGCGGTACGGCGCACCGTCGCGAGCCGCTGCCGATCTCGATCTGGGAGGATGGCTGCATCTGGCGCTCGGAGGCAATATCGCAACTTGAGCGCATGAAGCGCGGCTATCGCGTTGCTTTCCTCAGTGGCCACACCATGGCGCAGCGTGCGGCCGTGGTTTCCGACCTCGCGATCGCGCCGTTGCCGCGCTCCTATGTCACCGACGAGATGACGATCCTCGGCGTGCAGGAAGGGTTGCCCGAACTCGGCTCCTTCGACATCCGGCTGCTTACTGCATCGCAGATGAACGGCCCGATGCGCGCTGTGGCCGAGAGCATCCGCTTTGCCTTTGCCGAAAAAGCCAAGGCTGTTGCTGCTTGACAAGTTTGCGGTGACCTTTTTTCTTCCTCCGGGGTTTAATTCGCGCGGCGGGAGTCGCCCGCGCTCGGACGACTGAGAAAGAAGGATTTCGCAATGACGATAATGGCCAAGATCGGCTCAGCCCTCGCAATTCTGCTCGTACTTTCCTCGTGTGGAAACACGATCCGCGGTATTGGCCGGGATACGGCAAACGCGGTGAACGCGACCCAGGATGCAGGTCGTTCGGTCGGCCGCGCCGCCACCAGGTAACAAGACCTCAGATCGCAGCCGGCGGGTAAGCGTTTTCCAACCCGCCGGAACGCGAAAGCCCAGTCCGGAACGCCATGTAAGCCGGATGCTGGCTTGATTTCGCTGCCTCCATCAGTCGTATCTGCAGGCGGGCAGGCGCTGTCTCGCCAATCCATTTCCCAAGATTTTCGAGTTTCAGCGTGTTCAGAAACGGCGCACTGGCTGCGTTGTTCAGATGGCGGTGAAGGCCATCAATGACGTTTTCGTCCTGCGCCACATTTTCCATCAGCAAGGCAACGTAGGATTTCTCCTGTTCGTCAAGGCTGGCAAGCTTCGAGGCGATCGTGTCGCGGTCGGGAAACGGAGCGGATGTCATCTGTATTTTCCTCGTCTGGGCAAGCGGGCGCGATTCGGGCGACCAAGCGGTCGGTGCTTATAGGAAACCGATGCCTCCGGAGGGAAGACTTTGTCATTGGCCGAGATCGTTGTTCGTCCTAGAGCCCGGCCTTGACCTTTTCTGCGACGTCGGCAGGAACCCACTTGGTCCATAGGGCCGAATAATTCTGAAGGAAGTACTCCGTGGCTTCCTCGTTGCTCTTCTGGTTTTCGTCCTGCCAGGCGAGCACCTCGTTGATCGTCGTATTGTCCCATGAGCGAAGCTTAAGGTAATCCATGGCCGGTCCGGCCCGGTCGGCAAAGGCTTTGGTGACAATCGTATAGGCCCGCGAGACCGGGTAGGAGTTGACCTGCGGCCGAGCGCAACCCGGGATCGAGGTGCATTTGTCCCACTCTGCCTTGTCATGAGCGACGCCGAAGCTCAGGCGTGTCATGTCGTATTTGCCAAGGATGGCGGTGGGGGCCCAGTAGTAGCCAAGCCAGCCGGCCTTTTTCTGGAATGCATTTGCGATGGAATCATCGAGGTCCTGTGGGCTGCTGGCTTCGACAAGTTGAAACCCGTCCCGTTCAGCCCCCAGCGCGCGGAAGAGATTGGATGTCGAAATCTGGCAGCTCCACCCGACAGGACAACTATGGACGGCGCCCTGCGATGCATTGTCGGATGCCGGGAATAGCTCCGGATGCTTGAGTGCGTCCTCGACGCTGCGGATATCCGGGTTCGCATCTGCGATGAATTTCGGTATCCACCAACCTTCGACCGCGCCCTCCGAGAGGATTTCAGCAGCCTGGATCAGCTTGCCTTCCTTGACCGCCATGTCGAGTTCGGAGCGCACCGAATTGATCCAGAATTCGGAAGCGATATCGGGCTCACCCTTTCCGTCCATCGAAAGGAACGTCGGCATCGTGTCACCCGGGACGATCCTGACCGAGCAGCCGTAACCCTTCTCGAGAATAAACTTGTCGAAGTTGGCGGCAATACCCGCCGACGCCCATTTCATTTCAGCGATGGTGACGTTGCCGCATTCAGCAGCCCGCGCCGTCGCGGCGGCTGCACAAACTCCTGCGGCAAGCAGGATTGACGTGCAGAGAAATCTCATCTTGCGTTCCCATTCTTGCTGTCGCGGCTACAACCTAGGCGTTCCGCAGTTTGCGGAGGAGGCTCTTGCTGTTTCTGCAGGCTGTTGCTGTGGCGTTCGTCCTGACGCCTTGCAGGGCAGCCTACGCGTTCGGCTGCGGAAATCAATTGTCTTCTGCGCGTGAAGCAGGGAGTCTAAGCGCCTGATTTGAAATCGGTAATGATAGTTCCGCAGAAGATTGCGGTTGGTATTCGAGATCTCCCCATGGAGCCGCCTGCGACGCCTGGATCATCAAGAAATGTCAGAAAAATACGAAATTCATCTTTGCTTAATCGCTTGCTAACCCTCCGGTAACAATGTGGCGCTATCTGTTGTTGCGTAGCGGGGGACACCGCTGCTTCTCCGGATCAGGTAGAGCGTCCCGGAGAACGTGAGCTTCGCCGTGTATGGGCGAATGTGCCAGCGTATTTCGGCAGGCCGCGCAACTGGAAACGGTTGACGCGGCCTTCGCATTTTCAGGGCTTGCAATTGACCGCAGCAGAGAGGCCATTGTAGTCCGGGTCAAGTTCCCCGGAGTTTCGCGACAATGACCAAGGCTATCATGCTGCAAGGGACCGGCTCCGATGTCGGCAAGACGGTTCTTGTCGCGGGTCTTTGCAGGCTTGCTGCCAACCGTGGCCTTTCAGTTCGTCCGTTCAAGCCGCAGAACATGTCGAACAATGCAGCGGTTGCTGATGACGGCGGAGAGATCGGCCGGGCACAATGGCTGCAGTCGCTCGCTGCGCGGGTGCCGTCTTCGGTGCACATGAACCCCGTGTTGCTCAAGCCGCAATCGGAATACGGCAGCCAGATCATCGTCCAGGGCAAGGTCTGGGGGCAGGCCAAGGGACGGGACTATCAGAAGCTCAAACCGACGCTTCTCGATTACGTGATGCAGAGCTTTTCCGAGGTTTCTACCGGGGCGGATCTGGTGATCGTGGAAGGCGCGGGTTCGCCGGCAGAAATCAACCTCAGGGCGGGCGACATTGCCAATATGGGATTTGCGACCCGTGCCGGCGTGCCGGTGATACTTGTCGGTGACATCGATCGTGGAGGCGTGATCGCTTCGCTGGTCGGCACCCACACGATTTTGCCCGACGAGGACCGGGCAATGATATCCGGCTATATCATCAATAAGTTCCGTGGCGACGTTTCGCTCTTCGATGCCGGCATCGAGGCGGTGCGGCACTTTACGGGATGGTCGTGCTTTGGTGTCGTGCCGTGGCTCAAGGACGCCTCCCGCTTGCCAGCCGAGGATTCGGTTGCGTTGGAGAAGCTGGCGCGCGGCGGCACCGGAGCACTCAAGGTCGCCGTGCCGGTCTTTTCCAGGATCGCAAATTTCGACGACCTCGATCCGCTAAGGGCCGAGCCGGATGTCGAGTTGGTTTTTGTTCGCGCCGGCGAGCGGCTGCCTGCGGACGCCGGCTTGGTGATCTTGCCAGGTTCAAAATCAACGGTATCGGATCTGGCGGATATGCGCGCTCAGGCTTGGGATTCCGATCTTCTGGTCCATGTAAAACGCGGCGGGCGGGTCATGGGCATTTGCGGCGGCTATCAGATGCTCGGACGCAAGGTGCATGATCCCCTCGGCATTGAAGGCTCTACCTTGGAGGTAGAGGGGCTGGGGCTGCTTGACGTCGAGACGGAGATGGCGCCCGAAAAGACAGTCCGCAACAGCGTCGCGACGATGGTGGAAGACGGTTCACCGCTTTCAGGCTACCAGATCCATCTTGGCGTTACGTCCGGCGAAGACTGCGGCCGTCCGTTCGCGATCGTTGACGGAAAGCCGGATGGGGCCGTGTCGGCAGACGGCCGGGTCGCCGGCACCTATCTGCACGGGCTCTTCGCGAGTGACGCCTACCGTTCCCGCTTGCTGCAGAGTTTTGGCCTTGCGGGCGAGAGGACCGATTACCGTGCTGGCGTCGAGAAAGCTCTCGACGACATTGCAGCAGAACTCGAGGCCTGTCTCGACGGGCGTTGGCTCGACGAACTCCTCAGTTAGATCTCGCCGGAGATTTCGCGGCGGCGGCGGTCCAGTTCTTCGCTATAGCGGCGTAGGGTGTAGGCCTCGCTCAGCTGCCCGACGACTTTCCGCTCAATCAGATTATTGACGACCGCCAGCGCTTCGCTTTCGGTCTTGTCAAAGATCGCTGCTGCCTGCTTGGCGTTCATTTGCGGTTGCAGGAAATCGTTCTTGAAGCGGATGAATTCTCCCAGATCCTTGCCGGTCTCGTCGGTGTCGGTCAGGTTTGCGTAGATATCGGGAACGAGCACCAGGCCGCTGTATTTGCCGGTGTCATCAACCAGGACAACGCGCTGCGCCGAACCGATGGGGAAGCGCTCCTTGAACTCGTCGATGGTGAGGGCGGCATTCGCCGTCTTCACGTCGGCGCGCATCAGCCGGTCAACGGTCAGGTTACGGATCCAGCCGACATCGTGCGCGCTCCGGATGCTCTCGCCGCGCAGGTGGAAGCGCCATGTTGCGAAGGAGTAACCGAAGGTGCTGCGCACGACTAGCGAGGAGGTGATCACCGCCGCAAGCACGAGCGCCGTGATCGGAAAGTCGCCGGTAATCTCGAGCGCAAGAAACGTCATCGTCAACGGTCCACCGATGACGGCGACCGCAAGCGAACTCATGCCGACGACCGCGTAGATGACGGGTGTCAGCGTCGCATGAGCGAAATAGGGTGCCGAATAGGCGAAGAGCTTGCCGAGGAGTGCACCCATGAACAGGGACGCGAAGAATAGGCCGCCTCTGAAGCCGGAACCGATCGAGATAGCCGAAGCGAATGCCTTGAGAAGAAGAAGGCCGACAAGCACCGGAATTGCGACATCGCGGCCGAGATTGAGGTGCAGTGCACCGTGACCGGCCGACAGCACCTGCGGCGTAATCAGCGCGAGCAGGCCGACGACGATGCCGCCAAGGGCAGGGCGCAGCGGCGTTGCAATGGAACTCCGGCGAGCCAATTCCTCGATCCAGGCGACGCCCTGCATGATCATGATGCCAACGCCGGCGCAGAATGCACCGAGTAACAGCGCCGGAACGTAGTCTGCAGGCATGACGGTTCCAAAGTCACCGACGTCAATAAGAAAATCGCTGCCGGCCAGCAGGCGTGCAATTTGGGTCGATACCAGTGCGGAAACGACCACCGGCGTCAGCGAGACGATGGTATATGAGCCGATGATCAGCTCAAACGCATAGAAGGCGCCGGTCAGCGGAGCGTTGAAGGCCGCCGCAATCGCACCCGAGGCACCGCATCCGACGAGAACGCGCAGATCCGATCGGCGAAGCTGCAGCTTCAGTCCAAGCTTCGAGGCCAGTCCCGCCGCCAGCTGCGTGTAGCCGGCCTCTAGGCCCACTGAAGCGCCGAAGCCGTTCGAAATGAGGTTCTGGACCGCCACCAGAATACTGTCGGTGAGCGATAGTCGGCCGCCATGCAGCGCGTTAGCCTCGATCGGGTCAACCATCGGCTTCTTGCGCGTTTTGGCAAGCACGAAGAGCATCAGACCCAATAGTATGCCGCCGCAGACAGGCGCCGTCAGCAACAGCAGCTTGTTGTCGATCTGCGAGGAACTCAGCCGCTCGATATCGCTGATTCCGAAGATCAGACTGTGCATTTCGCGGGAAACGAGGCTCATGCCCGTCACCGCAAGTCCGGAGATAACGCCGACGATCGCGCCCGCGATGACCATCCCCAGCTCAGTGCGTCGCAGCAGTGCGCGCATCCGCCCGATGTCGAGAAGGGTATGGAATGGACCGAAACGGCGGATATCGATTCTTAGGAGCATCACGGGAAAACTAGGCGGCAGTGGGCGCGATCAAGTGGAAGGGAGGGAAGGGCAAATCGGTGGCGCGACCCGCTTGCGACGCAATTGCGGCAAAAGACCGGCGATCGCAACAATAATTTGTGACGTAAGTAACTGATAAAAGACGATGAATTTGGTAGAGAAGGTCGTGTTGAGAGCGGGTCCGGCAGTATACCGTGCCGAGGCGCGCATCGGCTTCCGATTGACTTCACCAAGGGCCTTGCCTAACGATGAGTTCACAACGGATGGTTCCGGACCGGTTGAATCGGTGCGGATGAAAAGGGAATGTGAAGCGGTGGACCCAATCCGGGCACCGTCATCATAGCCGACCCCGCGACTGTAGAGCGGTCAGGGTTTTCCGTCCGGCGTTGTTTTCGCGTTGATGACAGCCTGCAATGGTGCAGGCGGGCGGCGCGGAGATGGCGACGGAAAAGTCACTGGCAGTGCATCATGATCAACCGGGGCAGGACGCCTCTTACGTCTACGAATCGTCCGCCTTTTCATGAAATGCAGCCGGGAAGGCGAGGAAAATCCGCTGGCACGATCTGGGGCGACCGGTTTCCGGTCCGCCCCGATCGCGGCCAAGACCCGCGAGCCAGGAGACCTGCCAACCGTGCCGGGCGAGAAGCCCATCCCTGGGCTTATGCCCGCTGCCAGCACGGAGGTTGTCATGGCTGAACAAAAGAGTTTTCGGCTGCGTCCAACAGCCATTCCGCTCCTTTGCGGCAGCGTCCCGCAGATCGGATATCATCTGCCATGAGCCCGATATCCTCCGGTGCGACCTTCGTCCTGGGCGGCGCGCGCTCGGGAAAATCACGTTTTGCCGAACAACTGGTCGCCTCAAGCGAGCTGGAGCGCCATTACGTGGCGACGGGCCGGGCCTGGGACGAGGAAATGCGCGCCCGGATCGACAAGCACAAGGCCGATCGTGGCGAGCTCTGGCACACCCATGAAGAGCCTCTTGATCTAGTCGGCTGCCTGCGAGCGATCGACGGCGAGGGGCGGGCGATCCTCGTCGATTGCCTGACGCTTTGGGTTACCAATCTGATGATGGAGGCGCGCGACATGGAGGCCGAGTTTGCTTCGCTTGCCGCGTATCTGGCGACAGCGCGTGCTCGGCTCGTCATCGTTTCCAACGAGGTCGGTCTCGGTATCGTTCCTGAGAACCGCATGGCGCGGGAGTTCCGCGATCACGCCGGTCGCTTGCATCAAATGATCGCGGCCGAGGCCGCGGATGTGTATTTTATCGCGGCAGGTCTGCCGCTGAAGATGAAGGGTTGAATTCATGAACCAGCAGAAAATTCCGGCGACCGTCATCACCGGCTTCCTCGGCGCCGGCAAGACGACGATGATCCGCAATCTGCTTTCCAACACGAACGGCAAGAAGATCGCGCTTATCATCAACGAGTTCGGCGATCTCGGCGTCGACGGCGACGTGCTGAAGGGCTGCGGCGCGGAGAACTGCACCGAGGATGACATTATCGAGCTGACCAACGGCTGCATCTGCTGCACGGTGGCCGACGACTTCATTCCGACGATGACCAAGCTTCTGGAGCGCGAGCAGCGCCCCGACCACATCGTCATCGAAACTTCCGGCCTGGCGCTGCCGCAGCCGCTCGTTGCCGCCTTCAACTGGCCTGATATCCGCACGCAGGTCACTGTCGATGGCGTGATTACTGTCGTCGACAGCGCCGCCGTTGCCGCCGGCCGCTTTGCCGATGATCACGATGCCGTCGAGGCTCGCCGCGTGGAAGACGAGTCGCTCGACCACGAGAGCCCGATCGAGGAGCTTTTCGAGGACCAGCTGACCTGCGCCGATCTGATCGTGCTCAACAAGACCGATCTTCTCGATGCCGACGGTCTTGGCCGCGTGCGCGATGAGGTCGCGTCGCGCATTGCCCGCAAGCCCGTCATGATCGAGGCGCGCAACGGCGAGGTTCCCGCGAGCGTGCTGCTCGGGCTCGGCGTTGGCACCGAAGGCGATGTGGTCAATCGCAAGTCTCATCATGAGCTCGAGCATGAGGATGGCGTTCCCCACGATCACGATGAGTTCGACAGCTTCGTGGTGGAACTCGGCGCTATTGCCGATCCGGCAGCCTTCGTAGATGCCCTGAAAGGCATCATCGGCGAGCATGACGTGCTGCGGCTCAAGGGATTCGTCGATGTCCCCGGCAAGCCGATGCGTCTGCAGTTGCAGGCAGTCGGCAGCCGTATCGACCACTATTTCGATCGCGCCTGGGCGCCTGGCGAAGCGCGCGGCACCCGTCTTGTTGTCATCGGTCTGCACGAAATGGACGAGGCAGCGGTGCGCAAGGCGATCGAAGCGCTGGCATAAGGCAGTCTAATGCATCTGCTTCTGGCACAGCAGGGAACGATCAGCGACGGCGAGGAGGCGATCGATCTCGGTCAGTCTCCCGGCGACGTCCTGTTCCTGTCAGCCGCCGATACCGAGCTTGCCGCGATCGCCGCCGCTTATGACGAAGCGGCGGCCGGCTTCTCGCTGCGGCTGGCAAGCCTGATGAGCCTCAAGCATCCGATGTCGGTCGATGCCTACATCGAGCGGACGGCCCGGCATGCGAAGCTGATCGTCGTGAGGGCGCTGGGTGGCGCCAGCTACTTTCACTATGCGCTGGAGGCGCTTCATGCCGCGGCGGCGCGATCCGGCGCGCTGATTGCGGTTTTACCGGGAGATTCTAAGCCGGATGCGGGTTTGACGCCGTTTTCGAATGTTCCGCTTGAGGATCTGAATGCGCTTTGGGCCTACCTGATCGAGGGTGGCGACGGCAATTCTCGGGCGTTTCTCGCCTATGCCGGTGCGATGTTGGCAGGAGCGGAGAAACCGGAAGCGGCATCGCCGCTGATGAAGGCCGGCATCTGGTGGCCGGGCAAGGGCGTGCTTGGCGTCGACGACTGGACAGCGGCTTGCGACGAGCGGCTTGGCGCTGCTTGGGAAAGCGGAGCCCCTACTGTAGCTATCAGTTTCTATCGCGCGCTCGTGCAGAGCGGTGAGACACGACCGGTCGAGGCCCTGGTCGACACGCTGCTGGCGGAAGGTATCCGGCCGCTGCCGGTATTCGCCTACAGTCTGAAGGATCCTGTGTCGAAGGGCATTCTGAAGAGCGTGTTTGATGTCATCAAGCCCGAGGTGGTGATCAACACGACTGGTTTCGCCGTGTCGGCGCCGGGCGCGGATCGCGAGCCGACCGTTCTCGAGGCCAACGACGCCGTCGTGCTGCAGGCGATCTTTTCGGCCTCGTCACGTGAGGCCTGGGCCGCGTCTTCGCAGGGGCTTTCGGCGCGCGATCTCGGCATGAACGTCGCGCTGCCCGAGGTGGACGGCCGCGTGCTGTCGCGTGCCGTCTCCTTCAAATCAGCCGCCCGCTACGATGCGAGGGTCGAGGTCAACATCGTCGGCAGCGAGCCCGACCTCGAGCGGATGCGCTATACCGCTCGACTTGCGGCCAATTGGGCGCAGCTGCGCACCACGGCCGCCGGCGAGCGGCGCATCGCGCTTGTCCTTGCGAATTATCCAAACCGTGACGGCAGGCTCGGCAATGGGGTCGGGCTGGACACCCCCGCAGGCACCGTTGAGGTGCTCAAAGCCATGTGCGCAGCCGGCTATTCGGTTGCAGACGTGCCTGACGATGGCGACGCGCTGATCCGGCGTCTCATGGAAGGGCCGACGAACTCCGGCAGCGACGGCAAGCTTATCCGCGAATCGCTTTCCTTGAGTCGTTACAAAGCTTTCTTCGAAAATCTTCCGAAAAAGATTCAGGATGAAATCGGCGCCCGCTGGGGTGCACCGGAGGCCGATCCCTATGTCGTGGATGGCGCCTTTGCGCTGCCGTTCATGCGGCTTGGCCAGGTGCTGGTCGGTATCCAGCCGGCGCGCGGCTACAACATCGATCCGAAGGAAAGCTACCATTCTCCGGATCTCGTCCCACCGCACGGTTATCTCGCCTTCTATGCCTTCCTTCGCCATGAGTTCGGCGCTCACGCCGTCATTCACATGGGCAAGCACGGCAATCTGGAATGGCTGCCCGGCAAGGCTCTGGCGCTGTCAGAGGAATGCTACCCGGAAGCCATCCTCGGCCCCATGCCGCATCTCTATCCCTTCATCGTCAACGATCCCGGCGAGGGAACGCAGGCGAAGCGCCGCGCCGGCGCGGTCATCATCGATCATCTGACGCCGCCGCTAACGCGCGCCGAGAGCTATGGACCGCTGAAGGATCTGGAGGCGCTGGTCGACGAATATTACGAGGCGTCGGGCGGCGATCCGCGCCGCATTCGGCTTCTCAGCAAGCAGATCCTCGAACTAGTGGCGGATATCGGCCTCGATCGCGATGCCGGCATCGACAAGGGAGAGAGCGAGACCGCGGCATTGAAGAAGCTCGATGCCTATCTCTGCGATCTCAAGGAGTTGCAGATCCGCGACGGCCTGCATGTCTTCGGCGTCTCGCCGCAGGGCCGGCTGCTGACGGATTTGACGGTGGCGCTGGCCAGGGTTCCGCGCGGGCTCGGGCAGGGCGGTGACCGCAGCCTTCAGCGTGCGATTGCCGCGGATCTGTGCTTGGAGTTCGACCCGCTCGACTGCGACATGGCCGGAGTTTGGAGCGGGCCACTGCCCGGTATTCTTGCAAGAGTCACGGATGCCACATGGCGGACGAACGGCGACACCGTCGAGCGGATCGAACTGCTTGCGGCACGGCTGGTCGCCGGCGAGTTTGGTTGCCTGGAAAGTTGGGAGGCCACCCGCACGGTTCTCGCGGAGATCGAAACGCGGCTCAAGCCTGCCGTTCTCGCCTGCGGGACGGCTGAGATCGAAGGCCTGCTTCGAGGGCTCGACGGCCGTTTCGTGGCGCCGGGACCATCCGGGGCTCCGACGCGGGGCCGACCGGACGTGCTGCCGACCGGACGAAATTTCTACTCGGTCGACAGCCGGGCCGTGCCGACGCCGGCGGCCTATGAGCTCGGGAAAAAGTCCGCGGAACTGCTGGTCCGCCGTTACGTGCAGGATCACGGCGAATGGCCGGTCTCCTTCGGCCTGACGGCCTGGGGCACCTCGAACATGCGCACTGGCGGCGACGATATCGCCCAGGCGCTCGCCCTGATCGGTGTGAAGCCGGTGTGGGACATGACCTCGCGGCGCGTCACCGGCTATGAAATCATTCCGCCGGCGCTGCTGCGTCGGCCGCGTGTCGATGTGACGCTGCGTATCTCCGGCTTCTTCCGGGACGCCTTTCCAGAACAGATCGCGCTGTTCGATAAGGCAATCCGCGCCGTCGGGGCGCTGGAAGAAGATGCTGCGGACAATCCGATTGCCGAGCGCATGCGCGGTGAAGCAGCCCGACTTGAAGCCGCTGGACTGGATGCAGCGCAGGCTGACCGCCGGGCCGGCTATCGAATTTTCGGCTCGAAGCCAGGCGCTTACGGTGCCGGTCTGCAGGCGCTGATCGACGAAAAGGGATGGGAGCGTCGCGCCGATCTGGCCGAGGCCTACCTTGTCTGGGGAAGCTACGCTTATGGCGCTGGCGAAGAGGGTCGGGCGGAGCGCGGTGTCTTCGAAGAACGGCTGCGCTCGATCCAGGCAGTCGTGCAGAACCAGGACAATCGCGAACACGACCTTCTCGACAGCGACGATTATTACCAGTTCGAGGGCGGGATGGCGGCTGCGGCCGAAACGCTGGCGGGCGATCGGCCATCGATCTATCACAACGACCATTCGAGGCCGGAGAAGCCGGTGATCCGTTCGCTGGAGGAAGAGATCGGTCGCGTCGTGCGTGGCCGCGTCGTCAATCCGAAGTGGATCGATGGCGTCATGCGCCATGGCTACAAGGGTGCCTTCGAGATTGCCGCGACCGTCGATTACCTCTTTGCCTTTGCGGCAACCACGGGCGCCGTTGGCAACCATCACTTCGAAGCCGTGTACCAGGCTTTCGTGGTGGATGCTGAGGTCCGCGATTTCATGATCGAGAAGAATCCCGCCGCCTTCGCCGACATGAAGGAGCGGCTGCTGGAAGCGATCGATCGCCGCCTCTGGACGCCGCGCAGCAATTCCGCGCGGTTCGACCTTTCAGACACATTCGGCTTGCATCAGGGCAAGCTTGTATCCGGGGAACATTGAGATGACCGACGAAACCACCGAAGCCGCTGGCCACGACGACGCCCGCCACGCCGAGAAGATGGCGAAGAAGAAGGCTGCCCGCGACAAGATCATGGCCTCAAAGACCGATGAGAAGGGCCTTATCATTGTCCATACCGGCAAGGGCAAGGGCAAGTCTTCGTCCGCCTTCGGGATGATCTTCCGGCACATCGCGCATGGCAAGCCTTCGGCCGTCGTGCAGTTCATCAAGGGTGCGATGTGGACTGGCGAGCGCGACCTGATCGAAAAGCACTTCTCCGACATCTGCCAGTTCCACACCATGGGCGAGGGCTTCACTTGGGAGACGCAGGATCGCGCCCGCGATGTGGCAGCGGCCGGTGCCGCCTGGGAGAAGGCGAAAGAGTTGATCCGCGACGAGCGCAATTCCATGGTGCTGCTCGACGAGATCAACATCGCACTTCGATATGATTACCTCGACATCAATGAGGTGGTGGAATTCCTGAAGAACGAGAAGCCGTATATGACTCATGTCGTCCTGACCGGCCGCAACGCCAAGGACGAACTGATCGAGATCGCTGATCTCGTGACCGAGATGGAGCTGATCAAGCATCCGTTCCGCTCGGGTATCAAGGGGCAACCGGGCGTCGAGTTCTGATCAAAGCGCCTGGGAGCTTGCGCTCTTTGCAATTTGCATGAGTATCGTCGCCGTCTGCTCGTTGGCGGGGAAGAAGGATTCGATCGCAAGTTCGGAGAGCGTCACGTCCACGGGCGTGCCGAAAACGGTGGTTGTCGACAGGAGCGAGAGCAAACCTGCTTCTGTTTCCAGTTCGAGCGGGACGGCGATACCGGCATAGTCGGCGTTCCTGCTCATCTCCGCGCGGCCGCAGCAGACCGGGTAAGCGGATAATTCCTTCAGCAATTCGCCGAGGATTGGATCACCTGTAACCGAAATCTGCTGGTGCAGGCGCTCGAGGAGATGGGCCCGCCATTCCAGCAGGTTGGCGATCTTCGGGGCCAAGCCGTCGGGATGCAAGCTGAGACGGAGGACGTTGATGGGGCCGTCCAGCAAAGTACGATTTGCGATGCCGGCAAGAAGCGGGGCGATGGCGTCATTGGCGGCAATCAACGTCCAGTGGCGGTCGATCGCAAGGGCGGGATAGGGCTCGTGTGCCTTGAGGAGCATGTCGACTGCCTGCCGCGCCGGTTTGAGCGCCGGATCATCGAGCGAGCGCTCGGAAAACAGCGGCGCAAAACCGGCGGCAAGCAGCATTGGATTGCGATCGCGCAGCGGCACGCCGAGCCGTTCGGCCAGATGCAGCAGCATGTCCCGGCTGGGGATCGACCGCCCGCTCTCGATGAAGCTCAGATGTCTCTGCGAGATTTCGGCCTCGAGCGCGAGGTCGAGCTGGCTCATTCGGCGCTTCTGCCGCCAGTCGCGGAGATAGTCTCCAAGGGAGCGGGCGGGTGTCATCATCACGCGGCTTCCGGAAGCTGATCGATGAAGCCGTGTACGGTCTTCAGCCGCCCACCTTCGAGCACTGCAAAATCAGTGCCTTTTATGAGGTGCTCGGCGCCCGTCGGTCCGAGGCCCCATGAAAAACGTAGATTGTCGCCATACCCATCGGCCGCACCGAGAAGTTCAAACCGGAAACCCGGGAAGCGTGCATGCACGGCTTCAACAAGCGCGCTGATCTGGTCGTGGCCTACGCCGCGCATCAAGGGATCGATGTAGGTGCCGGCCTCATGCCAGCTTTCCGTGATCAACGCGCTGCGGCGGGCCGCCTCCGTCTCGTTCCAGATCGCGATGTAGCGTTGGGCTAGGGTGTTCGCATCGGTCATTGCATCATCTCCTGTTGACGCCCGGTTCGTCCAGGCATCGCGATCATGGAGAAGCGACGGCGCCCCTTCAATTACGCCGGAGGTAATCGGACGCGGCGTCAGATTTCAAGCCAAACGCGGATTGGATTGGCCGGATCGGCGAGAAGCTTGATCGTGAAGGCGATGCAGACAAGAACCAGCAGAGGCTTGATCAGACGCGCGCCAGTGCGCATCGCGAGCCGCGAGCCTAGCTGCGCGCCCAGGAACTGGCAGACGCCCATCATCAGCCCGATCTTCCAGATGATCGCCCCGAAGGAAATAAAGACAACGAGGGCGCCGACATTGGAGCCGAAGTTCAGGAGTTTGGTGTGCGCCGTTGCCTTTAGCATGCCGAAGCCGGCAAGAGACACGAAGGACAGCATGAAGAACGATCCGGTGCCCGGACCAAAGACACCGTCGTAGAATCCAATGGCCGGCACCAGCGTCAGACCGAACACAAAGGGCGAGATGCGGCGGTGCTTGTCGACATCACCGAGGTTCGGCTTCAACGCAAAATAGAGCGCGATTGCCACCAGAAGGACCGGCATGATCGCTCGAAGGACATCTCCCGGTACAATTGTTGCCAAGGCGGCGCCGAGCGAGCCGCCGAGAACCGCCATCAGCGCCATCGGCAGCTGCGTGCGCAGGTGAACATGTCCCTTCCGGGCATAGGCGATCGTCGCGGAAGCTGCCCCAAATACCGACTGCACCTTGTTGGTGCCCAACGTCTGCAGCGGTGGGATGCCTGCGATCAACATCGCCGGGACGGTAATCAAGCCTCCGCCACCGGCGATGGAATCGACAAAGCCAGCGAAAAACCCGGCTGCGGCCAGCATGAAGACGAGATGAGGGGCAAGATCGGACAAGGAGGAAACTCTGGACTACGGTATGCGGCGCATGTTGCATTTCCGGCTCTGTGCTGCAATGGCTTGGTGGACACAGGGGCAGGTTTCATTGTCGCACGTGACTGGAAATGTATTCGACGGGTCGCGCCGGTATGTGCTCGGTCTCGGCTGCGAGCGTGGAACACCGGTAGACGAGGTGACTGAGCTTGCCAATGCCGCGCTGGCGTCGGCGGGCATCGGCCCGGGTGAATTGGCAGCCGTTGCCTCCATTGATACGCGTGGCAACGAGCGCGCGATCCGTGAAATAGCCCATGACCTCGCAGTCCCGTTTCTGACCTTCGCTGCGGTGCGGCTCGAGGAGGAAACGCCGAGGCTGAAAAATCCTTCAGCGATTGTTTTTGCCAGGGTGGGGTGCCACGGGGTCGCCGAATCCGCTGCGCTTGCGGCGATCGGACCGAACGGGGAGCTTGTTGTTCCGAAGATCAAGTCGCCGCGCGCAACGGCAGCGATTGCGTGCGCCCTGTTGCAGAAAGATTAGCGGACGTTATGGTGACCGCCGACTTCGCGGCGCCGTCCGGCTGCCCTGCGACAATAACGAAAAGAGGCACACTCATGCACAAGGTCATTTATGACACGGATCCGGGCGTCGATGATGCAATGGCTCTGCTCTTCCTGCACCGCCATCCCGAGATCGATCTGATCGGAATCACCACCGTCTTCGGCAACGCATCGGTTGAGACGACGACGCGCAACGCGCTGTTCCTCAAGCGCGAATGGAACATTCCGGCGCCGGTCGCCAAGGGGGCCAGCGTGACCGTGGATCCGACGCGCGAGGAAAGGGCGTGGCCGACCTTCGTGCATGGCGAGAACGGCCTCGGAAACATCGAGGTGCCTGAAACCGTCGATCTGCCGCTCGACCCACGGCCTGCTCATCGCTTCATCATTGATACGGTCCGCGCCAATCCCGGCGAGGTCAGGCTGGTTGCCGTCGGTCGCATGACCAACCTCGCGATGGCGATCAAGGAAGATCCGGAGATCGCCGGCCTCGTGAAGGATGTCGTCATCATGGGCGGCAACTTCTATGTCCCCGGCAATGTGTCGCCGGTCGCCGAAGCCAACATCCACGGCGATCCCGAGGCCGCCGACATCGTTCTGACGGCACCCTGGAAGGTTGCCGTCATTGGCCTCGACGTAACCGCGATCACGACGATGAGCCGCGGCTACCTTGCCGACATTGCGGCCAAGGGCGACGGCGCCGTCAAGCTGCTGAACGACCTCTCGCAGGATTACATCGACTTTTACAAGCATGCGGTCGAAGACGGCATGATGGTTCACGACAGCTGCGCATGCGTCTACGTCGTCGCGCCCGAGCTGTTCTCGATCGTCAGCGGTCCCGTTCGGGTTGTCTGCGGCGGGATTGCCGACGGACAGACGATCGTGAAGCCGGACGGTCGCCGCTTCCCGCCGGGTGATTGGGATGGCCTGCCAAGCCAGGTGGTCTGCACCGGCATCGAATCTGAGAAGGTCATCGGTCTGATACGCGATACCCTGCTGCGGACCTGAGGATTGGCTCTCGTCACGCGGGCTTCCGAGCGCGAATCGCAAATAAAGATTGCCCGCGATGGAACGGTCGGAGCAGGTGTGCGCTCACATCTCGCGCCTGCCCGATCAGCGGCGTTGACCTTGCCAGCGGTGGGGCATAGATCATGCCAATGATCGAAGCTGCGTTTTCACATCTGCCGGCTCTTGAGCCGGGCAGCGTCTGGCTTGTTGGTGCAGGGCCGGGCGAGCCTGGGCTGCTGACGCTTCTCGCGGCCAAGGGCTTGGCGGAGGCGGACGTCGTGGTCCACGATGCACTAGTGAACGCCGACTGCCTCAAGCTCGCTAGGCCAGACGCCTTGCTGGAATATGCGGGAAAGCGAGGTGGCAAGCCGTCTGCCAAGCAGCGCGATATTTCGCTTCGGCTTGTCGAACTCGCCCGTGCCGGTAAGCGCGTCCTCCGTCTCAAGGGCGGCGATCCCTTTGTCTTCGGTCGTGGCGGCGAGGAAGCGCTGACGCTGGTCGAGCACAACATTCCGTTTCGCATCGTTCCGGGCATCACCGCCGGGATCGGCGGGCTGGCTTATGCCGGCATTCCGGTCACCCACCGCGATGTCAACCATGCGGTGACATTCCTGACAGGGCACGACTCCTCGGGGATCGTGCCGGACGCCATCAATTGGGAAGCGATCGGAAAAGGCTCGCCGGTGATCGTCATGTACATGGCGATGAAGCATATCGCTCAGATCAGCAGGAACCTGATTGCCGCGGGGCGTTCTCCGACAGAGCCGGTCGCTTTCGTCTGCAACGCGTCGACCGGTGACCAGCAGGTGCTTGAAACCATACTTGCTGAGGCTCCTTCGGCTGTTGCTGCCTCCGGCCTTGAGCCACCGGCGATCGTCGTTGTCGGGGAGGTCGTGCGGCTGCGGCAGTCGCTTGATTGGCTGGGTGCACTCGCAGGACGCAGGTTGCGCCCTGATCCGTTTCGGGACTCGAACAGCAGGGAGACGGCATGAGCGGTTTGTTGATTGCGGCTCCTTCCTCCGGATCGGGGAAGACGACGGTGACGCTGGGGTTGCTGCGCGCGCTTCGCAAACGCGGTGTTGCGATCGCGCCCGGCAAGGCGGGCCCAGATTATATCGACCCGGCGTTTCACGCTGCGGCAAGTGGTGTTGCCTGTCTCAACTTCGATCCGTGGGCGATGCGGCCGGAATTGATCTCCGCCAATGCGACCCTGCATCGCTCCGGAGACCGCATTCTCATCATCGAAGCGATGATGGGGCTCTTCGATGGTGCGACCGACGGCAAGGGGACCGCGGCCGATCTCGCAGCCATGCTCGGCCTTTCCGTCGTGCTTGTCGTCGATGCCTCGCATATGTCGCAGTCGGTGGCGGCGCTGGTGACAGGATTTGCGGGTTTCCGCGCCGATGTCCGCATCGCAGGCGTGATCCTCAACAAGGTTGGTGGCGATCGTCACGAGATGATGCTTCGCGGGGCGCTCGAAGCGATCCGTATGCCGATCGTTGCCGTCGTCCGCCGGGACAATGAGATCGCCCTGCCTGAGAGACATCTCGGGCTTGTTCAGGCGGGAGAGCACCAGACGCTCGAGAGCTTCATAGAGCATGCGGCGGATGCCGTATCGGAAGAATGCAATTTCGAGTTTCTGCTGCGCATTGCGCGGCAAGGCCTGAACCGTCCATCCACCGCGAACATTGCGCGGCTACCGCCGCTCGGTAGTAAGATTGCGGTCGCCCGCGACATCGCCTTTGCCTTCTCTTATGAACATATGTTGCTCGGCTGGCGCCGACGCGGCGCGGAGATCTCATTCTTCTCACCGCTTGCCGATGAGGGGCCGGATCCGACGACTGACGCAATCTATCTTCCGGGCGGCTATCCCGAACTGCATCCCGGGCGGATCGCCGCTGCGCGCAATTTCCGGGCAAGGCTTCTCGATGCCGCGGCTAAGGACGTGCGGATCTACGGCGAGTGCGGCGGATACATGGTTCTCGGCGAAGGCTTGATAGACGGAGCCGGCAAGCGCCACGAGATGCTCGGCCTCCTGCCAGTCGTCACAAGCTACGAGGAGCGCAAGCGGCACCTCGGCTATCGACGCGTGACGCCGTTGAACTCGCCCTACTTCGAAAAAGCCATGACGGCGCACGAGTTTCACTATTCGGCCGTGGTTTCCGAAGGCAAGGCCGATCGGCTTTTCCAGGTGACGGATGCCTTGGGCAACGACCTCGGGCAAGCAGGCCTCCAGCGTGGCCAGATTGCTGGATCCTATATGCATCTCATCGACGTTGCCGAGGGGACAAGATGAACACCCCGATCGTTCACGGGGGCGGGATAACGGCTGCAGCTGTCATGTATGGCGGCGAGTTGGAGCAGTGGCTCGATCTCTCCACAGGGATTAACCCGTGCCCCGTTCCGCTGCCCGATGTCCCGATGCGCGCATGGCATCGTCTGCCGGACAGGTATCTAGTCGATCGGGCGCGCGCTGCGGCGCGGAGCTATTATCGCAGCGGCGAGATTTTGCCGCTCCCCGTTCCGGGCACGCAATCGGTGATCCAGCTGTTGCCGCGGCTCCTCGAGGTTGCCGGGAGGGTCGCGATTCTCGGGCCGACCTACGGTGAATATGAGCGCGCCTTCAGGATGGCGGGCTGCTCCGTTGATTTGGTCACCCGCTTGGATGACGTCGAAACCGAGCACGCAGTTATCGTCATCGCCAATCCGAACAATCCCACCGGTCGTGCCTATGCTCCGGAGGAACTTGTCGCATTCAGCAAGGAAGTGCACGCTAGGGGAGCTTTTGTCGTCCTGGATGAAGCCTTCGGCGACACATGCCCCGAGCTGAGCTTGGTGCCCTTTGTGGCACAGCTACCGAATGTTCTCATCTGTCGTTCGTTCGGCAAGTTTTTCGGGCTGGCGGGATTGCGCCTGGGATTTGTCGTG
This sequence comes from Rhizobium sp. BK176, assembly GCF_024808055.1. Classification (NCBI taxonomy): domain Bacteria; kingdom Pseudomonadati; phylum Pseudomonadota; class Alphaproteobacteria; order Hyphomicrobiales; family Rhizobiaceae; genus Rhizobium; species Rhizobium sp. BK176. The sequence continues at coordinate 44,819 of NZ_JANUBV010000013.1, read as the reverse complement.
GCCGTGGTGCCAATTCTGCGACGGCTCGAAGAACTGCAAGGGCCCTGGGCGGTATCGGGGCCCGCGCTTTCGATCGCAACAGAGTTGTTTGCATCGGATGTCACCGCAATACAGCGTCGGCTGTCGGAAAGGGCCGGCGTGTTGCGCAGAACTCTCGAAGAAGGCGGCCTACAGGTCATCGGCGGGACCGATCTGTTTGCGCTTGTCGACGATGAGCAGGCAGGCGAGTTGCACCAGCATCTTTGCCGGAATCACATTCTGGTCCGCAAATTCGACTATGAGCCGCGATGGTTGCGCTTCGGTCTTGCCGCCGATGTAGCTGGCGACCAGCGGCTGTCCAATGCACTGCAGAGTTTCAGACCATGACGCTTGACCATAATCTCCTCGTGCTGGTTCTGGCCCTTTTGCTTGACCGGATCGTCGGTGATCCGGATGCGCTGTGGATGCGGCTGCAGCATCCAGTCGTGCTGTTTGGAAATGCGATCTCGCGCATCGACCGGATGTTCAATCGGGAAGAGCTTCACAAACGCGTGCGCCGGCGTAATGGGGTCTGGTCGATTGTCGGCCTCCTGAGCGTGAGTGCCGTTGCCGGCGCCGTGTTGCACTGGGTCTTCTCGCTGTTCGGTGTGGCCGGGATACTTTTGGAGGTTATGTGCGTTGCCGTCTTCATGGCGCAAAAAAGCCTTGCCGACCACGTGGGAGCTGTTGCGGCCGGTCTGAAAAACGGTGGCCTGGATGGTGGCCGGCAGGCGGTTTCGCGAATTGTCGGGCGTGACCCGGAAACATTGGACGAGCCCGCCGTCTGCCGCGCCGCGATCGAGAGTCTGGCGGAGAATTTCTCGGATGGCGTCGTTGCGCCTGCTTTGTGGTATGCCGTGTTCGGCTTGCCCGGCCTATTTGCCTACAAGATGCTGAACACGGCGGATTCGATGATCGGCCACAAGTCCGAGCGATACGCCGATTTCGGTTGGGCTGCGGCGCGTCTGGACGATTTCGCCAATTGGCCGGCGGCACGCTTTTCGATTCTCCTTATCGCAGCCGGGGCCTGGTTGCGGCGAGGGCGAACCGCCTGCCAGGAGGCCCTTCGCATTGCTGCGCGCGACGGTGGCCTCCACCGCTCGCCGAATTCCGGGCGACCGGAAGCAGCAATGGCCGGCGCGCTGGATGTACAGCTTGCCGGGCCACGAGTTTACTCCGGCATCGTTGTCATGGAGCCGATGATCAACGGCAGTGGGCGTGAAACGGCAACTGTCGCCGATATCGAGGATGGCATCTCTGTCTTCTATGCCAGCTGTTCAATGCTTGCTGGGGCGGCCCTAGTTCTTTTCCTCCTGCTGCTCTAGGCGCAGGCAAGCTGTGTTGCCAACGCGCTTGGTGGCAAGCGGCTCGTTATGCTTTGCTGTTTAAGCAACACTGGTCCTGCAAATTGCGTGCCGGGACGGCGGAAAGCATTGGCTTTTTGAAATGGATTTGCCTATGAGGAGGGTTAAATCGTCATTTCAAGAGGTAAAGGCGTGACCGCTACATTCGATAAAGTTGCCGACATCATTGCAGAAACCAGCGAGATCGATCGCGATACGATCAAGCCGGAGAGCCATACGATCGACGACCTCGGTATCGACAGCCTCGACTTCCTCGATATCGTCTTCGCCATCGACAAGGAATTCGGCATCAAGATCCCGCTCGAGAAGTGGACGCAGGAAGTCAACGAAGGCAAGGTTTCCACGGAAGAATATTTCGTGCTGAAGAACCTCTGTGCCAAGATCGACGAGCTGCGCGCCGCCAAGGCCTGATTCGGCACCGTCATCTTTTTCTCCCGCCCTGCCGCTGTTAACCATGGCGGCCGGGCGGTTTTGTTCCTAAGTAGGTCTAGCCGCGGGGCAAGGTGTCCTTGTGGCCGGAGGATTCGATGCTACTGGAATACTTCCAGATGATTGACCGCATCGAGGCGGTCGACCTTCAGAAGGGGACGCTGAGGGCGCGCTCCGTCGTGCCGGCGAAGAGCCCGGTCTTCGAAGGTCATTTTCCCGGTATGCCCCTGGTTCCCGGCGTGCTGCTGATCGAAACGATGGCGCAAGCATCGGGCATGCTCGTGCTCGCAGCCACTGATTTTGCTGCCATGCCTTTCCTGATGTCCGTCGACGGCGCCAAGATGCGTACCTTCGTGGAGCCGGAAGCTGTGCTTGATATCGAGGCGCTTTTGGAGCACGACGGCTCGGGATTTGCCGTAACCAAGGCGAAGATCACAAGCGCCGGCAAAAAGGTTTGCGATGCGCAATTGAAGTTGCGGACCATGCCTTTCAGCGAGGTTCCGCTGGGAGATATCGTCAAGAAGCGTGCCGGTGAAGTCGGCCTGATGGATGCGATCGCTGCGCAGGGAGTGAATGGATGAGTAAGGCTCAGAATGATGTCGTGATTACAGGCGTCGGCATTGTCACCTGCCAGGGCGTCGGCAAGGAGCCGCATGTTGCGTTGCTCAACGCCGAAGGCGCGCCGCAGACGATTGTCGAGCTTGATAAATTCAGGCCTTACCCGGTCCATCCTTTGCCGGAGATCGACTGGTCGCAACAGATCGCCAAGCGTGGCGATCAGCGGCAGATGGAAAACTGGCAGCGGATCGGTGTTTTTGCAGCCGGCCTCGCGCTGGATGATGCCGGCTTCAAGGATAATGCGGACGCCTGCGGCACCATGGACATGATCGTCGCTGCCGGTGGTGGCGAGCGCGACATCAATGTCGATACGTTGATCGTAGACGAGGGCCTGAAGCGTAATGACCGCGAAGCTCTCCTGAACGAGAAGTTGACGACGGAACTGCGGCCGACCCTGTTTCTGGCCCAGCTTTCGAACCTGCTCGCAGGCAACATTTCCATCGTCCACAAGGTCACCGGTTCCTCGAGAACCTTCATGGGCGAGGAGTCCGCCGGCATTTCCGCCGTCGAGACAGCCTTCCATCGCATCAGGTCGGGTGAATCGACCCACGCGCTGGTGGGCGGCGCCTATTCAGCCGAGCGCCTGGATATGGTGCTCCTGTTCGAAGCCATCAACGTCTACTGCCGCGACGAATGGCAGCCACTCTGGTCTCGCGATCATGGCGGCGTCATTTCCGGTTCGCTGGGTGCGTTTCTGGTGCTTGAGTCGCGCGCGCATGCCGAAGCACGCGGCGCGCGCATCTACGCGTCGATCACGTCGATCGAAGGCGACCGCGGCAACCGCAATGCCGGTAACCTCGAGAAACGCCTCGAGCGCTTGCTTGAAAACGCGTCCGGCCTGTCGCCGGAAAGCACAGCGATCTTCTCAGGCTCGACCGGTATTCCCGATCTGGCCACCCGCGAGCGATCCGTCCTCGAGCGTCATCTGCCGGGTGCCGCTGTCCGCGGTTTCGGCGGTATCACTGGCCACGGCCTTGAGGCGCATTTCACGCTTGGCTTGGCGCTGGGAGCATTGGCCGTCGATAGCAAGGCGAAGGTTCCGGTCTTTGATCCGAGCCACGAGAAGCCGATGGCAGCCGCGACCAAGGCAGCGATCGTTACCACCGTCGGTCACCAACGCGGCGAAGGCGTCGCGGTTCTTTCCGCGGAAGCGTGAGGAGTGTGCAAATGAAAGATTCGGCTTACAAGGATCACCTCGGCCGTCCGATCGTCGCAGTGACGGGTGTCGGTATCATTACTTCGCTGGGGCAGGGCCTGAAGGACAACTGGGCGGCACTCACCGCCGGTACCTCCGGCATTCACGCCATCGAGCGCTTTCCGACCGAGGGACTGTCGACCCGCATCGCCGGCACCGTCGACTTTATCGACATTCCGGTCGCCAATGCCGTGGAGCGGTCTTACGCATTCGCGCGTGAAACGACGATCGAAGCGCTGGCCGATGCTGGCATCAGTGGCGATTTCGACGGTCCGCTATTTCTCGCGGCGCCGCCGATCGAACCGGAATGGAGCGCACGCTTCGATCTCGCCGACCGTTCGCCGCCGGCCGATCATGCCGGGGATGCCTACGACCGGTTCCTGGCTGCCATGCGCCAGCGTCCGGATGCGGCTTTCCACGAGGCATCGTTGTTCGGAGCGATTTCCGAGCGCCTGGCCGACCGCTTCGGCACACGCGGCCTGCCGGTCACACTGTCGACGGCCTGCGCGTCTGGCGCGACTGCCATCCAGCTCGGAATAGAAGCGATCCGCCAAGGGCGCACGTCGCGGGCGCTTGCGGTCGCGACCGATGGTTCTGTAAGCGCAGAGGCACTGATCCGCTTCTCGCTGCTTTCGGCGCTCTCCACCCAGAACGATCCGCCGACCAAGGCTTCCAAGCCCTTCAGCAAGGATCGCGACGGCTTCGTCATCGCCGAAGGTGCTGCTACGCTGGTGCTGGAGTCGCTGGAGGCGGCGGTAGCGCGTGGCGCCAAGATTCTCGGCATCATGAAGGGGGCCGGCGAAAAGGCCGACTCCTTCCATCGTACACGTTCATCGCCTGATGGCGGACCCGCGATCGCGACGATCCGCGCGGCGCTGGCCGACGCTGGCATGGGTGAGGGCGACATCGGCTACATCAACGCCCACGGCACTTCGACACCAGAGAACGACAAGATGGAATATGCCTCCATGCTGGCTGTGTTCGGCGAGCGGATGGCGTCCATTCCGTTGTCGTCGAACAAGTCGATGATCGGCCACACTCTGACGGCTGCAGGCGCGGTGGAAGCGGTGTTCTCGCTCCAGACGATGCTGACCGGCACGCTACCGCCGACGATCAACTACACAAACCCCGATCCATCGATCGTTATCGACGTGGTGCCAAACAAGAAGCGGGAAAGCCAGGTCAACGCCGTGCTTTCCAACTCCTTCGGCTTCGGCGGGCAGAATGCCAGCCTTGTCATGGCGCTCGAACCGGCTTAATCGGTTCCCGACAAAACATCGAGATAGAACGCCTTCGCGGCGAAGGACTTTGCCATGCGCGCTTTGCAACTGATTGACGATCGCAAGCTTGAGATCACCGACCTTCCGGAACCGGATGCGCCCGGCCCGGGCGAGGTTACGCTGCGTGTCAAGGCCGTTGCCCTCAATCACATCGATGTCTGGGGCTGGCGCGGCATGGCGTTTGCTAAGCGCAAGATGCCGCTGGTGATCGGCGCGGAAGCTGCAGGCGTTGTGGAAACGATCGGGCCTGGCGTTGCCAACGTCCTGCCAGGCCAGCTTGTATCGATCTATGGCGCCCGCACCTGCGGTCTCTGCCGTCCGTGCAGCGAGGGACGCGACAATCTCTGTGAGCATGTCTCCGGCGTTCACGGCTTCCACCTTGACGGATTCGCCCAGGAAAAGGTGAACCTGCCGGCGCGCCTGCTGGTTCCTGCTCCTCCGGGCGTTGACGCGATTGGCGCCGCACTCGCTCCGGTAACCTTCGGAACGGTTGAGCACATGCTGTTCGACAACGCCAAGCTGGAGCCGGGCGAAACCATCCTAGTTCATGCGGGTGGTTCCGGCATTGGCACGGCGGCGATTCAGCTCGCCAAGAAGATCGGCTGCACTGTCATCACGACTGTCGGCTCCGACGACAAGATCGAGAAGGCCAAGGCACTCGGCGCGGATCACGTCATCAACTACCGCACGGACCGCTTCGAAGGCGTCGTTCGCAAGCTGACCAAGAAGAAGGGCGTCGACGTCGTTTTCGAGCACGTCGGCAAGGACACCTGGGCAGGCTCAATGCTGTCGATGAAGCGCGGCGGCCGCCTCGTGACCTGCGGCTCGACGTCCGGCGTTTCCACCGACATGAACCTGATGATGCTCTTCCAGCAGCAGCTGAAGCTGCTCGGCTCGTTCGGTTGCCGCATGGAGAACATGGCGAACGCCATGCAAAAAATGGGGCGCGGACTGGTGCATCCTGTCATCGATACTGAAGTCCGATTCGATGACATCGATCGGGCATTGGAGCGCATGGAATCGCGTCAGATCTTCGGCAAGATCATCCTCAAGATGGATTGAGCCCTTGAAGCTCTTCATCACTAAGATCGTGCTGGCTCTCATCCACTTTCGCCAGTGGTTGATCGCCCAGGCGATGTTCGGTTTCCTGAACTTCCTGAAGCTGTTCCCGGCTGACGGTGCGATCAACTTCGCGGATTGGCTGACCCGCAAGCTCGGTCCGCGCACGAAACGTCACCGGCTGATGCTGACCAATCTCCGCAATGCCTTTCCCGAAAAGGGCGATGCTGAGATTGAGGAGATTGCCTTAGCGAGCTGGGGCAACATGGGGCGGCTTGCTGCAGAGTACGTGTTCCTCGACCGACTGTTTGATTTCGAGTATCAACGCGAAGAGCCAGGCCGGGTTGAAGTCTCGGGGATACCGATCTTCATCGACCTACTCGAAAATCCGCGTCCCTTTATCGTATTCACGGGGCATACCGGCAATTTCGAACTCTTGCCGGTGGCCGGTGCGGCGTTCGGTCTCTATGTGTCCGTCCTTTTCCGGCCACCGAACAATCCCTATGTCGCGCAGAAAGTCTTCGACTTTCGCAGCGCCCGCATGGGCAAGCTGGTCCCATCTCACGCTGGTTCGTCGTTTGCGCTGGCCCGGCAGCTTGAAGCGGGGCAGGGCGTCGGCGTGCTGGTTGACCAGAAGTTCGGCAAGGGACTGAATACAAAGTTCTTCGGCCTCGACGTAAAGACCAATCCGCTGCTTGGAAAGCTGGTCCGGCAGTTCAACTGCGACGTTTATCCGGCACGCTGCATTCGGCTTCCGGGAAATCGCTATCGGCTGGAGATAGAGCCGAAGCTTGAGATGCCGCGGGATGCCAACGGCAATCTCGACATGGTCGCGACTGCGCAGCTCCTGAACGACAAGGTGGAAAGCTGGGTTCGAGAATATCCTGAGCAATGGCTTTGGTATCACGACCGCTGGAAGATAAAGCACGACGTCCTGAAGTAAACGCTCTGGCGATCCCTACATCTTGTCATTGAAAAACAGTGATATGCGTTCATTGAATGTGAACGAGCGTCATGTTACCAATTTCCATCAAGGCGAGTGGCCGGACACCGGCGGCTTCAACTTGCGTGATGCAAAGCTCGGCCGATCTCGGTGGCATTCTTTTAGAGGATGTATTTGGAGGCGTCTTGCTGGGACTTTTTCGGGCGTTTTCGTTGTGTTGTGCGCAAATCGACGCGGCCATCGCTGCGGGGGATGATCTGCGCGTAAGCGTACTCGATTGCTCGGTCGAGCCACTTGTCGATGCGATCCTTGCGCATCCCGCAACTACAGTTCTCGAAGTTCACATGCAGCTCGAATTTGTTGGCTGCCTTATCGAGCAGTATGCCGAAGACAGCGAGTCCGTGCGCGGCTATGTCGGATTGCTCTCGTCCTTGATGGACAAGTATTTCGGTAGTGCGACGCCGCGGTGGCGGATGCCTCCGGTGGAACGGCTGCCTGTCGCCGATCCCTTCGCATTTACGCCGAATGTCGACAACGGCAACTTCTTGAACGCTGCAATCCTCGATGCAATGCCGGACCGCGTCGCCGTGCTGACGCGAGACTATCGCTACCTCTATTCCAACACCGTGAACTCGGCATATCTCGGCCGGAAGCCGATCGACATGATTGGGCGTCATCTGATCGAGTTCATCGGCGAAAAGCGCTTCTACGAGGGGCCGAAGGCGAAGCTCGACGAATGTTTCGCCGGACGTGGCAGCGATTATGCGTACGAGCGTCGCGACGGCGCCACCATGAGGACTGTTCGTTGCCGTATGTCACCGCTTCGCGATTCGTCGGGAAGCGTCATTGGAGCTCTGATCGTTCTACAGCACGCTGGAGCGACAGCGTCCACCGTCGCGGCGTGATCAGCTCTTCGTCCAGACGGCGAGTTCATACCCATCCGGATCACTGAAGTGAAACCGGCGTCCGCCGGGGAATCCGGTGATCGGCTTCACTATGGTTCCGCCGGCGCTTTCCACACTTGAAAGGGCGGCTTCAAGATCGTCAGCATAGAGGACGATGAGAGCTCCACCGGGCCGCGGAGTGCCCAATGTCGTAAAGCCGCCTTTGAGCCGTCCATCATCGAATTCGCAGTATTCCGAGCCGTAGTCGGTAAAGGACCAGCCGAAAGCCTTGCCGTAGAACGCTTTCGAAGCCTCGATGTTGTTGACATTGAATTCGACGTAATCGATGCGTCGGTTGTCCGTTGGTGTGGCCATGATTTCCCCCTATGCTTCCATCAATGCCTTCAGTGCCGCCAGATCTTTCGCGATATGGGCGGCATCGGCCTCGAACTGCTCATCGGTCATGCCAGGGATGCGTAACAACGTGAACATGATCTCGCAGCCGTCGCCATTCGGCACGATGCGGAGCGCGTTGTAGACCCGCAAGCCGCTCTCGATCGTCACGGTATGATCGATGACGCCGAACTCGTTGTGCGGGACGAAACTGACGTTGACTGCACCGAGTGTGCCGGTCGCAATCCAGTCATCTCCACTGAGTTCGAGCCCGGACGCCAAGCCCGACGCCCACAGCGGCATGTTTTCAGGGGCCGCGGCGAAGGCATAGACATCACGCCAGTTCCGGTCGATGGAGCGGTGGACGATCTTTGCGGTCATCGTAGACATGGCGCTTTCCTGCGTGGTTCTAAATGGAAATAGCAGAATGTCCGTTTTCGTATTGAAGAAAACGGACGTTCAACCGGCCAATTGCTGCTGGAGCTGCATTGGCGTCAGTGTCGAAATTTCGCGCGCATCGCGGGTCATGTGAGCCTGATCCGCATAGCCAGCCGCTGCGGCCAGTTCCGCGAGTGGGAGGGCCTTCGGACTTCGACATAGACCGAGCATTCCCTGAAAGCGGCGAATTCGAGCGAGCATTTTCGGCCCATAGCCGAAATGGGTATGGCAGCGCCGGCGAAGCTGGCGGGCGCCGATCGAGAGTTCGTCGAGCATCGCATCGGCGAGGCTCCCTGATTGTGACAGGTCGCTCGCTCGCGTAAATACCGATGCCATGTCACTGGCTGGTGCCGTATGTCTGGTGGCCGCCTGCTCAAGTGCGGTCTTCAACTGCAGCAGGCGTTCGTACGGTTCCGCACAGCCTCCCAGCCGTTCATTCAATCGTAGCGCCGCTGCGCCCCAAAAATTCTCCAGAGGAATGGATTGGCCGACAATCTCGCAGAGTGGCACCCGGAGCCAGTCGGCGGCTGCGCCCGGGGCGAACCGAGCCCCCACGATCCTTTCTCCGCCGGCAATCGATGGGAAGGCACTACTCCGGTCAGGCCCCGCGACCACAAGTCTGCCACCCATCCAGACGATGTCGCAGTAGCCGTCCGGCACAATGGCAATCCTGTGCTCGGGGCCGTCGTGGATATCGTGTGACCACAGGCAGTGAAAATGAGCTGCAAGCACGGGCGTCGGCGCATACTCCCTATACCAACCGGCGCGTGACGCCAAAACGGCGGCCTCCTGTGCTGCTGTGCGGCTCATCGTTCCCATTCCTGTGATGCTACGAGGGAATATGGCTTAGTTTGGAATGCCGGCAATACGAGGCCAATTCGAAGGCGAATCGAACTTGCCGTTTGAGCCAGAGAGTGCCACAACACCGGTCCAAATTGACTCATCGGAGGTGTATCGTGGAAAAGGCAGAAATCGGGCTGATCGGCCTTGCCGTCATGGGTTCCAACCTGGCGCTCAACATTGCGGAAAAAGGCAACAAGATTGCTGTTTTCAACCGTACTCCTGAGAAAACGGATGAGTTCTACGAAAGCGCCGGCGATCTGAAGAAGCAGATCATTCCCTGCAAGACGATCGAAGAGTTCGTCGAGGCGATCCGCCCGCCACGCCCGATCATCATCATGATCAAGGCCGGCGAGGCCGTCGACCAGCAGATGGAGGCGCTGCGGCCGCACCTTACCAAGGGCGACATCATGATCGATGCCGGCAACGCCAATTTCCGCGACACGATCGCCCGTTTCGATCGCCTGAAGAACACCGACCTGACCTTCATTGGCATGGGCGTCTCGGGTGGCGAGGAAGGTGCGCGTCATGGTCCTTCAATCATGGTCGGCGGCACCGAAGACTCCTGGAAGCGCGTCGAGAAGGTGCTGACCTCGATTGCCGCCAAGTACAATGATGATCCGTGCGTCGCCTGGCTCGGCAATGACGGTGCCGGCCACTTCGTCAAGACGATCCACAACGGCATCGAATATGCCGATATGCAGATGATCGCTGAAATCTACGGCATCCTGCGCGACGGGCTTGGCAAGAGCGCCAAGGACATCAGTGGTATCTTCGGCGAATGGAACAAGGGTCGCCTGAACTCCTACCTGATCGAGATCTCCGAGAAGGTGCTGGCCGCCAGCGATCCGGTCTCCGGCGGCCCGATGGTCGACATGATCCTCGACAAGGCGGGTCAGAAGGGTACCGGCAAATGGTCGGCCATCGAAGCCCAGAATATGGGCATCCCGGCCACCGCAATCGAAGCGGCTGTCGCCGCTCGCAGCCTGTCATCGATGAAGACCGAGCGCGAGGCGGCCGAGAAGATCTTCGGCAAGCCGGAATACAAGTTCCCGATCGCCTACGGTCCGGACCTCGACAAGGATCTCGAATTGGCGCTTTTCGCCGCCAAGATCGGTGCCTACGCGCAGGGCTTTGCGGTGATGGCGGAAGCCTCGCGCGAGTTCAACTGGTCGCTGCCGATGCCTGTCATCGCCAAGATCTGGCGTGCCGGCTGCATCATCCGCTCGCAGTTCCTCGACGAGATCACCTCGGCCTTCACCAAGGCTCCGGATGCGGCCAACCTGATCGTGACGCCGGCCTTCTCCGAGATGGTGAAGGAATCGCTGCCGGCCCTGCGGCGTGTGGTCGGTGCTGCTCTGCAGGCTGGGCTGCCGGTTCCGGCGCTGACCTCGGCTTTGACCTACTTCGATGCCTATCGCCAGGGCCGCGGCACCGCCAACCTGATCCAGGCACAGCGCGACTTCTTCGGCGCCCATGGCTTCGACCGCCTCGACGGCAAGGACTTCCACCACGGCCCATGGGGCAGTGGTGCGGCCACATTCTAAGTTTGCTGAGAGTTGCCAGCCGGGATCGCCCGGCTGGCAATCGCATCAGAAGCGGATGTCCTCGATCGGACGAACCAGGATACGGGCGCTGCCAGCATCGAAATCGTCTAGGGTTTCGTTATGGTGCGCGACGATGTCGGCGAAGTTCAGCGTGTCCGAGTCGGCTGTCGTGTGCCCATCGGCAACAAGCGTGACATTGTAGCCCAGCGACACCGCACGCCTGACCGTCGTGTCCACGCAGAACTGGGTCATGCAGCCGCCGACGATGAGATGCGTGACGTTTCGCTCTGCCAACCTGTCGGCGAGATCCGTTTCGAAAAACGAGTCCGAGCTCTTCTTGTGAACAACCATGTCGCCATTGACTGGCGAAAGTTCTGGTCGGATCGCCCAGCCGTCAGTGCCGACAGCCAGCCGATGGCCGGGATCGCCGTCGTGCTGCACGAGGACAACGGGTGCGCCGACTCGGTGGGCTTCGGCACGCAACGACTGCAGGCGTGAAACGGTTTCGTTCAGCGCTGCATCGATGATGGGTTGACGGTCGGGACTGCTCTTTCCCGCAAGAATGGCGTTTTGAACGTCAATGATCAGCAGTGCCGTGGTCATGTCCAGTGAATCTCCACCGTGATTGCTCGTATTCTAGCGCCAGCAGATAGCGTTGCCTTGACGATGAGCTATTTGCCCTCTCGCGACCAGACCGGCTGGCTGATACTTTGCAGCAGTTCTGGCTCAATCCCGTCAATGCGCGCGATGACAGCCTTCGCCATCTCCCGACCGGCATGGCGAACATCCTCATAGGCGGTGATGATCTCCGGGCGGATCCAGTTGAGGATCGGCGCCGATTCCTTTGAGACCATATCCACGTCCACGCCAAGCCGCTTGCCGGCGGCTTCAATGCCGGCGTTGACGGCGATGGCAGCGCTTCCGGCCGAGCAGACGATTCCGTCCGGCGCATTGGGCGCGCGCATCATCGCCTCGACGGCGTTGCGGATTTCCTCCAGCGGGTTATCGATCGTGACGCGCAGCGGTACTTCCTCGGCCCCGTAGTCGTGCAGTCCGGTCTGAAAGCCGATGCGGGTATGTGTGTAGTAGGTCAGCTTGCTCGGCGGTTGAAGGAGCGCAATGCGCTTGCGGCCCCTGCCGACGAGCTTTTCAACCGCCTGATGAGCAAACGCCTCGTTGTCGAAGTCGTGAAAGGGATGGGTGAGGCCGGCATCGGTGCGCCCATGCGTCGCAAACGGCATGTTGTGCTCGGCGAGCAGGCGGACGCGCGGATCGTCGGGCTCGATGCGCGAGATGATGACCCCGTCGGCGGACCCCGTTTCCAGGATGTAGCGCACCGGCAGCATCGGATCCTTGCTGTGGGAGTGCGGCGTAACGACGATGTGATACGGCGTGCCGGTCAGCACTTCCGAGATGCCGAACACCATCTGGCTGCTGAAGCCCATGATTTCTTCATCGATGCTGAGGACCAGCGCAATGACATTGGTCTTGCCGGTTCGCAGGCGCACGCCCGCCCTGTTCGGCTGGTAGCCGAGTTGGCGGGCGACCATACGAACGCGCTCCTTGGTCTCCGCGCCGATATCAGGAGCATCCTTGAGCGCCCGCGACACGGTCGTGACGCCAAGGCCCGTCATGAAGGCAATCGTCTTGAGTGTCGGTCGTTCTCGAGTTGCCTCGGACGCCGCCCCTGCAAAATTTGCTTTATTTTCCATCCCTCTAGGCCGTCCTGCGCGATTTTGGTCCGCTTATAGTGTCTTTTCGAAGCGCTGTAAGCACAATGAGCGCAAAAGCTGCTCCTCCCCTCTGAAGAAGCAAAATCTGTAACGATACAGTTCAAATGTCGAGTGTCTTTTTTCAGAAACGCGCGACGTGTACTCTCATTGGTTGAAACTAGGATTTTTGCCCGGATTTTTTGCAGGTGCGAGCGCGGGTGAGCGCAAGGATCTTAAGACGATTCATAAATATATATAAAAATCATATAAATACGCGAATTGTGCAAGCGCGAGATTCGCCACCTGTCCCTGTAGCACACTGTCGAAATACGAGGCAGTTTGACAGGCAATGGTAGCAAATGGCCGGCAACGGGAAAAATTTCGCGTATGGCTGTTGCACCCAAATATCGATTGAACTAAGTTTTTCCGGCAACGTTTCAGTGAGGGAGGAGAACTCATGAATTTTCGTTTGATGGCGGCTGCGCTCGCCGCTTCCGTCGTGCTGCCGCTCGGTGCGGCGAACGCGACCGATCTTGAAGTCACGCATTGGTGGACGTCCGGCGGCGAAGCTGCTGCCGTGGCTGAACTCGCCAAGGCATTCGATGCGACCGGCAACAAGTGGGTCGACGGCGCAATCGCCGGTTCCGGTGGTACCGCACGTCCGATCATGATCAGCCGCATCACCGGCGGCGACCCGATGGGTGCCACGCAGTTCAACCATGGTCGCCAGGCGGAAGAACTGGTCCAGGCTGGCCTGATGCGGGACCTGACCGACGTCGCAACCGCCGAGCATTGGAAGGACATCATCCGTCCGTCGAGCCTGCTCGATTCCTGCACGATCGACGGCAAGATCTATTGCGCCCCGGTCAATATCCACTCCTGGCAGTGGCTGTGGCTCTCGAATGCAGCCTTCAAGAAGGCTGGCGTCGAAGTGCCGAAGAACTGGGACGAATTCGTCGCCTCGGCTCCGGCGCTTGAAAAGGCCGGCATCGTGCCGCTCGCCGTTGGTGGTCAGCCGTGGCAGGCCGCTGGCGCGTTCGACGTGCTGATGGTGGCGATCGCCGGCAAGGACACCTTCCTGAAGGTGTTCAAGGACAAGGATGCCGAAGCGGCTGCCGGTCCGGAGATTGCGAAGGTCTTCAAGGCTGCCGACGACGCTCGCAAGATGTCGAAGGGCAGCAACGTTCAGGACTGGAACCAGGCAACCAATCTTGTCATTACCGGCAAGGCCGGCGGGCAGATCATGGGCGACTGGGCGCAGGGTGAGTTCCAGTTGGCTGGTCAGAAGGCCGGTAGCGACTACACCTGCCTTCCGGGCCTCGGCGTGAACGAGATCATCTCCACTGGCGGCGACGCGTTCTACTTCCCGAAGCTCAAGGACGCTGACAAGTCGAAGGCGCAGGACGTTCTCGCCAAGACGCTGCTCGACCCCAAGACTCAGGTTGCCTTCAACCTGAAGAAGGGCTCGCTGCCGGTTCGCGGCGACGTTGATCTCGCTGCTGCCAACGACTGCATGAAGAAGGGTCTGGACATCCTCGCCAAGGGCAATGTCATCCAGGGCACGGACCAGCTCCTCTCTGCAGACAGCCAGAAGCAGAAGGAAGACCTCTTCTCCGAGTTCTTCGCAAATCCGTCGATGACGCCGGAAGCCGCTCAGAAGCGCTTCGCTGAAATCATCGGTTCTGCTGACTGATCGTAGCATTCCGATGCTGTTGCGATCCGGCTCCGCTCGACGGGGCCGGATTTGCCCGGAACTCCCATCGTGATCCGGGTGGTAGCAGCGCTCGGGACTGACTCGTGCTGATACACGGTCGGTCTCGATATGGGAGTGAGAAGAGGAGGCGACCGGCAGACGTTCGCCGCTCTGGATCACAGAGGAATTGCGATTCAGGAGGAATTACAATGACGGGTCAAGCGAAAGCAGGCCGGCCAAATCAACTACTGCGCAATCTGAATTCGAAGATTGCATCCATCCCCATGATCCTGACCGCGCTGGTCATTTTTCTCGGCGGCACGGCGTGGACGGTGTTCTATTCATTCACCAATTCGAAGCTCCTTCCGCGGTTGAGCTTCGTCGGTTTCGATCAGTACAAGCGCCTTTGGGCCGCTCCACGCTGGATCGTTTCCATCGAGAACCTTGCCGTCTACGGCGTTCTCTCCCTTATCTTCAGCCTTGTGATCGGCTTCGTGCTCGCGGCCCTGATGGATCAGAAGATCCGGTTCGAGAACACGTTCCGCACGATCTTTCTGTACCCCTTTGCTCTCTCGTTCATCGTGACGGGCCTCGTCTGGCAGTGGGTGCTCAATCCGGAGTTCGGCATCCAGTCCGTTGTCCGTGCGCTCGGCTGGTCGAGCTTCACCTTCGATCCGCTCTATACGCCAAGCATCGTCATCTACGGCATCCTGATTGCTGCTCTCTGGCAGGGCACCGGACTTGTCATGTGCCTGATGCTGGCCGGTCTGCGCGGCATCGACGAAGACATCTGGAAGGCTGCGCGCGTCGACGGCATCCCGATGTGGAAGACCTATCTCTTCATTGTCATTCCGATGATGCGGCCGGTGTTCATCACGACGCTCGTGATCATCGCGAGCGGCATCGTCAAGGTCTACGACCTCGTGGTGGCGCAGACATCGGGCGGTCCCGGTATCGCGTCGGAAGTTCCCGCCAAATACGTCTACGACTACATGTTCCAGGCGCAGAATCTGGGGCAGGGCTTCGCCGCCTCGACCATGATGCTGATCACCGTTGCGATCATCATCATCCCCTGGGCCTATCTGGAATTCGGAGGGCGTAAACGTGCCTGATGCTATTGCTCTCAACACTGCCGCGTCCGGCAAGTCCGTGTCCGGCCCCAGCGGTCCGAAGCCGAAGCGGGTCATTTCTCCGCGCAACATCATGCTCTACGGCACGCTCTTCGTTGCCGCCGCATATTACCTGCTTCCGCTTTACGTGATGATTGTCACGTCACTGAAGGGGATGCCTGAAATCCGGCTCGGGAACATCTTCTCGCCGCCCGTCGAAATCACCTTCGAGCCGTGGGTGAAGGCCTGGGCGACGGCCTGCACGGGTCTCAACTGTGACGGTCTCTCGCGCGGCTTCTGGAATTCGGTGCGCATCACCGTTCCGTCAGTGGTTGTCTCTATCGCAATTGCCTCTGTGAACGGCTATGCGCTCGCCAACTGGCGCTTCAAGGGATCCGAACTGTTCTTCGCGATCCTCGTCGTCGGTGCGTTCATTCCCTATCAGGTGATGATTTATCCGATCGTTATCGTGTTGCGCGAAATGGGGATCTACGGGACGCTGACCGGCCTCATCATCGTGCACAGCATTTTCGGCATGCCGATCCTGACGCTGCTGTTCCGCAACTACTTCGCATCACTGCCGCAGGAACTCTTCAAGGCGGCGCGCATCGACGGGGCGGGGTTCTGGCAGATCTTCTTCAAGATCATGCTGCCCATGTCGCTGCCGATCTTCGTCGTCGCCATGATCCTGCAGGTCACGGGCATCTGGAACGACTTCCTGTTCGGCGTGGTCTTCACGCGGCCGGAGTACTACCCGATGACCGTGCAGCTCAACAACATCGTCAATTCCGTCCAGGGCGTGAAGGAATACAACGTCAACATGGCCGCAACGATCCTCACGGGTCTGGTGCCGCTCGTTGTTTACTTCGTATCGGGACGTCTGTTCGTCCGTGGCATCGCCGCCGGCGCAGTGAAAGGCTGATCCATGAATTCAAGTGTTTCCATCCGCGATCTGTCTTTGAATTTCGGCGCGGTCAGCGTTCTCAAGGACCTTAATCTCGAAATCAACGACGGCGAATTCCTCGTGCTGCTCGGCTCGTCCGGTTGTGGCAAGTCGACCTTGCTCAACTGCATCGCCGGCCTGCTCGACGCCTCCGACGGCCAGATCTTCATCAAGGGCAAGAACGTCACTTGGGAAGAACCCAAGGACCGAGGCATCGGCATGGTGTTCCAGTCCTATGCGCTCTACCCGCAGATGACGGTCGAGAAGAACCTCTCCTTCGGCCTGCAGGTGGCCAAGGTGTCGCAGCAGGAGATCGACAAGCGCGTGGCACGCGCCTCCGAGATCCTACAGATCCAGCCGCTCTTGAAGCGCAAGCCGGCCGAGCTTTCTGGCGGCCAGCGCCAGCGCGTGGCGATCGGCCGTGCACTGGTGCGCGATGTGGACGTGTTCCTCTTCGACGAACCGCTGTCGAACCTCGACGCCAAGCTGCGTTCGGAGTTGCGCGTCGAGATCAAGCGCCTGCACCAGTCGCTGAAGAACACGATGATCTACGTCACCCACGACCAGATCGAGGCACTGACGCTCGCCGACCGCATCGCGATCATGAAGAACGGCATCATCCAGCAGCTCGCCGATCCGACGACGATCTACAACAAGCCACGCAATCTCTTCGTTGCCGGCTTCATCGGTTCGCCGTCGATGAACTTCCTGCGCGGAGAGATCACCAGGCAGGGAGATCAGACGTTCTTCACCGCCAATGGCGTTAATTTCTCTGTCGCCGAGTACGATACGCCGGAGACGCTGCAGGCTGGTCGCAAGGTCATCCTCGGCGTTCGTCCAGAACATGTGAAGGTCAACGAGAACCTCGGTGCCGAGGTTCACGATGCGACCGTCGACATCGAAGAGCCGATGGGCGCCGACAACCTGCTCTGGCTGAAGCACGCCGGCCACACGATGTCGGTGCGTATCAATGGCGCGCGCCGCTTCAATCCCGGCACGGCCGTCAAGCTCGGTTTCGATATGTCCTTGGCGTCAATCTTCGATGCCGAGACCGAGCTGCGCCTTTAGAAACCGCAATGCGGGCGGAGCTCTGGTTCCGCCCGTTCGTCCAATCGGCCATCTGGCCACCAAGTTCGGCTGCGGCTCGCGTGTGCGGGCATTCCCAAGCGCGGCTCGATCAGGATAATGCTATGACATCCTTGCCGACAAACGGGTTCAACCTCGACCTTTCCGGATCGTGGACTCTCAGCTCAACCGATGGCGAAGTTACGACGGCGATTACACTGCCGGGTGATGTGCACACTGCGCTGCATGCCGCCGAGCTTATTCCGGATCCCTATTTTGGCCGTAACGAGGAAGTCATCCAGTGGGTGGCGCATCGCGACTGGGTTCTTGAGCGCAGTTTCACGCTGTCGGAGCCGGATGGCGACTGGTATCTCGACATCGACTACCTCGATACGGTGGCCGCTGTCTTCATCAACGGCTCGCCGGTCTTGCTCGCGGATAACAGCTTCCGGCGCTATCGACCTGATGTCGGCGGCCAGCTGAAGGCCGGCGACAACGTTATTCGCATTGTCCTGCATTCAAGCATCGCGGCGGGCGCCGACCGGCAGGCCAGGCAGCCTTTCTATATTCCCTATTCGACGGGCAACTCGCCGATCCCCAACGGCAACATGCTGCGCAAGCCGCAGTGCCATTTCGGCTGGGACTGGAACATTGCCATCGCTCCACTCGGCCTCTACGGGACGATCGCACTGCGCAAGCTAGAAACGGCTCGCATCGAGCACGTCACGACGCGGCAGGTTCATAACCTCAACGGCTCCGTAAACCTCCAGGTTACCGCGACCCTGTTTGCCAAGAATCCGGGCATCGTGCCTGTGCATTTCTCGCTCGATGGCGAGCGTGTTCGTCTCGACGTTGGTGTCGGAGCCGGCGAAACGGTCGTCAATCATGTCTTCGAAATCGAGAAGCCGCGGCTCTGGTGGCCGTCGGGCAGCGGCGAGCAGGCGCTTTATGCGCTGACGGTTGATTTGCCATCGGATGCCGTCACCAAGCAGATCGGTCTTCGCACCGTCGAACTGATCACGACGCCGGATGCTGCTGGCGCCCGTTTTGCGCTGAAGGTGAATGGCCGCGAAATCTTCTGCCGCGGCGCCAACTGGATCCCGGCCGATGCGCTGTTTTCGCTCTCGTCGCCCGAAAAGACCGAGGATCTCTTGCAGTCGGCCAAATCGGCCAACATGAATATGATCCGTGTCTGGGGTGGCGGCTTCTACGAGCACGATCATTTCTACGATCTCTGCGACCGGCTCGGCCTCATGGTCTGGCAGGACTTCATGTTCGCCTGCAATCTCTATCCCTCGACCGAAGACTTCCTCGACAACGTTTCGCTCGAGGTCGATTATCAGGTCCGCCGCCTGAACTCGCATCCGTCGATCGCGCTCTGGTGCGGTGACAACGAACTCGTGGGGGCGCTGACCTGGTTCGAGGAATCGCGCAAGGACCGCGACCGCTATCTAGTCTCCTACGATCGCCTGAACCGCGTGATCGAGCAAGCGATGAAGAAGGCAGCCCCGGATGCGATCTGGTGGCCGTCGAGCCCGGCATCCGGCTATCTCGATTTCGGCGATGCCTGGCATGCCGACGGCTCCGGCGACATGCATTACTGGTCGGTCTGGCACGAGAACAAGTCGTTCGACAATTATCGCTCGGTGCGGCCGCGCTTCTGCTCGGAATTCGGCTTCCAGTCCTATACCTCGCTGCCCGTCATCAAGACCTATGCCAATGCCAAGGACATGAACGTCGCGTCGCCCGTCATGGAACTGCACCAGAAGAATGCGGGCGGCAACGAGCGCATTGCTGGCACCATGTTCCGCTACTTCCGCTTCCCGAAGGATTTCCCGAACTTCGTCTATCTCAGCCAGATCCAGCAGGGTCTAGCGATCAAGACGGCGGTGGAATACTGGCGGTCGCTGAAGCCGCATTGCATGGGCACGATCTACTGGCAGCTCAACGACACCTGGCCGGTGGCCTCGTGGTCGAGCCTCGATTACGGCGGGCGCTGGAAGGCAATGCACTATCTCGTCAAGCGCTTCTTCCAGCCGGTGGCGGTTGCCGCCATCCCATCGGAAGACGGCAAGCAGATCCGTTTCTCGCTGGTCAACGACACGCTCGCAGAAGTCAGCGTCGACCTGTCGATCTCCGTTATCGACATGAAGGGCGAACGCAAGCACCTGAAGGATGTGCAGGCGGTCTGCACCCCTGACGCAGCCGTGACGGCCACCAGCATCGACGTCTCGGAGATCCCCGCAGGCACGCTGCTTGCCTGGCGCTTCACGGCATCGAATGGCATGGGCGGCGAGGGGCACTACGTTCACGGCACCTACAAGGCGCTGGAGCTCGAGCCGGCGGGCCTGATGGTCACGCACGAATATGTCGAGGAAGACGGCTCCGTCTGCCTCAACGTCACCGCGAAGGGACTTGCTCTCTTCGTGATGATCGAGACCGACACCGACGGCAAGTATTCCGACAATGCCTTCGATCTGGCGGCGGGCGAGACGCGCCGCATCACCTTCACCCCGGCAACGCCGCTCGAGGGCGGCGCACTACCGGATTTCCGTTTCTACGACCTGCAATCCTGTCAGTCCGTGGATTGATCCTGACTGAAATGTAATGGGCACGAGGCCCGAGGAGGAATGATGACGAAACTGAGTTTCCAGCTTTACAGCGCCCGCAACTTCCAGCCCTATTCGGCGATCTTTGAAAAGCTCGGCAAGGCCGGCTATCAGGAAGTCGAAGGCTTCGGTGGCATCTACGCCGATCTCGACGATGCCGGCCTGAACAGCCTGCGCGCAGAACTCGACAAGAACGGCTTGACGATGGCAAGCGGCCATTTCAGCCCCGATTTCCTCGACGGTGAAGTCAAGAAGTCGCTGAACATCGCCAAGATCCTTGGCATGGACTCGATCTATGCGCCGCATCTGGCAGCCGAACAGCGCCCGACCGATGGTGCCGGCTGGCTGGCATTCGGCAAGCGCCTGCAGGAAATGAGCAAGCCCTACAAGGATGCGGGCTATGAGTTCGGCTGGCATAACCACGACTTCGAATTCGTGAAGCTCGCTGACGGTTCGCTGCCGATCGAGCGCATCTTTGAAGGCGCGCCTGACATTTCCTGGGAAGCGGACATCGCCTGGGTCGTTCGCGGCGGCGCGGATCCGTTTGCATGGATCGAGAAGCTCGGCTCGCGCATCACGTCAGCACACGTCAAGGACATCGCGCCCGCAGGAGAGAACAAGAACGAGGATGGCTGGGCAGACGTCGGCCACGGCACGCTGCCTTGGGCAAAGCTTATTGCAGCTCTCAAGGGCACCAAGACCAAGCACTACGTCGTCGAGCATGACAATCCGGCAGATGTCGATCGCCTGATCACCCGCTCGATCGCATCCTTCAAGACCTACTGAGGCAAATCATGACCAAGGAACTTGGCGTCGGCATCATCGGATGCGGCAACATCTCCACCACCTACTTCTCGCTCGCTCCGCTCTTCAAGGGCCTCAAGATCGTCGCCTGCGCCGACCTCAATATGCAGGCGGCCGAGGCCCGCGCCGAGGAATACGGCGTCAAGGCGCAGACGATCGACGAGCTTCTCGCCAATGACGAGGTTGACGTCGTCGTCAACCTGACCATCCCGGATGCGCATTTCCCGGTTTCGAAGTCGATCCTTGAAGCCGGCAAGCACGTCTACTCGGAAAAGCCGCTGGTTCTCACCCTCGAGCAGGGTGAGGAACTGCGCCGTATCGCCAAGGAGAAGAACCTCTCCGTCGGTTGCGCGCCGGATACCTTCCTCGGCGGCGCACACCAGCTGGCCCGCAAGTTCATCGACGACGGCGGCATCGGCCGCGTTACCTCGGGTGCGTGCTATGTCATGAGCCCGGGCATGGAGATGTGGCATCCGAACCCGGACTTCTTCTTCCTGCCCGGCGGGGGGCCGATCCTCGATCTCGGTCCTTACTACATCGCCAACCTGATCAACCTGATCGGACCGGTGAAGCGCGTCGGCGCCATGACCTCCATGGCTTCTCCGACCCGTACGATCACCAGCGAGCCGCGCAACGGCGAGGTGATCCCGGTGAAGACGCCGACGACGATCCAGGCGATCCTGGAATTCGTCAGCGGTGCGACCGTCACGCTGACGGCAAGCTGGGATGTCTGGTCTCACCGCCACGCCAACATGGAACTCTACGGCACCGAGGGCTCCATCTACGTGCCGGATCCGAACTTCTTCGGCGGCGTCGTAGAGGCCAGCGGCAAGGACAAGGACATCAAGCCGCTCGACGGTTGGGAGCACCCCTTCGGCATCAACAACCAGGAGAGCCAGCAGGGACCGCGCGCCAACTATCGCACCGCAGGTCTTGCCGACATGGCGATGGGGATCATCGAGGGCCGCGATGCGCGTTGCTCGCTCGATCGCACGCTGCACGGCGTCGACGTCATGACGTCCATCCTGAAATCGGGCGAAGAGGGCCGCTTCATCGAGCTGACGACGACCTGCACGCAGCCGGCCGCACTCGGCATCGAAGAGGCGCAGGCGCTCTTGAAGTAAGTGCCTAAAGGTCTATGGTCCGGCGCGGGCGACGAGCCCGCGCCGTTTCTATACGAGGGATGAATACTATGAGCTGGCAACCGGCTTCCGACCGCTATTCAAAGATGAAGTACAATCGCACGGGCCGTTCTGGCCTGAAGCTGCCGGCCGTTTCGCTCGGCCTCTGGCATAATTTCGGCGGCGACACGCCGCATGACCGCAAGATCGACATGTGCCGCACGGCCTTCGATCTCGGCATCACGCATTTCGACCTCGCCAACAACTACGGCCCGCCTCCCGGCAGCGCCGAAACCGCCTTCGGCGAAATCCTGCGCACGGAATTTGCCGGCCTGCGCGACGAACTGATCATCTCGTCCAAGGCCGGCTACGACATGTGGCCGGGTCCCTATGGCGAGTGGGGCAGCCGCAAGTATCTGATCGCTTCCTGCGACCAGAGCCTGAAGCGCATGGGTCTCGACTATGTCGATATCTTCTATTCGCACCGCTTCGATCCGGATACGCCGCTCGAGGAAACCTGCGGTGCGCTCGATCATATCGTTCGCTCCGGCCGTGCGCTGTATGTCGGCATCTCGTCCTACAATTCACAGCGCACCCGCGAGGCAGCAGCTATCTTGAAGGACCTCGGCACGCCCTGCCTGATCCACCAGCCGAGCTATTCCATGCTCAACCGCTGGGTCGAGGACGACAAGCTGCTCGATACGCTCGATGAGGTCGGCATGGGCTCGATCGTGTTCTCGCCGCTGGCGCAGGGCATGCTGACCACGAAGTATCTCGGCGGCATTCCTGGCGATAGCCGTGCGGCGCAGAACCACTTCCTCAAGAAGGACTTCATCCGTCCTCAGATCATCGATAACATCCGCAAGCTCAACGAGATCGCGGAACGCCGCGGCCAGACGCTGGCGCAGATGGCGATCGCCTGGGTGCTGCGCGGCGGCCGCGTGACCTCAGCGCTGATCGGCGCCAGCCGCTCGTCGCAGATCGTCGACTGCGTGAAGGCGCTCGACAATCTCGACTTCACCGCGGACGAGCTTACGGAGATCGATGGCTACGCCCGCGAGGCCGACATCAATCTCTGGGCAAAGTCAGCAGAACGCGAGTAAACCGAAGCGCCCGGAACAACCTTCCGGGCGTTTTTCTATTGAATTTTGATGTACGTGCCGCAAGCTGCGCGCGTATTTCAGGGAGGAGACTTCACCATGATCCGCAACCCTATTCTGCCGGGCTTCAACCCCGACCCATCGATCTGCCGTGTCGGGGATGACTACTACATCGCCACCTCTACATTCGAATGGTATCCCGGCGTCCAGATCCATCATTCGCGCGATCTCGTGAACTGGACGATGGTGCGCCGTCCGCTCGAGCGTCAGTCGCAGCTCGACATGCGCGGTAATCCTGATAGCTGCGGCGTCTGGGCTCCCTGTCTTTCCTATGCCGATGGGCTGTTCTGGCTGGTTTATACCGACGTCAAGCGCTTCGACGGCAACTTCAAGGACGCGCATAACTACATCGTGACGTCGCCAACGATCGAGGGCGACTGGTCCGAGCCGGTCTACGTGAATTCCTCCGGTTTCGACCCGTCGCTGTTCCATGACGATGACGGTCGCAAGTGGTTCCTGAACATGCAGTGGAACCACCGTACCGAGAGCTTCGGCGGCGCACCGAAGTCGCCGGCCTTCGATGGCATCCTCATGCAGGAGTGGGACGCGGCCACGAAATCGTTGAAGGGGCCGATCAAGAACATCTTCGCCGGCAGCCCGCTCGGCCTGGTCGAAGGACCGCATCTCTTCAAGCGCAACGGCTACTACTACCTGACAACTGCCGAGGGCGGTACCGGCTACGATCATGCCGTGACGATGGCGCGCTCACGCACCATCGACGGTCCCTATGAGATGCATCCGAACAAGCACCTCATCACCTCGAAGGATCATCCGGAAGCCGTTCTGCAGCGGGCAGGGCACGGCCAGTATGTCGAAACGCCTGACGGGCAGGTCTATCACACGCATCTCTGCGGCCGGCCGATGCCGCCGAAACGCCGCTGCACGCTCGGGCGC
Organism: Rhizobium sp. BK176; assembly: GCF_024808055.1. Taxonomy (NCBI): domain Bacteria; kingdom Pseudomonadati; phylum Pseudomonadota; class Alphaproteobacteria; order Hyphomicrobiales; family Rhizobiaceae; genus Rhizobium; species Rhizobium sp. BK176. The sequence goes on along the minus strand of NZ_JANUBV010000013.1, from coordinate 20,701 downwards.
GAAACCAGCCTGCAGAAATGCGTTTGGAAGGATGACGGTTGGCTCTATCTCGAAAACGGCACCACTGTTCCCGATGTCACAGTGCCTGGACTGGCTGGTGCCGTGCCTGCCGAGAAGCCCATGCGCAGCGAATACAGTTTCGATGGCGGCAGCCTGCCCGCCGACTTCCAGTGGCTTCGCACCCCGAAGCCGGAGCGCATATTCAACCTCACCGACCGGGCAGGGCACTTGAGACTGATTGCGCGCGAGAGCATCAGCTCCTGGTTCGAGCAGGCCCTGGTCGCGCGGCGGCAGGAGCATCACAGCTTCCGGGCGGAGACGGTGGTTGAGTTCGACCCCGACACCTACCAGCAGGTCGCCGGCCTGACCCACTACTACAACAGGCACAAGTTCCATGCGATCGGCGTGACCCTGCACGAGAAGCTGGGGCGCTGCGTCACGATCTTCTCCTGTGATGGCGACTACCCGAACAGCCGCCTGAGCTTCCCGGCAGGCAGCGCCGTCGCCATTCCGGCGGAGGGACGCGTGCAGCTTTCCATGGAGATCCGGGACAACGACCTGCAGTTCTTCTGGCAGACGGAGGGTAAGGGGGCGTGGCAGCCGATCGGTCCGGTCCTCGATGCCGGTGTCGTCTCCGACGAAGGCGGGCGAGGCGAGCACGGCTCGTTTACCGGCGCCTTCGCCGGGGTCTTCGCCTTCGATACGTCGGGGCGCGCAAAGACGGCAGATTTCGACTGGTTCAACTACGACGAACTTTGATCGAGCGGTCCGATATCGCCCGGAAAACCCGGGCGATATCGCATCTTGTAATTTAGCATATGCTTTTAAGTATGTGTTATGATTACAGAAGTTTAATCTAAGTTTCAGTTTCGGTTCATCTTTTTGGGCCTAGGTTCGGGGCGTGTTCAACACGAGGAACCTCCCAATGAAAAAGATCACCACCCTCCTTCTCGCCGCGACTGTGATTGCCGCTCCGCTGCTGGCAACGACCGAAGCAAGCGCCCAGGATCATCGTCGGCCGGTTGTTGTGGAGCGCGATGTTCACGTCACGAAGTACAAGTGGTCGCGCGGCCATCGCATGACGCAGGCGGAGCGCCGCCATATGCGCGACGTACGCGACTATCATCGCTACCGCCTGTCGGCTCCGCCGCGCGGCTATCGTTGGGTACAGGTCGATAATGACTTCCTGCTCATCGGCTCGGTCAACGGCGTGGTCGCGAATATCGTCATTCGCTAAGCGCTGACGTCACCATGTGAAGGGCGGCTTAAATGCCGCCCTTCTGATTCAATCGGAGTAGGACGCTGTACTCGTGGGCAGACTGGTGCAGGGCGGGTCCTGCAACCGCCCTTGCCATCTCAGCTTTCTCGCGAAAGGCACTCCTTCATGCTGTTGGCGATGCCGTGCATGAGGTTGAAATAGAGGTCCGGCCCGGCGTCGAGCGTGGCGGCCTCGGGATCGAGGACGCCGGCTTTCGCTTTCGTTCCCTCGATCACCACATCGACCAATCGTGGCTGGAACTGCGGTTCGGCGAAGACGCAGGTGGCGCCGAGTTCACCGACCTTCTTGTGGATCTCGGCAATGCGTTCGGCGCCGGGGATCGTTTCAGGGCTGACGGTGATCGAGCCAGCGACCCGCACGTGATAGCGGTTTTCGAAATACTGGTAGGCGTCGTGGAAAACGATGAATGGCTTGTCCTTGACTGGTGATACGATGCTTGAAATTTCCTTGTCCAGCGCGTCGAGCCGGTCGTCCAGCGTCTTGGCGTTGGCCTGGTAGGTGAGGGCATTGGCGGGGTCGGCTGCGACGAGGGTGGTGGTGATCTCGGCAGCCATTGCCTTGGCATTCTGCGGATCAAGCCAGAGATGGGTGTCGAATACCCCATGATCGTGGCCATGATCGGCGTCTGCATGAGCATGGTCGTGTCCATCGCCATCATGATGATCTTCGCCGTCATCGTGCGGCTCGAAGGCGCCGCCTTCGCGGAACTTGAGCTTTGTGAGGCCCGGCGCCTTGTCGAGCTCGGCGACGCCGGCGTCTGACCCGATCGCTTCCAGAGGCTTCTCCAGAAATGCTTCGAGCCCGGGGCCGACCCAGAACACTACTTTGGCGTTCTGCAGCGCCCGCGCGTTCGACGGCTTCATGTTGTAGGTATGCGGCGAGGCCGCGCCATCAACGATCAGTTCCGGTGTGCCGACGCCCTGCATGATCGCCGATACCAGCGAGTGTACCGGCTTGATCGAGGTGACCACGACAGGCGCATCCGCCGTTCTGCCCGCCTCGGCAAAGAAGATGGCAGGGATTGCGAGGGTAAGGGCCATCGCGAATTTCATCGGCGTACTCCGCTTGAATTGCAATTGTTATGTTATTACATCAATTGCGTTATGCTATAACGTGTGCGATAGCAAGTCGCAACAGCACATTCGGAAAAATGATGTTCTCTCCTGCAAATTCCGAAGCGAAGCCATTGGTCTCGCTTTCCAATGTTGGCGTTCGCAGAAACGACCGCTGGCTCGTCCGCGGTGTGGATTTCTCCGTCTCGCGCGGCGAGATCGTCACGCTGATCGGCCCTAACGGCTCTGGCAAGTCGACGACGGTGAAGACGGCGATTGGCGTGTTGAAGCCCGACGAGGGCAGGGTGGAGCGTGCTGGCGGCCTCAAGGTCGGTTATGTGCCGCAGAAGCTGGCGATCGACTGGACGTTGCCGCTTACCGTGCGCCGGCTGATGACGCTGACCGGGCCTCTCTCCGACGCCGATATGGCGGCTGCTCTCGACGCGGTTGGACTGTCGCACATGCTCGGTGCCGAAGTGCAGCATTTGTCCGGCGGCGAATTTCAGCGGGCTTTGATGGCGCGCGCCATCGCCCGCAAGCCCGATCTGTTGGTGCTCGACGAACCTGTGCAGGGTGTCGATTTTTCCGGAGAGATCGCGATTTACGACCTGATCCAGTCGATCCGCAACACGACCGGCTGCGGTATCCTGCTGATCTCGCACGACCTGCATGTGGTCATGGCGGCGACGGACACCGTGATCTGCCTCAACGGCCATGTCTGCTGCCGCGGTACGCCGCAGGCGGTGACTCAGAGCGCGGAATATGTCCGCCTGTTCGGCAGCCGTGCGGCGCAGGCGCTCGCGGTCTATAGCCATCACCACGACCACACGCATCTGCCGGATGGCCGGGTGCTGCATTCCGACGGTTCCGTCACCGATCACTGCCACCCCGACGATGGCCACCATCATGGCGATGACGGGCACGACCACGCCCATCACGACCACGCCGGCCATAGCCACGACCACAGCCGTGCCAGCGTCGGTCATAATCACGATGACGGCCACGATCACAAGCAGCCCGCAGGAGAGCGCCATGTTTGACGATTTCTTCGTCCGCGCCATCCTCGCCGGCGTTGGCCTGGCGCTGACAACCGGCCCGCTCGGCTGCTTCATCATCTGGCGGCGCATGGCCTATTTCGGCGATACGATCGCCCATTCCGCACTGCTTGGTGTCGCGCTGTCGCTGTTGCTGCAGTTCAACCTGACACTTGCGGTGTTCCTGGTAGCGGCGACGGTTTCGATCCTCCTGCTGTTCCTGCAGAAACGCCAGGCGCTGTCGGCTGATGCGCTGCTCGGCATTCTCTCGCATGCGACGCTGGCGATCGGCCTCGTCATGGTCGCCTTCATGAGCTGGGTGCGCATCGATCTCATTGCCTTCCTGTTCGGCGACATCCTCGCGGTCTCGAAGACGGATATCGTCATGATCTGGGGCGGCGGCATTCTCGTGCTGGCGGCGATCGCCTGGCTCTGGCGGCCGCTTCTGGCCTCCACCGTCAATCCAGAGCTTGCAGAGGCCGAAGGGCTGCAGCCTGAGCGGGCGCGGCTCTTCTTCATGCTGCTGATGGCCGTCGTCATTGCCATCGCCATGAAGATCGTTGGAATCATGCTGATCACCTCGCTGCTGATCATTCCGGCGGCCGCAGCGCGCCGTTTTGCCTCGACGCCCGAGGTGATGGCCATCTTCGCCTCGCTGATCGGCGCTGTCGCCGTGGTCGGCGGGTTGTTCGGCTCGCTGACCTACGACACGCCCTCCGGCCCGTCGATCGTTGTCGCAGCCCTGATCCTCTTCATTCTGAGCCTGCTGCCGAAGCGTGGACGCGGGCAGGTCCCGGAAGGACAACGTTGATGAATGCACCTGCTTTGACCAAGAACCAGGCTCTCGTTTTTGAGGTTCTCGAAAAGGCGGACGGACCGCTCAGTGCCTATACGATCCTCGACAAGCTGCGCGATCACGGTTTTCGCGCGCCGCTGCAGGTCTACCGTGCGCTTGAGAAGCTGCTTGAGTATGGCGTCGTGCACCGGCTCGAAAGCATCAACGCCTTCGTGGCCTGCGCGCACCCGGACCAGAACTGCCATAGTCACGGCATCGTCGCCTTCGCCATCTGCGAGAGCTGCGGCCACGTGATGGAATTCCACGACCACGAGGTCGATCACCGCCTCATGGACTGGACGCGCGGGAAGAAATTCAAGGCGGAGAAGACGACAATCGAGATCCGCGGTCTGTGTGAGGCGTGTGCCGCTTAGGCTAACGCCAGCTTGCAACCAATATCTCGCATTGATTGTGTATTTTTCTATATGTAATTATTGATTGTATTTCAGGTTGAATTATGATGTGCGGCAGGGACTGGGGACCGCGCATATGCCGAAACATTATCTACTCTTGCTGGCCGTGACGATTCCGCTCGACGGATGCGCAATCTTTGCGCCTGCTTACAACGAGGCCGTCTATACGAAGCTTGAGGGTGCACACTCCAGTCTGACCAAGATCGAAACCGCGCTGGGGACGAAGGCGCCGCAACGCACGCGTTATCGTGACGTGGAGCCATATTACATCGAGGCTCTCGCGATGGTGAAGGACGCGGGCGAGATCGCCGGGCAACGCCCGGCATATCTCCAGGGAAAACCTTCGGCGCGTGCCGCCCAACTATTGGCAGACAACATCGAACGCTGCCGGCAGTCAATCGAACTATCGCGAGCCGCCTTCGAAGAGAATGGTCAGCAGCCCAACGAAGCAGACAACATCTCCATCGTTCGGAACACCTGCGGCATTGCCAGGACGATGGAAGGCTCATTGAAGTAGGAGAAACATCCATGCCTGTTGACGCGACTTTCGCACCAAAATCTGCCGGGGAGCTGCTTGAAGGACTGCTGTCCGTCGCTGCGGCGACGGCAAAAGGCCAATGGACCGCCATTCGCGACGAGATGACATATCAGCTGGGCTTCATCGCGCAAAAGACCGCCAAGGTCATGGCGCAACTGGCGGCCAAGACGATCACCGTGAAGGCCGCGGACCTGACGCTGCATCTGCTCGAACTCAATCTCAACAGCGCGCTGGCCGAGTTCGAATTCCTCCTTTACGCCGCCGCGCAGAAGATCCTGAATGCCGTCTTCGACCTCGTGAAAACGGCTGTCAAGAACGTGACCGGGGTAGGCCTGCTGTTCTGACGGTCAGAGGGGACGAAGATCCCGCGCAAAGCGCTGCCAGTTGCCGACATATTTCTCGGCGGAACGGCGGAGCTTTTCGATCGCCGCCTCGTCGAGCGTGCGGACCACGCGCGCGGGCGAGCCGACGATCAGGGAGTTGTCGGGAAACTCCTTGCCCTCGGTGATCAGCGCATTGGCGCCGACCAGGCAGTTGCTGCCTATCTTCGCGCCGTTCAGGACCGTGGCGCCCATGCCGATCAGCGAATTGTTGCCGATCGTGCAGCCGTGGACGATGGCGTGATGACCGATGGTGCAGCCTTCACCGATCGTTACGGGAAAGCCTGGATCGGTATGCAGCATCGCACCTTCCTGGATATTCGTCGCCGCCCCGACCAGAATCGGCTCATTGTCGCCGCGCAGCACTGCCCCAAACCAGATGCCGACATCGACACCAAGCGAAACCTGGCCGATGACATGGGCATCAGGCGCGATCCAGTAGGTGCCGGGTGCCGGTAGATCCGGCGTCAGTCCGCCGAGCGCGTAGACAGGCATGGACGTCTCCTCTCAGGCCACCTTCACCGACAGTGTGGCGATACCGTCGATGCCGCACTTGACGTGGTCGCCCCTCGTCACGGCGCCGACACCGGCTGGCGTGCCGGTCATGATGACGTCGCCCGGCGCCAGGATGAAGAGTTTCGATAGTTCGGCGATGATCTCTGGCACCTTCCAGATCATCTGGTTGAGGTCGCCATCCTGGACGCGCTTGCCGTTCAGTTCCAGCCAGATACGACCCGCCAAGGGATGCCCGAGCTTGGCCGCCGGGACGATCGGCGATACGGGTGCGGAATATTCGAAGGCTTTGGCGACCTCCCAGGGACGACCGAGCTTCTTCGCCTCCGCCTGCAGGTCGCGACGCGTGAAGTCGATACCGACGGCATAGCCGTAGATGCAATCAAGCGCCTTCTCAGCGGGAATATCCTGGCCGCCGGCCTTCAGCGCCAGAACGCACTCGACTTCGAAATGCACATCGCTTGAAAGCGGCGGGTAAGGGAAATTCTTGCCCTCAGCCACCAGGTTTTCGGCGTTCTTCTGGAAGAAGAAGGGCGGCTCGCGGCTCGGGTCATGGCCCATCTCGATCGCGTGGTCGGCATAGTTGCGCCCGACACAGTAGACGCGACGCACGGGAAATGCGTCAGCGGTGCCTTCGACGGGAAGCAGGACGGGTTGGTGAAGGGGGATGACAGTTGCGGGAAGGGACATTGCAGGCTCGTGCTATTTGTGAGTCCCGGCATCTTAGACGGAAAGGAAGCGGGGGGGAAAGTGCGGTTCGCCGATTAGTGGCTGCCGTGCATCGCCGCATTGCTGCCTTGCGCGCCGCAAACTGGCATTTCACCCGTCTTTGCGCTATGAGCGCGGCATGACTACATCCAATTTCTACGCCGATGCCCTGAAGTCAGCTCAGCCGATCTTTGCCGTTGCGCCGATGATCGACTGGACCGATCGCCATTGCCGCTATTTCCACCGGCAGATCAGCCGCAATGCGCTGCTCTACACGGAAATGGTCGTGGCCGATGCGATCATCCATGGGCCTCGCGAACGGCTACTATCCTTCGATACGGCGGAGCATCCTGTGGCGCTGCAACTCGGCGGATCGGATCCGGCGAAGCTTGCCGAGGCGGTCAGGATCGCGGCACCCTATGGCTATGACGAGATCAACCTCAATGTCGGCTGTCCCTCGGACCGAGTGCAATCGGGCACCTTCGGCGCCTGCCTGATGCTGACGCCCGAGACCGTGGCGGCCTGCGTGGCGGCGATGAAGGCGGTGGCCGACGTGCCTGTGACGGTGAAATGCCGGATCGGCGTCGACGAGCAGGATCCTGATGCGGCGCTGCCCGGCCTTCTCGACCGCGTGCTCGATGCCGGCGCCGATGCGATCTGGATCCATGCGCGCAAGGCCTGGCTGAAGGGCCTGTCGCCGAAGGAGAACCGTGAGATCCCGCCGCTCGACTACGAGATCGTCTACCGCATGAAGCAGGCGCGGCCGGATGTCTTCATCGGCATCAACGGCGGCATCCAGACGCTGGACGAGGCGGCCGGGCATCTCGACCATATCGACGGCATCATGCTCGGACGCGCGGCCTATCAGAACGCCGGCGTCCTCGCCGATGTCGACCGCCGCTTCTATGGCGCGGCGCCGGAGGCGGCAGACTGGGGCGATATCCGCGACCGGATGATGGCCTATGCCGAGCGTCATGTCGCCAATGGCGGGCGGCTGCAGCAGGTGGCGCGGCATATGGTCGGGCTGTTTACCGGGTTGCCTGGCGCGCGGCGCTATCGGCAGATCCTGTCGACCGATGCCGTCAAGGCAGGAGCCGGGCCCGAGGTGATTGCCGCAGCCTTTGCTGCGGTCGATTTCGAAGGTGCGCGGGAAGCGGTCGGCGCATAGCGCTGCCGCGCGACGAAACGGAGCTCGGCTGGCGAGCCGCATTGCCGCTCGAGCGTTTCGCGGGGCAGCCGATCGATCCCGCAAACGAAAAACGGCGCCCCTTGCGGAGCGCCGTCCTCTTTCCTGCCGAAGCAGAAAATGAATTAGTTAGCCGAGATGTTGACGGCCTTCGGGCCCTTGCCCATGCGGTCCGGCTCGGTGTCGAAGGTAACCTGCTGGCCTTCGCGCAGCGACTGGATGCCGGAAGCCTGCAGCGCGGAGATGTGGACGAAAACGTCCTTCGCGCCGCCTTCTGGCGTGATGAAACCAAAACCCTTGTCCTGGTTGAAGAATTTTACGGTGCCCTTGGTGGCCATTGGGATAGTCCTTTTCCCTTAGTCTGTTTGGTATCCATCCCCCGCGAGAGGAAACGGACGGCTTTAGCTTTCGCGCCCCCTCATCAAAATTCAGCGCGCGAAGGGTCAGTCGAGTAGTTCACGAACGGGGAAAGAACGTCTACGTACGCGGGTGTCCCCCACGCCGCCTTCCTGCCGGAAAGCTTTACCACATCAGTCCAGTCACCGGCATGCAAATGCCCGAGAGCCGCATTTGGTGACAGCATTCGAAGCAAAAGGCAAGCGGCAATATTGTGGCACGCGATTCTGCGACACGGGAATCGACAAAGATTCAGACACTTGACGAATCGTAAGCACTCACAGCTGATGTTGTGCCGTTTCGGGAAACTGTGCCGGAACGGCACCGTTGCGCTCCTTCGCCATCCCGGCCGCGCCCTGAGGGCCGTCCATCCTAGCGCGCGCCGCCCCGCCCGCCAGCTTGTGCTGCACCAGGTCGGCGCTACCGCGAACGTGGGAGACGAGCGGCTTGCCGCTGGAATCGGAAACCGCATAGGCGATGATCGTGACATCCTCCTCGAAGGACGCGAACGCCCATAAGTCCGCTTTGGGTCGAGAGGAGACATCCTCTATCTTCCGGGCCGACCCGTCTTGCCCTTTGTCCGACCCTTGCGCTTCTGGTCCACCGCATCCTCGTAGCTGCCGACGCCGGTCTTGCCGCGCACCAGCGGCCTGACGGCGTCGCGTTCCGGCTGGCCTTCCAGCAGCAGTGAGAAGCGCTTCGTGCCCTTGGCGGCCTCGGGCTTGTCCGGCAGGTGGCCGGCGACCGGTTTTTCGGTGCGGCCGACGGTCATTTCGTCGAGGCTGTTGCGGCGGAAGAGGCTCTTGCCGGCGGGGTCCGCGACGTCGCGGCCCATTTCATCGAGATCGGGCTTGCGGAAGAGCGGGGTTTCGGTGTCGGTGCCCGGGCCCATGTCGTTGAGGCCGGGCTTGGCGAAGAGGGAGCTTCCGCCAGCGGCCGGCTTGCCGCTCTTCTTGCCGCTGCCCTCCTGCGAGCGTGCTTCCTCGCGCGCCATCGGGTCGTCCATGACGGCGAGTTCGGCGGCCTTGAGGCGCTTGATCTCGTCGCGCAGGCGGGCGGCCTTTTCGAAGTCGAGGTCGGCGGCGGCGTCGCGCATCTGCTTTTCCAGCGCGTTGAGATGAGTCTGCAGGTTGCCGCCGACGAGGTTGCCGCCATCGGCAAAACCCTTGCCCGAGGCGCCTGAAATGTCGGCGCGGACGTGGTCGCGTTCGTAGACCGAGTCGAGGATGTCGGAGATCTTCGCCTTGACGCTCTCCGGCGTGATGCCGTGTTCCTCGTTATAGGCCACCTGCTTTTCGCGGCGGCGCGCGGTCTCGTCCATGGCGCGCTGCATCGAGCCGGTGATGTTGTCGGCATAGAGGATGACCTTGCCGTCGACATTACGTGCGGCGCGGCCGATGGTCTGGATCAGCGAGGTCTCGGAGCGCAGGAAGCCTTCCTTGTCGGCATCGAGGATGGCGACGAAGCCGCATTCGGGAATGTCGAGGCCTTCGCGCAGAAGGTTGATGCCGACCAGCACGTCGAAGGCGCCGAGGCGGAGGTCGCGGATGATCTCGATGCGCTCGAGCGTGTCGATGTCGCTGTGCATGTAGCGGACGCGGACGCCCTGTTCGTGCAGGTATTCGGTCAGGTCCTCGGCCATGCGCTTGGTGAGCACGGTGCAGAGGGTGCGGTAGCCCTTGGCCGCGGTCTCGCGGATTTCGCCGAGCACGTCGTCGACCTGGCTGCGGGCCGAGCGGACCTCAACCGGCGGGTCGATCAGGCCGGTCGGGCGGATGACCTGTTCGGCGAAGACGCCGCCTGCCTGTTCCATCTCCCAGCCGCCGGGGGTGGCGGAGACGGCGATCGTGTCCGGGCGCATGGCGTCCCATTCCTCGAAGCGCAAGGGACGGTTGTCCATGCAGGAGGGCAGGCGGAAGCCGTATTCGGCGAGCGTCGCCTTGCGGCGGAAGTCGCCTCGGTACATGCCGCCGATCTGCGGGATGGTGACATGGCTTTCGTCGATGAAGACGATGGCGTTGTCGGGGACATATTCGAACAGCGTCGGCGGCGGGTCGCCGGGGTCGCGGCCGGTGAGATAACGCGAATAGTTCTCGATGCCCTGGCAGGAGCCTGTGGCCTCGAGCATTTCGATATCGTAGCGGGTGCGCTGTTCCAGGCGCTGGGCCTCCAGCAGGCGGCCGGCCTTTTCGAGTTCGGCGAGGCGGCCCTTCAGCTCCTCCTTGATCGACTTGATGGCGGCGTTCAGCGTCGGGCGCGGGGTGACGTAGTGCGAGTTGGCGTAGATCTTCACCGATTTCAGGTCGCCGGTCTTGGCGCCGGTCAGCGGGTCGAACTCGGTGATCGCGTCGATCTCGTCGCCGAACATGCTTATGCGCCAGGCCGCGTCTTCCAGGTGGGCAGGGAAGATTTCGATGGTGTCACCGCGGACGCGGAAGGAGCCGCGCTGGAAATCCATGTCGCGGCGCTTGTATTGCTGGGCGACGAGGTCGGCGAGCAGCTGGCGCTGGTCGAGGCGGTCGCCGACATTCATCTGGAAGGTCATGGCGGTATAGGTCTCGACCGAGCCGATACCGTAGATGCAGGAGACCGAGGCGACGATGATGCAGTCGTCGCGCTCGAGCAGCGAGCGCGTCGCCGAGTGGCGCATGCGGTCGATCTGCTCGTTGATCGAGGATTCCTTCTCGATATAGGTGTCGGAGCGCGGCACGTAGGCTTCCGGCTGGTAGTAGTCGTAGTAGGAGACGAAGTACTCAACCGCGTTGTCGGGGAAGAAGTTCTTGAACTCGGAATAGAGCTGGGCGGCGAGCGTCTTGTTCGGCGCCAGGATCAGGGCCGGGCGCTGGGTTTCCTCGATCACCTTGGCCATGGTGAAGGTCTTGCCGGAGCCGGTGACGCCGAGCAGAACCTGGCTGCGGTCGCCATTTTCGAGGCCCTCGACGAGGTCCTTGATGGCGGTCGGCTGGTCGCCGGCGGGCTGGTATTCCGAGTCCATGCGGATCGAGATGCCGCCTTCGGACTTGTCGGGCCGGGCGGGGCGGTGCGGCGTCCAGATCTTGCCGTTCTTGTGAAGCGGGTTGCCGCTCTCGATCAGCGCCGACAGGGCCTCGACAGTGGCGGTGACGGCGGTGCCGGCCTGCAGCGAAGCGGCTTGCTCCAGCGTCGTGTCCATGCCCGCGACCGGGTTGAGGCCGGCGGCGGCGCGGGTTTTCGGGTCGGTCGAGCCGCCCATGGAGGTACCGCGCGCGGATTTGGAGGCGGCGATCTCCACCTTCTTGCGGTGCTTGCCGGCCTTCGAGGCGATCTGGCGCTGCGTCTCGACACTTGACGCCTCGGCATCGGCCTCCAGCTGCTTCACCCAATCGGATACGGAACCGGACAGGGGCGCGCCCTCGAAGGACGAATGCGGGGCTTCCTCGAAGCCAACAGGGGCGGGGGATTTCTTCGGAGTTTTGGCCATGGCCGGAATATGGCGAGAGTCACCGCGAAAGTGAAGGGGCAAAGAGTACAAAAGGGAAACAAAAGAATCGTTCGGATTTGGCAAACAGTGGCGGCGGATTTTGTCGGATGCAATTGTCGGCGCGGGCGGCGGGCGAACGTCCTTGGTGCACAAGCTACGCAGGTTTTCATGGAGGAAAATGAGGATGCGGAAGATCATGACAGGTGCATTCGTCAGTCTCGACGGCGTCATGCAGGCGCCGGGCGGTCCGGATGAGGATCCGATCGGCGGTTTCCGCTATGGCGGCTGGGCCGCGCCTTATTTCGACGAGGCGATGGGAGAGTCGGTCGGCGAGATGTTCGCCAATCCCTTCGATCTGCTGCTTGGCCGCAAGACCTATGACATCTTTGCCGCGCATTGGCCTTACGTTGCGTCAGACGATCCGATCGGGCCGCTGTTCGACAAGATCACCAAATATGTCGCCACGCGCAATCCGGACTTCAAGCCAGGTTGGCAGAACAGCCAAGTGCTCGGAGCCGACGTCGTCGGCGCGCTCAAGGCGTTGAAAGCGAGCGTTGGACCTGACCTGCTGACGCAAGGATCGACCCACTTCCTGCAGACGCTGTTCCGGAACGATCTGGTCGATGAGCTGTATGTCTCGTTCTTTCCTGTCGTGCTCGGCAAGGGCAAGCGGCTGTTCGGCGACGGAGCATCTCCGGGCAAGCTGAAGCTCATCAGTTCGCGGACTTCGGGCACTGGCGTCACGGTGAACAAGTATGTTCGCGACGGCGATATCGTGACTGGCTCGTTCGAGTTCGAACAGCCGACCGCTGCCGAGGTAGAGCGTCGCAGGAACCTCACCTGAGCGCGGCTCTCGATCTGCAGAGGATACCATGAGCGATATTCCCGTTATCAAGATGCGGCCAAAGGGCAGGGCTCAGGAGCAGCGCATGCTGATCCCGAGCGAAAGCATGGTCGTCGATGCGTTGCAAAGCGCGCCGACGGGGCAGCTGTCGGATCTGGCGGAGATCCGGCGCGCGCTCGCGGCGAAATACGGCGCGGATGCCTGCTGCCCCGTCACGGTGCAGCGGCATCTGGTGCACATCAGCAAGGAGGGCAGCGCGCCGTTCTGGCGTGTCGTGGATCCCGACCGGCCTTTTGCCAGGCGCATGACCGGCGGGCCGGATCACATTCGCGAAAAGCTTGCCGGTGAAAGCTGAGCGACGGTCAAACTGTCGCAGCCGGGAACAAGGGCAGCAATGCTGACGTTAAACGAGGCTGCCTGTCACAGCTTCGACCTCGCCCATCCCCGGGCGATCCCTCTCTTCGACGGCATCCGGACATTGCCCGCCTCGCCGCCGCTTTCGGACGGAGGAACATGATGTCCGCATTGCAGAGCCTGCGCGCGCTCACCTCGCAGCAGCGCAACACCGTTATTGCCAGCTATCTCGGCTGGACGCTCGATGCCTTCGATTTCTTCATTCTGGTTTTCGTTCTCAAGCACATTGCAGATGAGTTTCACACCGACGTCGCGGCCGTGTCGGTCGCGATCTTCCTGACGCTTGCGATGCGGCCGCTCGGCGCCCTGCTCTTCGGGCTCGCATCAGACAAATATGGCCGCCGTATCACGCTGATGGTGAATGTGGCGCTCTATTCGCTGTTCGAGTTTCTGACCGGTTTCTCGACGGGGCTGACCATGTTCATCATGCTCAGGGCGCTCTACGGCATCGCCATGGGCGGCGAATGGGGCGTCGGCGCGTCACTCGTCATGGAAACCGTCCCTGAAGATAGCCGTGGCATTGTCTCCGGCATCCTGCAGGCCGGTTACCCCTCTGGTTATCTGCTCGCCTCGATCGTCTTTTTCCTGCTCTTCCCAGTCATCGGCTGGCGGGGCATGTTCTTCGTCGGGGCGCTGCCGGCGTTGCTGGTGCTCTACATCCGGCGCAGCGTCGAGGAGAGCCCGGCGTTTCTCAAGCGGCAGAAACAGGGACGCCGACCGTTCCATACAGTGCTACGTGAAAACGTGCCGCTGTTCCTGTGGTCCGTGCTGCTGATGACAGCGTTCAACTTCTTCAGCCACGGAACGCAGGATCTCTATCCGACCTTCCTGGAGACCCAACGCAACTACGATAGCTATACGACCGGCGCGATTGCCATCGTCTACAATATCGGCGCGATCTGCGGTGGTCTCTTCTTCGGTGCGCTTTCGCAGCGGATCGGGCGCAAGAAGGCGATCGTCATCGCATCGCTGATCGCCGTGCCGGTGGCGCCGCTTTGGGTCTATGCGCCGGGACCGGTGCTGCTCGCGATCGGTGCGTTCCTGATGCAGTTCTTCGTGCAGGGCGCCTGGGGCATCGTGCCGGTGCATCTCAATGAGCTGTCGCCAGACGAGGTACGCGGCACGTTCCCGGGATTTGCCTACCAGCTCGGCAATCTGCTCGCGTCAGGCAATGCGACGCTGCAGGCGGGACTGGCCGAGCGTTGGGACGGCGACTATGCGTACGCGCTGCTTATGGTCGCGGCCGTCGTTGCCATCGTCGTCGCGCTGCTCGCCGGCTTTGGTTACGAGAAGAAGGATGTGCGGTTCGGAACGGAGGAGGCCGAGGAGCCACGCGGTCTGCGTGCATGATCGGCCAAACGAACCGCTGGAAGCGGGCGCGGTGTGTCCGCGCCCGCTTACCGTTCGAGTTCAGACGATCACGGGCATCAGGAAACGGACGAACTCGGATTCTTTGGTGTTTCCGTTCTTTTCGATTAGGGGGAAGGTTTTCTCGCAAACCGTGTTGCTCTGGTTTCCACCAAGCAGTGTGATGGTCGTATTGGTCCAGGAGACCACGAAACCGACATGGCCGTTGCCGGTTGCCCAGCTCGGATCGGTAAAGGGCGCATAGCGACGAACCGCGATCGCGCCCGGTTTCGGTTCCTTGAGCACGAGGAACTGGTTCTTCTTGTTCCAGAAGAACGAACGGGCGCCGGGATGATCGGTGCCCATGTGGCCGCTACTGACCAGGCAGTAATTGACGAAGGCGGCGCACCAATCGACCTCGTCGCCGCCGGCAACCTCGAACCATGGTGCGCAGACCTTGAAGTAATTGAGGATGCGGGGGTTCTCGCCGGGATCCGGCCACTGGCTACGTTCATGCGCCGGGAGGGCTGCTTCGCGGCGGGCGATGGTCATCCAGTCCTGCGTTGCCGATGCCGCTGAGGATGCCACGCCAATCGCCGCTCCCATCAGCGGTGCAGGCGGTGCGTTCGGTCTGATTGTGCCGGGCTTCCAACCTTCAACGACCTGAATGAACCTGGCGATCTTTCGGAAATCGTCCATTTTCAGGTCGGCGAGAACCGCAGTCAGCGCAACGCCTGTCTTATCGTGGATGAACTGAGCGTACTCAGCTGACTTGTTCTCCTCCGGCGGAGCGTAGCGGAAAATCGCCTGCTTGAGCGTGAGCTTGATATAGGTTGCCGTTCGCAACAGCGCGATGATGGCCGCCTTTCCGGTATCCTCGTCAGGGAAGATTGCAAAGCTGCCGTCATCGCCGATGGCGCCACAATTGATCGAGAAGTCACCCTTGCGGATATTCCCCGCGTTGCAGTTGCGCCAGGAGCGTGATCCGCCTTCGCGGATTTCGTCGCGGCCACTCGCGTCGGTATAGAGGATCGTTTTAGGTGCGATTGCTCGAGCGTGAACGAACGGTCCATGCGCGCCGGCGGGCGGCGGGGCAGGGCTGTCCATGTTCGCGACGGGTGGCGTGCTGGGCAGGGTCTCGTTGAGACTAGCTCCGTCCGAAGAAGACGACGCGAGATCGTAGGTGACCGAATAGGTGCCGCCGGCGTCGACAATCGAGCCGATCTTCATTTTTGCCTGCGCCAGAGCGGCGAGCACTCCGGCCAAGCTGGTTTTGCCTATATCTGTGATCGTGTCCATGGCGCGTCCCCTCCGGTAGACGACTGGTGAAGGCGATCCGGACGGGCGACGCGCGGCGATGTTGCGGGCAATTCGTTCCGCTGCAGCGTATCGGACTGTCAATCTGCGGATGCCTTTCCTATTAGGCGCACAGCCTTTGAGAAATTCACACAAATTAACATCAACCACTGATTGCTGAATGAGTGATCCTTTGAGGTGTTACACTCGATTGCGGACGTAGAGGCGGCTGCAAGTCCGCACGGGCCCTTGCAGAGCGGAAATTTGGCGATACATGCTGCCGCCAGTTTCAATTTCCGGGAATCACCCATGCCTTTTGCCCTCAGCCCAGCCGCCGTCTGGCCGGTCGTCATGCTTTTCGCGTCGAACATCTTTATGACCTTCGCCTGGTACGGCCATCTGAAGCATAAGGGGGCGGCGCTGTTCATCGCCATCGTCGTCAGCTGGGCGATCGCTTTTTTCGAATATTGCCTTGCCGTGCCGGCGAATCGCATCGGCTCGGCTGTCTATTCGACGGCGCAGCTGAAGACGATGCAGGAGGTAATTACGCTTCTCGTCTTCTCCGGGTTCTCGGTCTTCTGGCTCGGCGAGAACCTGACGTGGAACCATGCGATCGGCTTTGCCCTGATCGCGATCGGTGCATCCTTCATTTTTCGCGGCTAGGCCCATTCGCTAGCTGATGTGTCTACCGCTCCACGAAGGCGCGCAGGCGTTCGAGCGCGTCGTCCCATTGCCGGGAGACGCTGTCGAGATAGGCACGCATATCGCCGATCCGATCGGGTTGGAAAGCGTAATGGCTTTCCCGCCCAACCTTGGTGGAGCGAACGAGGCCGGCCTGTTCCAGCACGTGCAGATGCTTTGTCACCGCCTGCCGGGTGAGGACAGTGCCGACCGAAAGCCCTGCGATCGAGCGTTCGCGCCCGTCGCTGAGGGTTGTCAGCAGTGACAGGCGCGTCGGGTCTCCCAAGGCGGCGAACAGGATTGCCGCGTTCTCGCGGTGGAAATCGACGTTATCTATCGACGTATTCCTTGATGTTTTTCATCTGTTCGGCCCAGCCCCCGTCGTTCATACGGAATGCCTCCTCGCGGCGATGCGGCGGGACTTTGTCAAAACCCGATTCCGTGACCGTCAGGCGCGAACCCGACGACGTCGGCTCGAGACGAAACTCGACGAGCGTCGGCTCTTCCTTGGAATAGTCGACGTTGGGATCGATGCCGTAGGGATGCCACGTGAAGGAAAAAAGCTTGGGCTCCTCCATGCGTTTGACGGTGGCCTGCCAGCGAATGTGTTCGTAGCCGGGATGGGTGATGTGGCCAGTCGAGTTCTGGCCGGGCACGAAGGGTCCATCGAGCTGGACGCGGAACCATTCGCCGAATTCGCGATGATCGGTGATGGCCTTCCAGACGCGCTCGACCGAAGCGTTCAGTTCGATGATTTTCTCGATGCGATCAGACATATCGGCAACCTCCTGGTTGCCTTTTGTCTCATGGTGGCGGCGAAATAGCAACCAAAAAGTTGCGCATTTATCCCAGGACGTCATAGATGCGGAAAATGAAGCTGACCTGATAGAGCAGATTGAGCCAGACGAAGACGGCGTGGAAGCGGCGGTTGGCCGTCCATGCGGCGATGACGCAGAGGATGACATAGGCGATGTTGCGCGCCGGAAACTCCCAGCCGATAGACTGGATATGGTCTGCCCCCTTGATCGCGGTATCGATGATGTCGACGGCATAGGTGAGGGCGAGCGTGCCGAAGAACCAGCGCCGACGCGAATAGAAATACTCTTCGTAGCCGCCATACTCGTCGAGCGAGGCTGGGAAGAGCAGCGCGCAGAGCATGAAGAACAGGCAGCAGAACGAGACGAGAAACAGGTAGATGCCGAAATGCAGCACCGGCACGGCCTGCAGCCGATACTCCCACCACCAGATGTGGATGATGAAGAGGAACATCGATGCCGCCCAGCCGAGATGGACGGCATAGGGCTTGCCCTTTCCCGGATGCTGGATGATGCCGGCGATGCCCGTCAGCAGCCGCGCAAGGCTGAGCGAGATCACCATCCCCATCACGACCTTGATGTGGAGAAAGACCTCGGGCGAGCTGACCGATTCCATGGCCTATTCCGCTGGAACCGGCTTCGGCTTTCCGGTCTCGTCGAGCGCGACCATGATGAACGTCGCCGCCGTCACTTGTTCCATGTTGTTGTAGCGGGCACGGGTAGCCCATGCCTCGACCGAGAGCGTGATTGAGGTGCGGCCGACAGCTTCGATCGTGGTGAAGACTGAAAGAGTGTCGCCGATCTTCACTGGCAGAGCGAATGCCATTTCCTTGACCGCTGCGGTGACGACGCGACCCTTTGCGCGTTCCGATGCCGTAATGCCGGACGCAAGGTCCATCTGTGCCATGACCCAACCGCCGAAAATGTCGCCTGCCGGATTGGCGTCGGCGGGCATGGCCACGGTGCGAAGGGTCAGGGCGCCATTCGGCTTGGCGTCGGTCATGGAAGGCTCCTGTTCAAGAAAAACGGACAACGATTCCGAGGGACCCTAGCGCAGATGCCCTGGAAGCGAAACGCGCTGATGTCTGGAGGTGAGGCGTCCCTCTCCCAAACTCAGACTATAGTTCTATGAGATATTACCTAGCGTGCTTTGGTGCAATGTTGGGCGGTCAATATAAATCAATGACTTGCGCGAATATGCGAGACATTTGAGAAAATCATCACCTTGCGGCAATTCAGTGAGATCTAATTAAAATTCACCATCCAGTAAGGCCCGCATAGCAGTATTTGACTATGATCAAATTCTGAACTGCTGGGGCTCAATGCGTAACGTCAAGATTTCCACCCGCCTCTATTCTCTTGTGGGGCTGGCGCTGACTATTCTGGTGCTCGCCATCACCTTCTTCCTGAACTATTCGCATGCCAAGCTGGAGAGCGAGCGCAAGCATGGTCTTGCGCAGATGGACGCGACGGCGATCGCCATCTTCGAGAAATACTACAAGCTGGAACAGTCCGGCGCGATGACGCGAGAGCAGGCGCAAACTGCGGCGAAAGACGTGATCTCGGCCATGCGCTACGGCGGCAATGGCTACTTCTGGATCAATGACATGCATCCGACGATGATCATGCATCCGATCAAGCCGGAGCTGAACGGAACGGATCTGTCCCAGAACAAGGATCCGACCGGGAAATTCATCTTCGTTGAGTTCGCCAACACCGTGAAGAAGAGCGGCGAAGGCTTTGTCGACTACTACTGGCCGAAGCCGGGTGCGGCAGAGCCGGTGCTGAAATACTCGCATGTGGTCGGCTTCGAACCTTGGGGCTGGGTCGTCGGCACAGGCGTCTATGCCGACGATCTTGCGGCCCTTTATCGTCAGAATGCGATCTGGGCGGGCGGCGCCTGCCTTGTCGGCGCGATTGTCATCATCGCGGTTGCCTTTGGCATTGTGCGCAGCGTGACGTCGCCGATCGCTCGGCTCAAGGGCGCGATGAACGCCATTGCCGATGAGCATGATGCGGTCGACATCGTCGATCACGACAGACGTGACGAGATCGGCGCGATGGCGAAATCCCTGCTTGTGTTGCGGGATTCCGTCCGTGAGCGCGCGGTCATGCGGGATCGCGAGGGCCGGCATCAGTCGCAGATCGAGGAGGAGCGTCGGGGCAACGAGGCCAATTTGCGCTCGGCGGCGGATCGTCAGAGCCTTGCCATCCAGTCGCTCGGTGCCGGCCTCGAGAAACTGGCGGTCGGCGACCTGACCGTGTCGATCGACGATCTCGGCGACGACTATGCCAAGCTGCGATCCGACTTCAACTCCGCGGTTGGCGCGCTGAATGGGGTTATCCAGGCGATCGCGGAATCGACGCGTGTCGTCAACGACAGCGCCGGCAATATCAGCGGAGCAACAAACAATCTGTCGAAGCGCACCGAACAGCAGGCGGCCGCCCTTGAAGAGACAGCGGCGGCTCTTGACGAAATTACTGCGACGGTGCGGACGGCGTCGGAACGCGCGGCGGAGGCTCGCGAGATGGTAGCGGAAACCAAGACCAGCGCCGGCAAGTCGGGTGAGATTGTCCGCAATGCGGTAACTGCGATGAACCGGATCGAGGATTCGTCCAACCGTATCGGTCAGATCATCGGCGTCATCGACGAGATTGCCTTCCAGACGAACCTGCTCGCACTCAATGCCGGTGTCGAGGCGGCGCGTGCAGGCGAGGCGGGACGCGGCTTCGCCGTGGTCGCACAGGAAGTGCGTGAGTTGGCGCAACGCTCGGCCAATGCCGCAAAGGAGATCAAGGTGCTGATCAGCACCTCGGCAAGCGAGGTCGGCAACGGCGTCATGCTGGTGCGCTCCACCGGCGACGCCCTGTTCGAAATCGAGGAACTGGTCAATCGCGTCAACAACCATGTCGCGTCGATCGCCACAGCGGCGCGCGAGCAGGCGACGGGGCTCAACGAGATCAACACCTCGGTCAATCACATGGACCAGATGACGCAGCAGAATGCCGCGATGGTGGAAGAGACTACGGCTGCAAGCCAGACGCTGGCCGAGGAAAGCCGGCAGCTGAGCACATTGCTCGCCAACTTCAGACTGCGCGCTGCCACTGGCGGTGCCGCGGGCCGGATGTCCCACGCCGCCTGACTACTCGGCTAACGACGCATCGAAAGTCTCCCGCGCAATGTTGCGGGGGACTTTTTTCGTGCCGGCTACCTGTTCGTGCGTCCCTTGAATTTGCGCTTTCAGATAGTAAGGTGCGAGGCGTCCCGTAGCGGAGGCTAGGAATGCTTCGATTCTCGCCTTGCGTGCCGATGAGTTTGTTCGGCCTCGTGTTTTGCATGTCGTCGATAGCGTTTTCACCGAGCAGGGCTGCTGACTTCGATGCTGAGCGCATGGAGCCGGAGAGGGAATGGGCAGTCATCGTCAGCCCATATGCCTGGGCCGCCTCGCTGAATGGCAGTGGATCGCTCGCCGGCTTCGACACGGATGTGGACGTGCCGTTCTCCGAGAT
>NZ_JANUBV010000012.1:0-205705 GCF_024808055.1 Rhizobium sp. BK176 | reverse complement strand
AATGTCGTGTTCGATCTCCTGGCCGGTGTCATTGGTTTCGGTGCGGATGAAGGAGCTGGCAAAGACGACGGTGGTGCCGGTCTCGCCCTTGCGGACGGCGGCACCAAATTCCAGCGCCTGGCGAAATGTCATCCAGGTCGGAGAGGCAAAGCCGCGAGCAATCGCCTCGGACCAGAGGAGCAGGACGTTGATGCCAGAATAGGGCTCGCCGTTGTGGCGCAGTGGCCGGGTGATCCGGTCGGCGGCATTGGTTGTGGTCCAGGGCTGGATCCAGGGTCGCACGCCCTGTTCGAGCTCGGCGATGATCTTGTCGGTGATGCGGCTGTATAGATCGGATCGTTGGTGAATGGGCTGCCTGCTCATGTTGGAACCTCCGTTTGAAGTCGCGACCATCGCGACCTGCTACGGCGGTCCGACAGCCGGGCTCGCAAGCGCTGATCCGCACCCGAAGGGCCGAAACGAAGGTGGAGGACGGCAAAGCTGTTGCGGGACTGCGCGGGCCTGGCAGGACCAACAGCCGGGGCAGGACGCGAGGCGCGACTGGCAGCCGAGACAATCATATGACCGCTGGGCCAGGAACAAAATCAGGCATCGTAGCGCGTGATCCGGCTCCGAAGAGGGGGCGATGACTATGCTGGTAAAGGCCCGGTGGTAGGATCGACACTGTCGTTCTGGATCTTCGTCAGGGCCATTGGCTCTTGACGGCATTTCTTCGGCATCGTTTACATTCGCGGAATGAGAATGCGTTCAGCTTTGGCTGGAAAGGCCCCGCTTGCCGGCCGGTCCTGTTATTTCTCCTTGACGAAGATGTGCGCCTCGACTGCAGCCGCAATAAAAGCCCTGCGGGCCTCAGCGGGAGGCCGCTTCCCGTCAATCACTTCGACGCAGATCTTCTTGGCTTCACGCAGCTGCTTGCCAGTCTGGACGGGCCAGCCTGCGCCGCGCAATACGGCAATGGCATCGCTTGCGCTCTCGATCGTTCGGTAGTTGCCTGTTTGCGGTGAAACGAAGGAAATAGGCTTCGCCCACTTTTTAATGTCTGGCATTCTGACCTCCCCGGCAATCGCAAGCGCTACCGGGGCTTCGAATTGCTTCCCGGGCGGCTAGAAATCAGAACCGTCTTCGGTGCGGTTTGTTCCGGTTCGGCGCGTCGAGGACAATTGCAAAGACGTAAATGCCAAATGGATGGCGAA
Organism: Rhizobium sp. BK176; assembly: GCF_024808055.1. Lineage (NCBI taxonomy): Bacteria > Pseudomonadati > Pseudomonadota > Alphaproteobacteria > Hyphomicrobiales > Rhizobiaceae > Rhizobium > Rhizobium sp. BK176. Next base: position 204,512 of record NZ_JANUBV010000012.1, on the reverse strand, counting down.
CGAGCAGACACTCGCTCGGTCTAAAGAGTTCGAATGTCTTACGCGACACCGCTCCGGCCCTCAGTTCAATACAGTACCTCGATCTCAGGGCCGAATTTCGGCCGCAGCCGGACGGTTCTTCGAGTGTCTCCCGCTTGGAACATGCGCGACCGCTGGCCGTTAGCGCGGTTCAGGAGGAGAAGCATCATGACCAACACCGAACACGAAGCGCGCCCCCGCATTAGCAAGACGCCACGAACGGGGACACGATCTTCCGGCAAGAGGGAAGAAAGACAGAAGGTATACCGGCAGCAATCGGGAAACTCGGACTCTTCCGCAACCGCTGAGCGGAAAGCATGAACAACGGTCGCCGGCGCTCCCGAAAGTCTGCCCCTGGGCTCTTTCAATAACGCGGTCCACGCTAGCGCGGTGAGAGGTCAATGTCGCAAGCGTCCGTTCCTTATTGTCGTGCACGAGCCTGGAATACCCTCGCTATCCGCGACGAGTCTGGCAGCGAGCCTTCGTTTTAGTGGTGGGGCTTCCATCCCGTTAATCCCATTGCACGCGCGGGATTTCGACACCCGCGCATTTGTGCACGGTTGAAACCGTGGCGTTGAAGGTAATTTTCAGACAGGGAATGGTTCCTTACCGTGCCCGCGTGAGGTCGACGAAACCAGTTCGATCGCTAGCAACCTCGATTGTTGGCGAATAGTAAGGCGGAAATGTTCAAGCGCCTGTGAGCTGAACTACAACATTTTCCAGAATTTGGACTTGGCCGTGAACGCTCTTTATTCTCGCTCCCATCCGAACACACTTCGTCCACCGAACTGGGCAGACATGCCCATTTCCTCCGCGATGATCTCGCTGAATTGGGGACCCGAGGCGTGACGTTCGAGTTTCCGGGCCTGAGCGTCGAGACGCCTCAAGGCCGCGAGTTCCTCATCTCGTCCAAGTCTTCCCTTGGAGACTGCCGATTTCAATACGCGTATGGTTTCGTCATAGACCTTCACAGGCACCGGAAAGGGATGCCGGTCCTTGCCACCGTGGGCGAGTGAAAACCGTGCCGGATCGGAAAACCGGTAGGGTGCGCCGTGGACCACTTCGGCGACCATCGCAAGTGCTCTTACGGTCCGTGGCCCTACGCCCGGTGTCAGCAGCAACTCCTGATAGTCCGCCGGACCGCGATCAGCGGCGGCTGCCAGATTTGCATGGAGTCGCTTCATGTTCACATCGTTCTCGCGGACGTCGTGATGAGACGGCATGATAAGATGTGGCAGCTCTGGTTGTTCCACCTTGGAAGGAGAAGGAGCGACAACCACTGTCGCAGCGTGGACTTCCCGCGCAATCTGATCCGGCCCAAGCGTGGATAACAGATAGAGCTGGTCACGTCTTGATTTTTCCGCCTTACGGTCAGCGAGATTAATAATGTTTCCCTGGACGCGCCCCTCTATCGCGCAATGCGGAGAATTGAGGAAGCTTTCGAGCCCCTCTGACAGCCAATGATAACGCCTGGCTTGGCGCCGCTCCTGGTTCATCCCCTGCTGCACCACCACCCAATGACCGTCATCGGTCACTATGAACCCGTGCAGGTAAAGATCAAAGCCATCCTGAACGGCTGCGCTGTCGACCTTTGCAACAAGCCGACTGACGTTTGCCAGGGCTGCGCCGTCGAGCCCTGTACGACTGCCGATATCGATGAGCTCCTGGGGTGTCTTGCGCGACTGCGCACCCCGTCCACCACACACATGCAGACCTAACTCGCCCGAGATTGGCCTCAAGCCACGCTTCATTGCACCCAGCACGCTGGTTGTTATGCCGGACGAGTGCCAGTCCATTCCCATCACAGCACCAAACGATTGGAACCAGAACGGATGCGACATGCGGCGAAGAAACTCATCGCGGCCATAGTGATGGACAACTGCCTCGGCGATCAATGCGCCAAGCTTGGCCATGCGGTCACTCAGCCAGTGAGGAACGCGCCCGCCATGGAGTGGAAGGTCAGCACTGCCCGATCGCTTAGACATTTTTCTGTTGAGGCCTATTCCTGGTCGAGGAGGGTGGCGTCTTGCGCCGTGAATGAATGTCTCTACCTTTTTTCATAGTGATGCTGAGCTCAAGGTACAAGGCTGAAAAGACGATGGGGTCATGCGTCAGCCGGCGAAAAATTTCCGCTATTGAGGACGCCACGCAACAGCACTGACGCAAGTGATGCTTAACCGGAGGCTTTAACGAGGCGCTATTGCGTGTCGGCAGATCGCCCCGGAACATGCGCGCAACCATCGTCGCATTCACTGCCGACGCCTAACCGGCGGCCAGTGCGGACGCGCTTGCTCGGCAATGTCTTTCCCAGCCTTTCCAAGCGCCTGATCGTCATCGGGACAAACCACGTCGAGCCTCGTAGCCAGCGATCGTGCGTCGGCGGGCGCACGAACCTTAACGTCATTGTCGAAGTAGACGTACACATCGCGGCCCGCCTTCGACCGCGGCAAGCGAGACGTCAGCCGCTCGACATTGTCGGGTTCCCCGCCATGCGCCCAAGCATGAATGCGACCGGCCCATGTTTCAAGGGCGTCGTCATCATATCCACTGACGTAAAGCTCGTCCGAACCATGAAGGCGGCAGTAAATGAAATCCGCGGTAACGTCCACAACAGAGGCCATTCGCGCGAGTCTGCGCAAACGAGGGCAACTCCATGCTTTCTCAAGAGTTCGATAAATCGCTCGCTCCGAAAGCTGTCGTGACGGATCTCCACCGCATGGCGCAATGGCTGCCTGTCTTCGCATTCAATCCAACATCGACTACGGAGCCTTTCGTCATGTCGCTTCGCGAGAGCGGCCGCATCTTCCGTATTCTTCGGCAGGATACGCAGAAAGTGATCGAAGAGGTTTTCATCGAATTTAAAGCTCGGCGGAAATTGCCACAGGATCGGTCCGAGCTTCGACCCAAGGCGCAACGGACCAGACGCTACAAAGTTGGCAAGGGGTGTTTCGATGTTCTTGAGCCGCAGCATGTGCGTGATGTAGCGGGAGCCCTTGATTGAGAAAACAAAATTCTCCGGCGTGGTATCTCTCCAATGCTGGAACGCCTCCGGCTTTTGCAATCCGTAGAAAGTCCCATTGACCTCGATTGTTTGAAATCGCCGCGATGCGTAGGCCAGCTCCTGACTTTGTGGCAGCTTATCTGGGTAAAATGTGCCCCGCCAAGGCTTGTAGGTCCAGCCCGAGATGCCGATACGAATTCTTCCAGTTCGTCCCATGTCGGACAAACCTGGAAGTCGTGCAACTTGTTCCGTGAGCCAGCATTTGAGAGTAACGGCGCCTGATCCGCGCTGCCGAAACCTCGTCATCGACTACGAGCTTCATTTCGCCCGGTGATCGCGCCGAAGAGGCGAAAGGTGTTGAAGGTTAGCGTCGTCTCGGTTGAAAGGGCTTTCCCGACGAGCCTTGGGCCCATTACCTCGTTTTGTTAGCAAACGGGTCGACGCAACAGAAAGGCGGAGGGCCGTCGGGGTGCGGTCATCGTGTATTCGAGCACGAGCACGCACAATCCCTCGTGGTTGACGGAGTAACCATCATGGTCGCGCGCGCGCCTCGATCTTGCTGGATTGTCCGAATATGTCCGACGATACCAGCAATCACGGGCAGCAGGACCGCTGAAGGTTTTCAGGGGATGAGCATCGAGGTGGCATACTTCGCCAAAAAGCACCGCATCAGCAAGGAGCAGGCAGAAACGATAATAGCTGAGTACGGGCCAGTCGGAAGGCGATGCGGCTCGCGACGAGGAGCTGGGAACCGGACCGCAATTCTCGGACGAAACACCTTCCGCGGGCGCGGCGCTAAAATTCGCCGATTAACCGCCGATATTCTTCTTCGGGCTTTCCATAGGAATCACCTGCGAACTCTTCCATGCCTCTTCGATCGCGAATGGTTATTCGCCCGCGTTCCGAACGGACAAGCTTCATTCCCTCCAGCACATGCAGCGCGGTCGTCACGCTTGGGCGCCGGACACCCAGCATTAGCGATATAAAGTCATGTGTGAGCCCGATCTCGTCCCCGTCCACCCGATCGTGTGACATGAGCAACCAACGTGCAAGTCGGGCATCAATCTGATAGTTAACGTTCGACAGGGCAGTGTAGGAGATCTGAGACGCGAAAGTTTGAATGAATCGTGCGAGAAGGTTGGCGAACGTCGGATTTTCGGAGATGGCCACAAGTGCCGAATCAAGGGGCATCCTGTACCCGTCCCCTTCGACCTGCATAAGAACTTCATGCACAGAAATTGTGCCTCCAACACCCGCCGATGTTGGTGAAAATCCTTCTCGACCTAACATTCCAGCCTCCGCCCGGTGTTTGCCAGCCGAAACCGTGATGACCGAACCGATGCCGCTGGTCAGGAAATATACGTAGTCTATTGGCCTGTCGGCTTTCACAATGACAAAACCGTGCCTAAGCTGGATTTTCTCCATCCTGCTCACGATCTTTTGGTATTCTTCCCCAGGCAGGCGAGCCAGAAGACGATTTTGCATGGTCGATTGATCAGGAACAGACATGGAACTCTTCAAGCATCGGAAAATAGCCGCCCACGGTGAGCCGCCAGCGCGTGTCTGCTGTATAACATCTTGTTGTTGCCCATGTTTTTCGGTACGCTGGCGAACAGTTGCTCGGCTAAGACCGCCCTGAAAGCCGTCAGCCCTGGTGATCACCACCGGCCGTCTATCCAGCAGAGGAATGCCAGTCGAGCTCTGAGCTCCTAACACGCATCATTCAGGAGATGATCCTATCTGATTGGTTATGCCACCACAGGCGGCCACTCGTCAGGCGGACACAGCATCGGTGTGCTTTTCGCCCAGGAAGCGGAGCTGCTCACTTCCTGACACGGTTGAGAATCAACAGCGGACTCTGGAGGTTAGTTTCTGTACGGCGACGCGCGATTGCGTCATGCAAGGACCTCGCAATAGACTTGGCCGCAAACGGCAAGCGACTTCTTCATTGCAGCTACGCGCGCTTCCGCGTCTTGGTGGGAGTAAGCCCAGATATCCGCAGCCCAAAGAGTTCCGTCCAGCCGGTATTCGACAGCGAACTTGAACAAACACACCCCCTGCCCATCGCGCCGGACGAATGCTTCTTCTGGCTGTGGGTCAGCAAAGATGTCGGGGCGAATAACCGTCACGACGAGCTCCCGTTGATGATTTGGTCGGCATACCAACCGATAAGGCGGGTCAACTGTTCCAAGAAAAATACACAATCGCGGCGTCCGGGCGCTTCGATGCAGCGCTTAGCAGATGCGGCCGAGCAGGCGACCGATGTCGGCCCCCTGGCCGAATGTGCGCCCGCTCGCGCAAAGCTTAAAAGAGGACATGGAAGTAACGCGGCGAGTAATAGATCACGGGCGCGATTTTTGGTCTTCGGAGCCGCATTTGACTGGTTGAGTAGTTCCCTCGTACGACGAGTGATACTTTTCATCCTTTGTCTTTCAGGATACCTTCATATTAGAATGCTATCAGGTGCTGCCGCCCTTTCCGTCGTGCACGGTTAAACGGCCATTCATCAAGGGCCTTTCTGTGAGAGCGTGTCCCGAGTTGCGAGCGTTAGAGATGGATCTGAAGGCCGTTGACCTGTTTAGACATGGCTATGCTACGTTCATGATGCGTAGACCAAGCTTCCGGCGACACTCTGCCAAAGCCCCTAGGTTGCGAGATCTGTTCGAGCTCTACGCCGAGGCTATCTTGGCGCGCGACCGGCTACTTCTCGACAATGCTGCTCCAGGCCTCGTTGAGGCGAAGAGTGAAGCCTGCGTCGGGTTGGAGCACGAGATCAGCTTTTTCCTGGAACATACGGCAGGATCCCACCTCAGTCGCGCCAATCAAGACGGTTGGTTGCCTTAAGCATGATTGTGGCTCCTTGAGATCATAGCGCGAAGCTGACGTGAACCCGAGGCTAAAGGGACCGACAGCAGCGACAATAGGTGTCGATACGGTCGCCGTAGGGCACGGCACAATGTGAGCGATGAGGCGGACGGCCCAATTGGCCGTATAATACTGGTTTTCCTATCTTTCTTGGACAAATGCCGCAATTTTCAGTTGGGCTGCCAGAGCATTTGATGCGGAACCTTCTCGGTGACAACTATATATAATTGGCTGAAGAATAAGGGGGAGGAGAGGGAACGCGATGGATTTGAGGTCGACGGGGTCGTCTTTGACCAACAGGCGGAAATACTGCGTGCGCAGGCTCAGGCCGAAGGATACGACGTCGGTGATCACGAGGCTCTCTGCAATAGCGATATCGCGGCCCATTTGCGAGACCGGCGGGAGGCAATCGCGTTTGCGTCGGCAGCCGGAAACATACTGCCCGATGATGTCTGACCGAGCAGGGTAGTCGCGAAGGTAGGCCCGAACCGTCGAACCGCATGCGGTGCCCGCCACCGCGGAGGAACGATCATCTGGAATCATTGGCCGTCAACAGGGTCGTTGCAATAGCCCCGCTGTAATGGCAACGTCACGGTAAGGCACCAGTGCCTCAGGAACGACAACGTGACCTATCGCCAACTGCGGAATAACGATCCGGAACTGGAACACGAATCCAGGACCGGTCTCCCATTTATGGTGATAGCAGCGCTGGGTGTCGTCTATGGGGATATCGGCACAAGTCCGCTCTATGCCTTTCGAGAAGCGCTGCATGCGACGGGCAGAGTTGGTGAAAGCCGACCAGACGTTCTTGGGGTTCTATCGCTCATTGTCTGGGCGCTTACGGTCGTTGTCACCCTCAAATATGTCTGCTTTGTGCTTAGGGCAGACAACCGCGGTGAAGGCGGCACGTTGTCGCTAATGAGCTTGGCCCGTGAGAGCTTTGCAGACCGCCCCAAATGGGTTCTGGTCCTAGGCGTCGCGGGGGCTTCCCTTTTCCTCGGCGATGCCATTATCACGCCGGCGATATCCGTCCTTTCGGCGGTTGAAGGCATACAGGTTGTCGCCCCTGCCCTATCCGATTGGGTCGTACCTATCACTCTCACGATTATTGCCGCCCTGTTCTTTGTCCAGCGCTTTGGCACGGGCGGTGTCGCGTCGGTTTTCGGACCAATTACCGCGCTTTGGTTCGTCGTGCTTGGCATCAGCGGAGCAGTCCATATTTTGGACGATCCGACAGTGCTAAGCGCGGTCAACCCGGCTCACGCTGTCCGATACATAGAGCACAACCTTTCGTCGACAGTTGCTGTGCTGGGTGCTGTATTCCTTGCTGTGACCGGCGCAGAGGCTCTTTATGTGGATCTTGGTCACTTTGGACGGCGGCCCATCGTTGTCGCCTGGTTTGTGCTCGTGTTCCCAAGCTTGCTACTTAACTATTTCGGACAAGGCGCATTCGTTCTTGCTCATCCAGAAATGGCTTCTCATCCTTTCTTCTCCATGCATCCGGAGTGGGCAAGATTGCCGATCGTTTGCCTCGCAACGGCTGCTACCGTCATCGCTAGCCAAGCAGTAATTTCCGGGGCGTATTCGCTGGTCCGCCAGGCAATGCACCTTAACCTGCTTCCGCGCCTTGAGATCCGGCATACCTCCGAGACCCATTTAGGGCAGATCTTTATGCCACAGGTTAACAGCCTCCTGTTTGTCTTCGTAGCTGCTCTCGTAATCTTCTTTCAGAGCTCGAGCGGATTATCCGCGGCTTATGGCATAGCCGTCACTGGTGAGATGTTGATAACATCGTTGCTGCTCTTCGTGGTGATGCGACGCTCCTGGAACTGGACCATCGCAACGACGCTTGCTGTCATCGTCCCCCTGATGGTGATCGACACCGGATTTCTTTTCGCGAATGTGGTGAAGTTTGCTGACGGCGGATGGGTCCCGGTTGCTGTGGCATCGACAATGGCACTCCTCATGCAGACCTGGACCGCCGGTCGGCGGATCTTGGCAAACCGGACCAAAGCCGACGAAATCCCCCTTGCCTCCATCATTGACAGTCTTCACCGCAGGAAACCGCCGACGGTGCCCGGAACAGCAGTTTTTTTGACGAGTGACATCGAAGGCGCTCCGACCGCATTGCTGCATAGTCTGAAGCACTACAAGGTCATCCATGAGCACAACGTAATTTTGAGCGTGGTGACGGCTGCCAAGCCCTTTGTTGCTGATGATGACAAGATTTCCCTTGAAAGCTTCAATCCGCTCTTCAGCAGGCTGATCATCACATTTGGCTATATGGAGACACCAAATATACCGAGCGCCCTCGTTCTGGCACGCAAGCTCGGATTGACGTTCGATATAATGTCCACGTCATTTTTCCTTTCCCGCCGAACAATCCTCCCTTCGAAGAAAGGCGGCATGCCACTGTGGCAGGATAGGCTGTTTATCGCACTTTCCAGAAACGCGGGCAACGCAACGGATTACTTCAGCTTGCCGACAGGCCGTGTGGTCGAGCTTGGTCTTCAGACGGTCATCTGACTCCGCTTCTTAGAGCCTTCAATTGCAGGGTGGTTAAAGACGCTGGAACAGAGGCTGCGGAGGTGCCATTTCACGGATTTCGCGCACATGGCCTAAGGCGCAGGTGGACAGCTTCGCCCTGGTGGGAGCGCGAGTGTTTGTTGTCGCATGGCGCCGCACCAGCCCGGCCCTGTGCACTCGTCCTCGGCTCCCAGTGCAATTCAGAACCTGATCGAAACTCGTAAGACCGGTGTGCCATGACGGCGGCAACGCGTTTGCGGGCGATGCGCTTTTCAAGGCCTTGCGAGGGATATTCTCATCAACGGCGCCGACAGCTCGTGACAGCACACACGAACCCAGGTCACTGTTCCAATGACAGCCAACCGGTCGCGAACCGGTTGAAGTGATACCACACAGACCGTATCAGCGCCGCGCCGGTCACGGTCAGATGCTGTCAGGTTTTGCGCCAACCCTCAACTCGGCAAGGATTGGCTGGACCAGGTCAAAAGTATCCTAGCGCGGTTTGGGTTCGGTAGCGCCGTTCCCGGCTTTGAAGGCATCAACCTCCTCCAGAATCCGATCTTTGACCACATCGTGTGCCTCGGCGGCCACCGAAACAGCTTGCTCGTAGACACCCGACGCAATATCCATGCCTTGTTCGGCCATGTTCGCCGCCTCGTCGGCAATCTTGGTCTTGGCGAGGTCTGCGGTATCGCCTAGCATTTCATCCTCCATCTCGCTATGCGGAAGCGCCGCACCGATCGCGGCTCCGACGGCGAAAGCCAAGGCTCCACCAACGAGAGGTTGGTCTCTGAAATGGGTGAGAATAGCATCATTTAGCTTAGTGGTCTGCTCCTGGATGCTTGCCCCGGCCGAGGCCGATCGATCGGACAACGACGACATCGCTTGCGATGCTTTTGATCCTACGCTGCTCGTTGCATCCTTGACCTGGGCCCAGGTTTTTGCGGTCCAACCGGATGCTGCATCGAACATGGCGCCCGTTTCATCGGCAATCTGTTCGATCTGCTTTCCGCCTGCGTCGACAAATCCGCGATACGTCTTTCCCGCCTCGTCAATGAAATGACCGGCGCGTGCACCAGCCTCATCCGTCAACGCTTTCAAGCGCTTCCCGGTGTTGTCTGTGAAATAGCTATATCTGCTGCCGAATTCGATTTCAGGAGGCCCCAAACGGCGGATCGCACCATCGGCCGAGTAGAGTGGGTACTCAGGATCGGATGCTGTTGTCAATTGCGCATCGCCATTCTGTTTTGCCATCAGCCAAGCAAGACTGATCCCCATCAGAGCGACCGGCATCGGGTTCATTTTTAGCGCCCGACCAAGATTGCTTACATATTCGGCGCCACCGCTTTGTTTTGCATAGTTCAGAACTTCATCTATCAGTTCGCCGGGCGACATCTTTTCCTGGATAGCGTCGATCCGATTTTCGATCCGCTTCCGATCCACTTCGATTTCCCGTTGCAAATCCAGAGAGGTTTTTTCGGCTGAGTTGCTCATTAAAATTTCTCCTTTACAGCACCGACATCACGGCGAAGCGACGTTGCCGTCCGGTCAAGCCGAAGATTGCTTCCGCGCAAAGCCGAGAGACCCTTGGCGACCATGGCCCAGGCGATACCCGCTATAACCACTCCGATGATCAAAGCTGCCAAGGCATTCGCGCTCGCCGGGGAGATACCTTGTGTAACGAGAAACGCCGCAAGTCCTGCCACCGCGGCCGTCAACAGCACGCCCACCGCACCGATTGCCAGGACCAGTCCAAATATCAGAACTTCAACGCCTGTGAGTGCCTGCGAGAATTTTTCGGATGCTTCCGTTTTCGCGAGGTCGATTTCCTTGCGCAACAGACTCGTCACGTCAGTGACAAGACCACCCACCAGTTCCGACAGCGATAAGTTATCGGGTACTTTAGACATCTGTGTTACCCTCGCTCTTGTAATCCGTCTTTCGAGACTGGTTAGTCACAGAACCGGGCGAACGTTTTGCAGAAGCGGTGAGAAAACGGCTTGCGGCCAGACCAGCAAGGGCCGCCACGCTCAGGAATGCCACCGGTTGCCTGCGACCGAAATCTTCCGCGGCCGTTGCCAGTTCGCCAAGATCCCGGTTTTCTATCTGCCGGGCAACGGCCTGCACGCTCCGTCCAATTTGGCTGGCATAGCGTCCGGTTTCAGGCTGATCCGAATTTTCAAGTTCCGAACCCACTTTTTGGAGTGCAGTTGCGATGCCGCCGACTTGGCGGGCGAGAAAATTTTTCTGGCTGGCGGCTGCGTCCTTTGCTTTTTCAACTGCGGTATCAGCGCCCGCTTTCAGGCTGTCTTGGACCGAACTCAGATCGTCGGCCACCTTTTCTTTCAGGTCACTGGCTTTCGCCATCGCGTCGGGTGTCGTTGAGGTGCCGGACGTCGTTGACCTTTCCTCCTGCTGCGCCGTCAGGGCCGGCGCGAAGGGGGCATCCCCTCTCGGGAATTCGTTGGACATCTAAATCTCCCATGCTTGCGGTAGAGAACGTCCAACCCTGACAGCAAAGCTTTGTTCCACTTTGCGTGACAGGCTGTTCGATCAGGCGAAATTTGCACCGGATGAATAGAGCCATTGGCTCCCGACGCGATCTGTTGATTGGGTAGGCGCTGCAGCTTGGCGCCAACCGGCCCGTCAGAAAGTGGGGTCCACCATGATCGCCTGGTCGATTTGCTCGTAGTCGCATTGACGTGGCTTCTTGTCAGGCCGCCACCTGACCAGCGTCGTCCCATGGCGAAAACGACGACCTGTTACGTGATCGAACCGGACCTCAACGACAAGGTCCGGCTTCAGCGGCTCCCACTCACCGGTTCGCTCAGTACTCCACCGGCTGGGACCTCCGGGCTTCTTGCCAGTGAATCCGGGAGGCTCGCGAAGTGCCTCCAACTTTTCAGTGAGCTCCGCTCGTTCGCGGTCTCTGATGCTCGACGTGAAGCCAACATGATCAAGCTTACCCTCCTTGTTGTATAGACCAAGCAGAAGCGAGCCGACTTTATCCGAGCGACTCCCGTACCGAAATCCGCCGATCACGCAATCGGCAGTTCGCAATCGTTTCACCTTGATCATGGCGCGCTCGCCAGTTTCATAGGCTCCATCAAGACGTTTGCAAACGACCCCGTCGAAACCATCAGCTCCCGCTTTAGAGAGCCACTCTTCGGCAGTCTGTGCAGATTTGGTATAGGGCGAGAGCGCCAGCCGATTCTTTAATACGAAGGGTCCTAGTAAATCCTCGAGGAGCTCTCGTCGTCGTTCGAAAGGTTCCTTGAGCTGAGAACGCCCATTGTTATCTGCAAGAATATCGAAAAGAACAAGTTTGGCCGGGTGAGTGGTCGACAGCTTTCGTATCCGCCTTTCAGCAGGATGGAGGCGCATTTGCAGCGTTTCAAACGATAGATGTCCACCAGCTTCAATTACAAGCTCGCCGTCGACCACAAACCGTGTAACGGGCAGGTCCTTCAGCAGCGACAGCATTTCGGGGAAATATCGCCCCAGAGGTTTTCCGGACTTCGCCCGAAGGTCAACAACTGATCCTTCCTTGAAAGCGAGGCACCGAAATCCATCCCATTTCGGCTCGAACTGCCACCCCTTCTGGTCTGGGAGGCTGTTGACCAGCTTCGCTTCCATTGGTTCGATATCGAGGGGCAGCGCGTAGGAACGGTTCTTTGCGGCATTGGTCATGGCTTTTTGCCCTAATCCAGGTGCAAACCTGATGGCAGACTGCTTAGGAATTGATCCGCTGTGATAAGACGAAGCTGCACGGAAAAGCGGTCGCCGAGGAGTTCCAGAGACGCGTCGTGCGTATCATCGGCGCCACTACAAACAGCATCCTTCAATAGGACGACGCGGTAACCGAGATCGATTGCGCCGAGAGCCGCGGCAAGCACGCAAACATCAGTTTCTCCACCGGTCAGAACGACGGTATCGACACCCTCTTTCACGAGAATGGAATGCAGCTCGCCGCTGACCCATGGTGAGTAGGTCATCTTGTCAAAGATGCGCGCCGGTGGCGTCAGGGCGCGCAAGGCCGGAACGAGATCAATAAGAGCCGTGTCAAGATTGTCTCGGGTCATCATCCCCCATTTTTCGTAATAGGCACGCCACATCCCAGTCATGTCTTCAGCCTTCCGCGGCGGAACAAAACGGGTGAATATCGTAGCCTCCGGATGGCGCTCCGCGAGTGCGACAACCTGTGGCGAAACCTCTTTCATCCACGCCACGTGCCAGGGCGTGTCCTCCGCAAACAGCCTCTGCATGTCGATACAAAGATGCACCCAGTTTGACATTTTTCGCCTTTCAAATTCGATTGGCCGGCACGGTTCTTTTCTGCAAAACATGATGTCCAGGTGCAACCAACCCCTCTCCAGTTATGTGCTCCATCCCTGGCTTCGGTAGAGCTCAGTCCCATGGCGGACGGGTACGGTCAAACGTTCCGGCCGCCGTCGATGATGCCGAGCGCTACTCACTTATTCTCGGACGCCAGTTCGCCCGGGCTGAACGGCGTCGTTGCCTTCTGCGAGGGAACTGCATCCGAGCCGGTATCCTCTGGATCGTCAGATGGGACTATGCCACCTGCTTGGTCAGACGACCTTGCTTTCGGTAAGCCCTCGGTCTTGGTAATCTCCTTTTCAGCGACGAGCCAGTGTCGCTCGGCCTGTCCATCGGGACGGCCCTCGGCCTCCCATTTTCTGTAGGCCTCGGCCCGAATCCTGTCCTCGGCCATAGCAAGCGCTCCTAGGCTCTGGGTAACGTTTACTAACCTCGGGCTTTCAACAGAGTTCCAGCGGGAAATTTGATTATCGCGGAGACTGTCACTCCAGAAGGAAGTCTGTGATTGCTGAGGCCAAAGCCTCCGGGTTTTCTTCAGCGACGTGATGCCCACTGTCGATACCGAAACCTTCGACATCGCGGGCCCAGCAGTTCCAAATTGCAGCCGGATTTCCGTAGATCTTCTGGAGATCATCTCGGAGAGACCAAAGACACAACATCTTGCATTTAACCTGTCGCCCAGCGTCACGATCTTCCCGATCATGCAGATGGTCAATTCGTGTGCTGGCTCGATAATCCTCGATCATCCCATGAACTACGGCAGGGTCGTGAATGGCCCTCAACACGTCATCGTAAGCTTCCTGCCCCATCAGCTCTGCCGACAGATTGTTGTACCAGGCGTCGGGATCAGAGGAGATTGCCCGTTCGGGTTTTTCGGGTTGGGCAAAGAAGAACCAGTGGTACCAATCTCTGGCGAATTTCCAGTCGGCGCGCTCCAGATGCTCGATCACAGGCAATCCATCGATGGTGATTAGCCGCCGGACCGATTGGGGATAGTCCATCGCCAACCGAAATGCCGTGAGGCTTCCACGATCATGACCCACAACGTTGAAACTAACAAAACCGAGGTTCTCCATAAGTTCCTTGAGAACGGCAGCCTTTGCTCGTTTCGAAGATTTTTCGCTGTTGCAACTGTCGGCTGGAATGAAGGACCCGCCAAACCCCGGAAGATCCGGGCAAATAACCGTAAAGTGGTCTGCCAGCGCGTCAGCAACCTTCCCCCAGGTCATATGAGTTCGCGGGTGTCCATGAAGGAGCATCGTCGCTGGCCCTTTACCGCCAATCCGAAGACGAATTTGGCCTTCGGTCGTCGCAGCAATCTTCAATTCAAAATTGTCAAACATGAACGTCTCCGGCGGTGAGTGTGACGCGAGGCGTGTTGCGCAGGGGAACCGCAAACTCGATGATAGCCAGCCGGCTTGATAGAAGCAGCGGCCACCTCATGACTTGCTACAGACGATCATCCTAGGTGTGCGTGGCCACCCCGCGCCCGGTAATGGCGCCGACTGAATATCGTTCCGAGCGCAAGAGCCGTCGCGGCAGCTGCCGTGACCTTCAGCCAGGATCGCGATGCTTCCTTGGTGACTTCCCCCGTTGATCCTCTCATGATGGCCAGTTGAGTCCGCAAATCCCCCACCTCTTTGCGAAGCCAAGCAACTTCCCTGAGAGCGTCTTCAAGTTCCAGCAAGTTTTCGTCGTCATCGGGCGGTTCACGCTGGCCTTCTTCGATCTCTTCGAAATACTGCTCGAGCGCGGCCTTTGCGCCTGATCCCTTGGTACGAGTATCAACCATAATCGCTCCTCCTCGCAGGGACTTGGGATAGCGTTTCCCTCATCCTCTCTCTTACCGACGTAACGCAAAGACATGCCAGTCCGTTCGGTCGCCGCAGACACATTCCATCTGCGTGGGACAAGGACAACAGCGCAATGGAACTCAACGCCTTTCGTCTCGTTCCTGATTTTCTCGGAGGTTCGAAGTTGCCATGGTTTCCAAATTTGAATTGCTCGCACGCGCAGGATACGTGGCTCGGGGTATCGTTTTTGTTCTCGTTGCAGGTCTTGCGCTCTTTTCGAGTTTTGGTAGCCGGCCAGAGACCAGATCCGCGCTCGATACTCTTCTCTCGCAGCCCCTCGGACGAGTATGGCTCACATTGATTGGTATGGGGCTGCTGGGTTTTGTGGCCTGGCGGCTGGCCCAGTCTGTAGCGAATGCAGACAATCACGAAAACGACGCGAAAGGTCTTGCAATCCGAGCGACCCTTTTCGCGAGCGCGGTGATTTATATAGGACTTGCGGCCTATGCTTTCTCGCGGGCCTTGAATCTTGACTACGGCGGCCACGGCAGTGGAGAGAAGGGACTGGCGGCCTGGGCTCTGGCGCAACCTTTCGGGATCTATCTGGCCGGCGCGATCGGGCTCGCTTTCCTGCTCGGCGGCGGGATTACAGTCCACAAGGGGTTGTCCCGTCACTTCGAACGCTATCTTTCCGTATCAGGTCGCAGGCCGCTGCTTTTGTTATGTATTTATGGGCTGGTATCTCGCGGAATCATCTTTCTGATCATCGGGGTACTGTTTTGCTACGCAGCTCTTACGGTTGATCCCGATAAGGCAGGGAGCATGGCAGATGCGCTGAACTGGATCCGTCGTCTACCTTTTGGCGCGATCATCTATTTGGCCGTCGCTCTCGGCTTGGCATCCTTCGGCCTCTACAACTTCGTAGAGGCGCGCTACCGCATTATTCGCTCCCCTGATGTGGGTGCTATACGATCAAAGCTGCCAGCAGGACTATGAAAAGCATAACTGAGGCGGCTCGACAATCCGGGGCTTCTTTTAAAAAGGGAACATTCGTGAGTGATGCATGTTCGTAAGCATCATATGCGGATGAGGCAGAATGTTCCGAGACGACAGCTTTTTCCCCGGTCCTGGAGCGGGCCTGCCAAAGACATCAAGGCCCGGTCGATGCAAGCGAGAAGGTTTGGTTTCTTTGCTCGTCGCCATGTTCGCAACATCACTGCTCGGCTATATTCTCATCGTGGTACTCGCAATCGCGCGTATGTGATTAACCCGGGGTGGCCGCGTGAACGCCTGATCTTGCAAAAATATGCCGCGATAGAAAAAGACGTACCGGCCTGTCGAAAAGCCGCAAGGCCACATCGCTGGCAATGATCACCGTCACCACGACGAGCGGCACCTCAACAATCGGCTCCTTAACGCCTGTGGCGGCTTGCAGAGTGCCGTTGACCCAACAAAAGAGCGGATAGTGCAAGGCGTAGATGGGATAGGATAAATCGCCAAGGTACCTTGCGACCCCTTCCTGCGTTTTATTCAACGTTACATACGCCCCGGCCCACACCAACGCAGGTGCGAGAACGAATTTCCAGAACAGCTTCAATGTAAACGTGGCTTCCACGGGCACGTAGAACACCAGCAGCATGAGTGCGGTCAGGCACCAGAATAGACTTCCGACCAGCCGCGTCCGCCTGCGTGTGATCATCCGGTCGAGATGAAAGATCAGCACCCCAAGCGCGAATGACGAACCAACATGCGCAAACCCGAGCCAAAACGTCTCTGTGGTATCGCCTCCGATACCGAAGACGATCACGCAGATGGCCGATACGACGAAGGTAAGGACTGCGATGGCGATCTGTGGACCGAAGCGGACAGCCCACCACGCGACATTGGCCACGACCTCCAGGAATAGAGAAAATTGTGGGCCGTTGAGCGGAAACAACTGGGGGCCGCCGATGTTGAAAGGGGCATGGAAGTAGGGAATGTTGAGGGCACCGGTGAAGAGGGCGATGGCCACCGTCGAAAGGACAATATCGTTGGTTTGCCAGACGGCCCTTAGCAGAACGTACGAACAGCTTATGATGGTTGCGAGCATGATCAAAGGCATGAGCCTGACCGCACGCATGACGAAGAAGTCCCAGAGGTTCATCTTATGAACCCTCTCGGAATAGGCAACTGCAAGAACAAACCCGCTCAAGGTGAAAAACATGTCGACCGCGAGATTTCCGTTCGCGGCAAGCCCCGGGACATTGAGCCACCGTTCGAGGTGAAAGAGCAGCACTGATATTGCCGCGATACCTCGCACGCCATCGAGTGCTACGTAGTGGGAAGCCGACCTCTGACTACTCGCCATGCGCAAAGCCCCTCCTCTACCGCCATTACTACTGGCCGGATACGTCAGCAACGTTCGTTCCACATCCCAAAGCAAAACGCCAGATCGCGCGCGAGCGAACGCCACCTCAATCTGCCGTCCTGTGCACCTCGATAACAGCCCGACGAGACGAGGCGCATGAATTCGGCAAAAGCCAGGTGGCCGGCCAGCTCGTAGATATTTCCGCGGGCCTCGACCTGCCTTAATGCGGACGCGTAAACCTTCAGCGCAGCCTGCCGCCGGAAGCCGGGAAAGCGAGTTTCTGCAGTAGCGGGCATTCCCTCGACGCAGGCCAACATCCCTCGTGTCGCATCGATGTAACCCTTGTTCTTCAATCGAATATCGCCGTCGACCTGCTTGCGACCGCTCTTGCCAAACAGATTGGAGGAATGCTGCCTGTAATAAACCAGTGGCTCGGCAATCTCCGCTGTTTTTCCAAGAGTCTGTGCGAGAAAGAATCCCCATCGATCATGGGCAATGAGATGGTTTGGTTCGATATAGTCAACAAATCGTCTGCTTGACGGAAGGATATCCAGCACGTCGCGCCGGACGATCATCGAGAAACCCAGAAAGGTGTCCCACACGTCGTAAAAGAGCGGTGGCCTGATGCGGGTTGTCTCTATGCCCTGACTGAAGAGGCCAATCTTCGTCCCAGCATTGTCGATGAGTTCAGCCTGGTGGACAACCTGGGTGACACCATCTTCGAAAAGTCTCTGACACACCTCAAGTTTGTCCCGGCGCCAAATGTCATCCTGGTCGCAAAAGGCAATCCAGTCACCCGACGCCTTCGATGCTGCACGAAGGAAGTTCTCCCGAAACCCCAGGCCGGGTGTGTTCTTCCAGCGTAGGATGGGAAATGGCGCCGATTTTTCGAATGCTGCAAGCAGTTCGGGTGTCGTATCAGTGGAATCGTCGTCACTTATGATGATTTCGAACGGCCTCACCGTCTGTGCCGTCAGGCTCTCCAGTTGCTGCGAAAGATAGCGTTCCCCGTTGTACGTTGCCAAAACGACGGATATTCTGTGGTTCACAACAGGCTTCCTTTGCACGCACCTGAATTGAATTCCAACCTTTCAGCCTCGTTCGCGCGGGAGATCGGCTGAATGCAATGACTTCTATCCTATGCCACGGCGTTTAGATTTGAGCTGTGCCTTCCTGCATGGGAGATCCCATCGGCACTCCCCCTGCACATCAATCGGCCAAAGTATCGATGTGTCATCGTCAAGTTCCTACGGAGACTGCGTTCTTGAGCCGCGACCTTAATCGCCATAACCGCGACGGATCCAATCGAAACGAGGCGAGCTGCCGTCTTCCGACGTCTGGAAGTACAAACAGGCCGAGTGCGAAAACAAGAGATATGCATGTTCTCAAGATTGAACCATGCTCTCGACGGACGGCCGATACATAGGACGTCAGAAGAGGAAAAGACGGCCTCTTGCCGGAAGCAACGGTGCTGAGGATCATCATCTCCCTGACATAGGCATAGTCTTGGCGGAGGCGTATCTTCCCCTTAAGGCCGCGCTCGTCGATGAGTTGCGATAGATGGCGGAGCCGAGCCAGAAATCGGTCCATATAGCCATTCAGTCGTTCGCTGGTCAGCGTCGAAAAAGATGACAGATTGGCGTTGTGAATTCGGTATTTTCCGAGCGGTAGATCCAGAGATACCACCTTTCCGACGAAAGGCGCCAACAAGTAGGGTACGCCGTCGATCGCTCTTTCGTAGCTCAGATCGCCCAGATTTTCATAGATATCACGGCGATAAATATTCCCGGAGGTTGGCGGAGTATTGTAATAGCCTCGCTGGTTTATCGAATGAATGAGCGGTCCAGATTCCTTGGAATGTGCGAGTTTTGGGAATGGATCTCCAATAACCTTCCCCTCCTTGTCGATTGGGCTTAGCATGAATTGCACCTTCGATACGTCAGGCTGAAGGTAAGGTGCGACCTGCTGGAGGGCTCCGAATTCGAGGAGATCGTCGGCATCGAGAAAATGGACAAAATCGCCGTTGGAAAGGCTAAATCCGGTTAGCGAACTGCGTAGCGCACCACGGTTTTTCTGACGCACGCACGTTACATGGTCGCGGTACTCCTGGATGATGTCCCAGGAGCGGTCGCTCGAGCCGTCATCAACGACAATGATCTCAAGATTTGGATAATCCTGCTGCATTGCACTCTCGATGCATTCCCTTATGTACAATTCATAATTAAAACAAGTAATTATTATGCTGATGAGAGGAATGTTCGGTGGCATCAGATCGCTCCGTATGCAACGCATCTTGTTGCGTCGCAATATACACTCTCAATTGAAATGTTCCACCGTTAAATTGTACAATTCGATACGCGCAATGCGAGAGCTGAGGATCGGTCGCGGAACATTTTGCTTCTATGCCAGATTGGAATGCTTCACTTTTCCTGCGTCCGCCGTCGATCGCGATGCCAGGGCGCTGACATATACTTGCATCGTTTCTCGTGCGACCCGATCAATGGTGAGGTGGTCAATGCGCAATTGACTGCGAGCTTTCCATTCTTCAATCTTCCCTGGGGTCTCAACGATTTGAATCAGGGCTTCTGCCAGCGCCGACGGATCGTGCGGCGGTACCAGGATCCCTGCATCGCCATGTTCGAGCAATTGAGGTATTCCATCGACCTGCGTTCCGAT
The DNA here is from genome assembly GCF_024808055.1 of Rhizobium sp. BK176. Taxonomy (NCBI): domain Bacteria; kingdom Pseudomonadati; phylum Pseudomonadota; class Alphaproteobacteria; order Hyphomicrobiales; family Rhizobiaceae; genus Rhizobium; species Rhizobium sp. BK176. Next base: position 184,948 of record NZ_JANUBV010000012.1, on the reverse strand, counting down.
GACCGCGCAGTGTGCCTCTCGCGCTTCGGACAGGACAAGCGGTGCGGGGTCTGCGTGCGATGGCAAGACGAAGATATCGGCGCCCAGCATGTATGGGTAGGGATCGGTGGTCGGGCCGACAAACGTAATGGCTTTGGCGCATGCAAGCTGCGAGGCCATGTTCTTATAGGCATCGCGATGCGGGCCGTCTCCCACAATGTACAGATGTACGTTTGGATTGGAGCGATGGACAATCTCAAGGGCTTCCATAAGATCTGGCAACCCTTTCCGGGGATGGAGGCCACCAACGAATAGGATGCTGGGTGAGACGAGCGGAGCCGGTTCTTCGGAGCGACCGTCGGAGCGGGCGGAGCCGATCGTGCCATTCAGTACGACGCAAAGCCGCGACGACGGAACACCCCGTCTCTGCATTGACGCGCCGACGACGTCGCTGACGGCAATGACCCGCGTTCCAAGACCCATCAAAGTTGCGCTTTTTTCAAATTCGTTGTGAACGGTGGTAATGAGAGGGATACCGCTCATCCTGCAGACCGGAAACGCAAGGACTGCGCTCGTCATCATGTGGGCATGAACGACGTCGGCACGGAAGCTGCGCACATGACTGCGAAGGTGGACAAGTGCCTTGGCGAGGTTTGGAAAACTGCGCTTGTGATCGACAAGAACTGTATGGACGCCTTTACGTTTCAGCAATCCGTCGAAGTCACCTCCCCCACTCGCAACGCAAACGTCGTGGCCCTGCCCTACCTGTGCGCATGCCAGGTCGACGGCGGCATGGACGTGTCCGTTCAGGCGCTGGGTGTGGTTGAGAACATGCAGGATACGCATAATAAACCTTTCGTCTTCTCACTTGCCCCGCGTGACGAGCAGTGTTCTGTTCCAAGCGTGCAGTTAACCGCTGCCGAGCGCAGCCTCCACTTCTATTGTCGATACCCGCGCCGTCGGTTGATAGTTGAAGGCACCCTGACGACCGATCGATTCGATGCCAAATTGTCGCAGCTTGGCGATTGCCTGCGTTGCATGCTGTGCGGCGCCTTGGCTGTAGATAGGATAGGCGTTTTCGAGGATCTGACTTCCCTCGAGTTTGAGCTCTCCAGTAAACAGAGCGTTGGCACGCGTGTGATTGCGAAAATCGGCCTCGGCCTGGTCAACGGTCAGGACTTGGCTGGCGATTACTTCGACCGCAAAATATTCCCGGTCATTTTGAGACCCGTAGAAATCGGAATAAACTGTCAGCCTCTTCCAGAAACCCTCATGCGAGAAATTGTAAATAATCGACTGTTGAAACCCACGTGTACCGCGAAAGCTGAAGTAGAGGGTTATGAGTGTAATCGTCTTCAAGGCTGAATGTGACGGAAGGTCGCAAAGGCGTTCGGCAGCGGGAATTGGAATCGTTGAAATCACCCGCTTGGTAAATACTGGGCCATCCGCGAGCGACACTTCGAAACCATCATTGAGCTTTGACAATTTCCTGATCCCAGCAGACAGTCGGAACGACACGCCGGCGACCTTCAGACGTTGAACGGCTACGTCATAAAGGCTTGCGAACCCTTCCCGAGGACGTGCCATTTGACGATTTACCGGTCCGGCCGCTGCTTGCCGCCGGATGAGCGTAAATTTCCTCAGCAAGCCCTTGATTGATGCGTGTTCACTGATCCATCCCATTCTTTTGCGGGCGAGATCGAGATCAATCTTTTCAGGCTCAATCCCGTAGAAGCGCTTCATATAGGTTTCAAGGCCGGACCGCTGAAGCAGATAGGCCCCGATCCAGTAGCGCGCAAAGTCTCGTGCATTGCGCATGTTTCTGCGGAAAAGCCTCGCATAGATCAGAGAAAAGGCGATACGCGACAGCCCTAAAGGTCCAGCAGCGAGAATGTCGTCCCGGACAGAAATAGGATAGACCGTGATCCGACCTTGCGGGTTCAATCGCCCCCAGGTCGGATTGATCGGAACATAACGGGGCAGAAGCTCCGGAAAGTGCCGCAGCAATGGCGAATCGTCCTGAAAGATCAGGCTGCCAACGTCGAACGTGTAGCCTTCCGGCGACGTCCAATCCATATGGTTGCCGCCCACATGGCTGTAATCGTCGACGACAAGGGTGCGCTGACCTTGTTCCGACAAGATGGAAGCAGCAACAAGGCCCGATATGCCGGCGCCCAGCACCACTGCGTCGAAATGCGGGAATTTGGAAAGAGGCACGACCTGCAGGCTTGTGTCATCCATTCTCCACCCCGTCGCCGCATGAGTGCTGCAATGCAACAATTCTTGTTCTATAGAACACAGTCAACAGAAACAATCAAATACATTAAAACATTTCATAGTGGAACCTGTCTTCTTCAACGACACTTATCATTGCAAGAACTGGCGATTTTTTTTGACTTGATAATAGGCGAACGATGTTATTACATGCTAGCAAGCATCTTCTCGCAGGTGCAGCAATACCACCCGCAACCTCGTCTTTGAGATGTGGGATCTCTTTCATGTATCGGCAGGGGTAATCAGTGTTGCGGCGTAACCTCGACGTTCTACAGAGCCCGCTCGATGCTGTCGGGGTGATCTCGACCGACGTGTTCGATACGTTGCTGCTACGCCAGCCCAGATCCCAAAAATCCCGGATGATGGAAGGGGAGCAGCGTTTTGCGCGCCTTCTGCGGGAACAGGGGCTGCGCGGTAATGTCGAGGAGTTGTTGCAGGCCCGCTTGATGGCGGAAAAGCTTGCTTATCGGGCACTCAATGTCGGCGGTGGCGTTGGGGAAGTCAGGTTGACCGATATCGTGGAGCGGCAACTGGCAATGCTTGGTCTGCCAGCAAGGCTCCGCGACAAGCGTATCGATATCGAAATCGCGATTGAAAAGAATTCGCTATATGCCAATGGGCCGCTTGCCATGGCTCTTCGCCAGCATCGGCAGGCTGGTATCCGCATCGTGGCTGTTTCCGATACGGCACTTGGAGCCGACCGGTTGTCGGAGTTGATCAATTATTTTCATGGGCCGGGCCTGGTCGACGCGATCTATTCAAGTGCCGAACTACTCGCAAGCAAACGCTCCGGCTCACTGTTTTCAGCTGTCCTTGCCTCGGAAAAGGTTTCGTCATCGCGCCTGCTTCACATTGGTGACGATGAACTGGCCGACCATACAGTGCCCCACAGAATGGGCATACAGACGGTTCATGTTCCCAAGGGCCGGCTGAGGCGCTTGGCGACAAAAGCCGATGGGGCGCGTTCGGAAGTGATGAGGAGCGTTCAACGCCGGTTGCGACGAAGCGGTCGATCCCGCATTTCCATTCTGGAGGATCAAACGGCCTTTGGCCGGGAAGTTTTTGGCCCAATTGTTGCTCAGTTCTGTTTAAACATCTGGATGTATGCACGACAGGCAGAAGCACAAAGCGGAACACTTGCCTTTTGCGCGCGTGGCGGCGTCGGGATACGCCAGGCCTTCGAGCACCTGGTCACGCGCCTTGGCCTGCCGCTTTCACTCCGACGCGACAATATTCTGGTTTCGAGATTGGTCGCGGCACGAATAGCGCTGGAATCTCGCAGTCCAGCGGTCCTGGATGAGCTTGCCAGGGAGTTCGCGGGCAACAGTTTTGCTGAAGTCGCAACCTTTCTGGGGGGCGGGAAATATACGTTTCCTCCTGCCTGGGATGCGCCTTTTTCCTCATCTAGGTTCTTCGATACGCTTGACAGTCCCGCAGGGCGCCCGGTTCTCGCTGACGTCATCGAACAGAATTCCTTCTTCAGGCGTCACCTCGACACGATGTCAGATGTGAGGGACAGGGTTATCCTGTGTGATACCGGACTCTACGGTAGTACGCAGAGATTGTTGGCTGCCGGAATGCCGGAAAGACGGTTCGAGACGATCCAGTTTGCCCGCTGCAATTACAAGGGACTGAGCGAAGAACATTTTTCAAAGCTTTCAGGTCTCATCGTTGAGGACAACCTCTACAACCCATTCAAGGTGGAAACGGTCATCCTTCGATACTGGCATATCATCGAGCGATTGTTCGAGCCATCTGTGCCGTCGGTCCGGATGCTCAGCCTTGGAAGTGACGGCATTGTAGAGGGAAACTGCGGGAATATTGCCTACGGCAAAATCGATGCGTCGGCCGGCAATCCCCTTCTTGGAGGCGTCCTGGATTACATCGATGATCTGGACGACGGAGCGCAGGTGATGCGGGACATACCGGCTGCGTGGGTGCGATTGAAACAAGCGATAACCAACCCTTCAGAACTCGATGTTCTCGCACTGGGAGTGGGGCTGCGGTCGGTAGATTTTGGCCGCCCGGATACGATCAACATTCTCAACCGGACCGACAAGGCAAGTATCGCCCAGCAATTGAGATCGGTGAAGTCTCATCTTTGGCGCGAAGCTGCGATTGCGCGAGATTTTCCTCGCCTCAAGTCTGCACTTCTTCCGGTGATCGAGTTGGCTCACATCCTGCGCGGCGTATCGGCGCGCTTCCAGCGATGAGAGGATTGCCTGTGGCGTCGATCGTCTCTGACGAAATAGAACGCACAGGATTGGCGAGCCTTGGTCACCAAGCAATTGCTGTAGTTGCAGCTTCGACAGGTTGGAGTTTCTGATGCTTGCGTTCAAAGCTGTTCAAGGGGCAAGCTGGCTGGTCTTTTCCCGCTTTGTTGGACGCATCATCGACTTCTTCACACTTCTGGTTCTCGCGAGAATTCTGTCGCCATCGGATTTCGGTCTGGCGGCGCTCGCGACGTCGCTTGTCATGATCGTGGATACGGTGCTCGAGGTCCCCGTAACTCAAGCGCTCGTGCGGCTGCCGTCAATTGACAAGAGCCATCTCGACACCGGCTTTACGCTTGGGATCATCAGAAGCAGCGTTATTGCCGTGATCATTTTCGCGGCCGCCTATCCATTTGCACTGTTCAATCATGAGACCCAGCTTTTGCCTGTTGTGGCGGTCATGGCGCTTGGACCGGTCGCAAGAGGCTTTGCTAGCCCGGCCATGGTAAAGTTTGCGCGCCAGCTCGGTTTCAGACAGACCTTCATTCTGGAACTGTCCGGTAAACTGACTGCCAGCATCGCGGCAACAGTTGTTGTTCTCTCGGGTGGAGGCTACTGGGCGATCGCGGTCAATTCCGTGATAGCCTCTATCGTGTCGTCCATCGCTTCCTATGTCCTTGCCCCCTATCGCCCAGCGCTATCGCTGTCGCGACTGCGTGATTTTGCAAGCTTTATCGGTTGGTTCAGTTCGGCGCAGCTTGTGTCTGCGCTGAACTGGCAATTCGATCGCTTCCTGGTCGGCGGACTTGCAGACCGTGCAACACTCGGTCGCTACGCGGTTGCCAACGATGTCGCGGTCATTCCGACGCAAAGCATCATTGGCCCAGCTCTTCAGCCGGTCATGGCCGCCTTCTCGCAGATCAGCTCGGATCGTAACCGTGTAAAGATCGCGTTTCTTAAGGCGGCACGCTTTGCGATGCTGATCTCGATACCTGCCTGCATCGGGATTTCGCTCACGTCCGATCTCGCGACCGATCTGCTACTTGGGCAGAAGTGGAAGGAAGCTGCGCCACTACTGAGCATTCTTGCGCTTTCCGTCGCACCAATTCCATATTTCCAGACCCTCTATTCCGTGAGCCTGGCCCTTGATCGCCCCAATATCATTTTTCGCTCGAACACGACCGATCTCCTGTTGCGCCTGGTGCTGCTTTCGCTCGGTTTCTATCTGGGCTCGGTCACGGGCGTCAGTTTTGCCCGTGTCGCGCTTTCTTTCCTGATGTTTGGCTTCTACCTTAACGAGGTCCGGAAGCTGCTTGGCCTCGGCATTGGAGAGCAACTATACAATCTTTGGAAAGTGGGCTTCGCTGCCGCCGTCATGGCGACAGCGGTCTGGCTGTTGCGAGACGAAGTGGCTGGGCAGCAGTTGAATCACGTTGTCGAGCTGGCTCTCGTCATCGCAACGGGAGCTGCAGCCTATGGTGTCACATTGCTTTTGCTTGGTATGCGTCTGATTGCCGGACGTGGGCGTCTGGAGCTTATCGATCGCGCCTGACGGGACAGATGTTCAAAACAGCGCCCGCAACAACCCGGTCATCGACCGGTCACCCGCATCGAGCCGATAGGACAGCCCACGACGTGCGTTGCGGTTCGGAAGAATGGCCGTGAAAAGAAGAAACGCGACCATCGCGGATCTGGTTTTGAACGAATTGCCGGTCGCCCAAATTTTGCCGATCAGGTGCCACAACAGCGTCACTGGAACGCGGTGACCCTCAGCGATCGCGAGATAGATCGAGCGCTCGAGAAAGTACTGGGTCTCGCCAACTTGAACGAGTTCTGCTGCTCTGCCAATCCGGTCAAGGATGCGTCGCAGATGCCCCATTCTATCGGCAAAGCGGGCGATCTCCCGCCGCAGGATTTGCGCATCAAGCGGACGCCCGAGACCGGAATCGTTTCGGTCGTGAACCCGGTAGCGACCAAGCGGCGTGGACAGACTGACGACGTCCCCGAAGAAGGGCGCGGCAAACAGCAGGATCCCATCAACCGCACGATCATAGGTCGCCTCCTTGAGGAACTCACAGAGATCACGGCGAAAGACATTCCCTGATGTCGGGGGGCTGGCGTAGGTCCCGTTCTTGAGCACGATTCTCGCGAGTTTCCCGTTATCGCGGAACGAGGCCAGGTTCGGAACAGGATCACCAATTACAAGCCCGTTTCGGTCGGTGCGAACGAGCGGAAATTGAAGCTTTGCAACATTGTCATCCAGTTCTCTCAGGATGGTTTCAAGCGAGCCAGGGGCCAAGGTGTCATCAGCATCCAGGAAGAGCACAAACTGTGCGCTCGTCTTGCTCACCCCGAAGGAGCAGGCGGCGCGCTGACCACAATTGTCGATCTTGTAAGCCCTTACCGGGTGGCGCTGAATGACATCCCACGATCCATCCGTCGAACCGTCGTCGACGACAATCAGTTCGCAATCACAATGCGTCTGATCAAGGACGCTCCTGATCGCCTCATCCACATACTCTGCATAGTTCCAGCACGCGATGATCACGGCGAGACGAAGCTTGGCCGGCCCAGGCGATATGCCGGCTTCTTCGGTCATCGCCGTCCCTTGTTCAGGACGGTCCCGACGACATTGGCGCCGGACCGACGCAGGAGTTGAATTGCCTCGACGACCTCTTCGATCGTTGTCTCTCCACACTTTGCGACGATAATGACAGCATCGGCATAGGCGGCGAGCGCCATCGCATCCATCGAGCCCTGAAGCGGCGGGAGGTCGAGGATGACGTCCCCTTTTTGCCGTGTCGCCTCAAGGATCCGCTGAACCCGTGGATTGCGGAAGTCGGTAAACAGGTTCGCGTTGGTATCGCGCGAGTGGATCGGCAGAACGGCCACACCGTCGACCTGGTGAAACGAAATGTGTTCGAGGGGAAGCCCTGCGAACGCAGCATCCGCAAGGGAAGCGGTCGCGGAGGTATACACCTCTGTCTGGGCCGTTATATTGGTATCGGATGGATTCTGAAACAGCGTTACATAGCGGCCGCTTCTGCTCATCAGCTGTGCGAGACTTGACGAAATCATTGTAACGCCGGCACCCGGTGCCCAGGAAACGACCGCGATCGCGATACTGTTGTCATTGCGCAGACTGGTACAGGCAATCTCCACCGAAGTCCGCAAGTCATGAATGGCGCTGACGAAGCCCACGTCGCGCGTGCCAACGTTCCAGGGAACCCCGTTGGAATCCGGGGCAACCGGGATGGAGCCAAGGCAGGCAAGTCCACTATCGCGGGCAAGATCGCGCGCATCGCGAACACGTCTGTCGAGTGCCATCCGGACAGCGACAAGGCCAAATCCTCCAAGCAGGCCAAGGACGCCGCCGAGCGCTGTGATCAGGGTTTTACGAGGCGCGGATGGCGCCAGAGGCGGAAGCGCGGCGCCGATGACGCGGGCATCGGCGTCAGGTGTGGGGATCGAAGGGAGAGATCCATCGTGCATCGCGGAACGGGCGGCCTCCATTTGCGCGGAAAGACTATCCAGGCGGCTCTGCAGCGCCTCGGTGCCGGCGCGGGCCATCTGCTCCTTGAACGCGATCGCCTGGAAGATATAACCGGAGACCACCCCGTTTGCGACCCGTGACGGCAGAGCGGGGTCGGAGGACGCATACTCCACTTCGATAACGAATGATTGCCCCACACGACGGGCATTGAGGCGTTTTGCAAAATTCAGGAAGGCTGCTCTTTCGGCCTCGTCTACGAGAGTGGGGTCGCCGCTGACCGCTTCGCGCGCCCCCTTCCCCAGGCCCGTTTGCGATGAGGCGTCGCTTGGACCCAAGATCGTAATGAGGCGTTCGACAGGACCAGGCTGATTTGCCCCGAGTTCCGGGCTGTCTTTCAGACCCAGACTTTCAAACACGGAGGAAAGCAACCGTTCGGAGCGGATCGTCTGCAACTCGCTGTCGGCGCGGTTGAGGTCGAACCCCTGCTGGATCGATTCCTGTCCGGAAACCGTGGATTGGCGCGGTTCCAGGAGCAGGGTTGCCGTCGAGGTGTATGTTGGCGGGAGCGAGCGCGCGTATATGGCCGCCAAGGCAAGACCCAGGAGGGTGCAGGCGATCAGGCTGACCTTATGGCGGTAGGCAAGTGCGATAACCGACCTGATGAGAACAAGGGGGCCATCAGCCGAGTTGTCAGACTGGGGCTCATCCAGGCGCCACAATCGGGAGCTGGCATCAAGGGGCCTTGGTCTGTTGAACATCATCGTGTCTCCTGCCTCCAACCGGGCTTGGGGGTTATATTTGGCCTTCCGATTTCCGCTGCTCTTTCGGGTTCCAACCGCCCGCGCAGAACGTCCGCAAGTGCAAGCAGGTTTCCCTTCGCGCGACCCTTGCGGTCGATGAACGGCTCGGGAAAGAGCGCGCGACCAAAGTTGCTTGCCGTATTGCGGAAGACATGATCAGCGACCTTGATCAGGCTCATCGTCCCCTTCGCTCGCATGTAAAGAGGGTTGATAACCTGCGAGTATCCGAGGCGCTCGCCACTGACCCGCCCGCTCTTGACACCCATATGGACACCATATGCGCCGGACCATTTGATCAGCCGTCCACCGCGTCGCGCAAGCTCGGCTGCAAAATCGCGGTCTTCCAGCCAACCATAAAGCACCAGACGTTCATCAAACCGCACATTTCCGATTGCTGCCACACGGAATGCCATGTTGCAGCCATAGGGGCTATAAGGCTCGGTCCATTCACCGGTTGGAACGGTTGCAGTTTCAACGAGACGAACAGCGTCGTCGAACGGGATTCCAGGTCCCTTGATGCCGTCGGCGACGACATGACCGGTAAAGCTCACGACCTGGCTCTCATCTCGAAAGACACGGGCCGCAGCGGCAAGCCAATCTCGATCTGCAACGAAATCATCATCGAAGAACGCGACGATTTCCGTGTCTTGATCAAGGTGTGCGAGGGCTGTGTTTCGCTGGGCCGAAAGACCAGGTGGACCTGTTACGATCGTGACATCAGGCAGGAAGGCAAGGCTGCCTGCATCTGCCGCATCGACGCATGAAATGATGAGGGAGCTTGGCTGCAGGGTTTGCGTAGCAAGGAAGTGTCTGACTGTTGCGGACACAACGTCGGGCCTGCCGCGGGTTGCAAAAACAGCAGCGATACGCGGTGTCGGGCTCGTCTGCGGCTGATGGGTTGCAAGGCTTGCGGAGGGTTTTTCAAGGAGATCCAGATATCCCTCGGCGCTCCGCTTCCAGGAAAAGCGTCGGACATTGTCCAAGCCACGCCCTTTGAGTTCGTCGCGGAGATCCTTCGACTGCAGAAGCGATCGGACATGCTCAATCCATTGGATTGGATCGAAAGGCGATGCAAGAAGTGCTGCGTCACCGCAGACCTCCGGCATGCTGGCGCAATTTGACGAGATCACCGGGCAGCCCCGGGCCATCGCCTCGACGATCGGCAGGCCAAACCCCTCGGTCAAAGACGGGAAGGCAAGGCAAAGCGCGCGATCAAGGAGATAGGCGAGGTCGTCGTCCGATACCCGGCCGCACAGCTGGACGTTGTCCCTTCCCTGCAGCGCTTCCTGCGTGAAGATACCATCGCCGCCACCGGCAATGATGATATCGACGCCCATTTGATCGAGGGCTGAGGCAATGTTAATCAGCAGGGAGACATTCTTGTGACGGGCTCTCGATCCAAGCACCAGGACATAAGGCCGGTGGTTGCGCGACGTGAGTAAATCCGGTGCTAAGGTCGCGCGCCCGGGATCCCAACTTAGCGCATGCTCGTGGCCGTTTGGCAGGACAGCTATTGAATTGAGAGAAACAGGCAGATGCCTGGCGATCTGCCTGGCGGCTGCATGGGATACTGTTGCAATCCGCGCAGAACGGCGCGCAAGGATGGGCTGAAGGTTGTGATAGACCGCACGAAATCCCCGACTATAGCTTGCAGGCGCAGCAAAGATATTGGCGTCGTGAATGCAGACGATCTGATCACTCTTGATTGCTGGCGCCGTGTTGCAGAGATTGAGAAGCCGACGGCCTCCAAGCTGAATGGGCAGGTCGACCTGCTCCCATCCATGCCCCATCAGTGCCCCTTTTGCGATGAATCCGAGGTTAGAATACCCTGGGTTTTTGGTCGCCGCCGGCGCCAGGACGATGGATTGACGAGCGCGGTCGAAACCATCCATCGCACTCACAACATTGCGCGCATAGCGTTGTACACCGGTCACGTTGTGGGTGAGGAAGCGGCCATTTACGACGAAGGAGGCGCTCATGTCAGGTTCCTCGCACGCCCAAGGCCGTGAGACGAGGCATCGTATTGATCACATGTACCAAGAATATGTCTTCCCTCCGTAATACATGGATCGAGCGCAGCCCCGTTGAAGCACTGTCACGGAGCAATCACATCGATAGCATCTCCCCTTGTCTGCCGGCCAACCTGACGACGACTGAAAAGGGGAAATGGCGCGGGGTATCAGCCGCGCCGCTGTCGTTCAGTAGCTGCCGCGAGAACGAAGGACTGCCGGTACGGTTTTCAGCAGAATGGCAATGTCGCCGAGGATGCTTTGCTCTCGTACGTAGCGCACGTCGAGCTGCACTCGTTCGCCATAGCTCGTGTCGCTACGACCGCTCACCTGCCACAGTCCGGTCAGTCCAGGGCGGACCTGGATGTAGTCGCTGTAGTGCACGCCGTAAAGTTCGGCCTCGCTTGCCACGATCGGCCGCGGACCGACGAGACTCATCTTCCCCTGGATCACGTTCAGGAGTTGAGGAATTTCATCGATGCTGGTCTTGCGTAGAAGTGCGCCGAATGGCGTTACGCGGGGATCATCCCGGAGCTTGCGGGTGGCGTTCCATTCCGCCCGGTGGTGCGGATTGGCAGCCAGGTGTCGTTTCAGCACCTCGTCGGCGTTAGCCACCATGGTGCGGAATTTCAGGCAGGGAAACATCACGCCATGCTTGCCAATGCGGCGATGCGCGATGAAGATTGGCCTTCCCTGCAGCACGAGAAGTGTACCCATCAAGATTGCGATCATCGGCATAAGGACAATCAGTCCTATTGCCGCAAGGACCGCATCGAGGGCATATTTTGCAATTCCGGCAACGGCTGACGATGTGCCTCGTCTTTTCCTTTCGAAAGGCCGCATTCGCTCGCTTCGAGAGTGCCGCCCCTTGTCGAAGCCGTCGAACTCTCGTCCGAGATCAAATTCCCTCATCCGCGTACTCCCACGTAATAAAAACTGTCCAGGGCACGTGCAGAAATTGCCCAAGCGGGCAAGCACAAGAACGTTAACAAGTATTAAACGATTTGACAATACATTTATTGCGCTGCACTATTCAAGGGTGCAATGCGGAAAATAAGACGTATTTCTTGGAACTTGTTGTCTTATTTCCACAATAGAACTAATCTGGCGTCTCGCAATACACATATCGAAAGCTAGATAGATTCCCTTCCCGTTTTGCGCGCCGTAATACGTGTTACCCATTCGAGTTAGTGGAGCTTTGCGTGCGAGTAGCAATCATACATTACTGGCTGGTAGGCATGCGTGGCGGCGAGAAGGTACTCGAGGCGCTTTGCGACATATTCCCCAATGCGGATATTTATACGCATGTGTTTGATCCGCGGGTGATTTCCGACAAGCTCAAGTCGCATCGAATCCAGACGACGTTCATCGGCTCGTTGCCTTATGCGCGGAAGATGTACAAGCGCTATCTACCGCTTATGCCGATGGCGCTCGAACAGATTGACCTTGGTGCCTACGACCTTGTGATTAGCAGCGAGTCGGGGCCAGCCAAAGGTATTATTCCGACCTCGCCGGCGATGCACGTATGCTATTGCCATTCGCCGATGCGCTACATCTGGAACATGTACAACAAGTACTACGAGAGTTCTGGACTGATGACCCGCCTGATGATGCCGCCCATGGCGCATTACTTGCGGACGTGGGACGTTGCGACCGCCAATCGGGTCGATGATTTCGTCGCCAATTCGACGACGGTCGCTCACCGCATCAGGAGCTATTACCGGCGCGAAGCGTCGGTCATTCATCCCCCTGTCGATACCGGTGCATTCCGGCCAGTGCCAGCATCGGAACTGGGCGATTACCACCTCATGGTCGGGGAGCTCGTCAGCTACAAGAGACCTGATCTTGCTGTCGAAGCGTTTAACCGCCTCAAGGCCAAGCTCGTCGTCATCGGCGGCGGAGAGATGCTCGATCATCTCAGGAAGATCGCCGGCCCAACTGTCACGATACTCGGTTCGCAACCCTTCGATGCTCTCAGACACCACTATGCTCGCTGCAAGGCGCTGATATTTCCGGGCGAGGAAGACTTTGGAATCGTACCGGTCGAGGCGATGGCCAGCGGAAGACCCGTCATCGCTTATGGACGAGGTGGAGCCACCGAGACTGTTATTAGCAACAAGACCGGTGTCTTCTTCCAGAACCAGGCTGTCGAGGAACTGATCGATGCCGTCGAGCGGATGGAGAGACTTGACTTCAATCCGGGCGATGCCGTTTCACGCGCTGCTGATTTCCGCCGCGAAGTTTTCATAAACCGATTTCGCACCTTTATCGAACGCGCAACAGGAACCGAGCTTGCCGTTTCGGCCTGAAGGTAACCTGGCACACGGTTGTCATGGAGCAACGCATGTCATTCAACATCGAACACCACGTCCGCGCCATAAGAAGTCTTCTCGGCCGCCGTTCAAAAGCCTGTCTCCTCGCGGCGGTATCCGTCGTGGCTTCTCTGTGCGGCCACATGGCGGCAGCGCAGGACTATCTGCTCGGACCGCAGGACGTGCTCAGGATCCGTGTTTTCGAGTGGCGCCCAAGTACCGGCGCTCCATTCGAATGGGTGCCGTTGACCGGCGAATTCGTTATTTCAGCTGCAGGCAATCTTTCCTTGCCGATCATCGGCACGGTTCCGGCGGCCGGCAAAACGCTCGAACAGGTTTCTGAATCGATCGGTGAGCGCCTGCAAAATCAGGTTGGATTGCAAAAGAGGCCGAACGCCTCGGTCGAAATCGCTTCATATCGGCCGTTCTTCGTCACCGGGCTGGTCGCGACGCCCGGCAAGTACAGCTTCAGCCCCGGTCTCACGGTCGTACAGGCCGTCAGCATGGCCGGCGGGATCGGGCCCGTTGACTCCAACCTAATTACCCTTCAGCGGGACGCGTTGTCGGGTCGCGGCGAAATACGCGCGCTTGAGGCCGAAAGGCTCGAACTGGTGGCGCGCCAGGCGCGCATCGACGCTATCCTCAACAATGATCCCGAGATCAAGTTTCCGGCCGAGTTGACCTCGCGAAAAGCGGAGCCCGGGGTTGCGCGGATGCTGACCGAGGAACAAGCGCTCTTCGAGACCCGCCTGCGCTCCATGGAGACTGAGATCGGCTCCCTCAACCAGGCAAAAGTTCTGGCAGCCAATCAGATTTCCGCACTGAAAGAAAAGGCCGTATCGCTCGCAAAGCAGATCGATATGGCCAACAAGGATCTCGGCTCCGTCAACAAACTCGTTCAGCAGGGATTGACGGTATCGGCGCGCCAGCTCGGCGCCAATCAAAATCTCGCCGACCTCGAAAGCCGCAACCTTGACGTCTCGCTCGCCATTCTGAAGACGCAACAGGACCTTGCCAAGGTCGACCAGGATATTGGTGATGTTCGCAACCGGTATCGCATAAATGCGCTGACTGAAGCCGCTGAGCTTCGTGACCGTTTCGCCTCCAACGCCAAGAAAACCGAGACCGCCAGCGATCTTCTCAGAAATCTGGAAGTGCGCGCTCCTGCCGCCGTAGCGGCACTGGAGGAAGACAAGGATACCTATTCCTTCACGACAAGCATCAACCGCGTTGTCGACGGCAGCAATGAAAGCTTGATCGTCAGCGATAATGACCCTGTTCTGCCAGGTGACGTCATTCGCGTCGAGCGGCGGCAGCGGGGCGCCCAGGCCTCCGTTGCCGACAGCAACTAACGCTCTTAGCGCAAGGCTTTGCTCGGCGAAAGTGTGAATAGTTCTCGTGTAAGAGAATATTAGCTTGCCTATATTAGCTATTTGCCCGATGATTGTGTACGGTTACGTACGGGCGGTCGGGGTAGCGTTTATGGGTTTGACGTTGGCAATTTGTTTCGTTCTAGGCGCAGTTTCTGCGCTTCGTATGCCTATTTTGGTCTTCACCCTGGTCGTTATGGTTGTTATGGCGGCCTATGCGATCTTTAGCGTTGTGGCAGGCATGCCATTCCTCCTGGCACTCGGATTGAGCATGGCGCTCGCATCCGTGCTGGAAGCGGGCTATATTTTCACGCATGGCGTGCTGTATCTCCTCTACGTCCGGCGCGCCAACGAGATCCGCGCGCACCGGAAGATTGAATCGAAGTATACGACGGATTGAACACTATCCGGTTCCGAATTAAAAATCGCCTGCTAAATTAGCGAGTCGGCTAATCTAAAAGGCGTAGCGATATTGTTCCGGTCTTCGGCTTCCTCCCCAAAATTACTATTGCTTTTTACACTGCACCGCACAATTATACTGTGACACGGGCGGCGCTTATTGTGCAACGCGCAAGAGTCCCATTATTCATGCCGCCCACAGCGAACACTTGTGATCAAAGCGGCGCCAAAAAGGACCCTCTTATGGAGATGAGTGCCGCCAAGCTCGGACAAAGGCATCCCTTCCCTCGCGGGTCCGCTCTTAAAATTCTTTACATCCAGCCGGGAACCCAATCGTTTGCGGGCATTGAGCGGGTAGTCGACACGATTTGCAGCAATCTGACTGAACGCTACACCGATGACTTCAATATCGACGTTCTCTACACGTCAGAACATCATAATCGGCCCTCCGAGCGCAGCTATCACACGATTGATCGACGACCGCGGGGCAGGCTCCAGCTGATGACAACCTTCAGGGATGTCATCAAGAGCAAGAAGTACGATCTCATCGTTGTTCCCCAGATCGAACCTACTGTGATCGCGATGGCGTCCTGCCTCGGCATAAAGAGAAACTTTGTCGTCCACTTGCATGGCAACCCAAAGCGCGAACGCAGCCATCTCAAGGCACGTATCCTGTTTTTCTTGATGAAGACGTTTTTCCTTCGCCGCACCGCTTACGTGTTTGGAACCTCGCCCCGCCAACTTTCATCCTTTCGCGAGATGTTTGGCAGCAAGGTACCGCAGTGCTGGGTACCCAATCCGGTTCGCAAATTTGACAGACCAGAGGCTTTAGGTGGCGAGCCGGGATGCGTGACTTTTGTCAATGTTGGCCGATTTTCTCATCAGAAAGGCCAGGACATCCTGGTTCGCGCATTTGCCGAAGTCTACAAGCAGCGCAAGAACACACGGCTGAAGATCGTTGGGCACGGGGCGGGTGAAGAGGATCTGCGCCGCGACATTGAGCGACTCCAATTGCAAGACGTCGTCTCAATAGAACACCACCCCAATGATCCGTATCCCGCGCTGTCGACAAGCGACATTTATGTGTCGACGTCGCGCTGGGAGGGTTGGTCGCTGGCAATATGCGAAGCGCTGCGTTTCGGTCTCCCGGTCATCGCCACCGATTGCGAGTTCGGCCCGAGCGACATCCTTGTGGACGGCAGGCTCGGCCGCCTGGTTGATCCGGACGGCGGGCCCTCGCTTGTCGCCGCGATGATCGATTACTGCGATGACATCATCTTGGCCAAAGGTGATTCAGACTTCAGGAAATCGTTCATCGACCAATACAGCGAAGAGAAGGTGGTTGAGGTGCATGCCACGGCTCTGCGCGCTGCTGCAGGCTAATCGCGTTGGGCATTTCAGGAGGCCTTGATGACGAGACATGAGATGTCCCGAAGGCGGCTGCTCGCGGCCACTGGCTCGCTTGCCATTGCGGGTGTCACGCAGCGACAGGCTTTTGCCGGCACGGATGATCCGACCGACAATCGGCGCCTCGACTTCGAGGACAGTTTTTTGCAACTGGATTGGTCTGTCTGGCACGCAGGGCCAAAGGCCGGCACCTGGGACACCGGTTTCTACGGTCGCTCGGCCTTTTCCAGGCGGACAGGTGAAGAAGGCTTTATCCCCTACGAGATAGTGGATGATTCCCGTGCAGAAGACGGCAAGGCACTTCAGATATCGGCCAAGTATATCGGTGCTGCGATGTCTGTCCCGGCCTATTATGGAAACACCAACCCGGAATATCAGTGGATTTCGGGAAATATTCAGACTGCCAGGAAAGACGGGATCGTCACCAAGGGGTGGCGGCGGGGTTATTTCGAAGCGCGGATGCTGTTTCCAAGCCATCCTCTGACCTGGCCGGCTTTCTGGCTGATGAATGGTCGCAGTATTCTTGCTCCAAAGACCAGCGTCGAGCTCGATGTCGTGGAACATAAAGGATGGGAACCGACATTGTACGGCACCTATCTGCACGAATGGGGCCAGCCCGGGGAGCATCACGAGGGTACGGGCGTGCCGACAATTGTCGACGTTACGCGAGACTACAGACGGTACGGTATTCTCGTCGATGACACCAAGTGTGTGCCTTATTTCGAACGAAAGCCAATCGTCGATACACGCACCGGCAAAACAGCAAATTGGCCGATCCACCGTTCTCCTGACCTCGACGTCGATGGGGATGTTTTCTGGCCGCTGCTCACCCTTGCGCTCAGCGCCGACATTCCCTACCCCCAGGGTCTCGGGCCCGAGCAGCTTCTAACCCATATGCGCGTTGATTATTTTCGCGTCTACGTTTGATGCTTGCGGCTATGCAAGCTCAATTGCGGATGTGAATGGCGTGCCTCGGCCGCTCTGTCGAGGACACCACTACCCCGCAGTGGCAACAGTGGGATCTCTTTCAGTCTGGCAAGAGGACGGCTGGCCGTCAGGCCAGCGAGCACAAAGAAGAGCAGACCGAGATCGACGGTCGGCCCAGCCACCAATGATCCGGCAAGCAATCCGAGACAGCCGTTGCAGGCTGCAAGACGAACGTCGGATTCGAAGGTGCGAGCCGACATGCCAGGCCGTAGCGCAGACAGCAGGAACACCAGGAAAAATACCGTACCGGGGACGCCGACGTTGGAAAGCAGCGCCATCGGGAAGCTAGAGGTGCGCGCGGTGCCCAGACCCACTCCGAGACCCAAGGAGTCTGTAAAGTTCTGCCAGGCGGCAAGATTCCAGGATCCGCGCTCGACCGCCGAGCCGGATGTCGATTTGCTCAAGACCAGCAAATCGACGTAGTCATAGATGGTACGGAAGAGATTGTCCTGGAGCACGATGATCAATGTCAACCCAAGGGCAATCGGCGGGGCGAGCAGAACGACGCCCGTGCTGCGTCGACTCTCGGGCGAGATCCCGCATCGCAAAACCGCGGTCAGATAGAGCAGGAATAGGCATATCGGTGCGGCAATCAGACCGGTCGAGGATGTTGACAATATGATCAGCACGAACGAGCAGAGGGCGAGCAAACCGGTTGTGCCGGGATAGCGACCACAAATCCACAGCGTGCCGGTAAATCCGAGGGCACCGAGCGTCATCCCGGCGAAGGCCGAGGCTTCCGGCCATGATCCAACGATCCGCTTCATGCCATTGATCGTATCACTGTCATGGAACGTGTACTGGGCATTGCGCATGAACTGAAGAAGCTCTTCCGTGCCGGTTGCGCTGGTAGCCAGATCAAGCAGTGCAAACATCACATTGACCGCGGCCCAGGCGAGAAGCCCGTTGAACGTCGCGCGAAAACCGGTCTTTGTCGAACAGACGGACGCGATGATGACAAAGCACAGAAGATCCGCGGTGAGGTAAATCGTCTGCGTGAGATTGCTGGAGACGGGGCCAAGGGGAACGGTACCGCCCGTCGAGGGATACTCGGATGCTCCCAGCGGAATGATATGGCTCATCCCCGCAAACAGTCTGGGAGAGAAATAGGCGGAGATCGCACCGTAGAGCAGAAGTCCGGCCAACCAGAAGGCAGGCTTGCCGAGACGAAAGGCATTGATTGCCATACCCGGCAGGGAAGGAGTTCGCAGCGCAGCAATCAGAACAAACAGCAGAAAGAGATGTGCCGGGGGCACACTGGAGCCGCCGAGCGTCAACGCCGCGGCGGATCCAAGGAGCGTCAGGACGATGAAGGTGGTGACTGTCGCCCCATATCCACGCGTCAGGCAATAGAGGCCGAGAGCGACGGTGAATATTCCGATGGGCTCTATCATCCCATACGTCCCTTGAACTCAACCATAGTCGATAACCTCGTATTTCCTGGCGCTGAGGAAGGCCCGATCGTTTGCCTGGTATGCGGTGGCATTTCCTTGACGTCTAGACGCCTCTGATAGAGGTATACATTAATAAGCTGGCGCTGCAATGCAGCATATATGTGGGAACAGTGCTTGAAAAGAATATACCGAGAAAGGAATAGACCAAGTCGAAATGTCGCCGCTGACCCCGTCATATTTCAGTAGTCCAACATGTCTTTCCTTGCCGGCATCAACTCTAGCTGTCTGCAGCTTATCACACCCGCTTTTGTGCATTGCAGTAGAACATGTTCGCGCTTGCAAAACTTTTCTCCTTATGTGAACCTGCATTTGAAGGGGTAACTAATTATGAAGCGTTTTACCCAATTGATGCGTGCCCCGGGCATTTATTTACGCATGCTCTGCGCTTCATGCGTATTTTTTCTCCTGTGTTGGTACCATTACGGGAGTATTGCGCTTGCGCTTTACTATAGCGTACTTTGCATAATCCTGATGCAGGTCGGTTATGTCGGAGGTGTGCTCTTCCTGATCTGGCGCGAGGCGGGTGCTCGCAAGGGGCCGTGACCTAACGGCGCCGAAGGTTGCATCAAGACGTATTGGTGCCGGCAGCGGCCTTGAAATTGTCAGTTGAGTCCAGCGTCGAATGCGTGAAGGAAGATCGGAATGAAATTCGGAACGAGCGGGCTTCGCGGCCTGTCTGTCGACCTCAAGGGCCGGGCTTCGGCGCTTCATGCTTCTGCCTTCGGTCGCTACCTGCTCGACATCGGAATGGCCGGCTGCGGTGACGTCATTCTGATCGGCCAGGACTTCAGGGACTCCAGCCCCGAGATTGCCGGGAACTGTGCTGCGGCACTTGCCAGCCTTGGCTTTGATGTCCGCGACTGCGGTACGGTGCCAACGCCGGCGCTCGCTCTTTACGGATTGAAGAAAAAGGCGGCCAGCCTGATGGTCACGGGCTCGCACATCCCGGCCGATCGCAATGGCATCAAGTTCTACCGGCCGGACGGTGAGATCGACAAGACGGACGAGGCAGCGATCACGGCTCTTGCGGCAGAATTCGATCGCGCCGGTTTCACCTTTTCCCCCAGAGGTGCGAGGATGAAAGACAGATCCGAGGAATGCCTCTCTGTTTTTCGCCAACGCAACGCCACTGTTCTTCCCGCGGGCGCTCTTGCTGGCCTCAAGGTCGGCGTCTACCAGCATAGCACGGTCGCCCGTGACCTGATGGTGGAACTCCTGGAGCATTTCGGTGCGACGGTCGTACCGTTTGACCGCTCGGATGAATTCATTCCCGTCGACACGGAAGCGGTTTCTGAAGAGACGATAGCCAAGTTGAAGGAAGCGGCGAGACATCATCGACTTGACGCCATAATTTCTGCGGACGGTGATGGTGATCGCCCATTGGTGGCCGACGAAACCGGCATGCCGTTGCGTGGCGACCTGCTTGGGCTGATCGCCTCGAACTTTCTCTGCGCAGCGACTGTCGTGACACCCGTGACGTCGAATTCCGGCCTGGAGACCGCCGGTGCCTTCAGCGTCATTCGCACGCGCGTCGGTTCTCCATTCGTCATATCAGGGATGCAGGACGCACTTGCGGCCGGCCAGGACCATGTGGCGGGTTTCGAAGCCAATGGCGGCGTACTGACCGCAAGCGAATTTGACGTCAACGGCCACGTGCTGGACGCCCTGCCAACGCGCGATTGTTTCGTGCCGATCCTTTCGACCCTCTTTCTTGCCGCCACGAAGCGTCAACCGCTTTCGCTGATTGCGGCGTCCTTCCACCTTCCTTTTGCCGCAGCCGGCCGGCTTGAGAATTTCCCGGTCGACACCAGCGGCCGCTTGATGGCGCATCTCCGTTCCGGGTCTTCCAACCTCGCGGCGTTTCTGGAGCCGATCGGCAAAGTTGGCAGCGTCA
Source organism: Rhizobium sp. BK176 (assembly GCF_024808055.1). Classification (NCBI taxonomy): domain Bacteria; kingdom Pseudomonadati; phylum Pseudomonadota; class Alphaproteobacteria; order Hyphomicrobiales; family Rhizobiaceae; genus Rhizobium; species Rhizobium sp. BK176. The sequence goes on along the minus strand of NZ_JANUBV010000012.1, from coordinate 164,357 downwards.
GCGATATCGACGGGCTGGGTGTCACGCTGAAGGACCGACGAATCATTCATTTCCGCCCCTCCGGCAATGCTCCGGAAATGCGCTGCTACGCGGAGGCGCAAAGCGAAGCAGCCGCTCAGGACTTGCTACATGCAGGCCTGGAACGAATCCTGTGGTGGGCGCAGGCGAATTGATTGGTAAAGCAAAGGTAGTTTTCGAGGACACACCAAATGACACAGAAGATCGTTCCCGTAATCATGGCTGGTGGCAGGGGCACACGTCTGTGGCCGCTATCGCGTGCCGCAGCTCCTAAGCAGTTCATCCAGTTCATCGGCGATAAGACATTGTTCCAGGAGACGCTTCAGCGCGTGTCCGATCCCGCGCTTTACGATGCACCTGTCGTGCTCACGAACGAAGAATTCCGGTTTCTCGTCGCCGAGCAGGCGCGTGAACTGGATATCGACCTCGCCGCGATCCTGCTTGAGCCAGTTGCCCGCAATACCGCTGCAGCTGTGGCTGCAGCAGCGGCCATTGTCGGCAAACGCTTCGATGGAAACACGATCATGCATGTGCTCGGCTCCGACTACGAGATCGTCGCCGACGACACCTATTTCGACTGTGTGCGCATCGCTGCCGCCACGGCAGCCCAAGGCAAACTGGTGACGTTCGGTATCCAGCCGACCGAACCGGCTACAGGTTACGGCTATATCGAAGGCGGCGAAGCGCTGGCGACAGGAGCCCGCACGGTAGCACGCTTCATTGAGAAGCCACCTCTCAACAAGGCAGAGGATATGGTGGCGACAGGCGGGTTTTATTGGAATTCCGGGATGTTCATGTTCTCGGTCTCATGCCTGCTCGATGAGTTGGGCACCCACGCTCCGGAGACGATCAGGGCCGCTGATGAAGCCGTTGAAAACGCAAAGACCGATCTCGACTTCATCCGTCTCGACAAGGCAGCGTTCTCCGCTGCCCCGAACATCTCGATCGACTACGCGATCATGGAGAAGACGAGCAACGCCGCCGTCGTCCCCTCGCCGTTCAAGTGGTCCGACCTCGGCAGCTGGGATTCCGTCTGGAAGAGCGGTAGCCGCGACGAATATGGCAATGTGGCAGCCGGCAATACGACGGTCGTCAACACCAAGAACTCGCTGATCATGACACATGGTGTACACCTCGCCGTCCAGGGCATGGACGATATCGCTGTCATCGCCAGCGAGGACGCCGTGTATGTCGGCCGACTGCAGGACAGCCAGGACGTCGGGAACCTCGTGAAGATGCTCGCCGCCGCGCCTAAGACATCGCAGCTGACCGAGACCCATCCGACCTCCTATCGGCCTTGGGGCGGCTATACCTCGGTGCTGAACGGCGACCGCTTCCAGGTGAAACGCATCTTCGTCACGCCGGGCAAGAAACTGTCACTACAGAAGCACCACCACCGCTCCGAGCATTGGATCGTCGTCAAGGGCACGGCCGAGGTGACCATCGGCGAGAACGTGCAGATGCTGAGAGAGAACGAATCCGTCTACATCCCGCTCGGCGAAATCCATCGCCTGGCCAACCCGGGCAAGATCATGCTCGAGCTGATCGAAGTCCAGACAGGATCCTATCTCGGCGAAGACGATATCATCCGTATCGTCGACGAGTTCGGCCGCAGCTGATTGACCGCCGATCGATCCTATTCTGCCAGGACAAGCAGAGAGTAGCCTCCGAGGACCCTGACCGTAAGGTCAGGGTTAAGGGGGAACAGAAGTTTTCTGGGCAGGCTCATTAGCCTGCTGCTGAAGGCCTGTTTCGGCAGCTCGATGCGGCTTGCGGTATAGGCATGATCGACAATCCTATATCCGCAATCCGTCAGGCTGGCGAGCGCCGTATCCTTGAAGAAATAGTGGAGATGGCCGACGTTCTTGCGAAGGTTTGTAATTGGCCAGCCTCTGAGGACAGACTGAACCGACAGATCCAGGGGGATGTGGAAGATCTTGTAGCGAGCAAGGCCACGCAGACCCTTGATGAAGGAAAGATAGTCCTCCACGTGCTCGATCACGTCGGCGATGACGAGAACATCGTAGTGTAGGTCCGGTTCCTGGAGAATATCTTTCAGATGGAAGGAAACATTGCTCGTCGTTTTCAGGCTGGCCCTTTGAAAGGCGTGGGGGGCGACCTCATAGCCGTCAAATTTTGCCTGGGGGTAGGTTCGGGCCAGGTTGAGCAGGATCTCGCCGGTACCGCAACCAACCTCGCAGAGACTGGAAAAGCTGATCCTGTTCTTGTCGATGATCTTGGAGATTTGTGCAGCTTTCCATGGTGAATCTTCTTCATGCCATGTTGGATTCAAGTCGGCGTACTGATTTGAAATATAGATCTGCTCCACCGAACGCTCCCGTTTCACAACCTTCCACGGGTGCAGCCACGATTCTTTCGGGCAACACCGAACAAAGGCCCCAATAGCAAGTGCAACAATAGAGCGATTGAGGTTTCTCGAAGAAAGGCGCCCTCGTCTCTATTGTGCAGAGCAGCATAACAACCCCGATAGAGACCGTCCAGCAATAAAAAACGAATTAAATGTCACGATCTATTGCAGTCGGATGATTACCGAAATGCTTTTATGTAGGTAACAGGTAGTGACGCACCTTCGGGCGTTCGACCAAAGGAGGCCGCCTCTCTGTTGGGAAGGCTTACCTATGGATGCAGAGGCGCCATCTCATCCGACAAGCGGCTCAAGCCACCGCGAGGCCTCATTAGACTACGACCACCTTCACAAGCTTACGCTTATGATCACCCGGGACAGTGGCGCTTTCCTGCGAATGTTTCAAACATAGTCATTAACGTTTACGCGAAAGATCGCGAGATCCGGCAGAGAACCACGCGTTCCTCATGAACGTCGAAGGTCGATGGTCACTGTCGCCGGCTTACGATCTTACCTTTTCGTCGGGGCCGGGCGGCGAGCATAGCACGGTTGTCGCAGGAGAAGGCAAAGTCCGGGCAGGACCATTTGCTGACGATTTCCCGGGAGCGTCAGTTTCCGATCAAGCTGCAAATGATATCATAGAACAGGTCCGAGCCGCTGTACGCTGCTGGTCGCACTTCGCTGAGAGCGCTCGTTCGTCGAAATCCAGTGCAGTATAACGCGATCGAATTTTGAACGGCAGGGAACCCCGCTCCCCTTAGACAGCGAAGGAACAAAGCAGCGTGGTCCATCCCCCTTGCCAAGAGCGGTTGGACGACTGTGGCAGCCTGCCCAGGAGGGAAAATCCCCCGGTCGCAACGTCGCCGATCTAGGCAGCCCTGTCCGCGAAACGCAGGAGCATATCCCGAAGCGCAGTGTTCTGTTGGCGCAGATGTACTGTCATCAGCGCTTTGAGCCTCTTGTTTTCATCCTCAAGCGCGACAAGATCGTCGGGCTGAACGGCCGCCGCAACGACTGGCGCCTTGCGGCCACCGGCGTTTGCTGTGCGTGCTGGACGGGAGCGCAATTTGCGCTGCTTTCGCGGCGGTGTCGTGGATGGCACCTCCGGATGCACTGTCACTGCCACTGCTGCATCTGGTTCAAATTGTGTCGCCGCTTCAACCGGCGCATCGGACGGTAGGGGTTGCGTCTTGTGGTCCTGATCCAAGGCGACAGTTTCGACTGGTGTTGGGCTTTCTACTGGTTCATGCTTTTGCTCTGGTCCAGTCTGCAACGCCGGCACTACCGGCTCGAACAGATGCGGAGCATCGGCTTCCGTCTCACGTGCCATGGCCTTGAGATCGGTGTTTCCCCAAATCGATTTCGCCTGATCCTTCGGACGGCGACGCGATGATTTGAATTCTACAACAAACGTGCGCGACTGTGTTTTCATAATTGTCCACTCTGCAATATGGTCATTCGAATCGCTCAAGCATCGCCCTGAGCTGAGCATTCTGCAAACGCAGCCGTTCAGCCAATTCGTTTCTCAAATGCTTGATCTCCCGATCCAGCTCCGTACCGTGGTCGACGACGGTCGGAGCGGGCGGGATGGGCGATTCTGTTTGCCCCTTATCTAATGAGGACGTGGTCTTAGCAACCACCTTTGCGTGGTTTTTCTTTGGCCGCCCTGCTCGCGTCGGTCGCAACGGATGGACGATTTCGCTCTTTGCATCGCTCACCGACACCGGTGTCGGCTTGTCCACAGTGTCGTCATTGCGGCTTTTGGACACCAGTCGATCATTCCCATCGGCCCCATCTGACAGGTGTGATGTCGCGACGTCCAAGTCATCTTTGGTTTCAAACGGGGTGCCGACGTCCATCTCCGGATCAGATAGCGGCTCGTCTCCATCGGCCGTTCCAGATGGCAGTGTGGCTTCGACCTCCCCCGATGACTGAAGTGCCTCGCCTTCCTCCGCCCTTTGTCCGGGACTGTCGTCGAGTGACCTATCTTCGTAATCGGCCGGCCGCTTTCGGGATGTCAATTGTGTCAGATATTTCCAGGGTGATTTCATAATGCTTCAATCTCGGGCAGACCGACGGCGACGTTGCCGCAGTTGCGAGCCGGGCCCGTTGACCGAGTCCGGCAACTTTGTTCTAATGAGAGTGCGAGGCGCTGTTACGCGTTTCTCACTATGTTTTGCGATCAAGCGATCCCGAGCCGCTTGCGAAGATCGGCATTTTCCGCCCGCAGTTTTTCTGCGAGTGTCTTGCGCAGACGCTTGTTCTCTTCCTCGAGCTGAAGAAGATCGGCCACTTCGTCAACTGCCGTAGCGACCACCGTGCCGGTTTTCTTTGCCTGTTTTGCCGCACCGTATTTCCGCGGGCCCCGGACGCCGGTCGGCACCAGGCCCTTTGCCGGGGCGGCTGCCTCGACGGAAGCTGGCTTTGTTTCGCTGATCAGCTCGCTGCGCTTCTGGCGCGTGCCCTTCGGTGACTTGGCAACAGGAACAGCTGAACCGGCTGCTTCTGTGGTGATCTTCTTGCGCGGGCCGCGCTGTTTTTTCGGAGCCGGCATTTCTGCAGGAGCGGTTGCGTTAACAACCTCGCTCGTCGAACTTCCATTATTGTCGTCAGCCATCAGTTATCTCCCTCTATAGCCACAAGTCTTTTCGACCGAGCGGCACACGGAGTCAACCTCTCGACCATCGCTGGATTGCGGGTTTGATACGCCTAGCAGATGATGGTGCAAAAAAAGCCCATCGCGCCAGATAAAGGCCACTTGCCAGCTCGGTGAACTACCCCCGTGTGACATGTTGGTTCGGAAATGTTTGTTGGTTTTCGAGCCACGCAACTCAAACTGATCAATCTTGCACTTCACCGACAGTATCGGCGACATAAGCTCCGCGCGCGCCCATAGGCAATGGTCGTCCCGTCGTGGTGTCAATTTCCGTCTGGTGCTCGAGCTCCGCGTTTAATGCCGCGCCGAGAATCAGGATCACGACTGACAACCACATCCACATGAGAAAGCCTATCAAAGCTCCCAACGTGCCATAGGTCGCACTGTAGTTGGCAAAGTGGTTCAGATAGAAGGCAAAGGCAGCGGACATGACAAACCAGTCGATCGCTGTAAAGCCGGCTCCCCATGTCATCCATCTCACGCGGGCTGGCGCGCGGCTTGGACCAAACCTATAGATTGCTGTCGATGCGGCGATGACAAGAAGCAAGAGTACGGGCCAACGCATCAACAGGACAATCTGTTCCTTAAATGCATCAATCCACATGAAGGATAAAGCAAGGGGCATGATGGCAACCAGAAAAATCATGAGCAGCGCCGCAACGACGGCGCACAAAGTGAAGCAAAGGGCGACGAGATTCAGCCTGACGAACCCGCGCTTTTCGTTCTCTTCGTACGCCACGTTCATGGCGTCAAACACCGCAAGTGTTCCGTTATGGGTGCTCCACAATGCGATGGCCAAGCTCACAAAGAATGCTATGCCCAGCGTGCTTGTTCCGCGCTGTACGATACTCTTGATTTGCTCAGCTATGAGATCAAAAGCTCCAGGCGGAAGTACCCACGAAAGCTCTCTCAGGTGGTCGGATATCGTGATAGGATCGGCAGCGAGCCCGTAAAGTGAGACGACGGCGCCAAGCGCCGGGAAAATGGCGAGTAGCAGATAAAACGACACACCTGCGGCGATGAGGGTGATGCGATGGCTCGAGATCTTGCCGACAACCCGCCAGAATACGTCACGCAATCCCTTTCTGGGGATGTCTTCGGGAACCTCAGCCTTGCGCCCCCGCACATCGATCGGATCGTCATGCGGTGTACCTGGAGGTTCCGGTTCCTTGCGTTCCGCGAAGGCTTTCAACAACACAGCTCCGGCTGCCAACGCAAACAGGCTTGCCGTTATCGAGTTGCCCGATTTGCTGAGGATTGGTTGTCTCATGATGCTTCACTCCGCCGATCCTCCCAATAACGCAGCTGGCGCCGGAAGGATGCATCCGGGATGCAGCGAGCAATGCACGAAGGTAGAGCGATGCAGCCCGGCAGGGCCTCTCTCCTCACGACTCAATCGTCAGGCAACCGCGCGCTCGGGCTCTTATGAGCGATGCAACACCTACGCATTTCGAGTGACACGGGAGCGAACCGTCGGGTGGTTACGCCCAAAGGTTCTCCGGGTTAGCCCTGTTTACTCACATTGAAGGGATTGCAACCGAGCGGGCATGCTTAATTATTTCTGGATTGCCTCAGGAGATCAGCCGGTGTCCATTTTCCAACGCTTGCCCCATAGGATCCGGGCAGAAAATTTGCGTATCGCCATCGAACAAATGCGCTCGGCGCAGAAGTTCCTGCCGGACTTCGAGCACTACGGCGACACGCGGTTTGTCACCGAGGACGGCGACGTCGTCACACACGTCGATGGCGATCACGTTCTGATCCTTCTCAAGACGGATTGAGACAGTAATGGAATATCAACGGGGGCGCCGTCTCTATGCATGACGGCCCGGACTGGGGTCCGGGCCGTCGATTGATTTATCACCAGGTTTGCCTGCCATACCAATCATCGATATCCTGCCGGGCGCGGTCACGTTCCAGCCCGTAGCGCTCCTGGATTTTTCCTTCGAGTTGGTCGCGCTTGCCAGCAATTTGGTCGAGGTCGTCATCCGTGAGCTTTCCCCACTGCTCCTTGACTTTGCCTTTGGCCTGCTTCCAGTTTCCTTCTATGCGGTTCCAATCCATTCTTTTCTCCATCGGGTTGGGACTGCGAGACAAACGACCAAGCAGCCAGACAGTTCCCTCTAAAAGAAGGTCGGGCCGCTGGCGTTTACGGGCCGAGTTTACTTACCTTCCAATCCAGGTATGGCCGCATGAGTTGTCCGGGCTGACGTCGTTCTATCTCGGTTTCGGTCAACGCTATCCTCGCAAGAATTTCGTCGACATCGCCGCGCTTTGGCGCCTCGCTCATTACCTCGAGAAGCTCCATAGTCTGGTACAGCTCGTCATCAATCATGGCTGCAAGCCTGCTGGCAAAATCGTCAATGGAAGCGGTCAATATGTTGTCGCTGGACATCGGTGACGGATCCGTTCGAATTGAGACTTTGAAAACCTTTCCCGGCGAAGAAGGTTCCGGACGCGCGGGCCAGTTGGCGCTGCCTCGGACAACGTTAGAGGCGAGATGCTATCCCGCGCCAGGTTGCGAGGTCCGCACACGAGAAGGGAACTGTTCCCCTTTATGGCGGTTAATCGCCAGAGTATTCAACGAGGATATCGCAATGACTCACGCCCGTAGACCGCTACCACCATTTCCCAAGCAACAGCAGAAGCCGCCAGGCAGAACAGCCGACATGCAACCGCGTCCGGATCATGGTGAGCACGACTACAAAGGAACTGGCAGGCTTGAAGGGAAGGTTGCGCTCATCACGGGCGCAGATTCCGGGATCGGGAAAGCTGTGGCAATCGCATTTGCGCGCGAAGGAGCAGACGTGGTGATCTCCTATCTGAGCGAAGATGATGACGCTCGAGACACTGAAAGATGGGTCAGAGAGGCGGGCCGCAAGGCCGTCCTGATGGCAGGCGACATCAAGTCGGAGGCTCATTGCCAGGAGCTTGTCAGCCGTACGGTTGGTGAATTAGGGCGGATCGACATACTGGTCAACAACGCGGCTTTCCAGCGGACATACGCCGACATTGCCGATATTAGGGAAGAGGAGTGGGACGAAACGTTCAGGACCAATATCTACGCTCCCTTCTTTTTGTCGAAAGCCGCGATCCCACACATGAGGAAGGGGAGCGCCATCATAAACACGACATCAATTCAATCCAGACAACCCTCTTCCCAGCTTCTCGCCTATGCCTCCACGAAGGGCGCCATTTCGAACTTCACCGCAGCGCTCGCGGAGATGGTCGCCGAGAAAGGCATTCGAGTGAATGCGGTCGCACCGGGCCCCATCTGGACACCGCTCATTCCTTCGACGATGCCCGTCGAAAAGGCTTCGAAGTTTGGTGAGCAGACGCTTTTAAAGCGCGCCGGCCAGCCAGCTGAATTGGCGGGCGCGTATGTTCTCCTTGCCTCCGATCTTGGAAGCTACATGACAGGCGCTGTTGTTCCGGTGACCGGCGGTGAGATCATGATCTAAGAGATTGCTTGTCACGATTCATCGCAACGTCAGCCATTTCAGCTGGGATTACTCCGCCGCGACGTGAAGCGCCACGACGCTGATTCGCAGGCGATCAGTCGTGACATCCCCGAGCTTTTCGCCGGTGAGGGTTGCGATCCGTTCGTGACCTTAGTCAATGAGGGCCTTCGTCGCCCCAATCCGGTCGGCTGGGGACAGGTCGCTGCCCGTGCACATCTGCCATTGTAACTCGTCGCAAGGTCGTTACCTTGCGTTGCTTCATCGTGCCCTAATAATATACGGTTGATAGAAATTATTAGTAATCTTACTCTCCCACTTGGACAAGGAGGAGGAATTCCGATGGCAGGTGACGACCATTTCGACTTGGAATCCAACATTGCCGACCTGCGCAACGACGGAATTACCGGGCTGAAAGGCGCGTTCAGCCGCGACTGGGCCGACGACATGCGCGAGGACATGATGACGGCTTTCTGGGAGGCAATCCAGAGACCCGGCGGCGCGGTCGGTCGGGGCCCCAGAAGATGGTATGTCGAGATCCATCCCCAGAACTTCCGAGGGTTTGTTGACCTTGTCACGCATCCCTGGCTTGTTGGCATGTGTACCGCTGTGCTCGGTCAAGACTACCAAATCGTCGAGATTGGGCTCGACGTCCCCTTCCAAGGCGCCAAGTATCAGCCCTGGCATCGTGATTTTCCGTCGCCTATCGATACGTATCGCGATCGGAAAATTACTTCACTTGCCTTCAATCTCACCGGTGTCGATGTGACGGAAGATATGGGGCCATTCGAAATAGCTCCCGGTACGCAGTATGATGACGGCAGAGAATGGAAACATGAAATGTTTCCGGACAAATCCGAGTGGGCAAGATTTCAGGAGCGCGCGACCCGCAAGTATCCCAACCGCGGTGACATTTCTTGCAGATCCGCACTAACGGTCCATCGAGGCACGGAGCATGGGTCTCCGATCGCTCGTCCCGTCATGGTACTCGGTGTCGATGCGCCCGGTGCCGGCCACGCGGAACTTCATGACATGATGGTCACGCGCGAGTGGTACGACACACTTCCCCCCATCGCCCGAGACCATCTTGTTTGCCGTGTCGTGGATGACTTGCAGCCGATCATTCAAAAGCATGATATCGAAGGCCTGGTCATGGGGGCAGATCCGACCTGAAAAAGGACTGGGTCTAGTCGGGCGAAGGTCTTTGTCTTGGTTACAAAGGCGTTTCGCATCATTCTTGCGCTATCGGCTGTTCTGGAACATTCCCATCCTGATTGGGTTTGAGAATTTCTTCTCAACTGTCCAGGAGGACGACATGAAACACCTTCTCATCGCCAGCGGATTCGCCATCGCGCTCGCATCTTCCGCCTTTGGCCAGTCCGCGGCGGAAAAAACCGGCGTGAATTCCCTGATCGGTGTAGCCCCAAAGACTGAGGACTTCGTCACAGAGGCCGCCGCGAGCGATATGTTCGAAATTGCCTCCAGCAAACTTGCTCTGGAACGCGCAGACAATGCCACGAAGACCTTTGCTCAACAGATGGTTACTGATCATCAAAGGACCTCTGAGGAGCTCAAGGCACTCGTGAGCGGGGGCAAGGTGAAGGCAACGCTCCCCACCGATATGAGCAAATCACAACATAGCATGCTCGATAAGCTCCAGAAGCTGAATGGTGATGACTTTGTGAAACAATATCATGCCGATCAGGAGGAAGCCCATGAAATGGCCGTAGACCTGTTCAAGCGGTACGGTGATGAAGGGGACAACGCCGATCTCAAGGCCTGGGCAGCAAAAACGCGCCCGGCATTAGAACACCACCTGCAAATGGCGAAGGCTCTCAACAAATAGACCAGATCGCGCCTTGGCGAGCCAGCAGCAGGTCGCGGCTGGTTCACAAGTGACCAGAGTTGGCGCGGGGGTGTGGCTGCCACCGACGCGGATCGCGGGAAACATCCCCGGATCAAGTTGCCGACAAAATTCAGTTCGTCAAGAAGCACGAGGGAAAGGGATCGCGCATCCATGGCCGGCCTGCAGGAACTCTTTCGGGTCAACCACAGCAAGGAGTACCAGAACCATGTCGAGAGCTTCTTCAACTGCATCCAACGGGCCTACGTCGGCATCCATCACCGCTTCTCCGTGCGCACCTCGACTGGTACGGCGCCGAGATCGCCTGGCGCGAGAACAACCGGCATGTCGACAACGGCATGCCGCTCTGGGGAATGATCCACTTCGCGATGTCCCGGAAGACATCAAGGAACCTGTGCGGCTCTTGGCAGGGACGACATCCACCCGACCTCGTCTCGTAGGACGGTCGAAGTCGCGACGTCCAGTGTCGTCCGCCTGCCGTCGCGAGGACTTCCTCGATCTGTGACTCATCAAGGCACAGCAGGATGCTATCGACGACATGGAGACGCCTCTTGCGGCCATCCGTTTGATGATGCTGGCGAGCGAGGGTTACGATGCCACGGTTTTCGGCGACCCGCTGATCCACTGCGTCATCGTCATCATCTCCCGTGAGGTGACGCCGTGGTGGTTGAAAAGCGGAGATGCCGACAGGAGGCTGCTACGCCGCCACCTGGCGTCATCTTCCTGAAGTCCGGTCTCACGGGCGAAGGCACAGGCACATTCCGCCGTCGTGATCGGCCGACGTGCCTCGCGCAATGTGCGCAAGACGAAGTCACGACGATCAATGTCCTTCAGGAGTTCTAAGACTTCGTCGACGTCTTGGCGCTTGCGGCGCGTGATGAGTCGAGGCATTCCGGTTGGCGCAGCGTGTAGTCCGGCTCATAGGTTCGAATGACCACGTCGAACGCCCCCTGCTGTCGCTCCAGGGAGCCGATCTGCGTCCGAAGCTCTGCGTCGGCGGCGGTTTCCACGATGTTGCGGGGAAGAGAGCGCCAGGTGGAGCAGAAACACCGAAGCAGTCGCAACGCGGCGTGGACTGGTGTAGCACAAGAGGCCTCTTGGCGGCCTGGCCCTGCGCCGATCCTGAACGACCTGTGCCACGGACGATACATATTCCGACAAACATACCGTCACATGCCTGACTGTTTTTACCGGCTTTCTTGGTTGATGCGCGACAAAGTCGATGGCAGCCTACGTAGGGTTTAGGTCACAACGTCGACGCATCGTCCGGCCGCGATGTGTGCGCCTCAGCGGCCTGCGACGTTTACGCCACCGATGAGCGGCGGGGCTGTTACATCGACGTCTAGCCTCAGTACGCGTTGGATGCGCGGAACTCAACCGACCGTGGTCATTCCCACGGTTGCTGATAATGCCGAATCGCCATATGGGACCGAATAGCTTCGCCTAAAATAACTGCTGAGTGTTCGCCAGCCAGAACACGTTCGATCGCTGCCGCCATGACAGCTTTTCCCAGATCACTATTCGGGGACACGTGATATTTATGGCACCACTTCGACACCACCTTGGTGACAAGCTTCAGTTCATTTGGATTGAGGGCTTGGGCATTCGAGAGGGACATTCGTTACTCCGGTTGAACGTGCCGGCTACGCGCGGCAGATTGCTTTGCTAGATTTCCCTAGAACCGCTCAGGATACCGAAAGTTTCAAGTTTGGAGCGCGAGCCGCACGTGCGGTGCCGCGCCGGACATTTTTTAAAGGCGTAGATAGGTTTAATATGCCTCCGGCGGTCTGCGTCGCCTTCTTTCTGATCCTAGCTCTGCGGTACCGGAGGTCAACCAGGAACACCCGTACGATATCGTACATAGGTCGGCGATGATCCCGCCGGACTGTCTCTTGCGGCGGGTGGCAACTGAAGGGGCTCTGAGATATTCGCGGTGAGGAGGATTGAACAATGACGAGAAACGAAAAGTTACCCCGCGTGATTTCGGCTTCGTGCGCTGTTCGGGAGATGGCCGGGCAGCCGATCAGAGGCCCCCGAACATGACTTTATTACTCGTTCACTATGAACCCTGCTGGCGAACACCGTCAGACCGTGATTCTTGGCGGGGCAAAGCTTCGGGCTAGTCGTTGCCGCAGAGCGATCCGCGTCGGCAGACAAAACCTGCCTTCCATGGCAAGGGGCGCTTTAGTAGGCCTGGCGTTAAGCATTGTGAGAGGATCAATCCCTCCTTTAAACCTCTGGACGTAGGCGATCCTCTCAAAAGACAGCTTGCATGGATACTCGGTGCGGGTCCATTCTGGTGGAGGCTTTTGAATGGGAGGAACCATGGTACGGCGCGCGGAGCGGCTGTTTCTTACGCAAATCTCGACTGAGCGAATGCCGGATGCAGGGTTGTTCACCTGGGATCTGAATAGCAACCTTGTCTACGCCGACAGCGCGCTGGCCGAGCTTTTCGGTCTCGACCCGGTTGAAACCGAACGTGGACTGCCCGTCCAGACCTATCTTGATCGCGTGCATCCGGACGATGCACCGACATTGGCCAAGCAGATAAACGACGCCATCATTGCGGAACACCCGACGGTGCAAGAATATCGATCACGCAAGGCAGATGGCTCATACATTCATGTTTCGGCATTTGGTCGCTGTTTCAGGGATCGCAATGACAATCCCGTCCACTACGCCGGCATCGTCATGGCGACGGAGAAAGCGCCAGCAGGCAGCACACACTGAGACAAAGCTGCAATGCCCGGCCGAAGCCTCAATTGTTGTCGCTCGGCAGACAAGAACATCTTTTGGCGATGCGCCGGTAGTAGTACGGTGGCGGGAGAGAAAAGCTACCGCTTGTGGACCTGTTCCTCGCGGTCGTGCGTCGGCGCCATCAGCACAAACCACGGTGCTTGCGTCGCTCAATGCAAGGCGAGGCAACTTTGGGCGTTCCCAGTTCCTGCGCCGCCGGTAGGCGCCGACGGAGTGATCGTCTCGAACCACGGCGGACGGCAGCTCGATGGTGCCATATCGCCTCTGGCCGCACTCCCAGCGATCTTTGAACGTGTTGGCGGGCAGTAATGGTCGACGGTGAATTTCGACGTGGTACCGATGTCATGAAAGCGCTCGCTCTCGGTGCGCACTTCGTTTTTGTCGGCCGCCCCCTTCCTTTACGCGGCCTCGGTTAGCGGACTGCCCGGTGTCATGAAAGCAGCAGAGATTTTCCACGCCAAACTTCATCGGAATATGGCGCTCCTCGGCATTTCGACAATTGATGAGTTCACCAGCGAGCATCTTGTGCGCTTGGCATAATGCGCGTTAGCAGGGATCTCGCCATCCGGTCGACGCGCGCTGGGTCGATGATCAAATGAACGAACCCTTCCGTAGTTAGTTCCCCGGCGGCCGATCGAGAACAATTTGGGATGGAGAGCTAGTTCGAACCCGAAGCAGTGGGCGTCGCGTCATGGCGGCGCCGCGGCGAGTCATTGTCTGCTGCCGTACATTTCTGGGCCTTCATGGACAGGGCGCCACACATCTGCAATTGTGCACCTGAAGCGGCGCCAGCCGCGGTGAAAGCCATCTCGATCCTCGGGGTGCTGACCTGAGATAGATACCCGTGACGCGTATCCTTATTATCGAAGATGAGATGCTGATAGCGGTGACGCTTGAAGCAATGCTCGCTGAAATTGGCCATGAGGTCGTCGGTATCGCCGGACGCCTCGACGAGGCGCTGGACATGGTCGGCTCGCTTGACTTCGATGTCGCCGTGCTCGATCTGAAGCTCGGGTCGGAAATGACCTTTCCCGTCGCGGACAAACTCGTTGAGCTCGGCAAGAGATTCATCTTCTCGACTGGCTTCGGCGAGGCTGAGGTCGATGGCCGCTACAACCATCCTGTGCTTCAGAAGCCATACGACGAGGTCGCGCTGATGGAACTGATCACGCGTATCACCAATTCCAATCAATAAGTTCGCCGTGTGATCCGCAGATGGATAGACCACAATTGCCGAGGATGACGCAGATGCAGCTTGAAGACCTATACCGCCTGATGAAGACGGGACACGTCCAGGCTCAGGGCGTTGTCGACACGATGACACAGCCTGTCGTCGTCATCGATGAGAACTTCTGTGTCACTACGGCCAACAATGCGTTCATCAAGGCATTCAAGGTCGAGCGGGACGACATCATCGGGCAGAGCTTCTTCGGCCTCGGCAATGGGCAGTGGGATATTCCCGAGCTGCGGCAGCTCATCTCGGCGGTCATTCCGCGGGCGGCCGCCGTCATTGGTTTCGAGGTGACGCACCATTTCCCCGCGATCGGGCCCCGCACCTTTCTCATTGACGCCCGCCGCCTCCTGCATCCGAACGACAATAGTCCCAACATCCTGATCATCTTCGACGACGTGACAGAGCGCCACCGTCATGATGCCGAAATGGATTTCATCGTCGCGGAAATGCGCCATCGGATGAAAAACATGGCGGCGGTCGTGCGGTCGGTGGTTATTAACACGCGTGCCGACCAGCCCGCGGTGGCGATTTTCAAGGAGGCGCTTGTCGGGCGGCTGGACGCCACGTTCAAGGCGCAGGACATCGCCGCGCGCGCTAAAACGGCCGATTTCGAGTTCCTTGTGACACAGGCGGTCGGCACCACCGTTTCGGAACGGCTGGAATGCTCCGGCCCGGCCGTGGAGATGCCGAGCGCAAAGGTGCTTCCAGTGAGCATGATTTTTCATGAGCTTGCCACGAATGCTGTCAAGCATGGTGCCATTTCCACCTCGGCGGGGCGCATTCGTGTGAGCTGGTGTATGGAGACCGGACCAAATGGTCGTCAACTGCTCGCCTGCCAATGGCAAGAGGAAGGCGGCCCGTCGGTTTCCGCCCCCAAGCGGAAAGGTTACGGAACCGAGCTAATTGAAGGCCTCGGAGCACATATCGCTGGATCGGCGGAACTGTTTTACAGGACTGAAGGTTTGGCTGCGGTGATCAAGATCCCGGTGTGAGGACACGTGAGAGATCCCAAGCGAGAGAAACCCCAAGGGCGGACAGCCGTCCTTGTCGTTGAGGACGAATTCTTTATTGCGGACGACCTTCGACGCGTCCTGGTGGATGCTGGGTTTGAGGTACTTGGGCCTGCTTCTTCGGTTCAGGACGCCCTCGATTTGCTTGAAGCAGCGCGGCCACACGCGGCCGTGCTCGACGTCCATCTCGGGCGGGAGAACGTCACCCCGGTCGCACGCGAGCTTGCGAAACTGAATGTTCCCTTCGTTATCGCGACCGCCTCACCCGCCCACGAGCTTGCGCCCTTTCCCATTCTCGCCAATGCGGTCAACCTCGGCAAACCGACGGATGGAAGCCAGATGATCGACGCCATCCGTAAGCTTGTCGCTACCAGCTAGTGGAGGTGACGACAAAGGCGTTTCCCGTTGCGGAGCGGCGATGGCATGCTTGGCATCCTCGCTCCGGACTGCGTTCTCTCTCGCATGGCCGACTTCGCGCCATCTCCCGAAAGCGAGCCTGACCGACGCCTCCGGTGCCAAGAAGCCATTGATGGTCCCGGTCAGGTGGATGGAAAAAAATTGCGCGCGGTTTTGACTGTATGATTTTTGACGTCAAGTCACACACTCGGCGGTCACGGGTCAATGCAGCCGCTCAGAATCGAGCGGCCGTCAGCACAACTCGGACGCAGTCCAACCCCGCTTTTGAAAATGGCGTCCTGAATCCGGTCCGGATCTCCGTCGATCAACCTCAATGGGTTGGCTAGCAAGCTGCCGCCGCTCCGTCTTCGCCTCAGGGTAATCGCAACCGTTCCTGTTCCTTTGAGGAGCCATCAGCGGGAATTGAACCGCTTCCGATGGACCCGAATATGGCGCTCGCTCAGTCCAACGCTTTCCCTCTCTGCAACGACATCGGGGTCTGGCAGGCGTGGAACAATGACGAAAGCCTGCAGTTTCAAAGGAAGTGCAACCAAGCAAAGCTCCAAAGGAGGAGACAATGCGCTTCAAGATCATCGGAACATCACTTCTCGCCATCGGGCTCGCAGGATCCGCATTCGCCCAGTCCAACCCGGCGCCGGCAGGCTCGACGATGGACAAGAACCATGGTGCCTCCAGCAGCACGACCAACGGAATGAAGATGAAGAAAGTCGATAAAACCACCACCGGCAGCACGCAGGCTTTCAACAAGCAGAACTGCAAGTCGATCAAGGGCAAGAACTCGCTTCAGACGCAAGGGGGCAACAGCAACACGCAGAATGCCGAAGACACATGCGCCGACAATAACAACTAAAGCCGCCGGCGTAAGCGGGAAGGACGCGGTCGTCGACGATGCCGGATGACGGTGTGAAGAACTTCGGCAAGCAGGTTCCTATGCAGCGGCCGGGGCAACCCGCAGAACTGGCGACGGCCTATGGGATGCTCGCTGATCCGCTCTCAAACTACGTGTCGGGGCGACAATCGCGGTTACCGGCGGCAAGCCAATCCTCTAGGCGCCACAAAGATATAAGCGCGCTCTGCACTCTAATGCGCAACCCTTGGCTTAGCGTCCGAGGTGGAGAAACAGGCATGGCAGAATTAGTCGGCCCGGCATTGACGCAACCGGGCGCTCCCGGCGCGAGCCTCGATGAGATTCATAGAGAAGCGACCATCTGCACGCGATGCGAACTCTATAAACACGCAGCGCAGCTGGTGTTCGGGGAAGGTCCGAAAGGAGCCGAAGTCGTTTTCGTTGGCGAGCAGCCGGGCGACAAGGAGGATGTTGCCGGACAGCCGTTCGTCGGGCCTGCGGGAAAGCTGCTGGATCGCTGTCTGGAGGAAGCCGGTATCGAGCGCGCATCCTGCTATGTCACCAACGCGGTCAAGCACTTCAAGTTCGAACCCCGCGGCAAACGTCGTATCCATGCCAAGCCCACCAGGGGAGAGGTTCGGGTGTGCGCGTGGTGGCTCGCAGCCGAATTGCGCCTCGTGCGGCCGAAGCTCGTCGTGGCGCTCGGAGCGACGGCGGCGTACTCCCTGCTCGGGCCACAAGTTAAGGTCACCCGCGACCGAGGCTCCGTCTTTCGTTCACCCGTCGGACTTTCGGTGTTCGTAACCATTCATCCCTCGGCGCTTTTGCGAGTGCTCGACCAAGCGGCGGGGCGGCAAGACAGGGCGCGCTTCGTCAATGATCTGAAAGCCATAGCCACGCTTCTTGAGGACGGATAGCCGCGTGAGGGTCAACTCGAAGGAACAAAGTGGCGGCCTATCATTTGGCCTTGGAAGTACGGAGGAAAGCCGATGCAGCCGAAGGTCATTACAGACGCCAAAGGCCAGTTCGCACCATCGAAAGCGGATCGAAAGACGTGGGCACGTCACGTCCCTATTGGAACAAATGACCTTCGTCCACGGTTAGAAGCTCACTCCTCGATAAGGACCGCGTAGGTCCCATGGGAGGCTTGGTCACGGAGGAGCCGAATGCAAATAACAGCCCCCTCTCCCTTCCGATTTTCTCTTGCTGAGGAGGAATCAGCCCTGGACAGCGGGAATGCTCACGAGCGTTCTTTTTCAGTTCCTAAAGGCCATGTCCCATGACCTCTCGCCCCCAGGATAAGCCTCATATTGGCTTCGACAGCGGCCCGGCCGGTGGATGGGGCTCAGCCAAGTCAGTGACGGAGATCGTTTTGCGGGAACATATCCCGCTGTCCGGACCGTCGCTGCTCAGGCACCAGAACAAACCCGAAGGCTATATGTGCGTAAGCTGCGCCTGGGCAAAGCCGGCGAAAACACACCCGCTGGAATTCTGCGAGAACGGCGCGAAGGCAACCGCTTGGGAAGTCACCAGCAAGCGCGCAGACGAAACCTTTTTCGCCGCGCATACGCTTGGCGAACTCGAGACTTGGTTGGATCACGACCTCGAGGAGCAAGGTCGCCTTACCCATCCGATGCGCTGGGATTCCGCCTCTGACAAATACATTCCGGTGGCCTGGGACACCGCATTCGACGAAATTGGTCGTGAGTTGAAGCAGATTGCCCCGGAAATGGTTGATTTCTACACATCTGGCCGCGCTTCGCTGGAGACATGTTACATGTACCAGCTCTTTGCTCGTATCTTCGGCAGTAACAACCTGCCGGATTCGTCGAACATGTGCCACGAGAGCACGTCTGTTGGGCTGCCTGAAAGTATTGGCGCCACCGTCGGCACGGCAGTTCTCTCAGACTTTCAGAACTGCGATTGTATCTTCTACATAGCGCAAAATGTCGGCACATCGTCGCCAAGACTCCTGCACGATCTTCAGGATGCCGTGCATCGCGGCGTTAAGATTGTCACGTTCAATTTGTTGAGAGAGCCCGGCCTGGAACGCTTCATCAACCCTCAGGCCCCAAGCGAGATGATTACCGGGTCCGAAACCCCGATCTCGAGCGAGTATTATCAGGTCCGAAATGGCGGCGACATCGCAGCATTGTTTGGAGTGTGCAAGGCGTTGATCGAGGCCGACGATGCCAAGCAGAGCCTCGGCTTGAGCAAGGTTGCAGGATCCGATGGAGAGGCGAGGAGCGAAAGCGCCGCAGCTGTCGCCTTCGCCGCAGCGATGACTGCAGCAGACAAGAAGCATGTCCTCGATCACGATTTCATCAAAGAGCACACCTCTGGTTTCGAGGCATTCGCAACGGCAGCCCGCGCGCATTCCTGGGATAACCTGGAGGGGACTTCCGGACTTACACGCGAGCAAATGATCGCAGCTGCCAGAACTTACGCAGAGTCGGACGCGGTCGTGCTCGTCTATGGAATGGGGCTTACTCAGCAGGTAATGGGCGTTGAAAACGTCCATATGGTCGCAAATCTCGCGCTTCTTCGGGGCAACATCGGCAAACCCGGTGCCAACATCTGCGCCGTGCGGGGCCACTCCAACGTCCAGGGTCAGCGGACAGTTGGGATTACCGAAAAGCCGGCCCTAGTTCCCCTAGACAAGCTCGCGGAACTGTACCGTTTTGATCCTCCGCGATGGGAGGGGCGGAGCACCGTGGACGTCTGTGAGGCCGTACTGTCGGGAAAGAGCCGGGCTTTTGTGAGCCTCGGAGGCAACTTCATCCGGGCCGTTCCAGACACAGAAATAATGGAGGCCGCCTGGCCGAAGCTTCGTCTAACCGTGCAGATCGCAACCAAGCTCAACCGAAGTCACCTGATTCACGGCGAAATTGCATATCTGTTACCTTGTCTCGGACGGCTTGAGATCGATCAACAAGCCACGGGCCCCCAAGCTGTTTCAATGGAAAGCTCCGTTGCCCATTTCCACGGATCAAGAGGACGCGTCCAACCGGCCAGTCCTCATCTCTTGTCCGAACCAGCTATCATTGCAGGGCTGGCGAAGGCTACTTTAACGAGGGGTATCGTCCCCTGGGACGAATGGGTCGCAGACTATTCATTGATCCGAGATGCTATCGAAAATACCTATCCAGAAACCTTCAAGAAATTCAATGAGCGGCTGTTTCAACCTGGGGGCTTCGCGCGACCTGTTCCAGCTAGGGAGAGAAAGTGGGTCACGGCGAACAAGAAGGCAAACTTCATAACGCCTTCCCGCCTCTTTCCCGAATTCGACATCAGCAGCGTCGACGACAAGGTACTCAATCTTGCTACGCTACGCTCGAACGACCAGTTCAACACGACCATCTATGGATACAGCGACCGGTTCCGTGGTGTTGATGGAACAAGACAGGTTGTCTTTCTCAACGGGGAAGATATTGAGCGGCTTGGATTCAAACCAGGTGAGTTCGTCGACATGACAACGGCGATTGAACCGGGAGTTGTTCGCAGC
Organism: Rhizobium sp. BK176; assembly: GCF_024808055.1. Classification (NCBI taxonomy): domain Bacteria; kingdom Pseudomonadati; phylum Pseudomonadota; class Alphaproteobacteria; order Hyphomicrobiales; family Rhizobiaceae; genus Rhizobium; species Rhizobium sp. BK176. The sequence continues at coordinate 144,226 of NZ_JANUBV010000012.1, read as the reverse complement.
ATCCAGGGCTTCCGCATCGTCGAATACGACATTCCCAGAGGATGCTGTGCGTCCTACTACCCCGAAGCAAATCCGCTGTTTCCGCTGGGCCATCACGCCCCGAGAGCGAAGACGCCGTCCTACAAGCTGCTGCCGATCCGGCTCAGTCGATCGGACAAGGTACCTGTTGAGTAAGTCTTATCGATTTTTGGCGGGAGGCCATGTCGAGCATCACCACAACGATCGCTGCTACAACGGGGTTCTTCTGCCTTTGCGGCGCTGCAACTTTTATCGGATGGGCGAGAGAGCCCCGTCAATTCCGTGCTGATCCCCCGACGGCGGCAGCGCTTGACCATCTTCGTTTGATGCCGAACAACATCGGGGGCACGCCGCCTGAGGTCTATTTTAAAATGGGCAAGCCCTATGAAAGCACGGCCTATAATCTGAGCCAGGGCAAGCGGCTCTATGCGTGGTTCGGGTGTCCGCAGTGCCATGGCGATGGCCAGGGAAAGAATGGACCATCGTTTCTCGATGGTTGGTGGCTTTACGGGCCTTCGATGATATCGATCGTTGCCTCCATCCGAGACGGGCGCCCGCATGGTATGCCAGCGTTCAAGGGCAAGATGACGAGCGTTCAAATCTGGCAGCTGGCCGGCTACGTGAAGTCAATTGGGGCCTATTCTCCCAGCGTTGTGGCTCCCAGCCGCAACGATGACAAGACCAATCGACCAGCAGAAAACCGCGCGCCAGCGATAATCCTTTTCGATGAGGGGCCGACACCGGTGAGACCCGACCAGGGACCATCTCCGTGAACGCCCTCTTCGTGGCCGCCCTTCTGCTCCTTATCGCTGGCTGTAGCGGAAACCAGGCCGCACTCAATGCCCATGGCCACGCCGCCATTGCCCTTCAACAGCTCATCATCGTCATGGTCATTATCTGCTCTGTGATCTGGATTTCGGTGACGGGTTTTCTTGTGTGGGCCCTGCTTCGCCGAGGACAGATCCCAGACGACAGCGTTAACACCCGTAGAATGACAATATCCGTTCAGGCAGCGGCAACTGCGACGGTAGTCATCGTCGCGGCACTCACATTAACCAGCTTCTACACGACGCGGGCGCTGGATGCCCCTGGGCATCCCGCCGACTTTGTCACAGTCAAGGCACAGCAGTGGTGGTGGCAGTTTATCTACAAGGACCAGAACGGCGCGACGCTGTTTCAGACCGCCAACGAACTTCATGTCGCTGTCGGGAAGGACGTGCAGCTGGAGCTGGAATCCATGGATGTGATCCACTCATTTTGGGTACCAAGTCTCGCTGGGAAACTGGATTTGATCCCTGGTCGCCGCAACCTCCTGACGCTTCGAGCAGAGCGACCAGGGGTATATCGCGGGCAATGCGCGGAGTTTTGTGGCTTGCAGCACGGCCACATGGCCTTGCTCGTGATAGCACAGGAGGAGGCCGACTTCCAACGGTGGCAAGTCAATCAGGCAGCAGCAGCAATCGAACCAAGTATGCAGGAGGCAGATGCAGGCAAGACCGTGTTCAACAACAAGTCCTGCGCTGCCTGCCACACGGTTCGGGGAACGCCTGCGGCTGGAACAAGCGGTCCAGATCTGACCCATGTCGGTAGCCGGCAGACAATTGCTGCTGGCGTGCTCGAGACCACACGCGGCTCGCTTGCCGCATGGATAGCAGACCCTCAGACAATAAAGCCAGGGAATAACATGCCACTCGTTCCATTGACAAGCGATGAGCTGCGACACGTCTCAGCCTATATGGAAAGCCTGAAATGACCGGTGATCAGCGAGCCTTGACAGATATCGACCTCAGTGACGCAGATCTGGAATCGCGGTTAGCCAGAACATGGGCTTCTCCTTCTGGTGTAAGGGGCATTCTAGCGACCGTGGATCACAAGATCATCGCGCGACGCTATGTCGTCACCGCCTTTGTGTTTCTCATTCTTGGGGGAATCCTGGCACTTGCGATGCGCCTTCAGCTATCGCGGCCGGAGGCGCGCTACATCGGCCCTGACCGGTATAATCAGATCTTCACGATGCACGGGTCGAACATGATGTTCCTTTTTGCCGTCCCGATCATGGAGGCAATGGCGGTCTATCTTGTTCCTCTCATGGTCGGAACGCGAAACATTGCTTTCCCTCGCCTGAACGCGTTCTCGTATTGGATATTCCTGTTTGGTGGCATCCTGCTCTGGCTGTCATTTGCGCTAGACACAGCGCCTGATGTCGGATGGTTTGCCTACGTCCCGCTCGCCGGCCCGCAATACAGCCCCGGAAAGCGAGCCGATCTCTGGGCGCAGATGATTACCTTCACGGAGCTTGCCGCACTCGCTGTCGCTGTAGAGATCGTCGCTACCGTCTTCAAGCAGAGGGCACCGGGAATGTCGCTGGACCGAATTCCCGTCCTTGTCTGGGCGATGCTCGTCATGTCGTTCCTCATCATCATGGCGATGCCTGCGATCATGTTCGCCAGCTCAACACTAATACTGGACAGGCTGGTTGAAACGCAGTTCTACAACCCGGCCAAAGGGGGCGACGCGCTTCTTTGGCAGCATCTGTTCTGGTTTTTTGGCCATCCCGAGGTTTACATCATTTTCCTTCCTGCTGTCGGCATGGTTTCCACGATTTTGCCGACATTCGTTGGAAGGCCATTGTTTGGCTATCTGGCTTTGGTCACCGCGTTGATTGCGACCGGAATTTTGTCATTCGGTCTTTGGGTGCATCACATGTTCACCGTTGGCCTGCCAAGGGTCGGAGAAAGCTTTTTTACGGCTTCCAGCATGGCAATTGCCGTGCCAGCCGGCGTTCAGATTTTTTGTTGGCTTGCAACCCTTTGGGCCGGAAAGCCCGTATTCAAGACGCCCTTTCTGTTTGTTCTCGGCTTCATAGTGACCTTCGTGATGGGTGGGCTGACGGGGGTGATGGTCGCTTCCGTTCCCTTGGACACGCAAGTCCATGACACCTACTTTGTCGTAGCACACTTTCACTACGTGCTGATCGGTGGCGCAGTTTTCCCATTGCTCGGAGCCATTTATTACTGGTATCCCAAAGCGACCGGCCACATGATGAGCGAACGCCTCGGACGGTGGGCGTTCTGGCTCATCTTCATCGGCTTTCATCTTACTTTTTTTCCGATGCACATTCTCGGCCTAGCGGGAATGCCCCGACGGGTCTACACTTATCAGCCGGAGCTGCCTTGGGCGGGGCTGAATCTCTTTATCAGTTTTAGTTCTGTCGTCCTGGCTGCCGGTTTTTTTATCTTTTTTGTTGACATGGTGTGCAGTTGGCGAATGGGGTCGTTAGCCGGGCCAAACCCATGGAGCGCGACGACTTTGGAATGGGCGACGTCGTCGCCTCCCCCAGCCTTTAATTTCCGCCGCATCCCCGTGGTCAACAGCTTGGCTCCACTATCAGCTGACCAGGATCTTCTGCCTGTCGCGGCCGGGCTTCGCGTGGACCGTCGCGAACTTCTGGTAACACGAGTGGTGGATGCCGCGCCTGAGGCACGGGAATCGTCGGCACGAAATTCACTATGGCCCTTTTGGACCGCTGTTGCGACTGCTGTCATGCTGATCTGGTCGATCTTCTCCCCCTGGGCAATCATCTGGGGCGCGATACCGATCGTGGTAACCTTAATCGGATGGTTCTGGCCAAAGGGAGATCCGGAGGACGAGGCGTGAGGGATCGTATTGTACTCGACACGTCCAACTTGCCCCTTCATGGGATGGGGATGGCTAGCCCCACGTGGTGGGCGACCTGTGCATTCATGCTCATCGAAGGGACCGGATTTGCGCTAGGGATCGCTGTCTACTTCTACCTGATGGGCCTCGCGCCGGTATGGCCGATTGATGCGCCCCCGCCCGATCTCCAGGCAGGCACCTGGTTGACAGCCATCCTTCTGGCAAGCGTTGTTCCGAATGTTCTTCTCTCACGATGGGCTGAGCGAAAACAGATACGGCGTGTGCAAATTGGTCTGATCTTGATGACTATTCTTGGAATTATCCCCTTGCCGTTTCGCGTCTTCGAATTCTACGCCCTTCATACGATGTGGGACCAGAATGCCTACGGGTCGATCGTGTGGACACTTCTCGGCCTGCACACCACCCATATTGTAACGGACCTCGCAGATACTGTCGTCCTCACTTGTCTGATGTTCACTCGGCACGGGAACAACACGCGCCGCTTCGGCGACGTCCAGGACAACGCGCTTTACTGGAACTTCGTGGTCCTCATTTGGTTGCCGATTTACGGCTGTATTTATTGGGTTCCACGTCTATGACATCATCTTCACTCCGACACCGTCTCGTCGTTCTGCCTCCGTTTTTATGGGCGCTTAACACCCAGCTCGGCCTCTTACTTCCGTACAGGGATTGTCAGTTGGGCACGGATTGGACGCTCCTCGCGGCGTTGGCGATCGTGGCAATCTCAATCGCGACAACGATCGCTTTGAGAAGGCGGGCGACGTCACGCATTGGCATCTTTGGCAGCAGATCCGAAGTGCTTCTAGGCATGAGTTTTACATTTGCGCTCATCTTGCAGGGGGCAGCTGCCGTGCTGTTAGACCCATGCGTGCACTAATAGCGATCTTTATCTTCATCAACCCGCACTTTGCGGTGGCGCATGACGCCGACCAGCATACGGTTGCACCGTGGCCCATCGATCCGTGGATTATGGTGCCGTTGACAATTCTCGTTCTCCTCTACAGCGCTGGCGTCTTCGCCCTCACAAGTCGCAGACCTCGCGGCTCGTATCGGCTCCTGGGGGAAGCAACGCTCTTCTGGGCAGGCCTCGCGACCCTTGTCGTTGCGTTGGTCTCACCTCTACACGAGCTCGGTGAACACCTTTTTTCGGTTCATATGGTTGAACATGAGCTGGTCATGATCGTTGCAGCACTATGTCTTGTGCTGGCAAGGCCGATTGGATCATTGATGTGGGGCATGCCGCGCCGATTGCGCCATCTCGTCGGAAAGGTCCTTGTCACCCGCTTTCTTCAGACTGGCTGGCGATTACTAACCGTACCCTTCGTCGCGACTGTCCTCCATGGTCTGGCGATCTGGAGCTGGCATGTGCCTGCCTTATTCGATCCTGCGGTTACAAGTCCCCTGGTCCACCGCTTGCAGCATCTGAGTTTTTTCCTGACGGGGGTTTTTTTCTGGTGGGCCGTCATCTGGCGTTGCGACGGGGGTGCCGCAGCCTGGCACCTCTTCGTCACGATGATGCATACGACCATGCTCGGCGCATTGATCACCTTTGCCCCACGCGTCCTCTATGTTGACCAAACGCGCTCGGCCCCTCACTGGGGGATGACCCCGCTGGAGGATCAGCAACTCGCGGGCGCCATAATGTGGGTACCAGGGGGACTGATCTATGGGGGCGCTGCGCTCTGGCTGATGGCCATCTGGATCCATAGGGCGGGTAAGGGAGGAAAGGATGCCCCTGGGTTTGATGTCGTATAGACTCGCGGCAATAACCGGAATGGTCGCTGCAGTGTTGCTTGTCGGATACCTGACAAATGCGTTCAAGGAACAATCAAAACGACAAACGATCGCCGAGGCACTTACAGGCGGCGATTCAACGCTCGCATTGCCCATTTTCCGTCGGTACGGGTGTGGTGGGTGTCACACCATTTCTGGTGTTCCCGGAGCAGATGGAAAAGTAGGGGCTCCCTTGGAGCAATTGTCCCAGCAGGTCTATATTGGCGGTGTCATCAACAACACGCCAGACAATCTTACGGCCTGGATTGTATCGCCGCAGCGCTTTTCACCGCAGTCCGCGATGCCAGCGACCGGCGTGACGGAGGCCGAGGCGCGGCATCTTTCGGCGTACCTCTACGGCAAATAATCAGGGCTTGGGGGTGTGACGAGATGGGAGGCTTTTGATGTAGCGGGCAATCGCTTGTAGGTCGGTTTCCGGGAGGGTTGATGTATTTTCGACTACGTCTGCCATTGAGGAGCCGACACGGCCGTGGTTAGGTGTTTCTCCCGTCGCCAACATTGTTGCGATATCGTTTTCCGTCCAGCTTCCTATCCTGCTTGGCGTGATATTCGGAACAAAGCCCGTTCCTTCGGGGTCTGGGCCGCCGGCAAAGCGCGTTGAAGGCTGGATCGCGCCCATAACGTTTCGTGTCGAGTGGCATTCGGCGCAATGTACGAGTGCCTCCACGAGGTAGCCGCCGCGATCGTGTAAAGCATCTCCGTTTTTTTCGCCTTGAGTTTGTCCCTCGATGAAGTAGAGCAGCTTCCAGAACGCGATAAAAGGTCGGAACCGCAGTAGGATCGGAATGTCGTGCGGCGGCGGGCGTCCCGTCACAGGTGGAAGAACGCGCATATAAGCAATGAGATCTCTGAGATCCGCCAGCGTTATGCCGGTATAGCTAGTGTAGGGAAACGTTGGGTAGTAGTGCTCCCGGTCAGGCGATATTCCGACCACCAATGCATTCCCGATGTCGGATGCAGACCAAGAGCCTATACCGTCAGTGCGATCCGAGGATATATTCGGGGCACGGAAAGTACCGTACGGCGAGGCAAGCGCTAGGCCGCCTCCGAGCTTATGACGGTCGGTTTGCCCCGGCGTAGCGTGACAAGACGAACAACTGGCCGCGGCAAAGACCAGGGCGCCGCGCCGTTCATCACCCCCTTCAAGCCGTTCGTCACCAGGCAGAAACGTTGGGACGGCTTTCGTGAAGTTCCAAGTAACGAGACAGAAAACGGCGACGAGACCGAACACAAGGACAGTTATTGCAACCTTGCTCGGCATACGGCCAACCCATGACATGGATGTTGAGAGGGCACTCATTCGTTCCCGCAAAGCTAACAACGCGTCGACGAGAGAAGATATACCCCTCTCCTTGGAACCCAACTGCGACGCGCTTGTTTGGTTCCGTGATCGACCCCAAACAGTCGATAGCTGTGGAACCCAAACCCCGCCCCCTTGGAGACCTCTGCCATTTAAGATTGTAGTGAGCGTATTGATCCTGTCTCGATGCCACAAACTTGCGAGCAGACAGACCGATAATGAGAGGAACCGAAGCTTCTCTGGTTTGTTTTACAGGGATCAAAGGAGATGAACAATGGGAATGAACACCCCTAAAGACGGAACACCAGGTACGACTGACCAGTCACCGCGTTGGGAAGGCCCTCGAGAAAATAAACCGCGCGGCTATTTGCCGGCCAAGGATGATCCTGACAAAACACCGGATTCCCAAGGTGAGACCAACGCCAATCCGCGCGTCAAGAATCTCTCAGATGGTCTCAAGCAACGGGGCGATAGTGAATAATCCGGAAGCTAGCGGTTCCATGGGCCGTGGCATTTGACCGCTGGAAATGCGGCGCATTATGGGAGCGCCGTCGTGCCGACGCGGCCACGCCGTTCTCGAGTAGAGGCGGCGGTTCGCATCGTCGCGCGCTGGCTGTTGGGCGGCCTTCGCCATCGAACATTCTACAGTCTGGCGGAGGTGAAGGCCGTGATCACCTATTTGCTGCTGATCTCAACGACACACGTTTTCTGCGCCGCGTTGCGGGTTCCTCCGGCGAAATGGCAATTGTCGCGGCGGTCCGTAGTCACTCGACAGGATTGCGCGGTAAGTAGGGTCTGCGCTGCTGAATCCCTTGGAGCTCAATCTTCCTGAGATCAATGCACCGATTTTCCAGCGGCCAAACGCAAGACCATCGAGTGCAACGATTGCGGCTTGCGACACCCAACGAATGCAGTGCGGTGCAGACAGCTCACAAAAACCCTTCTCGGTGAATGATTTCGTTTATCAAATCGTCCAACCGCGTCCGGGCAGCCCGCATATGCGGTCCGGGTCCAATGGATTTCCTCCTACGCTGAACCACTCATGGCCGCCAAACACCGAGCATGCGGGAGGTGGGGGCGCCACGAGGATGCCAAAGCATCAGCTGCGCCCCCATGCGCCAATTCCATGAAGAAACACGATCAACATCGACTGGTCGCAGGTTTCTTTCAGGCGAACAGGCGACGCCGAGCACTTCAGCGGGGGGCGTGGCTAACAATGCCAACATGTTTCTCCGCGGACGCCATCTCGGCTTTGCAAGGCGAGCCTCGCTTCAGATCGGCCAGGCACTCTTCGGTTCATCTGCAGCCAACGACAGTCGCCATCCACCAGCGCAGCTTGCTCCGTGGTAGGCGAAGGAACCTAGAGCCCTTATTCTGGTTTGGGGTTTCCAGAGAAGGGAGGTTAGAGATGGAAACAGCCCATTTACCGCTAGTGCTGGGTATAGTCGCTGTCATGAGCTTCATGGGTGCGGGCATTGCCGCCACGTTCGAGCGATCGAGACGACGTCGCGCGTCTGATATCGTGACCGTTGGGCTTGATGTACTTTGCTTGCTGACCGCCGCTATCATGATCGTACTTTTGATTGTGCTGCCGTAGCTGACTGAGAACATCGAACCACACTGTTTCGCAAAGAAAACCACTGCTCTAAGCCAGCATTTCACGGATTGTCCTGACAATCTGTCGCGGGTCGTAGGGCTTGCTCACAAAACGGCTTTCTGGAGGGATCTCATCTCTGTGGACCGTTCGGTAGCCTGAAACGACGATGATTTTCAGAGGCGGCCACCGATCCCTGACGTAGGTGGCAAGCTTGATGCCATCCATTGCGCCAGGCATGTCAACATCGGTCAGGACAAGCCTGATTTCTTGATGGTGAACGAGGGTATCCATCGCCTTGGCTGCATTATCTGCCTCCCAGACGATGAAGCCCTCGTCCGTCAGGAAATCAACAATGTCAAGCCGTAGGAGGGGCTCGTCCTCAACGACTAGAAGCGAAATAGCTGCGGTCATTCTGGCCTGGTACCTAGTCTAGAGCGCGTGAAAGCCATGCGTATTGCTCTCGACGTTCTCGAGAAATCCATCGAGAACGAAGCGAATGCCATCTGGCTCGAATAAGGTTTGCCCGGTGCCCTTGAAATACGAGGCAACGATCCTTTCGGTCAGTCGCGACCCAAATCCGGTTCGGTCGCGAGGTTTCGGTGGTGGTCCATCCTTTTCCTTCCATTCAAACCTGAAACGGCTGCCTTCCAATACCCATTGCATATGGACAACGCCCTTGTCAGAAGACAGCGCCCCGTATTTGGCTGCGTTTGTTGCGAGCTCATGTATGGCAAGCGAAAGTCCGAGGGCGCGCTGCCCTTCCAGCAAAAGATCCGGTCCCTCTATGGAAAATCTGCCATCACCATCTGCATGACCGTCGAGAGCACGGTCGATAATAGAACGAATGCCCATTCTGGAGGTGCTGCCCTGAAGCAGGAGGTCCTGAGCCCTTGCCATTGCAATCAGGCGACCACTAATCGTTTCGCTCGCCTCCTGTGTAGACGATGCGGTTCTCAGCGTCTGGGAGACAACAGCCTGCGTTATTGCGATCGTGTTTTTCATCCGGTGCGTAAGTTCGGACTGCAGCTCACGCTGGCGATGCTCGAGCTCGCTCTGGACGCGGATATGCTCCCGCGCCTCCTCCAGCGCCTGCCTCAGCCGCTGGCGTAGAAGGACATGCTCCGTCGCCTCAACCACGATATTCATTATACCTGCGACGGTTCCGTCGTCATCGAAGACTGGGGAGTATGAAAAGCTCCAGCTGGTTGGCTCTTCATAGCCATTGCGCGTCATAAGCAATGGCAGCTCCTCCCTGCGGACAGAACGCCCGGCGAGTGCTTCTTGGACCAAAGGGTGGACGTCGTCCCAGACATCCGGCCACAATTTCCGCGCCGGCTGGCCGAGCGCGCCGGGGGCTCTCGCTCCGAGCATTGGTGCATAGGCGTCATTGTGGAAATTGATCAGGTCGGTTCCCCACCACAAGCAGATCGGCTGCGTCGTATTGAGCACCAAACGCAGACTGACGACCAAGGAATGCGGCCAGGTGCCCGGAGGGCCCAAACTGGAATGCGACCAATCGAAAGTCCGGATGGCATTTGCCATGCGGCTTTTCCCAAGCCTGAGATCGATCTCGGTGGCTATTCCGGGGTCCTGCGACGTGTCTTGGGTGGCCATGGAAACGTTAACCTTCGAAAAGACAGCTGGTTCCGGCACGACGACAATCCTCAGCAGATCTGCGCTCACGGCACTGCCTGCAGCAGACTGCCGTGGTGCGAGAACGGTCAATCGCCGTTCCGGCGGACTGGGAGAAATCCGCTCACTTTGGAGAAAGCGATGCCGGAACGGCTGACGATAGAAATGCGTGTGCAAAGAAGTGGTTCCCAAGGGCTACGCAAATGCAAGCCAAAGCGGCCCCGAACAAGTTCGCTCCGATCTCCCGATCCTGTTTGACAGACCGTCTGGGAGCCATCCTCCGAGCTTCGATCTTGCATGTCGGTCAAAAAAATCAAAGTTGCGTTTGATCAAGGTTGCGTTCTTGCGCTTTGTCGGTTGCCTTGTCTTCTACGCATTCCGCTCGTTCGGAAAGGGTCCGGCTCAATTCACGTAGTTCCTGCTCGTCGAGTTTCTCGATCCCGACAAATTTATTCTGCGCCTGAGATGTCAGGATCAGTTCGTCAAGCTTGGCTTGCAGGGCTTTACCATCGCGGTTCTGCGAGTTCTGCAGAACAAACACCATGAGGAATGTGATGATCGTGGTACCAGTGTTGATGACAAGCTGCCAATTCTCAGAGAAGCCGAAGAGTGGTCCAGATGCGGCCCACACAACGACCAAGAACACCGCCGCAACGAAAGTGGCCGGCTTGCCGGAAAACTCAGAAATGACAGTGGAGAATTTCGAAAAGATTTTTGACGCTTCGTGTTCGCTCATGGAGGTCTCGCTGTTGCCGGCCCATCACAAACGCGTGATTACAGAAACAGTTCCCCTTGGCATTAGCTCTGTACGCCAGGGGACGGACGGAGTGCAGCCGAAATCTCGTTTCAAGCCTGCTGACTTGTGGTGAGTGCGTTGGAAAATCTTCAGCGGCTCAGCACCCGGTGACCAGGACTGGCCGCCACCGCCCGCCGCGCCATAGACCTGCGGTTGCCAAGCTCGCCTGTGGATCAGCCAACTGTAGATGCACGCTGCTGGACTGGGTCTCGAATGCATTGAGCTCGACACGCCCTTGAACTGGGGCCTGGACGGCTCGTCCGATCAGCGAGATTCGACGGGTGTGGCAGTGGTCCGACCATCCTGACTGGATTGCTGTCACCTCCATAACTGTCTTTCAAGATCGGCATTGTGTCAGTTGACCCGGACAGCCGGGTGCTTGAGGACATAGTAAAAGAAGCGAGGAAGCTGCCTCTTGCCAGCGATCTAATTTCGAGGGAACGAGGTCGGCGTCACCCCCGCCGTTTCACAAGTTCTCTATCAAAGGTCGTTGGGGCCATTGAGAGAACATTGCTGCAGAACGTAGGGCATTCCTCAGCGAAAATTACCCCGAGACCGTATCGAAAGTGCTCGCGCGGTTTGTGAAGGGCTAATGCATTAAGACGCAAGGTTCATGTTGCTGCTATATCCATGGTCCGCCACCTAACAGTTCATCCAATTTTCGGGACCATGCGGAACCGCATCCGTTTGCTGTTCGAAAGGTGGCACATGCAGCACCATGGACGGAAACTGGATGTCGTTGAGGAGCGTCAGAAATCATCAGAGAGGGTAGTGTTTCGGTTACCACCCGGACGGAAGCGAGCGTCGCGAGTGTCGCAGTCGAGCTCCGCGCAGGATGACGTGCAGGTCCAACGCGTGTCGGTGGACCGGTTTGTGGACGATTTTCCGAAGGTCAGGACAGAAGCCGATGTAAGCGGTTCTGGCCAATGCTTGAGGATTTCTTCCTTCCTGATGAAGATCGCGCGATTTACGCCGAAGGTCTCCGTCGCGGCGGGTTTCTGGTTTCCGTTTCCAATCTGAATGATACCCTTGTTGAAGTCGACAGACGTCCAGTCGACCGCCCACTGACCGACGCCGATCGCGGCTTCGAAGGATGGGACGGTTTCGGCCGAGGAGCATCATGAGGAGGCGCTCGTGCAGAAGGAAGCCCGTGTCGTCGAGGAGATTGGCATCCGAAAGACTGCCTCGAACCGCACCGAAACCATCGATGACGGCGTTCGCAAGACTGAGTTTGAGATCGACGACGAACGTTCCAAGGGCCTGTCGCAATCCCAAGGCGGATAGAACCAGGGTTTCCGCAAAGATTGAACTTCAGATGATTGCCGCATCCAGAGAGCCCGACGTGACGTCGGGCTTTTTGTTCGCGCCCTGCTTGCGTGAAGGCTCTGCTTCGATTATGTTTTCGCCACGTTCGAACCGGAGAAGGAGGCGTGCAATGGCAGACTTTTTGTCCCTTACGCCACCGTTGTCTGAGATCGAAGTGACGTTCCGGCCCAGGTCCGGCTAGCCCGTCACCAATCATTTTCTTTCGCGGTCTGGCGTCTTCACGCAGCGCGGCCATTTCAGTTTTGGATACGGCGCGGCTGCTTTCCCATCATTGGAAGAAGGCGCGGCGCATTGGCCGCGAAATCACCATGAAAAGAATTGCTTTGCTGAGCGCCCAATCACCGCTCTCCACTAAAAGGCACCGATCGAAATTCAAACTGCGCATCGTCGGGTGCGTCGCCGTCCTGATGCGACGGCCGGGCAGAAAGCTGGCAACAGTACCGGATCTTTCTCGCTGGCTCAAACGTGACATCGGCTTCGATCCCTGACCTGTTGGTTGCGCATGAAAGTAGAAAGGCCGGGCAAGCGCACCGGCCTTTTCCAATATTTGGCGATCGCGCGACGCGCTGATCGAACAGGCATACCGTATTTCCCTATCCGACCCGTCGCCGGTCGATCCTACCGAAGCGGCTCAACCGGCCAGGCTCAAAGCCTTTTCGAGGTCTTCTGTCCTGTAAGGCTTCAGAAGTAGGGCGGTTCTGGACGCGTCCTCCATTTCGGGAGTGCGATTGGATCCTGTTGCAAAGACAATGCCGAGGCCCGGCCAACGCTTGCGCACCTCCCTGCAAAAGTCGTGTCCTGACATCCCGGGCAGCCCAAGATCGGTTACCAGTATGTCCGGAACGCTTTTTTCGAGCAGCGCCAAAGCCTCTTCGGCCGACCCCGCTTCCAACACCTCGCAGCCAAGTTCCGTGAGCATGTCAGCCGCGGCCATCTGTATGAGCATATCGTCTTCAACAAGGAGTACACGCCTTGGCCGTTCCTCGGTGCGAGCAATGGGTTCGAGTTGCGCCGATTCGACGGGGCGCTTTCGCTCCAGCGCTGCCCTCGCCTGCTTTTCGTTGTTGAGGACGTGACGTATCTTCCGGGCAAGCGCTTCGCGGGTGTAGGGTTTTGATAAAAGTTGCACGCCGGGATCCAGGCGGCCTCCATGGACAATGGAATTCTCGGTATAGCCCGACGTAAACAGCACTGCGAGATGTGACAACCGCTCCTTCGCCTTGCGTGCCATTTCGCTGCTTTTCAATGGCCCCGGCATGACGACGTCTGTAAACAACATATCGATATGAACGCCACTTTCGATGATGGACAGCGCGGCAGCAGCGTCAGGAGCCTTGAGGACTCGGTAGCCGAGATCCTGCAGCATCTCGACAACCGTCATGCGCACGCCTTCGTCGTCCTCGGCGACGAGAATGGTTTCAGGGCCGCCTTCAACTGGCAGATCCATATTTCCGACCTCAAGATCCTCCTGCTGCATTGAACGGGGCAGATAGATCTTTACGGTGGTCCCATGACCAGGTTCGCTATAGATCTTGACGTGACCACCTGTCTGCCTGACGAAACCGTAGACCATGGAGAGCCCGAGGCCTGTTCCTTTTCCTTCCGGCTTCGTCGAGAAAAACGGCTCAAACACCTTCTCGACCAGTTCGGGCGACATTCCGGTGCCCGTATCGGTGACAGACAAGGAAACATATTGCCCGGGCTCTACATCCTGGTGCTGTCTCGCATAAATGTCGTCAATGAAAGTATTCCCCGCCTCAATCGTCAGCTTTCCGAAGCCATCCATGGCGTCACGGGCATTGATAGCAAGATTGAGGACCGCGTTCTCGATCTGCATGGGATCAATGAGCGTATTCCAAAGTCCTCCGGAAATAATCGTCTCGACTTCTATCCCCTCTCCAATCGTTCGACGAAGCATTTCGTCCATCGCACGAATAAGCCGTCCGACGTTGACGACCCGAGGATCGAGGGCCTGCCGGCGTCCGAAGGCCAGAAGCTGCGACGCGAGCTTGGACCCTCGGTCAACCCCGGCCAGTGCGTTCGCAATCTTGGTTTGCGCCTTGTCGTTTCCGGCTGTGTCCTTGGCAAGCAGCTGCAGGTTTCCTCCCACGATCTGGAGAAGGTTGTTGAAGTCGTGTGCAACACCTCCCGTCAGGTTTCCGATCGCTTCCATTTTTTGCGCCTGCTGAAGCGCGAGCTCGGTTTTTCTGAGAGCTGCGGCGGCTTCCCGCTCGTCCGTGACGTCGCGTCCGACGGCATGAATGAAGGTCTCGTCCGGCACCGCGGTCCACGAAATGATACGGTAGCTGCCATCCCGTGCCCGATACCGGTTCTCGAAGGAAAACGTGGTTGCACCTTTGCCCAGCCTTGCGACCTCTTTGAGCGTCCCCGCCCGGTCATCCGGGTGAACCAGATCCACGAAGGGTATGCCTACAAGGTCTTGCTCGTCCCAGGCGAAGATCGTCTTCCAGGCGGGGTTGACCGCCGTTATCCTTGCATCGAAATCAGCGACGAGCATGATATCGGTGGACAGGCGCCACATCCGATCCCTGTCTGCGGTACGCTCAGCGACACGTTGCTCGAGCGTCTCATTGAGCGCCTCCAGCTTTGCGCGTGTCTCACGCTGTTCCTCGATATCCGTATTGGTTCCGATCCAGCGGACGACCCGTCCCTCCTCATCACTTGTTGGGACGGCGCGGACAATGTGCCAGCGATAGTTTCCGTCAGCCCGGCGCAAACGGAATTCGGTTTCGTATGGCTGCCCCGATTTGAGCGAGGCCTGCCAGACACTCAGGACACCAGGAAGATCCTCGGGGTGGACGATCTTCGTCCACTGGTCGTTGTCCAGATCCCCCTGCAAAGTTCCGGCATATTCGTAGACCCGTTCATTGAACCAATCGAGCTGGCCATCGGGTCTTGCCGTCCACACGTGGTTCGGAATGGCTTGGGCAAGCGCCCTGAACCTGGCTTCACTTTCCCTCAGGTCGCGCTGAGCCTTTCGCCGATCTGTAACATCCTGCACGACCCCCACGAAACGGACTGGCACGCCGTCCGCATTTCGTTCAAATTCGCCGCGCCGGGCGATGAACCGCTTCTGCCCGGTGTCTGCGCGACGAATGCGGTACTCGACGTTCAAGGGAGAGTCTCCGACACTGCGTGTCCTCTCATTGGACGCTGTTTCCCGGTCTTCCTCGAGAACAAGCTTTTCAACCTGCTCGATCGAGACATCCTTGTCTTCGGGCAATCCGTAAATCTTGCAGAATTCCGGCGTCGCACTGAGCACATTTGTGACGAGGTCGAGCGAGAAAACGCCGACGCCTCCAGCTTCCTGCGCACGTCTCAATCCCGCTTCCGTATCCTTCAGAGCCTGAGCCGCCAAGTGTTCCTCTGTCCTGTCACGCAAGACTTTGACGAGACCCACAGGCCGGCCTTGCTCGTCGCGAATAACACTGATCTCGCCATTCGCCCAGAAACGTTCACCGGATTTTCGAACGTGCCATCGATCATGATGGGCGCTACCATCTTTGAGCGCGGCGTCCATGGCCTCACGCGCCTTGCCTGCGTCTCGGTCTTCCGGCGTGAACAACATGTCCCAGTGGACTGCAACAGTCTCCTCTTCCGTCCAACCGAAAATCCGTCTTGCGCCTTCGTTCCAGCGAAGAATCCGACCATTCAAATCCAATGCGAGAATTGCATAATCGATCGCTCCGTCCAGAATCTGGCGAGACTGCCGCTCGCTCGCGCGTAAGGCTTCTTCCGCAGTCACGCGGTCGGTCACGTCGGTGCCCTGAGCGAAGATCCCGACGATCGCTCCGTCAGCATCGAGTACAGGCTGGTAGACGAGGTCAACATATTTCCGTTCGACGTTCGATTGTGCGGACGGTTGAAAATCAACGGCCAGAGCCTGCCCCTCATAGGCAACGCCTGTTTGGTACACCTTGTCGAGGAGCTCGAAATACCCCTGCCCCCTGAGATCAGGGAGCGCATCCCTGGCCGTCTTTCCGACAATGTCACGATGCCCAACCAGTTGCTGGTAGGCAGCGTTGGTTAACTCGAACACGTGCTCTGGACCCCGCATCATCGCGATGAAGCCGGGGGCCTGCTCGAACATCCGCCGCAACCGGTCCTGCTCGCCGTGGCGCCACCGCTCGGCCATGACTTTCGCCGTCGTCTCCACAACAATCGCGATGACCCCGCACGGCCTGCCGTCCTCGTCCATGATCGGCGAGTAGTCGAGATTCATGAAGACCTGTTCCGGCCTCCCCTGCCTGTGTAGCGTCAGTTCCTGGTCCTGATAGGCAAGAGTTCCGCCGGCCAGCCCGACATTCATGACATTATCGTTGAAGTCGGCAATCTCGGCCCAGCCCTCACGCACCTTGGAGCCGAGCAACTGGGGATGGCGGCCTCCCGCAAACACGGAATAGGCGTCGTTGTAAATCATGATCCCGTCAGTTCCCCACAGGGTGACAATGGGAACGGGGGATTGAAGAATGGTACTCGTAGTCACCTTGACGGCTTGCGGCCAGCCCGACGGCGGTCCTAGCGACGTCTTTTCCCACTCGAAATTACGGATCAGGTTGGCAAGCTCGCCACCATGAGCAAGAAAATCAAAATCGTCAGCTATCATTGAAACCACAGTCGTTTTTCGCGACTTATGTAGTCGGAACATTCCGTTCGGGAAGTGCCCAGCAAGCCGAAAAATCAGTTTTGTTCGATGTGGTACAGGCCCCGAGCAACCAACACAACCCCGGCAAGGCGTTTGGCCACAAGCAGCACACGCTATGATTGCTGCAAAATCGCAGGCAGCCCAAGGAAGGGTGTGCAGGGAACAGCGAGCGGTGCGCTGTCTCGATCGCAGAACCATCTAGTCCAGCTGCTGTAGTCCTTCTCTTACGGCTGAGCGCGACTGGCGCTTGTTGCGGCAATCGCAGCCAACGTCTGCGCATCGCGACCATAAATGTCATCGAAGTAGTGAATGACGCCGTCGGCGGTCGGCCATGCCGTGAAATAGGAAACATAAACAGGAATTTCCTCAGGCACCGGCATGTCTTTCTTCTCGCCGCCGGCAATTTCCTGATCAACAAATTCCACGGAGGTCTGCAGGACGGCGGCGGCCATGGCGCGAGGATTTTCCAGTCGAACGCACCCATGACTGAACATGCGATCCTGCGACGCAAACTTTCCTCGTGCCGGCGTGTCATGCATGTAGATGTCATGAGGATTGGGGAAAAGGATCTTGAGTTGGCCAAGAGCATTGTCCGGCCCTGGTGGCTGGACAACCGAGATGTTCTCCAGCGGTTGGGCCCAGTCGACCTTTGCAGAAGACATCTCCTTCCCCTTCACGGCTACCTTATAGCCCTCTCGGTCCAAATAGGACGGGTCGCGCTTCAAGTGCGGCAGCATTTCATTTCGAATGATAGATTGCGGGACACCCCAATCAGGATTGAATTGCACGGTCTTTATCGTGGCATCGAAGAAGTTTGTCTGGTGGTCTTGTTGGCCGATGACCGCTTTCATTGACAGTGCCAATTCACCTCGGTCGAAATAGTAGGCCATGTAAGCAGGCTGGTTGATGAACACGTACTTTTCGGGAAATTCCTGCGGGAGCCATCGCATTTCCTCCATTGCCACGATGACCTTGTTGACGCTCGCGGATGCATCGCCTTCTCCCGATGTGCGTAGCCAGTGAAGTTCAGCGGCAAGCTGAGCGAATTTTGGGTTGCTCGGCATCAAGCGGTCAAAAATCCCCATCAGGTCGGGCGTCTTGGACAGTTGATAGAGGGTAGCCCTGAGATCGACCTGTTTGCGTTTGAAGTCGTAGTAGTTGGACAATTTGTTCGGATCGATCCGACCGCGAAAATTGTCCTGAAGGAACATCAGAAGCTTCTCTGACAGGGATGCTTCAAACAGGGCTACCGATCTGGCATAGTCTGAGGAATTCCTGGGGGCGCCTTGAAATGACAAGGCAACCTCATAGTCGGCCGGATTTAGTCCCCAATCGCCAGCCTGCTTCAACAGGCTGATTGCCTGAGCGGCTTTTGCGTTCGGACCCCTGCCGTCAACCCAGATCAGTTTCGCTTTTTGGTCGCTGTAATAGGCCTCGACAGCATCGGCTATGTCGCTATTCATCTCTTTCGAAAGGCCGCCCATTTCCTGCAGAACCCTCGATTGATTGTTCCCGACGGCAAACAGCGTCGTGAGTGGGCCGGCGCCGTTACGCGGGGAAATGTGGGCCGGACGGCGCGCTGGGACGGTGTACGGAATGGTCGAAATGACTTCTTTCGACAGGACGGGCTGAGGCTCTGCACGGAGGTCTCCCACAGCGGAAGCAAGAGCCATCGCACTGACAAGGGCAACCCATTTGGTCGTTTTTTTTCGGATCATCTACTTCCTTGAACCTCAAGTGCGACGCAGGCGCCGGAAAGCCGGACTACAACGCCACATTTGGGCAGAAGATAGGCGCGGCGACTTGGCCCCCATCTTGCAGCCCCGACGATCTTCGATCCACTTTACGGACACCGGCATTCCGGTGTTGCTGATAGACAAATGAAGGCGCCATATCTTCGAACTCTCAGCCGCGCTGGGAACTGCATCGGCGATCGTTCAAGAAGCCTCTGCCGGCTTAAAGTCGAACACGTAGAAGCCGCGGCTCCCTACCATCATATATTTAGATATCCTCGTAAAAAGATGATTGAAATGGTAAGCAGGATCAGAAGAACCCTGACCGTGTAGAAACGCACGCATGCGTTCGAAGGTACAAACAGGTTTGTCATGGAACAGCGGAACAGGAGCGGCGCCAGTGCGAGGAAAGACCGCGCGACTGCGAAAACTTCGAATGGCGGCCATCGCGGGCGCATCGCGCAAGGCATCCGGCCCAACTTCTCAATGACGAACTGTGAGCCGATGCGGTTTCGAAAGGCGCGATTGAGCTCAAGTCTTCAACTGGAACTCGTGCAATGGTTCTGAGTTTGCCTCCGGAAACGGAGGCCGAGCCATGACAGACAAGCCAATCCCGATTCTGCCAAGCTTCCACCGAAGTCACGAGGATACCCAAGGCGACGAGCTTCCCGACATCAATCGCTACAAGCAGCGCAAGCCGCCCGTCAGGATAAAATGCTCGAAACCGATGATGGCGTAACCGACACGGATCCCGAGACAGTCCGGGCGGAGACCATGGATCCCATTCCGCCGCCCCAATTCTCCAACCCCGAGTAAGTCCTCGTGACCGAACGCAAGAATTACCGCAATACCGATGAACTGACGTCTGAGGACCTTGAGCCGAGAATCGTGACCAGCGCAGTGGAAGCGATCTATGAGAGGAAAAGACACCCGCTGCAGCCGGACCCCATCTTCCCGAGTTGCGATCGAGGCGCTTTCGTCCACTCGCTGACTGAACGGTCGGAACAACGACCAGAGTTTGGGGGTTTCCTGCTCTAGGTGGAGGTCCAAGATGCTGTATTACTTCAACCTTTGCTCCGACGACGGAATTGATCTCGATCAGCAAGGCTTAGACTTACCAACATTGGACGATGCGAGACGGGAAGCAAACCGTGCTGCGAGAGAAATGGTCGCCGAACTTGTTCTCGAGGATCGCAAGATCGACGGCATGCGCTTCGAAATCGCGGACCACGCTGGCAACCGGGTGGAGACAATTTATTTTCGTGACGTTATCCGGTTTGAGTAAGGACGTAAAGCCAGATTGCGCTCAATTCGTTGCCCGATTGATCGAGTTATCCAGGGAACCTTCCGTTCTCCTATTTGTTCTTTCTACCGGGCACACGCAAAGCGAAAATGGACGACAACACAAACATTTCTTACCACCATCAACTCTACTTGACTCCACGCGCTCCCAGCCAGGTCGAGAAGCCTCAGCGTGGTCCGGCCTGACAACGATGCCCGGCGCGTTTACCTCGATCGTGTAAGAGCCTTCGACAACCGCGAGCAGCCGGTCAAGGCATGGAAAACCTTCTTCGGAGAAACGAAGCAGTCGCTGTCGAAAAGGCGAAGGAACTCGCCAAACGACTGGCCACTCATGCTTAGTGTGAGCAGGCCGGACGAATTTCGTCACTTGGCAAGAACGCGCTACAGCACCGGGTCCTCGCTCCAACAAGATGCCTCCGGCATGAAAAGGATTCGTGCCATGTGGAACAATCGGCGCAGGTCAAAGTTTAGTCGCGCTACCATTAAAGTGAAAGGACCACAGCATGGCAACGACGAAAACCCTTGACGATCTTTTTCTCGATACCCTCAAGGACATCTACTACGCCGAAAAGCAGATCTTGAAAGCCCTGCCTAAGATGGCCCGTGCGGCGCAGTCGGAAGAAGGCAGGGCAGGATTTCTGCAGCATCGCGATGAAACGCAGGGCCAGATTGATCGTCTTGAGCAGGTATTCGAGATCATCGGCAAGCCTGCCCGGGGAAAGACTTGCGAAGCGATCCAGGGTATCATCGCAGAAGGCGAGGAAATCATGGAAGAGTTCAAGGGATCGCCTGCTCTCGACGCCGGTCTCATCTCCTCCGCGCAGGCGGTCGAACATTACGAAATTGCGCGTTACGGCACCCTGATTGCTTGGGCGAGCCAGCTTGGTCTCAAGAACGCCATCCCGCTTCTGCAGACCAGCCTCAAGGAAGAGGAAGCAACCGACCAGAAGCTGACCCAGCTCGCCAAGGCGTCTGCGAACCCCAAGGGCACGAAAGCCGCCTGATCCAAATCGCGATCACTCGGGAAGGTCGTTCAAACGAGCGGCCCTCCTTTGCCTTTCACCAATCGGAGGGAACCATGGCCAAGAAGCCATCGGCATCGCCAACGTTATCCAAGAAAACCACCGTCTCCGACAATGTCACGATTCATGACCAGAAGATCCACCGCGGCGTCGGTGGTGAACTGCATCAATTTTCGGAGGACGGTCATGATATCCTGACTACCGCTCAGGGGTCGCCCGTCGCCGATGACCACAATACGCTGCGCGTCGGGGCTCGCGGACCTGCTGTTCTTGAAGACTTTCATTTTCGCGAGAAAATTTTTCATTTCGATCATGAACGCATTCTGGAGCGCGTTGTGCATGCCCGTGGCTATGGCGCCCATGGCTTTTTCGAAACATACGAGCCTCTCACCGATCTTACCCGCGCCGACATTTTCCAACGCGCCGGCGAGAAGACCCCCGCTTTCGTGCGTTTTTCGACTGTTGCAGGAAACAAGGGCTCGTTTGATCTTGCGCGCGACGTCCGCGGCTTTGCGGTAAAGATGTACACGAAGGAGGGCAATTGGGACCTCGTCGGCAACAACATTCCTGTCTTCTTCATCCAGGATGCGATCAGGTTCCCGGATCTCGTCCACGCTGCCAAACAAGAGCCAGATCGGGCATTTCCGCAGGCACAGACCGCTCACGACAATTTCTGGGACTTCATCAGCCTCACGCCGGAGAGCATGCACATGATCATGTGGATCATGTCGGATCGTGCGATCCCAAGGTCCTTCCGGTTCATGGAAGGGTTCGGCGTTCATACGTTCCGTTTCATCAATGCCAATGATCAATCGACATTCGTCAAGTTCCATTGGAAGCCGAAGCTCGGCCTTCAGTCGGTCGCCTGGAATGAGGCTGTCAAGATAAACGGGGCGGACCCGGACTACCACCGCCGCGATCTCTGGCAATCGATCCAGGCGGGCAGTTTCCCCGAATGGGAACTGTGCGTCCAGCTTTTCGATCAGGATTTCGCGGATAATTTTGATTTCGACATCCTTGATGCGACGAAAATCATTCCTGAGGAGGTTTTACCGGTCAGACCGATTGGTCGACTGGTGCTCGACCGGATGCCCGATAATTTCTTCGCCGAGACCGAACAGGTCGCATTCATGACGCAGAACGTGCCTCCTGGTATTGGCTTCAGCAACGATCCCCTGCTGCAAGGTCGAAATTTTTCCTACCTCGACACGCAACTCAAGCGGCTCGGCGGGCCGAACTTCACGCATTTGCCGATCAATGCCCCGAAGTGCCCCTTCCACACCTTCCAGCAGGATGGCCACATGGCAATGCGTAACCCGGTTGGACGTGTGAATTATCAGCCAAACTCGTTCAATCAGGGTCCGCGAGAATCCCCGCTGCAGGGCTATCGCCATTTTCCAGCCGAAGAACAGGGATCGATGGTCAGGCTTCGGTCAGAGAGTTTTGCGGATCACTATAGTCAGGCGCGCCAGTTTTTCATCAGTCAGACGCCACCTGAGCAGCGACACATTGCCATGGCTCTGACGTTCGAGTTGAGCAAGGTAGAGACACTGGCAATCCGAGAACGGATGGTTTCGCATCTGATGAACATCGACGATACGCTTGCCACAACGGTTGCGGAAAAGCTCGGTTTTCAGTCGATGCCCACACCCGCGGAGGCGGCGGTCCCAACCCGTCAGGATCTCGAGCCGTCGCCAGCGCTGAGCATTGTGGAACGTGGTCCGAAACGCTTCGAAGGCCGCAAGCTTGGTATTCTTGTCACCGACGGTGTAGATGCCAAGCTTCTGAAGGCTCTTAGCAAAGCTGTCACCACCGAGAAGGCAGTCTTTGAAATCATCGCACCCAAAGTGGGAGGCGTGACGGCTTCAGACGGAAGCTGGGTGGAGGCGCACCACATGATCGACGGCGGACCGTCCGTGCTCTTCGATGCCGTGGCACTGCTGACCGCACATCAGGCCATGGACGATCTCGTCAATGAAGCCACTGCCCGAGACTTCGTTGCTGATGCATTTCAGCATTGCAAGTTCATAGGCTACGACCAGTCGGCTCTCCCCTTGCTTGAGAAAGCGGGAATCTCTGGCGCGCTTGACGAAGGCACCATCGCCCTGCCGGGCGACAAGAGCGTGTCGGACTTCGTGCAGGAGATCGGTAAGCTGCGCGTTTGGGCTCGCGAACCCGCTGTGAAGCTCGGCAAGGCGTCTTCGCCGATCGTTTGAGCGGAAGGCGCGGCCTTGCAGCCGCGCCTCCAAAGCCCCTTGTCCCCAGAACAACCAAGCGGCCACACCACTTCTTTGCTCGTTTTTTTTGATTTTTTTTGTGCAACGGAACCGGCTCCCGCCTGCGGCGTTCGCCTTCCCAAAAGAGGCAGCACATGGATCAGGAAGCATACAACTGGATCAGCAGGCGCGCTCACGCCCTGTGGCAGGGCGAAGGATGCCCGCACGGGCGCGACCGCGATCACTGGTCACAAGCCGTGGCGGAATGGGGGACACTCGGTCAAGGCAATTCGGCGCAAACAATTGAGACGACTGTCAAAAAGGTTCTCGTGGTCGATGATGAGCCGCTGATTCGTTTTGCGGCGGTGGACGCCCTCGAGGCAGAGGGCTTCGATGTGCTGGAAGCGGGAAGCGCCGATGAGGCGTTGGTCATTCTTCAAAGCAACGAGATCGACGCAGTCTTTACCGACGTCAACATGCCTGGCTCTACGGACGGCCTTGGCTTGGTGAGCCGAGTGCGGGCACAGTTTCCCCGGACGCGGGTTATCGTAACATCCGGGCACGTCCGACTTGGCGCCTTTGACCTCGCGAGCGGCGTCTCCTTCATTTCGAAACCATATGCGCATGACGCGCTGATCGGGATGCTTCGGGCCCATGTTGATCGACCAGGCAACCGTTGATTCTCGGAGGTTAAATGAAATGGCAGGGACGTCGTCAGTCTGACAATGTCGAGGACGGCGCGACGAAGGTGGGACTCATGGAAACTGTCCGGTCGCGCTGGAGGCCTCAGCCTTCCAGTCGGCCGTCGCGGTGGCGGGCTCAGCATCGGTACCATCATCTTCCTGGTGGTGGTCTGGCTTAAAGGCCGTGGGCGTGGATCATGATTATACGCACTACGGGGACCGTAGCATCAGTTGTCGTCGAGCCTAGGGATCCATCACGAGCATCGGCATACGGAAGGTGAAACGCGTTTCGATTTCGTCGGAGAAAACATCGATCTGCCCTCCATGGGCTTTTGCGATCTGCGACGAAATATAAAGGCCGAGACCAAGCCCATGGGCAGGCGCCATCCCATCGGCGCCGGTGAAGGGCATGAACAGTCTGTCGATCCGATCTTTAGGAATCGGCCGACCTCCATTCGAAACGCAAACTTCAATTGCACCCTCAGCCGTAATTCCGGTGATGACAATCGGTTTGTCGGCGGATCCGTGCGTGACGGCGTTCGAAACCAGGTTCGAAAACATCTGCGCAATCCTAGGGTGGTCCGCAACGACCGGCGACGAAAAATTGAACGACGCTGAGATACGCCTTTCCGGATGCGCCACCTGAAGCTCGCCCACGACATGCTGCAGCGTATCGGTCAGATCACCATGGAAAACTGTCAGGGTTATTCCACCTCCAAGCCGTGCCCTGGCCAGATCCATAAGATTATCGACCAGCCCTGCCATCCTCGATATGCTCGATTTCATGAGCTTCAGCATAGCTGGGGTTCGGTTGGTCCATCCTTCCTGAAGCATGCGGCTTGCGCCTGCGTCGACGGCGGCGAGCGGATTGCGCAGATCGTGTCCAAGTATCGCGATGAACTGCTCGCGAAGCTCGGCAAGCTCCCGCTCACGTTCAAGAGATTCTTGCGCGGCCTGCAACCTTTCGCCGGCGTCGAGATGGTGCGCAATCAGTTCGGCAAAGAGCTTGAATGTTCCAATCACCATTGGGTCGTTGACCTTGGCCGGACTGGAGTCGATTGCGCAAAGCGTACCGAAGAACGTTCCGTTCGCCAATATGATTGGCATCGAGATATAGCTCCGCAGCCCGTAGATCTGCGGCGTATGGTGGTCGCGGTAACGTGGGTCAACCTCGGCGTCATCAAATACGATAGGCTGGCGGTGATCACGGATTTCGTTGCAGAGCGTTGTTTCTACTGGCAGCTCATCGCCTGGCTTGAGGCCGAAACCGACGTGATCCAGAGCCTGACAGGTGATCCATTTCGTCTCGGTAACCCGTGCCACGGCGGCAAACCCCATGCCAGTCATGCGCAGCACGATATCGAGGATAATCGGAACGGCATCGATATTGCCGACGAATTCGATATCCCTTGCAAAATCATCGACGAACTGTTGGCGGCCAGCCGGATCGGTGCCTTTCGCGTTCACCAGTTGATCCGAAAGGGACGCGATAAAGTCGACATTCTCGATAGCTGCCGCGGCGGCCTCTGCGAGTGCTTCGAGCGTCTCGATCTCCCACCGCGAGGGAGTGTATGCCTGCGACCAGTAGGCGCCAATCGCGCCGATAGGATCGCTCGGGCGAACAGGAGCCATTGCGAGTGCCCGGACAAAGGTGCCGGCATAGAGCTCGATTGGAATGCGGTCATCCTGGGCAATATCGGGGACAACAACTGTCTGGCGATTGATCATTGCCCAACCAGAGATACATGCGATCGCGGGGAATTTCTGCCCCTTCCAGAGTGGCTCGATCGCATCCTCCTCCACATAGCGGCAAAGGTCCCCTTCCCGTCGGATGACCGTAATGCCGTCGCAGCCAACCAGAGAGCGCGCCGTTCTGCGAATTGTCTCGATGACCTCTTTCACTGAACGTGCACGCGCGATCGCCGTCGTTGCTCTGGTCAAGCTCCCCAATGGAGTTTGAAAGATCTGGTCGTTAAGGGCCATATTTTCCTCCTCCAAGCCTGATGGATGACGAATCCCAACATTCCTTCTTCTACTGGATCAAACAAAACGTGTTGATGGCCGCCTGTGGAATCAACATTGGCGTCAGAAGCTGGCGCCAATTTCCGAGTGAAAATAACACGCTTGAGATAAATGCCGCATGAACCAGTTATGTCTTCTAGCGTACCAACTCCTGGCGGAAAAGTTGATTAATGTCATCGAGAAGTGAACCCCTGCCTCGCCGATCAGCTACGGTCCTTGTCGTGGAGGACGAACCGCTCCTGCGCCTTGCGATCGTGGCGATCTCCAGGATGAGGGCTTTACCGTCCTCGAGGCTTCGGGCGCCGCCGCGGCGATAGGCATCATCGAAAATCATCCCGAGATCACGCTGCTGTTTACCGATATCGACATGCCGGGAACAATGGATGGATTGTTGTTGGCGGCTTTCGTACGGGTCGGTGGCCACCAATCAAAATCATCGTCACATCGGGGCATCGTGTCCCCGATAGTAGCCAGCTTCCCATCGGCACGCCTTTCATGAGCAAGCCCTACGTTGCCAATGAGGTTGCCTCTGCGGTCCGGCTTTTGACCGGGGCATGATCTTTCGCGGCTTTGCGCCTAGAAGGAACGGAGAAACACTCAACTGCCGAGCGTGGCCTGAGGCCGGCATCCCTGGCGCTTCAGTTAAGCACCGGGCCGCGCTCGAGAAGCGTATGGCCACAACGGATGATGCCTGCCTGGACAGGCACGACATCAATCAGTGCGGCGATTGCAAATTCGTGCCGCTGGCCCCCAGCCTGAACAAGGACTTTACCGTTCGACAGAATGACTTCGTTGGCGACAATATTTCTTTCCTGCCCATTGTCCGAGACTGCCACGATGAACATGTTTGTAGTGCCTTTTCCCAATTGTCCGGAAAATCCTGCATAGAATTTCAGCATCAGGTTATCGAAAGGTTAGCAATTTTTTCTTTCGATTGCTTTCTCGTACAAATCACCAAAAAAGATCTACTAAAATGACTCTTATATAAACGCCGGCAGATACTTTATGCCTGCTCATATAGTAGGAATTTAGACGTTGCGTCCTCCCCCCCACACTACTTCACCGGTATGGTCTTCAGTCCTCGTCTCTGGACGAGTGATTTCAAAATCTCATCAAGCGCGACACGCTCCTGCCCGGTTAACACGTCGAAATACTCTGCGTCGTTTTGATCCGCCAGAGCCGCTAGGCGCGGAACCTTTTCACGTCCCGCCACAGTCAGGACCAAGCTGTGGGCGCGCCGATCCCGATCATTCCCGATGCGGTCGATGAAGGCTTTTGTCGCGAGGCGATCAGCGAGCTTGCTGACCGTGCCTTTGGTCATGTGCATTTTCTCTGCCAGGACTGACGGAGAGATTGGCCCCTCATCATAGAGCGAACGCATGAGTACCCACTCGGCGACCGTTACGTCCTCCACGGCAAGGCGTCGAGCGAACCCGTGTGAAACGGCATTGGATATCATTCTCATCCAATAGCCTGTATGGGAGGTAAGGTCAGATACCATTGAGCGGCAACCAATTCGTTGACTAGGAAACTAGACGAATTCGTTTCGTAGTCAACCAATGTTTTCGCATGATCGATGGGCATTGGAAAAGCAGCGCGTCGTCGACCGCCCACGGCGCCGGGAACGCCATCTGGGTTGGCTCGGGTTCCGAGAGCGTTGCCCCGAGATCCTGGACCCGCCGGGGCACGGGCCTAGTTGAGAAGAGTCTCGGGCTTCGATCTGTTGGAAAACTGGTGCATCAGCATAATACCCTGCTCAAGAAGCAATTCTGCGGCCGCCATCTCTCGGGGTGCGAGATCTCCGGATAAACCGCGAATGGTGTTTGCCAAGCAGGTGGAGTTGGCAACGAAACGTGCATCACCGTTTTCCTCTGCCTCACTTGCCGTCGCCTCGAGCGCGCTGGCGACCGCTTCCAGCAAGCTGGAACGCTCAACCCGCGTCATCTCGTCCAATGTCTTCGAAATGATGTTCACGATGCCTCCTTACGTGCAGCCCGATTGCCGGGTCGCGGCGTTTGTTCCAAGGTGAAGTCAACTGATTACTCCGCAAATAATGGTTGCGGCACGAAGACACAAATCATACCAGTCAAGCGTCGGATGCATGGGTTGAACCGCGACATCCCCTGCAAATGCTACATGTCGCGGCTGGTGCGCGCTTTCAACTCTCCCGATCGATAAATGTACCTGTGGCCTGTCTCGTGATCAGGATGGGAAATCTCGATCTCGATAGCTTCGGCAAGGGAAAGGCCTGCTTTGCGTTCATGATCCCCAGGGCCAGACGCTCGCCTTTCGAAGTGACCGCAACCTCGACGTCATCTTTTACTCCTTGTCGACTGTAATCAACAACGGTCGAGGAGTCGTCCGGTTCCGAAGAGATGGGAACGTATAGGGAACCTGACCGGCTAAGCGGGACCGGTCCTGAATGCCGATGGACGACGTCCATGCGCCCTCCTCGGGGGAAGTCCCTCGCTCGCCCGACGTTACACGGAAATCCGGCCTGATTGACCCGCCGGATGGTCTGGACATCCCTGATAACGCACAGAAGAGAGATCGGGGCCCCTCAGCTTCCCGCGTCTTGGTCAAAAACCGTACAAACGATAAGAGATTATTTACAACCCTCCCTATGTTTCTGAATTGGCAAGGATTTCGCGTTCCCCTGCCGGTCTCGCGCCGCCTTGAAAGCTCCTCGTTTCCAGGGAAGTCACGACGCTGACCGCAAACCCCGTTGCGCCGAACACCTAACACGTTACAACATTTATTACCGCCTCCATGTGATGAGCAAGACAGGATTGATGACGAAGCGCGACAAAGCTGAGACTTCACTGGGAAAGGCATCAGTTGCGATCATCGTTTTGATGTTTTTTGCCCTACTTAGCGTTTTGTCTGTCTGGCTGATAACGAGTTATCGAACGACCGTCCATCGCGGCGACGAACGGATCATCGCAGCGTCGAAGATTGTGGCGGCGAATGCCATATGGATGAATTCGCTGGCACGGGAAACGCTGCACCGGATCGATGATAGTCTTGGAGCAAACATTCCAGTGCCGGGCCCCGACCGTGTCCACGACCTGAACGCGGCTGTCGCGGATCTGCCCTCGCAGGTGACCGCTTATGTGCTTGGACCGGACGGGCGGACACTGTTTTCCAACGACCCCAACATCCGCAAGGTCGATGTCACCGACCGGGACTACTTCGTGCGACTTCGCAACGGGGCGGATGACTACACGTCCGCGTTGATCCAGAGCCGTCTTTCCGGTCGCCAGATCTTCGCTTTCAGCCGCAGACTGGAGCGCAATGGCATGTTTGCCGGCGCGGCCGTCATTGCTTTTGATGCGAGCATCCTGAAGCCGGTGTGGGACGCCGTGGCGCTGGGAAAAAACTCGACAGTGAGCCTGATCCGGCGCGACGGGCAGCTTGTCGCACGCCATCCGGAACCTGACGGGCCGGTCAACATGAAGGACTATGTGCTCTTCACCGACTACATGAAAAAATCGACGACAGGCGTCTACCGCGCGCGCTCCCCGGTGGATGACCAGGACCGGCTGGTCGCCTATCGAATAATCGAACGCACCCCCTTCGTGGCTATTGCGTCCGCAGATATGGCGCTGATCATGCAGCCCTTTTGGAATGACGTGGAGATCGCGATCGCCATGATCATTCTGGCCGTCATCGGCGCGCTTGCTGCAGCTTACTGGATACGCGGCCTCATTCGCGTCGATGCGGTGCACGTATTGGAACTCGCGGACGCAGTGAAGGCGAACGAGATGTTG
Source organism: Rhizobium sp. BK176 (assembly GCF_024808055.1). Taxonomy (NCBI): domain Bacteria; kingdom Pseudomonadati; phylum Pseudomonadota; class Alphaproteobacteria; order Hyphomicrobiales; family Rhizobiaceae; genus Rhizobium; species Rhizobium sp. BK176. The sequence goes on along the minus strand of NZ_JANUBV010000012.1, from coordinate 114,671 downwards.
ATGCGAGAAATCCACCACCGCGTCAAAAACAATCTCCAGACTGTTATAGCACTCATTCGCATGCAGGGGTTCGAGCCCGAAGCTGTCAGCAAGGTCAATGAACGGATCTCCGCGATGTCGGCAGTGCATGAGCAAATGTACGGGTTTGACCAATTCGCGGGAGTGGCGGCTCGTGATTTCGTACCGGGATTTGTCGGGAAGCTTGTCAACATGCACGCCCTCAACATTGAAACGACGTTTGATGTTGATGATTTTGTTGTCGCCGCCGACAAGGCTACCCCGCTCGCCCTGCTTCTCAACGAACTCGTTGCCAACAGCATGAAATATGCGTTCAGGGGCCGGCAGACTGGGCGAATTCACGTGGGGCTGAAGGTTCTCGACAATGAGGTCTGCCAACTGGTCGTCTCCGATAACGGCATCGGTTACGGTGGACAGACGAAAAAACCAGGCATGGGAACGCGGCTGATCGCTGCCTTCGTCAAACAGCTCAAAGGATCGTTTGAATATACCAGATCCAACGGCACCCATTTTGTTGCGAGCCTGCACCTCATCAAGTGACGTCGGCTGTGCAGCACGCGTCTGATCATTGTAGCGCCCTGTCTTCAGGCCAAATCCTTTCGACGGCCATCGTGGGGCCGGCTCATTGATGACGCTATCACGCGCCTGAACAGGACGCGGGACAGATATGCGCGAGAGACTGGCCGATTGGCGGAGCCGCATGAAAGCTGGCGACGATCCCGGGCGATGACAATCAGTCGGTGAGGCCAGCCTTGCGCAAGCCGTCGACAATGCGCTCGAAATCGGCAGGGTTTTTGTAGGGTAGCACTTTTCGCCTGTGCTCCAGGGAATAATCGGGATTGATCCGGAACACTTCCTCCCACTCCCCGCGCGCTTCCGCGAAGCGGCCCAGGTGACCATAGCTCGCCGCCAGCAACACGCGTGAGATGTCGGTGAATGGATTGCGGACAAGCCGTCGCTTCAGGATGGCAACGGCCTCCTCGTACCTGCCCAGCTGGAACATTGCCTGTGCGTGGAAGTGCAGGAAGATGTCCGGATAATATGGATTTAGGGCCATTGCCCGCTCGAAACAAACGAGGGCTTCGTCGGGCCTGCCCGCATAGTGAAGCGCGTTCCCGAGGCTCTCGTGACCCTCGACAAGGTTGGGAGCAAGCGCGATCGCGCATTCAGCCTCCCGGATGGCCACGTCAAGCCGTCGCAGGTACAAATTGACGACGCCCATCGCCCAATGGGCGTACGGATATCGATCGTCGATCGCCACCGCCTGCGTCGCAGATCCGGACGCCTGTTCCAGCGATCTCAACGGCGATTCGCTCCACTGGTTGACGTAGGCGAGCGCGTGCGCGACGGCGAGGAACGCGTGGGCCGGGGCGAATTTTGGGTCCAGATCAATGGCGCGTTGCAACAATTGGCGGCCCTGAATGTTCTGCTCTCTCGTCAGTCGCCACATCTGTTCACGCCCCCGGAGGAAGAAGTCATAAGCCTCCAGATTTTGGGTCTGCTCGGTTGCGAGCCGCTGCTGATCCCCGGCCGCGAGCTTGACTTGCAGAGCACCGACGATCTGCTGGGTGACGTCATCCTGCACCGCGAAGATATCGCTGAGGTCGCGGTCGAAACGCTCAGCCCAATGGTGGCCGCCAGTGATCGCATTGATGAGCTGCGCGGTGATCCTCACCTTATTGCCTGATTTGCGCACGCTCCCTTCCAGCACGTAGCGCACATTGAGGCTGTGGCCCACCTCCTGCACGTTCACGTTCCGGCCCTTGAACGTAAACGACGAGTTGCGAGCGATGACGAACAACTGCGACAGCTTCGACAAAGCGGTGATGATATCTTCGCAGATGCCGTCGGCGAAGTACTCCTGCTCGGCATCGCCGCTCATGTTGACGAAGGGCAGGACGGCAATCGAGAGCTCGGGTGGCAATGGGGCCGGCGCACGAGCAACAGCGCCGGCGGTCACTGCTGGCTTTGCCTCCGCGGCCGCGCCGATCTGGAGCGAATAGATCCGGATTGGCTCGGCTATGTTCTTTAGATGCGTGTTGCCGAGATCGCTGACGGCGAGCCTCGCCCTGACCTGGCGATAGGCGTCTTCGGACAGGCAAACGGCTCCGGGGGCAGCGATACCCTCCAGACGCGAGGCAATGTTGACGCCGTCGCCCATCAGGTCACCATCGCTTTCCTCCACTACATCTCCCAGATGGATGCCAATCCGGAACTCGATGCGCCGATCCTGCTGAACGCCGGCATTGCGCTCGACCATGCCGTTCTGCACCTCGATGGCGCAGCGCACGGCATCGACAACGCTGCGGAATTCAACCAGCGCTCCGTCTCCGGTGCGCTTGATGACACGGCCGTGGTGCACGGCGATGGTTGGATCGATGAGGTCGCTGCGCAGTGCCCGCAACCTTGCAAGGGTGCGATCTTCGTCCTCGCTGGCGAGCCGGCTGTATCCGACTACGTCCGCGGCCAGAATTGCGGCGAGCTTGCGGTTCTCACTCATGAGCCGTCCCTCATTTCCACGATAGCAGGAAGACAGAGTTAGGGGAACTTCTGCACGGAGCGATCTCGGCTGAGATGAAATTCTCCGGTGGATGCAACCTGCAGCGTGTTCGCCGCGATGTTTTCTTTCGGGCAACGGCAAAGATTCCCCGCAGAAGGCGCGAAGTTCTCTGCCCCACCTGACGCTTGTGACCGGCGAGGAATTTTCACGACCAAGCATTGGCCCTTAGCGCCAACAAATCGATACCTTGTCTGCCTGGTGACGCCGAGCTCGGCGCAAAGGTCGGCGGCCTTCGCCTTAGGCCCAGGGCAGCCCGGACGAGGCGCAGTTTTTCGCCGGTGTCATAAAAAGCGCCCGCCGTTCGACCGCGGGCGGTGCGGCATGAATCCAACCATCAAGCTCTACACTGCGGTCTCGGGCCGATAAGGGCTCTTTCATAGAGATCAGCGCCGCGGCCGCAAGCGACGCGGTTCATGTCCTCGACGCACTGATGGAATGCTGGTCTCGCCGTTACCGGGCCCCATGTCGATGCCCACGGTGTCAGCGATCCGGTCTTCGCATGCTGCCATGCACTCGGTCTCACCTGCAGCCCCGCCGACTCAGGCCTGTTTCCAATTGAGTGATCAGTCTGCGAAGCAACCCACCAGGCAAGCCCCGACATGATTTCGCTTACGCCTCATGTGCCGGGGCGACAGTCCAATACCGTTTCGGCTGAGGCATGCTTCTATCCTTGCGGGCCACGGCCGTTCCTCCAGGCCCTCGTCGGTGGACTGAGCGACTGGCGTGCAGGATGCCCCCATTCTTTCCGAGGCCACCCGGCTTTCGTATCGGTCTTTGACCGATATACCGCTGCCGATCTTGTTCGCAGAAAGGCGGATCTCAGGGTCTTGCTCGCATCCTGATTACCCATCTCAGACAAACGCTCGGGACCGGCTCAGAGGGCGACGAACGGGGTTAAAGTGATCCATAGCTTTCCCTGTCTCGTAGAATGCAGTTTGCGGGAGGCAAGGCGTGGAATCTCCAAAACATCAGAGTGTACGTGAGTTTCACGACCTTTCGCTGGAACAGCGGAAGGTCGTGGTAGCCGAAGCCCGTGATCGCATGCGGGAGCTGTCACGCAACATGCGGAGCATTGGCAGAAACGATATCGTTGAACTTCTCGACAAGATTTGTGAGGGCCTTCACGTCGCGAGTTTTCTGTCCGATCCCGATGGTGCTGGATTGTTGCAACGTGCACTGACTATGATGGACGCGGTCGAATCCGAGATCGCCGCTGTGGCGGCCGCGGCAGGCAAGTGCACAACGAGGCATTGAAGGGAACCACCTGCTCAGCGAAGGGTGCTCTTACGTTTTTTTTAAGCCTTGCTAAGGACGCAGCGTGCTGCCTGTCAGATCCTGAGCGGCCCCGCTTCGAGATTAACCGTCTGCTGTAAAACGCATACCATGCGGCCCTCCTTGTCGCTCATCTGCAGGTCCAATTCAGCGGTAGCGGGCACATCGACGGCAATTTGCACCACTGCCATCGCCCCACCTTTGATCTGATTGGTTTGACGGGGCTGAGACGTACCGGAGGACGAGTGTTTGGACACCGCAATTTCGTATGACCCGTCAAAATCGGCGTTCGCCTCCAGAAATGGAACGATCAGGCCGGAAGAGATACGAACACCGCACTCAGCGATTCGGGGATCGGATATCTTTCCGTTCACAATCTGATCGGTTGTCTCCTCAGCCGAGACCAGGAAGGAGGACCAAAGGGATGCCATGGTACAAAGGCAGATAAGTTTTAGACGTTCACGCATTGGTCCGCCTCCGGTTGAGCCATTCTTTTCATGCACGTGAAAAAGCGAGGTTGAAATGAGACTGGCATTGTCGACGCGACAGGCCTTTGCATATGATGGCTCTTAGAATGGCGCCCCCGTTACGGGATTTACCACAGGACGCTCACTTTCGTCCTTGGCGCCCGAAGGCTGAACCGTTGTCGGCGCAAGGGATTCCCTGTCCGCGGGCTCTGGTTTTTCAGGGACCGGTTTGACACCCTTTGGTCGACGTTGTTCGGCCGTAGCGTTCGTGTCGTTCGTCTTCATGAACTTACTCCAATGAAATATGTCATTGAAGAACGGATGACGTAAGGCTCTGTTCCCCGCGGTGTGACCGCAGCCCTGCGAAGACATTGAGGCCAAAAAACAATTTGAACATACCACCGGAGCGGTGTCGGAAGGCCCGCAGCCCGCATCGTTCTGCTATGCCAGAAAGCAAAAGAGCGGCATGAAGGAGGTGTTGCCACCAAGCTGATTACACGAGGACTGCAATCTCCCGCTGCAGCTCTTCCGTAAGGCCGCCGATCTCGCCCAGCTTCGCTTCCAACTCCCCTGCACCTTCGACCATACGCAGCCCTCCCGAGGCACCCTCAGGAGATAGAATCAGCGTTCATCGGAATCTTGTGGCAATTGTTCCATAATGCCGCAAAAAAGCCTGCCGCGGGAGGAGGTGCGGCAGGCTCTTCTGAAAGAGTAGAACAGCAACTGGGAGGAGGATTGTTGCTGTCCAATGCAAAGAGCCATGGGAGGAGGGTTGGCCCTTCACGTAACGCAGCGCTACGGGAGGAGGTGTAGTGCGTCGTTGAAATTGTCATACCAACCCGATCGCACAAATAGTACGCAAATCTTCGCAACGTAGACATGCGCTCAGCGCATATCCGAAAATACACGCCAGAAAACAATGAAACGCCCGCGACTTGAGCGCGGGCCTTTTGAAGTTCACTCATGACCTCGGAGTTTGGCTGCTCAGCGAGGCTCTCGATATTTGCGATCTCGGAGCCTGCCATACCGAAATCGTCGAGTTCGCGCTTACTCATACGACCAAGCTTGGAAACCGCCCGACGGTACTTGCGCCAATGCGACAAGCACCCGCCTTTTTGAGCGCGAGCTTGCGATCTCAGCCATGATTCGATTGCATAGCTTTCCGTCGAAGGTTTCGAGTTCGCCCGAACAAGAAAAGGCTCGTCACGCGAAACGGGAGACGAGCCTTTGTCATTTCCGTGTTGCCTGTCACGATAACCTGTCCGTGACAATGACGACGATAGCGAAGACAGGTTAAGCAATCCCTAATATGTTAGGCCGAGTATCGCGCTCCATTTCGGCAGGTTGCCGGCAACATCAGGCGGGCCGGCCGCAAAGCCGCAAAGGTCAGGCGGCCCTGGCCGTCAGCTTGTCTTCCCGACCAAACATCCTCTCGAGGTGCAGGAAACAGATCATTCCGTCCGGCTGTCCAACGACACTGTCGGAAAAGCGTGTGCGAATGTCGTCGGCGACATCAGGGCGGCATTGGCGTTTCTCGTCAAGGACGCAGGAGCCTTGGGAGGCGGGCTTCAATGCAACGCCACAGAATGCGATTGCGACCGGAGCGGCGGACTTCCTTGCCCCATCCCCTGCCCGGTACAGCGTCTGGTCGAGATGGCGCACAGCAAAGAAGTGGTCCGCTCGCTCGAAATGATGGGCCGCAAATGATCTTCGCCGCATCGTTGCATTGCTGCGTGCCCGCACAGGGCCATGATTTTTTTGCCTACGAACGCGCTATGGTCATGCACCGGGTGGCTCGCCGCATGCAGGCCTGCCGCACAGATACGCTTGCTGACTAATACCGATTAATCTGCTGACCACCCCCGAGGAGGGCACGTTGGACCGATTGAGCGCTAGCGTACAGTTCTTCCGAAAGGCAGATGATCTGTTGATTCGCGAATCACAGCATGAAACAAAATGGAGCTCTGCTTGTCGCAAGGTTCGGAGCACCATTCATGTCGATTCCTGGCTTCTTGTATGGGACGTTTGACGGAAATGATCTTGCAATCATGCAAGGTGTATTCGACTGCATCAGTGCCGAGAGCTGGTTTACATCGCAGCAGGATCAGCGCGAGGAATTTGCCCGATTTGTCATCGTTATGTATGGACGGGGCCTTATCATTCCTGATCGGCTCGAGAGCCTTTGCCGTGTGGTCGCGAGAAAACAATTTAGCCGCGAGGAGCGCTTTTGTGAGTTGTCGGGAAAACGGATCTTGCTTGTCGAGGATGAATTTCTCGTCGCACTGGACGCAGAAGAACGGCTAAGGGAATTGGGCGTGACCGTTGTGGGGCCGGTCAGCACCGTGAGCGACGCGCTCAGAATTGTCGACACCGATGATGAACCGCTGGATGGGGCGCTTCTTGATATCGTACTCAACGGGCAGACCGTCTACCCAGTCGCCGCCTTCCTGGCAATGAAGCAGATCCCGTTTGCATTTGTCACAGGATATGAGGGGCGGCAGGTTCCGGCCTTCTATCGGTCGGTTCCCACCTTCCTCAAGCCGGCCGACTGGGGTTTAATGGCCTCAGCAGTCTCGAGGGCTTGAGCCGCGGAATTTGGCCGCCTATGCCAAAATGATCAGATCGACATTCATCGAATAGGGTGACATGACGCCAGCCGGCAGGAGGTCACCGGATGCGGCAAGGAACGATGAAACGTCGCTGGGTACGCGAGGTCTCTCTCCAGATGGCCAGATCCAGGAGCACGTGCCGGCATCGACGATGGCCCCCGCGGACCGGAAGCGGCATTGACGACGACCGGTCGCACCGCTCAGAAAGATCCACGGCCGCTGCAGCGGTGACTGTTCGATTGCGAGCGCAAAGCTCAGCGCATGATGTTCGTTGCTGTGCCCTTTTCCCGTCCGGCCGACGATGATTGCAACAGGCCCTTCCAGGTGAGCAGCATTTCTTGCGCGTGCGACCAACTCTGTTGCAGAGGCCGATGTCGCTGGCGCCAGGGATGCGTGGGGCGCCAATACGGTCTGGCAATACCTGAATGCGGCACGGCTGACCGCACCAAGACAGGCAAGCTGGGCGGTCCGCGGATGAAGGTGAACCGGGCCCGTTACGGCCGACGATAGCGCATTTACACCAGCCGCAAACAGTTGCTTCGCGATCAAGCGCATTTCGATGATCGTCTGCGCCGAACTCTGGGGGGATGTCATACCTGTTCCTCTCGCAGAGTGGCGTCTTGTTTCATGGATCCGGACTACTGGACAAGGATGGCGCGAAAGTCGTTGACATTGGTGCCGGTCGGTCCTGGTAGGAAAAGATCCCCGAGTGCGTGGAAGGCAGACCAGCTGTCATTGTTGGCGAGGAGCTGGGCTGGATCCCTTTGTTTTTCGAGGAGTCGCCTCACCGTTGTACCGTCGGCAAAAGCTCCCGCATTGTCTTCGGAACCGTCGATACCATCGGTATCGGCGGCAAGTGCCGAGATGGTTTCCAGACCATCTATGCGACGAGCCAGGGACAGCAGAAACTCGCTGTTGCGCCCACCTTTTCCGTTACCTCTGATCGACACGGTGGTCTCGCCACCGGAAAGAATGACGATCGGCTTTCGAAACGGGCGGTTCCGGCGCGCGACTTCGGCGGCAATCGCTGCATGCACCGCGCCAACGACCGAAGCTTCCCCTTCAATCGCGTCAGAGAGGATGACAGCCTCGACCCCAGATCTGCGCGCTGCCTCAGCGGCGGCTTCGAGCGAGGTGGCAGCGGATGCAACGAGCCTTGTATCATTCCGGGCATAGCGGGGATCGTTGGGCAGCGGCGCATCGTCCTTGCCGTTGCGGATATGGCGGAGAACGGCCTCAGGCAAATCGAGGCGATATTGATCGATGAGACGGAGTGCGTCGAGGCGGGATGTTGTGTCAGCGATGGTCGGTCCAGACGCGACAAGAGCGAGGTTGTCGCCTGGAATATCGGACACAACCAATGAAACAACACGTGCCGGATAGGCAAGTGCAGCAAGGCGGCCCCCCTTGATGCGTGAGATCTGCTTGCGGATGGCATTCATGGCGCCGATCGGGGCACCTGAGGCAAGCAATGCCTTGTTGACCGCCACTTCGTCGGAAAGCGTCAGATCCCCGGCAGGTGCTGGAAGGAGAGAAGAACCGCCACCGCAAATCAGCGCGACGACCAGGTCGTCCTCCGTCAGCCCACGGACAGTCGACATCAGTCGGGCCGAGGCGGCAAGCCCGCCCTCATCCGGTACCGGATGAGCCGCTTCGAGGACCTCGATGCGATCACATGGAACGGCAAAGCCGTAACGCGTGACCACGACACCAGAAAGCGGCCCGTCCCACAGCTTCTCGAAGGCGCGCGCCATCTGCGCGGCTCCTTTGCCGGCTCCGATCACCACGGTCCGCCCTTTCGGCGTTTCCGGCAGGCAGCGTTCGAGCATCCGGTCCGGATCGGCGGCGGCGACCGCGGCATCGAACAGTCCCTCCAGAAAGGCGCGGGGGTCGGCAATGGCCGGCATCGGGATTCTCCACTGGTCAGAACGGCCGGGAACCTCGTTCCCCGGCCAGGTCACGGTCACGCGACAGCGTGGTTCGCCATGCGCTCGAGCGCCCTGACGAGCCCGGAATGATCGAGCCCGCTGTCACCATTTGCGACGCACTGGTTGAAGAGTTCCTGTGTCGCGGCGGTATTCGGAAGCGAGATGCCGAGTGCCTTGGCGCCTTGCAGCGCAAGATTGAGGTCCTTCTGATGGAGCGAGATGCGAAAGCCCGGGTCGAAGGTTCGCTTGATCATCCTCTCTCCATGCACTTCAAGGATGCGCGACGACGCAAAGCCTCCCATGAGGGCTGACCGGACACGTCCAGGGTCCGCTCCCGCCTTCGACGCAAAGACGAGCGCTTCAGAAACGGCCTCGATCGTCAATGCGACGATGATCTGATTGGCGACCTTTGTGACCTGGCCATCGCCGCAATCGCCGACAAGGGTGATGTTCTTTCCCATCAGCTCAAATAACGGTAGCGCCCGCTCGAAGCTTGCCTCCGAACCACCCGCCATGATGGAGAGCGTGGCGTTTTTCGCGCCGACCTCGCCACCGGAGACGGGGGCGTCGATGTATTCGGCACCTGTCTTGCGTATCTTCGTCGCGAAGTCTTTCGTTTCGATCGGCGAGATCGAACTCATGTCGATGACAAGCTTGCCGGCCGACAGACCGAAGGCAACGCCGTTTTCTCCGAAGAGCACATCCTTGACCTCGGGCGTATCAGGCAGCATCAGGATGATCGTGTCGACGGCTTCAGCAAGCGCCCGCGGTGTTTCGACGAACTGCAGGCCGTTATCGACGAGTTCCTGTCGCGGCGGGATGGAAAACCTTGAGGTGACGATCGTGTGCCCCGCGTCCTGCAGGTGACGTGCCATGGGGGTGCCCATGATGCCCAGGCCAATAAATCCGATTGTTGCCATTTTCTAGCTCCTGATCTTAAGAATGCTTGCGCTTTCGGTCGCTTTGCTTGCAGTGGCGAGCCATGCCAGGCCTGCCTCGGTAGTTGTCCGCGGTTTGTATTCGCAGCCGATCCAGCCGTCGTAGCCGAGGCTGTCCAGCGCATCGAAGAGGAAGGGGTAGGCGATCTCGCCCGTGCCCGGTTCATTACGGCCTGGATTATCGGCCAGCTGGACGTGGGCTATCCGTCCCTGGTGTTTCCTGAAGGTGGCGATCAGTTCACCCTGCGTGCGTTGCTGGTGATAGAGGTCGTATTGAATGAAGAGATTTTCACTGTCGACTTCAGCGATGATCGATGCCGCCTGATCGGGCGTATTGAGGTAGAAGCCCGGAATATCGAAGCGATTGATCGGTTCAATCAGAAGCCGGATTCCGCTTTTGTCCAATTCGCGGGCAGCGAAGGTAAGGTTTTTGACAAAGGTCGCCCGAAGCACGTCGTCAGGTACGCCAGCTGGAATGATGCCAGACAGGCAGTTCACCTGCCTGCATCCGAGCGCAGTCGCATAGTCGATCGCAGAGGCGACGCCGCGACGAAACTCGTCCATGCGATCAGGCAGGATCGCAATGCCGCGCTCCCCAGCCGCCCAGTTGCCAGCTGGCAGGTTGTGCAGCACCTGGGTCAAGCCATGACGGGTAAGAGCACTGCGAAGCGTCTCCTTGTCGAAGTCATAAGGAAAGAGAAACTCGACGCCCTCAAATCCTGCTTTGGCGGCATGCGAAAAGCGTTCGAGGAACGGCACCTCGTTGAAGAGCATGGTTAGATTGGCCGCAAATCTCGGCATGGGTCGTCTCTCTGTTGGAGGCAATTTGATGCGGCGGTCTCACTGCATCTGGTTTTGGTTGATCGCCTGTTTCAATCCAGGAGGGCAAGCGTGGCAGTCGGCGCATCCTCGCCCCGCTCGGCGAGTTCCTCGAATTCGACGACCGCATTGATGTCGGTGCCCATGGCGATGTTGGTCACGCGCTCGAGGATGAACTCGATGACAACAGGGACCCGATGCTCCTTCATCAGTGCCTTTGCCGCGGTGAACGCTTCCTGGAACTCGTCCGGACTGCGAACACGGATCGCCTTGCAGCCCAGACCCTCGGCGACCGCTACGTGGTCGACGCCGTAGCCTGGTTCGGCATCGTCTAAAGCGTTGATGTTTTCGAAGGCAAGGCTCACCTCAAAATCCATGTTGAACCCCCGCTGGGCCTGGCGGATCAGGCCGAGATAGGAGTTGTTCACGACCACGTGCAGGTAGGGCAGCTTATGTTGCGCTCCGACCGCAAGCTCTTCGATGAGGAACTGGAAATCGTAGTCGCCGGAAAGTGCGACGATGGGTCGATCGGGATCGGCAGCCCGGACGCCGAGCGCTGCCGGCAACGTCCAGCCAAGCGGACCTGCCTGGCCGCAATTGATCCAGTTGCGCGGCTTGTAGACATGCAGGAACTGAGCGCCGGCGATCTGGCTCAGACCGATGGTCGAGACATAGCAGGTGTCGCGATCGAACGCCTTGTTCATTTCCTCGTAAACGCGTTGCGGCTTCAGTGGCGTCTGATCGAAATGGGTCTTTCGCAGCATCGTGCGCTTGCGTTCCCGGCATTCTTCTGCCCAGGAAGACCAGTCACGCAACTTGCCGGCAACCTTCCACTCCGTCGCCACATCGAGGAGGAGCTTCAGAGCGGCGCCCGCATCGGACACGATGCCGAAGTCCGGAGCAAAGACGCGGCCGATCTGCGTGGGCTCGATATCGACATGGACGAACGTCCGCCCTTCGGTATAGGTCGCAACGTTGCCGGTATGCCGGTTTGCCCAGCGGTTGCCAATGCCGAAGACAAAATCGGAAGCAACAAGCGTGGCGTTGCCGTAGCGATGCGACGTCTGCAGGCCGCACATGCCGGCCATCAGGGGATGATCATCCGGTATCGTACCCCAGCCCATCAACGTCGGGATGACAGGAACACCGATTATCTCGGCGAACTCGACAAGGAGATCCGAGGCGTCGGCGTTGATGATGCCGCCGCCGGCGACAATCAAGGGTCGCTCGGATGCATTCAACATCGCAAGGGCTTTTTCGGCCTGGGCACGCGTCGCAGTTGGCTTGTAGGGCTCGAGCGATGCGTAGGTTTCGATATCGAACTCGATTTCGGCGAGCTGGACATCGACTGGCAGGTCGATGAGAACCGGACCCGGGCGTCCGGACCGCATGACGTGGAACGCCTTCTGGAAGACGAAGGGGACAAGCGCCGGCTCCATGACTGTCACCGCCCACTTGGTGACGGGCGCCGCGATCTTTGCGATATCGACCGCCTGAAAATCCTCCTTGTCGAGCCGGGCGCGCGGCGCCTGGCCGGTGATGCAGAGAATTGGAATTGAATCCGCCGATGCCGAGTAGAGACCGGTAATCATGTCGGTCCCGGCCGGTCCTGATGTCCCGACGCAAACGCCGATGTTGCCAGCGCGGGCACGGGTGTAGCCCTCTGCCATATGGCTTGCGGCCTCGACATGGCGAGCCAGGATATGGCGGATCGAGCCGCGGGCCTTCAGGGCGGAGTAGAAGGGGTTGATTGCCGCGCCCGGAACACCGAAGGCACAGTCGATGCCCTCCTTCTCCAGAACCAGAACCGCTGCATCGACAGCTCGCATTTTCGCCATGGGAAATCCTCCATTTCTTGACTGCAAGCGTAGCCGATCGGCCTGAGGAAGCAACCCAGAAATGGAAATCATTCCCACTATGCGGAAATAAACATATTCAATAAAACCGAAACAATCGGCTCGCGGCTTGCTTGTTTGGGCCAACAGGAATCTTTTGGTTCAGATGCAGGCCGCTGCGCGACACAGGGATGGCGTCGCATGACCTCGCCCGAAGCGCTTTCGCGAAGGTGACGCCCCCGCGTTATGGCCGTTCCACTACCTCCACCGCTGTATTAGTGCTATCTGTATTAGCGGCCATAATGATCGTTTGTGGAGGCAATCATGACACCTTGGGAGATCGATGCCCTCGAGATCGCGAATTGCAATTGCAGCTTCGGATGCCCCTGTCAGTTCAACTCGTTGCCGACGAACGGCAATTGCGAGGCAGCAGTAGGATTTGTCATAAAATCCGGCTTTCACGGCGATGTCCGCCTTGATGGTGTGAAGATGGCGATGACTGCCAAATGGCCGGGTCCGATCCATCTCGGCAACGGAACGATACAGCTCGTGGTGGATTCGAACGCGACCCCGGCGCAACGCGATGCGGTCGCGACGATTGTCTCGGGCGGCGATACCGAAGACATGGCGACCATGTTCTGGGTGTTCAGCAAGATGTCTCCGACCAAACTCGACGTGTTGTCCAAGCCGATCGATCTTGAGGTGGATGTCGACAAGCGCACGGGTCACGTCCGTGTGCCCGATTTCTTCGAGATGGAGGTTCAGCCGATCCGCAATCCCGTGACAGGGGCCGAGCATCGCGCGCGGATCAATCTTCCGCACGGATTCGAATATCGGGCCGCCGAAATCGCTAGCGGCACGACTCGCACCTCCGGTGCGATTTCACTCGAGAACAACAAGGACACGCATGTTCATATCTGCCGGGTATACATGAACGGCAAGGGTGTCATCGAACACGCCGCCTGAGAACCGCCATGCAACGATCGACCGTCGAACGCCTCCTCGCCCGCGACCGGATGATCGTGATCGCGGCGCTTGCCCTTTCCGTGTTCATATCTGCCTGGTACATCCTCCAGGGCGCGGGAACGGGCATGTCCCCGACAGACATGTCGGCCGAAACCGGCCCAGCGGGAGCGCTTCTTGCGGGCATTCCGGACATGATTGGCCCTCATATGTGGTCGCTTCGATACGCGGTAACCGTCTTCATCATGTGGTGGCTTATGATGGTCGCCATGATGGTGCCAAGCGCCGCGCCAACCGTACTTCTCTACGGAGCGCTGCAACGGGAACGAGGTGCGGGGCCACCCCTGGAATTCCTGGCTGGATACCTCGCGATCTGGGCCTTGTTCAGCTTTGCGGCGACGATAATCCAGGCAATCCTGGGCGCGGGAGGCATGATTTCCGTGATGTACATGAGCCTGGCAACGGCCTTCATGGGAGCGGTGGTGCTTATTGGCGCGGGGCTGTTCCAACTCTCACCTTTGAAATCAGTCTGTCTTGACCACTGCCGGAGTCCGGTCGCTTCTCTGACCAAGCATCGGCGGACCGGGAGAGCGGCCGCATTCCGCATGGGTCTTCTCCACGGCAGATATTGTCTAGGGTGTTGCTGGGCACTGATGGCGCTTCTGTTCGTCGGCGGCATCATGAACATCTGGTGGATTGCAGCCATCACCGCCTACATCGCCGCCGAGAAACTCGCTCCGGGCGGAAAGTGGGTGTCACGGATCATGGGAGGAGCGCTCATCGTCTGCGGACTTGTACTTCTTTTGAAAACGGCCGAGGCCGTTTGAAACAAACACTCGAATGCATTCCTGACGGAAGTTCGAACTGCCTGACGCTTAAACCTCGCAGAGCCAATAATGGGCGAAAGGCTCCGAACGACGGGCAGTGTTGCCGGGCAAATGCTGATCATCAACAGCAATGAGGGCAACGCATCCTCTCAAAAAAAGCGTCGCGCGACCGACGATCCGTCGGACTTCGCAGCTGCAACGGCCAGCCCCGGTTGGCTTCGACGATTTATCGCCACCGTCTGTCGCGCTTCCCTGACCATTTGCATTCTCTTACAATTCCGGCCGGATCAAGAGGAGTTCCCGTCATGAGCGACGACGCTTTCAACATGTCGATCCGGAAGTTCTTGAAGGAGGTCGGCGTGACCTCACAGCGCAAGATCGAGGAGACCGTCCGCAATGGGAGAATCGGCGGCAAGACCCTTAAGGTTCGAATGACGTTGACTGCGGATGACACCGACCTACACCACGTGGTCGAGGGCGAGATCGAATTACCCTAGTCCGACGACCCGACCGTGTCTCGTTGATCGAGAACGACCTTGGGGGGTGAAGGATGGTTAGGTCACCCGCTTACTTCTCCTTCGCAGGTGGCACGCTGCCCATAGAATTACCAGGACCCTCATGCCAAAGAAGCAGAGCGCTCATCCCCAAACCCATTCAAGACCCTACGACAGGACAGTCGCGAGCAAGGAGTGCGTGATGTCCGAAGCAATAACATGCGCCAGTCAGGATCATCAGGAAGCAGACGACGTTTGCTCCGATCCTCATCATCGCTAGGTCCTATCATTGTCTGGCCACTGGCGATTTTCATTGTGCCGGGCAGAGGTCTCGTTGGCTGTTCGTGTTTCTACTTACCTGGGACGGTAGCGCTCCCGGCAGGCCGTGCGCGATATTAACGGTCGCTGCGCTCTTCTTTCTCGGCCACCAAGAGCGCTAGCTCCGCAGCCAGTTGTCCAAGGCTGAAAGGCTTCAGGAAGCATCGAACGCTGCTGAAACGGTCCGGAATGTCGTTTGGATTTCCACCTGAAGTAAACACGAACGGTACCCGCGCTTGATCCAGCTTGTCTGCGACCTCGTAAACCAGCTCGCAGCTGCCGAGACGGATATCCAGGACGGCAAGATCGACGGTCGTAGCCTCTAGGTTCCGCAGCCTGGTTTCCAGATCAGGGTATGGCCCGACAACCTCGCTGCCCTGCTCTTCGAGCGTCAGGGCTACGTCGCTTGCCTGCAAGTAATCGTCCTCAACCACGAGCACACGCTTGGAGAATAAGTCCGCAAACTGCATCTGAACTCCCCCAGTGTTTGTGTGTTGGTTAAAAAACCGGCGGTGCTGCAGGAGGCTTAGACCTCGCCCTTCCGATGCCACCGAGACCCACTATCGTCGTGCTGAGATCAATACGCAATCGGCTTTTCCTCCGCTCAAAGGAGTTCCGCTCGATGGAGTGAGAACAGGCATAGGCGCGATGTCATCTGGACGCATTGATACAGAAACGAAAGATTTCAGCCTGGTGCACGAGGATGCGTCGTGCGGAGGGATCGAAACCGTCGCCCCACGATGGTGGATCAGTGTGGTTGCGCACAGGTTAGAGCCTCGCCCAGCCATTTTGCCGCATGCTCAGCGGCAAACGTTCTTCTCGTCCTTAATGGCAAAAGGACGTTGTATCGATCCGCCGTCGGTAGTTCATCTGCCTCAAGCGCGACCAGCGTGCCATCGTCGAGGAAGGTTTGGATCAGGAGGCTCCACCCGAGTGCTACGCCCTGCCCGGCGCGGGCGGCCGCGATCGACTCGGTGTAGTGATTGAAGCGTAGCGTTGGCTTTACCCGCAAATTCCGGCCCGTTTCGTCCGACCATTGCGACCAGGAAAGCCATGACCGGTCCTGGGCATCGGTTTCGATAAATTCGTCGGCATCAGAAAGTCCGGGCGCGGCACGGCGCGCGAGGTAGTCCGGGGAGCACACCGGGATAATGACATCAGCCTGCGAGGCGACAACCTTCGCATCAGTGAACGGCGGTATTCCATAGCGAATGGCAATGTCGATGCCGCCGGCATCAAGGTCGATCCTGGCGTCCTGGGAGACGACCCTGAATTGAACGCCAGGGTTCTGTCGTCGGAGGTCTGCCAATCGGGGGAGTAGCCAGAAGGAGGAGAACGCAACCGTCGCGCCAATCGATACGACGTCCTGCTGCGACGACCTGACCACATCGACCGTGTCGGCGATGTTGGAAAGACTTTGTGCAAGTGTTGCTCCCAACATCAGGCACGCAGGGGTCGGCTCGATCGCGCGGTGCTTGCGGACGAACATCGGAACCCCGAGTTCCTGCTCCAGCGCCGCGATCTGTCGGCTGACCGCGGCTTGAGTAACGCCCAGTTCTGCGGCCGCCGCGGTGAAGCTCCGATACCGAAGGACGGCTTCGAGCATCATCAGGCCCGTCAGCGACGGTATGCGTCTGCGAAAACTCATGATCGTCCCTACGCATTACACAAAGTTATGCATGCGTGAGAATTAATGCCGTTGAGGGCTATGCGATGCAAGTGCAAACTGCCACGCATCGAACCATAAGAGGTCATCATGCTAAACAGGCTCCCATCCGGCATCTCTGCACTTCTCGAAGCACGTGCCGATGGATATTCGCTGCCGGCCGGCCTCTACACGCGAGAGGACGTCTTCGAGGCTGATATCGACGTCTTCTTCCATAAACACTGGATCTGCGTCGGTCTTGACTGCGACGTCCCCGAGCCGGGCGATGCGACGGTTGTCGACATCGGCAAGACAAGCCTCATCCTGCTGCGTGACGACGACGGCGAACTGCGCGTGCTTCACAATGTCTGCCGTCATCGCGGCTCGCGCCTGCTCGGCGCTGGAAAGACAATCGTTTCGAAGCTCGTCTGTCCCTACCACACCTGGACCTATGAACTGACGGGCGAACTGAGCTATGCCCCGCACATGGGCAAGGAGCTGGACAAGCGGTGCCACAGCCTGAAGTCGGTTAACTTCAAGTCGATCGGTGGCTTGATCTATGTATGTTTGTCCGACAATCCGCCGGAGGACATCGCAGGTCTGGAAAAGGCGATGATCGAGCGCCTTGCACCTTATGACATTCGAAATGCCAAGGTCGCGTATCAGACCGACATTGTCGAAGATGGCAACTGGAAGCTCACGTTGGAAAACAATCGCGAGTGCTACCACTGTTCGGCCAATCATCCTGAACTGTGCGTATCCTTCGTCGATCTCGACTTCGGCTTCGACCCCGAGACGCTGAGCCCCGAGGACCGCGAGCAGGCCGAGGAACACTTCCGGCTGTACGAGGAGCGGACGAAAGCTTGGGAGGCCGACGGCTTCCCATCGGCTGCAGTCGAACAGCTGGTCGATTGCGCCACCAACTTCCGCACCCAGCGGCTCATCATCGCAGGTGCGGGCGAATCCCAGACCCACGATGCGACCGCAGCGTCTTCCAAGCTGCTCGGTCAGATGACACGCAAGGATCTCGGCGACACGCATCTGTGGGGTCACAACAGCTGGAACCATTTCATGGGCGACCACGCGGTCGTCGCGATCGTTATCCCGCTCTCCGCCGGGCAAACGCTCGTCAGAACCAAGTGGCTCGTGCACAAGGACGCCGTCGAAGGCAAGGACTACGACCTCGACAAACTGACCGATGTCTGGATCGCAACCACTGACCAGGACGCGGATCTAGTCGCCCGCTCACATGCAGGCGCCCTCGACCCGGCTTACCAGCCTGGGCCCTATTCCAAGTTCTCCGAAACCAACCTCGACAAGTTCGCCACCTGGTACATTGATAGGATGCGCGCTCATGGGTATTGAGTTCCAAAAGATGATCCCCGCCGAAACCGTCGTTTGGGACCCTGAGACCGACGAGACGCTTGTCTGTCTCGATGTCCATCAGGAGACGCACGACGTGAAGAGCTTCACCTTCGCGTCTCCGGAGGGCAAGCGTTTCAACTTCGACGCCGGGCAGTACTTTCTGTTCGACTTCCCGATCGGCCCGGACGGGGAGTCGCGCTGTTACAGCATCTCGTCATCGCCTCATCGCGAAAATGCGTTCACCGTGACGGTCAAACGAGTGCTGGGCGGCAAGGTCTCGAACTGGCTGCACGACAACCTGGTCCCCGGCACGACGGTCAAGGGACAGGGGCCGCTCGGTCATTTCATCCGTCCGAAGGGGCAGAAGACGAAGCTTTTGCTGCTCTTCGGCGGCTCGGGCATCACCCCGGTCATGTCGATCACGCGTGATCTGGCAGACCGCTACGAACCCTTGGACATCGTTTTCCTTCATGCAGCTCGCACCCCTGCAGATCTCATCTTCCGCAATGACCTGTCTGGGCTTGCTACGCGGATGAAAGGACTGCGCCTGCAGTTGCTGCCGGAAACGGTTGCTGGTGAACTCAGCTGGCCCGGATTGACCGGACGGATCTCTCCGGAGTTCATGAAGTTGGCAGTTCCAGATATCGCCGAGCGCGTGGTCATGTGCTGCGGGCCTGCACCCTTCATGGCGGCTGCCCGTTCGATCACAGCCGCCCTGGGTGTCCCCTCATCGAACTATATCGAAGAGAGCTTCGACGCAGCTGTCATCGACGAGCCGGGCCTCAACGTCGAGGTGCAGCCTGCCGGAAAGATCTATCAGGTCGAGTTCTCTAAGCAGAAGAAAACCTTGGCAGTCTGTCCAGATCAGACAGTGCTTGCTGCTGCGAAAAAGGGCAGCATCAGGCTTCCGTCCTCCTGTGCGAACGGCGTCTGCGGCACCTGCAAGTCGAAGCTGGTCTCCGGTTCGGTCGAGATGAACCATAATGGCGGCATCAGGCAGCGCGAGATCGACGCGGGGATGTTTCTGCCGTGCTGTTCAAAGCCACTGAGCGATCTTGTGATCGAACGGTGATAGAGGCTTGATCCGAGGGCATACAGATGCTGCGTAGCGAGGAGAAGTCGTCGCAATCATCAGCCGCGCCCGTCTTCAAAGACGATCGCAAGCTGACCTATCTCAACCCAGAGGGAGCGGACCGTCCGCTGATCAGTCCGATCCCTCCATCGACCCTCGACAGCGCCAGGCGGTATCGTCTCGGGCGCCTGCGAGCGAAGATGGAGGAATCGGATTGTGCAGCCCTTCTGCTCTACGATCCCGTCAACATTCGATATGCGTTCGATTGTTCGAACATGAGCATCTGGACCATGCATAACCCTTCTCGATATGCGCTCATCCTCGCGAACGGACCGGCGATCATGTTCGAATTCGAAGGATCGGAGCACGTCAATGGTGGGCTGCCTGGCATCGACGAGGTCCGGACGTCAAAGTCCTTCCTCTTCTTCACTTCGGGCAATCTTGTCGAAGCCCGGATGAAGGCGTGGGCGGAGGAGATTGCCGACACCGTTCGCTCTCACTGCAGCAACGGCCGGATCGGTGTGGACCGGCTCGAACCGGCGCCTGCCCACGAGCTTCAGAGCCATGGCTTTACCTTGCTGGACGGTCAGGAGCTTGCGGAACGCGCACGTTCGATCAAGAGTGCGGAAGAAATTGAGCTCATGCGGTGGACGATCCGGGTCTGCGAGGCCGGCATGGCACGAATGTACGAGGTTTCCGAACCGGGGCGCACGGAGCGTGAGATCTGGGCCGAACTTCACTTCGAGAATGCGCGCAGCGGCGGAGAATGGCTCGAGACAAAGCTCCTGACAGCGGGACCCCGCACGAACCCATGGTACCAGGAATGCTCCGATTACATCATAAAACGCGGTGACATGATCTCCTTCGACACGGACATGATCGGTCCGTACGGCTATTGCGCCGATCTTTCCCGCTCATGGACCTGTGGGCACGTTGCGATGAATACAAAGCAGAAGGAACTCTATTCGGCAGCGAGGGACCAGATCGACCACAACCTGTCGATCATCCGAGCCGGCATGTCCTTCGGCGAATTCAACGACAAGAGCTGGCGCATTCCAGAGACGTACATTCCCTATCGCTACACTTTGGCGGCGCACGGAACCGGCATGGCCGACGAGTGGCCCGGAATCCTTCTCCATCCCGACTACGATGACGCATTCAGCGGCTTGATCGAAGAAGGAATGGTCCTCAATATCGAGAGCCTCATTGCCGAGGACGGTTCCGAGAGCATCAAACTCGAGACGCAGGCGCTTGTCACACGCCATGGCGCGGAACGTCTGGATAGCTTTCCGTGGGAGGATCTCTGACGTCGCGACGGCAGGGCGTGCGGTCATATCTCGACGACTGTCGGAAACGGACTTAGTCCATCATTCCGGTAGGTAGCATGCCTCCAGGGTGTAGGAATTAGCGCATGACGATCGAAGAGTTGTTAGACCTTCAGGAGGCAGGCTCAAGAGCCCGGATACTCTGTCTTAAGGCACATGAAAATCCATACCTTCAGCAGGAGCGCTTGCCGAACGGGACGATAACTCTCCTGGAGATTGGACGGCGCGTCACGATGCCTGGAAATTCGGTTGGGAGGCCGAAGACGCCAGTCGCGAGGGCAAACTCTCGAAATACGTTCGCGAACTCATTCAATCGTCGGTCAAACCGCTTGGCGCGCGAACCTCACCGTCGAATACGTCCTGACAAATAACAGTTGCGTGATGCTCGTCCGTTGCCGGCACAGTTTTGGCGCTTGAAAAACGACCACCCGTTACGGCGAATAGGGAGAAGAGCAACGCAGGTTTAGGCTCTCCTGTAACTATCAGGGAAAACGCGACCGGAGCGTTACCCCCGCGCTTTGCACAGAGCAGATTTGACGACATGCGTCGCTAAGGGCTGCCCCGGTCGGCGGCGGGCCAATCGTTTGATGGTTCATCGATGACGTCAGATGCTAAAACATCGTCGGCAGGATCCGGATCGTGTTCGAGCTCGTCCCGAAGCCGTCCTACTTCCTTCATGATCTCCTGAAAAACATCCTGTTGCTTCACGCCCAGTGCGACGTACTGATCGACAAGATCTGCGATCTGCGTCGCAAGGTCGGCGCCCCATGTGGAGGGGGCGGTTTCAATATGATCGACCATCGCATCTATCCTGAAGTGCAAGACCAGGTCAGTGTACCGTGTTGGACGATGGCGCATTGATCCTGGTTGCCCATTTGCCGACGTACTTGCCGATCAGGAGCGTCGCAATGTCTTCACTGTCGAAGCCCTGTTCAAGAAGCCCTATCGCGGCCTTGCAGAGTGTTTCGGACGACGCCTCATCCGGCTGAATTTCGTAGAATGAATACCACTGTTTCACCGCTTTCGAGATCAAAGCTGACTGTCCATCACGTCTGGTCATGTGCGATCCATCCTTTTGGTGATCGTCAAGAATCTAGCGCTGCCTTTAGAGTTGTCCACGCGCTTCGTGTTTAGTCTTCTCAAGGAATAGATGAAGAATGGGCGTCTTCACCGACCTGGAAATAGTCCTTGTTTCAAGCTGGTGGTTCACCTGAAGTGAGGGGTGATCAATTCGCGAGCGTTAAACGACCGTCCTGCTCAATAAGCGTCGAATCGGGATAGCATCGCTTTTAGTTGCTCGTTCTGGATACGAAGCTTTTGAGCCAGCTGCTTTCTCAGTTCGTTTATCTCATCTTCCAAGCGTATTGGTTCGACGATGGAATCCATCTTCGGCAATACCTTGGCTGCTCCGCGCGTATTGCGCCGTCTCACCTTTATGGGAGGCTTCGCACCTGCTGTCTGATGCGCTGGCGCCTGTACGTCCGTTCGCTCGATTCGTGTTGTTTGGCCCGTGCCGTCCGGCTTGTTGCCCACATCAGTCTTCAACAACTTGGCGGGCTCGGACGGCTTTTCATCTCCATTGACATTGGCAATGAGAGAAATGTCGGGAGCATGCGTTTCAAGCGCGTCAAGGGCGGCGGTCGAAGCCGCCAGCTCCGCGCGCAAGCTCAACCTGTCCTTCGTCACCAACCTGATCGTTGTCGCCAGCACCGGCTCGATATCGTCCGTCGAGGCAAGCCCGGAAATCGGCCTCAACTCAGGTAATGACGTCAGTCGTGCAAGGCCATCGACTGAGCCGATTGAAGGCGCGACGGACGGCCCCTCCTCGGCGGGATGTATAATGGAATGTGGCGATGCCTGAGTTGCCGGAAGCGGACCGGCAGCCTCTCCCGCATTGGACCCTGGCAAAGCCTGGATTTCACGCTCGGCCTCATCAGACAGTTCCGGCTTGCCCCGGGATACGATCCCGGTGATCAGTTTCCACGGTGATCTCATCGATCCGCCTCCCGACTCGGTGCCCCACAAGTATGATACCGGGCGGGAGACCGGGCTTGCAATGCCAGCCCGGTCATCAGTCTGATCGCTGTGGAGAAGTTAGTATTCTATCACAGCTAAGACGTTCAAATCACGCAGCGCCGAGCCTCTTGCGCAGGTCTGCATTCTCCGCACGAAGTTTCTCGGCCAGCGCCTTGCGGAGCTTCTGATTTTCCTCTTCAAGCTTCAGCAGATCTGCAAAGTCGTCCGACGCAGGCGCAACTGCCTGAGCCTTGCGGGGCCCACGCTTTGCGGGTAGCTTCTTTTCAGCCGTTTTGACCGAAGCAGCTTTCTTCGCTGCCACAGGCACTACCGGAGCAACGGCCTCCGCCTTTTCCACGCTCTTTCGGCGACCCCGCGGCTTCTTCGCCGGTTCACTCACCGAAGTGGAGACGGCCGCTTCAGCGACCGTTTTCGGCTTGCGCGGCGCGCGAGTCTTCTTTTCTTTTGGTGCATTTGCAGGTGCAGTAGCGCTGTTGGCAGTGGCATTCATTTCGTCAGCCATGTGAAACTCCTTGATAAGCGAAATGTCTTTTGACTGTGCAGTCGTGGTAAAGATACGCACAGTATTCTTTACAACTTGTTGACTATGGATTCTGCGCCTTGACGGCCCGTGTGAGACAAGCCTGGTCGACCTCCACTTACCAGCTGTGAAGCAACAGCTACGACAACCGCCCTGACCGGATTACAATCGCGTATTTTCTAGGATCGCCGTTGCAAAGCTGAACAAGTGGTTGGCATCTCGCTCAGCGACCCTTTTGATTTTCGATAAGGTGTTTCAGTTTTTTTATGGAAGCCAACGGTTCCTTCTTACCCTACCGTTCAGTTTGTCCCTCGGGAGACGGGACATTTGCAGAGGTACGGAGGAGACGACCTTGGCAGCAATCATCGAGGAAAACGTAAGAAAGCCCAACCCGGAAGACGAACGGCTCAGCATCTGGGCAAATATAGCATTTGGCCTGCAACACGTCCTGACAATGTATGGCGGCATTGTCGCGGTGCCGCTGATCCTTGGTCAGGCGGCAGGATTGACGTCTGGCGACATCGGTCTGCTTGTCACGGCATCGCTTTTCGCCGGGGGATTGGCAACCATCCTGCAAACAATCGGGCTTCCCTTCTTCGGCAGCCGCCTGCCGCTCGTCCAGGGCGTCTCATTCTCGGGTGTGGCGACGATGATTGCCATCTCGGGCAATGGCGGCATTCCCTCCATCCTGGGTGCAGTCGTTGCGGCTTCGCTGATTGGCCTCCTGATTACGCCCGTCTTTTCGCGCATCACTCGCTTCTTTCCGCCGCTGGTGACGGGGATCGTCATCACGACCATTGGCCTGACGCTCCTGCCCGTGGCGGCGATGTGGGCGATGGGAGGCAATCGGAACGCGCCCGACTTCGGCAGTACGGCGAATATAAAGCTCGCAGCTGTGACACTGGTCATCGTGCTGGTCCTGAGCAAACTCGGAAGTGCATCGATATCACGGCTATCGATCCTGCTTGCCATTCTTATCGGCACGGGCATCGCCTACGCGGTGGGCATGACGGACTTCTCGCACGTGGTTGACGGCCCATTCTTCGGCCTGCCCCAGATCTTCCACTTCGGCTACCCGACCTTCGAACTCGCCGCCATCATCTCGATGTTCATCGTGATCATGGTGACACTCGTCGAAACGTCGGCGGACATTCTCGCTGTCGGCGAGATCGTTGGAACGAAGGTGGATTCCCGAAGGTTGGGCGACGGGCTCAGGGCCGATATGCTTTCGAGTATCCTTGCACCGATCTTCGGCTCGTTCACGCAGAGCGCCTTTGCCCAGAATGTCGGCCTGGTCGCCGTCACCGGCGTCAAGAGCCGGTACGTCGTTGCCACCGGTGGGATCTTTCTCGTTGCACTGGGACTGCTTCCGGTCGTGGGACGCGTCGTTGCCTCAGTGCCGAGCTCGGTTCTTGGCGGTGCCGGCGTGGTATTGTTCGGAACGGTCGCAGCGAGCGGTATCCGCACCCTTTCCAAGGTCAATTACGAAAACAACATGAACCTCGTCATCGTTGCGACGTCGATCGGGTTCGGCATGATCCCAATCGCAGCGCCCGGTTTCTACGAGCATTTCCCAGCCTGGTTCGCCACGATCTTCCATTCCGGGATCAGTTCTGCGGCGTTAATGGCGATCGCGCTCAACCTTCTGTTCAACCACCTGACGTTCGGGAATTCCGATCAGCAGTCGGTCTTCGTCGCCGCGACGGAACGCACAATCCGTTACCAGGACATCGCCCGTCTGCACGATGGCGACTATTTCCTCGACGGAAAACTCTACGACGCCAAAGGAAATGAGGTGCCGCTGGTCGTTGCGGAACCACATCACCGGAGCGGAAGGACAGACGGAAAAGCTATCGCCACACACGCTGTCTGACAGGAGACAACATGACACAGCCAATAGACCAATATGAACTTCTCTGCGCTCTTCTCAGCACCATGGAGAACGGCATCATTCCGTCGACGGAAGCAGGTGTTTCCGCCGGCAACAAGATTTTCGGCGCCGCGCTGATGAGGAAATCCGACCTTTCGACAATCCTTGTCGAGACGAACAACGAGACAGAGAACCCGCTTTGGCACGGTGAAGTCCACACGCTGAAGCGCTTCTACGAGATCACAGGCACAGATCGTCCCGATACGCGCGATCTGATCTTCCTGTCGACACACGAGCCGTGCTCGATGTGCCTCTCGGCAATCACCTGGGCAGGCTTCGACAATTTTTATTACTTCTTCAGTCACGAGGACTCGCGCGACGCGTTTTCGATCCCGCACGACCTGAAGATCCTGAAGGAGGTCTTTACCCTGGATCCTGGAGGCTACAACAGGACAAATGCGTTCTGGAAAGGCGTTTCGATCCATGGCCAGATTGAGAACCTTCCCGAGCCGCAGCGCTCGGAGCTGGCGGACCGTGCCGAGGCCATCCGGCAAAAGTACGACGAGCTGTCCGCAATTTACCAGGCAAGCAAGGGTGACAATGCAATCCCGCTGAACTGAGAGGCTCTGCCTGGCGCATTGTCTCGATGGTAGAGATCTCAAACAGTCAGATGGCGACGCGCTTCCGGTGTGTCGAGTGTTTCGGCAACTCCCTCATGAACGATCTCGCCGCGATCCATGATGTAGACATAGTCGGCAAGCTCGCGGCAGAAATCGAGATATTGTTCGACGAGCAGGATCGCCATACCGGTCGAGTCGCGCAGGTAGCGGATCGCCCGGCCGATATCCTTGATGATGGAGGGCTGGATGCCCTCCGTCGGCTCGTCGAGCACCAGGATCTTCGGCCGCGTCACCATCGCCCGGCCAATCGCCAGTTGCTGTTGCTGCCCGCCTGACAAATCGCCGCCGCGCCGTCCGAGCATCGACTGCAGCACCGGAAAAAGGCTGAAGATATCATCGGGAATGGAGCGATCCCGGCGTCCGAGCGGGGCAAAGCCGGTCTCGAGGTTCTCCCTGACGGTCAGCAATGGAAATATCTCCCGACCCTGAGGCACGTAGCCGATTCCCTGCTTGGCGCGGGCAAAGGGCGGCATTCCGTTGAGCTTCACATCGTTGAAGCTGACACTGCCAGCCGACAAGGGATGCTGGCCGGTAACGGCGCGAAGAAGTGAACTCTTCCCCACGCCGTTACGCCCCAGCACGCAAGTGATCTTGCCCAACTCGGCCTTGATGGAGATGCCGCGCAGCGCCTGTGCCGCGCCATAGTGAAGGTTTGCATTCTCGACTGTCAGCATCTCAGCGCCCCAGATAATTTTCGATGACCTTCGGATCGGCGCTTACGAAATCGATCGATCCCTCTGCCAGCACCGACCCTTCGGCAAGGCAGGTCACCTTGACGCCGAGGTCGCGGATGAACCCCATGTCATGCTCGACGACGACCACCGACCGCGTCCTGGCTATTTCCTTGAGCAGGATCGCGGTTTCCGCTGTCTCGGCATCGGTCATGCCGGCAACCGGCTCGTCGACCAGAAGCAGCTTCGGCTCCTGCGCCAGGAGCATGCCGATCTCAAGCCATTGCTTCTGGCCATGCGAGAGGTTGGCTGCGAGTTCGTCACGCCGATGGGTCAGCCGAACCGTTTCAAGGATCTCCTCGATACGTGCCTTGTCCTCGCTTGAGAGCCGGTAGAACAGTGTCGCAAAGACACTACGCTTGCGGTTCAGCGCCAGTTCCAGGTTGTCCCAGACCGTATGGCTTTCAAAGACCGTCGGCTTCTGGAACTTGCGGCCGATGCCAAGCTGGGCGATGTCGGCCTCGTCCCGCTTCGTCAGATCGACGTCGCCGTTGAAGAAAACCTCGCCTTCGTCAGGTCGGGTCTTGCCGGTTATGATGTCCATCATCGTCGTCTTGCCGGCGCCGTTCGGACCGATGATGGCGCGCAGTTCGCCGGGCTCGATGACGATCGACAGCGAATTGAGCGCCTTGAAACCGTCGAAGGAAACCGAGACATTGTTGAGATAGAGAACGCTGCTTGGTTTGACGTCAGGGATCATGATTGCTCACTCCGCCGGCTGGACTTTTGCATCGACGCGCTCGCCCTGAAGGACAGGCGGTGCGGCCTCCGTCATCGGCTTGCGGCGCGGGAGATACTGGGCGATCGTGCCGACGATGCCCTTGGGCAGGAACAGCGTGACGAGCACGAAGAGCCCGCCAAGCGCGAACAGCCAGAACTCGGGAAACAGACCAGTAAAGATCGTTTTGCCGCCATTGACCAGGATGGCGCCGATGATCGGGCCGATCAGCGTCGAGCGTCCGCCGACAGCCGTCCAGATGACGACTTCGATGGAATTGGCAGGGGCAAACTCACCGGGGTTGATGATACCGACCTGCGGCACGTAGAGCGCGCCGGCAACGCCCGCCATCATCGCGGAAACGACGAAGGTGAAGAGCTTGAAGTGTTCCACACGGTAGCCGAGGAAGCGCGTGCGGCCCTCCGCATCGCGCACGCCGACCAGCACTTTTCCGAATTTCGAGCGCACGATGGCCGAGGCAATCATCAGGGAGAGCGCAAGGAAGATCGCTGTGGCGGCGAAGAGGGCGGCGCGCGTTCCGTCCGCCTGGACGCTGAAACCGATGATTTCCTTGAAGTCGGTCATGCCGTTATTGCCGCCGAAACCCATGTCGTTGCGGAAGAAGGCAAGCAGCAGCGCGTAGGTCATCGCCTGCGTGATGATCGACAGATAGACACCGTTGACCCTGCTGCGGAAGGCGAACCAGCCAAAGACGAAGGCAAGCAGCCCCGGCACCAGGAGAACCATAAGCGCGGCGAACCAGAACTTGTCGAACCCATACCAGAACCAGGGCAGTTCCTTCCAGTTCAGGAACACCATGAAGTCAGGGAGGACAGGGTCGCCATAGACGCCGCGCGGACCGATCTGGCGCATGAGATACATGCCCATCGCATAGCCGCCGAGCGCAAAGAAAGCCCCGTGGCCAAGCGACAGGATGCCGCAAAAGCCCCAAACGAGATCGAGCGCCAGTGCCAGCAGCGCATAGGTCAGATACTTGCCGAACAGCGCCATGATGTAGGTCGGAATGTGCAGCGGATTGGCCGGGCCGGTCATCAGGTTGAGCACGGGGACCAGCACGGCCAGTCCAAGCAGAATGACGATGGCAACGATGATCTTGCGGTCGAGAGACCGGAGCAGGAAGGCCGTAATCATGCTTCCACCGCCCTTCCTTTGAGTGCGAAGAGCCCGCGAGGACGCTTCTGGATGAAAAGAATGATGAGGACGAGCACCAGGATCTTGCCGAGCACGGCACCCGCGAAAGGCTCGAGGAATTTGTTGAGGACGCCGAGTGACAGGGCGCCAACCAGCGTGCCCCAGAGGTTGCCGACGCCACCAAAGACCACGACCATGAAGCTGTCGATGATGTAGCTCTGGCCAAGGTTCGGCGAGACGTTGTCGATCTGCGAGAGGGCAACACCTGCGATACCCGCAATGCCGGAGCCGAGCGCAAACGTGAACGCATCAATCCAGCCGGTACGGATGCCCATCGATGACGCCATGCGGCGGTTCTGCGTGACCGCGCGCATCTGCAGGCCGAAGGCCGAGCGCTTCAGGAGAAAGAGCAGTGCAAAGAACACGGTGATCGAAAAGACGATGATCCAGAGGCGATTCCAGGTGATCGAGAGACCGCCAAGCTCAAATGCACCCGACATCCAGCTCGGATTGCGCACCTCGCGGTTTGTCGGCCCGAAGGCCGTGCGAACTGCCTGCTGCAGGATCAGCGACACGCCCCAGGTTGCAAGCAGCGTCTCAAGCGGACGACCATAGAGGTAGCGAATGACGACGCGCTCGATCACGAGGCCGACAAGCCCGGTAAACAGGAAGGCTGCCGGCACGGAGAAGGCGAGCGAGTAGTTTGCGAGCTCCGGAAACGCGGAGCTGATGTACTCCTGCACGACATAGGTCGTATAGGCCCCGATCATCACCATTTCCCCATGCGCCATGTTGATGACGCCCATGACGCCGAAGGTAATGGCAAGGCCGATCGCTGCCAGCAGCAGCACCGATCCAAGCGATAAACCGTACCAGACATTCTGCCCGACATCCCAAAACGCCAGGCTGCGGTTGATGGCGTTGATATGTGCCTCGATTTCACCCTTCAGTTCCTCCGGGGCTGTCGCCATTGCAGAATTGAGGATGGTCAGGGCCTCACGCCCTCCGCGCGCCGCAACCGTGTCGATCGCCGCCTTTTTCTCTTCGGCGCTGACGTCGCTCTTCAGCACCATGACGGCCCGTGCGGCCTCCATGGCATTTTTGACCTCGGCGTCCTTCTCTTCGGCGAGTGCTGCGGTCAAGAGATCGAGGTTTGCCGGATCGGCGTCCTTGAGCAGGCCTTGGGCTGCCGCAAGCCGTGCGCCTCGATCGGGGCTCAGCAGCGTCAGCTGGCTCGTGACGGTGGCGATCACCGTGCGCAGCGAATTGTTGATCTTGACCTTTGACATGTAGTCTGGATCGACGTCGGAAACGACCTGGCCGGAAATCGGGTCTGCATAAGTCGGCTCGTCCTCGGAGCCACCTTGCACCAGCACAGGACCGCCGGTCTCGGAATTCACGTAGAGCTTTCCGCCGCTCAAAAGCTCGAGGATTTCGCCGACACGCGGGTCCTTGGAGGCAACCAGTGCCTTGATCGCGGCTTCGCGCTCGGGGAAATCACCGGCGCCCAAGGCATCGATCAGGGGATGGATATCGTCCTGCGCTTTCACAGCCGCAAGGGCCGGCAAGGCCAGGCACAGCGTAAGAAGCAGGATTTTGATGGCGCGATACATCGGCTTTCTTGCCTCGGTCATCATTGGCCTTCCGGCGCAATCGGGAACATCGTCCTTCTGTCGGCGCAATCCGACGGATCGATTGCCGCTCGTCTCGAAGGCTGCATGTCTGGGGATGAACCTTCCGCCCGGACAGGAGCCGCCGGGCGGAAGTCTTCAGGCGTCAGAGTGACGGGGTGGAACGCACTCAGGAGCCCTTGCCGCCGCACTTGCCCGAGGCAACGTTGAAGTTGCCGCAGTTCATGGGCTTGCGCCAATCGGAGATCAGGTCCTTGGAGTCGGGCAGGTAGTCGGACCATTCGTCGCCAACGACCGCCGGGGTCTGCTGAACGATTTCGAACTGGCCGTTCGCCTGGATTTCACCGATCAGAACCGGCTTAGTGATGTGGTGGTTCGGCATGACGGTCGCATAGCCGCCCGACAGGTTCGGAACTGTCGTGCCAATGATCGTGTCGAGAACCTTGTCCGTGTCAGTCGTGCCGGCAGCCTGAACAGCCTTGACCCAGGCGTTGAAGCCGATATAGGCGGCTTCCATCGGGTCGTTCGTCACGCGCTTGTCGTTCTTGGTGAACTCGTGCCACTGCTTGATGAACTTCTTGTTCACAGGGCTTTCCACCGACTCGAAGTAGTTCCAGGCCGCGAGATGGCCAACGAGCGGCTTGGTGTCGAGACCGGCAAGCTCTTCTTCGCCGACCGAGAAGGCAACGACCGGAATATCTGTCGCCTTGATGCCCTGGTTGCCGAGCTCCTTGTAGAACGGAACGTTCGCGTCACCGTTGATGGTCGAGACCACGGCGGTCTTCTTGCCAGCCGAGCCGAACTCCTTGATCTTCTTCACTTCCGTCTGCCAGTCCGAGAAGCCGAACGGCGTGTAGTTGATGATGATGTCTTCCTTTGGAATGCCCTTGGATTCGAGATAGGCTTCCAGGATCTTGTTCGTCGTGCGCGGATAGACGTAGTCGGTGCCTTCGAGCACGAAACGCTTAACGCCTTCCTTTTCCATCAGATAGTCGACCGCCGGGATTGCCTGCTGGTTCGGCGCTGCACCCGTGTAGAAGATGTTGCGCGAGGACTCCTCGCCTTCGTACTGGACCGGGTAGAAGAGGATCGAGTTGAGCTCTTCGAAGACAGGCAGAACCGACTTGCGCGACGACGAGGTCCAGCAGCCGAAGACGGCCGCGACCTTGTCCTTCTCGATCAGCTCGCGCGCCTTTTCGGCAAACAGCGGCCAATCGGACGCCGGATCGACGACGACGGCTTCGAGCTTCTTGCCGAGAAGGCCACCCTTCTTGTTCTGCTCGTCGATGAGCATCAGCATGGCGTCTTTCAGTGTCGTTTCGGAGATCGCCATCGTGCCGGAGAGCGAGTGCAGGACGCCGACCTTGATGGTGTCGTCGGCGGCAACGGCTCCGTGGAAAGCGGCGGTGGCCGACATGACGGCGCCGAGTGCGGCGCCCGTGATATAGGACTTGAGATTCATCTGGTTGATCCCCTCTTCTTGTTCGACAACAGGCCGAAAGCGGCAGTTAACTGTTGCTTAGCGGACTATCCGGTGCTGCGGTGCGAAAGCGTATACGCAATATGACGTAGGAGACGGGGCGAAATGTGCAGTTTTGTGCTGCGCCGCACCTTAAGCCTCGTGTCATTCCGTGTTACGAACGCATGACAAGGGGAACAAAGGGGCTGGCACCAAGGCATGGCAGCGCGGCAACGCATCATTCCGGTCAGGCGCGAATACAATCGCTGGGTGGCAAACCAGACGCTGGAAGACTATGCGCTGCGCTTTACGGCAAAGAGCGCCCGGCAATTCTCGTCGCAACGCATCTCGCAAACGGCGATCGGCGCCATTTCATTTCTCGCGCTCGAAGCGATCGGCGGCGCGATCACTCTCTCTTATGGCACGACCAACGCCTTCTTCGCCATTGTCGTCGCCAGCCTTGCCATGCTTCTGATTGGCCTGCCAATCAGTCGCTATGCGATCCGGCACGGCGTCGACATCGATCTTCTGACGCGCGGTGCGAGCTTCGGCTACATCGGCTCGACGGTCACGTCGCTGATCTATGCCAGTTTCACCTTCATGCTGTTTGCGATCGAAGCCTCAATCATGTCCGGCGCGCTGGAGCTGACGCTCGGCATCCCGCTATGGATCGGGTACATCATCAGCGCCGTCATGGTCATTCCGCTGGTTACCCACGGCGTCCGGCTGATCAGCCGGTTTCAGTTGCTGACGCAGCCTTTCTGGATCGTCCTCAACGTCCTGCCCTTCCTCTTCATCGCCGCGATGGATTTTGAGAAATTCGACCTCTGGCGGGCCTTTGCCGGAATCCGCCATGCGTCCGGACCGCCGGGCACGATGGCACCTTTCGATCTCGTGGAGTTCGGCGCCGCCTCTGCCGTCATCCTGGCGCTGATGTCGCAGATTGGCGAACAGGCCGACTTCCTGCGCTTCTTGCCGCCGGAGAAGCAGCGGAACTGGCGACACCGCCTTGCCGTGTTTCTGGCGGGCCCCGGCTGGGTCATCATCGGGGCGCCCAAGCTGCTGGCCGGCTCCTTTCTCGTCGTCCTTACCTTCGCGTCCGGCGTGCCGGTCGATCGTGCCGCCGATCCGGCCCAGATGTATCTGACGGCCTTCGGCTACATGATCCCGTGGCACAACGCTGCGCTTCTGCTGATGGCTGCTTTCGTGGTCGTCTCGCAGTTGAAGATCAACGTGATGAACGCCTATGCTGGCTCACTTGCCTGGTCGAACTTCTTCTCCCGCCTCACCCACAGCCATCCCGGCCGCGTCATCTGGCTCGTCTTCAATGTGGCAATCGCGCTTCTGCTGATGGAGCTCGGCATCTACAAGCTGCTTGAGGAAACGCTCGGCATCTTCTCGATCATCGCCATGGCCTGGCTGTGCACGATCTCGGCCGATCTCTTCATCAACAAGCCGCTTGGCCTCGCCCCTCCGGGCATCGAATTCAAACGCGCCCATCTCTACGACATCAATCCGGTTGGCCTGGGCGCAATGACGCTGTCGGCAGGCATAGCACTTGTCGCCCATTTCGGCGTCTTCGGCCCCGTCGCTGCCTCGCTTGCACCCTACATCACGCTGCTGGTTGCACTGATTGCCTCGCCGGTGATCGCGTGGGCCACGAAGGGCAAGTTCTACCTCGCTCGCAAGCCGCGTCACAGCTGGAAGAACCTCACCAACATCACCTGCTCTGTGTGCGAGCATCCCTTCGAACCGGAGGACATGGCCTGGTGCCCGGCCTATGCGGCACCGATCTGCTCGCTCTGCTGTTCACTCGACAGCCGCTGCCATGACATGTGCAAGCCGAAGGGCCGTTTCAACGCCCAGGTCGGCACGGTCGCGAAGGCGGTTTTGCCTGGAACGGTCGTCGAGAAGCTGACCACTCGCCTCGGCCGCTACGGGATAGCCGTGGTGCTGGCCCTGACGGCCGTCGGCGCAATCCTTGCGATGATTGCCCATCAGGTCTCTGCAGCCTCACCGGAAACCGCCGAGGTGGTCAACCGAACCATCCTGATTGTCTTCTTCGTCTTCGCCGTCATCGCCGGCGTCGTCTGCTGGTTTTATGTGCTGGCGCATGACAGCCGTGTCGTTGCCGAAGAGGAATCCTCGCGCCAGAATACCCTGCTGCTGAAGGAAATCGCCGCCCACAAGAAGACCGACGCCGCGCTCCAGACCGCCAAGGAGACCGCGGAAGCCGCCAACCGGGCGAAGAGCCGTTACGTCGTCGGTCTCAGCCACGAATTGCGCACGCCGCTGAATGCCGTGCTTGGCTACGCGCAGATCCTCGAGCGCGACGACACCATTCCCGCGCCACGACAGTCGTCGATCAAGGTGATCCGCCGCAGCGCCGAGCATTTGTCCGGCCTGATCGACGGTCTCCTTGATATTTCCAAGATCGAAGCCGGACGGCTGCAGGTCTATTCCAACGAGATCAATATTCACGATTTCCTGGACCAGATCGTCGACATGTTCCGTCCGCAGGCCGAGGTGAAGGGGCTGACCTTCCATCACGACCGCTCCCCCGTCCTGCCACACTTCGTTCGCACCGATGAAAAACGCCTGCGCCAGATCCTCGTGAACCTGCTCTCCAACGCGATCAAGTTCACTGACGAAGGCAGTGTCAGATTCGATGTCGGCTACCGCAGCCAGGTTGCAACCTTCACCGTTACCGATACCGGTCGTGGCATTGCCGAGAAGGATTTGGGCCGTATCTACGAGCCGTTCCAGCGTGGCGAGGCCGATAGCATCAGGCCGATGCCGGGCCTCGGTCTCGGGCTGACGATCACACAACTCCTGACCAACACGCTCGGCGGCGAGATTTCGGTGATGAGCGAGAAGGATCACGGAACGGTCTTCCGCGTTCGCCTCATGCTTTCCGCCGTGCTTCGCGAAATGACGGTGCCGCCACAGGAAAAGAAGATCGTAAGCTACGACGGTCCCCGCCGCACGATCGTGGTCGTGGATGACAACGAGGACCATCGCGAGATGATGCGCGAGGTGCTTGTCCCACTGGATTTCGTCGTGCTGACCGCGGCAAGCGGGGCCGACTGCCTGACGTTGATCGAGGGCATTCAGCCCGATCTGTTCCTCGTCGATATCTCAATGCCGGGCATGAATGGATGGCAGCTCGTTTCGCGGTTGCGCGCGAACGGCCAGATCGCGCCAATCGTGATGCTGTCGGCCAACATCGGCGACGCGGCCGCTCACCGCGACAGCGACGACAGCCACAGCGATGCCATCGGCAAACCGGTGGACATCAAGCAACTGCGTGACAAGCTTGCGGTGCATCTGGGCCTGAAATGGATTTATGCGGAGTCAGCTTCTCCCTCGGCACCTGCCAGGCGCGACCGACCGTTGATCAGCCCGGGTCTTGCCCACGTCCAGGAATTGTTGCGGCTCGCCGAAATCGGCTACATCAGAGGAATCGAGGCAAAGCTCGCCGACCTTGCCAAGGTGGAGGCAAATCAGCCATTTACGGAGGAACTCCGTTCCTTTGCGGCATCATTCGATCTGAATGGCCTCATGAACTTCCTGCACCGGTTTGACGAGAAGGTAGATACCCTTGGCTGAGCTCCCGCGCGATATTGTTCTCTTGGTGGATGACTCGCCTGATGCCCTGGGATTTTTGGCCGACGCTCTGGAGCAATCCGGTTTTTCCGTTCTGATCGCGACATCGGGTTCGGCTGCGCTCAGCATCGTGGAACGCATTACGCCGGACCTCATTCTGCTCGATGCAGTCATGCCATCCATGGACGGCTTCGAGACCTGCAAAAAACTCAAATCCAATCCGGCGATCAGCCAGATACCGGTGATCTTCATGACTGGTCTGACGGAAACCGAACATGTGGTTCGTGCCTTGGAATCCGGCGGCGTCGACTACCTGACCAAGCCGATCAATATCGACGAACTGCGTGCGCGGATCGGCGTGCACCTGCGCAATGCCCGTTCGACGCAAAGCGCACGTGTCGCGCTGGACGCCGCCGGCCGGCATTTGCTTGCGGTCAAGGGCAACGGCGACATTCACTGGTCGACACCACAGGCAACACGTCTCGTCAACGCGGCGATGGATCGAGACGATGCCATGGACACGGTTGTCGGCAAGATTGCCGATTGGATGAAGACACGCCCAGCTTCCGGCCGCGACGGTGCGTTTTCCCTCTCGCATGCGGGCAAGGACGTGCTTCAGCTTGCCTTCCTGGGCGCGATCGGTGCGGATGAATATCTGTTTCGGCTCACCGCAAACAATGCACGCGCCGATGACGAGGTGCTGCGCCGGCATTTCTCGCTGACGCAGAGAGAATCCGAGGTGTTACTTTGGATTGCAAAGGGCAAGGCCAACCGCGATATCGGCGAGATCCTGGGCCTCTCGGCACGCACCGTCAACAAACATCTCGAGCAGATCTATGTGAAGCTAGGCGTCGAAAACCGTGCCTCGGCAGCCGTCAAGGCAGCCCACGTCCTGCACGAGACATGACGGATCAGAGGCAGGGAGCCGGTGGACTGAACCATGCTCAGGGACAGACCCCGTGCCCGTTCAGGGGGCGGCACCGATACCAGCTTCCTGGCCATGAGATTGGTGATGCGAGCCATCGGCGCCAGGCGCAATAGGACTTAAGTCGTGCGGGAGGTTGTCGCAGGAACTCTCGGTTTCCTCGGCAGTTATTGCACGGTGGAGAACCCGCTCCAGTGTCGACAGAGGAGACGCTCTTGCGAAACGGCCTGGCTTTATCCCTGCTCGTCGGTTTCCCGGTTTGCGCCCTCGCGCAGTCGCCGGATCTGGAGGCTACCTGTCAGTCGGTCGCCAGGGGTTTCTTCATGACGGACAAACGTCCGGTCGGGACAATTCAGTCCTTTCCGGAACTGAAGCCACCCGGAGTGAGGATGACCTGTTGCGCGCGGGAAGGCGTGGCTGTGCCCGACATGACCGATACCTTGTGCGAATTCGGCAAGACTAACAAGCCGCACCATCTTGTCGGGATTTGTGTGTCCAGCACATGCTATTCTCCGAACGAGGCCGATGGTGATCGAAATGGCCATTTTGACGAGGCCCGAATTCTTCTCGACCTGTCGGAAAAACAATAACGGTGCCCGTGGAGGGATACGATCATGGCTGCCCACCAGCGCGAATGGATCAATGAACACGACGATCAGCCTGCCTCGGATCTCCTGCGTGCAGTCAAGATCGCCTTCAAGGCCCATATGGGACAGACCGACAAGACCGGCGAGCCGTATTTCCTGCATTGCAAGCGGGTGGCTGACGCGGTGAGCGGTGGTGAGCGTGTCGTCGCCTACCTGCATGACGTCGTCGAAAAGGGACCCGAGTGGACGCTGGATCGTTTGCGGGACGAGGATTTCACGCCTGCGGTCATCGAGGCCGTCGACGCACTGACCAGACGATCCGAGGAAAGCGATGAAGAGTTCGTCACGCGTGCCCTGGCAAATGAGTTGGCCCGGCCCGTCAAGATCGCCGATCTGAAGGACAATCTCGCCCAAGCCAAGGAGAGCGGGATGGACCCCTCCAAGTATCAGGAAGGCCTCAGACTTGCCGCGCAGATCTGCTGCGAGCCGACCAGACCCGCCAAGGATCCCCCTTAACGCCGTTCTCGATGTAAACCGAAGCCCGCCGGTCTGGCGAGCGCTACGAACCGACGAAGCGCGGTTCAATTTTGTACGCGATGGGAGCTTAGGAAGGCTTTTCAAGAGGCGGTCTATCTCAAGACCTGGAAGAACATCGAGAAAGCGCCTCAAAAGCCGTTTTCTGGCGAGATGATGCGACGCGTTGCTCCCGAACTCCACCGTCGCGCAGCTCTTGCTGCCGAGCTTTCGGGAAGAGCCACGACCAAGGGGCCGAGGACATCCTGCAAGAAGCCGCCGCGCATTTTGCAAAGTATCGGTCTGATACCCCTTAAAAGCTTGCCTCGTCGCACGCCGCGGCCTTCGGCAGCGCGCCGGCGTCGGCAATTGTCTGTAAGCCCCATTCTCCTTCCTGCAACCTTGAATTCCCGCCGTGATCAGCAAAAGAACCTGTTCCCTGGTCGGGGAAGACCGAGATGTTCACGCAGCGTCGACCCCTGATAGTCATGGCGGAATAGGCCCCGGCGTTGCAGTTCGGGAACAAGCTGCTGCGTCACGTCATCGAGGCCTTGCGGGAGAAACGGAAAGACGACCGTGAACCCATCTGCGGCCTGTTGTGTAAGCCAGGCCTCCATCTCATCTGCAATTGTTTGCGGTGTCCCCACGAAAGCAAGCCCGGCATAGCCGCCGTAACGCTGGGCAAGCTGGCGAACCGTCAATTTCTCTTCCTCCGCCAGACGAATTGCCTGCGCGCGTCCGGTCTTGCTGGCATTGGTCTCCGGTATCGTCGGCAGGGGCCGGTCTGGATCGAAGCCCGAGGCATCGTGTCCAAGTGCGATAGACAGTGAAGCGATGGCACTGTCGTAGTGGACGAGGCTGTCGAGAATGTCGCGCTTGGCCCTCGCCTCCTCGACCGTGTCACCGATCACGATAAATGCCGCGGGCAAGATCTTCAGGTGCTCAGGGTTGCGACCGAACGCCGGCATTCGTCCTTTGATGTCGGCATAGAGCAACCTGGCAGCAGCAAGGTCACGGGGGGAACAAAAGACGAGCTCAGCAGTCTCGGCGGCGAGCTGGCGACCAGGTTCCGATTGGCCAGCTTGGACGATGACCGGCCAGCCCTGGACGGGTCGGGCAATATTGAGCGGGCCACGCACATTCAGCTCGGCTCCCTTGTGATCGAGCACATGCATTTTCCCCACGTCGAAGAAGATGCCACTCTCCTGGTCGCGGATGAAGGCATCATCGGCAAAGCTGTCCCACAGACCTGTTACGACGTCGTAGAATTCACGCGCCCGTGCATAGCGTTCGCCATGCTCGACATGCTCGTCCAGACCAAAATTTCGTGCCGCGTCGGGGTTGGAGGTGGTCACGATGTTCCACGCGGCGCGCCCGTTGCTGATGTGATCCAGCGAGGCGAAACGCCTCGCCACATGATAGGGCTCATCGAAGGTGGTCGACGCGGTAGCCGCGAGGCCGATCTTTTCGGTGACCGAGGCAAGAGCCGAAAGCAGCGTAAACGGCTCGAACGATGTGACGGTGTGACTGCGCACAAGCGCATCGACAGGCATATTCAAGAGAGCCAGATGGTCGGCCATGAAAAAGGCGTCGAACTTTGCGGCTTCAAGTTTCTGGATGAACGACTTGATGTGGGCGAAATTGAAATTCGCGTCCGGATAGGATCCGGGATAGCGCCACGCGCCGGTGTGCAGGCTGACCGGGCGCATGAAAGCTGTAAGATGGAGAGATTTTGCCATGACGCGAAGCCTCTGATATCGATCGGTGTAGAGGTAACCCATTCATCTCTACCAGG
This sequence comes from Rhizobium sp. BK176, assembly GCF_024808055.1. Taxonomy (NCBI): domain Bacteria; kingdom Pseudomonadati; phylum Pseudomonadota; class Alphaproteobacteria; order Hyphomicrobiales; family Rhizobiaceae; genus Rhizobium; species Rhizobium sp. BK176. The sequence continues at coordinate 75,992 of NZ_JANUBV010000012.1, read as the reverse complement.
CTAAGGCACATCATTGCGCCAATGACAGCGTGCGTGAAAAATCTGTTTGAAACAGACGCTGCAGGTTCATCATCTCTCGATTTCCACTCCATTTTTCGGCCAGGTCGCCTCCCCTCGCCTCGAGGGGCAACGACCTGGCCATCCTCACTTCGACAACAAACTGCCGGCAGCAGTCACGACGTAGGCGATATCGAAAAGTAATGCGGCATGGATCAGTCTTTGCGGCGACACAAGCGCAGTCGCATTGTGTGGTCTGCTTCGCCGTTGTATTCTCGAAGAACTCAGTGCATAGCCGGAGCCAAAGTCTGGTCACGTGTTTCAGCCATGAATATGTCGCTGCGGATCATGCAACTCATTGTCGCCCTCGGTATGATCGCCTTCACGGTCGCGTTGCTGATTGCGATGCTGCTGTTGCTGCCCTTGCGTCTGACCTGGCTAAAACGAAAGATCGCCGGTCACATGCAGCAACGAATGGGGCCCATGCGCGTGGGATGGCATGGGCTGCTACAACCGATGGCGGACGGCATCAAACTCCTGACGAAAGAGGACATCCGGTGGAAGCCGACCGATTCTTCTTCAAAATAGCCCCCATCCTCGCGCTTGCTCCTCCCTTCGCCGCGGACCCTTTATGAGAGAGCGCCGACCACTATTACCGCCTTCATGTCTGTCGGTCCGAAGGCCGCGGGCTTCGCAGTGATCCCGCGCGTCTTCCTCAACCCCCTGGTCGCAGCCTCGAGTTATTGCCCGCAGGGATCGCATATTCTCTTGGGGCTGCGCAAAACGATGCAGCAATGCCGCCACATCGCCGCCAGCCACCGAGTGCTTCGACATCCCGCCGTTTCCCGGCGACAACGATGTGATCAACCACGTTGAGCGAGAGAGTTCCAATAATACGAATATTGCGGCAAGATCAGTGCGGAGAGCGGCCGGCGCATGCGGTTGGGAAGTGACAGTTTCCATAACGGCGACGGCGTCTCCTATGAGGCGAGTGCGTTATCGCAGCCTCACTTTGCCAGAGCGACGACCGCTATTCACTCCCCATGGGATTTTAGCTTAGCTTAGCTCCTTGGGAAACAATGAGGGGTTCGAAAATACCGATGCTTTCGCGGTCATCGCGCACTGCTTGGCCACCTTTTGCCCTAGTTCTATGGTCATACTCGATACCGCTATTTCTCCATATATAAAGGCAGTTGAGGTAAAATTGGCGGGGTGAGCAATCGCCGAAAACTGGACTTGGGCCGCTCCTCGCCTATGTGCAGTGCGGGATCTAACAAATGGGAGTTGCCAAGTGAGCCGTATCCTCATCACCGGATCGACCGATGGCCTGGGATTGGCCGCAGCACGAGAACTCATCACAAATGGGCACGAAGTGGTGCTTCACGCCCGTTCTTCAGAGCGGACGAAGGCAATCGGCCAACTCGCCGCGAAGTCTCTTGGTGTCGTGGTGGGCGACCTTTCAAACGGCGCCGAAACAAGATCAATGGCCGATCAACTCAACACAATTGGCCGAATGGACGCTGTCATTCACAATGCTGGAATTTACTCCGAGCCTGCGCGCGGTGACACTCCCGAAGGGCATCCCAAAGTCCTGGCTGTGAACACGCTTGCGCCCTACATTTTGACGGCGCTGATCGAGCGGCCGAAACGGCTCGTCTACCTCAGCAGCGGGATGCATCAGAGCGGCGGAAGAGAAATCGAGGATATCGACTGGAGACGCCGACCCTGGAACACCGGTCGCGCGTATTCAGAAAGCAAGCTCCATGTTGCAGCGCTTGCTGCCGCTGTCGCACGTTACTGGCCCGAAGTGTTGAGCAACGCCGTCGATCCCGGGTGGGTCCCGACAAAAATGGGGGGTGCCGGCGCTCCCGACAATCTGAGGGAGGGCTATCAGACACAAGTGTGGCTGGCGACAAGCGACGATGAGAAAGCCAGGAGTAGCGGAGGCTATTGGTACCATCGCGAACGGCGGAAGCCCGCAGACGAAGTCACGGATCCAGATTATCAGGACGAGTTGATCAGGAAGCTTGAGACTCTGACCGACGTCAAGCTGTTCTAAATGACCGGAGAGCCGACGCGACGTTGGCTGACGATACAAAGAAGATAAAAGCAGGGGCCTTCGTCCGCGACCGCCCTTCCGCCTTTGAAGGGAATGGACGAACTCACCCGAGCATAACTCTCGTCGGAACACATGTTCGCCATTTGAGTTACCTCAGCATGGAGGATTGACTCATGAGGAATGCGAAAGAGCATTCGGCCAGCGACGGGACCATCAGCGCGCATCGTCCTGGTTGTCGTATTTCGGCCGTCCGGATATTGATGTGGAAGCGCATGGTAATGGCGAATGTTCGCAACGGCTCTTCTACGTCCGAAGTACTCCCTCCACCTATCAGACGAACTCCATTGGCCGAGATGTAAATCTGGCGGCGCGTCGATCGAAACCAATTCATAGGCGGAAAATTCCTGCTCGGACGCCCCATTCAGTGCTTAAGGATCTGGCTCAGGAATAGCTTTAACCTGTCATGCCGCGGATTTGTGAAGAAGTCGTCCGGATTTCCCTCTTCGACGATCTGGCCAGAATTCATGAAGATAACCCGGTCAGCGACAGCACGGGCAAATCCCATCTCATGAGTGACGCAGACCATGGTCATGCCGTCCCTGGCGAGACTGGTCATGGTATCCAGCACCTCCGACACCATCTCCGGATCAAGCGCCGAGGTCGGCTCGTCGAACAGCATGACGGCCGGCTGCATGCAAAGTGAACGGGCGATCGCCACTCGCTGCTGCTGACCGCCAGACAGCTGGATCGGGAACTTGTTTGCCTGCTCGGGAATACGGACCCGTTCCAGAAACTCGATCGCCGTCTTGCGTGCCTTTGCCTCGGATTCGCCCTTGAGCCACATTGGCCCGACCATGCAGTTCATCAGCACAGTCATATGCGGGAACAGATTGAAGTGCTGGAACACCATGCCGACATTTTTGCGCACATCTCCAACATTGCGCATCCTGTCGTGCAGTGTGATGCCATTGACGGTAATTTCGCCCTGTTGATGCGCTTCGAGGCGGTTGAAGCAACGGATCAAGGTCGATTTTCCCGATCCCGACGGACCGCAGACAACGATGCGTTCGCCCTTGCTGACCGTCAGATTGATATCCGTCAGCACCTGGAAACTGCCGTACCATTTTGACACGTTCCTTGCTTCAATGATGTTGTTGCCATTCATCGGATTTTGCTCCTGGCATAGTGGCGCTCGATGCGGGATTGGATGAGCTCCAGGCAGATCGACATGATCCAGTAAAGCATGGCGGCGGAGATCAGCATCTCCATGTGCTGGAAGGTCTTCTGGCCGAGCGTGCGGGCAAGGAACATCAGCTCCCAGACGCCGATGACCGAGACGAGCGAACTGTCCTTCAGCATCGAGATGAACTGGTTGCCCGTCGGCGGGATGATGACCGGAAGAGCCTGCGGCAGGATAATCTTGCGCATCGTGATGCCGAAACCGAAGCCGATCGAGCGTGACGCTTCCCATTGACCGCGATCAATGCTCTGGATCCCGGAGCGGAAAATCTCGGTCATGTAGGCGCCGTAGCAGAGCGATAGCGCGAGAATGCCGGCCGGAACCGCATCGATTACGAAGCCGAGCTGCGGCAGGCCGAGATAGATCAGATAGACCTGCATCAGAAGCGGCAGACCGCGAAAGAAGGAGGTGTAAAAGCTCGCGATTGCATAGGCAAAACCGTTGGTGGAAAGCTTGGCGACGGCGCCCAGTATCGCAATGGCCGAAGCAATGACGATCGATACAGCCGAGACATAGACCGTTGTCACCAACCCCTGTGTAATCAGGAACGGCAGCTTCTCCTCAATGAAGGGCAGGCTGAGATGAAAGGTTTCGAAGAAGGCCAAGAACAACAACAGCAGCTCGAACCAGACGATCGCGATCTGCACCCTGAGAGGTGCAAAGCCGATCAGCACCACGTTCAATGCAAACATCACCGCGACGACGAAGGCAATCGCAAACCGGCCATAGAGACCACTTGTCACCGGATCACCGATGACGGGTCGCATCAATTCCCCCATCGTCGTGCTGCTGAGGTTGAACATCAGGAAGACCGCAAGCACCAACGCAAACAAGGTCGCAACGAACCATGGTTTGTGGACGAGGATCTCGGACTCAACTGTATCGGGATAAAGCATTTCCTGTCCCTTCGGCGGAAAAGACGGCCCGGCTTCCCGGACCGTCGGATGCACCAGTTATTTTATTACCGTGTAGTCGACGCCGTACCACTTGACCGACAGCTTGCTGAGCGTGCCGTCGGATTGCATCCCTTTGACGGCCTCGGCGATCTTGTCGTTGAAATCCTTGTCGCCGTGCTCGGTCGCGACGGCGAGCGGCTCGTAAAATACGGGATCACCGATCCGCTTGATCGGATAGCCGGCCTTCTGTGCATCGAGGATGCTTGGCAACGAAGAGACGACGGCATCGAGACGGGTCCCGTCACCAAGACGCAGGTCGTCAAAAGCAGTTGTCGAGTTGGCATAGGACTTCACGTCCTTCGGCTTGAACTCGTACTTGAAGGGCGGCGCGCCGGCGGCATCGAGCGTTAGCTCGCCCTTGGCATAGGCTTCGAAGGTCGAGGTGGCAGTGGTACCGACAACCTTGCCATCGAGATCCGAAACCTTGGCCGCCTTGCTGTCGTTGTGCACGGCAACGGCAGCTGGGGTGTAATAGTAGACGGCCGGGAAATCGAAGATCTCGGCACGCTTCTTGGTTGGCGTCATCGAACCGACATGCATGTCCCAGCGGCCCGCCCAGTTGCCTGCCGTGATGATGTCCCAGCCCGGAGTGACGAATTCGACCTTCACGCCGAGGCGCCTGCCAATGTCCTTGGCAACATCGATGTCAAAGCCATCGAGTTCGTTCTTCTCGTTCATGAAGGATTGCGGTGCCCAGTTGGCGTCGGTCGCAACCTTCAGATCCTTGGCTGCCATGACGCGGTCGAGCACGGCACCGGCATTTGCCTGCATGGCACAAAAGGCAAGCGCAAGCGATGCTGCGGCTGCGGTAATCTTCGTCAGTCTGTTCATGCGATGGTTCCCTTTGTTGTCATTCTTCGTTCCCGGCGCAGGGGTCCAGTACCCTGAGCCGATCTTGGGGCGGAGAGACCGTTGCGTCTTTCCGCAATGTGAAGCAGAGGCAAGCCGTCTCACCTCGGTCGATGGACGTCAGAGTTCTCCTTTTTGCCGCATCTCGTCGCGGGCCGAACCGGCCACCCGGAACGCCTCGACCCCGGCTGGAATGCCGCAGTAAATGGCAATCTGAATAAGCGCCGCGCGAAGCTCGTCGTCGCTCAACCCGTTGCGGATCGCACCACGGAAATGGATGCCGAATTCATGCATGCGATTAAGTGCCGCCAGCATGCCGAGATTGAGAAGGCTGCGCTGCTTTAGGTCGAGCCCGTCATCCGTCCAGGCCTTTCCCCAGCAATATTCGTTAAGAACGTCCTGAAGTGAGGCAGAGAAGCCGTCGGCGCTTTCAATTGCTCGATCGACATACTCGTCGCCGAGAACCTTTCGGCGGATCGCTTCACCTCTCTTTCGCAACGTTTCATCCATGGGCCGGGTCCTTGCGGTTGAAGAAGCCGCGCATCAGGTTCGCCACCATTTCCGGTGCTTCAATCAGAATGGAGTGGCGCAGGCCAGGCAGGATCGCGAGCGCCGAGCCCGGAATGCGCTCGTGCATGTAGCGCGCCATGCGCGGATTGGACCCGGCATCGTCCTCGCCGGTTGCAATCAGCGTCGGGCAGCGGATCTGATCGAGGAAGCCGCCGAAGTCGGTTTCTGCAAGCACCCGATAGGCCGCGGCGTAGCATTCCGGATCGTTTTCGGAGTCACGCAGCTGCAGCCGTTCAATCACCTTCGGGTTCATCGCCTGGAAATCCTCCGTCAGCCAGCGCGACAGCGACGCGTTGTGATGGTCGGCAGGCGTTCCGGCCCGCAAGGCTGCCAGCCGCTCAAGCACCCGCGTGCGTTCGTCCGGCGTGCGTCCGGCAACGGTCGACAGCAGGACCAGCTTGCGAAGCCGGCCGAGATTCGTCAGGGCAAGACGCTGGGCTATCAGGCCGCCGAGCGAAAATCCGGCAAGATTGAATGTCGCGAAGCCTGCCCTGTCGGCGAGCGCCAGTGCCTCGTTGACGAAATCATCGATCTCGTAGCGACCTTTGACCCTGCTGGACTGGCCATGGCCGCGCAGGTCAAAGGTCAGTATGGTGAACTGGTCCTTCAAACGTTCGACGACGCCGGACCAGGCCTCAAGGTAGGACCCGACGCCATGGATCAAGACCAGCGGCTCGCCGCGCCCCTCGATCCGGTAGTTGAGCGTCACATCTCCAACGGTATGGCGCAAAGCCTCTGTCATGTCAGCCTGCCGCCGTCTTGCGTTGCATGTCCTTCTCTCGCGCGGCGAAGAAGGGCATGATTTCCTTGATGAACAGCTCAAGCGTGCGCTTCTGCAATTCAAACGGAAGGTTGAAGGTCAGTCCGAGGCAGTATTGATCGACGCCTGCGGCTTCAAAGACGAGCAGCTTTTCGATGGCCTCTTCCGGCGTGCCGAACATCAGGTTTTTTCGTATATTGTCCGGGTTGTAGTTGTCCTTGCCTCTGACCGCTTCGTAGGGCACCGCTTCTGGAAAGCCATTGTGGACCCTGCCGATATTCTGCATCAGGTTCTCGAAGGCGCGGCCATAGTCCATGCTGTGCTTTACCGCAGTTTCCCACCCGTCGGGCTTGTCGTAGACGCAGGTGCGGCGCTGCATCATGAAGCGCGGACGCGGCACCTCCGGGTGATCGGCGACGGCCTTGTGGAACTTGTCGGACAGGACCTGGATTTCGGCGGCAGGTGATGAAAGCGGCGTCGACAGGATGCTCGCGCCGTTGGCGATCGCCCAGTCAAAGGTTCCCGGATCGCGCGCTGCAACCCAGATCGGCGGATGCGGCTGCTGCAGCGGCTTCGGGACCGAAGTGGCGGTCGGGAATTTCCAGTAGTGCCCGTCATGGGCATAGTCGCCGGCCCAAAGCTTTTTAACCGCGGGTACGATCTCCTTCATGTAGGCGACGCCTTCCTGCTGCGGCATGCCGCCTGCCATCCGGTCGAATTCGTACTGGTATGAACCGCGGGCAATACCGAATTCCAGCCGGCCGTTGGTCAGGTGATCGCAAAGCGCTGATTCACCGGCGAGACGGATCGGGCTCCAGTACGGGGCAACGAGGGTCGAGGTACCGAGGCGGATTTCTTCCGTATGCTGTGCAAGCCAGACGAGGGTCTGGAACGGATTGGGAGAGATCGTACATTCGATCGTATGGTGCTCGGCCGTCCACAGCGCCTCGAACCCGCCCTCGTCTGCCATCCGCGCCAGGTGCAGGAGGTTGTTCCTGGTCGTCGACATCGCCACGCCAGGCGAGAAGCGTTCCATGGTCAGCGATACTGCGAATTTCATTTGCTAGCCTCCCCTTGGGGTTCAGTTTTCTGGTGACCGGTCACTTCAGGCGGATGACGAAGGGATCCTGCATGGCGCCCGAGTAGTCGATGATGACGTTCTTCAGGCGCGAGAACTCGTGCATGACCTCAAAGCCGCCACGCCGCCCATAACCGCTTTCCTTGAAGCCGCCATTGGCGGACATGAAGGAAGCCGAACGGTAGGTATTCACCCAGACCGTTCCCGCCTCGATCTGGTTGGCAAAGCGCAGTGCCCTGTCGATATCCTTGGTCCAGATGCCGGACGCGAGGCCGTAGGTGCTGTCATTGGCAAGGGCAATCATCTCCGCCTCGTCGCAAAACGGCATGACGCCGACCACTGGCCCGAAGATCTCGTCGCGCATGAAGCCCATGTCGTTTTGCGCCTCGACCATCACGGTCGGCTCGAAATACCAGCCCCCTCGTGCAAGCCCTTCCCTCTCCAGGCGCCGGCCACCGGCAGCGATCCGGGCGCCATCCCTGAGGCCTGATGCCACGTAGCCTTCGACTTTCTTGAGTTGGTCGGCGAGCGCCAGGGGACCGATATCGGTATCGTCGATCGTCGGCAGACCCACCTGAATTCGCTGGGTGCGCTCTACAAGCGCATCGATGAACCTGTCGTAGATGCTGGCTTCGACGAAGCAGCGCGAACCGGCGACACAGGTCTGGCCCGCGGCGGCAAAGACACCGGAAACAACGCCGTTCACCGCATGCTCGATCTCGACGTCGCCGAAGACGACATGTGGTGACTTGCCGCCGAGCTCCATCGAGCATGGAACGAGGTTTTGCGCTGCGTTACCCGCTATGCGACGACCAGTGGCAGTGCTTCCGGTAAAGACATATTTCGAGACCCCGGGATGACGGGTCAGCGCCTCACCCGCACTCTTGCCGGTGCCGGTCACGACGTTGACGACCCCTGCCGGGAAGCCAGCCTCGTGGATCAGTTCGGCAAGCGCCAGCGTCGAAGCACTTGCATGCTCTGATGGCTTGATGACGATGGTGTTGCCGATGGCAAGGCACGGCGCAAGCGTGCCGGTCAAAAGCATCAGCGGCGAATTCCACGGTGTGATCATGCCAACGACGCCGAGGGGTTCGCGCAGATTGAGATTCAAGGTGTCGAGGCGGTTGATCGGGATGGTGTCGCCCTGCAGCTTGTCGGCCATGCCGGCGAAATAGTGATAGCTATCGGGCATCGAACGCATCTGCGCCCGGCTTTCCTTCAGGAGCTTGCCGTTGTCGCGCGTTTCGATCTCGGCAAGGATGTCGGCATTCGCCCCCACAAGCTCGGCGAGACGGCGGACCAGAGCGCCACGATCAGTCTGCGTCATGCGCCGCCATGAAGGATTGCAAAACGCGGCCCTGGCAGCGGCGACAGCTGCCCCCACATCGTCGGCTTCGGCATCGGCAAATTCGTACCAGGGCTGACCCGTCGTCGGATCATAGCTTGCGATGTAAGTGCCGTTCTTCGGGGCGACGAATTCGCCGTTGATGAACAGGCGCTGGCGCGAACCTTGGATGGAGGCGACTGTTGTCTTCATGTCATTGTCCTTGGTCTTGGGAGGCGTGGATCCAGGAACGGGCTTCGCCGTCGATCATCGCAATGCGGCCGCCATCGTCGGAATCCATGTAGATGCCGAAGCGTCCGGCCTGCCGTTCGCGCACAAAGCGCCGCAGCATCGAACGCAGTTCATGGGTGGCGATCGCCTCGTAAGGCAGATCGTCGATCGCAAAGAAGCGGAGGTCGGCGGACAGGTTGCTGCCAGCCCCCTCGCCTGCCAGTCGGGCGCGGTAGACGAGATAGCCGGGATCGCTGTCGGCAACGTCGAAGACGGAATAGAGGAATGTCTCTTCCGGCACGAGGCGAAGAGCCTCACCACCTTCGACCACCAATTGGCTATCGGCCTTGCGCCGGCGGGCGGACGGCAGCACCCAGCCGCCCTTTCCATTGGAGCGTAGCAACAGACTATCGCCCGCTTCGATCAGATAGCCGATGATCATTCCATGCGAGGCAAGCCAGCCGGCAGGCAGCGGATCCTTGACGCTCGCATAACGACCCCGGCAGAAGCCGAGCGGCGCTGTCGGGCTCGTACCGAACGCACGAACCTCCCCGATCAGAACCGCATGGTCTCCAGCATCGACCGTGTTGTAGGTAGTGCAATCGAACCAGGTTAGACTGTCGGTCAGAACGGGTGCGCCGGTATGGATATGATCGTGAGTGACCGACTGGAATTTGTCCGGCGACTTCGATGCAAAGGTACCGGATACATCGACCTGGCCCTCATGCAGGATATTGACTGCGAAGCAGCCAGCATTGGTGAAAGCCTGGTAGCTGGAGGCGGATTTGGCGACGCAGACCAGAAGCAGGGGCGGGTCAAGCGAGACCGAGGTGAAGGAATTGGCGGTCATGCCACGTGGCGTGCCGTCTTCGTCGCGGGTGGTGATCACGGTCACGCCCGTCACGAAGGTTCCGAAAGCCCGTCGCAACGCGATCGGGTCAATCGGCGCATCCGCCCTTGCCGTTGTCTCCGCCATTCCGTTGCGCCTCCTCCGTTGGTTTCAGGAGAAGCTACCGTTGCCGTCGTCGACGTTCTTCCGTCGCTTCGCTGGAACAGAGGAAAAGCCTCTCCTGCGAACCGCAGGAAGTGAGTGGACGGCGCAAAGCGACAGCGTGCAACAGCTGTGTCGTGTTTGCGCAAAGTGCAGGGGGTCTATTTTTCGGTGGCCACGCGGTTGTCGATAACGCCGTAGAGCCGGATCGCCAGCTCGATGGCGAAGCGCTTTTCAGGTGTCTCGACATCGACCCCAAAGAGATCCTGGATGCGCGACAGCCGGTAGCGGAGGGTCGTCACATGCAGGCCCATCGTATCGGCACAGGCCTGGCTGCGACACCCCTCCTGCAGATAGGTGGAGAGGGTTTGGAGATAGGGGGTTCCGTTCTCGCGATCATGCTCGGCAATCTGGCCGACGCTATCATGAACAAAGCTGCGCACATCGCCTGCTTCCGACGCGGCGACCAGCATCGGCAGTGGCCCGAAGTCCTGCGCCGAAACCGCACCGGTCAGACCAAAGGACCGACCAATGCGGATCATCCGGCTGCAGCGTTCCCAGGCGGGGGGATAATCGGATAGCGCGGCACAGCGGTTCCCCGCCACGACGACCGGCGCTTCGTCGAAATAGCGGGCGAGTTCTTCGGCGATGCGACGCGTGAGTTTTGTGGTCCGCTCCTGCCTTTTGCCTGCATCATAGGGCACGAGGCAGACGACGCCGCCATCGATGGCGATCAGGTTTGCCTGCACCGATGCCTGCTGCATGATGCGCGCCAGCGTATGCTCGACGTCGATGGACGCACCGCCGAAGGTTTTCGTTTTTTCCGGAAAATCGACAACGATCATCTGCTGGGGTGTCGCGAAATTAAGCCCCAGCCGCTGGGCGCGTTGGGCGACATCACCGGCATTGCGCCATCGTGCCTCGACAATTTCGAAGAACAGCTCCGTCTGGGTGCGGGTCTCGAAGCGGAAACGGATGAAGCTGCGCATCATCTGGACGCTCAGAGCAAACTTGGCGCTGTCGAGCATCAAATGGTCGAGATCGCTGAACTCACGCAGGGTTGGGAAGATGATCAGCGCCCCGACGAGCTGGTTGTCGACCATCAGCGCCTCGATGCGGGCGGAGATCTTGAAGCGCTGGTTACCGTCATCGAGAAAGATGCTCGCCGCATCCGATGTGCCCTGCCCGATCGCCTCCCGCGCCGCCTTCATCAGCGGGCGCGCGAAAACAGTAGACGCTGCCTCCTGCCATGCCGCCTCATCATAAAGCGCGTTTGGCGGGCGTCCGGCGATGACCTGGTTGGCCGTGAAATCGACGACGATCGTCGGGTTCGAAAGCATCATGCCCACCATCGCCGAAAGCGGTGCGACCGACCCGTCGCTCAACACATGCTCAAGGAGTGATGTATGCGCCTGCAGCGCGCGCTCCAGTCGCTGCGCGGAGCGCTTTTCGGCTTCGAGACGATGCTCGCGGTCGACGGCAATGGCCCCCATGTGAATGATGGCGCTCAGGAAGGCAAGGTCATCCTCGCAAACCTCGGTGATCTGGCGGGATATGACACTGAGCACCATCGGACGGCCCTCGGCGTCCTTGCAGTTCATCGGCAGGACGACCACCGTCCGGTAGTCACGCTCGAAGGCCTCCTTGCGATAGCCTGGAAACTCGACGGATTCGCGGGCATCGCGAATATAGACCGGCTCGTTGCGCTGTAGGGCGATCAAGGACGGACTTGTCGCCAGCTCCCATTTGTCCGGAAGGTGCCGCTCGATCAGCGTCGGGTCATAGCGCACGATGACATGCGCATAACCGTGGGCAGCGTCGATGCCCATGATGGAACCGAGCGCCCAATTGGCATGGCGACAGGCTGACGCGATGAGTTGCTGCAGCACGGTCTGAAGATCGCCGCCGCTGTTGATTTGGCTGGCGACGTCGCGGAGCGACAATATCCGGGATTTCTGTTCCAACTCAGCTCGTCTCTCCAGATTGACCATTCATTGCGAATGCGGGAGAGACAAGTCTACTCGGTTTCAATGAAACCTGCAGCGAATCTTTCCGCCAAATTGAGGAAGACCCCGCTGGTGGCCGCGCTAATGTTGGGCGCAATCTCAACAATTCGAATTGGCGCATCTATGACGATCGGCATCCGGAAGATCTCAACGTTCCTGGAAGAAACGCTGGTGGAGGGCGGCAGGGCCGCACCACGCCCCGCCAATGTTGTCGTGGTGGCGGCGGTGATCAGGAACCCATGGGCTGGCCGCGGCTTTGTCGAGGATCTGAGGCCGGAAATCATCCGCATTGCCGGCGAGCTCAGCCACGAGATGACGGATCGGCTGTTACGACAGATGCGACCTGAGGCGATCGAGGCCTGCGGCAAGGCCGCAGCAGTTGGCATTCATGGGGAGATCGAACATGCCTCGGCAATGATCCACACGCTCCGTTTTGGAAATCCATTCCGTGAAGCGATCGGTGGTACCAACTATCTCGAGTTTACCAACACCCGCAATGCCCCGGGAGCTCTGCTGAGCTTGCCGATGATGCACAAGAGCGAGAACGGCAAGCGCTCCCATTTTCTCACCGCCAACTTCCAGATTGCCGATGCGCCGGGACCGGACGAGATCATCGTCGCGATCGGTGCGTCCGACAGCGGACGAGCCCACGCGCGCATTGCCGATCGTTTCCAGGATATCGCCGAAATGGAAGCAGAGAAGGGCGCTTCGCTCCAGAACGCCCGATGAGCTCGGCGATGAAGCTTGATGCGATCGACCTGCGCATACTCGACGCAATCCAGCGCGACGGTCGCATCACGAAACTGGCTCTCGCCGAAAAGGCGGGGCTTTCTGCCACCCCCTGCTGGATGCGCCTACGAAAGCTGGAGAGGGCTGGCATAATCATCGGCTATCATGCACAGCTGTCGCTGCGCCGGGTTGCGCCCGTTAGCAACGTCATGGTCCAGTTGACGCTTTCAAACCATCGGCAAGCCGATTTCGATCGGTTCGAACGAGCAATCCGCGAGATCCCGGAAATTGTCAGTTGCTGGTCGGTCGGCGGCGGTATCGATTATATCCTGAAGATCGTCGCGGCAAATATCGATGCCTATCAGCGACTGATCGATGAGCTTCTCGACCGGGAACTTGGCATATCCCGCTACTTCACCTACATCGTCACCAGGACCGTCAAGGAAGGTCCTATTGTTCCGGTATCGCTGCTGCTGGCCGACGACACTTGTACGGCCGCGGCTTTGTGATAGCTAGCACCTAAAAACCCGCCAGCATTCCCACCACTGCTGCAACCAACCTCGGCGCGTCGCGTTCTTCACGTGCAAATCCGAGATGCGACAATGAAAACCATTCTGCCTGTTGCGGCCGTAACCATGGCTTTGTCTGCTGGCGCCACTCTCGCCCAACGCAAAGAGGTGCGCCGTCGGCGCCCAGCAGACGCGCAAATTGAAACGGGAAACTGGCCGATGGCTATCGAGCACTCGTCCGTCGACGAGGAGGAGTCGCCACTCCAAACCGTCCGTATCATCGGCCAGACCGCCAGCTCCGCCGCCCGAGGCAGCGTTGGTGCACAAGCTGCCGAGATTCTTGAACGCGTTGATGCTCTCCTCTCAGCGGAAGGCACAGACAAGTCAGATCTGATCCAGGCCATATTTGGCGCCGCGATCTCCGGTCATTTGCCGAAATGAACACCGTTTGGGAACGTTGGGTGCCTCCAGGCATAACCCCTCGCCGAACAACGTTCGAAGCTCACAAATATGCCCCCCATGCGATCTTCGGATCGACATCATCGCCTGGCGGAGGAGCCAGGAACCTACTTAGTCATAAAGCCGTTGAGGATGGCCATTGAACAGACAGCGCCGCCTCTCCTGAACTCGCTAAACGTGGTGCGGTTCTGCAATGCTTGGCGTTGCCTCCATTACGAGATTGCGGACGCCACGGATTCAGCCAACTGGCTCTGTGTAAAGGGTTTCGCCAGTCTGGGCAGATCACGGGACACGCCGCCTGGGATTTCCGCATATCCGCTGGCAAGAACGACGGGCAGGCCGGGTAGCCGTTTGCCTATTTCCGCGGCAAGCTCGCCACCAGTCATTCGGGGCATGGCATGGTCGGTTACGACCAGATCTGGCAGCGGCCCTTGTTCCAGGAGCCGAAGCGCCTCCTCGCCAGAATACGCCTGCAATGTCTTATGACCGAGATCCTCCAGCATCAGGACGGTATTCATCAGGACAAGCGCATCGTCATCGACGACAAGCACGGTGAGTTCCCGCAGTAAAGGCACGCTGGAAGTATCAGGGTGCACGTCCGGCTCGATCGCCTCCCCTTCCTCTGCCAGAGGCACCCATAGTTCGGCGGTGGTTCCTCCTCCAGGGGACGAGTTCAGAGCGAGCGCACCTCCGCCCTGAGCCATCAGTCCTTGGACCATCGACAGACCCAGTCCGGTGCCTTTGCCTATTCCCTTGGTGGTGAAAAAGGGCGCCGTCGCCTTCTCCAAGGTCTCAGCATCCATCCCCTCGCCGTCATCCGTCACGCTCAGGCATACGAATTCTCCTTGAATACCTTTCCCCTCAGCTTTGCGAACCGACTGCTTTCTGGCCGAGAGCATGATGACGCCACCACGAGGCATGGCGTCGCGCGCGTTTACCACCAGGTTCAGGAGTGCGGTCTCCAATTGGTTGCCGTCGGCTTGAACTCTCGGCAGAACAAGCGGAAAGCTCGTGACGATTTCGATAGAGGGGCCAATCGACCTCTGAAGCAGGCCGGCCATTCCCTTCACGAGGTCGGACACGTCCACAGGCTCGAGCTTGAGTTCTTGCTTGCGGGAGAAGGCAAGCAACCGCTGTGTCAGGGCGGCACCGCGCTTCGCCCCTTGGAGGGCGTTCTCGATCAGATCGGCATTGTCCTGACCCGCAAGAGCCCGTTTCTTCGCGATCTCGAGGCTGCCCAGTATGGCCATCAGCAAATTGTTGAAATCATGCGCGACACCGCCAGTGAGCTGGCCTACGGCTTCCATCTTCTGAGCCTGAAAGAGTTCGAGCTGTGCTCGTTCGAGAGCTTCCTGCGACTGCCGCTTCTCGGTGATGTCGCGTGTGATCTTGGCAAAACCGATAAGCGTGCGATCTTCGGCAAGGATTGCATCGATGATTACATTCGCCCAGAAGCGCGTCCCGTCTTTTCTGACCCGCCAGCCTTCCCTTTCGAACCGGCCCTCGCATGCGGCGATTTCTAGCGCCCTTCTTGGCAGGTCATCGGCCTTGTCCTCGTCGGTGTAGAACTGCGAGAAATGCCTTCCGATGATCTCCTCTGGCTCGTACCCCTTGATGCGGCGAGCCCCTGCATTCCAGCTCGATACGTGACCATTCGGATCGAGCATATAGATCGCGTAGTCGGTCACGCCTTCGACCAGAAGACGAAACTGCTCCTCGCTCCGGTTCAAATCTTCGGTCTGCCTACGCTTTAAAGGGTCAATGGCCATGCGGAATTCCAATTGCGTGTTTTTCGGGTAACTAGACCTCTGTCGTTCATTCGCAAGTCCAGCAGGCCCGACGCAAGCGCAATGGCTCGTTTACCCCCAGCCGATCGAAGGTATCGGCAAAAGAATCAATGGCCTGCCTAGGTGCTTGACCGAGCCTTCGAGGCGCGCGCCAGTCGACCCTAGTGCATCCCGTTTCCGCTGCAAACCTTCCCCCGACTTCGCAGTAAGCTCGATTACGTTGGCGGCAGGTAACGCCCGGTGACCTCTCCCTGTCCGCGAAACGATACGCGTCCGCGTTTGTTCCACCACGTTATCGGCTCCACCAGATGATCACGACCAGCACTTTGGTCTTGACCGTGCTTGGGCCAAACGCTGTGCAGCGGACCAGCGGCGTTGCCCGACGTCCCGCCCGCACGATTCAACGCGTTCGTCAGGATGAGGCTGCAGGCGCGTTCGACGAAGGGCAGATTTTGATATGAACAAGCGGCACCCGTGTGTCGCGACTATCATATTGGGATCATGGCAACCGCCGTTGCTCGTCATGCGATGTTAGGTGTCGGCGACCGTGTGTTGTCTCCGCAGCTCACCGAGAGCGACCGGTCGTGGGGAGATTATCTCGTATCGCATTCACAAACGACTTCGGGGACACTGTCAGTGTGGGGACCAGCCTTCGGCTGGTGAACGATGGCAGACTTCTGCTCGAGATAGAGGAGGTTGAGGAGGTCCACCAGGTCGTCAGCTTCTTCCCAATCGAGCGAATTGATCCGCACGTCGCCGACGACCGCGACCAAGCCCGTCGTCCTGTCAACGATCGCCCAGCGATTTGTCCCATCCCGACTGGCTTGAATTTCGAATCGTGTGAGCATGGGCGCCTGTTTAACGAAAGCTCTGGCCGTTGGGAATTGTTCGCTATCGAGCTGAACGCGATGAGACAGCCAGTCTCATAAGGCCTTTCGGCTTCTTCGACAACCTTCAAACTGCCACTGCAGTGTTTAAGTGCACCGTCTGTTACCCTCAGATCTGCAGCAATCCCCGAGATCGTCGCCCAACTGTCCGGGAAACCCGAAGCGAAACGGCCACGCGGCGACGCGGACTTCCCACAAGGACAATAGATCCGCCAAAGGAGCACCGATTCCAACCACGCCGTCCGTTCCGTTTGCAGCCGGAGGATCGGCATAGACATAGCTGATCTGGTTGCTGCGCGTGCCTTTGACAAAAGTATTCGGCGAAAGGCGTTTCATCGTCGCCAAACGCTTGAGCGTGTTGGCGCGCTGAGCCACAAAGCACGCGGCTGCCAGGTTACTTCCGTTGGTTGCGACCGAGCCCTGGGCTGTCGTACAGCCACAAAAGGGCGATCGCCAGTAATGTTGCAAGCACCGCAACCGGAGCTGCGCGTCCAGCACGACCCACAATTAGATCGATGTTCATGTCAGTGCCTGAGATAGATCCATTGGCACTCGCCATTCGACATGTGTGCTATCTGAAAAATCACGATTGCAGTGCCTTGTTGATCGCGGCGATGAGAGCGGCTCCTGCAAACGGTTTTTGCAAATATGCAATGCACCGCGTCCGCTCGGCGGCCTTCTTCAGGAGCTCGTCCTCGAGGGCAGTGATAAATATGACGGGCAGCGTTGAACCAGCCATGTTCAACTTCGACTGCAATTCGAGACCGGTGATCCCCTCCAGATCGATATCCAACACGAGACAATCAATCGCAGCCTCCGAATCTCTGTTGAGAAAGGCCTCAGCCGATGCGTACTCGACGGCCGAAAACCCGTAAGCATTTACAAGCCGTGCGACGCTTCGGCGAAGACTCCCGTCATCATCGACGACAGCCACTGTACGGCTCTTCTTTCCCACCTCAGGCCCTCCACGTGAAAGTGCGCGAGATCCGATGGGTCACTGTAGGCGTGTTGGCGGTTGGGGGATATTGCCCTAAGGGGAAAACCCATCGATCATGGCTCTGAACCTCCCGCAGGACGGTCGACGAAACCCGCATTTGCCGCAATCAACACTACGTCGGCCAGCGAGCGTGCTCCGAGCTTCTCCATCACCTGGTGGCGGTGAACCTTGACGGTTCGCTCAGATATGCCAAGCGCGAAGGCTATCTGCTTGTTAAGCTGCCCACGCACGATCATCTCGAAAACGCTGGTTTCCCGCAGGCTCAAGCTCTTCACCCGCATTTGCTGCGCCTTGATATGCTCGCGCTGCGCCCGCCGCTTTTCAGATCGATTGAGCGCACGCTCGATCGTCTCAATCAGGACCGCTGCAGAACCTGGTTTCTCCAGAAAATCCTCGGCACCTGCCTTCATCGCCTCAACGCTTGCCTTGATATCTCCTTCTCCGGTGAGAAAGACGATCGGAAGCAGCGGCGCCCTGTCCCGCAATTGCTGTTGAATTTCCAAACCGGACAGCCCAGGCATTTGCAGGTCAAGCAGAACACAGCCGGTCGCGCCGTCTTCCACGCAAGCCAGGAACTCGTCTCCGGACCCGTACCCCCTGACTGTGCGCCCATAAGCCGAAAGCAGCCTCTCGGTCGCAATACGGTAGGATTGGTCATCATCGACAATATGGACGATCGGTTTCATTCCGGTTCCTCCTGCCGCTTGACCAAAGGCAGGTCTATACGAAAAATCGCGCCACCCTCAGGCAGGTTGTAGGCTGATATCGCGCCACCATAGGTCTCAACAATGGCCCGCGCTATGGAAAGGCCAAGGCCTGTCCCTGCCTGCTTGGTTGTATAGAAAGGCTCAAATATACTGGGCAGACAGTCTTCTGGTATTCCTGTGCCGGTATCGGCGACACACAGGGCCGCCCTGTCATTTGATACGCCCGTTATGAAGGTCAAGGTCTTTCGCACCCGTGCAACCTCCGACATGGCGTCCATTGCGTTGGCCGCAAGATTGAGGACGACCTGCTGCACGTGGACCTTGTCGGCGCGGACCATGAGCTTGTCGGCCGCCTCGGTCGCCTTCAACGTGACCCCTCGCCGTTCCGCCTCCCCGTGGATGATTTGAATGGCACTCGAAGTAACGTCGTTGAGGTCGAACTCCTGCCAATCGATGTCGCTTCTCTTTTTCAGAAGCCCCCTCATCCTGCCGATGATGTCGCTTGCCCGCTTGTCGTCTTCCTGGATGTCGACCATAATCTGCTGGATCAATTGCAGGTCCGGGCTCCTCCCCCGGAGCAATTCGGACGCGGCCTCAGCGTTGTTGCGAATGGCTGACAGCGGCTGGTTCAGCTCGTGGGCGATCGACGAAGACAGGGCTCCCGCTGTTGCCGACTGGTTCAGGTGAACGGCTTCGAGCAGGTGAATGCGCGCCCTGCTCTCTGCTGCACGACGACGGCGCCGCTCCAGCAACAGAATGGCGATGACGGTTGCCTGCATCGTTACGACACCGAATGTCGCTGTCACCACCAGCCAGTGCTCCTGCCAGAGGCTCATTTTCTGGTGCATTATGATTGTGCCGGCTGGCAGGTTCTGCAGCGAAAGGCCCCAGCGCTGCAATTGCCGCGCATCGGCAAAATAGGTCTGAGGTGCGTCGACATCCTGCCCCGGTCTGCCGGCAATCGCATTGAGGACCAGATCGGCAACGGTTTGACCGAGGCTATCGAATGTGACGGTGTTGCCTCCGACAACACCATAGTCGACGTAGGTTTGATAGGGCCCGTAGATCGGTGCACTGGCAGTCGCTGCGATCTGCCTGACGGCCTCGCGTGGGATGAAATTGCGGCCGGTCCTGTCCTTGAAGATCGTCAACATAAGGATAATGCTATCCCTTGGCACGTGAGCTGATCGGTCGACAAACTCGTCAATCGTCAGATCTTCCACATATGTCGTGTCATAACGGGCGGCGAACTCGCCAAGAGCGGCGCGCGCCGATGCCAGCCATTCCCGGTCGAAGTCTGCCGATCCGCCGATGATATAGAGGTGACGGGCGTCTGGCTGGAGGCGGCGGGCCATCTCCGCGGTTTTCAGGATGTCGAAGGTTGAGAAGGCACCGATCACCTCCTTCGGCAGGCCGATCTTTTCTGCAGTCGAGCTGCCGAAACCGGCCGCGACTATTTTCGCACCGGGAGCAATCGCGTCCCGATTCGCCGTTATGAAGATGGCGGCTTCTTTTCCGAGGGCAACGACGACATCGGGGCGACGAGCTTCGTATTTTCTGGCGAGGTACTCTCCCATGCGTTTGGCATGATCGGTTTCCGGAAACCTTGATAGATCCAGGAACTCGGAAAACAGGTCGATCCTGCTGTTCGTCGCCTCGATCAGGCGGCTTCGCAGTGCTTCTCCGGCAACGGTCGTTGCCACGATCCTCTCGTCATAGGGGTAGACAATAAGGATGCGTGGTGCCCGGCCTGCAACGGGGGGGAGTATTTCGGAGGCGGCGGGAAAGCAGTTGAATGCAACGAACAAGATCGTCGCCAGCCAAAGCCTGGTATATTGAGTTCGAACCCGTGCTTCGCCCCAACACATTTGTCCGCCCCCCAAAGGCGGGCAAACAATAACAGCTGCCCGCTGTAGTGTCACCTACCGAAATACTACTGATGATTGCCCGGATTCCCTAAAGGGCAATTTCGGCGGATTCCCGCATCGAGTAGGATCTGCTCCGGTCGGCTGGAGCACACTCCCCTTATCATTCGACCGCTTGAAGCCCGCCCGGGTGAGTTGATGCGGGCGTAGCCACCGTCGTCAATCCAGGCATCCAATGGAAGGATTTGAGATGAGTAGCAGAACCTATTTTGGCTGCATCGGAGCCCTTGCATCTCTCACGATGCTATGCGGGACCTCTCCCGTGCAAGCTCAGGAGCCTCAGCGTAAACCAAATATCCTGTTCATCGTTTCGGATGATACCGGCTTGGGCGATCTTGGCCCTTATGGCGGCGGCGAAGGCCGCGGCATGCCAACCCCCAATATCGACCGGCTCGCGGATGAGGGCATGACCTTCTTTTCCTTTTACGCGCAACCCAGTTGCACCCCTGGACGCGCCGCGATGCAAACGGGGCGGATCCCGAACCGCAGTGGCATGACGACGGTCGCGTTCCAGGGCCAGGGCGGCGGCCTGCCTGCGGCAGAGTGGACACTCGGATCGGTATTGAAGCGCGGTGGCTACCACACCTATTTCACCGGGAAGTGGCATCTCGGAGAGTCGGACTACGCATTGCCCAACGCCCAGGGCTACGACGAAATGCGCTATGCGGGCCTCTACCACCTCAACGCCTACACTTACGCCGATCCGACCTGGTTCCCCGATATGGATCCCAAATTGCGGGAGATGTTCCAGAAGGTCACCAAGGGGGCATTGTCGGGAAAGGCCGGTGGTCCGGTGACGGAAGATTTTAAGATCAATGGCCAGTATGTCGATACACCTGTCATCGACGGCAAGGAAGGCGTGGTCGGCATTCCGTTCTTCGACGGCTATGTCGAGAAGGCTGCGCTGGAGTTCCTCGATGAGGCCGCCAAGAAGCCGGACGAGCCCTTCTACATCAACGTCAACTTCATGAAGGTCCACCAACCGAACATGCCGGCGCCGGAATTCGAGCACAGGTCGTTGTCGAAGAGCAAGTATGCGGATTCGGTCGTCGAACTCGACACCCGAATTGGCCGGATCATGGACAAGTTGCGTGAAACCGGAATGGACCGCAACACATTGGTTTTCTACACCACGGACAATGGGGCCTGGCAGGATGTCTATCCCGATGCCGGGTATACCCCATTGCGCGGCACAAAGGGTACGCTGCGTGAAGGCGGCAACCGGGTTCCGGCCGTTGCCGTGTGGCCCGGCAAGATCAAACCGCGAAGCAAAAATCACGATATCGTAGGAGGCCTCGATCTGATGGCGACCTTCGCCTCGGTCGGCGGTGTTCCCTTGCCAGACAAGGACCGCGAGGACAAGCCGATCATTTTCGACAGCTACGACATGTCGCCAATCCTGCTCGGTACAGGAAAGTCGGAGCGCAAGTCATGGTTCTACTTCACGGAGAACGAGCTTTCGCCTGGCGCGATACGCGTGAACAACTACAAGTTTGTGTTCAATCTTCGTGGCGATGACGGCGCCCTGACCGGTGGTTTGGCGGTCGATTCAAACCTCGGCTGGAAGGGACCGGACAAATACGTCGCCACAGTGCCGCAGGTGTTCGACCTCTGGCAGGATCCCCAGGAACGCTATGACATCTTCATGAACAACTTCACCGAGCGGACATGGATGGGCGTCGTCATGGGTGAAGAACTGAAGAAAATCATGGCGACCTATATCGAATATCCGCCGAGAAAACTGCAAAGCATGGGCTACACCGGTCCGATCACGATCTCTAACTATCAACGGTTCCAGTGGGTACGAGACGAGCTTGCGAAGGAAGGCGTATCCATCACTTTGCCGAGCGGCAACTGAATTTGATCTGGCGGCCTACCCCGCCGCCACCGCACAACATCGGTAATGAAAGGAGGCTGTCGGGGGCACGCATCGGAAATTCCTCTTATCTCGGCGAATTGGCATCTCCGGGATCGTCCTGTTCAATCGTCACCCTGGAATTTCTTCGCGCGTCTTCGCGTCCAGGGTGCGACGAGGACTGGATCCTTATGTCAAGTGGGGCGACGGAAACTCAAGGGAGAAATGCGATGAGACAAGGCATTCTGGCGACCGTCCTGCTATGTGGCAGTACGCTGTTGTTCGGCGGGCAAGCGCCCGCACGGGCTCAAGAGCAATCGAAACCCAATATTCTGGTCATCATGGGCGATGATATTGGCATGTGGAACATCGGAGCCTATCACCGCGGCTTAATGGCCGGCCGCACCCCCAATCTCGACAAGATCGCCAAGGAAGGCATGCTGTTCACGGACTATTATGCCGAGGCCAGTTGTACGGCGGGTCGGGCCAACTTCATCACCGGCGAGCTGCCGATCCGAACGGGCATGACAACCGTTGGGCAGGCCGGCGCCGCGACTGGCCTGCCGGCGGAGGCGGTGACTTTGGCCACTGTCTTAAAGTCAATGGGCTACGCCACCGGCCAATTCGGCAAGAACCATCTCGGTGACAAGAACGAGTTCCTGCCGACCGTTCACGGCTTCGATGAGTTCTTCGGCTACCTGTACCATCTCGACGCGATGGAGGATCCGGCTCATCCGAACTATCCGCAGGATCTGTTGAACGTGGTCGGGCCGCGCAACATGGTTCACAGTTGGGCGACTGACACGGATGATCCAACCGAGATGCCGCGTTGGGGTAAAATCGGCAAGCAGAGGATCGAGGATGCAGGCACTCTCTATCCCAAGCGGATGGAAACGGTCGACGACGAGATCCGCGACTTCGCAACAAGCTTCATGGCGAAGGCAAAGCAGGACAACAAGCCCTTCTTCGTCTGGCTGAACCCCACCCGTATGCACATCGTCACCCATCTCTCTCCGAAGTACGAGGCGATGCGAAATGCTGAGAACGGCTGGTCGGAAGAGGAAGCCGGGATGGCACAACTGGACGACGACGTTGGGCTCGTCATGCAGAAGATTAAAGAGCTTGGCGAGGACGACAACACCATCATCCTGTTCACGACCGACAATGGAACGGAAGTGTTCACGTGGCCCGATGGGGGACAGACACCTTTTGCGCAGTCAAAGGGTACCGTTCTGGAAGGTGGATTCCGCGTGCCTGCACTTCTTCGCTGGCCTGGACATGTCCCGGCGGACGTGGTGCAGAACGGCATTTTCTCCGGTCTGGACTGGTTGCCGACCTTTGTTGCGGCAGCCGGCAATCCCAACATCACCAACGAATTGCTGCAAGGCAAAACGATAGGAGACCGGACATACAAGAACCATCTTGACGGCTACGATCAGACGGCGGCAATCACCGGCAAGGGGCCGTCTGCACGTCACGAGATCTTCTACCTCGGTGAAAGCACGGTCGGCGCGGTGCGCATCGACGACTACAAGTTCCGTTTCATCGACCAGCCCCAGGGATGGGTTGGCGAAAAGACCCATCCTGACGTTCCCTACATCACTAACCTGCGACTCGACCCGTTCGAGCGGACTGGTTGGCCCAACAACGGAACGAAAGAAGGCGGGCAGCAGTACTTCGACTGGTTCAAATACCAATTCTGGCGTTTCGTGTTCGTTCAGCAATTGGTCGGAAAGGAACTCCAGACCTTCCTTGACTTTCCTCCAATGCAGCGGGGCGCCAGCTTCAATCTGGACGCGGTCAAGGCCGAGATGCAGACACGCATGGCCCAGGCTGCGGCGGCGGCAAAGGGTACCGGCAACTGATGGAGCCGATCTTGCTGCAGGCGGTCTCACCAGACTGCCTGCAGGCGAAAGGTGCCGACAAAGCACGCAACAACCGACTGTGTTGACAGGGTGACTTTGTTTCTAGCGAGAAGCCGGTTCGTCGTTACCCGACTGAGGCGCGGCAAAACTGCATCCTTCATCCTGTCGTCCGACTGGCCTGTCTCCCTCGGCGGCGAGGTAGTGCCACCGACGAAAACACTGCCGTTGATTGCTCGCGGGCTTTGATTCCCGAAAGGGCAATATCGAAAAAAAGCGCCATGGGATACGGTTTTATGGCAGCGGGAGCCCCTCCCCGCGCCATGCGGTCTTTTCGAAAAGAGGTCGTGTTCCGCCCCATGCGACACCCGTATCAACCGACATCCAATGGAAGGATTTGAGATGAGTAGCAGAACCTCTTTTGGAGGCATCGGGTGCGGTGGAGTTGGGCTGTACTCGTCCGATCACGATTTCGAACTCTCAACGTTTCCAGCGGGTATGCACGAGCTTGCGGTCGTATCCACCACCTTGCCGAGCGGCAACTCATTCCGATGTGGGGCCAACAAGGCCGCCACTCCCCACGACATCAGAATTCAGGAGGATGCCGAAATGGAGGCAACGCGTCGCAAATTCCTCACAAGTTCACGAAATGGCATCCTCGCGATCGGTCTTCCTCTGTGGGCCGGGCCGACAACCGCCTGGGCACAGAGTGACCCGTTGCCTTCCTGGAACGAGACCGCGTCCAAGGCCGCCATCGTCTCCTTCGTTGGTAGGGTGACAAAGCAGGGCTCTGCGGACTTCGTAACGGAGGCGGAGCGGGTCGCGGTGTTTGACAATGACGGCACTCTTTGGGTCGAGCATCCGATGTACACGCAGCTTGCCTTCGCCCTCGATCGCGTGAAGACGCTCGCTCCGCAGCATCCGGAATGGAAAGATACACAACCGTTCAAGGCCGTGCTTGACGGCGACATGAAGGCTCTCGCCGCGTCAGGCGAAAAAGGCCTCGTGGAACTCATCATGCTGACCCATGCGGGAATGACGACAACCGAGTTTAGAAAGGTTGTCACCGACTGGCTTTCCACCGCACGAGATCCGAAGTTCAAGCGTCCTTACACGGAACTTGTCTATCAGCCGATGGTCGAACTGATGGCCTATCTTCGCGCCAATGGATTCAAGACCTTCATTGTTTCGGGAGGCGGCGTGGAATTCATGCGGCCGTGGACAGAAAAGGCCTATGGCGTGCCCCCGGAACAGGTGATCGGTTCCTCTATCAAGACCGAATTCAGGATGCAGGACGATATGCCGACCTTGTACCGGCTGCCGGAGGTCAATTTTATAGACGACAAGGCCGGGAAGCCGGTTGGGATCAATGAAGCGATCGGGCAAAGGCCGATTGCCGCCTTCGGCAACTCGGATGGCGACCTCGAAATGCTGCAGTGGACAACCATGGCAGGGGCGCCTGCGCGCCTTGGCATGCTCGTTCATCATACCGATGCCGACCGTGAATATGCATATGACCGCGAAACGGACTTCGGGCGCCTGGACAAGGCCCTCGACGCAGCCGCGATAACTGGTTGGAGCTTGATCGACATGAAAGCCGACTGGAAGCAGGTTTTCAAGGATTGAGACCGGGCGACTTGCGTCAGGACGACAGCAACAGTGTCGAGCTGAGCTCCATCATCACGTCAAGTATGGACAGGGCTTTTACCTGTCCCCACCTTGGAGGCTACGGCCATGAACGTCTTTCAGATTGCCAGCCTGATCGTTACTGCAGGCGTTACTCTTGGTAATGCCCATGCGCAGGACGCTCCGAAAAAGCCGCATGTACCGCTCGAAAAAGGCATCGGCGTCGTCACGCCGACCGGGCCGGTACCGTCTCTGGCAGTGATCAACTCTGCGGGCGCTCGGATTGAAAACGGAAAACTCGTACTCAATGGCGTTGCCGCCAATTCGATCGTGTTTGCCGACCGGCCGGTACGGGCTGCCGGACATGTGATGACGGATCAGTTCATCATGCAATGGGACGATGGCAAGGACAATTTCGCGGTCGATCCACCGAATGCGACGGTCTCGGTGCTGGGGGGCGACGGGTCTGATGTGAGCGACGCTGTCGTGACATTGAAGACCCCGAAACTTGATGGCACGACGCTGACATTCGACATCACCGTTCTTGAGGGAAGCCTCAATGGCGCGACGGGGCCGGCCGCAGTCTTTATTGATCACTTCGGCGGAGGGGGTGGATTTGGCGGAGGTGGGTTTGGCGGAGGAAGTTTTGGCGGCGGTGGCTTCCGTGGAGGCGACTTTGGCGGAGGTAGCTTTGGCGGAAGAGATTTTGCAGGGGGCGACTTCCGTGGAGGTTTCCGAGACGACGACGTTCATACCGGCGATACCAACATCAACCGTGTGAGTGGTACCTACTGGCATGCCCCCGTCTATCGCGGCGCCTGGTATCGCGGTGCCCCTGTCGCCACCGGTGTCGTAGCGGGCGCGGCTATCGGCGCGGCAGCAACACGCCCCTACTACTATAACAACTACTACAACAGCCAGCAGTGCGGCTACTATCCCTTCACGCCGTGCTACTGATGCCCGCCGTCGTCACGCCGCCAGGGCGGCGTGACATTCCACAAGAGCAGCGTTGGAGCAGCTGAGTGATAACGTTCGATCGGTCATTGGCCGCGTGGATAACAGTTTTGCCGGTCCTTCTGATGATTTTGTTCCTGGGACGGAGTGCTTTTGCCGACACTGTCCCTGCCTCCAGTCCTGACCCCCGGATAAGCATCCATAATGGTTTCGTTGATGAAACCGCTTGCGCTTCCTGCCATCAAGATCAAGCCGCTGCTTTCAAGCGATCCCACCACGCCAATGCAATGGCGCTTGCCAACGACAGTACAGTTCGCGGTGATTTCAACAATGTCAGGTATGAGCACGATGGCATTGTAACGACTTTCCATCGCCGCGATGCCCGGTTCTTCGTGAAAACCGAAGGATCGGACGGAAAGGAAACCGAGTTCGAAGTTCGATACACCTTTGCCTACGAGCCGCTGCAGCAGTATCTCGTTGAAACCGGCGCAGGACGACTACAGGCACTCGACGTCGCATGGGACACGACCGGAAAGCAATGGTTCTGGCTTGGCAATGACACACCGCGCAAACCCGGCTCGACCTATCACTGGACCGGGCCGTTTTATCGTTGGAACCGCACCTGCATCGACTGCCATTCGACCGACCCTCAAGCAAACTTCCAACCTGCGACGAACGAATACAAATCGACCTATGTCGCAACGAGCATCGGCTGTCAGTCATGTCACGGACCTGGTGCAAAACATGTCGCCTGGGCGGCAAAGGGCCAGGACCATCCAGGTGATCAGGCGGACCCTGGACTTTCCAGGGTCGATGCCAATGCCTGTCTGGCTTGCCATTCCAGACGAGTACGCCTTCGAGACGGCTACGAACCCGGAAAGCCGTTTCTCGACTACTTTTCTCCCGCATTGCTGCGAAGCGATCTCTATTTTCCCGATGGACAGATACGTGACGAAGTCTTTGAGTACGGTTCGTTTCAGCAAAGCAAAATGGCAGCGGCTGGAGTGACATGCCTTGATTGTCATCGTCCACATGAGGCGGGTTTGAAGGCCGAAGGCAACGCGCTTTGCACCCAATGTCACACGCAGACCAAGCTGGACCGCTTCGTCAAGCAGGATCCGAGCGGCCTGTTCGACGACCCTTCTCATACCCATCATCCTGTCGGATCGGCCGGCGCGCAATGTGCCAACTGTCATATGCCCGAACGGACATACATGAAGGTCGATCCGAGACGGGACCATTCGTTCGTCATTCCCCGGCCGGATCTGTCGATGACCTTCTCAACGCCGAACGCATGCACGACGTGTCATACCGATAAAGATGATGACTGGGCCGCCAGGACCATGGATAGATGGTACGATTTTGGCTGGCGCAATCGTCCAACCATCACCCACGCATTCGCAGCTTTGGAAAACCGCACGGAAGCAGCGGAGCAGGCATTGCGAAAGCTCGTCAATGACCGAAATCAGCCGGGAATCATAAGGGGAAGCGCCATCACCCGATTGAGCCAGATCGCAGGTGAGGATGTTACCGCAGATATTCACGCAGCATCATCTGATCCGGATCCATTGGTCAGACTCGGCGCATCCGAGGCCGCATCGAACATTCCGCCGGAGCGCAGGCTGGATGCGATCGGGGATCTGCTCGGTGATGAAATGCGAGCGGTTCGTATCGCAGCGGCGACTGCTCTCGGCAACACGCCCGCCGAGGTGTTCGGCAGCCAACGACCGGGCTTCGAGGCCGCGGTCGAAGACCTGCGCAGCTACGTCAGTTCAAACGCTGATTTTGCAGAGACGCAGAGCAATTACGGATTTTTCCTGTTTGGCCAACACCGTATACCGGAGGCCGAGGGATACTTCAAACGAGCGATTAGCCTTGACCCGACACTTGAAGGTGTCCACGTCAACCTTGCGGAATTTTATCGTGCCATCGGGCAGAACGATAAGGCCGAACAGGCCTACGCCGAAGCAATTTCAGTGTCGCCGGAGCGCGCGGAGCTGCGATTTGGGCATGGGCTCGCTCTGGTTCGCAGCAAGCGACTGGACGATGCGATTGTCGAGCTTGAACAAGCGGTGCGGCTGGATCCCCGGAGCCCGCGGTACAAGACGACGCTTACCGTCGCGCTGGACTCAATCGGAAAGACCCAAGAGGCTCTGAACAGGCTCGATCACTGGGCATCCGAGACGTCCGATCCGGCCATTTCAGGCCTGGCACTGGAATACAGTCTGAAGCTGCAGCTGCTGCCGCAGGCGTTGAAGTTTGCGGAGCAATTGGCAAGGCTGAGACCGCAAGACCAACGGATTTCTGACCTCATCCGACGGTTGCGAGAGGCGACAACCAATCCCAACTAGAGCATCGCACTTGAATTGAGAATCGAGTGGGGGTTTTAAGAGGGTATTGGTGTGATTGAACGAAGGCGCTAGCACGCCGCCTGGGCGCGGATAGCGCAAAGGTGCCCTGCCTGTGGGGATTGCGGTTGCTAAAGCCCAAACCTGACAGACAGGAGACACCCGATGTGTGAAGTGATCAGCCATTGCGCCGCCGCATGATCGAGGACATGAGCATCCGCAATCTGTCGCCGGCGACGCAGCGATGTTACCTCCACGCAGTGTCAAAGTTCAGCCGTTATTTCGGCCGCTCGCCAGACAAGCTTGACCCGGAGAATGTCCGTGCCTTCCAGGTGCACCTGGTTTCGGGGGGAATTTCATGGGGGGCGCTGAACCAGACGTGTGCGCCTTGCGCTTCCTCTACGGTATCACGCTGGGTCGTGACTAGATCCCGGTGCGCATTGTCTATGCGCGCGAGCCGCGCAAGCTGCCGGTGGTGCTTTCGACCAATGAAGTGGTGCGCTTTCTGGAGGCGGTACCGGGCCTGAAGGCGCGCGCGGCACTGACTATCGCCTACGCGGCGGGCCTGCGCGTCTCGGAGGTCGTCAACCTTAAGGTCGGCGATATCGACAGTGACTGGATGGTGATCCGCGTCGTGCACGGCAAGGGCGGCAAAGATCGTTATGTACCCTGCCAGATGGCTTCCACCGGATCCGCCACTATGGTTTTCTCGCCAATGGCCAGCGAGGCAAGCAGATCGCCCAGTGCCGGCAATTGCTGCAGGCCGAGGCGCCACAGACTGCGTTTCGTGCCGAGGCATCAAATGAAGATCAGAAGCCGGAACACCCATGCCCCTGCTGCGGCGCGGCAATGGTGACCCTGGCCGTGTGGTAGCATGGCCAGGCGCCACCCCTTCGGCCAAACTTGGATGACACTTCATGAGGGCTCAAGGCACATCACACCATCGTCGGCTGGCCTCCAGCGGGACCGGCCCACTCGCGCGGGCAGCATAAGCGCTGCTCACCGTTCCGGCTGCGTGGGCAGACCATTGAGGGCCCAGCGGCACAGCTTTTCTCGTCAGATGCAGCCAGTACGGCCCACGCCAGGCGCCGGTTCCACATGGTTCAGCCCTGTTGCGGGCCATTCATCGACCACTTCACGCCAGCCCGATTGTTACTTTCCCCATAGCGCCAAACTTCCCGCGCCTATTTTAAAGCCGCAGGCTATGGGTTCGATTAAACGTACAGGGCTCTGTCTGAACTTATGATCCGATCCGTAAACTGCATCCGCCAGCACGAACGCGCACGGAATGCCTTCATCGAGAATTCGCGAGACCATCTCGCGGGCCATCGCCGGCTTGGAAGCAAAGGCCGCGTCCTCTGGCACACAGGCATTTACGCGCCGAGCCTGGTTCTCCGCCCATCCCTTGGGCAGATAGAGCCGGCGGTCGATAAGAGCGTGGAAGAAACGACTTGCATAGGCGGCAAACACACCCACCTGGCAGTTCTCTACGCGTCCGGCCGTGCCGGAATATTGCCGCGTGACGCCGACAGAATGCTCACCCTTCTTCACAAAACCGGTCTCGTCCACCACAAGCACACCATCGGCGTCGCCAAGTGTGTCGGCCACATACCGGCGAACCCGATCACAAAGCGCGTCCGCCGACCGGGACGAACGCCCAAGAAGCGATTGCAGTCGATACGGGTGGTCAAGGCCAGCCTCTTCTGCCAGCATCCAACCCGTCTTGCGCTCCCCTCGCGGCAGAACGCCATCAATAAACGTGCTTGCCGAGGCCCTCTGTTCTACGCGAGGAGGAGACAGGAGGCCTCGTTCAATGTATTAGCAAAGAACTCATATGTGCCGCACGCAAGGCGACTTTGTCCAGGCAACCGAGGTAGGAGCAGGGTCTTGGCTGATACCCACCACCACGACAACTATTCTGATCATTGGAAGCACAATGGCGTGCGCGTCATAAAAGGCGATCAGCTTGATTCAAATACTGCGCAAACACCTGGGATGTTTCGCCAGGCGGCGATTAACCACGCTCGTGTTGGCGCGCAGAAGATCTGGGCCGGCACGGTTGCAATCGAGCCCAATGCGAAAACCGGGGTCCATCACCATGGTGCGCTCGAGAGCGTGATCTTCGTCGTTCGGGGCAAGGCGCGCATGCGCTGGGGGGACCGCCTTGAGTATGTTGCGGAAGCAGGACCGGGAGACTTTATCTTCGTCCCGCCATATGTTCCGCACCAGGAAATCAATGCCGATCCTAACAACATTCTCGAATGCGTTCTTGTTCGCTCGGACAATGAAGCGGTTGTCGTCAACATCACTGATGTCGAACCGGTCGAGCAGCCTGAAGCGGTCTATTGGATCGACCCCATCCATAGCCGCCCGGGGTGAAACGATCATCAGTAATCGGGGCGAAGCCCCTCAAATCCGTCTGTTCGCCTGGCGGTGCAGCATGTCCGCGTCTCAGCTTTCGTCCTCTATCGGCACGCGGCTGATTTAAGGCAAATGTCTGCTAATTTAAATCGAACGCTGCCAAGAGCGTCCGACGTGGCGAGCCGCACTTGCTCCGCGACGACGGGTCGAGGGCCTTGCAGAGCGTTTGGAAAGACGACCGGAAACGTGAGAAAAGCGGCTCCCATCAGTTTCCAATCGCGCGGGCAAAGGCTGGTGGCGCCAGGAAAGCCGAGATCAGCTTCACCGCCATTGCCAGAGAAATGGCCGCATTCCTGTGGACGGACTAGGCAGAAAGATGTCCGCGTTCACAGTTGCTTCGGCTTCGTTATAAGGTTTTGGCAGACACTTATAACGGCGGGATTACACGACAACAAACGCCGTTGTCATCAGGCCGCGTCAACCTCCCATCTGCCCTCCCGCGGTGAGTGCGCACGCGCCGACGCGCCCTCCGATCACGCCAACCCCGATTTTTTCATTTGCCTGGCGGCATTTCGGCTAGCGGCGCGCGCAGGTTAATCCTCTAGGGCTCGCTAAGCCACCTGAGAAGCGAACTGGATGGTTGCCCGCACTGCTGCCTTCCACCCTCGAACCAACTGGAAATTCTGGTCAGCGTCCACGGATGGATGAAAGCCTTGTCCGATCTCCCGTTCGGCGGCGAACTGCTCCGGGCCGGGCCAGCACCCGGCGCCATGACCAGCCAGCCATGCAGCTCCGAGTGCTGTCACTTCGCTTGAACTTGATCGCTGGACAGTAAGGCCGACGATGTCTGAAAGGCGCTGCATTGCCCAGGCGTTCTTCGACACACCGCCATCGACGCGAAGCAGCGATATGGAGGCATCCGGCCAATCGCTTCGCATTGCCTGCATCAAATCATGCGTCTGGAGACAGATCGAATCCAGGGCCGCACGTGCAAGCTCCGCTGGACCTGAATTCCTGGTCATGCCGAAGAGGGAGGCGCGGGCGCTCGGATCCCACCAGGGCGCGCCGAGGCCAGTAAATGCTGGAACAAGATAGAGCTGCTGCTCAAGGTCTGCCTGCTGGGCGAGGTCGGCGGTCTGATCGGCGCAGCCGATAATGCCGAGACCATCCCGCAACCACTGAACCGCAGCCCCCGCAATAAAGATGGAGCCTTCCAGTGCATAGGTTATCTGCGGCCCGATCTTGTAGCCTACAGTCGTCAGAAGACGGTTCTGTGAGACAACTCGATTGCTGCCGGTATTGAGCAACGCAAAACATCCCGTGCCATAGGTCGCCTTCATCCTGCCCGGTTCGAAGCACGCCTGGCCGACGAGGGAAGCGTGCTGATCGCCTGCCATCCCCCGTATGGGGACCGTGGCTCCGAGGATGTCGCCTTGCGCCAACCCGAAATCATCCATGTTATCAAGGATTTCCGGGAGAATGGAGCGAGGAATGTTGAAGCAACGCAGCAGCTCATCGTCCCACTGACCCGAGCCAATGTCGCACAGCATTGTCCGAGCGGCGTTGGTGATATCGGTTACATGTCGCTGACCGCCGGTCAGCCGGTAGACCAGCCAGCTGTCGACGGTCCCGAATGCCAGGTGACCTGCATCAGCTGCCTCTCGCGCCCCGCTGACGTGGTCGAGAATCCAGGCGATCTTGCTTGCCGAGAAATAGGCATCAATCAGCAAGCCTGTACGCGAGGCGATGAGGTCACTTGCTCCTTCAGCCCGAAGGCGGGCGCATGCATCGGCCGTACGACGATCCTGCCAGACAAGGGCGTTGTATATTGGCTTGCCGGTGCGACGATCCCACAGGATCGTTGTCTCCCGCTGATTGGTGATACCGATCGCGGCAATCTCCTGCGCTCCGACGGAGGCAGCTGCGATCGCATAGCGGGCCGTTTCGACAGTCGTACGCCAGAGGTCCTCAGGATCGTGCTCGACCCAACCCGAACGAGGAAAGTGTTGCGCAAATTCCTGTTGGCCGAACCCTTTTGCGCTGTAGTTCTTGTCGAAGACGATGGATCGTGTCGACGTTGTGCCCTGGTCAATTGCAAGGATGTAACCGCTCATTGTGCCCTCAATCGTCAGGTTCAGCCGGATGCTGCCTGGCTTGCAGACTGTTGGAGAAATGCCTCCAGTGCCTTGACGTCATCTGTGCCAAACCGGAGGCCGAGCTTGGTGCGCCGCCAAAGAATGTCATCGGTAGAGACGGCCCATTCTCGCCTGACGAGGTGCTCAATTTCATTGACGCCGAGATCCCCGGCTATGATCCTGCCGAGTTCACCCTGGGCACCGAGGATGTCAAAGGCCGACGTTCCATAGAGGCGAGCAAGACGACGGAGCGTCGCCTTCTCCACGCCTGGAGCATGCCGGACGAGCCTAGCAACGAGTGCATCGAACCCATCGACGGGAAAGTCGCCTCCGGGCAGAGGTGCGGTTGCCGTCCAGCTCGGCTTGCGGGCGCCGAGAAGCTGCTCGATCTCGGACAGCACGGACTCCGCCAGGCGACGGTACGTGGTGATCTTGCCGCCAAACACGTTGATCATCGCCCCACGTGCCTTATCGCCATCGACCTTCAGGACGTAGTCACGTGTCGCTTCCTGAGCGCTTGACGCGCCCTGTTCAAAGAGCGGGCGTATTCCGGAATAGGACCAGACGACATCCGTGGGAACGATCTGCTGCTTGAAGTAGGCACTCGCCGACACACAAAGGTACTCGGTTTCCTCGGCGCTGATCTTGACGGTTTCGGGGGCGCAAATATGGTCGCGATCCGTCGTGCCGATCAAGGTAAAGTCATCCTCGTAGGGAATGGCGAAGATAATCCGCTTGTCGTCGTTCTGGAATATATACGCCTTGTCATGTGCAAAGAGTTTGCGAACGACGATATGACTGCCTTGAACAAGGCGAACGTTGCGCGCTCCTTTTCCTTGCGCGGCCATTGACAGGACGCGGTCGACCCAGGGACCAGCCGCGTTGACGACGAGGCGCGCCGTGACCGAGCGGCTCGACTTCGTGATGCGGTTGACCAGGGAAACGGCAAATCCTTGCGCCTTGCGCGTCACCTCTGTGACCTCGGTGCGTGTGAGTATCTCCGCACCTCGTTCGGCCGCATCCCTTGCATTGAGCACGACCATGCGCGCATCCTGCACCGATGCGTCCGAGTACTCGAAGCCTTTCCTGAACTGATCGCTGAGCGGTGCGCCCGCAGCGTCCTTCTGCAAGTCGAGGACCTTGGTGGGCGGCAACTTCTTGCGCCCGCCAATGTGATCATAGATGAACAGTCCAAGGCGCAGCATCCAGGCAGGCCGAAGCGCCGAATGATGGGGAAGGACGAAGCGCAGTGGCCAGATGATGTGGGGCGCGAGGCTCCAGAGCACTTCCCGTTCCATGAGCGCTTCGCGAACCAGCCTGAACTCGTGATGCTCGAGATAGCGCAATCCGCCATGGATAAGTTTGGTGGAGGCAGACGACGTGCCGCTGGCAAGGTCGTTCATCTCGGCCAGCAATACCTTGTACCCGCGGCCTGCCGCATCGCGTGCGACGCCGCAGCCATTGATGCCGCCGCCGATGATGATCACATCATAGTCGAACGGCATCTCAGATCCCCGCGACGCAGACATACTTCAGCTCGAGGAAACCCTCGATGCCATACTTCGACCCTTCACGGCCCATGCCAGACTGCTTGATCCCGCCGAAGGGTGCCATTTCGTTGGCGATCATGCCAGTATTGACGCCCACCATGCCGGCCTCAAGGGCTTCGGAAACGCGCCACACGCGCGCCATATCGCGGGCGTAGAAGTAGGATGCGAGCCCGAACTCGCTGTCGTTTGCCATCGCGATGACATCCTCCTCGTCCTTGAAGGAGATAATCGGGGCGAGTGGCGCAAACGTCTCTTCCTTGGCAACCTTCATGGCCTGCGTGACGCCTGTGATGACGGTCGGCTGGTAGAAGTTGCTCCCAATATCGCTCTTGCTGCCACCGGCAAGAAGCTTGCCGCCATTGGCGAGCGCGTCGGCAACATGCTCCTCCATCTTGGCTACGGCGCGCTCGTCGATGAGAGGCCCCTGACTGACGCCCTCCTCGGTCCCGCGGCCAAGCCGCAGCTCGGACACCTTGGCAAGCAGCTTCTCCGTGAAGCTCTTCACGACGCCCTCCTGCACATAGATGCGGTTGGCGCAGACGCAGGTCTGTCCCGCGTTGCGGAACTTGGAAATCATGGCGCCAGCCACTGCGGCGTCGATGTCGGCATCGTCGAAGACGATGAATGGCGCGTTGCCGCCAAGCTCTAGCGACAGACGCTTTATGCCGTCGGCCGCCTCCTTCATCAACCACCGGCCAACCCCTGTCGATCCGGTGAAGGTGATCTTGGCAATCTTCGGATTATGGCAGAACTCGAGGCCGATCGGCTTGGCTTCCCCCGTAACGACTGAGAAGACACCTTTTGGCACGCCGGCGCGTTCTGCCAGCACGGCAAGCGCCAGCGCCGATAGCGGCGTCTGTGACGCGGGCTTCAGGATCATGCTGCAGCCAGCTGCAAGCGCAGGCCCGGCCTTGCGGGTGATCATGCCGTTTGGAAAGTTCCATGGGGTAATGGCGGCACAGACACCAACGGGTTGCTTCAGAACCATGATGCGCTGGCCCGGATTGGCACCCGGGATGATGTCGCCGTCGATGCGCTTTGCCTCTTCGGCAAACCATTCGAGATAGGCCGCGTTCGAGACGACCTCGCCCTTAGCTTCAGAAAGAGGCTTGCCCTGTTCCGTCGTCAGGACGAGAGCCAGGTCGTCGGCATTTGCAACGATCAGATCATACCAGCGCTTCAAGACCTGAGCGCGTTCCTTCGCGGTTTTCCGCGCCCACAATTTTTGCGCAATATCGGCGGCATCGATTGCCTTTTGGACAGTCTCGCGATCGAGGTCGGGGACCTTTGCGATCACCGTGCCATCGAACGGGTCGGTCACTGCGAATGTCTTGCCGGTGGGCGAGGAAATCCATTCACCGGCAACAAATGCCTTGTCGGTCAGAAGGGTCGAATCCTTGAGCGAGAGAGTGGATGCAGTCATGACAGACCTCCGATGATCTTGAAGAGAGCGGGTAAGGCGAGCGACAGGCCCGACAGGAAAAGCAGACCGAAGGCCATCCTGCGAAGTGACAGGTTGGAAATCGGCGGCGGCCAACGCTTTGCAGCGAAGGTAAACAGGATGACCACGGGTATTGCGAGCAGCCCCCACCAGAAGCCGGCCCGCGGCATGTCTCCGGCCAAGGCGACGACGGCAAGTCGAATGACGGCATTGATGGCAAAGACGGCAACAAGGGTCTCGCGGATCGTCGGCTGTGGCAACGGCTGACGATAGAGGTGATAGACGAGCGGCGGTCCGGCTGTTGAAAACAGCCCTCCCATCAATCCCGCAATGGCACCGAAGAATGCAAAGGATCCGGTGGAAGAAAGTCGGTCAAGCGGCTGGGGTTTCATTGCCAATTGTATGCTCGAGACCACGATCACCAGACCGAGCACGATCTTCAGCCAATCGATCGAGTGAGCCGCCATCAAGCCGAGAAGCCAGTAGCCGACAAAAAGCAAGAGAACGCTGGCGACAATGATCGGCACGAATCCACGCGCGGCAATGTCGCGCCAGCCTCTCACAAGAACCTGCACGGCATTGACGAATGTGAGACAGCTGACGAGGACGGCGGCGTCGGGTACGGCGATAACGCCGGTGAGCCCCACACCACCCATCATGATGAGGCCGAATGCAAATCCGGTCAGCGTCTGCAGATAAGCAGCGACCGCTGAAAGAAGCAGCAGAATGGCCAACCCGTGAAGATCCATCCCTAGAGCGCCCGTAGCTCTGCGAAATGGTCGGCAAATGGCGAGTCCGAGCGATAAAAGACCGGTGGCTCACCAAGCGGCGAGGCAACCGTGATCTCGTTGCCACCACGATATTGCTCGCCACTCCAGGCGTGCGTCCAATTCGAACCCTCAGGGAGGTACACGGTGCGCTCGTTTTGAGCGGCCTGCCAAACCGGTGCGACAAGCATGTCGGAGCCGTAGAGGTAGCTGTCCTGGATCCCGTAGGTCTTGCGGTCGTGTTCATAGTGCAGAAACAGCGGCCGCTGTACTGGCAGCCCCTTGTCCGAGGCTACCTGCGACAGCGATTTCAGGTAGGGCGCCATGTGGACATAGACGCCGGTCATGCGGGCGAAGTGCGCAAGGACGGCCGGATCCTGATCGATCTGGACGTTGTCGCGAGGGCGGTTGCCTTCATGGCTGCGCATGACGGGCGTGAAGGCTGCCATTTCAGCCCAGCGCATCAGCAGCTCGGGAGTGCGGACGTTACCAAAGAGGCTGGTATATCCACCGATGTCGGAGTGGTGATAGGCATTCCCCAGGAGACCGGCAGAAAGGGCCGCGCAGATGACGGTTACCAGGCCATCGTGTCGAGAAAAATCGACAGACTGGTCACCGCCCCACAAAAGCGGGCAGTGCTTCTGTACGCCGGTAAAGCCGGCACGCATGAAGAACAGCGCCTCGCCGGTTTTGCCACGGCTTGCAACCGCCTTGGCATTCACCTCGGCCCAGAGCGTCGGCCATTGATTGTGCATGATCTTCGCGTCGATGCCATTGGCCAGCTCGACGTCGATCGGCAGGTATTCGCCGAAGTCTGCCATCCATCCGGACAGACCGTAATCCAGCATCTTGCCGCCGATGACCTCGTCGGCAAACCAGTCGGCCGCCTCCGAGTTGGTGAAGTCGACGACGCCGCAGTCAAATTCGCCGAAGTCGACAAGCGCGGTGCGGCCAAATTGGTCCTTTGCGAAGTAACCGGCTTGGTCGGCTTCCTCAAACAGCGGCCCGTCAACGCAGAGATAGGGATTGACGTAGCCCAGGAAGCGAACGCCCTCGTCGTGGAGCTGTGCAATGCGCTGACGAAGACCTGGGTAACGTTCCTCGTTTGCCTGCCAGTCCCAGAACAGTCGGGCGCCGAAGGAGGTATGACGAAGGCCAACCCAGTCTTCGCACCAGAGACCGGAAACCTTGACGCCCGCTTCCTTCATCTTCTCCAGGCGGGTAAATGAATTCGTCCCGTCCTTGAGGCCGATGATCGCACCGTTGTAGATCCATTCCGGTAGCTGCGGCTGCCTACCAAAGCGTGCGGAGAGAGTTTCCACGAGTGCGACGAAGGTCGCTGCTGCGTATAGCTCGATGCGCTCGGGGACCGCCCAGGCCTCGATCTCATGAAATGTCTTGCGCCGGAAGTCGAACACTGAATAGGCGCTCGTCTCGACGTGAAGCGCATATCGGTTGGAGGAGATGAAGGTCGGCTGCGGGTAGTTGGTGTTGTAATAGTCTCCACCTGCCTTGCCCTCGACGTTCGACTTGAAGGTGATTTCGCTCATCTTGTCGCGGCCGACACCCGGTTCGGATGTCCAGAGCGGGAAGCGGCGCCCGCGCATGTCGAAATAGGACATCTGCTCGCCACCGCCCCAGACATGCTCGTCATGATCGGCAACGACGCGCATCCAGAAGCGGTTGATCGAAGGATCCTCCGACGATAACTCCAGTGCATTGTCCGTCAGCCTGAGCACCAGGCGGGCGGGCTGGCCTTCGCGCTCGCACAACGTGACTGCATCACCGTCGACCACCGCGTAACGAAGTGCACTGCGTTCGATCACGTAATCTTCGATCTCGAAGTTGCCGCGATACATGTCCATGCGCTCATCGCCATGGCCGACATAGATCGCCGGCATCGATGCACTGTGGCGCAGTATTGCGCGGCCGTTCAGCGAAATGGTGAAACCGTTGGGTGTTGTTTCGAGTATCATGTCCGTCATGCTCAGTTTTGTGTGAGGCCAGCGTCGACGACAAAGTTCGCGCCAGTGCAGCCGTCGCTCTCGTCGGAACCAAGGAAGAGTGCCATGCGGGCGACGTGGGTCGCGTCGAGCCGGAATTTCAGCGCCTGCAGATCGATGAACTGTTGGTTCTGTTCAGGCGAGGTCCAGAGCTTCAGCTGCCGCTCGGTGACGATCGCACCAGGCACGATGCAGTTGACGCGAATTCCGGATGGCCCAAGCTCGCGCGCCAATGTTCTGGTCATGCCATTGATGGCCGCCTTCGCCGTCGTATAGCCGACCATCCCCGGGCGGCCGCGCATCCATGAAATCGACCCCAGCATGATCACCGAGCCGCGAGCCTGCTCGGCCATGCGGCGGCTTGCTGCCTGTGTCGCAAAGAATTGATGATCAAGATTGAGCGCCAGTGCACGACGCCAGTAGTCGGGCTCGACCTCACCGATCGGGTGACGATCGTCCTTGCCGGCGTTGTTGATCAGCACGTCGATGGCGCCATGCTTGTCTTCGACGGCGCTGATCGCGCTCCGCAGCCGATCGATATTTGTTATATCGCAGCTCAGGAAGTCTGTCCCAGTCGCTGCGGCCGTGCGCGCACCGGTCTCGGCATCGATGTCGATGAACGACACTCTCCCGCCCTGTTCGGCAAAGGCTTTCACCATTTCTTCGCCGATGCCCGACGCACCGCCGGTGATCAGCACATTGCGGCCATAGAGCGAGGCGTAGCGGACGGAATCGTAAGGCGACGACATGAGTGGATCTCACACTTCGGGATCAAACAGGTTTTTTGGAAGACCGGCGACGTCGGTGCGCATGGAGAACAACGCGCCCGACAACGGGTATCTGGCAAGCTCGGCATCAGACCGCCCGACCCGCGCGCTGGTGCAATAGAGCGTTTTCATATCCGGGCCGCCGAAGGTCACCATGGTCGGGCACAGGGCCGGAACCGGATATTCCGCCAACAGCTTGCCGCTTTGATCGTAGCGCTGGACGCGTCCGCCCTCGAAAAGCGCCGTCCAGTAGCAGCCTTCCACGTCGACTGCACCACCATCTGGCCGCCCCTTGTCGGCTCCGCTCCCGAACCGGGCGAAGACCTGCCGATTGCTGACCGAGCCGCGTGTCGGGTCATAATCGAAGGTGTAAAGCGTGTAGCGAAGCGTGTCGGCGTGATAGAGCCGCTTTGCACCCGGCGAGAATGCAACGCCGTTCGATGTCAGTAGGCCGGAAGCAAGCTCGGCAAGCCCGTCGCGATCGAACCTATAGAGGCTGGCGATCCCCCGCTGCCGCGTCTCATCGACGGTGCCGGCGACAAAGCGCCCGGCCGGATCGACCATGCCGTCGTTGAAGCGACTGATCGACTGGTCCTCGGGATTGTCGGCGAGTTTGCGCAGAAGCGCGCCCTTTTCGTCAAGCAGCCACAAGCCGGATCGGAGACCTGCAATGAACCCGCCACCCTTTGCAAGCCCGATGCATCCGACCTCTTCAGGCAGTTCCATGGCCGTCAGGTGCCGCGACAATGGATCGAAGCGGTGGATCCGGCAGGCTTTGATATCGACGAAGTAAAGCACCTGTTCGGCAGATGACCATAGAGGGCACTCGCCAAGAAGGGTGTTCGCTTCGAGAACGGGTATGAAGCCGGTGCTCACCTTCGCCACCTCAATAGGCAGCTGCCGGCAATGCCGGCTTGGCAGCACTACCGTTCAGGACACCCAGCCATTCGTTGGCGCGGCCGGTCATCATGGCAACGTCGGACGCCATTGCCGCAAAGCTGTAGCCATACCCGATAAACCTTTGAACCATCTCGGGATTGGGACCGACGATGCCGATCGGCTTGCCGGCGGAACGTGCAACTTTGGCTGCTTTCTCGATCAGCGTCTGAACCTCGGGGTGTGCGATGTTGCCAATGTGTCCCATGGCCGCCGACAGGTCGCCGGGGCCGACGAAGACGCCATCGATACCTTCGACGGCGGCGATCTCCGGCAGTCGCTCGATTGCTTCGGGCGTTTCGAGCTGAACGATCGTGCAGATCTGGTCATTGGCCCACTTCAGGTAGTCGGGGATCGTCCCGAACTTCGAGCCGCGGTGAACGGCAGCGACACCGCGAACACCTAGCGGCGGATAGCGCGTGTAAGAAGCAGCCGCCTTCGCCTCGTCGGCGGTCTGGACGAACGGCAGCATGACGGTACGTGCGCCGGCATCAAGGACGCGCTTGACCAGCACCTGATCGTTCCAGGCGAGGCGAACAACCGGTTCGGCCGGCGTGCAGCCTACGGCTCTTAGAATCTGGGCAAGGTCGGAGACTTCGATTGGCACATGCTCCATGTCGACCACGAGGAAGTCGAAGCCGACGTAGCCAAGCGCCTCCGCCGTCGACGGAGCTGCGGCCATCAGCCATGTCCCAAGCGGGGTGCGTTCGCCAGCTTTGATCCAGCTCTTGAAATTGTTGGTGAGGCTCATGCTTGTATCCTTAGAAAATGACGGGATCCGGCACGACGGCCGTACCGCTCAGGAAATCGAAATCGCACCCTTGATCTGCCTGGCTGACATGCTGCTGGTAGAGAGCAGCAAAGGAGCGATGGTAGACGGGGGCTGCGGGCTTCCACTCGCGACGGCGCTGTTCGAGTTCCGCCTCGTCGACCCTCATGTTCATGGAGCCTGCCGCAACGTCGAGCTCAACCAGGTCACCGGTCTTCAAGAGAGCAAGCGGGCCACCGATCGCTGCCTCTGGAGAGACGTGAAGAATGCAGGTGCCGTAATGGGTACCGCTCATCCGCCCGTCGCAAATGCGCACCATGTCGCGCACCCCCTGCTTGAGGAGTTTCTTCGGGATCGGCAGATTACCCCACTCCGGCATGCCGGGCGCGCCGACAGGACCGGCGTTGCGAAGGACGATAACGGTATCCTCGTTGATGTCGAGATCGGGATCATCGAGGGTCTTGTTCATGACGGCAGGATTGTCGAAGACGATTGCCGGGCCGACATGCTTCAAGAACTTCGGATTGGCGGCCGACGATTTCATGACAGCGCCATTCGGAGCCAGGTTGCCGCGCAACACCTCGAGCGTCTTGCCGCGCGACAGCGGCACGACAGGATTATCTTCGCCGCGGATGACGTCGTCGTTCCAGCACTCGGCGTCCGCGATGTTGTCACCGAGCGTGCGTCCGTTCACGGTCAGGCAGTCAAGATCCAGCCGGTGTGAAAACTTCTTCAGGAGGGCCCGCAATCCGCCCGCAAAATAGAAATCCTCCATCAGGAACTCGCCCGACGGGAAGACATTGGCCGCGACCGGAACCTTTGCCGCCATGGCCGCCATATCGTCAAGCGTGAGTGCAATGCCGGCGCGCCTGGCCATGGCGATCAGGTGGACGGCGGCATTTGTCGAGCCGCCAAGCGCCATATAAGCGACGAGCCCATTCAGGAAGCTTGCGCGATTGAGGATGCTTGAAGGCTTCAAATCCTCCCAGACCATTTCGACGATGCGCACGCCGCAGGCAGATGCCATGCGCGGATGTCCAGAATCGACTGCCGGGATCGAGGAGGCGCCAGGTAGCGTCAGCCCCATGGCGTCGACGATCGAGGTCATGGTCGAGGCCGTTCCAATGGTGTTGCAGGTGCCCGCCGTGCGGGTCATGCGGCTTTCGAGGTCAACCCAGTCCGACTGGGTAATATTTCCAGCCCGCAACTCGTCCCAGTATTTCTTCGTGTGGGTACCGGCGCCGGTCTTCGTTCCGCGCCATTGTCCATTCGACATCGGGCCGGCTGGACAGAAGATGACCGGAATATCCATCGAGATCGCGCCCATCAGAAGCGCCGGCGTGGATTTGTCGCAGCCACCAAGCAGGACAGCACCGTCGATCGGATGTGATCTGAGCAGTTCCTCGCATTCCATCGCCAGGAAGTTGCGATAGAGCATGGTGGTCGGCTTGACCATGACCTCACCGACAGAAAGGGCCGGCATCTCGACCGGGTAGCCACCGGCCTGCCACACGCCACGCTTGACCGCCTCGGCGCGGTCACGCAGGTGGGCGTGGCATGGACTCATTTCGCTCCAGGTGTTGATGATCCCGATGACCGGTCGGCCCAGGAACTCATCGCGGCGCATGCCCATCTGCTGGGTGCGCTGGCGATGCGCGAAACCGCGCATGTCGTCGGAGGCAAACCAGCGCTGGCTGCGCAGGTCGGCAAGATCACGTTTTGCTTTCACGCCGGTCATCCCTTGATACCACCCGCTGTCAGACCGGACACCACGCGCTCCTGGAAGATGACGATCAGGACCGCAACCGGCACGATGCCTACTACGAGTGCCGCCGATATCACCGGCCACGGGAACGCAAACTCGCCCTGATAGAGCTGGATGCCGACGGGAAGCGTCCGAAGTTGCGGATTTGAATTGAACGAGAGGGCGAGAAGGAATTCGTCCCAGGCGTTGACGAAGGCGAGGATGCCGGCGGTAAAGACGCCAGGTGCGCACAGCGGCACCACGATCTTGAAGAGCGCGCCAAGCCGCGTGCAGCCATCAATCATCGCAGCGCTCTCAAGATCGCGCGGAATCCCCTCGAAAAACGAAACCAGCATAAGCGTGCACACCGGCAGGCTCAGCACCGTGTAGGGCAACACCAGGGCAGTCCAGGTGTTAAGGAGGTTCAGTGTCCTCATGATTTCGAACAGAGGAACAAGCAACGTTACCAGCGGGAATGTCGAGACAGCGATGATGGCAGCGAGAATGAGACCGCGATGCTTCAGGTTCAGGCGTGCAAGGGCGTATGCCGCAAGCACCGAGACCAGCAGTGTCAGCACGGTCGACAGGAGCGCCACCATGAAACTGTTGAACAGAAACAGGTGAAGCGGCTGGTCGGAGAAGGCCTGCATGTAGTTCTGCAGCGTCGGCGCGTACGGAAACCAGGTGATCGGCTTGGCCGTCAGCTCGCCTTCCGTCTTCAGCGACGTGAACAGGATCCAGAGCGCTGGAAACATGCCGTTGACGAGCAGGATGATGGCGGCGATTGCGCGAAGCGGCTTGCCGGAAAGAAAGCTACCGGGACCCGATGCAGTGGTGGTGGTCATTGCGCTACTCCTTGGTGCGGATCATGCGCAGGTAGACGGCGGTGACGCACATGGAAAGCGCGAACATCACGACGGCAAGCGCAGAGCCGTAACCGAGATCGAGGAAGGAGACGGTGTTCTGGTGGATATACATGGCAAGTGTCGCCGTCGATGTGCCGGGACCACCACCCGTCATCATGTAGGGGATATCAAAGGTTTGCAGCGACGTGATCGTCCGGAAAATCAGGGCGACGACGATCGAGGGCTTAAGCAGCGGCAACGTGATCTCGAAGAATTGGCGCAGCCGTCCAGCGCCGTCGACATCGGCTGCCTCGTACAGTGAACGCGGAATGGTCTGTAGGCCCGCCAGGATGATCAGTGCCATGAAGGACGAGGTCTTCCAGATGATTGTCAGACAGATTGCAGCAAATGCCCAGTTCGGCGAGTTGAACCAGATGACACCAGGCAGGCCGACGCGGTTTAGAA
Source organism: Rhizobium sp. BK176 (assembly GCF_024808055.1). Classification (NCBI taxonomy): domain Bacteria; kingdom Pseudomonadati; phylum Pseudomonadota; class Alphaproteobacteria; order Hyphomicrobiales; family Rhizobiaceae; genus Rhizobium; species Rhizobium sp. BK176. The sequence continues at coordinate 31,503 of NZ_JANUBV010000012.1, read as the reverse complement.
CATCATTGACAACGCCGTATTCTGAATGGAAGAACCACGCGAAGATCAGGCCCGCAAAGGACAGGGGAAGCGCCCAGGGGACCAAGAGCGACAGGCGGACGGGCCACTGGGAGCGAAACGGCAGGTTTGCCATCAACGCGAGCCAGAGGCCAACAATAAGGGCGCCTGGGACGGTGATCAGGGTAATGAGCACGGTATTCCAGGTGGTTTCCCAGAAGACCGGATCGTCGATCATCAGACGGTAGTTTTCGAGGCCGGCGAACTCGGCCGGCAGGCCCGATGTAAGCGACAGGCTGAAGAAGCTCGTATAGGCCAGCCGACAGACGGGATAAACGATGATCAGCGCAAGCAGGAGCGCTGCCGGTGCAAGCAGGAGAATGGCCAGCGATCTGTCACTGAGATCCAGCCACCGCACCCATGCAGCCTGGCGCGGCTCGACATCGGCGCTGATCTTGAGGGAGGTTGTGGTCGCCATGACAGGTGTTCCGGTCCATTGGGTGGTTTTTTGAAGGGCGACCAGAGGCCGCCCTTCGATTAATCAGCGAAGGATGCGCTTCAGCCGCGACTCGATCTGGCTTGCGCCCTCTTCCGGTGTCGAGACGCCGGCAAGAACCGCGTTGACGGTGGTGCGGATCGTTTCGCTCACCTCGTTATAGCGAGGGGTGACCGGGCGCGGCTTGGCGGTTTGGACAACGTGGAGCGCATCGGCGAACCAGGGAGCGGCCTTGGTTACATCGCCATCCTTGTAGAGATCGGCGTAGGTCGGCAGCAGCGATGCGTTGATGGCCATGAATTTCGAAACCTCGGGGCTCGAAAGGTAGGCAACGAGCTTCTTGGCTTCATCCTGATGAGCGGAGAAGGCTGAAACGCCCCACTCCCAGCCACCGAGGCAGGTCGCGGATTCACCACCCGTCATCGCCGGCAGGCGGGCGACACCAACCTTGCCCGCAACAGCCGACTCCGGTCCCTGTGACTGTGCCCAGGCATAGGACCAGTTTACTGCGAAGACCACGTTGCCGGCCTGGAATTCCTTGCGCGTGTCGTCAGTTGCCACTTCAGCGATGTTCTTCTTGGCAACACCGTCATCGGCAAAGCTCTTCCACAGTGCGAGCGACTTGACGGCCGCATCATGATCAAAGGACAGGCGACCGTTGTTCGTCAGCGCCTTGCCCTGGCTCCAGTACGGCAGCAGGAAGGTGCACACGGCGCCCTCAATGGCTTTTCCTTGGAACGACAGCCCCTGGAGATCGGGGTTTTTCTCGCCGTCGGTGATGGTCTTTGCGGCGGTCTTCAACTCCTCCCAGCTCTTCGGCGGCTGGATGCCGTATTTATCGAGCAGATCCTTGCGATAGTAGAGGAACTGGGCGTCGGCAAAGGCCGGCAGGGCAACGGTCTTGCCACCAACGGTATTGGCTTCGGCATAGGCCGGCAGGTAGGTGGAAAGATCCTTGCCTTCGACGTCGACGGTCCAGCCAGCGGCGGCAAACTGGGCAGGACGGATGACGTCAAGGATGAGCACATCCAGGGACGAATCCTTGGCCGACATCACCGTGTTGAGATATTGCGCCTGCGCTTCCGACGTGTTGCCGCCGGTCTCGATCGTCACCTTGACGCCCGGCGTCTTGGCTTCGTACTGATCGAGCGCCTTGCGCCAGACGTTCGGCTGGTGCTGGCTCGAAATGTAGATTTTCAGCTCCGTATCGGCGAGAGCTGGTGCCGCGAAACTAAAGATCGTGGCGCAGGCGAGAGCGGCAGCTCTGATATTGCGGTTCATGTTTTCCTCCCATTGAAGTTCGTAAGGACCAGGCGCGCAAACGCCTGGACGTCAGTGAATGGCGCGCTCGCTGGCGGCGTCGAAAAGGTGGATTTTCGTTGGATCAATGCCGACCGTCAGGGTCTCGCCGACGGTTGGACGAACCTCAGGCGGCATTCGCGCCGTCAAGGTGGCGTCCCCCATGGAGAAGTGAACGAGCGTATCGGACCCGAGCGGCTCGACGACCTGAACACGACAGTTCAGGCTCGAACCACCAGACTGGGATTTGATGAAATGCTCGGGTCGGATACCGACGACAAACTCGCGGCCGTCGACGGCGGACAGTCCATTGCCTGGTATGGCCGAGAGCGGAAGCTGGTCGCCATTTGGCAGATGCAGGCTGGAGCCCTGCGCCTTTGCCTTGGTGAAGTTCATCGCCGGAGAGCCAACAAAGCCTCCAACAAAGACGCTTGCCGGACGGTTATAGACCTCGTCCGGGGTGCCCACCTGCTCGATATCGCCGCCCCTGAGAATGACGATGCGATCGGCAAGCGTCATGGCCTCGACCTGATCATGGGTGACGTAGATGATCGTTGTGCCAATGGTCTGGTGCAGCCGCTTGATCTCGGTGCGCACCTGTCCGCGCAGCTTTGCGTCGAGGTTGGAGAGCGGTTCATCGAACAGGAAGACCTGCGGACGGCGGACGATTGCGCGGCCCATGGCGACGCGCTGGCGCTGGCCGCCCGACAATTGCCCTGGGCGACGGTCGAGCAAATGACCAATTCCGAGCATCTCGGCCGCCTGACCGATCCGCTTGTCGATCTCTGCCTTACTCATGCCGCGGACCTTGAGGCTGAAGCCCATATTTTCGCGGACGGTCTTGTGGGGATAGAGCGCGTAGTCCTGAAACACCATCGCGATATCGCGCTCGCGTGGAGCCAGTTTGTTGACGACCCGGTCGCCAATTCGAACCTCACCGCCGGTGATCGCTTCAAGACCCGCAACCATTCTGAGTGTCGTCGACTTCCCGCATCCCGACGGGCCGACAAAAACGACAAACTCGCCGTCCTGGATTTCCAGGTCGATACCTTTGACGATGCGCAGCGCGCCGTAGCTCTTGTCGAGCTTGCGTAAACTTACCGAGGCCAAGATTTCCTCCCTAACGCGATGTCAATTGAGCGCATCGCTGTCTCAAAAAGATGGAGGAATCATAGCGCTACGATTCACGAAGATCAAGAGGGGAGCAGCGCGGCCAGACCTCACGCAACGAATCCCGTGAATAGAGCCGCCCTACTAAGTGCCTTAACCTACTGTATAAACATACGTTTACTCATTTAGTCACCTTGCGCATGTTGCAAGCATCACCGTTCCGGCATACAATAATTTTAATTTGCAGCGCTATGATTTTGCGAGAGGCAGTCGATGGAAGCTATGAAGCGGCAACGCCGCAAGATGCAAAGCGTCACGATGATGGACGTCGCCGAAAGGGCCGACGTGTCGCCGTCGACAGTCTCGCTTTATCTACGCAAGCCTGATGCGGTCTCGGCTGCCGCAAGCAGAGCCATCGCAGAGGCGATCGATGCGCTGAAATATGTCCCCAACCTCATGGCAGGCGGGCTTGCCGCAGCATCGTCGCGCGCCGTGAGCGTGATCGTGCCGTCGGTGCGCAACGCATTCTTTGCTGAAACGGTTGCAAGCATGCAGACCGAGCTTGGCAAGGAACGCCTGCAGGTCATGCTTGGCCACTCCGAATACAGCGAGCGCGAGGAGGAAAACCTCGTCAAGATGGCGCTGTCGTGGAAGCCTGCAGCGATTGTCCTCACCGGTCTCTCGCACACCGCCACGACACGCCGGCTGTTGAGGGATAGCAACGTGCCTGTTGTCGAGCTGTGGGAACTTGGCGGCGAGCCGATCGACATGGCCGTCGGCTTCTATCATGAACAGGTTGGAAGTACTGCAGCGACGCACCTTGTCCAGCGCGGGCGAAAGCGATTGATCTATATCGGCGCCCGTCTCCAGGAAGACCGCAGGGCCGCATTTCGCGCAGACGGCTTTATCCAGGCCGCCCGCGAGGCAGAGGGTGTCAGCGCCGAGATAGTAGAGCACCCGGCGCCCGCCAGTGCCGCCATTGGAGCAATGCTGCTTGCTGAAGCAATCAAGCGATATCCTGATGCGGATGCCATAGCCTGCTCGAACGACCATATTGCGCTTGGTGTCATATTCGAATGCCAGCGCATCGGCATTGCGATTCCCGAGCGGCTTTCCGTCATTGGCTTCGGGGACCTGAGTTTCAGTTCGGCATGTAACCCGGCACTGACGACGATCAGGCCACCTGGGGACCTGATCGGCACTGAAGCTGCCAGGCTTATCCTGGAAAGGATGAACGGCACCGTACGCCCCAAATCATATGTGATTGATACGCGCTTCACCCTGCTGCAAAGACAGAGTAGTTGACCGCTTCTCATCTACTGCGCGGGCGGTGGGCTGCCCGATCGCCAACCATGACCAAAACTGCGATCAAATGCGCCACCTCGCCAGCCGAAGTCATCGGGCCGGCGGACGACCCGTTGCCATCGACTTCACGGCGTCAAATGCCGCCTGCCCGCCAGCTTTCCTCACCATTCTTTGATTGGCTGCGACCGCACCGACGATAAGCCCCCACCGAGCAAATAGGCTCCCTTTGCTGCAATGTTTTGCCAATCGTTTTCCTGGCGGCAAATCTCATGGAGAGGAAACATGGCATTGCTTCCCGTGAGTTTTGCCGGCCTTGGGCTGGCTGCCCTGGGCGACGGATTGACGGTTGCCTACCCACGCGGCGATCGATATAGAGCTCGGCTCCGGGGTGGTTCTTCGACATGAGCCGCGGGACAATCGATGGCCCATTCAACGTTGATCCTCGACGGTACGGACGCTCGCACTTGTGCTGCACGAACTGGAAACAAGTGCCATCAAGTACGGCGCGCTTGGCCAGTCCGGTGCGTCGCTATCTATCAGTGGCGCGTCCAGCCGGGCTGGAACAGCAAACCATGGCTCAAGGTCAATTGGAACGAGTCAGATTGGATGCCTGCTGAATACGCTTCGCACGGACATGCCGGCTATGGACGCGAGTTGATTGAAAAGACGTTGCCCTACCAGCTCCGGGCAAAGACGAGCTTCGTTCTCGGGGAGAACGGCCTTCGTTGCGCGATCCACCTGCCTATCTCCGAAAGACAATATTAGCATGAAGCGACGACAGCAGTCGTCGAAGACGAATATTTCATCGCAATGGGACATCGAACTGGCCTTAGCCACGCGCGGTGCGACTGTGTTGGGACCCCGTTGCACATCGGGAGATAGCAACAGAACTGGTGGAAAAAGAACATGTCGACGCAGCACTTCGTAATGTCAATGTTCATAGCGAGTTGGATTTCACGATGGCTGACATCCTGGCGAAAAGGAACATACCGTTCATTTTTACAACCGGCTATGACCTCTCCGGTACAGATCGGCGGATCGACTTCAGAAACCTGTCGATTTGCGAGAGCTGATAACGAAGCCGCTTGCAATGTGTTGAGATCCTGATTCTGGCCAGGAGCTTTCCTGGAGACCTACTGATCAGGCTTTGTTGACGGCGGGCGGAGTGGCCCTAGGGCGGCCAAAAGATCTCTCGATGTCTTATGGCCCTTGAGAAAAAGGTCCAATAGTCTGGACGCAGCAACGCTGCCGACGAGACTGTTCGGATCAACCTTAGTCTCCTTGCACCACTCGGAGAACGCGTCGAATACCGGAGAAAGATCATCGAACGAAATTGTACGGAGCATTTCCGACACTCATCGCCCTCCAACTTAGAGGGGCGAAAGCAACTCGTGTGCTTCCAGTCGATCGTAGCCAGGAGATGCCGACCGATGGATAAAACCCTATGGAGGATTAAGAACGGCCGCAATTAACTTTGACATAGCGTGATGCGCTGATGTTAATCGTATTTTACATCTTGTCGGTCGCCGGCGTGCTACTGGGCGGCATCCTGGGAACCATGATAAGACGGTGTACCGCGCATCATCTGGATTTCAAAACCGGGCCCTGCCCCGGTCCCTGCACTTCCCAACGGGCGCCCACCCTCCCCTTTCACATGCGCCCGGTCGCGCGGCTGGGCGCCTCTCGACTGCGAAGCGCGTTTCGTCGGCGAGGAGGCGTCTGGGACGCCACGATTTTACCATCCCGCGATTAAATAAGGCAAAAAGAAGAATTAACTTAGAAGGCGGGGCGGTCAAACCCTTCGCGTTTCCTTTTATTTCTAACACCCTATGTATCCCGGGTCGGCCCATAGACACTGGCGGGACCGCTTGAGAGATGACTGTGCTCTTGCCGCCCAGGAGAGCACGGACATGACGAAGTCTTTATCTTCCTCTCTCGATGAACTTCAGATGAAGATTGTTCTGGACGCGGTTCAAGAGTGGTGCTCAACACGTCGAGTGGATATCGATAGTGATGAAGGCCGCTGGGCAATGACAGTGGCCGTTGACCGTATTCAGACTGTCGATCCATATTCTGCCGCCGCCACTAATGAAATGGTGCGGTACCTTAGTTCCGCTTGCAGTTCCGAAGCGACCCACAAAGCGTAACCAAACTCCCGCGCTTGCCGATAATTTGCTGATGGACAGCCTGCGCAATTCTGCCCGTACGTGCCGAACCTGCGGGATGGACTGCAAGAGGATAGCTACCATGCCTCTCTGTAAGAGTGGTGGACGTACTGGCCATGTCGATCGGCATTGAGCGATGCCCCGTGAAGCCGAGCACGCTGCCGAAGCCCCGTGGAAATACAATCTCAATTTTTGGTTTTACTGCAAAGGCTGATAAAAACAAAAAATTGCATTAATTCTTTGCATCCCGAGCCACTCTCGGGCATGATGATTTCATCAGCAGCCATTGTTAAGGGCGCTTCTGACCAGGGCTTGGGCCCTCGCCCCAATTAGAAGGAGGACCTCAGTGTCTTCCCCACTCGGCTACGTCTTACATTCCAGGGACCTGACGATGCTGCAAGGCGTCTTGGAGGAAGCTGGATACAATTCTGCCAAAAGTGTTGCGCATCCTGAGCGATACGACCTTGCGGCGAAGCTTCTCATACAACGTTTTCAAGGCGGGATGACTTCCGCCGACGACCTAACCAGGGAACTGAAAAGGGTCTTCGGCCCGACGATTTCTGCAATGTCTCCACCGAGCTTCGAGCGGACGCGCGCCTCTATTCAGGGACTGCCATTGCCGTAGAAAAGTCGGGGAACGGCCTTGCTTCTCCAACTGCCCATGTAGACTGACAAGCGGGATTCGAGGAAGGATCGCGCGGGTGACCAATGTTTCTCACTCACATTGTGCGCGGGCTAATCGTGTAATCCACTAATCCGCGAATTTGGCCGGCCACGCCTATGTCAACACTTGAATGGGTCATCGTAATTGTAGAGCGCAACCGGTCATTCCACACCGTGTCGTCTGCAGAGCAAGCTCTTGAGCTGCTTCTCAAGAACTGGCCAGTTACCACCGGCACCACCTTTATCTCGGCGATGGAGGCTTGCGCCGGCGCGCTTAGAGGGGCGGTCAGCCAGGGAGAAGCGCAAGCCGCATTTCTCGCCGCAGCCCTTCAAGCGGGAGTCGTGTTTCGGAACGCCTAATTCCTCCCGTACTTCCTGGCGGCCGTTGCGTTAAAGCCCCGCCTTATCAGATCGATTGCGTAAAAAGCTGTGGCTGGGCGAAACGGCAAAGAGATGTGGGTCGCAAGTTAAGAAAAACTAGAACAATGCCTGCGCACGGTAACACCGAAATCGTACGAACCTGCTGTGGCACTGGCGGAACATTTGACCACGCCGTACGGTTAGACTTCTATTCATAGGCGTTTGGTAACACCCAAGCTCCGGCATGGAGCAAGTAGTGGTACGCCTCGACCAATCGAATGTCGGCAACACTCTTCTGCGGACGATCAGTGCGCAAACCTTCGGCCGGCTCGCTCACGGCATGGAGCGCGTCGATCTGCCACCAAACATGTTCTCGTCGAGGATAGTGTCCCTCCCGACTACATCTATTTTCTGGAGAGCGGCCTTGGGTCCATGGTCGCCACCAGTTCCAACGACGAAGCTATCGAAGTGGGGCATATCGGCCGGCAAGGCGCGTCCGGTATGCATCTGATGCTCGCCATAGAGGGAGCGCCCGGGCGGACCTTCATGCAAATGGCTGGCAGTGGCATCCGCGTCCCAGCATCGCTATTCATGAAAGCAGTCACTGAGGATGAGGAGCCCGGGCCGTTTTTCTTTGTTATTTTCATACCTCCGTCGTCCAGCTCGCTCATTCGGCCTTGGCCAACGCCCGATACAACATGCAGGAACGATGGCTCGATGGCTTTTGATGTGCCATGATCGCCTCGATGGCGACAATCTCGGTGTGACCCACGAGTTCCTAGCGCTGATGCTGGGAGTTCGGCGTTCGGGTATTACCGAACAGCTTCACGTCCTGGAAGGTATACGGGCCATTCGGTCCACACGCCGAAACATCCACGTGCGGGATCGAGAGAAGCTGATAACTATCGCAGGCGGCAGCAGCAGCGACGACGTTACCTTGATACCAACAGGCAAAACGTTGGCGGCAGTATTTCGTTGCTCTCACCGCGCGTCCGGCCCACTTAGCCTACAGGAGTTTCCTGTCGCTGAGAACCGTGATCCGTTCCGGGCGATGCAGGCACGGCGGTCGAAAGCGTTTCTCGGCGTCCGTGGCGACCAAGGGAATCGCGACGTTCTCCTAACCTCTGTGTGTGAAGAATCCAGGCGTTTGAGGACCTCGGTCATTTTCCCTTCACTCATTCTTCGCTCTTGGCGTCTAACAGTAATGTCGCCACGCTTTTCCGGTCGCAAATTTCCTTGCTGGAACCAGGCAGTCGATGGCGCGTTTGTACGCCAACGTACATTCCCTCGCGGTTTGGCCCTAGAGCATTCCTCCAAAGAGAAAAGCGAGCAAACGTGCCTGACTCTCAGCCAGTCGTGCTTGTCGTGGAAGACGAGCCATTCTTGCGTTTGTCGACCGTCGCAGATCTTGAGGACGACGGTTTCATCGTGCTCGAGGCATCGAGCGCAGATGAAGCGATTGAGATTATCGAGGGTCGCCCGGACATCCAGGTGATCTTCACTGATATTGACATGCCCGGCAGCATGGATGGGCTGCGGCTCGCCGCGTTTGTTCGGGATCGCTGGCCGCCAATCAAGATCATTATTACATCTGGCAACAATTTGCCCGGTGCCAGTCTTCCACGCGACGTTCCTTTCATGGGCAAGCCATACAAACGTCAGGACGTGACGTCGGCGATTCGAATGATAATTTCACAGTGACGCTGCGAAGGGTTCATTTTTGGGAGGAGCAACGTCGGTGGCCGTTGCACCAAGCCTGTGGAATCAAGCGACGCCTGGCCACAGTGTCGAAATAGAGTTTTGAGCAGCCCCTGGAACGGCTGCTAGTAATCTGCGTAGTGGTCGTTCAACGGCTAGCATAATCCTGCCCGTCCCGCGCTAGCCGCGCGTCTCGAAGACGCTGTGTCTTGACTTGGCGCGCTTGCTCTTCAGTTTCCAGTTCCTGGACGCCTTGGCCGTGCGCGCAGAACTGGGACTGGATAAGGCTAAACGCAATTTCGGCCTGCTGCGGGGATTTGCTGTAGGTCTGAGTCATGAAAATTCCCTTAGTCTGCAAAGCGATGGATAGGAAAATGCCGGGCAACCTGCCCGGCCTTTCAGATAATCGTGCCGTCCCAGTGCCACTAGATCCGTGGTCAAAGAGATGGCAGGTCACAATTGGCGACCTGCAGGTTGCAGGCCGACATCTTCCCCGACTTGATGTCGCGCTCGAGCTCGTAACCAATCTTCTGACCCTCTATGATTTCGCGCATTCCGGCGCGTTCGACGGCAGAGATGTGAACGAGCGCGTCCGCGCCGCCGTTATCGGGCTGGATAAAGAAGCCCTTCGTGGAGTTGGACCATTTTGCTGTGCCAATGGTCATGATGAACCCTTTCAAAGCATAGAGTGCAGGACTGCAGAGGCTGCGCTTCCCGGACGACGTTACGATTGTTTCTGAAAGAGAAGGTTCGAATAGAGCGCGGTGCCAATCGCGCGGTAGACAAAGCTTGGCAAGCAAAAGATCGATAAAACTAAGAATAGAGACATTCCAGAAGAAGTCAACCGGACGTGGGCCAGCCGTTTACCAGCAGACCCGCCGTGCTGCGAGGAGAGGAAGATGCCGGACACCGAAGGTCTTTCCCTGCCCGGCGCAACCTTCTCATGGCCTCGTTTGCAGCTCTTGCGGCTCCAGCTCTGCCGACGCCAATGGATGCAACACAGAAGAGAACAAACGCCTACGCGAACGACGACACCGGGTTCGCCGAGAAACATGTCGAACGCAACGGACGTCGGATCTACGTGCGCGACTATCCCGACGGCGGCACCGCGTTCGTGATGATCCATGGCTTCCGGACAATAGCCGTATCTATAGGGACGTCGCTCCGCTATTATTTGCCGCCGGGCGCGGGGTTATCGCCTTCGACTTCCTCGGATTCAGTGCGTCTCAAGGCGCGGCCTGGTCTAACGGGCGATGACGAAGGTAGCTGCGGGGCACGTGGTCAGATACGGCGCCGTGTTCTAACCATCTGGGCTCCGGGCTCCACACCCCAGTTGCTCAGGAGCTGAAATAGTTCAACGGATCGATCGCGCTTCCCGCGGCAGGATCCGCCGCCAAATCCGCAGGCTAGCGCACAACCTTGGCTGCTGGCAATTGCGCGGCGACCTTCGAAAGCGTTCTCAGTTGAGGCGGCGGCATGGCTTCTCTTGGGTCGTTGCGATAGGCCGGTAGCAGGTTTCGAATTCAGAGAAGAGGGTCGCAAATACGGGTGAGACTAAGGATTGAAGACGCCGCAGTAGCGATCACGCCCTCGAGCCCGGGAACATCAACCTTCCGCTTGTTGCCGCCCCCGCTGGCGATGTTACCTAGAACACTGCGTCGCTGACGTCGCTGGTATGTTCTGATCAGCCGCTGCCCGCGAGATAAGTTGCTATGGCACTTGCAAGTCTTTCGGCTTTTTTGAGGTTTTCTGGGTCAGAAATCAAAAACTCTGAAACCAAGGCCTCGATCAACACCAGACCTGGCACGCTGCTGCTGGAAATCACCGGATGCTGAGCGGGCGCGAGCAGCAACTCATTCGCGTATTCGGATATCGGTGATGCAGTGGAGTCGGTCAAAGCGATTACCTCTGCACCTCGCTCCCGTGCGAAGCGGACCATTTCAACCGCGTCTTTCGAGTAACGAGGGAAAGAGATCGCTACGACGAGATCTCCCGTCGTGGACGAAGCCAGGCGCGCCGCAGCGGATTCGGTACCACCGTACTGCGCAATATTGACGACATTCTCTCGATAGGGCTGTAAACCCAACGTCAACATCGCCGCCAAGTGGGCGCTCAAGCCAAAACCGACGACGTACACACGATTGGCTGACCCTATCTTTCTGGATGCCGCCTTCAGCCTGTTCGCGGTTTCGGTCTCTTGAAGTTGGGCAACCAAAACTGCTGCTGATGCGAGACTTCTTTCAACCGCCCCGTTCCGCGAGCTGTCATCGCTCATTGTTTCGTTGAGCTTGCTGACAGGCGCGATGAGCGAGCCGATGATATTCCCGACAGCGGCCCGAAACTCGGCGAAACTGGCAACACCCAGATCCCGGGCGTATCTACTTATTGTCGAGGTCGAGACGCCTGTGATTTGCGAGAGGTCTTCAATGCCCCGGGTTGCTACAAAAACAGGATCCCTGAGCGTGAACTCCGAGAGTTGACGCTGGGACGCGGTTCCCTCCCTGAGTAATCGCGAGATTCTCTTTCCCAGCTTCGAAGTCGAGAATTGGCGGTCTGACTCCGCTGACCAGACTTTTGGATTATGGGAATCTGTTTTCATAAATTGACACCGTGAAAAAAAGTTGCCATCCTTGGAGCATACTAACGCTGAGGAGGAAACTATGCGTCTGAAAATTGCTGGGGTAATAGCATTAACACTATTTGCAACGCATCTTCGTGCCGAGGAGGCGACGGTCAGAGTGGGAGTTGAAGGCAACTACCCCCCATTCTCCCAAGTCAGCCCCGATGGGACCTTGAGCGGATTTGACATCGACATAGCCAACGCGATCTGCACGGAGATGAAGACAAAGTGCGCGATGGTCCAGCAGGAATGGGACGGCATGATTCCAGCCCTGAATGCGAGCAAGTTCGATATGATTGTCGCTTCCATGAGCATCAACGAGAAACGCAAAAAGGCGGTCAACTTCTCGAAACCGTACTATGATGTCCCCTCGCGCTGGATCGCGAAAGACGGCGCTTTCAAGTCGTGGAAGCCTGAGGACCTCAAGGGCAAGACGATCATCGTCCTCAGAAATTCGCCCCGGGCAGAATATCTGGCGAAGAACTACCCCGACAGCAATGTCCTGGCAGTAGACAAGGAACCAGCGGTCTACCTCGAACTTGCCGCAGGTCGCGGAGACATCGCATTCGGCTCGTCTGTCGTCTCAGCCGAGTCGTTCCTGAAAAAACCTGAAGGAAAAGGATTCTCACAGGTCGGTGATACTCTATTCCTCGATGAGGGAACCGACGGCGGTGTGGGAATAGCACTTAGGAAGACCGACGACAATTTGCGGGCCAAGGTCGACGAGGCGCTAACAAACGTGATGAAGAACGGCACTTACAAGCAGATCGCTGCGAAGTATTTCGATTTCGACGTCACGCCGCTGTCCGCCAGGAAGTAAGTGCGTTCGGCTCCAGCGCAGGCAAAAAAAGGCGCTGGAGCTGCTCAAGGGGGTTCAAGATATTGTTTTACGGTTACCTGCCCATGATTCTCTCGGGGCTTAAGGTCACGCTCTCCGTCGCTTTCGCGTCCCTGGTGGTTGCCTCAGCTCTCGGCCTCGTCGGGGCGGTGGCGAAGGTTTATGGCAGCGGTTTGGCAAGGGGAGCCGCGACAGCTTATACGACGGTCGTACGTGCGCTTCCGGACCTCCTGGTCATGCTTGTCGTGTTCTATGGCGGGCAAATTATGCTCAACAGGTTCGGTGAGCGGGTCGGCTGGGGCTACGTGGATGTCGATCCCTTTCTGGCCGGGACTTCGACCCTGGGTTTCATTTTCGGCGCGTACCTGACCGAGACGTTTCGCGGGGCTATTTTAAGCGTTCCAGCGGGACAGATCGAGGCGGCTTTTTCGTGCGGCCTTCGCCGAAGGCAGGTCCTGCGGTTCATTCTCTTCCCCCAGATGATGCGGCACGCGATACCTGGATTGACGAATAATTGGTTGGTGATGCTCAAGGCAACCGCCCTGGTGTCGATCATCGGCCTAGACGATATGGTGCACCGAGCCGATCTGGCGTCCGCCGCCACGAGAGAGCCGTTCACTTTCTATGCGCTGATCGGATTGATCTATTTATCCGTCACCACGATTTCCGTAGTTATTTTCCAACTCGTTGAGCGCCGATTCTCGAGGGGCGTCAAGACATTGGGTGCCACATGATAACTTGGTCCATAGTCCTGGAATCATTGCCGGCATTCCTGTCTGGCCTCAAAATTACGATGGCTCTTCTCGCGCTGGTGACGCTGACTGGGTTTGCACTGTCGGTGCCGCTCGCGGTCGCCCGCGCCTCCAATTCGTTTTGGATTTCAAGACCAGTGTGGCTGTTCACTTACGTCATCCGCGGCACGCCGCTTCTGGTCCAGCTCTTCATCGTCTACTATGGGCTGGCGCAGTTCGCCGTTCTTCGAGAAAGCGCCCTGTGGCCTGTTCTCCGGTCGCCGTGGTTTTGCGCCTGGTTCGCATTGAGCTTGAACACCACCGCTTACACAGTCGAGATATTTTCTGGTGCCATTCGAGCCGTCCCTGGAGGCGAAGTCGAAGCTGCACGATCGATCGGCCTTAACCGCTTGGCCGTCTTCACCAGCGTGATATGGCCCGCAGCCTGGCGGCGGGCTCTGCCCCAATATGGCAACGAGGTCATCATGATGATGCACGCAACGGCGTTGGCGAGCACAGTCACTATCGTAGAAGTCATGCGGGTCGCGCGGGACGTCTACACAAACTACCTCGTCATTGCGGAGTCTTTTGGCGTAGCGGCCCTGATTTATCTGTTTCTGACCATCGTCCTAGCACGGGCATTCAGGATGCTGGAGCATCGCTTTCTGCGTCACCTCTCGTCTTCACTAAAGAGTAATTTTGACTCAAAACATCCGAAATTGGATCGTGAAATTCATGCTTGAAACCGAATATCAGATTAAGGGGCGCGGAATTGGGACGGCTCATCTCCTGAAGTCCTTCACGTTTGGCGATCCCAATGCCCGTCCGCATGTCTATATCCAGGGTGGGCTACATGCGGACGAAGGTCCAGGAATGCTCGTCTCGAGGACGACATGCGAAAAACTGCTGATTTTAGAACAGACAGGCAAAATAAGCGGTCGGGTGACAGTAGTGCCTGTTGCCAATCCCATAGGTTTGTCGCAGTTCGGCCTCGGACAGCAAGAAGGCCGATTTGACGTCTACGACGGCCGAAACTTCAACCGGCATTATCCGGACCTCACCCTCGGCGTCGTCAGTAGGCTGGATTGCCTCCTCGGGGAAGATCCCAAGGAGAACGTCGCGATTATCCGCGAAGCCCTTCGCCAGGAAGTGGACGTTTGGCCGGCCGATACACCTGCTGATTTGCTTCGCAAAAGGATTCTGCAGACATCTGTCGATGCAGACTACGTACTCGACCTTCACTGCGATGGGGAAGCCGAGGTCCACATTTATACCCAACCGGAGTTCATTGAAGCACTTGAGGCGCTGTCAGCATTTCTAAAGGCGCGCGCGGTGCTTATCGCCGAGGTTTCTGGTGACAACCCCTTCGACGAGGCCGTCTCCCAGCCGTGGGTCGCACTGCGCCAACTGTACGGCCGTCATGCTATCCCGGTTGGCTGCGTCGCAACTACGATCGAGCTACGGGGGCGATCAGACGTTCAAATTGACCTTGCGGCGCAAGATGCCGACGCGATTATCCAGTTCCTGATCGCAATTGGCGTGGTGCAAGGCGAAATGCAGAAGCCTCCTGAGATGCTCTGCGAACCTACGCCGCTTTCCGGTTCTCAAGCTCTGATCTCTCCGGCAGCCGGGCTGCTTTCCTATCGGTGTCAGCTAGGACAGTTCATCAATCGAGGCGACATCGTCGCCGACATAATCGATCCTTTGACGGGCCGAATAGATCACATAGAGGCAGCAACTTCCGGCATCTTCTATGCCCGGGCAGACACACGGATCGCGGAAGTAGGCAAACGCCTCGGCAAAATCGCGGGCAAAGACCCGTTTAGAACGGGCTTGTTGCTAAGCCCATGACGAAGGAACATTCGGTGACGCCGATGCTACAAGCTAAGAATATCAAAAAACGTTTTGGAACTGTTGAAGTTCTCAAGGGAATCTCGCTCACCGCAAAGCGAGGCGACGTCATTTCCATGATCGGCTCCTCGGGCTCCGGGAAAAGCACCTTCTTGCGCTGCCTGAACATGCTTGAGCGCCCCACAGAAGGCGAACTCACATGGAACGGTGACGCTCTGCGCCTCGTTCGAGACCGGAGCGGAAATCTATCGGCCTCCGATAGAGGTCAGTTGACCAGTCTTCGCTCGTCAATCGCCATGGTCTTCCAACAATTCAACCTTTGGAGCCACATGACAGCGCTGGAGAACGTCATGCTTGGACCCCTCAAAGTTCAAGGAGTGTCAAAGAGTGCCGCCGCCGAGAAAGCGCAGGCATACCTCGAAAAGGTGGGCGTTTGGCATAGACGACATGCATATCCAACGTCGCTTTCCGGAGGTGAGCAACAACGGGTCGCCATTGCAAGAGCGCTTGCGATGGAGCCAGACATCATCCTCTTCGACGAACCAACATCGGCGCTCGATCCCGAACTCGTCGGCGAAGTGCTTAGGGTAATGAGGTCGCTCGCCAACGAAGGGAGGACGATGATCGTCGTTACGCACGAGATGGCGTTCGCCAGAGAAGTCGCAAACAGGGTCGTGTTTTTGCACAATGGCGTAATCGGCGAGGAGGGCAATCCAGCGGAAATTTTCGTGCATCCCAAGAGCGAGCGACTGAAGGCGTTTCTCTCCAATAATCTGACGCACTGACCCTTGGCTACATTGGGGGTTGGCTACTGTCCGAACCGCTGACTGGCGGTTCGGCACGAGCGCCACACGAGTGGGATCTGGCTGGTTGCTGGCGATCAAGGAACCATCAGCTGGCCTAGCTGCTTTTGCGCTGCCCGTTTTGAACTAGGCGGGACTTGCCATTAATGATTAAAAGCTGGGTGGCAAGTGATCTGTTTCGCCGGAGCACCGTAGAATGTTTCAGGCCGATAAGCCGGGGTTGGCCTGCGATGGGAAGCAGGCCTAAGTGCTTTCCACGCACGACTGGCCCTCCATAGGCTGTGGACCGGCCGCATGCTTGGGTGAGCTGGGTCACGGCTGACAAAGGTGAAGACATGTCAGGCGTGCGAAGCGTGTGACTATAAAGACTGACCACGAAACGGCTATCGAGAAAATTTTCGGCGGAAGTGAACGCAGTAACGCCTGGCGTGGAGCGAACCGATGGAGATTATGCAATCGCTGCCAGATCACTACAACGCACTGGTGATCGGCGCGTCTGGCGGCATCGGCTCGGCCCTTGTCGATGCTCTCGAGAACGACACAAGGATCGGTTCGATTGTCGCCCTTTCTCGTTCGTACGATGGAATCGACATTACCAACGAAGCGACGATCGAGAACTGGGCGGCGCGGCTTAAGGACCGAGAGTTTCACCTTTTGATTTGCGCGACGGGAGCTTTGACGATCCAGGGAGCCGGGCCTGAAAAGTCGCTAAAGCAATTGAGCCCACAAAGTATGGCAAATCAGTTCGCAGTCAATGCGATCGGTCCGGCCCTCCTCTTGAAGCATTTTGCTCCGTTGATACCGCGCAGAGATCGCGCGCTCATTTGCGTTCTCTCCGCTCGTGTCGGGTCAATTGGCGATAACTATTTGGGCGGCTGGATTTCTTATAGAGCCTCTAAGGCGGCTCTCAATCAGATCGTCCGGACAGCATCAATCGAAATTGGGCGAACACATCCAAACGCGATCGTTTTGGCAATCCATCCGGGGACTGTCGCGACAACCCTTTCTGAGCGATTTTCGAGCGGTTATGACCGGTTTTCGCCGCCGGAGGCTGCGCAGATGATACTACAGACGCTAGACTCGGCATCGACAATTTCGAGCGGAAGGTTTCTAGCTTATGACGAATCCGAAATAGTTTGGTAAGGTAAATGGTCAGAACGAAAGCCGACGATGGCGGCAGAACGGAGCTTGTAGTTTTCCTGATGGGACCGCTTTTAAAGATCTATGTTGTAAATGAAGCCCGTCGTCATTCGAACCGTTGCCACGTCACGGCCTTGCAGACTATGCCGGCGAGCACGCACCCTCGCGTGGTCATCCGCTGCCCCGTTACTTCCACCGTCAGCTTGTAGGTAAGTCCCCGCTGGGGATCGAAGGCGGTTCCCGAATACAGGCCGCCGCCGTCTGGTCGCACTGTCATGACGAGCGTGTCGCCGGCTTTTTCCCGTGGGGTACCGGGCTTGATCCATAGGTTTGTTGCACACATATTGGAGCCGCAGGATGCGATTTTCACCCGCGCGTTTCCGTCGCCCCTCGCCCATTGCCCTGTCATGTCCGCCGCTGCCACTGGCGAAGCGATGGCGAAGGCCAGCATTGCTAAGATAGCAAACATCAACCCCGACGAGTTCGTGCCTCCAACTGCCTTCCGTAAAGACACGAGCTTTTCCTTCGCGCTTCTTTGACTCATCGAACAATCCTTCGTATTTCAAGGAAAGTACGAAAGCAGGGGAACTTCGGATCACTTCAACCCGGCGTGGTCATCTCGCTAAAAGGGTGCTGCATCACCTTTCAAAGGCCCTCGCGCCGGCGGTTGGATCGGAGGTTTTGGATCTGGTCCTTCCCGGTCCGATTGGGCGTCAACGAGAGCAGACTACTGATGCTGAATCAAATGCGGAAAGCTTTCTGAAGAACCCTCATCAACAAGCTCTTGAACTTCAACGGCGCGTCCGTAACCGCAAGGCAAATACAATCTTTTGCATCCGTCGCTTTGGGGGTGTGCGTGAACGAGCCGTCGGCGATCTCGACGTCACCCGGGCCAAAGGTGGAAATCTCATCCTCAAAGCTTCCATCCAGCACAAGCGTGAGTTCGGTTCCGTTGTGCGAATGCTCGGGCACAGCTTGGCCTGCCGGTATCTTGAGAAGGCGCACGATCGTTGTTTTATCTTCTGTCGGGATGATCATTTGCGCCGCGCCACGCCCTAGAGCCCTCCACCTCAATCCACCAGCCATGTCGACGTACGACGCGAGAGGCTCGGGCAACAGAGCGCTCGCGCTGCGAGTTTGCTTTTTCGGAGGCGCTTCATCGGGTTTCGTTGAGATGATACGTTTTGTCATATCGCTCCAACCGTCATCGAGGTTCCCATCGGCCACTTCTGTCTCCAGAAAATATCCACCGATGCACTCATAGTTGCGGAACATAGCGCGGCAGGAGGAGCACATCGTCAGGTGGGTTGCGGCACCCAGGGCCCAACCAGCCTCGAGATTGCCCGCTGCGAGCCCACCGAGGAAGTGGTCGTCCAGATGATGACGGATCATTTGAGGTCCCTCAGCGCTTCCCGGAGCCGGTCGCATGCCAGGCGGATCCTCGATTTGACCGTTCCCAGAGGTATACCTAAGCGAACCGCGATCGCGCCGTGCGCCATTCCTTCGAAATATGAAAGTTTGAGCACTTCGAAATAGTCTTTCTTCAACTCGCTCATTGCCCTGACCAGCGCGTCAGCCTCCTGAGTTCGAACAAGGATATCGTCTGCTGGTTCCACGTCGTCCGGCCGGAAGATCGGGTCCTCAAGGTCGAAATCCGGCTTCGGCCCTCGCCTCAACGCGTCAATCCTGACGTTTCGCGCGATCGCAAACATCCACGTAGAAGCTTGGCCCCGCTCGGGATCGAATAGATGCGCCTTCCGCCAGACTTGCACCATGGCTTCTTGCACGTACTCCTCGACGACCGCAGGCTCCTTGGACGTCCGCGACATGAACGATCTAAGCTTCGGAACGAAATACCTGTAGATCGCCTCAAACGCCTGCTTGTCCCGATCGTCTCCAACCCTTTTCATCAGAGCGTTGATCAACTCGCGATCCATTTGACCCGTATTGTTAGGCAATATTGATACCCTTGACAGCGAACATGGTCCGCCTGGCCGTTGTAAAACGGTTTGTGCGGTGCCATCGATTCCCGGCTCAGAATACGCTCGTAACAACATATGATTAATACGTCGGAAAAAGGAAACGGATCACTCGCTCATGGAGCCCACGCCCCCATTTGAAACTCGCCATCGAATTGAAGCATGGTCGGATCACGCGCGTGCGATAAGAAATCGGCGCTTCGGAATCAGAGGACGCAACGAAAGAGGCGGCCACCTGCCCCTTCAGGTTGAAACCAGATCGATCTCCTCGATCCTTGCAGTGAAATGAGCAGGGGTTGAAGCGGTCGACGGAGAACAGTTTCAGCCGTCGGTCGAGTGCCTCGAGTTCGTCTAGATCGAGGAGCAGCGAGTAGACGCTATAGGCAAGACTATGGCGCGTCGGCCTTGAAGGTGAATGCGGGCCAGGTAGAAGCACCAATTTTGATACCGTTGTCATGCAAGCACTTCCTGCCCATCTGGCAGTGCGGCCGGCGCCTCGAAAACGGTGACTTCGCGTCGCTGCGACAACAGCCATGCCGCAGGGAGGCCAGAAATCCCGCTCCCCACAACTGCTATCTTCAATCGCTTACCGCCCTCAGTCCGATCTGAGAGTGCCATTAAACCCTCTTCTCCGGCCATCGATCGTGGCCTTGCGTTGTTTTACATACGAGAAATTGCCCGGGTTGGTTTCATGAATCGAAAATTTTTGAACATTTCGGACTTTTTCGAAACCAAAACTCTATTGCGTCCGTAGACATCGGCTGTGTCGCTTCGAGCTGATCGAGGAAATGATGGAGTTGGATGTTCTCATCATAATCGCAACTTGGCTGTCGGTTGCCATGTCGATCGCTTGGGCGGTACAGCGCGCCACGGGCCTGAGTGGTTGGATCGATACGATTTGGACTTTTGCGGTCGGCAGCAGCGGGGTCTTTGCCGCACTGTCCGCCAATGGAAATTTCGATAGGCGCATCGCCGCGCTCGTCATCATCACTTCTTGGTCGCTTCGACTCGGCGGCCATATTGGATCGCGGACCAGGGGCGGCAGTGAAGATCCCCGGTACGCGAAGTTCATGGAGGAATGGGGGGATCGTGCCGCCTGGCGGCTTTTCGTCTTCCTGCAGATCCAGGCCGTGGTGGCGTTTGTTTTGGTCCTTGCGGTTTATCTCGCAGCACTGAACGATGCACCCTTTCCCCGGCTTATAGATGGACTGTCGCTATTGGTCGCTGCACTGTCGCTCGCCGGAGAGGCATTTTCCGACTTACAGCTGGCGCGGTTCCGCAAGACGCCGCAAGCAAAGACTGAAATTTGCGAAACTGGTTTCTGGCGCTATTCACGCCACCCCAATTACTTCTTCGAATGGCTTTTCTGGTGCTGTTGGCCGTTCTTTGCGCTAGGCCCCACACCATGGAGCTGGCTGTCTCTACTCGCGCCGCTGCTAATGTACTGGCTGCTCGTGCGTGTCTCCGGCATCCCGCCTCTTGAAGAACACATGATGCGCTCGCGCGGCGATAAGTTCCGCGCGCTGCAGGGACGCGTGAACGCCTTCTTTCCTGGTCCTCGAAAATCCGGCATCGCCCATCAAGGAAAACAGTCATGAATGTATTGGCCTTCGCCATAAATACCGCCGAACGCGCTCCGCTCACCGACGGCATGACGCTCGCCGGGATTGAGCTCCTCTGTCGGCGCTCCAAGCTCAAGCTTGCCGCGACCCCGGTCGAAACGGAGCAGGAGTTCGTCGAGACAATGAGCAGGTTTCCCATCGCGACCCACCCTAACGATGCCAACCAGCAGCACTACGAAGTTCCTGCGGAGTTCTTCGCGTTGGTACTCGGACCGCAGCAGAAATACTCCTGCGGCCTTTATCCGCACGCCGGCACCGCTCTTGAGGCAGCAGAGACCCATGCGCTTGCCGAAACGGTCAACCACGCTGCGATCGAAGATGGCATGAGCATCCTCGAACTGGGTTGCGGTTGGGGATCGCTGTCACTGCATCTCGCCACGCGATTTCCGAACTCGAAAATAACCTCGGTTTCGAATTCCGCTTCTCAGCGAGAATTCATTTGTGGGCGTGCGCGGGATCGCGGACTGACGAACCTCAAGGTGATAACCGCAGACATGAACGACTATGCGACAACCGATCGCCATGACCGCGTGGTCTCAGTAGAAATGTTCGAGCACATGTCCAACTGGCGCACCTTGCTGGCGCGTGTCCGTGCCTGGATTAAACCGGATGGAAGACTCTTTCTGCATGTCTTCACCCACAAGGATCGGTCTTACCGCTTTGATCACGACGATCCGACAGACTGGATCGCCCGCCATTTTTTCACCGGGGGAATCATGCCGGCACACGATCTGCCGCATCGGTTCGGCGACTTATTCAAAGTGGAGCAGGAATGGCGCTGGTCCGGCATGCATTATCGCCACACGGCACTCGGCTGGTTGGCGAATTTCGATCGCAACATCGAGCGCATCGAGCCCATTTTCCGTCAGGTCTACGGCAAGCGTGCGTCGTTGTGGCTTCGCCGTTGGCGGTTGTTTTTCCTCTCGACCGCCGGCCTCTTCGGCCACGACAACGGCGACGTCTGGGGCGTTGGCCACTATCTATTGGTTCCGACCCCGTGACCGACGGTGCGCGAAAATCGTTGGACCCTTTGACCCAGGCAAGCGTGACTGTCGCGTGGATCATTGTACTGAACAAACCGTTCTATCCGGTTTACGTATGGTATCTTGCCCGAGAAGGTGCCGCGGCATCGCTTGGCACGTTAATCGCCACACCATTCTTTGCCGCGATCCCATTCATAGCGCGGCGGTCAAGTCTGGCAGCTCGCGTTTCCCTTCCCCTTGTCGGCACCGTCGATACACTGTTCGAAACGAAGCTCTTTGGTCCGGCATCAGGTACCGAACTTTTTTATGCCGCGTGCATCCTGCTCGTGGCGGTGTCTTTCAAAGCTGAGGAGCTTTGGTGGCAACGCTGCGCGGCCTTAATCGTTTTCCTAATTTTCGTGTATTCCCGAAACTGCATCGGAACGCCGCTCTCTGTCTGGGACCGCGATGATCTATCGACGTTGCTAAGCCTAAACGCCTTTGCGGTCGCCGGTCTCACAACCTTTATCGCGCTCCGCTCCGCCGGAAACTTACGCGCTGCCGGACTCGGCGCTGGAAATGAGCATCAAAAGCACGGGTAATCTTAGGAGAGTAACATGTTGCCTACTCGCTTCGCAGCACTTCTGACTGCTGTGGTTAGCTTGGCTCTTACTACCGGAACGCAGGCTAACGCTGCGCCCGAGGTCGTCAAGGTTGGACCCGACCACTATCGGGGGACTTGGCTGGAGGTTGGGCGGACTCCGATGTTTCTCACAGACGGTTGCGTTGCGGGTTATTCGACTTACCGAAAGGGCAAAACGCCGAGCGAGGTTATGGTCGAGGATGGCTGCCACGACGGTACTCCCAAGGGTCGGCTGAAGACCGTCCGCGGCACGGGAAAGATCCAGGATTTCGGGACGACAAACGCAAAGATGCGCGTCCGTTATCCATGGCTCATCACCTTCAACTACTGGGTACTCTATGTATCACCTGATAAATCCTGGTTCATCAGTGCTAACCCAGCTATGACCAATCTCTGGATCTATTCGAGAACAGTTCCTTCCAAGGCGCTCCTTCGAAAGATGGTCCGCAAGGCCGACGAGCTTGGCTATGATGTCCGGAGGCTGGAGTTTCCGCCAGCCCGGTAGATAAATGTGTTCGAGATCAACAAGACGACACCAAGCCCTAACAGCAAGTCTCTTGATGCACCATGAACCGGCGCGATCCTGGTGCGAAGTTTGAAAAGGCCGGCGAACGCATACGGGTTCTTTACTTGATTCTCCCACGTTGATCAGTCGGAGCCGAGTGTGCGCCCTGCTCACTCATAGGAAATTGGGAATTATTTTGGGTCGGCAAGGAGGCTCGAGGATTGGCTCCAATATCATTGCGCTCTCTCAACCACGCCTCTCGTTGTCGCGGTGCGTAGCGGCCATTCCGATGCAGCAGAACCTCTTGTTAAAGCGGGGCCGACGTGAAAAAGGAGTCCTCGCTCGGACACCTCTACCGCTGCCGTCCTGACGGTGTCTTCGGATCACGTCCGCTTGCTGGTTGCACATGGTGCCAACCCAAATGCCGCCCCACGTGGCGAGGGTATGTTGCACTTCGCGGTCGCCAGCAACTGCCTCGACTGCGTCAAGGCGCTCGTTGAATCGGGGGCAGACGTCAACGCTATCAGGGTGCGGTGTGATCCTAAACGCAACCCCTCTATAATAACGGCTTACCCCCTCGCAAAACACGTTCATGCGGATATTGCCGGCTACCTTCAACGGTATCGTTGTTCAGAAGTCTGCGCCGATTTCAGCGAAACTGGCGAACGGCGATCCAATCAAAGGTGCATCTGCTCTTCGCCTACACTTGCGCCAGCCGCCATGTCACTGGCGTGAAGGACCTGCCAAGAAGGGGCCCGAACCTGTGGAGCGTCGTAGGACGAATGAAGACCTCGACACCGTTCGGCCACTGCACCAAGACACCGATAGTCTGGCCGGGTCCCTGTACATACGAGGACCTCAATATCTTCATCGCCGGTCCTCCTCTCACAGCGCCAGAGGTAGATATGGACATTGGTGGCGCACCCGACGAGGCCGATCGGCTGAACTGATCGCTCGCTTGAGAACGCTCAGCGACTCGCCTGTGCCTCTGCGCTGAGCCACGTCGAGGAGGTGAGACAAGGCGGCTAAAGTGGCTTTGGCACCCTTTTATGTCGTGTGGTCGATCCAGAGCTTCGTAGTGACCAGCAGCTCACTTCGATCTTCCGGGCAGCTTTTCTTACGGCGTGAGCCAGGTCGCTAACTTTATGAAACGATGGCCAACGAGCTTGATTTATTCAGGAAGGCCTGCGCTACGAAGCCCATCAAGGAAACGTTGCCGATCGGCGTCGAATTTATAAGACAGCCTCTTGCCCCATTCCGTGATTGAAAAATCGGGCTTCGCTTCGACTGCCATCGCAGCATGCTTCCGCGCGTCCTCGATTTGACCAAGCTTGGCGTGACAGGCTGCGACATAGGCATGGTAGAACGAGGGGCGGTCTACTACGCGGCTATACGCATCCAAAGCTTCGCAATAGAGTCCTGCATCGTGCAGCACGTATGCAAATGAACGCCAATACCAGTTGGGATGGTACGGGTTGAGCGACATCGCCTTGCGAGCCCATTCGACGCCCTCATCTGCTCTCCCGAGGTCTCGCAACATCTGCGCTCGGTACATCGCGGATAGCGCGTCACCGGGGTTGAGAGAAATGCTCCTCTCTGAATGAAACTCCGCTCGATCATATTGTTCAAGCCGCTTGTAGAGGAGGGCCAGAACCCTGTGGCAGCGGGTATCGTTGTCGTCGAGAGCGAGCGCCCGACGCGCACTCGCGAGCGCACGCTCGAGTTCCCCCGACGAGCGCGGCCCGACCCATTGCACGTAGATCGCCAAGGCGAGACATGCATGACCAGCCGCATAGTCTGGATCCAGTTCAACCGCCTTCTCGAACAGACATCGCGCTTGTGTGTTATGCTCCTCGCCCTCCAGGTTCAGCTCCTCGAGGCCGCGCAGGACATAGTCGTAAGCAACCATGTCATCGGGCCGCTTGCGCTTGGCGAACCGGGCGCCCGCCGCCTCGACCTGTCCCACGAGGGTCGCCACGATCGTCCGCACGACTTCGTCCTGCACCGCGAAGACGTCCTCCAACTCCCGGTCATACCTTTCGGCCCAGAGATGTGCATTGCTCACCACATCGATGAGCTGGGCCGTGATCCGGATCCGGCTGGCGGCGCGGCGAACGCTGCCTTCGACGACGTATTGCACGCCGAGCTTATGTGCCACTTCAGCGATGCTGATCTTCTCGTTGCGAAAGGCGAAGGCCGAATTGGGGGCGATGACGAAGAGGGTTCGGAAGCGGGACAGCTCGGTGGTGATATCCGCCGTGATACCGTCGCTGAAATAGACTTGCTGCGGGTCGTCGCTCATGTTTGCGAACGGCAAAACAGCGATTTTGACTTTGCCGAGCATGGGGGCCGGCGCACGCACCGGCTGGTTCGCGGGGTCGGCACGCCCGCGCAGGTGAAATACGCGCAGCGGTTCGGCTATGTTCTTGACCTTGCGTGGACCGAGGTCCTCAAAAATGAAGTCGAGTTTATTCGTGACCTGCTCGTGCACGCTGGCGGCGACGCAAATTCCGCCGGGCTCCGCTAGCCCCTGCAGCCGATCGGCGATGTTAACCCCGTCGCCCTGAATGTCGTCGTCTTCGACGATCACATCCCCGAGATTGATGCCTACTCGAAATTCGAGCCGACGTTCTGGCATCCGTTTTGCATTTCGTTCAGCCTCGACGGCCTGCACGTCGGCGGCGCACCGAACGGCGTCGACGACACTGTGGAATTCCACCAACAGTCCGTCGCCCATGAGCTTGACCAGACGTCCGTGATGCTCGCTTATTTTTGGCTCGAAGACATCACGCAGTTCAGCCTGAAAACGGGCGCGCGTTCCCTCCTCGTCGAGCTGGCTGAGACGAGTATAGCCGACGACATCGGCTATCAGGATGGCGGCGAGGCGGCGCTGCATTTCCAATCGTAATTCAAAGCTGTCACTCGTGCGAGTATACAGATAGTCGGAGATGTTGCCATTCCCGTTTCTCACCGCACCTTAGCTGCTGCGTCGGCAGTGTTCCTCCATGATCGTCGGTCACCTCGCCAGTTCGTTTACCCCAAGGGCGCCCTCCCTCCATCAGTGCTCCTGTATTTTCTGCCCAATGTGGATACGTATGAGAGCTCCCTCGCGCTCGAGCACGCGACTTCGCCTGGCTGTCACGATCGATGTAGACCATCTTTTTCACGAAGCTGTGCGAGGAAGCGGCGTTGTCGACCTTGACCTGCTCGCCTCGGGTCCAGTTGTAGACATTCTGCCCTGTGCAGCCAAGCACAGACCCGATCTTCTCCCATGAGACGCCCGTGATCCTTTTGATCGCGGCGAGGTACGACGGAAGTCCTTTCTCAAACGGCGGCATCGACGAGCAGTGAGAGTTCCAGCCGCCACGGCGATGCCATTTCGAGCGGAGGAGCATCGCTGCGCCTCTTAACTTAGGCGGGTAGTAAAGACGCAGCCTCGTTCCGCCCGCAGCGAGTTCGGATTCTTCCGGCTTCAACATATTTCCGCGAACAACGCATTGAATGCTAGGCAACAGCCGGAACGGGCGTGCCGTCCTTCCAAGTCTTGAGTAGCACTTCAATGAACTTCTCGGCGGCGGGCGACAGCTGCGCGCCGCGTCTGCGGACGATCCCGATGGTGCGCGTGACCACTGGGTCAACGATAGGGCGCGAGACCAAATACGGGTGCTCTTCCTGAGGGGTCGCCAGTCTTGGAAGAACTGAGATGCCGAGCCCAGCCTCGACAAGCCCCAATGAAGTATTGAGATGGGTGACCTCATAGAACCAGTTCAGCCTGAGGTTATGCTTCGCGAGCGCGCCATCCAACAAGGCCCGATTTCCGCTTGATCGATCGACGACAACGAGTGGGTAGCCATCGAGCTGTCCCCAGTTCAGTTGTTGATGAGCCGCAAGGGGGTGATCCCTGCGCATTGCAAGCACGAACGGGTCATCGATCAATGGCTCAAAGGAAAGATCCGGGTCCGAATTTCCCATGAGATTGATTCCGAATTCCACCTCCCCCCGTGCCACGGCTTGAAGGCCCTCGTTTGCCGTCAAATCACGTATACGAAGCCTGATATGGGGATAGTCAGATCCGAACTGCTTGATCACCGTGGGCAGAAAATAGAAGGCCGCGGTCGGAACACAGGCCATCGTGATTAGTCCGCGGCGCTTAGACCCTCCATCCTTTAAGGCAAAGAGGGAGCCATCAAACTCCTCGAGCATCCGCCTTACCAGCGGAAGCAACTCCTGCCCTGTGGCTGTCGCTGCAACGTGACGGGTCGTCCGATCGAGTAGTGGCGCGCCGATGGACTGCTCCAGCTTCTGAATGCGTCTTGTCAGAGCTGGTTGAGAGATATTGAGTGCCTCGGCGGCCCGATTAAAACTTTCGAGATCCACGACTGCCTGGAAAGCGCGGAGATCCAGAATCTCGCAATTGATGCTCATTTCGCAATAATCCCCTCAAAGATTGCATTTAACAAATAGCCTGATGTTTCGCATATTGCAATAAGCGGGCGGATTGATCCGACTGACGCAATATTCGAGGACATGTAATGAACGACCTGATACGCATACCTTGCGTCCTTATGCGCGGCGGCACTTCGCGGGGCCCGTTTTTTCTGGCCTCCGATCTGCCCGCAGATCAAGCTGGTCGTGACGCAGCGCTGCTCTCCATCATGGGATCGGGCCATCCGTTGCAGATTGATGGAATTGGAGGAGGAAACCCGGTAACGTCTAAAGTTGCAATCATCGGTCCCGCCAGCGTTCAGGGGGCAGACGTCGACTACCTGTTCGCCCAAGTGCGGACCGATCGACAGCTCGTGGACTACTCACCGAACTGCGGCAACATGCTCGCCGCTGTGGGTCCATTTGCGATCGAGGCTGGACTTGTGCCCGCCGGTAATTTCGACACGCTCGTACGGATTCATAACGTGAACACGGGAAAGATCATCGAGGCTAAGGTCCCGACCCGGAAAGGCGAAGTCATCTATCTGGGGGACGCGTCGATCGATGGAGTTCCGGGCCTCGCCGCGCCGATCGCCCTCACCTTTCTGGACGCAGCCGGCGCAAAGACGGGAAAGCTCTTTCCTACGGGCAAGCCGCTAGACGTGATCGCCGGGGTCGAAGTCACTGCGATCGATTGCGCAATTCCGATGGTTCTTGTTCGCGCCACAGACGTAGGCGTAACTGGCTACGAAGACGCTGGATCGCTATCAGCGAACCATGAGCTCATCGACCGCCTTGCCTCCATTAGGACTGAAGCAGGGCGATTGATGGGAATGGGAGATGTGTCCGACACGGTCATCCCCAAACCCGTTTTGATTTCCGCAGCCAAGAAAGGTGGAACTATATCAGTGAGATACTTCATGCCCAATGACTGCCACCCTGCTCTCGCTACCACAGGTGCCGTCGGGATTGCCACGGCCGCCACGACCCCAGGGACCGTAGCAGCACAAATCGTCGGCGAACGATCACTGCCGGCGCTAGTTCGTATTGAACACCCCAGCGGACGGATCGACGTGCAGCTGGAGACTCGAAACGGATCGACGGTCGCGGGCCTTGTGAGGACCGCGAGGAGACTATTCGAAGGATACGCCTTCGCTAAGCCGAAAGAGCGTGTTGAAAACGCTGCATAAACCGCTCCGGCGAAGACCCGAGCACATAGGGAGGAATTCTCATGCGTAAATATCTCTTGGCAGCAGCTACAGCGCTGTCTCTCACTTCCGCAGCTCATGCCGCCGACCCTGTTCGCATGAGCGTGGGCTCCTATAATCTCAACAACTTGCCCTTCCCGGTGGCTGAAAGCCTCGGGTTCTACAAGGAGGAGGGTTTGGACGTCACGACAGAGAACTTCGCTCAGGGTGGCTCGAAAGTCCTCCAGGCCCTGGTGGCTGGGTCGACCGACGTCGCTGTCGGTTTTTATGACCACACGATCCAGATGCAGTCCCAAGGCAAACATGTCGTCGGCTTCGTCCAGCTCGCAAGGAATTCAGGTCTTGTTCTCGCTGGCAAGAACGATACTGACTTCGATCCGGCCAAGCCAGAAACGATCAAAGGCAAGAATGTCGGCATCACTGCTCCAGGTTCTTCGTCTGACTTCTTCATCCGCTATTATCTCAAGCAGCATGGTCTGACCGATAACGATATCTCGATCATCGGCGTCGGCTCGGGCGCCGCGGCTGTAGCCGCCCTCCAGCAAGGGAAGATCGACCTCCTGGTGAACTATGACCCCGCCGCCACGATCGTCGTTGAGCGTGAGCTGGGTAAAATTCTAATCGACGCAAGAAGCGACGACGGTGCCAAGGCCGTATACGGAGGCATTTATCCAACATCCGTACTCTATGCCAACCAAGACTACATCAACGAGCATCCTGACGTAATTCAGAAGGTCACTAACGCAACCGTGAAAGCACTTCATTGGATGAAGGATCACTCTGCTGAGGAGATCGTGGCCCAGCTCCCGGATGATTTCGTTTCGGGCGACAAGCAGACGTACATCAAGGCAGTCGAGAATGCGAAGGCAATCTTCTCGCAGGATGGCCGGTTCACGCCCGCGGACCTCGAGGTTCCTCTCGCAGTGCTCAAGAGCTTCAACGAAAGCGTTGGCAAGGCCACAATCGACCTCAACACGACGTACACAAACAAGTTCGTCGAAGCCGCTGGCCATAGTGCTGAAAATTAAGGGGTGTAATAATGGCAAACGCAGTAAGGAAAATCGAGGCGGTGTCTCAACCTGGCCTTCCCCCGATGGTCACCATAGACAACGTCACCATGGCGTTCGGATCCTTTGTCGCAGTTGAAAACGTGAACCTCACGGTCGGCAACGGGGAATTCCTTGCCATCGTGGGCCCTACGGGTTGCGGTAAATCGACAATTCTCAATGCGGTCGCGGGCCTTCTGAAGCCGGCAAAAGGAGAGGTCTGTATTGACGGGACGCCCGTCAAGGACGTGCAAAACAACATCGGGTACTTGTTCCAGCAAGACGCGTTGCTGCCGTGGAAGACGGCATATCAAAACGTCGAGTTGGGTTTGTTGTTTCGCGGGGTGGCAGCCGAAGAGCGTCATCGCAAGGTCACTGCTTGGTTGGAGAAAGTTGGACTCAAGGGTTTCGAGAAACGCTTTCCACACCAACTGTCGGGCGGCCAGCGCAAGCGCGTACAGATGGCGCAGGCGCTAATCACCGAACCAAAAGTCATCTTGATGGATGAGCCCTTCTCGGCGCTGGACATTCACACTCGCCACTTGATGCAGAACGAACTGCTCAAGCTTTGGCAAGAAGACCGGCGCGCGGTGGTGATGATCACCCATGATCTGGAAGAGGCTATCGCTCTGGGCGACCGCGTTATTGTTCTAGCTTCCGGACCACGCAGTCGTGTGATCGAGAGCTTCGGTGTAGATCTCGAACGTCCACGAGACGTGGCCGAGATCAAACTCGACCCAAAGTTCATGACCCTTTACCGCGATATCTGGGCGTCCCTACGGGGAGAAGTGGAGAAAAGCTATGCAGGCCATTAACGTCCGCCTAATCCAAATCACACTGCTGATAGTAATCCTCGGCGCTTGGCAGTTGGGCGTCACATACGGCCTTATCGATCGCTTCTTCTTCCCGGCACCCTATGACATCGTCAACCAGGTGATCAGTTGGGTAAGCGATCCGGGCTTTTACAAGCACGTCGGCATTACGCTCAGCGAGACTGTGCTAGGCTATCTCATAGGGACCGGTCTTGGTGTCGCCGCCGGCGTATGGCTCGGTCTGAGCCCCTCTATCGCGCGTATCCTCGACCCGTTCATTAAAGCCGTCAACGCGATCCCGCGCGTGGTGCTTGCTCCTATTTTCGTCCTGTGGCTGGGGCTCGGCCTGTGGTCGAAGGTAGCCTTGGCGGTCACGCTGGTCTTCTTCGTCACGTTCTTCAACGCGCTTCAGGGCGTCCGCGAAGTAAACCCAGTCGTGCTGTCGAATACCCGCATCCTCGGGGCGCGGCGGTCCGAGTTGCTACGCCATGTCTACTTCCCAGCAGCTGCAACGTGGATTCTCTCCTCGCTGCGTACCTCCGTCGGCTTTGCCGTGGTCGGCGCAATCATTGGCGAATACCTCGGCGCATCTGCCGGTCTCGGCTATCTAATCGCGCGCTCTGAGGGTAACTTCGACGCGGTGGGCGTGTTCGGCGGGATCATCATCCTCGCGGTATTCGTTTTGATCATAGACCTGTTCCTCGATGTGGCCGAGAAGCGTCTCATCACATGGAAGCCACGGCCTGGCGAAGAACGGCCGGCTTAGTGGTGATCTATCTCATTACGCGAAAGGGCGGCTTATGAGCCGCCCTTTCTTTTGCTAGAGCGCCGTACGTTTAATCGAACCCATAGCCTGCGGCTGTAAAATAGTTTCGACATTCTTGGCTATTGAAGAGGTTGCAGATTGATCCGAGCGCATTTGAGAGTGCGTCAAATGTGCGAGCGGCGGCGGCTCTGAGATGGGCCTTAATTTTGGCGAAGGCCATTTCGATCGGGTTCAAATCTGGCGAATAAGACGGCAGAAACAGGAACCACGCGCCAACCTCCTTGAGGCAGGCTTTGGCTTTATCGCTTTTGTGAGCGCGAAGATTATCCAGGATGACGACATTGCCTGGTTGGAGTGTCGGCGCAAGCTGGGTCTCTATGTAGGTGTCGAAGATTTCCCGATTCATCGGCCTGTCGATAATCCAGGGCGCAGTAAGACCGAAACAGCGCAAGCCTGCAA
>NZ_JANUBV010000011.1:0-228662 GCF_024808055.1 Rhizobium sp. BK176 | reverse complement strand
GTGATGACACGCTCGGACTTGTAAAGCCCGGCATCCTTCAGTGCGGCGAGTTCGGTGCGGAGGTGGGAGAGGAATTGCGAGGTCATTGAATGCCCTTCTTGTGATGTTTCCCGATGCCCTGCACTAGCACATAGCCAAGCGCCTGTCTTGCCGTCCTCAACGTTGCACAGCGATCAGCAGGAACATCGGCCTATCCATCTCTTCAGCCCACTCGGGATGATCGCGAAGCTGCTCGTCGCCCGGCCGCCATTCCTCGACGTGGCGGATCGAAAAGCCATTTGCGATCAGGGTGTTGAGGGTGGTTCCAAGCGTACGGTGATACTTCACGACGCCCTTTGCGAGCCAGTCCGTTGTGCGCTTGCCTTCGCGTGAATAGCCATCAAGCGGCCAGATCCGCCGCCCCTCGCGATCCGCCGTCCAGCCGGGATTGGCCGGCGCCATATAGATCGGATGCTCGATCGTGAAGACGAAATCGCCACCCGACACAAGCGCGCTGTGGATGGTGGCGGCCAAGCGGCTGAAATCCTCGATGTAGTGAAATGCCAAGGAACTGTAAGCGAGATCGAATGATGCCGGTGGCAATTCGAGCGTTTCGAGGTCGGCGATCTCGTAACGAACGGTGGAGTCGACGGTCTCCCGTTTGGCCCGATCGATCATTCGCTCCGAGATGTCAAAGCCGAGGACGCTTCTTGCACCCTGCCCCGCAGCGTAGCGGGCAAACCAGCCGAAGCCGCAACCGAGATCGACGACGCGCTTGCCTGACAAAGCCGGCAGCACCGTCTGGATGGACTCCCACTCCGCCGCGCCATCGAGCCCGTGGAGCGAGCGCGAAAGCTGGCTGTATCCTTCAAAGAATTCAGGCTTGTCGTACATATTTTGGGCCATGGCCGTATCCTTTCAGCCCGCCCATATAGACACACCTCGCCCGATCTCAATGTTTCATTGATAGCCTCACATCGCGGCGACTCCTGGCGCACGCCGCCGTTATTTGCCCGGCAGCATCGTCTGAAGGACGCCATCGCGACGCACGAGCCCGTGAAAGAGCGCCGCCGCAAGGTGCATCAAGACGAGAGCGAAGAAGGCAAAGGCCAGATAGAAATGCGCGCCCCAAAGAAGCGCATGAAGGCTGTCGCTCTGCGGCACGATCGCCGGAAGCCGCAACCCGCCGTACAGCACGATGGGGTAGCCGGCCGCCGACATCATGGCCCAGCCGATCAAAGGCATACCGATCATCAGCGCATACAACGCGACATGAGATAGATACGCCGCAAGCTTCATCGGCTCCGGTAGATCGGCAGGCAAAGCCGGAGCCCCCGATATGAAGCGAACCACAAGGCGAACCAACGCAAGAACGAGAATGGCAATGCCCAGCGTCTTGTGTGTCACCAGCAACGGCACGTATTGCCGCCCGATGGTGGACACCATCCCGACACCGATGAAGAGCATTGTCAGGATGCCGATCGCCATCACCCAATGCAACAGACGCTGGAGGGTGCTGAAGTGCGTGTTCGTGCCCGTCATGGCTTTACGCTCGCTGCTGTTCGGGGATAATGGCTTGCTTCCGAGGTGCGCAGATCGAAGGATTTGGCATAGGCAGCGGAGCGGGCTGCCGGGAACGGATCGTCGGAAACCTTGATGCCATCAGGCAGAATGGTCGGATCGAAATTGATGTCTCGACATGGGCCGTCGGCCTCCGGCTCGATTTTCTGCACGACCAGCGTACCGGGTTCAACGGTCCGTCGCTCCGGCGGCCAGGCCTTTGTCGGATCGGACGTCGGATCGGATGGCTCGGCGACCGTCAGCACGAGCGTCCAGCGTTGCGGCGACGTCGCGACGCGTTCGGCAATCTCGTCCTCCAAGTGATTGGGACCGAGCTTGGCAAAATCCTCGCTCGTGATCGGCATCGCTTGCGCGTCTGCCCGCAATGACCAGCGAACGGCGTGCTCATTGCCCGCGCCATCCGTGAAAATGAATGCATTGAGGCCGTTGAAGGTTACTTCCGCGTAGCTGGCAGTCCAGGGAGCCTTCGTTGCCCATTCGCCGAACGCGGCGAACTCCGGATGAGCCCCCACGAACGTTTTCATTGCCGCGGGATCCTTGCTCCCGGCCGCCTGCAGCAGCTCATAGAATCCCTGCGGCGTGGACACGGCAAAGACCGGCGGATCGATCATCGCCATCCGCCAGACCTCCCCGTCTGGTGTCGAAATCTGCACGCCGAGCCCGCGCACCCTAACGGTGGGATCGGCCGCGTTCGGGTCGGGTGTCGCCAGGTTGAAGCGCCCCACGACCGGATATTGTCCCGCCGCGAATACGGTCGCCCGCGACAGCGCGACACCATTGCCGTTCGCTTCGAATACGCCAGTGAAGCAGACACCCTTCGCGTGATTTCGCCGATGGCCAAGAGCGGGTCCGCCGGGAGGCGCCAAGGCACTGACAAGCTTTGTGGAGGTAAGGCGACCCGGGGAAAGCCACCCGGCTGTGTACGCAAAAGCGCCGGCGCCAAAGGCGACCACGGCAGCAATTAACACCAAAGATCCTAGCGCTGAACGCTGCTGCGATGGCGACGGGCCTGGCATCCAACACTCTCCGTTTTGTCAGTCGGGGTACTGTGGGCTGTTCTCTGCAATGCTGGGAGGTCAGTTCACGTAAGCCGAACAGCCGCACCGAGCACACTAACTGGGCGGCTATCCCATTATTTCCGTTGCGAAAGATGGCACCGTTGCGCCACGAGGTCAAATGCCTAGCTGTCGTGGCTGAGGATCACGTCCAGAAACGCGTCTCCGTAGCGCTCAAGCTTCGACTGGCCGACGCCGGAAACACTGAGCATTTCCTTATGCGTGCGCGGTCGCTCCGTCGCGAAGGCGATCAGCGTCGTATCCGGGAAGACGACATAAGGCGGAACGCCGAGCGAACGGGCAATGGCTGTCCGCTCGGCACGCAGCGCTTCGAAAAGCACGTTGTCGTCACCGGCCAGCACCGACCGACGCTCGGCCTGCGCCACGCGCTTCGAGCGGCGTTCGGCAACCGGGCGATCCTTGCGGAAAAAGACCACCCGTTCATGCTTGAACACGGCGCGGGCCTCCGGCTCCAGCTTCAAGGCCCCGAAGGCCTGCTGATCGACCCTGACCAACCCCATGGCGAGCAATTGCCGGAAGACCGATTGCCAGGTGCGCGCCGGCAGATCGTTGCCCGCGCCGAAGACCGGCATCGTCGTGTGGCCGAAGCGCTCCGTCTTCTCGTTGACGTTGCCGAGCAGGACATCGACCACATGCCCGGTGCCGAAGCGCTCGCCTGTGCGATAGATCGCCGCGAGCGCCTTGATCGCGGCCTCGGTACCGTCCCAGGTTTCAACCGGCTTCAGGCAGGTATCGCAGCCGCTGCACTTGCCGGCATACGCCTCGCCGAAATGCGCGAGGATCGCCTGACGCCGACACGAAGCAGTCTCGCAAATTGCCAGCAGCGCATTGAGCTTGGAACGCTCTACACGTTTGATATCGTCGGCCGCTCCACCCTCGTCGATCATCCGCCGCCGCTGGATGACATCGGCCATGCCGTACGCCATCCAGACCTCGGACGGCAGACCGTCACGCCCGGCGCGACCGGTCTCCTGATAATAGGCCTCGACCGAGCCCGGCAGGTCGAGATGCGCGACGTAGCGAACGTTCGGCTTATCGATCCCCATGCCGAAGGCGACAGTTGCAACGAGACAAAGCTCTTCCTCTTTCAGAAAGGCGTCCTGGTTGGCGTCCCGAAGTGCCCGGTCCATGCCGGCGTGGTAGGGCAGCGCTCGGATGCCGTGGCCGTTCAACCACTCGGCCGTATCCTCGACCTTGGCGCGCGACAGGCAATAGACGATGCCGCTGTTGCCCTTGTGGCCGGCGAGAAACCGCAGCAACTGCTGGCGCGGCTGGTCCCGCTCGACGATCTCATAGGAAATGTTCGGCCGGTCAAAGCTGGTCGTGAAGACCTTGGCATTGTTCAGCGCCAGGCGCTCGATGATATCCTCGCGGGTATGCGGGTCTGCCGTGGCCGTCAACGCGATGCGCGGCACACCCGGGAACTGTTCCGCAAGCTTGCCGAGCTCGCGATATTCGGGGCGGAAATCATGTCCCCATTGGGAAACACAGTGCGCCTCGTCGATAGCGAAAAGCGAAATTCTCGCATTACCAATCGTATCGCGAAATCCATCCAGAAGAATGCGCTCGGGTGTGACGTAGAGGAGATCGAGCTTGCCCGTGGAAATCGCGCGGCGAACGTCGATGAACTCCTCGCGCGACAGCGTGGAATTCAGCGCCGCCGCCCTGATGCCGATCTGCTTCATCGCTTCCACTTGATCGCGCATCAGCGCAATTAGCGGCGAAACGACAATGCCGAGACCCTCGCGGCAGAGCGCCGGAATCTGGAAGCAGAGCGACTTGCCCGCCCCGGTCGGGAAAAGAACGACGGCATCTCCCCCCGAGACGACATGATCGACCACTTGCTGCTGCTTGCCACGAAAGGCGGGATAGCCGTAGACGCGGTTGAGAATCGCAAGTGGCGACCGCTCGGCGCCGAACAACGCATCGCCAGCGGAAAATTCTCGGTCCTTCGGATCCCTCAATGGCTCGCCGCTCCCTTGACGCGACCGGAGAGCACGCCGAAGCCGTCAATGATTGCTTCCTGATTCTCGAGGCGAAGCCCTTCGAAATGGACCTCCTGGAGCGCGCGCATCAGCTGGTCGATCACGTCCCCGTTGCCGGCCTCGGTCGCTGCGGCGATCTCACGCTCAAGTTCGATCTTCTGGAAGCGCAAAGCCTTGGCGCGTTTGTGGAAGGCGAGCGCCTGCCGGTAGCCTTCGCGTGCATCCTCCATCGCCGCCTCTGACGTGGCGATCCAAAGCCGGGCGTTGCGGATTTGCTGCTCAAGACCCTGCAGCAGCGCGCCAAACCCCTGCTCCTCCATACGCTCCAGCAGGTATTCGCGCGTCAGGTGCGGCCCGGCGACGGCAGCGGCAGCGCCGAGCATCACCGACCAAAGCCGCTGCAGTTCGCGGTTGTCGTAATCGATGGAAGCGATCTCATCATATTCGTCCTGCATCAAGGCAGGATGATTGATGACGGTCAGAGCCAACACGCTCTCGCGCAACGCCGGTGTTTCCTGATGGCCCTTCACCAGTCCCGAGCGCGCCAGCCGATCTGAAATGCCGCCTCCGGAAAGCCGCGGACCACGTGGGCCTTCGTTGCCTCGGCCACGCGATTGGCCGGAGCCGCGATCAAAGCTTCGCCGCTCATTGCCGCGATTCTGGAATTGCGGCTGAAAGAAGCTGTTCAGGCGGTCGCGCATATCCTGTTGGTAGTGCCGGCGCACATTTTCATCGGCAATGACGGCAACCAGCTGCTTCAACCGCGCTTCGAGCTCCGCTTTCCCTTCGGGCGTCTCGAACTGCCCGGTATTGATCTCACGGCTCCAGATCATTTCTGCCAGAGGCTTCGCTTGGCTCATGACCTTATCGAAAGGTGCGCGGCCCTCGTCGCGGACGAGATCGTCCGGATCCTTGCCGTCGGGGAGGAGAGCAAAGCGCACGGTACGCCCCGGCTTGATGTGCGGGAGCGCAAGATCGGCGGCACGATTGGCGGCGCGAATGCCGGCGCCGTCTCCGTCGAAGCAAAGTACCGGCTGTGGCGTCATCTTCCAGAGGAGTTCGAGCTGGTTCTCGGTCAGAGCCGTGCCGAGCGGCGCCACGGCATTCTCCACACCGGCCTGATGCAGCGCGATCACGTCCATATAGCCTTCGACGGCGATGATCGTGCCCTCACCGCTTGCACCCTGCGTCGCACGGCGGGCGCGCGCGAAATTGTAAAGCACATTGCCCTTGTGGAAGAGCTCAGTCTCATTGGAATTGAGGTACTTCGCGGGAGCATCCGGTGACATCGCACGTCCGCCGAAGGCGATGACCTTCTCGCGGGATGACAGGATCGGAAACATGATGCGGTCGCGGAAGCGATCATAGGAAACCGGAATATCGGGACCATGGACAACCAGACCGCACGCCTCGATCTGCTCCTTGCCAACACCCTTTCCTGCCAGAAACTCCTTCAGGGCATTGCGGCTATCAGGCGCGAAGCCAAGCCGGAAGGTCTCGATCGTCCGTCCCGTCAGCCCGCGATCACGGAGGTAGGCGCGCGCCCGCGCGCCATTCGCCGTCTGCAACTGATCCTGGAAGAACGTGGTCGCTAGTTCCATCACGTCGAGAAGCGAGGTACGCTCCTTCTCGCGCTTCTCCATGACCGGATCGGCAATCGGCATGGCAACGCCCGCCATGTCAGCGATCTGCTGCACGGCTTCCGGAAAACTCAATCCCTCAAGGTCGGTCAGGAAGCGGAAGTGGTCGCCGGTGACGCCACAGCCGAAGCAGTGGTAGCGTCCCTTGCGGTCCTCGCAGTGAAAGCTCGGTGACTTCTCCCCGTGAAACGGGCAGCAGGCCCAATAGTCCCCGCGAGAGACATTGGTCTTGCGTTTGTCCCAGCTCACGCGACGACCGATTACGTCCGAAATCGGCACGCGATCGCGTATCTCGTCGAGAAAGGAGTTGGAAAAGCGCATTGGAACCTCTTGATTGGGGTCCATATAAGCAGGTTCGTCAGCACATGCCACGGCATTTGCCCAAACGACGCGCTATTCACAGGATCGTCGCGCCATCGGAAATTGTCCCATCAGCGCGTTCAAAAATGCGTTACCACCCCTGCGACATGGGGTGCGACACTGACAGGCCGAGCCCGCCTTTTACGTGTATGCAACGTCAGCATCGGGAGCGACGAATTTCTTGCCGATCGTCAAAAATCGATGGCAGAACAACGGCTTCTGGACCGCTGTGAACGGTGTTTTCCTGCACCGAAGTCACAATCCTTAGCGCAAATGCCACACCTGAGGCAGGCTCCGGCGCCAATCATTATTTTTTTGTAATTTGAATCACTTGCCGCGCCGCAATAACCTCAGGGTCAACAAAGCGATCCCCAAGCGAGGCACCATCCCTACCCCCGGCGCCGCCTCGCGAGGGTGCCTTTGCGAGTACCCGCTGGCTTGGATCTCGGTCCTGCGTCGCCACCGGAAGCAAAGAGCAAGAAGGCAGGAGCACCCCCAGCTCCTGCCTTCTTTAATTTCGCCCCTAGGTTTCATTTTTTGATATTTTCGTCGCCACCAGCGGCCGCAGAAGGCATTGACAGTTATCGCACGATGCCCAATGAAGCGAGATAGCGGGATGGTCGAATGCCACATAGAGTTGAAGATTTTTTAGAAAGCGATGCCTTCTTTGTGGCCGTATTGCATTGCGCCCGCGAAATGCTGGCGATCTATCGCGAAAGCCCGCGTATCGCTTCGATCTTCGCCGCTCAACAGCGCTGGCTGATGGCCCATGCCGGTTTCGCCCTTCATTTCGGCTATCCCGGCGAACCGAAGCTAGGCCTCTATTCGGGCCGTTTCATCGCCTTCGTTGTGGCGAACAGGATTGCAAGCCGCAATACCGCCGCTGCTTTCATCCAGGAAATGCTCGCCTACCGGTTTCTTCGCCCTGTCGAGAGCGCAAGCGACAAGCGCACGCGCCTGTTGGAGCCGACCGAGACCGCCCACGAACACTTCTTCCGATGGCTCGCCACCCACCTTTTCATTCTTGATAGTCTGGACGGCGGCAATCGGCTGGACCGGATCAACGCCGATCCGTCTGCCTTCGCCAAGATGCAGCCGCTGATTTCCAAGGCGATCATCGATAGCGACGCCGTGCGCGATCCCGGCGCAACATACAATTTGTTCAACTGGGCCAATTCCGGTGGCCTGATCATGGACTACCTCATGAGCCGCATCGACACCTTCGATCGCAGGTCGGATCGGGTCGACATCGGGCGATTGTCGCTAAAGGACATCCGTGACCAGTTCATGATCTCCAACACGCATCTGAAGCGCCTGCTGACGCAGGCCTCGGAAATGGGAAGCGTCGGCTGGACTCAGCCGCCCTACAAAGGCGATACCTGGCTCTCGCAGGGTTTTGTCATGGAATATTGGGGCTACCAAGCAGCCAAGTTCGCCGTTGTCGACGCTGCCGCGGAGGCGGTGCTTGGGCCCGCCGCCGGGAAGACGGCGAGCCTGCGCTGATCAGTTCAGCTGCTCCTTGACCGCGCCGGAGGCCTTGGAGAAATCCATCTGGCCGGCATAGCGCTCCTTGAGCACCGCCATCACCTTGCCCATGTCCTTCGGCCCGGCAGCACCGGTCTCGGCGATGATCGCCGCAATATTGCTGCGGACTTCCGCGTCGGAGAGCTGTTTCGGCAGGAAGTCCTGCAGCACGGTGATCTCGGCGCGCTCCTTGGCAGCCAGCTCCGGCCGGGCGTTCTCTTCGTAGATCTTCGCCGATTCGTCGCGCTGCTTCACCATCTTGGCAAGGATCTGCAGAATCTCGTCGTCGCTGGCCTCTTCCTTGCCTGCGCCGCGATTGGCGATGTCACGGTCCTTGATCCCGGCCTGAATCAGGCGAACCGTCGAGAGACGCTCGGCGTTCTTGGACTTCATGGCATCCTTGAGGGCGGCGGCGAGTTGATCGCGCAACATCATAATCACTCCTGTTTGGTTGCCGCTTCATAAACCACGCGAATGCATGGGATCAAATAAATTGCGGAAAACGACGGCAGAAAGCGCGAGAAAACCGGCAGAATGTGCGGTACAAAGATTGACCTCGCGCAATAGCGTGGCTATTTACCGCCACCTGCACCAAAATTCGTGATCAGGCCTGAGAGCGCGCGCCTTGCCGCGTGCGTATGCTTGCGAACCAAATGGCCGGCCAACGTTGCCCAAGGACGTGTGGCCGCCGGAAACGGGATGAAGATGACCGCGACAGCACCCTGGACAACCGAAAAGCCGACCGCCCTGCTCGTTCTCGCAGACGGAACCGTCATTGAAGGCAAGGGCATCGGCGCGACCGGCAAGGTCCAGGCCGAGGTGGTCTTCAACACGGCGCTGACCGGCTACGAGGAGATCCTGACCGACCCTTCCTATCTCGGCCAGATTGTCACCTTCACCTTCCCGCACATCGGCAACATCGGCACCAACGACGAAGACATCGAAGACCTGACGCCGGCGGCACGCCACGGCGCGGTCGGCGTCATCTTCAAGGCCGACATCACCGATCCGTCCAACTACCGCGCCGTCAAGCACCTCGACGCCTGGTTGAAGGCTCGCGGCATCATCGGCCTCTGCGGCATCGACACGCGTGCGCTGACCGCCTGGATCCGTGAAAATGGTTCCCCGAACGCGGTCATCGCCCATGATCCGAACGGCGTCTTCGACGTCGAGACGCTGAAGGCGGAAGCCAAGGCCTGGAGCGGCCTCGAAGGCCTCGACCTCGCCAAGATCGCTTCGTCGGGCCAGTCGTCGCAGTGGGCGCAGACCCCGTGGATCTGGAACGAAGGCTACGGAGAGCTGAGGGCCGAAGACGCCAAGTACCACGTCGTCTGCCTCGACTACGGCGTAAAGCGCAACATCCTGCGCCTCTTTGCCGGCCTTGACTGCAAGGTCACCGTCATGCCGGCGACTACGAGCGCCGAGGAAGTTCTCGCCATGCAGCCCGACGGCATCTTCCTGTCGAACGGCCCGGGCGACCCGGCCGCAACGGGCGAATACGCCGTTCCCGTCATCCAGAAACTGATCAAGACCGACATTCCGGTTTTCGGCATCTGCCTCGGCCATCAGATGCTGGGACTCGCGCTCGGCGCCAAGACCGAAAAGATGCACCAGGGCCACCACGGCGCCAACCATCCGGTCAAGGACCACACCACGGGCAAGGTCGAGATCGTCTCGATGAACCACGGCTTCGCGGTCGACACGAAGTCTCTGCCCGATGGCGTTGAAGAGACTCACGTTTCCCTCTTCGACGGCACCAACTGCGGCCTGCGCGTCGCCGGCAAGGCGATCTTCTCGGTTCAGCACCACCCGGAGGCTTCCCCCGGCCCGCAGGACAGCCACTACCTCTTCCGTCGCTTTATCAATCTGGTGCGCGCGAAGAAGGGCGAGGAAGCCCTCGCAGAGCGCTGAGACGCATTCCTGCAATTCTAAAGCCCGCTCCGGCGGGCTTTTTTATTTTTTGCAGCTATTACGCGCAGCTGCGACCGCAGCCACGCGATATCCGTTTGAAAGGTGCCGCAACTGCTGATTTACTGCATTTCAGTGAGGGAGGCAGCCATGAGGTGCTTGATACTAGCAGTTGCGTGCTTGCTCCCGACGGTATCTCTTGCCGCCGGGCCTGTGAAGGTCGATGCAAAAGATTACAGCTGCGCGCAGCTCGCGCAGATCATACGCCAGTCCAAAAAGGTCTATGTCCGTCTCGGCTTCGGCGGCCGCAACTTTCGCTATCCGCCGGCGCAGTGTGGGCCTGGCGACAAGCTGAGTACGGCAAGTTTGCGTGACGGCAGCGGGAAACAGTGTCTGCTGGACTACGCCTGCGTCAATGATCCGATGTCGATGTATAACTACTAGGCTGTAGGCCACTGGGGGCTCGAGGCGAGCAGGCCGTCGGGTTGGTGGCGCGCCTATGCTGGAACATATGTCAACCTGATCACGTCTGCGCCGATTCGATCGCTCGCGACCAGGCGCAGCGGCGGCCGCGGGCCTGCAAAAAGCGGTTTGCCGCGACCAAGCACGACGGGATGGAGGTACAGCCGATACTCATCGACCAGACCGAGATCGGTCAGACTTCGCGCCAACTCAGGCCCGGAAACTTCAATGTCCCCATCCAGTCGCGTTTTCAGCCCGCGTATCGTCGTCTCGACGTTATCCACGACAAGGGTGGCGTTCGGCCCTACTGATTGCAACGAGCGCGACACGACCCATTTCGGTTGGCGCCGCCATGCCGCTGCATAGTCGCGCTTCGCGTCGTCCCACTCGGAACGGTCGTCGTCCCAGTACCGCATCACCTCATACATGCGACGACCGTACACACTGCCGGCAAGGCCGCGAACGTCATCAATGAAATGACGAAAGAGCGCGGGATCAGGCGAAAATTCCGTATGGTCGACGTAACCATCAAGGGACTGGTTCAAAGCAAATACGAGCTTCGCCATGCTGCAGCTCTCCCCCAAGTTGCTGAAATACGGCTTGGCCGATGCTACGCAGAAATGAGGTTGGCTACAATCCGATGCCGCTTCGTTGACCAGATCACTCCGAAGGCACCGCTCTCCGGCCTGCACGCACAAGCGGATCGGGTCCTCACGACCGCCCATGATCATTTCGGGCTTACGGGTTCACCGCCTAACCGCAGCGTCAGCCCCGATGTCGTCCATTCGCCCATGCTCGCCAGTGGACATTGTTGTTTCGGCCTATTGACCTCAACTTAACTTGAGGAATTACACCCGCGTTGGTGACATCCAAAGCAAAGGAGATGAGGATGAATGGAGAGTTTTACCGGATCGACAAGTTTGCGGTTCCGGAGGCTGCGCGCGAGGAGTTTCTGATGAACGTGCTGAAGACGCACGAGGTTTTGCGGGCGCAGGACGGTTTTATCAGCCATCAGGTGCTGGAACAGGTTTCCGGCCCGGGCGAATTCAATTTCGTGACGATTGCCCAATGGGAAAGCGCCGAGGTGATCGAACGGGTGAAGGCTGCGGTGCAAGCCGCCCATCGCGCCCGAAACTTCGATCCGCAGGCGCTGTTTCAGCGGCTCGGCATTCGCGCCGACATTGCCAACTACAAGCCGGTGGCGGCTTGATTCCGAATTGGCCGGCTAGACGCCGGCCATATCCTTCTCGCGACGGAGAAGCAGGTAGAAGCGTCCGCAAAGCATCACGGCTGCCGCCGCAAGCCCGACCAGGAAGCCGAACCAGATGCCGATACCACCAAAGCCAAGCGGGAACGCAAAGGCCCAGGCGAGGAAGAACCCGATCGGCCAATAGGCAATCAGCGCCAGAATCATCGGCACGCGCGCATCCTTCAGACCACGCAACAATCCATTGGCGATTGCCTGCAGGCCATCGACCAACTGAAACAGACCCGCCACGACGATCAGCGGCCCGGCATAGGCAAGCACCTGCGGCGCCTCCGGTAATTTGGTATCGAGGAACCAGCTTCCCAGGAATTCAGGAACGGCAGCAAACACAATGCTACCGGCGACAGCAATCACACAGGCGATGACGACGACAGCGATCGAGGCCCGCACGACTGCAGTGTAATCACCCTGCCCATGCGCTACACCAACCCGAACGGTTGCCGCCTGCGACAAGCCGAGCGGGATCATGAAGGCGATCGAGGCCCATTGCAGCGCGATGCCGTGAGCGGCAAGCTCGATCGTTCCGATATGCCCCATCAGCAGCGACGCCACGGTAAAGAGGCTCACCTCGGCCAGGATCGTCACGCTGATCGGCAGACCGAGACGGACAACCTCCCAGAATGCCTTCCAGTCCGGACGCCAGAAGCGCACGAAAATTTCGTAGCGTCGCGTCTCCGCCCTGCTCTGGACATAGCCAACGATGAACAGGAAGCCGGCAATCTGCACGACCACTGACACGATCGCCGCGCCCTCCAGGCCCATCGCCGGAAAGCCGAAATGGCCGAGCACCAGCGCATAGGCAAAGAAGGCGTTCAGCACGAGCATTGCGATCGTCACGTTCAGAATGACGGCCGCACGCCCGATCGCGCTCACCAGCGCCCGCATGACGTTATAGAGCAGGCCAGGCAGCACGCCGAACTGGCCGATCAGGATGTAGCCATGCGCCAGTGCCGCCACGTCCGGCTTCTGCCCGGCGGCGAGCAATATCCGCTCAGAGTTGAAGAATGCCGGCAGCATGATCACCCAATAGGCCAGCACGACCCATAGACCCATGCGCAGCGAGCGGCGCACGCTGACGACGTCGCCCTTGCCGTAGGCTTGTGCGACCATCGGTATGACAGCAATGGCAAAGCCCGACCCAAAGACGAGGATCGTGAAAAGGAACTGTGC
Organism: Rhizobium sp. BK176; assembly: GCF_024808055.1. Lineage (NCBI taxonomy): Bacteria > Pseudomonadati > Pseudomonadota > Alphaproteobacteria > Hyphomicrobiales > Rhizobiaceae > Rhizobium > Rhizobium sp. BK176. The sequence continues at coordinate 215,710 of NZ_JANUBV010000011.1, read as the reverse complement.
CGACAATACCATCGCAGCCAGATTCTCCGCACCGAGACGGCCGACGATCATCACATCGGTCGTGTTGATGCCAAGCTGGGCAAGCTGCGCGCCGATCAGCGGGATGCCGAGCGCCAGCGTCGCGCGGAAATGCGCAGCCCAATGGTTATCGGTTTTCGGCGCAAGCTTGCGCGCGTCGATCGGCGTGTCCATGACACTGTTCCTGTGATTGAATTGGTGATGGCCGCAACTTGCGGCAAAGTAATCAACAGGGCTTAGTTCAAAGCCCGGCAAAGAACTACGCAAAACTGTGCAAATGATGAAAAATTCATCATCGCATCACGAATTCTGATGGCTCACTCCGCTGGCTGTTCCACGACCTCGGCGGCTTTGATCGTGCGCACCCTCGCTAGAAACACGAGGGCTGCAATCAGGATGATGACGGCCGCGAGCAGATATGGAGCTCCGGCGAAGCGCACCGGGGCCTCTGGCCGCGTGAAGTAGCCGAACAGCTGGGTAAAGATCAGTGGCCCGACAATTGTCGTGATGCTGCTGAGGCTGGTCAGCGCCCCCTGCAACTCTCCCTGAGCCGACGGCGGCACCTTGGCTGCAGCAATACTTCTGAGCGGCGGATCGGCGACGTTCTCCATCACGGTCAGCACGATAACAGTATAGACCATCCAGCCCTCCCACGCGAAGGCGTAGCCGGTCAGGCCGACAACGGAAAAGGATAAGCCAAGCACAGCCGTCTTCCACTCGCCAAGTACCGGCACAATCCTCGGCAAAATGACAGCCATGACGAAGGCCGCACCGATCCCATAGATGCCGAGTGATAGGCCGATCTGCCCCTCGCTCCAACCGTAGCGATAGGTCGATACGAAGGACCAGACGGCCGGATAGACGGCATGCGCCAGCCAGAAGAGGAACATGACGGCACAGATCGGGCCGATGCCCGGATAGCTCCGCATCTGCTTCAGCGTGCCGAGTGGATTGGCGCGTTTCCATTCGAAGGCCCGACGGTGCCTAGCGTCCAAGGTCTCGGGCAACAGGAAGTAGGCCGCAACGAAATTTGCGAATGAGAGCGCCGCGGCTCCGAGGAACGGCACCCGGGGTCCGAATTCGCCGAGGACGCCGCCAATGACCGGTCCGATCGTGAAACCGACGCCGAAGGCAATACCGATCAGCCCGAAATTCTTGGCGCGATTTTCATCGTTGCTGATATCGGCAATGTAGGCGGAACAGGTCGCAAAACTGCCGCCGCTAAGGCCGGCCAGCGCCCGGCCCACGAACAGCATCCAGAAGCTGGTTGCCACCGCACAGATGAAATTGTCGATAGCAAAAGTCAGCACCGACAGCAGCAGGATCGGACGTCGCCCGAAACGATCGCTGAGATTGCCGAGAAATGGCGCAAACAGGAATTGCATGCCCGCATAAACGACGAGCAGCCACCCGCCGTCGAGGGCTGCGTCGCTTACCGAGCCACCCGTCAATTGCTCCAAATACGCCGGCAGTACCGGCATGATGATCGCGATCCCGATCACGTCGAGAAACAGGATCATGAAGACGAGGAAGAGGCCACGACGAACGAATTTCGGATCGAGCATCAGAGATCTCTACAGTAGGTTGTTTTCTGGAAAGACGAACTCGTCGCCGATCATGTTACATAGCTCACGCATATTAGCGAAACAATCCGTGAACATTTCAAATCTTTTGATAGGCGCACGACTTCTGTTGATGGAGAAGCGGAACAAAGGCAGATTCTAGCCGCCTTTGACCCGTTCGCCTTTGACGAAGTCGACAAAAGCGCGAAGCGAGGGTGGCAAATGCTTACGACCGGCATAGTAGAGAAATGGCCCGGAAAATTCACTCACCCATTCTTCGAGAACAGGCACGAGCGCACCCGTTTCGACGGCCGGGGAGACGACCTCCTCGAATGTGCGTATGATCCCAAGCCCCGCAACGGCGGCAGAAACTTCCATATCGATTGCATTGGCGACAATCGGCCCCTTCGGCGTAATCATCAAGGTTTCTTCGCCGCGCTCGAACTCCCATGGCAAAGCGGTTCCGCTGAGGAAGCGGTGCCGGACGCAATCGTGCTCAAGCAGATCGCGCGGGTGCTTGGGTACACCACGCCGCGCCAGATAATCCGGCGCGGCGGCCGTGACATATCTCTGCCTGCGCGGCCCAATTGGCACAGCAATCATGTCCCGCTCGAGACGCTCGTCATAGCGAATGCCGGCGTCATAGCCGGCGGCAAGCACATCGACGAAAGAGTCTTCGCCGACGATCTCAAGCGAGATCTGCGGATAACGCCTCAAAAAGCGATTGGCGAGATCGGGCAGAAACAGCCGTACGGCGATCATCGGCACGTTGAGCCGCAACGTCCCGCTCGGGTTGTCGCGAAATGTGTCGAGCTGCTGGAGTGCCTGGGAAACTTCCCCTAGAGCGGGTGCAAGCCGCTCGAGCAACCGTTCTCCCGCCTCCGTCGGTGTGACACTGCGCGTCGTTCGATTGAGCAGGCGAACGCCGACGCGCTCCTCGAGGCGGCGCAGCGAGTCGCTGAGCGACGAAGCCGAAACGCCACGCTTGCGCGCCGCCGCGCGAAAGCTGCGCTCCCTTGCAATGGCTGTGAAGGCATCCACATCATTGAGGGGAAGGTCTTCCATCGTGCATTTTCCCGTACAGCCCGTTCACATTTGCATGGATTATCGCACGAAGGCCGGCGCGCTAAAACTCGTCCGAACATCAACACATGCATGGAGACAGAAATGGAGATGCATCGATTGGGAAAAACCGGTCCCATGGTGTCGGCGATCGGACTCGGCTGCATGGGCATGTCCGGCATGTACGGGCCATCCGACCGCAGCGAAAGCATCGCAACGATCCACGCGGCTCTCGACGTCGGCATCAATCTGCTTGATACCGGCGATTTCTATGGCATGGGCCATAACGAAATGTTGATAGGCGAAGCGCTGAACGACCGTAAGCGGGATGAGGTCGTCATCAGCGTCAAATTCGGAGCGCTACGCGATCCGGTCGGCAACTGGAGCGGTTACGACTCCCGCCCGGCGGCGATCAAGAACTTCCTTGCCTATACGCTGAAACGCCTCGGCGTCGACTACATCGATGTTTACCGCCCTGCGCGCCTGGATCCCAATGTTCCGATCGAGGAGACGGTCGGCACGATCGGCGACATGATCAAGGCTGGTTATATAAGGCATGTCGGCCTGTCCGAAGTCGGCGCGGACAGCATTCGCCGGGCGGCGAGCACCCATTCGATCTGCGACCTGCAGATCGAGTATTCGTTGATCTCACGCGGCATAGAGGACCAAATACTGCCGACCTGCCGCGAACTCGGCATTGCCATTACCGCCTACGGCGTTCTCTCACGCGGCCTGATCAGCGGCCATTGGCAGAAGGGACAGGGAAGCGGCACCGGCGATTTCCGCGGCATGAGCCCGCGCTTCCAGGACGGCAATATCGATCAGAACCTCGCGCTCGTGGAGGAGTTGCGCAAGATCGCGCAGGCGAAGCAGGTATCGGTGGCGCAGATCGCCATCGCCTGGGTGTCCGCTCAAGGGCAGGACATCGTGGCTCTGATAGGTGCACGGCGACGCGACCGGCTGACGGAGGCACTCGGCTCACGCGCTGTGCAATTGTCCGCAGAAGACATGGCTACCATCGAACGAGCCGTCCCCAAGGATGCTGCAGCCGGCGCCCGCTATCCCGAAGCCCAACTCAAGCACATGGACAGTGAAAAGTGATCTGGTCCAGCCTCGCCCCGCGGGAGAGGCTGCCGAACCTCATACGGGCCCTGAGAACGTATCGCAGGCGGACAACTGCCCACTGTCGAAGCCGCGTTTGAACCACCGCGCCCGCTGCTCGGACGTGCCGTGGTTGAAACTCTCCGGCACCACGTAGCCCTGGCTGCGCTTCTGCAGCGTGTCGTCGCCGATCTTCTGCGCGGCGTTCAACGCCTCCTCGAGGTCGCCGGCTTCGAGGATACCCTTCTGCTCGGTGAACTTGCCCCATATGCCAGCGAAGCAATCTGCCTGCAGCTCTACACGGACCGACAACTTGTTCGCTTCCGTCTCGCTCATCCGCTGGCGTGCCTCATTGAACTTAGGCAGGATGCCGAGCAGATTCTGAACATGATGGCCGACCTCGTGGGCAACCACGTAGGCCTCTGCAAAATCGCCGGAGGCGCCGAATTGGCGGCTCAGTTGGTTGAAGAAGGCAGTGTCGAGATAGACCTTGTGATCGCTCGGGCAATAGAACGGCCCGGTCGCTGCCGAGGCAAAACCGCACGCTGACTGCGTCTGCCCGGAAAAGAGGACGAGCCGAGGCTCCTCGTACTGACGGCCCTGAGACTGGAAGATCCCGTTCCAAGTGTCCTCGGTCTCGGCAAGGACGGTGCGAACGAAGGCGGTCATTTCATCGTTGGCGGGCGTCTGACCGCCGGACTCGCTCTGCTCATAGCCTGGGCCGCCCGTCGTCGTGCCGCCGTCCATGATCTGTAGCAGGTCGATACCCATGGCCTTCAGGACAAGATAGATGACGACCAGGAATATGATGGTGCCGATGCTCAAGCCGCCGCCGCGCCGGCCCATGCCGCCGCCCGACGGAAAACTGAAGCCCCCTCCTCTGCCCAATCCGCCCATGGAAGGATCGCCACGGCGATCTTCGATATTGTCGGACTGGCGCCGGCCTTTCCATTCCATAATGGTTCTCCCGGACTAAACCTTCGGTCGTTATCTATATATCTCGGCGATCAGGAAATTCCAGCTATCTCGGGGCGGCAGCCTTGCCGAAAACGGCAGGTCAATCGTTTGCTAGATTTTGTGTCTGCGCGTAGTCAGGCGATTGCGACCGCTGCCTCAGGGGCGTCCGCGACTGGTCCGCGGTCGCGTTCCAACATCCGTTTAAGCGCAAAGTGGCTGGTGCCCACGACGAGTAGTGACGCATAGCCATCCACCGCGTAGTGCCAGCCCAGATAGACGGAGCTGGCCATGACGAACGCGGTGTAACAGAAGGCGATGATACCCAGACGGCGCGAAATCTCCGCCGCGAAAAATGCATTCAGCGCAACCAATCCCACGTGCACGCTGGGAAACGCTGAGATGCCGGAGCCGAGCCCCGGTGTATGGTGCGTATGAAGAGACCAAAGGTAGCTTTGAACCATGCTGGTGGTCGTGGGGCCGTCAGGCGATGCCAGGAAGCTCAATAGTTCCGCAAAGCGCTGGGTGTCGCCGGTCACTGCCCCGTAGAACACTGGCCCGGCGGACATGAAAAGACCCGCGAGAATGTTTCCGCAGACCACCCAGACCAGCATGAACATGCCAATATAGCGGACGCGTACCGGAGCCGCTCGCGGCGAGGTTGCTACGTAGAACAGCGTTCCGAAGCAAACCGCGAACCACAATACGCTGTAATTCCAATCCACGAGTTTGACGATCGCATCGTGCCCGGCAATCGACAGTAGGATCTTCCAGGGGTCTGGGCCAAAGGATAGCAGTGCATCCGTCTTTGCAAGCCATTGGTCGTAGAGAAAGCCGCCTCGAATAACCGGCAACAAATTCTTGATTGTTGTGAACGTGCCCTGAAAGACCATCAGCGCCATCAGCAACGCCATGCCTGAAAGAAGATGAGCTAACCGATGGGGTGAGAACACTCTTCGTGTCGCCAGCGATCTTTTCGCCCCAAAGCGAAGCAAGATCCGTGCGTAGTCAAAAATGCCGGCTATGAGCGGCATTAAAAACAGAAACAGGTAGGTCCATTGGTCGAAATACAGCCCGAAGGACATCATCTCGACGTGACCGTAAGCGACCAGCAACAGGACACCAAGTACGAAGTAGAACAGAACCACCAGATAGAGCCAACCGTCCGCCATTAGTCGGTGGCGGACATGCGGCAGCAACTCGAAGGTCCAAGCTCTCAGATTTGCAAGTGCTTTGTCACGATCAGCCATTGTGATTCTGGATGCCCGCAAGCAAACCGCCTTTTGGTCTGCAATGCCAAATAGAAAGCACACTAAGTATTAATTTTCACGAACCAGTACTATTAAAAACGTCGACCGGACGAACATTTTTGCATGGAAGCCAAGGAGCACTTCCAGGACATCGCTCCTTGACGACACACCGACAATCGGGCCTCCTTGCACAACGAAGGCTGAGGAGGAGACAGGCGATGAAGGCGGTGCGGCTCGAAGCGCCCGGGAAGCTGGTTCTGTGCGAGATGGACCTGCCAGAACCGGCTCAAGGCGAATTGCTTGTCCGCGTGGAGGCCTGCGGCATCTGCGGGACCGATCGCCATCTGTTCAAGGGAGAGTTTCCTTCCAATCCACCAGTCACGCTCGGCCACGAGTTCACCGGGATCATCGAAAAAATAGGCGGCAGTGTCAGCGGCTTTCGCGAAGGCATGCGCGTCACCGGCGATCCCAACATTGCCTGCGGCCGCTGCCCCGAATGCCAGCGCGGCCGCGTCAATCTGTGCCGCAAATTGCAGGCGATCGGCATCCATCGCGACGGCGGTTTTGCGGAGTATGTTTGCATACCGCAGCAGCAGGCCTTCGAGTTGCCCGATGCACTGCCTCCCCTCCACGGCGCCTTTTGCGAGCCGCTTGCATGCTGCATCCACGGAGTCGACCTCGCCGAAATCCGCACCGGCTCTTCCGTCGTCGTGCTTGGCGGCGGTGTGATCGGATTGCTGGTCGTTCAGTTGGCCCGGCTGGCGGGAGCAACCAATGTCGTCCTCGTGACCCGCAGCGAGGAGAAGCGTCGGCTCGCCGAGGAGCTTGGAGCGACCGCCAGCGTAGACCCTTCGACGCGTGAGGTCGTCGCGCACCTGACGGCGACGGACGGCGTGCTGCCCGGCGGCGCAGACGTCGTGATCGAATGCGCCGGCGTTGCCGAGACGATCGAGCAGGCAGCAAGCCTCGCACGTCGCGGCGGCACGGTTGTGATCCTCGGCGTCATGCCGCAGGGTGTGAAGGTCGCGATCGAGCCGTTCGATCTCCTCTTTCGCGAGATCAAGCTCACAAGCTCGTTTATCAATCCCTTCACGCACCGGCGGGCCGCCGATCTCATTGCGTCAGGCACCATCAAGGTCGAACCGCTGATCTCCCGTCAAATCGGCCTCGAGGAGGCCGTCGAAGTCATCTCCAACCCTGCTCGAAAAGGCGAGATCAGGGCGCTCGTGGTGCCGGGCATCCGCTAGGCTCCGGCAAGAGCCGCCAATTCCTGTCGATTCCGTAATTTATGGGGTTCCGTTTACAAATACATTTGCCTATAAGCCGCTTCTAGCCTGAAAAGACCATCATATGCGCGACCCGGCCGGTGCCTCCCACCCTGGCCGGCTTTCTGCGCAGCTAGGAAACGGAAAACGCCCATGCCGAAGCGCCAAGACCTCAAATCGATCCTCATCATCGGCGCAGGACCGATCGTCATTGGCCAGGCTTGCGAATTCGACTACTCCGGCACCCAGGCCTGCAAGGCGCTGAAGGAGGAAGGCTACCGCGTCATCCTCGTCAACTCCAACCCGGCCACGATCATGACCGACCCGGGTCTGGCCGACGCGACCTACGTCGAGCCGATCACCCCCGAAGTCGTCGCCAAGATCATCGCCAAGGAACGCCCCGACGCGCTGCTGCCGACCATGGGCGGTCAGACGGCACTGAACACCGCGCTCTCCCTGAAGCGCATGGGTGTGCTCGATCGCTACAATGTCGAGATGATCGGCGCCAAGCCCGCCGCCATCGACAAGGCCGAGGACCGCGCCCTCTTCCGCGAGGCGATGGAAAAGATCGGCCTCGAAACCCCGCGCTCGATGCTCGCCAACGCCACCGACATCAAGGATGCCGACCGCAAGACGCATGAAGCCGAGCGCAACAAGCTGAAGGAAAGCCTCTCCGGCCCAGATCAGGCAAAGGAGCTCGACAAGGCGCTCGACGAACTGGAAAACCAGTGGAACCTCGGCGAGACCGACCGCAAGCAGCGCTATATCAGCCACGCCATGGCGATTGCCGCCCAGGCGATCGACGTCGTCGGCCTGCCCGCCATCATCCGCCCCTCCTTCACCATGGGCGGCACCGGCGGCGGCATTGCCTATAACCGCTCGGAGTTCTTCGAGATCATCGGCGGCGGCCTCGACGCCTCGCCGACGACCGAAGTCCTGATCGAGGAATCGGTTCTCGGCTGGAAGGAATATGAAATGGAAGTCGTCCGCGACAAGGCGGACAACTGCATCATCATCTGCTCGATCGAAAACATCGATCCGATGGGCGTCCACACGGGCGATTCCATCACTGTCGCGCCGGCACTGACGCTGACCGACAAGGAATACCAGATGATGCGTAACGCCTCGATCGCGGTTCTGCGCGAGATCGGCGTCGAGACCGGCGGCTCGAACGTTCAGTTCGCCGTCAACCCGAAGGACGGCCGCCTCGTCGTCATCGAGATGAACCCGCGCGTCTCGCGCTCGTCGGCGCTGGCATCGAAGGCCACCGGCTTCCCGATCGCCAAGGTCGCCGCCAAGCTCGCCGTCGGTTACACGCTCGACGAACTCGACAACGACATCACCGGCGGCGCAACGCCTGCTTCGTTCGAACCGTCGATCGACTACGTCGTCACCAAGATCCCGCGCTTCGCATTCGAGAAGTTCCCGGGCGCCTCGCCGGTCCTGACCACCGCCATGAAGTCGGTCGGTGAAGTCATGGCGATCGGCCGCACCTTCGCGGAATCGCTGCAGAAGGCGCTGCGTGGCCTCGAAACCGGCCTCACCGGCCTCGACGAAATCGAAATCCCCGGTGTCGAGGAAGGCGAATCCAGCCAGAACGCCATCCGCGCTGCAATCGGCACGCCGACCCCGGATCGCCTGCGCATGGTTGCCCAGGCGCTGCGTCAGGGCATGAGCCCGGAAGAAGTCCACGAAGGCTGCAAGATCGACCCGTGGTTCATCGCCCAGTTCAAGGCGATCGTCGACATGGAAGCCCGCATCCGCGAGCATGGCCTGCCTGCAGATGCCACGAACCTGCGCACGCTGAAGGCCATGGGCTTCTCCGACGCCCGCCTCGCCACGCTGACGGGCAAGCGCCCGAAGGAAGTCGCCGAACTGCGCAACAGCCTGAACGTCCGCCCGGTCTTCAAGCGCATCGATACCTGCGCTGCCGAGTTCGCCTCGCCGACTGCCTACATGTACTCGACCTACGAAACGCCTTTCGTCGGGGAGCTTCGCTCTGAAGCCGAAGTCTCCGCCGCCAAGAAGGTCGTCATCCTCGGCGGTGGCCCGAACCGTATCGGCCAGGGCATCGAGTTCGACTATTGCTGCTGCCATGCCGCTTTCGCTCTCCGCGACGCCGGCTATGAAGCGATCATGATCAACTGCAACCCGGAAACGGTCTCGACGGACTACGACACGTCAGATCGCCTCTACTTTGAGCCGCTGACGGCCGAAGACGTGATCGAAATCCTGCGCGCGGAGCAGGAAAAGGGCGAAGTCGTCGGCGTCATCGTGCAGTTCGGCGGCCAGACCCCGCTGAAGCTCGCCGAAGCGCTCGAGAAGAACGGCATCCCGATCCTCGGCACTGCGCCTGATATGATCGACCTTGCCGAAGACCGCGACCGCTTCCAGAAGCTTCTGATCAAGCTCGACCTGACGCAGCCGAACAACGGCATCGCCTACTCCGTCGAGCAGGCCCGCCTGGTCGCCACCGAAATCGGCTTCCCGTTGGTCGTGCGTCCGTCCTACGTCCTCGGCGGCCGCGCCATGCAGATCATCCACGCCGAGAGCCAGCTGCAGACCTACCTGCTCGACACCGTTCCGGAACTGGTGCCTGAGGACATCAAGCAGCGCTACCCGAACGACAAGACCGGCCAGATCAACACCCTGCTCGGCAAGAACCCGCTGCTCTTCGACAGCTACCTGTCGAACGCCATCGAAGTCGACGTCGACTGCCTCTCCGACGGCAACGACGCCTTCATTGCTGGCATCATGGAGCACATCGAGGAAGCCGGCATTCACTCCGGTGATAGTGCCTGCTCGCTGCCTCCGCGCACGCTCTCGTCCGAAATGATCGACGAACTCGAGCGCCAGGCGAAGTCGATGGCCAAGGCGCTCAACGTCGTCGGGCTGATGAACGTCCAGTTCGCCATCAAGGACGGCACCGTCTACGTACTGGAAGTGAACCCGCGCGCCTCGCGTACCGTTCCCTTCGTCGCCAAGACCATCGGCGCCCCGATCGCCAAGATCGCCGCCCGCGCCATGGCCGGCGAGAAGCTCGATCCGCTCTTCGCCGCCTATGGTGAGAAGCCCGATCCGCGCAACCTGAAGCACATCGCCGTCAAGGAAGCCGTCTTCCCGTTCGCCCGCTTCCCCGGCGTCGACACGCTGCTCGGCCCGGAAATGCGCTCGACCGGCGAAGTCATCGGCCTCGACACCGACTTCGCGCTGGCCTTCGCCAAGTCGCAGCTCGGTGCCGGTGTCGAACTGCCGCGAGACGGAACGGTCTTCGTTTCGGTCCGTGATGCCGACAAACCGCGCGTCCTGCCGGCCATCCGCGTTCTCGTCGGCGAAGGCTTCAAGGTTTTGGCAACCGGCGGCACGCAGCGCTTCCTCGCCGAAAACGGTATCACGGCAACGAAGATCAATAAGGTCCTGGAAGGTCGTCCGCATATCGAGGACGCGATCCGTAACCGCCAGGTTCAGCTCGTGATCAACACGACCGACGGCAACAAGGCGATCTCGGACTCCAAGTCGCTTCGTCGCGCGACGCTGATGCAGAAGGTCCCTTACTACACCACGATGGCCGGCGCCGAGGCAGCCGCCCAAGCCATCAAGGCGCTGCGGGCCGGCAACCTCGAAGTTCGCCCCCTGCAAAGCTACTTCTGATAGGGAGGGCCGGCCATCGCGCCGGCCTTTCTTTTTTCGGACAACCAGAACCGCTAGATTCGCGCTCGCGCATCCTGTGCGTCCGCCTTGACGTTCCAGGCATCCTGAAATGCCGGTCGCGGCCGATCCTGCAAAATCAGCTTTCCTCCTTCTTCACGGCGCGTCGGAATGGCAAGGCGATCGATCGCACCCTCCAGCGTCATGGCAAGGTCGCGGGCAAAGACCCGATTGCCGATGTGCCACGAGTGGGTCCAAGAACCGATCTGCGGCTGCGAGGCGGGGTCAATCGTCTTGAAATATTCACCGCAGTTGACGTCCACCGCTTTGGTATTGACGTCCGCAGGAAGCCCAACGCGACCGACACGTGGGGCAACGCCAAGTCTTTTCGCGTTTGAGACGGCAAGGACCGAATCGAATGGGTTCGAGTAGTTGGTGAGCCGCATGATCCGACGGAACATCGGCTGGTTCCAGTCGCTGGCAAGCGACAGGCTGCTTGTGGAGACATCGCCGCCGATGAAGGCCACCTGACCGATGCGCCAGTCCGCCTTGAAGAGATCGCCATGCTTGTCCGACTGTGCAAAGGCATCCATGATCACGTAACAGCCGGTTGAATGACCCAGCAGATGCACATTGGTTTCACAGCCGGACTGCTGGCTCTGCTTCAGGAGCCGGATGCCCTTCGTCACGAGCTCACTCGCGACAGCCGCGGCATCCGATCGGTCTTCCAGATAGTTGAGTGTCTGGTTGTCGCTCGGCCAGTCGAAGGCCACGATCTCGCCATGCCAGCCTTCCGCGCGCAGATCGGCGCGAAGCTGCCGGATGCGCTTCAAGACAGTCGGGATGTCGTTGTTATAGCCATGCACGAAGATCAGCACATCGCCCCGCGGGCCGATCGAATTCGGGTTCTCGTCGCCATCCGCGAGCCCCTGCACCTCCGCGACCCAATCCTTGGCACTCGATACCGCCTGACGCGCATCGTAGCTGTCGAGCGTGGAAGGCACCTTCAGAAACTTTATCGGTCCAGGTTCGGCAATCAATGCATCGCCTGCACGCTTTCTGGCACTGATGATATAGTTGTCGCTCATCTTCCCCTCCTGCGCCAACCAGCCCATATCGCCTTAGGCGATCATATCAGCTTACAGATTCAACTCGAAGACGCCAATTCTGAACCGATGCGGGCAATATCGCTACGGAACCGTTCGACTTCCTGTTGCCGCAGGCCTTCATCCGGAAATCGCAGCAGAAAGGAGGGATGGACGGTGACGAACAACTGCCGACCGCCCTCAAGCGGTATGAACTCGCCTCGCGCATCCTCAAGCTTCTGTTGCCAACCCGTGAGCGCAAAGAGTGCCGTCGCCCCCATTGCGACCACCAGCTTCGGCTTGACCAGCTCCAATTCCCGGTCGAGCCACCAGCGGCAATGCTCTACCTCTCCCCGGTTCGGCTTTTGATGGATGCGCCGCTTGCCGCGCGGTTCATATTTGAAGTGCTTGACTGCGTTGGTGACATAAAGCTCCGCGCGATTCATGCCCGCTGCCAACAAGGCCTCGTCGAAAACCCTCCCCGCCGGACCGACAAACGGACGCCCGGCAAGATCCTCCTGGTCCCCAGGCTGCTCGCCAACAAACATGATTTCCGCGTCCTGCGGTCCCTCCCCGAAGACCGCCTGTGTCGCCTTGGCATGCAATGGGCAGCGGCTGCAGGCCGCCGCCTGTTCGCGAAGCGCCTCCCATGTCCCTTCAGCAGCAGATGGCGCAGTCGGCAGGTTCCGGGATGCCGCCTGAAGCTTGTCGTGGAAGGCAGGAGGCATCGTCGCCTCACGCCTGGCCATCGCCAGCACCCGCTGCTCGGCATTCGCGATGAGGTCGGGAATCAACTCCGCCTCGGGCATATTCTTCCAGTATTTCTTCGGCATCTCCGCCTGCATCGCCTTCACCTTCAGGCGCGCAGGATTGAAAATATTGGCAAAATAGGTCTTCCAAAGTTCATCGGCAGGATCGGTAAGGTCAGGTTTGGTGCAGGGCTCATCGCTGAGTGATAACCTCACGCCATCCCAGCTCGCCGAACCCTTTGGCGTCAGGATCATCCAGTCCATGTCGTTGAACCGGCGCTGAAAGAACGGCGCCTTGCGCGTGACGATGTGATGATCCGGCTCGAACCAGGCGAGAAACTTCCGCCTGCCATTCACGGAAATGCCGGATCCCACTTCCTTGAAGCGAAGGAAAGCCGTCATCTTGTGGGCATCGCGGCGAACGCTTTTTTCCATCAACCGCGCAACCGAAACGTCTTCGTCGGACGCCACCGATAGAAGCGACTTGTCGGACTGAAGCCGCCACAGCAGCCGATAGAGAAGAAAGAAGCGGACGGGATCGGAATGGCAAATCACCGCTGAAGCAAGATCAATAAACGCCGGAGGCACTGTCATCGACCGACTGCCGGACACGGGTTGCGGAGGCAATACGTCGCGCTCCCAGAAGAGCTGCTTCTCACCGCCTTCTTCACGCCATTCTATGTCCTCCGGTGCAATGCCGGCACAGGCCAGAGCGCGGGCGGCATTGCGCCATTCGTCGAATTCGCCCCTGCCCTTCAGAACCACGCGGCGCATCAGAGCAGCGTCAATTGCTCGGGCGGCGGCTCGAACATCGTCCGCAAATCCGCTCGATCCGCCAATTGACGTGGCGTCCAGCCCTCTGCCGTCACAAAAGCCTGCACTTTCTTGATCGAGACACCGAGTCTGGAGAGGTCGTCCAAACGCAGCCTCCGGAAGCGACGGGCCGAAAGGATCGCCTTCACCGTTTTGGTTCCGAGCCCCGGCACGCGAAGCAGCCGTTCTCGCTCCGCCTTGTTGACGTCGACTGGAAAGTCGGCCCGATGGCCGAGCGCCCATGCAAGCTTGGGATCGAGATTGAGATCCAGCATTCCGCCGGGCCGCGTCGCGGTGATCTCCTCGATCCCGAAACCGTAGAAGCGATACAGCCAGTCTGCTTGGTAAAGTCGGTGTTCACGCATCAGTGGCGGCTTGATCAGAGGCAGGTTCTTCGAGGAGTCCGGAATGGGACTGAAGGCGGAATAGTAGACCCGCTTCAGGCTATAGCTGCCATAGAGCTGCGCACTCGTCCCAAGGATCGTCGCATCGTTTGCCCCATCGGCACCAACAATCATTTGCGTGCTCTGACCGGCTGGAACAAAACGCTTGCGCGTCTTCGATTGGAGCGTCGGCTCGTCGGCCGCCTCTATCTTCAATCGCAGGTCCCCCATCGAACGGCGGATGTGTGAGGGCCTTTTTTCCGGCGCAAGGCGCGCAATGCCGCTGTCCGTCGGAAGCTCGATGTTCAACGACAGACGATCCGCGTAAAGCCCTGCCTCTTCAATGAGATGGGCCGATGCCTCCGGAATCGACTTGAGGTGTATATAACCGCGGAAGTCATGGGAGACGCGTAGTTCGTGAACGACACGGACCATTTGCTCCATCGTATGATCCGGGGAGCGGATGATGCCCGACGAGAGAAACAACCCCTCGATATAGTTGCGGCGATAGAATTCCAACGTCAGCCAAACCACTTCCTCCGGTGTGAAGCGCGCCCGTTCTACATTGCTGGAGGACCGATTGATGCAATACGCACAATCGTAAATGCAGAAGTTCGTCAGGAGGACTTTCAATAGCGATATGCAGCGTCCATCAGGCGCATAGGCGTGGCAGATGCCGGAACCCTCGGTGGAGCCAAGGCCGCCACTTTTCGCCGAATCGCGCTTTTGTGTTCCGCTGGAAGCGCAGGATGCGTCATATTTTGCTGCATCCGAGAGAATTGCCAATCGTTCTTTTAGAGACTTCCTCATCTTCATGTTCACTATATGTTCTTGCTCAAAAAGTCAATCGAGGTTGGTTTCCAGCCACTCCGACCGGCCTCCGGCCAGCGATACGAATTTTATGGAAATCAGCGGTGGCGATCTGCTATAACCGCAAAAGTTAGGATTGTTGCACGGTTCCGAGGTTCCCCCTCGGGACCTGTTTTCTTTTGTGTCCGCGGCTATGTGGATACAGGGAGTGAAGGACAAAAAAATGGTTGATAAGGTACCGATGACGCAGGGTGGTTTCGTCAAGCTGCAGGAAGAACTGCGCTGGCGTCAGCAGGAGGAGCGTCCCCGGATCATCGAGGCAATCGCCGAAGCCCGTGCGCATGGTGACCTCTCGGAAAACGCCGAATACCATGCTGCGAAGGAAGCTCAGAGCCACAACGAAGGCCGTATCAGCGAGCTCGAGGACCTGACCGCGCGTGCCGAGGTCATCGACCTGTCGAAGATGTCCGGCGACAAGATCAAGTTCGGCGCGAAGGTGAAGCTCGTCGACGAGGATACCGAAGAAGAAAAGACCTATCAGATCGTCGGCGATCAGGAAGCCGACGTTAAGGCGGGACGTATCTCCATCTCCTCCCCAATCGCGCGTGCGCTGATTGGCAAGGAAGTCGGCGACTCCATCGAAGTCAATGCGCCCGGTGGCTCCAAGGCCTACGAAGTCCTTTCCATTTCCTGGGGCTGATTGATCCGTGGACGGTCGAGGGCAGCCGGCTATCGCCAAGGTCAGTGACGTCGAGATTATTGCGCCTAACTTCAAGAAGCGGCTCTCCGGCGTCACGTCCACCATCATCCAGTTGATCCCGGTCCAGCGCGCACTCGGCGAGAAGATTGCAGCCCTTGGACCGGGTCTTCCGGCATCCTTGCCGCACATCCGTTTTCGTGACTTGCTGAAGCTATGGCGGGCGCCGCGCGGCAAGCGGTTTCGCATATGGCACGCCCGTCGCAACATCGAAATGCTGCCGGCCATCCTGATGCGCGATGTCTTGCGCATGCCGCTGAAGATCGTCTTCACCTCGGCGTCCCAGCGCCGCCACTCCGGCTGGACGAAATGGCTGATTTCGAAGATGGACGCGGTGATAGCAACCAGCGGCAAGACGGCGAATTATCTCGAAGTGCCGAGCACCGTCGTTCTCCACGGGATAGACACAACCCGCTTTTCGCCGGCAGATGATAGGGTAGCGGCCAAACGGCTGCTTGGTCTCGACGAGACGAAGAAGATCGCCGGCTGCTTCGGTCGCGTTCGCCATCAGAAGGGCACCGACCTTTTCGTCGACAGCATGATCCGTCTGCTCCCGTCCCGGCCCGACTGGGTCGCAATCGTTGCCGGACGCGCCACGGCACAACACGTCGAGTTTGAAAACGAACTGAAGGCGCGGGTTGCCTCTGCCGGCCTGTCCGATCGCCTACTATTCGTAGGCGAGCACACCAACATCAACGACTGGTATCGTGCACTCGATATGTTTGTCGCGCCACAACGCTGGGAAGGCTTCGGCCTGACGCCGCTCGAAGCGATGGCGACCGCCGTTCCCGTTGTCGCGACGGACGTCGGAGCCTTTCCGGAACTGCTGCTCACCGGTGACCAGGAAACCGGGATAATCATCCCGCGTGACGATCTCGATGAGATGGTACTGGCCGCTGCCCATTTCATGGATGACGACGCCCGTCGCCAAGAGGCTTCACTCCGCGCGAGGAACCACGCGATAAGCGCCTTCAGCATTGAAGGCGAGGCCCGGCGACTTGGCGCGGTCTACACGGCCCTATGACCGGGGGCCGTCAAGGCTTGCGCTTGAAGAGTTCAAGATAGGCGTCGGCAACAGCGCCTTCAGAAAACTGCCCCATCAACGTGTCCCGCCCACCGGCGGTCACCTTTGCCGCCAGCAAGGGATCATTGATCAAACGCTCAATGGCCTTCGAAAAACCGTCGGTGTCGCCGATCTCAACAAGAAGCCCGTTCTCGCCGTCCCTCATGAACCACGACGGCCCCTCTGAACGGCTGGAAACGACGGGTTTGCCCTGCGCCCAAGCCTCCAGAATGACGTTGCCAAGCGGCTCATGGTTCGAGGGCATGACGAAGATGTCGGCAGCCGCCACAAACGGCCGCGTGTCTTTCTGCCATCCGAGAAACCGCACCCGGTCCGTTACACCGAGATCTGATGCGACTTTTTTGACGTTTTCCAGTTCCTCGCCCTCGCCGGCGAGCCAGAGATAGACGCCCGGCAGCTTCGCCACCGCTGCCGTCAACAACGCGAACTCTTTCCGCGGCACGAAACGCCCCATGGACATGACGACGGGCGCGTCTCGTGGCGTGTCGAACGCGGCACGATCGACCGGGGCCACTTGCTCGGTTCTCGTGAAGTTCGAGATCACCTCAACTCTACGCGTCCAACCGATTTCGCGCACATGGTCGGCAATGCCGGGTGTGTTGCAGACGAGAATGTCGGAGTTCTTGAAATACTTCAGATCGGTCGGATAATCTCCCAACCTGGAGATCTTGATGCATCCCTTGTAGTTCGGCATCAATTCGCTCGCGCGTGGCGCCCAGGCCATGATTGCATCCGGCCGAAGCCGTCGCGCACCAAAGGCGACTTTCAGCGGCAACAGGATCCGATCCAGCGACACATTCCGAAAATTGCTTTCCACGATCGCGACCGAAGCCGGCATGTCCTTGCGCCAGATCCGGTTCGGTCGAATGACTGCGCTCTGCTCGACACCGCGCCGAGCCAGGGCGTTGACGAGGTGCACGAAGAACCGCTCGGCCCCGCCATCCTTGCCAAAGTGGAAATGCATCACCTTCACGGCGCACTTGTCCCCGTCTCGAACAAACGGATGTAGGCCTGCGTGATCGCTTCTTCGGAAAACCGGTTCTTAAGCGTCTCCTGACCGCCATCGATCAATGCGGTGCGCAGGTCGGGCTCATCACGAACGCGTGCGATCGCGTTCGCGAGACCGTCGACATCGCCGCAATCAACCATCAGGGCATCCTTGCCGTCTGTCATCACCCAGCTCGGGCCTTCGGCGCGAGAACCAATCGTCGGCTTGCCAGCGCCCCACCCTTCAAGGCATACATTGCCGAGTGGCTCGTGCAGCGACGTCACGGTGAATACATCGGCGGACGCAAGGTAGGCGTAGGCATTGGTCTGCCATCCCGCAAAGCGGACACGCTCCCGCAGGCCGAGTTCGTCGGTTAGCTTTTCAAGGTTTTCGCGCTCCGGCCCATCCCCCAGCAGCCACAGAAATGCGCCTTGCGTCTTTGCGATGGCCTTGATCAGCACATCGAAGCCCTTCCGCTTAACGAAGCGACCCATGCCGATGACGACGAAAGCTTCGGCGGGTGTTTGCAGTGCTTCCCGGGCAATCGGCTCGCTTGGGGTCGAGCGGGTAAAGTTTGCAATGACTTCCACGCCGCGCGTCCAGCCGAGTTCGCGCACGCGCTTGCCTATATCGGGTGTGATACAGACGAGCGTTTCGGAATTGCGATAGTAGCCGAGGTGCTCTGGATAATCACCGAGCCGCGAAATGCGTCGAGCGTTCTTGTACCGCGGCATGAAGCGGCTTGCGCGCAATTGCCACGACATGATCACGTCAGGCTGAAAATCGTTCAGGATAGCGCGCATGCGCGCCGACAAGATGAAGCGCGAGAGCGAAATGCGCCGGAACGTCCCCTCATAAACCTCACCACATTTTTCAATGTCCTTGCGCCAGCTGCGATCGGGACGAATGAGCGCGCGTTGCTCCACGCCACGATCGTGGAGCGCATTGACGAGGTTGACAAAGAAACGTTCAGCTCCGCCCTCCTTGCCGAAATGGATATGCATCACCTTCATCGCGATTGGACCTTAGTGCTTTCCTGCGTCGTCAAAGCTCGGATGCTTCTCGGCAGCCTTGCGCTGATACAACTTTGCCTGCGTGAGAAATGCGTAGACTGCACCGGTCATCGCCTCGACAAAGCCCGACTGTCCGCAGCGCCACAAACCGTTGTGAAAATAGAGACGCCAGAAATACAGCAGCGGGCTGAAAATCAGTCTGGCGAAGGTTGTGCCCTCGCCCAAGGCGAAGTGTTGATCGGCCTTCAACGTCGAGTACTTGTTCTCTTTGAGGATCTGTTCATCGATGACGAGTGGCCGGTAGTGAAGCAGACTCCCGGACGAGGCATCCTGAACCCGGCCGGTCGGCACGATACCTTCGTGCACGGTTTGCGTGAGGTCATAAGCGCCTCTGCCTTTGCGAACAAGCCGCAGATTCTTCCGCTCGTGGACATGCTCAGGCGTGTAGCCGTAGCCGATCAGATAGGGGCGACGCGCAACACGCCAGCCAACAACATCGTCTGGCGCGGCGATCAGTTCCGGCAAAAGCCTTCTCAGTGGCGCATCGAGCCGTTCATCGGAATCAATATTCAAGCGCCAGGGCTGCGTGCACTGATCGAGCGCAAATTGCTTCTGCCCGGCGTAGCCGCGCCACGCCTCGTGAAACAACCGGATCGGCCATCCCTTGTCGATATAGGATTGCAGCAAGGCAACGGTGCCATCCGTCGAGCCGGAGTCAACGACCACAATCTCCGCGCACTTGTCCAAGCTCTCGATGCAATTGCCGAGATACGCTTCTTCGTTCAAGCAAATGATGAACGCGGAAATAGGCAACTTGGTCATTGAACGATCTTCGTGTCTTCTTCCGCAGCAAACGGCTCACAAAGCGCCTTCAATAAGGCATAAGCCGCTCAATTCATAGAGCTTAGCTGCGCTCAGACTTCGACTAGGCCCACCCGCTTCACCTGTCGGATCGTCAGCATCGTTCGCACCGTGTCCACGTGCTCGTTTGCCGTCAGCACCTCGATAACGAAGTCCTGGAAACACGTCAGGTTCTCGGCAACGCAATGCAACAGGAAGTCGCTGTCGCCCGAAACCATCCAGGCCTGACGCACCAGCGGCCATTGCGCCGTCGCTGCCGCAAACGCCTTCAGGTTGGCTTCGGACTGATGCTTGAGCCCTACCATGCAGAAGGCGACAAGATCGAAGCCCAGCTTCGGGCTGTTCAGCATCGCGTGATAGCCTTCGATGACGCCGGTCTCTTCAAGCTTTCGCACGCGCCGCAGGCAAGGCGGCGCCGAAATGCCGACACGGTCGGCGAGATCGACATTGGTCATCCGCCCGTCTGCCTGCAACTCCCGCAGTATCTTTATATCGATGGCATCAAGTTCGGCGCGAAGCACAATCCTGCCCTTCCTTTAATTCATGATTGCCAGCTTCTATATAAAGCGGCGGAATTCGCAAGAAAGTTTCAGCTCGGCGACGGATTGTTGCACCGGCAGCCGAGAAAGCCTTGTTGGTAACGCAGGGCTGCCCTTGAATAAAAGCACTGGACGTTCATAAATGGCGAATGGATCGCGAAACGGCCGCATTCGCCACTTAGCCGCCGCCCTCCTGACAGTCGAAAGGAAATACCCATGTCCGCCCGCCACACCAAGGTGCTCATTATCGGCTCCGGCCCTGCCGGCTACACGGCTGCCGTCTATGCAGCCCGTGCAATGCTGAAGCCCGTTCTGATCGCCGGCCTCGATCAAGGCGGACAGCTGATGATCACCACCGACGTGGAAAATTATCCGGGCTTTGCCGATCCGATCCAGGGACCGTGGCTGATGGATCAGATGCTGCAGCAGGCAAAGCATGTCGGCGCCGAGATCGTCAATGACATCGTCACCGAAGTCGAGCTGAACCAGCGCCCGTTCGTGGCGCGCACCGATAGTGGTCAGGTCTGGACGGCTGATACGCTGATCATCGCAACCGGCGCCAAGGCAAAGTGGCTCGGCATCGAAAGCGAACAGCATTTCCAGGGCTTCGGCGTTTCCGCCTGCGCGACCTGCGACGGCTTCTTCTACCGCAACAAGAACGTGATTGTTGTCGGCGGCGGCAACAGTGCTGTCGAGGAAGCGCTGTACCTCTCCAACATCGCGAAGTCCGTGACGGTCGTTCACCGCCGCGACAGCTTCCGTTCGGAGAAAATCCTGCAGGAACGCCTGTTCTCGAAGGAAAACATCAAGGTGCTCTGGAACACCGAGGTCGCCGAGATCACCGGCACGCCGGCCAAGCCGCCGATGCCGCCGTCGGTTACGGGCGCTCGCCTGCGCGACACGCGCACGGGTGCGATCACCGAGGTTGCAGTCGACGGCGTCTTTGTGGCGATCGGCCATGCCCCGGCGACCGAACTCTTCAAGGGCAAGCTGAAGCTGAAGGACAATGGCTATCTGTGGACCGCCCCGGATTCGACCGCGACCAGCCTGGAAGGCGTTTATGCCGCCGGTGACGTGACCGACGACACCTTCCGCCAGGCGATCACAGCCGCGGGCCTGGGATGCATGGCTGCTCTTGAAGCCGAACGATATCTGACGGGCCACATGCCCGTTGCCGTGGCCGCGGAGTAGGATCGGCTATGAGGGGTGGGGGAATGCCATTGGATTGGGACAAGCTGCGTATCTTTCACGCAGCTGCCGAAGCGGGTTCGTTCACGCATGCGGCGGATAAACTGCATCTGTCCCAGTCCGCGATCAGTCGTCAGGTAAGCGCGCTTGAGCAGGATGTCGGTACCAAGCTCTTCCACCGCCATGCGCGCGGCCTGATCCTGACGGAACAGGGCGAACTGCTGTATCGCACGGCCCACGACGTGCTGCTGAAGCTCGAAACCGTGAAGATGCAGCTGACCGAAACGACGGAAACGCCGACAGGCAAGCTGCGCGTCACCACGACCGTCGGCCTCGGACAGGGCTGGCTGACGGACAAGATTCAGGAGTTCATGCAGCTCTATCCCGACGTCCAGATCCAGCTGATCCTCGACAACGAGGAGGTGGACGTCAACATGCGCTACGCAGATTGCGCCATCCGCCTGCGTCAGCCGGTGCAGTCCGACCTCATCCAGCGTAAACTGTTCACCGTTCACATGCACGTCTACGCGGCGCCTTCCTATATTAACCGCCATGGCGAGCCGCAGACCGTCGAAGACCTCGACAACCATCGCATCATCACATTCGGCGAGCCGGCACCGAGCTACCTGCTCGACGTCAACTGGCTTGAAGTCGCCGGGCGCTCGTCGGACAACAAGCGAATCCCGCATCTGCAGATCAATAGCCAAACCTCGATCAAGCGCGCCTGCCTGCTCGGCATGGGCGTCGCGTGCATGCCCGACTACATCGTCGGACGTGACCCTGGCTTGATCCAGCTACCGATCAATGCGGACGTGCCGTCCTTCGATACCTACTTCTGCTATCCGGACGAAATGAAGAATGCGGCCAAGCTGAAGGCCTTCCGCGACTTCATCGTCAGCAAGGCGCGCAACTGGAACTTCTAGTTGCCTCCATCAGAAATACAAGCCGTGCAACCTATGCATGTCTGGCATGCATAAATCGGGGTTGCCGTTTGCTCATTAAAACACCATATCGCACATAGCTGATGCAGACGGTGGCTTTTCCTCCCAGTTCCACCGCATTAGCTGTTCCCCTCTGGAGGTTTTGACCTTCACACCTATAAGGGCCCCGATCTTTCGGTGGCCCTCTTTTTTTGCCCGATTTTTTCGCACTGCAGCAGAAAATTGTGCAGCGCATAGCAGGCATGCGCAAACATGCATTGTAATCTGCCTCTCAAAGCATCATATCCAATTCAGCTGATGCATTTCGTGGCTTCTCTCCCAGTGCCACCGCGTTAGCTGTTCCCCTCTGGAGGTTTATTGACCTTCATACCTTAAAGGGCCCCGATCTTTCGGTGGCCCTCTTTTTTTGCCCAAAATCTAGCCACATCGCGAAAGTCCGCATCTCACGCCGTCGTGACTTGCATATCGGAAATTGCCGATCCATATATCGCTTAGAAACGATTTATAATTCGAATAACGACGATGGAAAAAGACGAGATATTGAAGGCAATCGCTCATCCTACGCGGATGGAAATCCTCAACTGGTTGAAGAATCCCGAAGAGCACTTCACCTCGCAGGAGCATCCGTTTGAGATGGGCGTGTGCGCCAGTCAGTTCGAGCGCTGCGGTCTCTCACAGTCGACAGTCTCGGCGCATCTCGGGACATTGAGCCGCGCGGGTCTCGTGACGACACGGCGCGTTGGCCAGTGGATCTTTTACAAGCGCAATGAGGAGACTATCGCGGCATTCCTGAAGCAACTTGCCATGGACCTGTAAAGATGCCGTCGGCTTCCTGGCCTTCCGCCTCCGGCAGATTGGCGTCCGGTTGGGCAAAACAGCACCCGGACGACGTCAGCAGGCCGTGTCTCCATTTCACGTCAGCGATGCTCCCCGCGACCGATACCACCCTCACCCCATCCTCCGCCGAATAGCACCCGCTTCGGCCAAGTGATCTTCCCACTGAGAAAGGACCTACATGAGCAAGCTTTTCGAACCCGCCAAGGTTGGCGATATTTCCGTTAGGAATCACATCGTGATGGCGCCGCTGACGCGCAACCGATCGCCGGGCGCGATCCCGAATGATCTCAACGTCGAGTATTACCGTCAGCGTGCCACGGCCGGCCTCATTATCACTGAGGCAACCGCAATCACCCATCAAGGTCAGGGCTATGCCGACGTTCCGGGCCTTTACAAAGAGGAAGCACTCGACGGGTGGAAGCGTGTCACCGATGCTGTCCACGCCGCGGGGGGCAAGATCGTCGTGCAGATGTGGCATGTCGGCCGTATCTCGCACACGACACTGCAGCCGAACGGCGGCAAGCCCGTCTCCTCTACCAACCGCATTGCCAAGGCCAAGACCTACCTGGTCAGTAACGACGGCTCCGGCGCGTTTGCCGATACCTCCGAGCCGCGCGCCCTCGAAACCTCGGAAATTCCGGGTATCGTTGAAGATTATCGCAAAGCGGCGCGTGCCGCGATCGACGCTGGCTTCGACGGTGTCGAAATTCACGGCGCAAACGGCTACCTGCTCGATCAATTCCTGCGTGACGGTGTGAACGACCGCAACGACCAGTATGGCGGCTCGATCGAAAACAGGGCGCGCTTCACTTTTGAAGTGGTAGATGCCGTGACCAAGGAAATCGGTGCCGGCCGCACCGCAATCCGCATTTCGCCGGTCACGCCTTCAGGAGAAAGCTACGATTCTGCCCCCCAGGTCCTCTTCACCCATGTCGTCGAGGGTCTGGCAAGATATGATCTCGCCTATATCCACGTCATCGAAGGCCAGACGGGCGGTGATCGCGATTTCATGCAGGGCACAAACCCCGCCTTCGACTATGCAGCTCTGCGCCAGACTTACGAGAAGGCTGGCGGCAAGGCGAACTGGATGGTCAACAACGGCTATGACCGGGAAATGGCGATCGATGCCGTCGAGAGCGGCCGCGCCGATCTTGTCGCTTTCGGCAAACCGTTCATCGCCAATCCGGATTTGGTCGAACGCCTGGAAAAGAACCTGCCGCTGAACGCGCCGCAACAGGCAACCTTCTACGGTGGTGGGCCACAAGGTTACATCGACTACCCCGTGGTGGAAAAAGCCGCCTAACCTCAAGAGCATGATGTGGGATCCCGCCGTAGGCGGGATTTCCTTTTCTCCTGACGCCGTTAGGATGCGGCCATGTTCGAATCCCATCTCGACCGCTGGCGACTGACCGTCGACGGTGAACCGATCATCACCCATTCCAGCCACCTGTTGCCGGTCCTCTGGGACGGAAAACCTGCGATGCTGAAACTCTCCCGGGATGAAGCCGAGCGAGCCGGCGGCGCCCTGATGCAGTGGTGGGATGGCATCGGCGCTGCCAAGGTCTACGCACACGACGGCGAGGCCGTTCTGCTCGAGCGAGCAATGGGCAGTCAGTCACTGCTGGCAATGGCAATGGACGGCGCCGACGATGCGGCAACCCGCATCATGTGCTGCACCGTCGCCAGGCTTCATGCGCCACGCAGGCAGGCATTGCCAAAGCTCATTCCGCTAGCCCGCTGGTTTCGCGAGCTGGAACCGGCTGCCCGAGCTCACGGGGGCACATTGGCCCACTGCCACAGGGTTGCTGAAAGCCTGCTTGCCGACGCCACAGATCCCGTCGTCCTCCACGGCGACATTCACCACAGCAACATCCTCGATTTCAAACAGCACGGCTGGCTAGCGATCGACCCCAAGGGCCTCATCGGTGAACGCGGCTTTGACTATGCCAATATCTTTGCCAACGAAGACCTTCCGACAATAACCGCTCCCGACCGCCTACAGCGACAACTCCGGATCGTCGCGAGCGAGGCTGGCCTAGAGCCAAAGCGCTTGTTGCAATGGATCGCAGCCTATTCCGGCCTGTCGGCGGCCTGGTTCCTCGGCGATGGATCGACGGCGCAGGCCAAAAGTCCTCTCGCCGTCGCACGTATTGCACTGACCGAACTGCAGCAGAGTTAGACGATCAACGCAACCCGGATGGGTCCTAATGCCCCGCTTGCACCGAAACACGCGCTTGGACTTCCGCCCCTATTGAGCGGAGGCAACCGAGCGAAACCAGCGAGGCATGAACAGCTTCGTCGATGGGCGTATGCGGCTCGCTGCCGAGCTCGGCGACCAATCGTTCATTCGACATCCGCAACGGCTCCCGCCAGAGATAGCGCATCTCTTTCAACTCTTGCATGAAGGTGATGAACGGCGCCGACAGCGGTACGATCCACCACGGAAAGGTGCGCGTCTTTATCTTGTTGCCGGCCACCCGGTTAATCGCGGCGGCCATCTGGCCGCCATCAGCATCCCAGAAGCCGTCCATGTGATAAACCGCAAAGGATGGCAGGCGATCGCCACGTTCGACGAGACGGATCATCGTCTCCGCAACGTCGGGCAGATAGGCCCATTGATGCCCGATACCACGTCGCGCCGGATTCTTGACTGTGTGCACCGGCTTGCCCGGTGTGACCATCCCTTGCGAGAACCAGCTATTTGCTGCCCCCGGTCCGAAGAAATCGCCGGCGCGGACAATGATGACCGGCACCCCGGTCCGCGAGGCAGCCTCCAGACGTCGCTCCATTTCGACGCGGATCGCTCCCTTCTTCGTCACAGGATGCTGTGGGCTGTCTTCCCGGAGAATGGGAAAGGCATCTGGTCCGAAATTATAGACTGTTCCTGGCAAGACGATGCGGGCGCCGACCGAGCGGGCGGCAGCGATCGCGTTGTCAAGCATCGGGAGAACCAGCTTCTCCCAGTTGCGATAACCCGGTGGATTGACGGCGTGGATGATAAGGCTGACGCCTTGCGCGGCCGTCATGAGATCGGCAGCCTTCATCGCATCGCCCTGGATCCACTCGAAGTTCGGCACCGTCGCGCGCGCCCTGGCTGAATGCCGGTTCAGCGCCCGCACCCGCCAGCCACGTGCGGCGAGCTTGCGTGCGACTTCGCCGCCAATTCCGCCGGTCGCGCCCAGCACCAGGGCAACTTGTTTGTTCTGCTCCGCCATGATGATCTCCGTCATTTTTCAACTGACCGGATCATGCCGACATTCCAACATAAACGAAATTGACGAAATTCGTGCTATCACTATACATAAATCCATGAACAGGGAACCCGACTGGCATTTCTACCGAACCTTGCTTGCCGTTCTCGAATACGGATCGCTTTCGGCAGCAGCCCGCAATCTGGGCCTCACGCAGCCGACGGTTGGACGGCACATCGATGCTCTCGAGGAGGCAATCGCCTCACAACTCTTCGTCCGCTCGCCGAACGGTCTGTTGCCCACCGACGCAGCCCTTGAATTGAAGCCTTACGCCGAAGCCTTGGCCGCAACATCGGCCGCGCTGCTGCGCACGGCATCGGGACATCGGGAGCGAGTTGCCGGCACTGTCCGGATAAGTGCCAGCGAAGTGATCGGCGTGGAAGTGCTTCCGAACATTCTTGCACCGCTCGTCGCGGCTTATCCCGACCTCAACATCGAACTCTCTGCATCGGATGCCATCGAGGACCTTCTTACCCGCGAGGCAGACATTGCCGTTCGGATGGCGCAGCCGACCCAGGATCAGCTTGTCGCCCGCCACATAGGGGAGATACCGCTGGGCTTCCACGCCCACCGTCGCTATCTCGAGCAACACGGAGTGCCGCAGGAGATATCAGACCTAACACGACACCGCCTCGTCGGCTTCGACCGCCCGACGGCCTACATCAGAGCCATGATAGCGCGCTTTCCCATTCCTGAGGGGCTCACCTTCGCCTTCAAGAGCGACAACCCGCTTGCGCAAATCTCTGCTATTCGCGCCGGCATCGGGATAGGAATTTGCCAGGCGGGGCTCGGTGCCAGGGACCCGGATCTTTTGCCCGTCCTGCCGGAGCATTTCCGCATACCGCTCGACACATGGGTCGTCATGCACGAGGGAACGAAGACAGCACGCCGCTACCGCGTCACGTTCGACGCGCTCGTAGACGGCCTGCTGAACTACGTGGGAGAAACGGCGCGCAAGCGCCAGCGCTGATCATCGCAGTGGCGATCAGGCACCATGTCATGCGCGCGGCGAGGTTTCGCTGGAATGGCTTTTCCATGTGCCGTCGACCACCTCGGTCTCCGGCCGGTCCCCGCCTTCGGCGTACTCCTCATGCCATTTTCCCTTGTCATCCTGCCAGCTGATTTCTGCGGAATCACCGCCGACCTGCTGTTCGGCCGCGACAATACGGGCTGCTTCGAGCGCTTCGGAGTGTGTCGGGAATGCTTCGGAATACACACCACCCAACCGGTAGGCCCAGCCCCCGTCGTGAGGCACGACCTCGTAGACCACCTTGACCATGCATTTCACTCCTCTTCTTCTTGTTCGCGCTCCAATGCTGACCGGATTGCATCCAGTTCTGCGCGGGCCGCGTTGCAAGAGACGAGTGGGCGCCGCGATATGCTTCCGGCTGACCGATGCGTTAGTATTCCATTAAATTCTCAAGACTGCAAACGCACTGGCCACCATGCTCGCTTGCCATGCAAAATCATCGCTTTAGACTTCTTGGATGAATCAAAGTCGGAGCTTTTCGTGCAAATCGTGTCGCGACTGAAAGACGAAATGTTCCTGGTGTTGGCAATGGCCGTCGCCGTCGTCGCGTATTTCTCGGAACATACGGTCCTTGAGATGGGGCGCGGCATGTCGCTGATCGCGGCCGTAGCGCTTGTTGCCACGATCGTCGTCGCCTCCGTTCGCGTCGCCCATCATGCCGAGATCCTGGCAATCAAGGTCGGCGATCCCTACGGGACGATGATCCTGACGCTGTCGGCGGTTGCCGTAGAGGTGATCATCCTCGCGATCATGATGAGCGGCGAAAGCTCCCCTACCCTCGTTCGCGATACGATCTACGCTGCCCTCATGCTCGACATCAACGGCATTCTCGGCCTCGCCGCTCTGCTCGGCGGCTTGAAGCACGGCGAGCAACCCTACAACGACAATTCTGGCAAAACCTACGGCGTCATGATCCTCACCGCCATGGGCATCTCGATGATCGTTCCGGAATTCGTGCCCGACGACAAATGGCACTATTATTCCGCCTTCACCATCGTGGCGATGATCGCGCTCTACGGCTTGTTCCTCCGTATGCAAGTCGGTCAGCACAGCTACTTCTTCAGCTATGCCTACCCGCGGGGCGAGCGGAAGAAGACGGACGCCGAGGAACACTCGGCCGAAGACTCCACGATGGTCTCGATTGCAACAATCCTGATCGGCGTCGTCATCATCGGCCTCCTAGCGGAATTCATGTCGACTTTGATGACGGAAGGCTTGCGAGACACCGGCGCCCCAGTCGCGCTTACCGCCATCGTTGTGGCTGCGATTTCGGCGGCCCCCGAAATCCTCACGGCGCTGCGCGCCGCTTTGCGCAACCGCATGCAGGCGACCGTGAACATCGCCATGGGCGCCTCGCTATCGACCGTCATCCTGACGGTCCCTGTCATGGAGGCGATCGCCCTCTACACCGGCCAGCCTTTCATCATGGCGATGACGCCGGTACAGACGGTTATGGTGGCGATTACGCTGATTGCGGCGGCGATCAATCTCAACGACGGCGAAACCAACGCCATCGAAGGCATGACGCACTTCATTCTTTTCGCGACGTTCCTGATGCTAACGGCACTCGGTCTCTGAACGAACGCGGCGAAACAGCAGATCGTCAGGCGGCGGCACGAATGCCTGGCTCGAACAGAACGGCACGATCGCGCCCAGAATCCTTCGCCGCGTAGAGTGCTGCGTCAGCCATCTTGAAGAGGTCGGCCAAGGAGGTTTGGCTTTCCTCTACAGCAGCAACGCCGATGCTCACCGTAAACGATATCCGCTCACCGCCACACGCGACGACAAGGTCGTGCGCGGCTTTGCGGAGGTTCTCCGCCGTCATCAGCGCTTCATTTGCGGTCGTGTTTGGCAGGTACACGCCGAACTCTTCTCCACCCAGCCGGCCGAAGCTGTCGCCCGGTCGCATGGTGCGGCTAATCGCGTCTGCAAACGATACAAGAACCGCGTCGCCGGCGTCGTGACCGAAGCGGTCGTTCACTTGCTTGAAGAAATCGAGGTCGATCAGCAGCAGCGCATTGCCCGCGAGCATGGTGCGCGGCATCCGCGACATGAACCAGCGGCGGTTGCCAATGCCGGTCAGCATGTCCGTTTCGGCAACACGCCGCAACTCTGCTTCCGTTCGCTCCGTGACAAGGATGATGACGAACAGCGCGACCGCGAATTGGGTCATTATCCGCAAGAAGAAAGCCCATATCGGTGTCATCGGTGCCACGTCAGGGACAAGGAGGCCAACGACCACCATCAATGCCAGTAGCCCGCCTAAACCGATCGAGGCGGCGAGCAGTATCCGCGCTGGCAACCGCTCACGTTCGCCATCCCTCAGTATGCAAGCGGCAGACACCGTTAGCGACGCAAAAGCAAAGCCGTTGCCGATGCTTCCGCGCATGTAACTTGTGACGTGAAATTGCGTCGCCAGCGCCACAACGGCCGCCACGGCCGGAATGGCAAGGGACGCCCAATCCATGCGCCGCAATTTGCCGCTGCTCAGCCGGCGAATGCCTATCCAGAAGAGCGCGTAGCCGGTCATGCCAAGAACAATACTGCCGAAACCCCAAACAGGAACCGACAGCAGATGCTGCTCGCCCAATCCGGCCAGGGTCGAGGCTAGCGCAAGCGCAAAATAACTAGCCGCGAGTGCTCCTAGGCCTTCGCCATTCCGCGATTGGATACGCATGTAAACAAAGCAGACAGCACCGACCAGAAAGGAACATTGGTGCAAAAGGAGAACAGTCGCCAAATCGAGATGGATGATCATGATCCCGAAAACATGAGAGCCAAGGAAGTTGGCCCGACACATAAGCGACAGTTGTTAGCGAAGACTGAATTGCCGGCCTGCAAAAAAGAACCCGCCGTTTCCGGCGGGTCGATATTCATCAACGCTCAGATCGGAGCCTTACTTGCAAGCCCCGCAGAAGCGCTGGATGCGCTTGCAGGCCTCCTCAAGCAGCGCTTCCGAAGTCGCGTAGGAGATGCGGAAGTTGGGGCCGAGGCCGAAGGCCGAGCCATGAACGACGGCAACACCTTCGCTTTCCAGCAACTCCGAAACGAAGTCTTCGTCGGTCTCGATCACCTTGCCTGACGGTGCTGTTTTGCCGATCAGGCCGGCGCAGGACGGATAAACGTAGAAGGCGCCTTCCGGCGACGGGCATGTGATGCCCTTGGCCTGATTCAGCATCGACACGACGAGATCACGGCGGCCTTCGAAGATCTTCTTGTTCACAGGGATGAAATCCTGCGTCCCGTTCAGCGCTTCGACAGCGGCCCACTGGGCGATCGAGGTCGCACCGGAGGTCTGTTGGCCCTGGATCATGTCCATCGCCTTGATCAGCTGGATCGGGCCTGCTGCGTAGCCGATACGCCAGCCGGTCATCGCGTAAGCCTTGGAAACGCCGTTCATGGTCAGCGTGCGATCGTAGAGCTTCGGCTCGACTTCGACAGGCGTGACGAACTTGAAGTCGCCATAGGTCAGGTGCTCGTACATGTCGTCCGTCAGCACCCAGACATGCGGATGCGTCATCAGCACGTCCGTCAGAGCCTTCAGTTCGTCATGCGTATAGGCAGCACCCGATGGGTTGGACGGCGAGTTGAAGATGAACCACTTCGTCTTCGGCGTGATTGCCTTGTCGAGATCGGCAGCCTGGAGCTTGAAGTTGTTTTCCTGCGTCGCCGAGACGATTACGGGGGTGCCACCGCACAGCGCCACCATCTCCGGGTAGGACACCCAGTATGGCGCCGGAATGACGACTTCATCGCCCGGGTTCAGCGTCGCCATGAACGCGTTGAAGAGAATCTGCTTGCCACCGGTGCCGACGATCGTCTGCTCCCAGGAGTATTCCAGGCCGTTCTCGCGCTTGAACTTCGCGGCGATCGCCTTGCGCAGCTCAGGGATACCGGAAACCGGCGTGTACTTCGTCTCGCCGCGGTTGATCGCGTCGATAGCGGCCTTCTTGATATTGTCGGGCGTATCGAAATCCGGCTCGCCGGCACCCAACCCGATTACATCGCGCCCTTTCGCTTTCAGCTCGCGCGCTTTCTGGGAAACGGCGATGGTGGCTGAAGGCTTCACACGGGAAAGAGCATCGGCAAGAAAGGCCATGATATCGGTCCTATACGGTTGATTTGGACAGAAGGCCGGGGACCGGAATTCTGCGCTAAGCTCTATGTCCAATGTAAGCAGGCATTTCAAGCGCAAAGGCGTGATGGTGCCGATGATTCTTCGTGATCAGTCAGCTCATAAAATTGCCGATTCGCGACATCATCCCCTCAGCCTGCTGAATCATTTTGCGAAGGAGTTGATTCAGTTTCTGAAGGGAGTCGGATTTACGCCCTGAAATCAAAAACTTCGGCATTTACGCGCCTTGCCACGAATTGGCCGCAACAAATGCCGCGGCATGCCGCAATTCGGTCGCGAGCGCGCCGAGATCGAAGCCGCATTTTGTTGCATCCGACATTGGTTATTGAGGGCATACCCATGTTTCTGGAAGACGAGTTCGTCATAAGGCGCCTCCGCGCCCGCCGCGTATCCATCTCATTGCTGGTTGCATTCGTGGCTTTCACCGCGTCGATCCTTATGACGTTCGGGCTCGTCACGACGGTTTATGCCGAAGAAAGCCAGCAGAAGGTCGAGCAACTCGCCGGACTCGTTCGACCGAACGACGTGAACAGCGGCTCCCTCCTCTTTCCCGCCAAGGAGCCCGGTTTCTTCGTTGAGGCCCCGCGCCTGGCAGCCGGGCTGATCGCTCAGAAGTCCACATCGGTAAATCTGCCGCAAACGGCAACACGCGCCGATGAGCAGATCCTGCGAGGGATCGTCATGCTTCTCACCGCACTCATTGCGGCAAGCGGGCTTGCCATCTGGCGCCGCCGCGTGCGCGGCATCTTTGCAGGAGCCAAATCATGACGCGGATGACCTCGCGAGCCGGAATGCGAAATTATGAAGCGGACGAGTTCGGCCCGCTTCCGACCTATCTCGAGCTCGCCATGGCAACAGCGGCAGCGACCGCTTACGATGTGACGAGCGAGCAAAAAAGCCGCACGCTGCTGTCTCGTCTTTCTTTGGTCGAAAAGGCCATTGCCGTCAGCATCGCAGTTCTCGCGCTCTATGGAACGGCGTTGGTTGCCGACGGGCTCTACATCAAGGCCAAGGCCGAACTGTCGCAACTCCTCCTGAAGCGCGCCTTTGCCGCCGAGCTTCGCGGAGAAGACACCAAACCCTGGCCCTGGGCGGATTTCACGACCGAGGCAGAGGTGACCGCGCCGCGCCTCGGCAAGCATGCCATTGTCCTTTCCGGAGCTTCCGGAGAGGCGTTGGCTTTCGGTCCCGCTTGGCTCGCCAATACGCCCCAACCCGGCGATGAGGGAACCTCCGTCATCGCCGCCCATCGTGACACGCACTTCCGTTGGCTAAGGGATGTCAAACCGGGCGACGAAATCGAGGTCACACGGCGCGACGGCAAAGTCCTGACCTTCAAGGCAGGCGAAGGCCGCGTCGTGCCCTGGGATCAGAGCGGCATCGACCCGGCAGCACAGGGCCGTCATCTCGTGCTTGCGACCTGCTGGCCTTTCGGCGCCACGGAACGCGGACCGTTGCGTTATATCGTCGAGGCCGAACTCGTCGATCCGCAGTCGACGGGCGCGATATCATCGACAAACACAAAGGCGTTATCCCAAGCAGAGTGAGGTTGAAGCAGGTGCACGGCGCACCACGTTGACGGGGACAGGCAATGGGACGGACGATGACAACATCTGCAAAGCTTCAATTCGGATTTCTTCTCGCAACAGTGCTCTTTGCCGCCTCCTCGGGCCTCTCGGCTGAGACCGTCAAGACGAAAGCGGTCGAGGTGCAGGTCGATACGATTGCAACAGGGTTTGAGCACCCCTGGGCAGTAGAGGTACTTCCCGATGGCTCGTATCTCGTCACCGAGCGACCGGGGCGACTGCGCATCGTCCGTGACGGCAAGCTCTCTGCCCCCATTGCCGGCGTCCCTGAGGTCAGCGCCCGCAGCCAAGGCGGCTTGATGGACGTTGCGCTCGCGCCTGATTTCGCAACAAGCCGAAAGGTATTCCTGACGGCTGCGACAAGAGCCAAAGGCGGCTCTGGCACGGAGGTGTTCAGTGCCACGCTGTCAAAAGACGGCACAAGGCTGAATGACGTCAAATCCATCTTCGCGATGAAGCGCTTCACAAGCGGCAATATCCAATACGGCGCCCGCATCGCCTTCGCCAAGGACGGCTCGCTGTTCATCAGCATCGGTGACCGCGGCGACCGGGATCGTTCCCAGGACTGGAAGGATGACGCCGGCTCCATCATCCACCTCAATGCGGATGGCAGCATTCCCGATGACAATCCCTTCAAGGATGGCGTCAAGGCGCTCCCGGAAATCTGGTCGAAAGGCCACCGCAATCCGCAGGGCATCGCTTTTGATGCCGCCGACGGCAAGCTTTACACCGTTGAGCACGGCGCCCGCGGCGGTGATGAGATCAACGCCATCGAGCCGGGCAAGAACTATGGCTGGCCAATCATCACCTATGGCCGCGACTATTCAGGAGCGGAGATCGGCGAAGGCACTGCCAAGGAAGGACTGGAGCAACCGCTTTATTATTGGGACCCGTCCATAGCGCCGGGCGCCTTGGCAATTTATCGCGGCAAGATGTTTCCCGAATGGGACGGCAACTTTCTGGTCGCCGCGCTGAAATTCCAGCTGCTTTCGCGAATGCAGCGCGACGGTACCGGCGCTTTCGTCGCCGAGGAGCGAATGTTCGACGGTTCCTATGGCCGGATGCGGGATGTGGTCGTTGCCCCCGACGGCGCTTTGTTGATCCTTACGGACGAGGACGATGGTTCTTTGCTGAGAATCTCGCGAGCGCCAGCCAACAATGGCTAGTGGGAGGCCTATAGCCCGGCGCGCAGGTCCTTTCGGATCACGAACTTCAAGCCGGACCATGTCTTGTCAATAGCGCAGACTTTGACGTCGACCATGCCCAGAGGCAGGAAGATCGTTCGCAGCACGTCTTCGGTGACCGTCGTCGAAACCCGCGCGGCTTTCTTGGGCCAGGAAATCCATAGCATCCCGTCCGGTTTCACAGCGGTTGAGAGAGCTAAAGCCATATCCTCCAGGACCGGCCGGCCTGTTTCGAAAACGTGGATGTAGTCGAAGCGACGCTCGACCACTGATGGCAACGCTGTCTCGATCGAGGAGAAACGCCCAAAGGTTTCTATCTCGGCAATCTCGGGCACGCCGATCAGCAATGCCGCCTGCCCCTCCCTCAAGCCCAGCTTTCGCGTGAGCGAACTGCCCGAATATCCCGCCGGCGCATCGCCCTGCTGCCGTGCCGCAGCTTTTTCGTCCAGCGATGAAACCGCTTTCGTGGTCATCCGTTTGCTCTCTGCGCTGCAAGGAATAGCGACATTCTTCACCCTTGCTCGAACGAAAGGCAACTGCTAACGCTCGGCATACTCTCTCCCGAACCGAGGATGAAATGACGCGCATTCAGGCGAACCTCCTTCTATTGCTTGCAGCTGCCATCTGGGGCGGCGGCTTTGTCGCGCAGTCGACGGCAATGAAGGCGATCGGCCCGTTCTGGTTCATTGGCCTGCGCTTTATGATCGCCGCCGTAGCGGTTCTGCCGTTCATGCTGTTCGAGGCACGCAAGGCGCCGGTTGCGACCGCGCCGCGGCATCTCAAGCTCTATCTGCTGACCGGTCTTGCGCTGTTCGGGGGCGCAGCTACCCAACAGATCGGCCTGCAGACAACGACGGTGACGAATTCGAGCTTCATCACCGGTCTCTATGTCGTCATCGTGCCATTGATCGCCGTCGTTTTCCTACGCCGTTCTCCGCACTGGATCATCTGGCCGGGTGCGCTCATGGCCGTTTCGGGTATCTACCTACTATCCGGCGGGCAACTCTCGGCATTGACGACGGGCGACCTGCTAACAGTCGTTTGCGCAATATTCTGGGCCGGACAGATCACGCTGGCCGGGATCACGGTGTCCGAGACCGGTCGCCCGCTGGCGCTCTCAACGGCCCAGTTTGCCGTCACCGGCGCCTGCGCCCTCGCCGTCGCTGTGGTTAGCGAGCCAATCAGCTGGGCGGCGATATGGGCCGCTGCCCCCGAGATCCTCTATGTCGGGATATTCTCCTCGGGTGTCGCCTTCTCGCTGCAGATTATCGGCCAACGCTACACCACCCCTTCACAGGCGGCGATCTTCCTGTCCGCCGAAGCGCTTTTTGGCGCCTCGCTTGGCGCCCTGCTGCTGGGCGAAACCATGCCGCCACTCGGCTATATCGGCTGCGCGCTGATGTTTACAGCGATGCTATTGGTTGAAGTGGTCCCCGAAATAGCGCGCCGTCGCGCTTCCGACAGGTTGAAACCGAGCCCAAATTTGGGTTGAACGCCCGGAAAAGAAAAAAACTTTAGCTTTTACGCAGTCGCGTTAACGTTGCATTTTTGGGAAAATCTGCTCCCAAA
Organism: Rhizobium sp. BK176; assembly: GCF_024808055.1. NCBI lineage: Bacteria > Pseudomonadati > Pseudomonadota > Alphaproteobacteria > Hyphomicrobiales > Rhizobiaceae > Rhizobium > Rhizobium sp. BK176. The sequence goes on along the minus strand of NZ_JANUBV010000011.1, from coordinate 180,047 downwards.
TTATATTGCTAACGATGTAAACCGTTAAACTCTGGCGCCTAACGACCGATTTTTTGCTTTAAGGGCGTGAAAATGCTGCCCAGAGGCGCTTCTCGGCACAGAGGCGTTAAAAAACTTTTGCTTGCCAAAATTTAATAATCGCAGCACTCTCGCCGTGTTCGGGCATTTTGCGAGCATGGGAAGTCCTTGAGAATGTGCGCGCCGGAGACGCTAAAATTCCGGTCAACCAGTTCCGAGAAAACGGGCGTCAGTCCCGTGGTGAGCTTGGTTGTGCTAGAGGGGACCTTTTTCTCACATTTCAATAATTGCCTGCTAACGTCTCCGTGAGGAGGCAATATCAGTGATGCTGCCCGTGTGGATGGCGGGCAGAGATAAAAGGACCTGACGCATGGCCGAGACTGGCACAGTAAAATTCTTCAACACCGACAAAGGTTTTGGCTTTATCAAGCCGGACAAGGGCGGCGCGGACATCTTTGTACACATTTCTGCCGTTCAGGCTTCTGGCTTGGCCGGACTGACGGAAAATCAGAAGGTTAGCTTCGACACGGAGCCGGATCGCCGCGGCAAGGGCCCCAAGGCTGTCAACCTGCAGATTGCAGGCTGAGCCTCCAGCCAACGCTGTCAATTCGAGTTGAAGCCCGGCAGCGATGCCGGGTTTTGTCATTCAGCCTGCATTCACCTCGCGGCCCTTACCTTGCCATCATCAAGGTGCAGAACCGGAATCGGTTAAAACAGGGAAAGACAAATGAATAGGTTTGCCAAGGCGCTCTTCATGACGGCAACTGCTGCTGCCCTCACGGTGTCATCGATCGGCGTTGCATCGGCTGGTGATTGGCATCGTCATCATCACGGCGGCGACGACGCGCTCGTTGGCGGCGCCGTCGGTCTTGCAACCGGTCTGATCGTTGGCTCTGCTATTGCCAGCGCCCCGCGCTACGACGAGCCGCGCTACATCGACCCGCCTTATGAGCCGGGATACGAAGACGCTCCGGTCTATCGCGCTGCCCCGGCTCGCTATTATCGTCCAGTTGCCGACGTCGAGCCATGGACTCCGCAGTGGGAGCGCTATTGCTCATACCGCTACCGCTCCTTCGACCCGCGCAGCGGCACCTATATCGGCTACGACGGTCGCAGCCATTTCTGCACGGCCGGCTGATCGACCAGCTGCATAATCGAGCACGAAGCGCCGCCTCTCAGCGGCGCTTTTGTTTTTTGATGATCAGATTCCCTGCAGGAAGGGGTTGCTGCGGCGTTCGTCGCCAATCCGGCTGCCTGGCCCGTGACCGCAAATGAAGCCGACGTCGTCGCCGAGCGGTAAAACTTTGTCCCGGATGGAGTCGATCAGTTGCTGGTGATTACCTCCCGGCAGATCCGTTCGACCGATCGAGCCGTTGAAAAGGACATCACCCAGATGAGCGAAATTCTGCACGCGATTGAAGTAGATGACATGCCCCGGTGCGTGACCCGGAGTGTGATACACCTCGAACTCGTGGCTGCCGAAGGAAACCTTGTCGCCATCCTTCAGCCAGCGATCCGGAACGACGTCCTGCATACCGGGCGGTAAACCATATTTCTGCGCCTGCATCTCAATCCGCTGCAGTAGTGGAAGGTCGTCCTCGTGCGGACCGACGATCTCGATGCCTAAGGCCTCCTTGAGTTCCTTTGCCCCGCCAGCGTGGTCGAGGTGACCGTGTGTTAGCCAAATCGCCTTGATGTTAAGCGCGTTCGCCGTGATGGCCTGCAGGATTGCTGGGACGTCCCCACCGGGATCGACCACGACGCCTTCCTTGGTTTCCGGATCGAATAGGATCGTGCAGTTCTGTTGAAAGGGTGTCACCGGAATAATACCGGCCTGGAGCATGCCCATGAGTGCCTCGCTTGTCTCTGTCCCGCATTCGTATAGTCCGAAACGTCGCAACGAGCAGCCCGCGATTTATTGGGTGCTGCGTCAGGTCACGGGAGGCTTACTCCATTCGGCGTTCAGTCACCAGTCGCGATGGAGTTTAACACGTCGATACAATCGTTTACCGGCGAAGGGCAAGCAGGGGGAACCTCGTCATACTCCAAACGTTACCTGCCTGTGTAAGACAAGGAGAAACGAGATGACCTTCAAGCGAAATCTATTCCTAGCTGGGGCGATCGTCGTGGGAAGCGCCGGTTTTGCCCAGGCGGAAATGGTTGCGACGGCCATCAACGATCTGAACGTTCGTGCCGGCCCTGGCCCTCAGTATCCCGCTGTCGGCGTAGCGCCGCGCGGCTCGCAGGCAATGTTGGATGGCTGCATCCAGGGAAGCCGCTGGTGCCGGGTTGACGTCGGCGGTGTCCGCGGCTGGGTCTATGCGCAGTATCTGCAAGTCGAGCAGGCTGGCAGCACGGTCGTCGTCGAGCAACATCAGTCGGAACTTGGCGTTCCTGTCGTGACTTATGAAACGACCGCAAGCGTCGCTCCAGCTGACCCGGCACCAGGCGACGAGCTGCTGGGACCGGTCGGTTCCGTAGAGGCGATTAGCCCGCCGGAAACAGTCACGACCTACGTCCAGACCAACCCGGCCCAGACCGTACGTCTCGGCGGTGATGTCGTGGTCGGCGCCTCCGTGCCCAATGACGTGACGTTCCAGGAAATTCCGGACTATCAGTATCGATATGTCCGCATCAATGATCGCCCGGTTCTTGTCGATCCCGGCACCCGTCGCATCGTCTACGTCTACAACTGACCGCGATGCACAAGATGAAAAGGCGCTTTCGGGCGCCTTTTTTTGTTGACGGACGCAAGGAAGCTTCCCGCATGAGTTGCTTTCTATTTCAAGTTTCATTCAATCATGATAAGATACTGAAATTCAGACGATATCCCTGCTCCCGGTCGGACGTCGGATCGCCTGTATGGCTGGCGATCCATTCAGACCGCGCAGCCGGCAGAGGCGTTTTGAGGAAACGCGAAGGAGGGAAATCGTGGAAGCCTTATTGCCTATCATCACGCAAGCGATCGCAGGCGCCGTCGGCGGCAATGTCGCAAGCGGCGCGTTGAAGCAGGTTGCAATCAATGCCGTTGCCCGGACGATCGCCGGTGCAATCGGTGGCATCGGCGGCGGCATGCTGCTCAGCATGGTCGGCGGCGAAGCGGCAATGACCGGCCTGATCGCCGATGGTATCGGCGGCCTGATCGGCGGCGGTATCCTGTCGACGATCGTCGGCGCGGTGGCCGCTCGCGCCAGGTAGACAGAGCAACGAAAACGGTCGCGCCTCCAGGAAAGCGGCCGCTCTCTTGCCATCAGATCACTCGGCCGCTACCGCGGCCGGGTACATTCCTTTCATGTGGCGTTCGTCAACGGTTCGTGATCGTCGCGAACTTAATCCATCTCGCGCTCGCCTGCGCCCGCACGCCATTGCTGTTGATTGTTGTCCCCAATACGTTTTATCCACTCACGTAGGGGAAATTACGCATTGTTGTGAAGTTTGCGAAGTCGGTCCAAATTCCGGTGGAATGGCGTCCTCTTCCGTCTTTGCAACGCGTGGGGAAGCTAGCAGCGCGCGAAGATATGTCGCCGATACTGACATATTCACGAGAGCTTCCCACAAGGTGCGCAACAAGAAAGGAAATGCCAAATTGGCACGCCAGACGAGCCCGAAGACGGGCAAGCCGGAACCGTTGAAACTGCCGATGGAGAACACGGAAACCATCGATTTTGAGATCATCGAGCTTCTGTTCTTTTCCTATCGTGACTTCGTTTCCGATCCCGACGCCATCTTGGCGGAGATCGGCTTCGGGCGGGCGCACCACCGTGTCGTTCATTTCGTTAACCGCAACCCGGGCATGACAGTTGCCGATCTGCTGGATACGTTGAAGATTACCAAGCAGAGTCTTGCAAGAGTGCTCAAACAACTCATCGATTCGGGGTATATTCGTCAGATTGCGGGGCCTGAAGACAGGCGGCAGCGCAAGCTCTATCCTACCAAGCTGGGGCGCGAGCTTGCTCTTGCTCTGGCAGAGCCGCAATCGCGCCGTATTGAGAGAGCATTCGACGGGGCTTCTCCGGAGGTACGGGAAGGCATAAAGGCCTTCCTCAAGGGTATGCGGAACAGACCAAACTCGAGAGCAGATTGAATGGCGACAAAGACAGTGATTTCGGACGACGCTGCGCACTTGCTTGTTGTGGATGACGACACGCGTATCCGCGCCCTGCTCAACCGCTATTTGACCGAGAACGGCTTCAGGGTGACGGTGGCCGCGGATGGCGCTGAGGCCCAGCGCAAGCTCGCCGGCTTGGATTTCGACCTCATCATCATGGACGTCATGATGCCCGGCGATTCGGGCATCGAAGTAACCAAGGGTCTGCGCACGATCAAGAACGTGCCGATCATCATGCTGACGGCGCTGGCGGAATCGGGCAGCCGTATCGCCGGGCTGGAGGCTGGCGCCGACGATTATCTGGCGAAGCCCTTCGATCCCCGCGAACTCGTTTTGCGCGTCAACAATATCCTGCGCCGCAATGTCTCGAGCGATGCGCCGAAGATCGAACAGGTGATGTTCGGACCATACACATTCTCGTTGACACGCAAGGAACTGAAGAAGGCCTCCGAAGTCGTTCGGCTGACGGATCGCGAGCAGGAAATCATGCTGCTGTTCGCCAAGCGCGCCGGCGATACCATTCCGCGGCATGAGCTCATCGGCAACGATGTCGAAGTCGGCGAGCGCACCATCGATGTGCAGATCAATCGGCTGCGACGCAAGATCGAGGACGATCCCGCAAATCCGGTCTGGCTGCAGACGGTTCGTGGTATAGGATACCGGCTGAGCATCGATTGACAGTCGCAACCCCAGGATCAGCGACCATATGGTGACATTCGACTCCCTTCGGCGCGACGACCGCTCGCCCGCCCGCGGCTGGCGGGCGATGTTGCGCAGATTTCGGTTCTATCTGCCGACAGGACTCTACGTTCGCTCGCTGCTCATCATCATTATCCCGATGGTGCTGCTGCAGTCCGTCGTTGCCGCTCTGTTCATGGAGCGCCACTGGCAGATGGTGACGCAGCGCCTCTCTGCAGCGGTCACGCGCGACATTGCGGCGGTGATCCAGATCATCGAGACCTACCCGCAGGACACGGATTATAGCGAAATCACGCGGATAGCGCGCGACCAGTTGAACCTGCAGATATCAATAGAGCCCGATGGCGATTTGCCGACGCCGCGCACCAAGCCTTTCTTCTCCATTCTCGACGGAATCCTCAGCGACGAACTCAGCGACCAGATCAAGCGCCCGTTCTGGATCGATACGTTGGGCGATTCCAACCTCGTCGAGGTCCGCATAAAGCTCGAGGACAAGATCCTCCGCGTATTGGCAAGACGCAGTTCGACCTACGCTTCCAACACTCACATCTTCATTGTCTGGATGGTCGGTGCTTCGCTGGTATTGATCGGCATATCTATTCTTTTCCTGCGCGGACAGATCCGTCCGATACTTGCGCTTGCGAACGCGGCCGAAAGCTTCGGCAAGGGCCAGAAGGCAGACAATTTCCACCCGCGCGGAGCGGACGAGGTTCGCCGTGCCGGTCTCGCCTTCATTCTGATGCGCGAGCGTATCGAACGCCAGCTTGAGCAGCGCACGGCGATGCTGACGGGAGTGAGTCACGATCTGCGCACGATCCTGACCCGCTTCAAACTGCAGCTGGCGCTTGCCGGCGAAAATCCCGATCTGCACGGTCTGAACGACGACGTCAACGATATGCAGTCGATGCTTGAGGCCTACATGGCGTTCGCCCGAAGCGAGGTCGAAGAAGATGTCGGCGACATGAAGCTCAGCGACCTTTTCGCGCGAGTGGAGGCAGACTTCGAACTTCACGAGGGCAAGGAATTTACATACGCGATCGAGGGAGACGATGAGATCTCGGTGCGCCCGAACGCCTTCACGCGCCTTGTGACCAACCTCGCCTCCAATGCCCGACGTTACGCCAATACCCTGGACATCAACGCCAAGCACAGCGCCAAGTGGCTGACGATCACTTTTGATGATGATGGCCCGGGCATTCCCGAGAAGAACCGCGAGGATGTCTTCAAGCCGTTCTTCCGGCTCGACGAAGCGCGAAATCTCGATGCCTCGGGCACAGGCCTCGGCCTGGCGATCGCCCGCGACATTGCGCGAAGCCATGGCGGCAATGTCACGCTCGGCGATAGCCCTCTCGGCGGTCTACGGGCGACCGTCCGCCTGCCCGCGTGAGGAAAGGTGACCATGAACACGCACTCAATGACATGGCTGAACCCGCCGCCCCGCTTCGAATTGCGCGGCGAGGATTTGCATGTATGGTCGGGACCAAAGACCGATTTCTGGCAGGGAACTTATTACGGCTTCCATCGCGACGATGGACATTTCTTGCACCAGCAAAGACAAGGTGATTTCACCGCCCAAGTCTGCTTCTCGGGACACTACCAAGACCTCTACGACCAGGCGGGCCTCATGGTGCGGGCTGATGCGGCGCATTGGATGAAGTGCGGGATCGAATATACCGATGGCGCCATGCATTTCAGCACCGTCGTGACCAACGGCAACTCCGATTGGTCAGCCTTTCGCCTTGACCATACATTTGAGCGCATGAGCGTGCGGGTGACGCGGAATGGCGATGCACTGTTCGTTCAATATAGGACGGATCGCATGGAAGGCTGGCGCATGGCCCGCCTTGCGTGGTTCGATCCGACATTTGCGGAGGTCGCCGTCGGGCTAGTATTCTGCTCACCGCAACGCGCAGGCTTCGAAGCAGTATTCCACGACTTCTCGCTGACCGACCCCCTGTCGCGCGAGATTCATTGATCACATGAGCTTCTGGCCGTTTGGCACCGGCCTGTCGGTCGCAGCAAGTACGATCGCGCCCGCTTCATCCTCGAAACCGAGCGTCAGGACTTCCGAGCGAACCGGACCGATCTGCCGTGGAGGAAAGTTGACCACACCAAGAACCTGCCGACCGACAAGGCTCTCGGGCGTGTAGTGAACCGTGATCTGGGCTGACGACTTCTTGAGGCCGATTTCGGGACCGAAGTCGATCAGCAGCTTGAAAGCCGGCTTACGCGCTTCCGGAAATGGACTTGCCTCAACGATCGTACCAACGCGAATGTCGACACGCTCGAAGTCGGCATAGGTGATCTCGTCAGCCATGGTCTTGGTGTCCTCAGCCAGCAAGCTCTTCGGCGCGCTTGCGCGCTGCGGCAAGGGCCTTGTCGAAAAGCGGCTGCATCGCATCGTCGGCCATCAGCACGGAAAGCGCGGCAGCCGTCGTACCGCCCGGCGATGTCACATTCTGCCGGAGCCGCGAGGCGTCGTCGGGGGACTGGTGCAAAAGCTCACCAGCCCCCGCGACTGTTTCCCGTGCAAGGCGCATGGCAAGGTCCGCCTGCAAGCCAAGTTTACGGCCTGCCTCTGCCATACACTCGACGAGATAGAACACATAGGCCGGTCCGCTACCCGACAGCGCCGTCACGGCGTCGATGTCAGCTTCAGTGGGGACCCACTCGACCGGACCGGATACACGCAAGAGAGAATGAACCTGTTCGCGCTGCGCATCAGTGACGCGCGCATTGGCAAACGCACCCGTGATACCGCGACCGACCATGGCCGGGGTGTTCGGCATGGCGCGCACCATCGCGGACTCGCCGAGATGCTTTTCAAGGAACGACAGCGTCTTGCCGGCAGCCACTGAAACAACGACGGTTTCCTGCCCCACCGTTTCCTTGACCGGAGGCAGCACGGCATCCATCACCTGCGGCTTGACCGCGAGGAACAGAACGCCGGCCGTCAATCCGGCCGGGGCCGAGGTGACATGGGTCGCACCGGCGTCGGTGATCGTCTTCAGCATCTGGTCCGAGGGACCCGGGTCAATGACGACGATAGAAGAACCGGGCACGCCGTTCTTCAGCCAGCCGGAGAGCATAGCGCCCCCCATATTGCCGGCGCCGATGAGAACAACAGGACCTGAAGCTGCGGATGACATTTACGCCTCGCCGACGGTTTCGAAGAGAACCGCTTCCATCGCACGGTTCGCATCCATGCCGGACCAGATCACGAACTGGAAAGCCTGATAATACGCCTCGCATGTGTCCAGCGCACTAGCGAGCAGAACTTCGACCTGTCGATTGGTCGGCTCGGCACCGCCGGCAAGCAGCAGCGACTGGCGAAAGATGATGACATCTTCCTGACGCCACAGATCGAAGTGTCCCATCAGGACCTGGCCATTGATTGCCGCCAAAAGCTTGGTGACTTCGTTGACACGCTGTTCGGGAACCTTGACGTCGAAGGCGCAGCCCAGATGCAGCGCCTCGAATTCTTCCATCCAGGAAAAGGAAACGTGGTAGTCGGTCCACTTCCCTTCAACCGTCATCGCAATCTCGTCATCGCCCGACCGCTCGAAAGACCAGTCGTTATTGGCGGCGACGTACTCGATCATATCGACCGGGTTCGACTGACGCTCGACTTCCAATTCCATGAGGCTCATGCAGCACCTTCTTGACCGGAGTGAATGCGAACCAACTTCGTCAACGAGACACAAGGAGAACACACGCAACAGCCGGAACCACCAACCCTGATGACCGTTGAACCGCTACCAGACTTAACGCAGTCAAACCTGCCTGGAGCTTACCAACCGCTTCGAATCATCATTTAAAATCAGTGTATAATGGGCTAGGCGACACGCCAGCCCCTTAGCGCCGTTTTAGGGAACGGCACTGTGGAAAGCTTTTCGGATTTCCATTCAGAAGGAGGGTTTAAATGACTCTGCCCATTGATCTTTTTGGCAGTGTCCACAGGTGGATAACGGCACCTGGTTTTTAGGTCGCAGCCGCGGCGTGTCTCATAAAGGTCACACCACGGCCTGTCTCACAACAGGAATTACTTGCCCTTGGCTGCAAGCTTCTCTTCAAGGGCCGCGATGCGTGCCAGCAGCGCATCGTTTTCATCACGCGCCTTGATCGCCATCTCGCGCACGACCTCGAATTCCTCGCGCTTGACGATATCGAGTGTGTTCAGCCAGCGCTCCGCCTGCGCATTGAAGGCCGTCTCGATTTCCTTGCGCACGCCTTGGGCGGCACCGGCCGCGTCCGTCATCAGCTTGGCGAACTCGTCCATGATGCGGTTTGCTCCAGTCGTCATGGCGGTTTTCTCCCTTTGCAACATACAATTACGACCGTTAGGCCTTTCAGGGAATGAGGTAGGGCTTCGCCAGTAAGGATGCAAGCGCTTTACTCTGGATAAGCCGGCCCGCCCTTTCGCGATCGCCAACAATCGACTTGACCGCTTTTGATCGCAGCGCCATCTTCCGCCCACATCGAGCTTGGCGCGCCTTCAGAAAGTCGCAAAGGACGCCTTGAAGAGAACTGCGTCAGACGCCCGATTCCATACCTCGGGCTTGCGCCAGCGAATGGGAAACCCTTGCCGACAGTAGCCAATCTCATGGCGATCATGCCGTTCCCCGAGATCGATCCGATCGCCTTTTCGCTCGGCCCCCTCTCAATTCATTGGTACGGACTTGCCTATGTCGCCGGCATCATGCTCGGCTGGTACTATGCGCGTCAGATCGCTGGAAACAACAAGCTGTGGCCGGGCGATGTTTCGCCTATCACCAAGGTTCAGCTCGACGATTTCATCATCTGGGTCGCGCTCGGCATCGTTCTCGGAGGCCGCATCGGCTATATCCTCTTCTACGATATGCCGGCGGTGATCGAGAACCCGATCCGCGCGATCCAGATATGGAACGGCGGCATGTCGTTCCATGGCGGACTGACGGGCACCACCATCGCCATGGCGATCTTCGCCCGTCGCAACAGCGTACCGATCTGGAGCCTATTCGATATCGTGGCAGCGGTCGTGCCGATTGGCCTCTTCTGCGGCCGTATCGCCAACTTCATCAATGGTGAATTGTGGGGTCGCCTGACGGATGCGCCCTGGGGCATGGTTTTCTGCAACCAATACATCGAGAGGAACAATGGCTATTGCCCTGGCGGCGACTTCGTTCGCCACCCGAGCCAGCTATATGAAGCCGGCCTGGAAGGCATCGTGCTCCTGCTCGTGCTTGCTGTTCTGATTTACGGTTTCCGCGCCCTGAAGAGCCCTGGATTCATCACCGGCGTCTTCGTCTGCGGCTACGCGCTCTCTCGCATTTTCGTCGAATTCTTCCGTGAACCGGATGCACAGTTGGGCTACCTGCTGGGCACCAATTGGCTGACCATGGGCATGGTGCTTTCCACGCCGATGGTTCTGCTGGGAATCTGGGCCATGCTTCGCGCTCGCCGTCAGGCTGCCCTGCAGCACTAACCGCAGCTGGACAAGAGGGGGATCCATGAGCACCGCGCTCGGTGAGAAGATCAAGGCCATCATAGAGGCGAACGGCCCGATCAGCGTCACGGACTTTTTCTCGCTGTGCCTCGCCGATCCCGAATATGGGTACTACAGGACCCGCGAGCCTTTCGGGCGCTCCGGCGACTTCGTGACCGCGCCGGAGGTCAGCCAGCTTTTTGGCGAAATGATCGGCGTCTTCGTTGTCCATGCCTGGCAGCGCCACGGAACGCCTGCCGGTGTCCGCCTCGTCGAGATCGGCCCCGGTCGCGGCACCATGATGTCGGATATGCTGCGCGTCATCTCCCGCATCGCGCCGCCGCTGTTCGAGGACATGACGGTGCACCTCGTCGAAACCAGCGAACGACTGCGCGATATCCAACGGGAAACGCTGGCGCCTCATGGCGACAGGGTCAGCTGGCATCAGGGTTTCGATGAAGTGCCGCCAGGATTTTCGCTCGTCGCGGCGAACGAGTTGTTCGATGCGATCCCGATCCGTCAGTTCGTGAGAACGCCGGCTGGCTTCCGTGAAAGGATGGTCGGCACCGACGCCGCGGGCGAACTAACGTTCGGCGCCGGCGTGGCGGGGATCGATTCCAGCCTCCTGCCATGGCCGGAAGAGGACGTGCTTCCCGGAACAGTGTTTGAAGTCTCGCCGGCTCGCCAGTCGGTGATGATTGCGATCTGCGATCGGTTGAAGGCATTTGGCGGAACCGCTGTCGCCATCGACTACGGCCACCTTGTGAGCGGCTACGGCGATACGCTGCAAGCCGTGCGCATGCACGAGTATGATCCACCGTTGGCGAATCCCGGCGAAGCTGACCTGACGAGCCACGTCGACTTTCAGGCCCTTGCGCAAGCCGCCGCCTCCGCCGGCGTTCACATGAACGGCATGGTGCACCAAGGTGATTTTCTCGTCGGCCTCGGCATTCTCGATCGCGCAGCCGCCCTTGGCCGTGACCGCGAGGCACATACGCGGCAGATTATCCAGACAGCAGTCGATCGACTGGCCGGCGAAGGTGAAGGGCGCATGGGCGAACTCTTCAAGGTCCTGGCGGTCTCGTACCCGGCCGTGGATTTGATGCCTTTCCGTTCTGTGGATTGACAGCGCGAGCGCCGCTGGGCCAACATTCAGCACAACCGAGCAGGTCTCGCCATCGAGCAAGGTGCACAACAATCAATCTTGGAATTTCGAATGAATGAAGCAGCAACTCCGGCACCGATCCAAAGCGCGCTGCTGAAAGAGGCAACCGGTGACGCCATTCTCCATGGCTATTTCACCCGGCAGGGCGGCGTCTCGGATGGCATCTATCGCGGCTTGAACGTCGGCCTTGGCTCGAATGATGAGCGCGTGAAGGTTCAGGAAAACCGCCGCCGCGTGGCAAACTGGTTTGAGTTGCCGGTCGAGCGTCTCGCTACCGTGCACCAGGTCCATTCGCCCGACGTCGTCATCGTCGACAAGGATTATGACGGCGCCCGCCCGGCAGCAGATGCGCTGGTAACGGCAACTCCGGGCATAGCGCTCGGGGTGCTGGCAGCCGATTGCGGACCTATTCTCTTTGCCGATCCGCAAAACGGCGTTATCGGCGCCGCGCATGCCGGTTGGAAAGGCGCCCTTACCGGCGTGCTGGAGAACACCATCGACACCATGGTCCAACTGGGCGCGAAGCGGGACGCAATTGTTGCCTGCCTTGGGCCGTCGATCAGCCAGGCGAGCTATGAGGTTGGCCCGGAATTCGTGGAGCGCTTTGTCGTGCAGGATCCATCGTACGAGCGCTACTTCGAACCCTCCGAAAAGCCGGGCCACGCGATGTTCGACCTGCAGGCCCTCACCGTCGATCGACTGCGCGCCACTGGCGTCCGGGCAGAGAGCTTAGGTCTCTGCACTTATCCGGACGCCGAACGCTTCTTCTCGTATCGGCGGACCACACATAATAGGGAGCCGGACTACGGCCGGCAGATTTCAGCAATCGCAATCAGGGAGATTTGAGCGGCATGGCCCTGCACTTCGACAGACCCGAATTCGCCGTCCGCCTCGCGCGTCTGACTGACAAAATGCGCGAAGAGAAACTGGATGCCCTGCTGCTCTTCGCCCAGGAAAGCATGTACTGGCTGACCGGATACGATACCTTCGGCTACTGCTTCTTCCAGACCCTTGTCGTCAAGTCCGACGGGACGATGGCCCTGCTCACCCGCTCGGCCGATCTGCGTCAGGCCAAGCACACCTCAATCTTGGAAAACGTCCACATCTGGGTCGACCGCGTGAATGCCGACCCGACCGTCGACCTCCGGAACCTGCTGGTCGAGATGGATCTGCTCGGCGCCAGAATCGGCGTCGAATACGATACGCATGGCATGACCGGCCGCGTTGCCCGGATGCTGGATGCGCAGTTGACGTCCTTCGGTCAGATCGTCGACGCATCCTATCTCGTCAGCCGCCTGAGACTGGTCAAGAGTCCCGCTGAAGTGGCCTATGTGGAACGCGCCGCGGTGCTCGCCGACGATGCGCTCGATGCGGCGCTCGGGCTGACCAAGCCCGGCGCTGACGAAGCGGACATTCTCGCTGCCATGCAAGGCGCGGTCTTTACTGGCGGCGGCGACTATCCCGCCAACGAGTTCATTGTCGGATCCGCCGAGGATGCGCTGCTCTGCCGCTACAAGGCCGGCCGACGCAAGCTCGACGCGAACGACCAACTGACGCTCGAATGGGCCGGTACCTTTGCGCATTATCATGCAGGAATGATGCGAACGGTTGTCATCGGTGAGCCGAGTTACCGCCACCGCGAGCTCTACAATGCCTGCTTCGAGACGATCCAGGCGATCGAGACGGTACTGAAGCCGGGCTACAGCTTCGGCGATGTCTTCGATAAGCATGCGAAAATCATGGATGAGCGCGGTCTGTCGCGCCATCGCCTCAACGCCTGCGGCTATTCACTCGGCGCCCGTTTCTCGCCGTCCTGGATGGAGCACCAGATGTTCCATGTCGGCAATCCGCAGGCGATCGAGCCCAATATGTCGCTCTTCGTGCACATGATCATCATGGATTCCGACACTGGCACGGCGATGACCCTCGGGCAGACCTATCTGACGACCGACGACGCACCCCGCGCGCTTTCCCGTCACTCGCTGGACTTCATCAACGTCTAGGCGGGAGACGGAGAAGCGTGGACAGCTCAGAGAGCCAGTCATCCTAATACGGCGCAAACCATTGCGGGCAAGAATCCGGAATTGACACAGACCGGCGCCGGCCTTCATAAAGTGCACGGGGCCGGCACTTGGAAGGATGAAACGAGGGATGACGCGAGTTGCGACTGCGCCGATGCTCCTTGCCTGCTTTGCCCTGTCCGCCTGCAACACCACCGACGCCCTCGTTCCGCTGGTCGATATTGGCGATTCCTCAGCAAACATGCGTTCATCGCCGGTAACGCAGGGCGACGCGGAACGCATGGCCGGCACGCCGCCGCGCCAGCAGGCTTTCGCCTCCCTGCAGCGGGCGAACGGATATCATCCCGCTTACCATCAGATGACGTACCGCCAGGGTTCCGGCGCACCGCCGACAACGATGGAAGCCCAGGCCATTGCGCTCGAAAACAACCCCTCCTCTCCCGCGGCCTCCGCTCCGATCAAGACGCAGACGCTGCCGGAGCCCATATCGAACGCCCAGGCCGAGGAAGAGGATATGGTGGAAGCGCCTGCCCGCCAGCCGCGGCAGCAGACCCAGACGGCTGCGCTGACCGCGAGCTCATCGTCACGCGGCTCGACCGTTCGCTTCCTGCCGATCATCGGCGCGCCCGTCCAAGCCGTTACGCCGCTGTCGCGCCAGCTCGGAGCGGAAGCGCGGTCGCACGGCCTCTCGATCAAGAGCTCGAACGACAGCTCCACCGCCTACATACTGAAGGGTTACCTGTCGGCCTTTTCCGACAGCGGTAAGGTGACCGTGGTCTATGTGTGGGACGTTCTAGACGGCGCTGGTGCTCGCCTGCACCGCATCCAGGGACAAGAAAGCATCCCTTCGGATGCACAGGATCCCTGGGCCGCCGTCCCGGCTTCTGTGATGCAGCAAATCGCCTCCAAAACCATCACCGAATTCTCGACCTGGCGTGACGCCCGTGACGGCTAAGCCACAAGGTTTTTAGAAATATGAGCGCAGATGACGCGTTAGCCCTTGCATTCAGAAGCAAGCTGGCTAAAAAGCGCGGCTATCAGCAGGAAATAGGCGGACCAAGATGAAGGTTTTCGCAGGCAATTCGAACCGGCATCTCGCCGAAGCGATCTGCAGCTATCTCAATGTGCCCTTGGGCAAAGCCAGCGTCAGAAGATTTGCCGATCAGGAAATCTTTGTCGAAGTTCAGGAAAATGTTCGCGGCGAAGACGTGTTCGTCTTCCAGTCGACGTCTTTCCCGACGAACGATCACCTCATGGAACTGCTCATCATGATCGATGCGATGCGCCGCTCGTCTGCGCGCCGCATCACCGCCGTTCTTCCCTATTTCGGCTACGCCCGACAGGATCGACGCGCCTCCGGGCGTACGCCGATCTCGGCCAAACTCGTCGCAAACCTCATCACGGAAGCCGGCGCCGATCGTGTGCTGACGCTCGACTTGCACGCTGGCCAGATTCAAGGCTTCTTCGATATCCCGACGGATAACCTCTACGCCATCCCGGTCCTGACACGCGATATCAAGGCCAATTACGACATCAGCAACGTCATGGTCGTTTCGCCTGATGTCGGCGGCGTCGTTCGAGCCCGCGCGCTCGCGAAACGCCTCGACTGTCTGCTGGCGATCGTGGACAAGCGCCGCGACCGCCCGGGCGAATCCGAAGTCATGAACATCATCGGCGAAGTCGAAGGCAAGGACTGCCTGCTGATCGACGACATCGTCGATTCCGGCGGCACACTCTGCAATGCCGCGGATGCCCTTCTTGCCCAGGGCGCTGCAAGCGTTACCGCGTATATCACCCACGGCGTTCTTTCCGGCGGCGCGGTTACCCGCATCACCTCTTCGAAGCTTCGCGAGCTCGTAATCACCGACTCCATTCAGCCGACCACCGCCGTCCAGTCTGCCCACAACATCCGCGTCGTCAGCACTGCAAGTCTGATCGGCGAGGCGATCAACAGGACCAGCCAGGAAGAGTCGGTTTCGAGCCTGTTTGACTGATCTGTTAGAGATTATCAGCGGTCGCTGACGTTTGAACTTCCCCGCAAATGCAACTTGCGCTAGGATTTCGTAAGAAATCCAGCCATGGGGGAAGAGTTATGACACTCGCCGGATTCCTATCGACACGAAAGCTCGCCTTGCTTGCGCTCATCCCGCTTCTTTCTGCCTGCACAGCAGACATGGGGTCCGGCTACTCGCGCCCGTCAACATCGCCCCCTCCTCGCCTGCCGACCAACCCGGAGATATGCACCAGGGAATATGCTCCGGTCTGTGGCCAGCGAGGGCCGAGTGTCCGGACATTCTCCAATGCATGCGAGGCGCGCGCAGCCAACTTCACGGTGATCAATCGCGGCCAGTGCCGCAGACAGCCGGGCATCACGGTGCGTCCAGCGCAGCCGGGTGGTATGTGAACCTGCGAGTATGATGCCGTCGAACACTAGGCAGCGATATGGGATGCGGCCGACATAACCTCCTCAGGCGCGGGCACGCCGAACATATGGCGTCCCTCGTCGGCAACCTCAGTGAAGCACCATCTGACGACACCATCGCGGTCGAGCAGGAATTCACCAACCAACTGCCCCTCGCCCGTCGCGATCATGCGCTTATCGTCGTCGGAGAATTCGTAGCCGTCGGCATTGTCGAGGAATTCGACAGCCGCCATCGGCGCCATCGGCTCAGGCAAATCCGGGATATCGACACGCATGGACGTGAGCGTATCGAGACTGACTTTGTATGGCCAGACTGTCTCTGATTGCGTGAACTCGAGGTTCGGGAGCCCAAAGGCGCGATGCGATACCCTGTCGGGATCGGACGCTGCCACCAGATTGGGCAAGGGATGATAGCGGAAATAGAGGCGGGCCCGGTCGATGGGCGTGTTCACGATCGTCAGGCTCTCGACTCCCTTCTGCTGGAGTTCACCCGCAAGGCTCGCCATTGAGGCAATTTGCCGCCGGCAGAACGGACAGTGGAGCCCCCTAAACAGGCCGACCAGCACGGGCTTCTGCCCGCGGAAGTCGTCAATCGAGATCTTGCCCTGACGGGTGATCGCATCGAGAACGATATTCGGCGCGCGGTCGCCGGGCTGCAACGGTCTTTCGCTTCGATTTGCGGGCATGACACCCTCCCTCACTTGCACGTCGGCGAAACGCCGAGCGGAAGAACAAAATAGCGAAAACTCAACACCTTACGTGGCGGCATTGAATCAATCCAGGAAAGGCAGCACGACAAGCGCGTCGGGATCCAGCCCGTGCCTGACGCAAACCTCCTGGGCGAGCGAAAAGTATCGCTCGGCCTCGGCCATGTCGTCTCTTTCCAGGTTCAAAGTGGCCAGCCCATCATAGCATGGAAACAAAAGCTGTGGTTCGCCGATTTCACGCGCCAGCTGAAGCGCCTCCTCATAATAGGTCAAGGCCAAGGCCGGTTTGCCGTGACATTGATGAATCTGCCCAAGCACGATGAGCGGCACCGCCAAGTGATCGCGCTGATCCAGAGCCCGGTCGATCTCGATGGCCTTCTCCGCGGCAGGCACCCCCTCCTTGGCGCAATTGTCCGTGAAGGTGCAGCAGGCAACAGCGAGATTGGCGAACAGCCGGGCTTGAAAGCCGAGATCGGAAATGCGGGTAGCAACGTCGAGGCCGCGGCGGCAAACATGAATGGCGCGCCCCGGATCGACGATCGTATAGAGCACCCCAAGATTGGAATAGGCGCGGCAGGCTGCCCCGAGAAGACCCGCCGTTTCGGCGACCTCCAGACTTCGTTCGACTTCCCTGACAGCTTCGCGATGCTGCCCGAGTCGGGCCAATGCCACTCCTTTCGTATTCAGCGCCTCCGCGCGCACTTGTGCTGCGTCCCTTGCGACCGGACCACTTTGATCAAAGGCGGCCGCGCTGAGGCAGGATAGCGCGTCGTCAGCCCAGCGCGCAGCCGCGTTCTGGTCGCCCATGCGAAAGGCAAGATGCCCGCGCTCCTGAAGCAGGTGGGCAAGTTCGATGGGCGCATTGCTCTCACTCAGCAACGACGCGGCCTGCGCATAGTCGGCGTCTGCAAGATCGGATCTGCCGGCTGCGAGATTGAGACGACCGAGCTTGCGGAGGATTCGCGCCGCCCCAGTCTGATCATCGCTCTTTTTGAAGATGGCCAGCGCACGCCCGTAGTGATCGCGTGCCGCCTCCCGCTCGCCCGCCGGGCCGCAGAGATCGGCAAATCGCTCATAGAGGGCAACCAACTCCGAAGTGGTCTTCGGATGATCCGGAATCGCCGCAAGCGCTTCGCGGTAGAGGCGCATCGCATCGTCATTGGCGTAGGTCTGGCGGGCGAGATCGCCAGCAGCCATGAGGTACCGGATACCCTTACCCGACTCGTCGGCTCGGCAATAGTGACGACCGAGTTGTGCGATGTCCTCAAGCCGAGAGGGTATGCCGTGATGCATCCGCTCGATGGCCGCACCGATGCGCGCGTGCAACTGCTTGCGGCGCTGTAGCAAGAGGTTACCATAGATGGCATCGTGCAGAAGTTGCTGCGGAAAGCGATAGGAGATCGCATTTGCCGAGGTAGCACGGGGCGTCTCCTCGAGAATCTCTGCCTCGCAGAGATAGTCCAGCCCTCGCTCGATGCGCGCGGTATCCGACGCAACCGCACGAAGCAGCGCAAGATCGAAACGCGGGCCAATGACCGCAGCCTCCTGCGCCAACAGCTTGACGTCGGGCGGCAAACGGTCGACACGCGCAAGCAGCATCGCCTGCAGGTTCATCGGTATCTCGGTTCCCATCTCAGCGCTGGCGATACACCAGGATCCGCCCGCGGAATAAAGCGCACCTGTTTCGATTAGAGCCCGGACGATCTCCTCGATGAAGAGCGGATTGCCGCCCGCTCGTGCGAGAATTCGCGAGCGCCTTTCAGCAGGTACGGAACTGTCGGTGCCGAAGAACTGGCTAAGTAGCTCCTGGCCATCCTGAACCGAAAGCGGCGCAAGCCGCATCAGCGTGCGGTTGATCCGGCTCGACTCCAGGCCCTCGCCTTCGGCAACCGAGCGCCCCGTCGTCAGCATCATCAGACGCGTTCGCTCGAGCCTGTCTAGCACAAACCGCAGCGCCTCGATCGAAGCAGCATCGGCCCAGTGGAGGTCCTCCACAACCAGCAACAGCGGGCTGAGCGACAGCCGCCGCTCAAAGATGGTACGCGTAGCGTAGAAGATCTGTCGCCGCAGCTGCTCCGGCTCGACGTGACGCAGCGCGCCATCAGGATCGCCGAGGCCAAACACATACGAGAGAACCGGCGTGAGGCCGGCAACCTCGGTCTCGCTGAAGCCCAGATCGATCAGTCCAGACGTCAATAGTTCCGCCGTCCGCTCGGCAGTTTCCCGCTCGGCGATTCCATAGGCGCTGCGCAACACCGATGCGAGCGTGCCATAGGATTGCTCCCCAAGCGGTGAACAGACAGCACGGCGCACCACAACCTCTCCGAACCGCTCGGCTTGACTGACCCTCTCCAGGAGCTCACGAACCAGCCTTGACTTGCCGATGCCGGCTTCCCCGATCAGCTGGACGAGTTGCGCGTTGCCGCCACAGGCAGAATCCAGGCAATCGGACATCCGCGACAGGTCTGCGTCGCGCCCGATGAGTTCGGCGTGTAGGCCCAAGCTCTCCAATCCGCGCGCAGTGTGCGGTGTCTCCATCCGCCCGATCAGACGATGCACCTGCACGTTACCCGTCCTCCCGCGAAGGGCCAGGGAGCCGAGATTTTCGAACGCGAACGCATGCCGCGTCAGACGGTAAGTCACCGGCCCGACCAGAATTTCGCCCGGGCCGGCCAGGCTTTGCAACCGCTGCGCGGTGTTCACGGTATCGCCGGTCACGGAGTACGACCGGGCGGCAGCGGCACCGAAGCCGCCTGTCACCACCGGCCCTGTGTTGATACCGACATGGAGCTGCAGCGGATCGCCACCGGCCAGATCCACCCATTTGGCACCGGGGCGCTCCGCCCCTGCAATCATCTCGAGCGCTGCGCAAAGAGCACGATCGGGATCGTCCTCGTGCGCAGTCGGCGCCCCGAACAGCGCCAGCAGCGCATCGCCCACAAACTTGTCGACGAAGCCACCATAAGCCTCCACGGCACGCGTCAGTTCCTCGAACAGCTCGTTCTGCAGAGAGCGCATGAGCTCGGGATCTAGTTTCTCGCTGAGGGTTGTGAAACCGCAAAGATCCGCAAAGAGTACGGTCAACGGACGCCGATCGGCGGCATCGTCAGGCGTAGATGGATGCAGTAGCGGCTCGACAGGAACCGCACGAATCTCGCCTCGGCCAAGGGGTGTTCCACACTTCGGACAAAAGGCGAAATCGGGTTGGCAGGCCTCGCCACAGGAGGAGCAGACGATAGGCTGTCTTGCGCCGCACTTCGGGCAGAACGCAAAACTGCTCTCGATCGCAAAACCACAGGCAGCACAATTCATCGGCCCGCCCCTCGGCAGCGCAGTGGCCCTCACTTAACCTTGCGCCGCCAAGACAGCATGAACCGGACATTGATTGCCCGCAAGTGGTCTCCGCCCCAGCACTTGGCGCGGCAACGCTGCGATAGCGTCAGTCAGCGCCCTTGATGACCTGGCCGTTGATCGTCACGGATCCGTTGCGCGCAACGCTGATATCCCAGCGCTGGCGCCCATCGGGATCTGTCTTGGCAAAGCCCTTGGCCATCATCAGGCCGAACGATACCTGGTTGAGATCGGCATTGGTCTTTGCAAGTTCCTGAACGGCGGCGATGGTCTTGTCCAGATCGCGTGCCAAAACTGTTGCATCCATGGAATAATCCTTGGACGTGTCAATTCGCCCGCGAACCTGTCCGGAAAACTCGGCGTCGTAAACACCCGAGACTGCGCTGATCTTCGGGAAATCCATGACCAACTCGCCACCCTTGAAGAGCCGCTCAGCCGCCTTCTTGCCGCTATCCTCCGATGAAGTGTCGCCGCTGAAATCAACCTTGAGAAACTCGTCCCCGAAGGCCGCGAAATCCATGTCGGCAATGGCAAACTGCAGCTGAAACTCATGAGGCACGAATGCGGAATAGGCAGCCGGAACGATCGCGCTGGCGAAACTGATTTGCTCCGCTGTCACGCCAACTCCGAAACGCGTCGCATCAGTCGGGCCATCAAGCGTAATTGCATAGTTGACGTTCTTCGCACCGCCGTTACCCGCAGCGCTGGAGACGGTCAGATTGTTGAAGTCGATGGTTTCGTTGAAGCTCGTGAGCAACGGGAACGCCTCGCGAAGCATTCCCTTCAACTTGTCGCTATCCGCCACGGCAAGCTTCTTGTCGTCGGCGTGGTCGACCGCGAACATGATAATGTCGCGAACCTTGCTTGCTGGCAGGCCGTTCACCGCCGCCGCGAAATCGATCGCGTCGGCGCGAATTTCGACCGGTGGCACCTCACGGCTGCTGATCTTTTCCAAGAATCCCGAAGCAGAGCCGCTGGTGGCGAAATTGGCAGTACCAGCAGTGGCACCCTCAGACGAGGTCAGCTTGTACTTCATGCCGTCAAAGCTGGCACTGACTTCCTCGGCTTCGGTCTTCGACGAAAAGTTCACGGCCTTTGTTGAGAAATCGCCTGAGCGAAAATAACTGATCGCCGGGTCGAAGACGCCGCTGAAGAGGAAGGCATCGATGGCGTAGGTGAAATCAGTCTTCGGTTGTCCCGGCGCCTTGAAATTCCCGGAAACATTCAGGGAATTGTTCCCCTCCATGCTCCATAGACCAGTTTCCAGTGGCGTTGCGAACATCGACCACGGGGTCAAGCCGGTGATTGCAAAGGTGCCCGGTTCGATCTTCTTCAGAAGCTTTGCGAAATCATAAATGATCTCATAGCGTGTGCCCGCCGGCTTTACGGTCACGAAGCCATCTTTTGCCACGCTCTCCGGCACGACCTTCGTCAGGCTTTCCTCGAGCTGTTTCGCCCCCGCCTGATTGATGTCGACGGCATAGGCTGAAGATGCCAGTGCGATTGCAATCGTGCTTGTTGCCGCAATGAGATTGAGCCGCATACTGAATTCCTCCGCCGCTTGAGTTTTGTGAGCATGTGAGGTTTCCGCAGGGCCAATGTCAAGCCGGGTTGCAACGCGGTCAGGCTGCCGCGTCGGTCCTCGCGGCGTCCGTCGGGCCATTGCCGTCAGTATTGACGAACGCCTCGATGTCGAGACGCGGCATCGGCTTCCCGAACAGAAAGCCCTGGACCTGCAAGCAGCCTTCGCGGCGAAGAAACTCGATGTGCTCCTCCCGCTCCACACCTTCTGCCAGCACCGGAATATCAAGACTCTGCGCAAGAATGAGCGTCGAGCGAACGATGGCCGCCGACTGCTTGTTGGTAACGACGCCGTCGACGAAGGCGCGGTCGATCTTGATCTTGTCGAATGGGAAGCTCTGCAGGGTCGATAGTGAGGAATAGCCGGTTCCGTAATCGTCCATGGCCACCTTGACGCCCAATGCCTTCAGCCGGCGTATGGCGTTCAGCGCGTGCCCGTGGTCGGCGATAATGCCGGATTCGGTGATCTCAAGCTCGAGCCGCGACGCTGCCAAGCCGGTTTCCTGCAGGATCTGCTGTACGATCTGCGGCAAGCGACTATCGGCGAGCTGCTGGGCAGCCACGTTGACCGCAATCCCCAAGGGATTCTTCCAGCTGGCGGCCTCCGCGCAGGCGCT
The DNA here is from genome assembly GCF_024808055.1 of Rhizobium sp. BK176. Taxonomy (NCBI): domain Bacteria; kingdom Pseudomonadati; phylum Pseudomonadota; class Alphaproteobacteria; order Hyphomicrobiales; family Rhizobiaceae; genus Rhizobium; species Rhizobium sp. BK176. Next base: position 157,894 of record NZ_JANUBV010000011.1, on the reverse strand, counting down.
GCGCAGCACCCATTCCCCGAGTTCCATGATGAAACCCGTCTTTTCGGCGATCGGAATGAATTCAGCCGGCGAGATGTAGCCGCGCGTCGGATGCTTCCAGCGTAGCAAAACCTCGAAGCCGAGCACCTCGCGTGTAACGGTATCGTTCTGCTGTTGATAGAAAAGCTGGAATTCGCCGTTCTTCAACCCTTCACGCATCTCCATCGCCAGCGCGCTTCGTTCCCGCGCAGCCTCGTCCATCGAGGGATCGTAGAAGCAGATGCTGCTGCCGGCCGTCGTCTTGGCACGGTACATCGCGACATCGGCCTGCGAAAGCAGGTCATCGACGGTGCGCGCCCTGTCTGGATAGCTGGAAATACCGATGCTGGAGCCGACGCTCAGCGACTGGCCGTTCCACTCCACTGGCCGTTCAATTTCGTCGAGCAGACGCTGGGCCCCGATCTTCGTCTCCGAACGGCCAACGTGATCTCGCATCACAACGACAAATTCATCACCGCCGACGCGGGCCACAAATTGCCCCTTCTGCATGACCTTTGCCAGTCGCTCGCCGATCGCGCGCAGCACCGCATCGCCAGCCGCATGACCATGGACGTCGTTGATTTCCTTGAAGCGATCGAGGTCGAAGCAAAGGACCGCGACGTTCCAGCCGATTTCATGGGTGCTCTTGGTAGCCGCGGCGAGATGTTCGTTGAGCGCCGAACGGTTCGCAAGGTTAGTCAGCGGGTCATGAAGCGACAGATGACGGTAGCGAGCGACCGCCGCTTCTGTCGACTGCATGTCGATGATGTAGGTAGACGCGCCGAGGAGCAAGATGATGATCATCACCGCACCGACCAGGCTGGTCATCACGCCCACGGAAAGAATTTCACGCGGAACGGCGACCGTGGTATCCGGCACGATCGTCATGCCCGCCATGGCGAGAAAATGCGTTGAAACGATCGCGAGGATGAGCGGCAACGCCGCGCCGACCGGGCTGAAGCGGGCAGTCGGTCGCGCAACACGGGTTGCCATCAGCGCGCCGAAGCCAGCCGCTGCAATCAGCGAAGTGATCACATAAGCGCTGTCCCACTGAATGTCGCCTGCCACCTTGTAGCCGGCAATGCCGACATAGTGCATCGCCGCTACGCCAAGGCCGACGATCGCGCCCCCAGCTTCGACCAGCGCATCCTGGCTACGCACCGAGGCAATCGTAAAGCCGATCATCGCCGAAGCGACGCCGATGAAAAGCGAGAGCAGCGTGAGATCCGGCTCATAGCCGCTGAGCGTCGGCGCACGAAAGCCAAGCATGGCAATGAAATGGGTTGTCCAAATCGTCGCGCCGCCAACGAAGCCCGATAGAAAAAGCCAATTGAACTTCTGCAGTCCTTGCGTGCGCCGAACTCGCGAGAAAAGCCGCACGGTGAGCAAGCAGCCAAGCAGGCAAATCACCGTTGCAAAGATCAGATGCGGCCAGCTGTGTTCAGCGACAATGCAGGTAAGGAGACGTGGCATCGGGAGGACCAAGTTGCGTTTTGGCCTTCATATCTGCAGCAACATTTTGTATTACTTAATCTCGCGGAAAATCCGGCTATATGGTTAAGCCTTCTCGATTGCTTTCAACTTCTGGAAATGCTGCACCTGGATTGTTCGCCATCAGCTTGTCCCGGGCCATGACCATCGCCAGCATCAAGCGATCAGCTTGCGTTTCCGTCACATCTATACTATAGCGCACGCGTCCGCACAGACACCCTTGGAGGCAATGCGGATGAGGATGGGGAAACCCGCCTCCAGTTCAGCGACAGGCAATGCCTGCGTCGAGCTCTCCAAATAACCTCGGAAGGAAAAGTCATGAGCCACGAAAGCTACGAGCTCAAGGCCGAGGCGCGCGAACGGGTTGGTAAGGGGTCCGCCCGTGAACTTCGCCGCAATGGTCTCATCCCGGCTGTCATCTATGGTGACAAGCAGGCCCCCATTTCTATCGCTCTCAACACCAATGAGGTGACGAAGCGCATTCATGCCGGTGGTTTCATGACCACGATCGCGACCATCGAAGTCGACGGCAAGAAGTACAAGGTTCTGCCGAAGGACTACCAGCTGGATCCCGTACGTGACTTCACGATGCACGTGGATTTCCTGCGCGTTTCCGGCAACACCCAGGTTACCGTTGAAATCCCGGTTCACTTCATCAACGAAGAAAAGTCCCAGGGCCTCAAGGCTGGCGGCGTTCTGAACATCGTTCGTCACGAAATCGAAGTTCATTGCCCGGCCGATGCGATTCCGGAATTCTTCAACGTTGACCTCAACGGCAAGAAGATCGGCGACAGCATCCACATTTCTGACGTGACCCTGCCGAAGGGCGTGTCGCTCGTCATCGCAGACCGTGACTTCACGGTCGCCACGATCATTGCTCCGGCAGGCGGCGTCGATGAAACCGCTGAAGAAGCTGGCGAAGGCGAAGCTGAAGCTTAATCGCTTCCATAATTTGTAAAGTATAGGGCCCGCTTTCTCCCGAAAGCGGGCCTTTTCAATTACGCGCAAAGGTCCTGTTTCAGCAACATTTAATACATTTCATGGAACCATGCCGGTACGTTTTGGAGACCCGCGGGCGTAGAAACCGCGGGCGTAGGAAGTGCGGCGGGGAGCAAACGGAACGATGAGTAATTCCGTTGAAAATCGTTTTCTGGCAATCATTTGCGGAGCGCTGCTCCTTTTCGTTGCTCCACTGTTCGTGCTGTTCCTTTTTCTTTCGTCCGAGCGTGCGGATAAGGAAATACGCGACCACATCTCCGTTCTTCTTGTCGCCAATTCTCAGGCGCTCGCAAAGCCGCTCTGGGACCTCGACGACGACAGCGTGACCCAGATCAGCGCGACGATCGTTTCGCAGGGTGCCATCGTCAAGGTTCAGGTTCGCGATCAATCGGGCCAGCTCGACGTCACACAGTCGACCATACCGAAGTCATTCAATGGCAATCTCGTCCAGGTCTCGCGCGCGATCATATACAACACGATCGATGGCCCAAAGAATCTGGGTACCATCTCGGTCTTCTATCCGGCGCTCGGTCTCTTCTCCGGCCTCAAGCACGAAGAAATCGTCTTCATGTCGATCTTCATCTTCGCGGTGCTTGCCGTATTCACCGCGGCTTTGGTCGGCAATCGGATCTTCATCATCCGCCCGTTGATGCGCCTGACGGCCGCAGTCGAGGCCACGCGCCAACTCGGGTCGCGACATCACGTCAACTGGCAGTCGAACGACGAGATGGGACGCCTGGCCCGGGGCTTCAACGAGATGCAATCGAAGCTCGAAAGCGAGGAACGCGAACTGAAGCTCGCGCATCGCCGCGCCGTCGACATCTACGACCTGACGCCTGCCATGCTGTTCTCGCTCGATGAGACTGACCGCATAACCGCTGTCAGCGACTATTGGCTCGTCGCGACCGGCTACGATCGGCCCCGCGTGATCGGCCAAAGATTCGCCGACCTCGTGACATCAGATACGCGCGAAGCCTTCCTGAAGCGGAAGAACGAACTCGATGGCGGCGCCGCTCTTGACGTTACGGTCAAGTTCATGTGCGCCGACGGCAACATCATGGACGTACTCATTCTGGAGTCGACAGCAGCTTCGGCGGGTCACAACCGGCTCTCTCTTTCTGTCATGACTGATGTAACCGAGCTGAAGGCCTCGGAAGCCCGCAACCATCAGCAGGCCATCAGGGACCACTTGACCGGCCTCCTGAACCGTCAGGGGTTCGAAGCTGTGCTGGACGCCAAAATTCGCGAAGCAGACGCAGCAACCCAGGAACTGGCCTGCCTTTTCGTGGACCTTGATCGCTTCAAGTGGATCAACGACAATCTCGGGCATGCCGAAGGTGACAGGGCACTACGCGAGTTTGTCAGCCGTCTGAAGACGCACCTGGCCCCATCGGATCAGGCTGCTCGTCTTGGCGGTGACGAATTCGCGATCCTTCTGCCTGCAAAGGATGCCACCCGGCGGGCTAGCGCAATGGCCGAGCAGATCGCCTCCATCTTCGTCGAGCCGTTCGGCCCAGACCTGCATCTGAGCGCCAGCGTCGGCATCGCCATTTATCCGCGCCATGCAGCGAACGCGGCAGAGCTTTTGCAGAAATCCGACATGGCCATGTACGCGAAGAAGCGCGACGGCAAGAACGGCGCACAACTGTTCGACAACGGCATGATGGACCATACTCGGGCTCGCGCCGAGATCGAGAACTATATTGAGACCGGTCTCGCCGAGGATTGGTTCGACGCCTACCTGCAGCCGATCGTCAGCCTGAACGGCCGCGATATCGCCGGTTTCGAGGCCTTGATGCGATTGAACCATCCGCAACGGGGCTTGATGGCACCGGCCGAGATCATCAACGTGGCCGAGGAAACGGCAAAGATCGTGCGCGTCGGCAACGTGGTCATGGAGAAGGCGATCGCACATCTTGCGGCCATTTCCCGTCTCCCAGGAATGCAGGACAGCTATCTCGCCATCAACTTCTCGCCGCTACAATTCGAAACCACCCTGCCCGCGCGCCTTGCCGCACTGCTTGGCCGCCATAGTATCCGCCCCCAGCGCATCGTCGTGGAAATCACCGAGGCGGTGCTGATGCACAACAATCCGCAAATCCGCACGGTTGTCGCCGAGATGCGCCGTTTCGGCTGCCGGATTGCCCTCGACGACTTCGGTACGGGCTATTCCTCGCTGAGCTATCTCAATCGCTTCCCAGTCGACATCATCAAGATCGACCAGTCTTTCACCCGGTCGATCAACGATGGCAACGACGAGGTGCGCGAGAAGAGCCGAACTCTAGTGGAAAGCATCGCGACGCTGTCCCACAAAATGGGCTGCACTGTCATTGCCGAAGGCATTGAGACCGAGGACGAATGCCAGACGCTGCACGAAATGGGTCTCGACTTCGGCCAGGGATACCTGTTCCATCGCCCCCAGCATGCAGCCGCTCTGATCGAGCGCCTGTCGAAGGCCGAACCGCCCATCGCGCGCGCGTCCTGAGCGGCCAAGGAAAGGCAACACCATGAAGAAACTGCTGCTTTTCACTCTTCTGGGCTTCGCTGCCGCGACCCACGCCATTGCGGCCAGCGTCACGCTCGCCACGGAAGAATACCCTCCCTTCAGCTATCGCGACGGCAAGGCGATCAAAGGCGCCTCAGTCGAACAAGTCGACAAGCTGATGAAGGACGCTGGGATCGATTACAAGATCGAGATGATGCCTTGGGCCAGGGCCTATAATCTCGCCCAGACGACACCTTTGAGCTGCGTCTTCACGACCGCTCACAATGCGAAGCGCGACCCGATGTTTAGATGGGTCGAACCCCTTCTGGTTGATCGCAACATCCTCATCACCCGATCAGGCTCCGGCGTCGTGGCACGCGACCTGGAGGAGGCCAAGAAGTACACGATCGGGACCCAGCGCGAGGACTACACGGAGACGACGCTGAAGGAGAACGGCTTCACCAAGCTGGACGTCGCCACCGATTTCAACGCCACATTGCGCAAGCTCCTCAACGGCCGCATCGACATGATGCCGATCTCTGAGATCTACTTCGCCAAACTCAAGGCAGAACAGCCATTGGACAAGGTGACGGTGCTGTCCTCACAGCAAATGGGGATTGCCTGCGAGAAGAACTTCCCGAGCGATTTGCTCACCAAGATGCAGGCTGCACTGGACAGACTGATTGCCGACGGCACACAGAAGACCATCTTCATAAAGTACGGCTTGAGCTCCGCGGACTAATTTTCCGCGTTTATGGCGGCTTCGCCTTGACTTTGGCGTCATTTCGCGATGGTGAACGCATAAAGCACATTTGCAAGGAAATAGACGAGCCATGCTGATTATCGCGGGCCTCGGCAATCCCGGTGGAAAATACGCCGGAAACCGCCACAACATCGGCTTCATGGCGGTGGATGCGATCCATCGCCGCCACAATTTTTCGCCTTGGTCGAAGAAGTTCAAGGCCGAGATCGCCGAGGGCGAGATTGCGGGCGAAAGAGTGCTGCTCATCAAGCCGCAGACCTACATGAACCTCTCCGGCGAAGCTGTCGGCGAAGCCATGCGCTTCTACAAACTGCAGCCCGCCGACCTGGTGGCGATCTATGATGAACTCGACCTGCCGTCGGGCAAGGCGCGCCTGAAGACGGGTGGCGGCCATGGCGGCCACAACGGCATCAAGTCGCTGGACGCCCATTGCGGCAGGGAGTATCGCCGCCTGCGCCTCGGCATCGGCCATCCGGGCGTCAAGGAATTGGTGCAGCACCACGTCCTCGGCGACTTCGCCAAGGCCGACCAGGCCTGGCTCGAGCCGCTGCTCGATGCGCTCGCCGACAACGCCGACATGCTTGTTCGAAAGGAAGACTCGCAACTGATGAACAAGCTGGCGCTTGCGGTTGGCGGCAAGGCCGAAGAGGAAAAGCCGAAGTCCGAAAAGAAGCCGGCGGCGAAGTCCCACATCCACCAGGCTCGCAATCACAACCAGCCAAAGCTGCCGGCAACCGGGCCGATGGCCGAAATGCTGAAGAAGATGTTCGGCAGCAAGGGTGACTGAGCCATGCCGACCGGCGAACTCGTCATCCGCGCCGCCGAGATAGGCGACCTGCCGGAACTACTTGCCCTCTACCATGAGCTCAACCCGGCTGATCCGGCAATGGATCGCGCGCACGCCGAAGAGCGGTTCCAAGCGATCCTCGCACAACCTGGCATGACGATATTCGTCGGACTCGCGAGTCAAACCGCCGCGTCGTCGGTGACGCTGATCATCGTTCCCAATCTGACCCGGAGCGGCGCCTCTTATGCTTTCATCGAGAACGTTGTCACGGCCGCCGACCACAGGCAGCGCGGCTATGGCCGCGCCTTGATCAACCACGCGGTTGAAACCGCGTGGAAGGCCGGCTGTTACAAGGTGATGCTTCTGACCGGCTCGAAGGATCACGCCACGCTACGCTTCTACGAGAACTGCGGCTTCACACGGGACAAGACTGGCTACCAGATCCGGCGACCGGCTGGCGACTGAGCTCATAGCAATCCAACTGCGTGCAGCCTGAAGAGAAGAAGGTTCCAGATCCACAGAATGCCGCTGTCGATCAACCAGGCCACGGCAATGGAGACGCCCGGGGAAAACAGCATGGCCAACAGCCCACCAACCACGGTCAACACACAGGAAATGCGGAAATTCTTGAGGCTGTCGAGACGATAATAGCCGGCGTCGTCATATTCCGTCCCGAAGAGCAGATCCGGCAGATCGTAACCGGACGATAGCGGCAGGTCCATCAACGGCCGGTCAGTCACCCGATCAGGGAGAACGTTAAAGACGGCCCGGCAAACATGGCCGATCGCACCAAGAAACGCAAAAAGCCCTGCGGCGACGAGATAGTGCCATGTTGCTGCTTCCCCTTGCATGAACACCCCCACCGATGCGGGCATACTGCCGGAAAACAGCGGATGTCGAATTAACGAGGGTGGTTAAGAAATTGCCAACCTATTCCTCGGGCTCAGCCGTCAACATCAACGGGAAACCGGCGTCCTTGGCGTAGTCCATCGCTTCCTTGACCTTGGTCTCCGCGATGTCCTTGGTGCAGACCACAACCACGCTTGATCCCATCTTGTGGGCCGTCATCATCACGCGATAGCCAGTCTCTTCGCTCATGCGGAAGACGGCCTTGAGGATCATCACCACGAATTCTCGCGGCGTGTAGTCGTCGTTGAAAAGGATGACCTTGTAAAGCTTCGGCCGATCCAGCTTCGGTTTCGACTTCGTCTTCGGTTTAAGGGCAATATCGTTGTCACTCATCGGAAACCCACCCGTTGATGACATGGAGAGGCGAGAACAGTTCGCCGATACCTATATTGCGCCGCGAAGCCTGGCCTTCAACCCTCGGAATGCAACAGAGTTGCGCGAAAAGCTTGACCGCAAGGCGCGTTTTATCCCATAGCCAGCACCAACGAATTCAAGAATAGCAGGTTTCAGGTCATGGGCTTCAAATGCGGTATCGTCGGTCTGCCGAATGTCGGCAAATCGACCCTCTTCAACGCGCTCACCAAGACGGCGGCAGCGCAGGCGGCGAACTATCCCTTCTGCACGATCGAACCGAACACCGGCGAAGTCGCCGTTCCGGATCCCCGTATGCAGAAACTGGCAACAATTGCCGGCTCCAAGGAAATCATCCCGACGCGCATCTCCTTCGTCGATATCGCCGGTCTGGTTCGCGGTGCCTCGAAGGGTGAAGGTCTCGGCAACAAGTTCCTCGCCAACATCCGCGAAGTCGACGCCGTCGTGCATGTGCTGCGCTGCTTCGAGGACGACGACATCACCCACGTCGAGGGCCGCATCAACCCGGTCGGCGATGCCGATACGATCGAGACCGAGCTGATGCTTGCCGACCTCGAAAGCCTCGAGCGCCGCGTGGAGCAGACACGCAAGCGCGCCACCGGCAAGGACAAGGATTCTATTGCCCAGCTGCCGGTCATGGAGGCCGTCATCAAGCTGCTGAACGAAGGCAAGCCCGCACGCCTGCTCTTGAAGACACTGGCGCCCGAGGAGATAGAGATCCTCAAGGGCCTCAACCTGCTGACGTCTCATCCAGTGCTCTATGTCTGCAACGTCGCGGAAGCCGACGCTTCGACCGGCAACGAGCATACCAAGGCCGTCGCCGCCATGGCCGAACAGCAAGGCGCCGAATGCGTCATTATCTCGGCGGCCATCGAGTCGGAGGTGGCCCAGCTTCCCGAAGAGGAAGCAACGGAGTTCCTATCGGCGCTCGGCCTCGAGGAAGCCGGCCTCGACCGGCTTATCCGCGCGGGCTACCACCTGCTCGACCTGATCACCTATTTCACCGTCGGCCCCAAGGAGACGCGCGCTTGGACGATCGTGCGCGGCACCAAGGCACCGCAGGCGGCAGGCGTTATCCACACCGACTTCGAACGGGGTTTCATCCGCGCCTTCACCATCGGCTACGACGACTACATCAACTTCAAGGGTGAAGTCGGCGCCAAGGAAGCAGGCAAGGGCCGCGACGAAGGCAAGGAATACGTCGTTCAGGACGGCGACGTCATCCACTTCCGCTTCAACACCTGATCAGCAACGGCCGGGGAGATTGGGCCGCATGAAACTTTTCTACGAAGACTTCGAGCTGGGCCGACGTTTTACGCTCGGCCCGCGGACGGTCACGGCAGCAGAGATCATCGAGTTCGCGCGTGAATTCGATCCCCAGCCGATGCATGTCGACGAAGCGGCTGGCCGCGCGAGCATTCTCGGTGGGTTGGCGGCATCCGGCTGGCACACTTCGGCTCTCTTCATGCGTATGATGGCGGATAGTTTTCTCCTCGACTCGTTCTCCCAAGGCGCCCCCGGCGTGGACTTTATGGAATGGCGCAAGCCCGTTCTGGCTGGCGACACGCTCTCCGGCCATTCGACGGTTGTCGAGACTCGCACGCTGCGCTCGAGGCCCGGCATCGGCATGGTCAAGTTCCGCCACGAGGTGGAAAATCAGAAGAACGAACTCGTCTGCGCGTCGGAGAACTCGATCATGTTCGTCATGCGTGACGTGCTGGAGGAAACAGCATGATCATGGCCGAGCGTTACGCCAGCGGTGAAAAGACTGAAATCGGCAGCTATGTGTTTACGGCGGAGCGGATCGTCCACTTTGCCGAGCGCTTCGACCCTCAACCGTTCCACCTGGACGCGGAAGCTGCAAAGACTACCCTCTTTGGTGGTCTGTGCGCATCGGGATGGCACACCTGCGCGGCATGGATGAAGACCTTTGTTGCCTACTGGAGCGCGGAAAGCGCGCGACTGGCAAGCGAGGGCATCAAGCCCCCCACGCTCGGTCCCTCGCCCGGCTTCCAGAAGCTGCAATGGTTGCGGCCGGTCTTCGCCGACGAAGAAGTGACCTACTCCGTGACCTTCCTCTCAAGCCGCCCTCTGGTGTCCCGCCCAGGGCGTCGACTGAACACTATTCTGTGCGAGGGAACGATCGACGGTACGCCGGTGGTGCGGTTCGAAAGCACGGTCATCGAATTTGAATAGTCGCGGGCCTCAATGGCCCGCAAATTCCACCAGCGTCCGGACATCCACGCCAAGGTCTTCGAGCTTTTTACGACCGCCAAGATCCGGCAGGTCGATAACGAAACAGGCGGAAACGACCTCCGCACCCATCTGGCGGAGGAGTTGCGTAGCGGCGACGGCGGTTCCGCCGGTCGCAATCAGGTCATCAACCAGGATGACCTTTTCGCCGGGCTCCACGGCATCCCTGTGCATCTCCATCTCGTCGACACCGTATTCAAGGCTGTAGGCGACGCGCACCGTGTCGCGTGGCAGTTTGCCTTTCTTGCGGATCGGTACGAACCCTGCCGAAAGCTGGTGGGCAACCGCACCACCCAGAATGAAGCCTCGCGCTTCGGCCCCAGCGATCTTGTCGATCTTCATGCCGGCATAGGGCTGGACCAGTTCATCGACCGCGCGGCGAAACGCGCGTGGATTGCCGAGAAGCGTCGTAATGTCACGAAAGATGATGCCGGGCTTTGGGTAGTCCGGGATGGAGCGGATGCTGGCCGCAAGCTCCGAAATCGTATTGCTCATGGATTATCCATATTCTGCAGGGCTTCAATTCCGCGCACCCTACCAATTGCCACTCTCGGAACCAACAAAAAAGGCGGCCCGAAGGCCGCCTTTCCTAGGCTCTGGAACAAAGCGCTTAGTGTTCCTTGTTCGCGTAGACCGAACGCTTCGTAAGATAAATCAGTCCCGTGAAGATCACGAGGAAGACCATGACCATGAAGCCGGTGCGCTTGCGCTCTTCGAGATGCGGCTCGGCGGCCCACATCAGGAACGATGCGACGTCCTTGGCGTACTGGTCGACCGTCGCCGGCGCGCCATCGTCATAGGTGACCTGGCCGTCCGACAGAGGCTTCGGCATCGCCAGTGCGGCAGCGCCAGCGAAGTACGGGTTGTAGTGAGTTCCCTGAGCCACCTGGACGCCGGCTGGCGGCTGCTGGTCGTAGCCGGTCAGCAGCGAATAGATATAGTCGGGACCACCTTCCTGATAACCGCCGACAAATGGGATCATGTCGAATAGGAACTGCGGGAAGCCGCGCTCGATGCCGCGCGCCTTGGCGATCAGCGAGAAGTCCGGCGGCGCCGCGCCATTGTTGGCCGCTGCCGCCGCTTCGTGGTTCGGGAACGGCGACGGGAAGTAATCCGACGGAATGGCCTTGCGGGTGAACATGTCACCGCTGGCATTCGGCCCGTCCTGAACCTCGTAGTTGGCGGCAAAGGCCTTCACCTGGGCATCCGAGTAACCCAGCGCCCCGAGCGTTCTGAAGGGCACAAGGCTCATCGAGTGACAGGCGGCGCAGACTTCGGTGTAGACCTTCAGGCCGCGCTGCAGCTGGCCCTTGTCATAGTGACCGACCGGGCCCGCAAATGTCCAATGCTCATGCTTCGGATGGAGCAGCGGAAAATGTGGCGTCTCGCCTTCGGCATGTTTTGCCGGCTCGGCGCCGTTCGAGGCCGCTTCCTGGGCGAATGCTGCGCCGCTCAATCCTGCGACGACAGCAAGCGACAGGAGGCTTGTAACAAGCTTTTTCATGTTTCTCTTCCCTTCCTGCCGCACTCTCAGGCCTTGACCGGCTCAGCGGCCGCCGCCTTGTTGCGCTTTTCCAAAACCGCTTCGGTAATTGAATTTGGCAAGCGGCGCGGTGTCTCGACGAGGCCGAGAACCGGCATGGCAACCAGGAAGAAGGCGAAGTATAGCAGCGTGCAAATCTGCGAGATGGTGGTGTAAAGGCCTTCAGCCGGCTGGGAACCGAGCCAGCCAAGAACGATCGCATTGGCGACGAACAGCCAGTAGAACAGCTTGTACCACGGGCGATAGGCAGCCGAGCGAACCTTCGAGGTATCGAGCCAGGGCAGGAAGAACAGCACGATGATCGCGCCGAACATGACCAGAACGCCTGCGAGCTTCGAGTCGATCGGCCCGATGTTGAAGGTGATCGAACGCAGCATCGCGTAGAACGGCAGGAAGTACCACTCCGGGACGATGTGGGCAGGCGTCTTCAACGGATCAGCCGGGATGTAGTTGTCCGGGTGGCCGAGGAAGTTCGGCATGTAAAAGACGAAGTAGGCGTAGACTAGCAAGAAGATCGATACACCGAGCGCGTCCTTCAGGGTCGCGTAAGGCGTGAAGCGAACGGTATCCGTCTTGGTCTTGACCTCGACGCCTGTCGGATTCGTCTGGCCAACAACGTGCAGCGCCCAGATATGCAGGACCACAACGCCGGCAATGACGAAGGGCAGCAGGTAGTGCAGCGAGAAGAAGCGATTCAGCGTCGGGTTTTCGACAGCGAAGCCACCGAGCAGGAACTGCTGGATCCACTCGCCGACCAGCGGGAATGCCGAGAAGAAACCGGTGATAACCGTTGCACCCCAGAAGGACATCTGACCCCAGGGCAGAACGTAGCCCATGAAGCCGGTCGCCATCATCAGGAGGTAGATGAGCACGCCGAGGATCCAGAGGATTTCGCGCGGCGCCTTGTAGGAGCCGTAGTAGAGACCGCGGGCGATGTGCAGATAGACTGCAACGAAGAAGAACGAAGCACCGTTGGCGTGCATGTAGCGCAGCAGCCAGCCGTGGTTCACGTCACGCATGATCTTCTCGACGGAATTGAAGGCAACCGTCGTTTCCGCGGCGTAGTGCATGGCAAGCACGACGCCGGTGAGAATCTGCACGACAAGCATGACCGCGAGCATGGCGCCGAAGGTATAGGCATAATTCAGGTTCCGCGGAACCGGATATGCGACGAAACTGTCGTAGACCATGCGCGGCAAAGGCAGCCGCGAATCGATCCACTTCTCGAGGCCGGTTGATGGCTCGTAGCTGGAATGGCCACTCATAAATCAGTCCCCCTCAACCGATCTTGATTACTTTATCGGAAATGAATGAATAGGTCGGGATCGCCAGGTTCTGCGGTGCCGGACCTTTGCGAATGCGGCCGGCCGTATCGTAGACCGAGCCATGGCAGGGACAGAACCAACCATTGTATTCGCCAGCTTGGCCGAGCGGGATGCAGCCGAGATGGGTGCACGAGCCGATCATGACGATCCAGTTTTCCTTGTCCTTACCGGCGGAACGGTCGACGCCGGTTGCCTGCGCGTCGGAAGGCAGGTTGGCGTTGCGCGCTACCGGGTCCTTGAGATCGGACAGCGGAACCTCGTCAGCAGCCTTCACTTCCTCGGGCGTACGGTTGCGGATGAAGATCGGCTTGCCGCGCCACTTGGCGGTCAGCGACATCCCAGGCTCAAGGCTGGAAACGTCGACCTCTATGGATGCCAGAGCCAATGTCGAAGCATCCGGGCGCATCTGATCGATAAACGGCCATGCGACCGAAACGGCGCCAACAGCGCCCGCCATACCAGTGGTGAGATAAAGGAAATCACGGCGAGTGGGCTCACCCGTGATCTCGCTTGTCGTTTCGTGTTCGCTCACGGCTTAAACCATCCTCTACGCAATTTTTGCGGAACTCCGCCCTTCCCCTCGCGGCGGCGAATCTGTCGCGACACAATTCGACCATAGATTCCCCACCAATCCGGCGCGTTCTAAGCTTGATCGCAAATTATGTCCAGCCTTGGCAAGACCATGTGGGCACAATGTCGCGGGAATTTTCAGATGATTTTCGAAGACAATCACATGCTTGCCACAGTTGTGCGTTGCACCAATTCGCGCCCCATGCTAGCGACGGTCTGAAGCTTCCCTCTTCCATGTCCGGCGATGAAAGACACTTTATTCTGCATAGCGAGTGTCCTCCTTTCGCTGTTGCTGGCGCTGATGTCGCTGCGCTACGTCACGCACGTCTGGCTTCTGGCCTTTGTCTATAGCTTTCAGATCCATTTTGCCTTGGCGGCGGTCGCAGGGTGTTTGATCCTTCTGGTGCTCAAGCGCCACTGGTACGCCTACCTGCTACTCACCATCGCAGTGATGCTGCTGGGACATGGCGTAATAATGCTGAGAGAATTTGCGGCCATGCCCGCGAATACAGAAACGCGGCCCTCTTTCAAGCTGATGTCCTTCAACATCGAGCACGAGAATTTCGCCAATGCGGGTCGCATTGCGGATTTCATCATCGCCTCGAACGCGGACGTCGTGAACGTCCTGGAGGCCGCGCCGCTTCGCCCTCACATCGCTCGCTTGGCTGCCACCTATCCTTATCACATAGGCTGCGGTGCGGAGACCAACGAATGCGACACGCTCGTGCTTTCAAAGCGCCCATTTGTCGACAAGAAGGTGAGCAGCCTGGGCGATCTGTGGCGCAACCGGCTGACACGCTCAGCGATCGACTTCGACAGCACGAAGATCAATTTCCTCGCTGCCCACCTCGCCAAGCCCTATTTCGACGACTTCCTGACAGACGAACTCTTCGATCTCAGATCCATGGCAAGCGCGATCGATGGTCCCCTCGTTCTTGCCGGCGACTTCAATTCCGCGATTATCGACCCACGTATTCAGCGCTTCATGCGCGAAACCGGGTTTCAGACCGTCTTTCCGGAACCGGCGAGCTGGCCGATCAAGGCGGTCCGCTTCGGCATCAGCATCGACCACGTTCTCGCCCGCCCGCCGCTGCGGCTGAAGTCGGTCAAACGCATCGAAGACAATATGGGCTCAAACCACTTTGGCCTCATTGCCGAGTTTACCATCGACCGCTGAAGCAGGAGACGGCGCCTCGATATCGGTGGCGAGGAATCCACCGGATTGCCGGGCCCAGAGTTCTGCATAAAGACCTCCGCGCTTCAACAGGGTCTCGTGCGTGCCCTCCTCTATGATCTCGCCCTCATCGACGACAATCAATCGATCGAGCGCGGCGATGGTCGAGAGCCGATGCGCGATGGCGAGCACGGTCTTGCCTTCCATGAGGCCGATCAGATTGGATTGGATCGCCTCCTCCACCTCGGAATCCAGCGCCGAAGTCGCTTCGTCGAGAACGAGAATTGGCGCATCCTTCAGCATCACGCGCGCAATCGCAATGCGCTGGCGCTGGCCACCGGAGAGCTTCACACCTCGCTCCCCGACATGAGCCTCGAAGCCCCTGCGGCCGTTTTGGTCCTGCAGCCGCTCGATGAAGGCAAGCGCTTCCGCCCGCCGCGCCGCCTCGACGAGACGCGCTTCGCCCGCGTCGGGGCGACCGAACAGGATGTTGTCGCGAACCGAACGGTGCAGCAGTGACGTGTCCTGGCTGACGACCCCGATCTGCATGCGCAGGGACTCCTGCCTGACGGCGGCAATATCCTGGCCGTCGACCAATATCCGCCCACCTTCGACGTCGTAGAGGCGCAACAACAGGTTTACCAGAGTCGACTTGCCCGCCCCGGAGCGGCCGACGATGCCAACCTTTTCTCCTGGCTCAATAGTGAGCGAAAAGTCGTCAATGACGCCGCTTTTCCTGCCGTAGTGAAAAGAGACACTCTCAAAGCGGATTCCGGGCCGTCGGATAACGAGGTCGCGAGCGTCGGGCCGATCGACCAGCCCAAGCGGCTGCGAAATCAAATCGGCGGCATTCTGTATCGTGCCGAGGTTGCGCATGATGCCGTTGAACTGTGTCATCAAGCGGCCGAGAAGGAAGTTCAGACGCAGGACGAGCGCCAGCGAGAAAGCGACGGCGCCGGAACTCACGAGGCCTGCCAGCCACAGATGCACGCTGAGGCCGGCCATCATGACGATCATGATGCCCGAGAGCAGCGCCATAGAGGCACGTACACCGGTGATGAAGCGCGTGAACCGCAGCACGGTGTGCTGATAGAAGTCGAAGCCTTCTCGCATATAGCGGTCGCTCTCTTCGTCCCGCGCAAACAGCTTGAGGGTCTGGACGTTGCTGTAGGCATCGACCATGCGCCCGTTGATCATCGACGCGGCTTCAGCCGTTTCCCGGGAATGAAATCGGATGCGCGGCACGAAATAGCGCGCGAGAACGCCGAATACGCCCAGCCAACAAAGCACGACTGCGGCAAGTGAGAAGTCCAGCCGGGCGACGAGCACTAACGTCGTCGCCGCATAGATGCCAACGAACCAGACGCTCTCCATGAGCGACGTCACCAGATCGCCCGTGGCCTGGCCGGCCGACCAGACCTTCGTGACGACTCGGCCGGAGAAATCGCTTTGAAAGAAGGAGAGCGATTGCCGCGAGACATGCAGGTACGATTGCCAGCGCGCCAGATTATAGAAGCCGGGCGTAATCACCTGCTGGTCCACCAGCGCAATCAACAGCGCAACGACAAAGCGGACGATACCGATAAGGACGAGCATACCGAACAGTTCGGCGCCATGCGCGGCAAGGAGACCGCTCCAGCCTTCCGCCGGCTTGATCGTCGCAAGTATGTCCACGAGCCGTCCGACGAACCAGAAGAGCGCCGCTTCTATCGCCGCCGACATCCCGCCGAGCACGAGCATCGCAACGAAGGGCGCCTTAGCCTGGCCAATATAGAACCAGATGAATCCCGACGTTGAGCGCGGCGGCTGGATGTTTTCTCGCGGCGCAAAGGGATTAATCCAATTTTCGAAGGCATGGAGGAGTCGTTTTATAAGCATAAATGCGATATAGGCTTATTAGCCAGAGCGGGAAAGCAACGGCTCCAGGGCGCAACCTTATATTTTCGTAACAATCGGTAACAACAGCGGCATCGCTGTTGAATGCGACTGACCCCGCCACAATCTCGGGGTACAATGGGTTTTTACGGGAGACGGCCGCGATGCAAGCAAGGAAGACAGTCATGTCAAGTATTCCGCTGCCCCTTGCGGAACGACTTGATGCAATCGTCGAACAGCTGGAAATATCTTACGACGAGGCTATCGCCGAGGCGATCTCTGTGTGGGTCGATCGCGAGGAAGAGCGACGTCTGTTCGCGTTGCGTGCGCTTGCATCGACCAACAGCATGCTTGTCGAAGGAAACCGCGTGAAAGACTGGGCTGACAGCCTCTGAATCGACATCCATGCGCGAAAAATTGAAGCCCTCCCGGCATTCGCAGGGAGGGCTTCTGGTTATTCGGCCGCCTCTTCCGTCTCTTCCGAGTGATCTGCCAGGAAGCCGCCGGATTGGCGGTTCCAGAGGTCAGCGTAGACGCCACCTTGTTCGACAAGTTCGGCATGCGCGCCAGCCTCGATGATCTTGCCCTTGTCGAGCACGATCAGGCGGTCCATCTCGGTGAGCGTCGACAGCCGATGCGCGATCGCAATCACCGTCTTGCCTTCCATCAACGCAAACAGGTTCTCCTGGATCGCTGCTTCAACCTCGGAGTCGAGCGCCGATGTCGCCTCGTCGAGCACCAGGATCGGCGCGTCCTTCAGAAAGACGCGGGCGATCGCGATGCGCTGGCGCTGACCGCCGGAGAGCTTCACGCCACGCTCGCCAACCTGCGCGTCGAGTCCCTTGCGGCCCTGCATGTCGGAAAGCCCTTCGATGAACTCCCAGGCATTCGCTCGCTTGGCGGCCTCGATGATCTGGGCATCGCTCGCCTCTGGGCGGCCATAGGCAATGTTGTCGCGGATCGAACGGTGCAACAGGGACGTATCCTGTGTCACGACGCCGATCAGTTCACGCAGGCTCTCCTGCGACACAGCCGAGATGTCCTGTCCATCGATGGTGATGCGGCCCGCCTCCAGGTCATAGAAGCGCAGTAGCAGGTTCATCAGCGTCGTTTTGCCCGCGCCGGAGCGACCGACAAGACCAACCTTCTCGCCCGCCTTGATGTCGAGGGAGAGATTGTCGATGACGCCTTTGCCCTTGCCGTAGTGGAAACGGATGCGTTCGTAGTGGATCGCGCCCTTTTTTGCCGACAGTTGCTGCGCGTCCGGCTTGTCGACGATGTCGTGCTTCTTCGTCATCATCTCCATGCCGTCATAGACCGTGCCGATGTTCTCGAACAAGGCCGAGACTTCCCACATGATCCACTGCGACATGCCGTTAACACGCATCGCAAGACCAATAGCGATGGCGATCGCGCCGACCGAGATCTGTCCGTTCAGCCAGAACCAGATGGACAGGCCTGATACAACGAAGAGGGCCACGCAGTTGTTCATATAGACCGCTATATGAAACAGCGTGACGCGGCGCATTTGCGAGTGGACGGTTCCTAGGAACTCCTCCATGCCGCTCCGCGCATAGGTCTCCTCACGGCCGGCATGTGAGAACAGCTTGACCGTCGCGATGTTCGTGTAGCTATCGACCACCCGACCGGTCATCATCGAGCGCGCGTCCGCCTGCTGTGCCGCGATCTTGCGAAGCCGCGGCACGAAGTAGGAAACGATGCCGATATAGACGGCGAGCCAGACGAGGATCGGCACCATCAGCCGCACGTCGGCGGCCGCGATGACGATAATCATCGACAGGAAATAGGTGACGACATAGACGAAGACATCGAGGATCTTCATCGTCGTTTCACGAACGGCAAGCGAAGTCTGCATCACTTTCGTCGCAACGCGTCCGGCGAACTCGTTGGCGAAGAAGGTCATGCTGTGACGCAGCAGGAAGCGGTGCATCTGCCAGCGGGCGATCATCGGATAGTTGCCGAGAAGCACCTGATGCATGATGAGCGAGTCCAGGCCTGCTGCCAGCGGCAGACCGATCAGGATCAACGCTCCCATCCACGCGAGCCTCGGCCACTCCGTCTGCAGGAATGTCGCCTTGTCCGCCTTGGTAAGCCAGTCCACGATGTCACCGAGGAACTGAAAAAGTGCCACCTCGCCGACGGCAATCAGCGCCGTCAGGACCGCCATGATGGCGAGCCACGGTGCTGCCGGCTTCGTGTAGTGCCAGCAAAATGCAAAAAGGCCCTTCGGGGGAGCAACCGGCTCCTCACTGGGGAAGGGATTGAGTCGCTGTTCGAACCAGCCAAACATGAAAATGCTCCGAAACTTCGCAGTTCCGGCCTCCCGGCTCGCGCAAAAAGGCGCTTGAGCTCATATGGGAACCGGACGTTCACGGGGCGAGGCCACGACAGCCGCGCAATGGATTAGAAATGGGAATTCAGGAAAGAAATGGCACTAGGCGTGCCAGATCGCCACTCGCGGGTTCACGCGTCGAGAGCGCATACGCGGCAACATTTCCATCTGGCGCTCCCTTCTGGCGATTAAAAGATGTGCACCCTTAACGCGAAACAAGCTCAATTTCCAGTCCCGACGGGCCGGAAATTGAACAATTGTCGGCCAAAATGCGTCCTGTTGCGCCAAAATCACAGTTGCAATAGGTGTCTCTCGAGAAAACAGAAACGACGACATTCGCGATGGCCGACCTCAGACTAGCCCTTTATCAGCCCGACATTCCTGGTAACACCGGCACGATCTTGCGGCTTGCCGCCTGCCTCGGCTTTGCCGTTGACATCATCGAGCCTGCGGGCTTTGACATATCGGATCGCAATCTCAAGCGGGCCGGGATGGACTATATCGCTGCTGCAGCCCTCACCCGCCACGTCAATTGGGATTGTTTCGAAAACTGGCGAAAGTCTACCGGCCGCCGCCTCATACTGGCATCCACCAAGGCGGCCGAACGCTACACCGACTTGCAGTTCCGAGCCGACGACATTCTCCTGTTCGGCCGCGAGAGCTCCGGCGTCCCCGATCACGTGCACGCAGCAGCAGACGCCCGGATACTTGTCCCGATGATGGAAGGCCAACGCTCCATCAACGTCGCGGTCTCGGCTGCGATGATCGTCGGAGAGGCCATGCGGCAGACCGTCTGGCGTTGACTTCTGACCTCGCTGACTCAAATGCCGATGCAGCCTTAGAACATGTCGCAAACGGCGTTGTGAATTTTTCCAAGCGGCGTATAGTTTTTAGCCGGACAATGAACTCACTGTCCGGAAAGCTATGTTTTCAATCAC
This sequence comes from Rhizobium sp. BK176, assembly GCF_024808055.1. Lineage (NCBI taxonomy): Bacteria > Pseudomonadati > Pseudomonadota > Alphaproteobacteria > Hyphomicrobiales > Rhizobiaceae > Rhizobium > Rhizobium sp. BK176. Next base: position 138,039 of record NZ_JANUBV010000011.1, on the reverse strand, counting down.
TTGACAAAGAGAGATTCGAACAGAACGGCGCTTGTTGTCAAAAAAACGCAAGAGAAAAGGCAGCATGGAATCCACGATCGTTATGATCAATCTGTTTGGCGCGGTAGCTCTGCTGCTGTTCGGCCTTGCACAGGTGAAGGACGGTGTTTCTCGAGCGTTTGGAGCGCGGTTGCGCACCGGCCTTGCCACCGGCACGCGCAGCGGCCTCCGCTCGTTCGTGTCGGGCTTCTTCGCGACGATCGCGCTGCAGAGTTCGACGGCGACGGCGCTGATGGTCGCCTCTTTCGTCGAGCGCGAATTGGTGAAGCCGCGCATGGCGCAAATCGTTCTGCTCGGTGCCAACGTCGGAACCGCCGTAACCGCCTGGATCGTCGCCACCGGCATCGAGTGGCTGTCGCCGCTGGTGATCCTTGCCGGCACAGTCCTGCATCGCAGCGGCTCGTCGTCGCGCCAGAGCGGTGGCACAGCGCTGATCGGCATCGGCCTGATGCTGTTGTCGCTGCATCTGTTGAGCAGCGCCACCGAACCGATGCGGCAGTCGCCGGCGCTCGGCGCCTTCATCTCCCTGCTCGACAATGCCTGGCCAGTCGCATTGGCCTTTTCCGCCGCCATCGCCTTCATTTCCTCATCGAGCCTTGCCGCCGTCGTCCTCATTCTCTCGCTGGCTTCGACGGGCATCCTGTCCGCAGGATTGATCATCGTGCTGGTGCTAGGCGCCAATCTCGGCGGCGCCATTCCGCCCGTGATCGCCTCACTAGCCGGGCCCGCGGCGGCCAAGCGGGTCACGCTCGGCAATCTGATCGTGCGTGCCATCGGCTGCCTGATTGCATTGCCGCTTGCCGGCTACGGCGCGGATCTGCTCGGAACATTGCCGCTGACGCAGGCGAAACTACCGGTCGATGCGCATCTCGCCTTCAACCTTATGCTGGCAGCGCTGGCCTGGCCGTTCTCTCGCTCACTCTCGCGGCTCATGCTGAGACTGGTGCCGGAAGAGGCTCAGCCGGACGGTGGGCCACGGTATCTCGACCAACACGAGCTGGCGACGCCGGTCGTTGCGCTTGCCAGTGCGACGAGGGAGGTCCTCGGCGTCGGCGATCTGATCGAACGCATGCTGATACGCGCGTCGGATGCCTTCGAGGCCACCAATCTGGAGAATCTCAAGGAAATCCCGTCGCTGGAAAGGCGGGTCGACAGCCTGCAACAGGAGGTAAAGGTCTACCTTTCAAAGCTCGGCCGTGCCGGTCTGAGCGAAGAAGACGGTCGCCGCTCGATCGTGATTATCGACTACGCGATCAATCTCGAACACATCGGTGACATCATCGAAAAGGGTCTCATGCCGCAGGTGACGAAGAAGCTCTCGCTCGGGCTGAAGTTCTCCGAAGAAGGCTATGAGGAACTGAGGAAGCTGTTCCACCTGACGATCGACAATCTGCGGATCGCCCAGACGATCTTCGTCACTGGCGACTTCAATCTCGCTCGGCAATTGATGGAGGTGAAGGTCGAGGTTAGGCGAATGGAGAAACAATCCTCGGAGCGGCATCTGGAACGCTTGCGCGATGGCCGCGCCGACAGCCTTCAAACAAGCTCGCTCCATCTCGATATGCTGCGCGACCTGAAGCGGATCAACGCCCACATCGTCTCCGTCGCACACCCAATCCTGGACGAGAGCGGCCTCCTGATTGAAAGCAGGCTCAAAGGTGCCGCTGAATAGCGCTCAATCGGCAGATGGCAACCGCCGCATCGTGAATTCGATCTGATCGCCTTCGAGCTGTCGCCAGCTCTCGACTTCCGTCCAATACGCGGCCTTGGGGTATTCGTCGAACCATTCGCGCGCCTTGGCGCGGGCATCGAGCAGATTGAGACAATATGTCTGTCGTACGAAACGATCGTTCTTCCGGGGTGTGCCTTCCGCCCGGTGGGTAGCAATCCGTCGCTTGAGACCATCGAACGACGGAGGTCCAGGAATTTTCGTCATGAGCCTACCTCTGTAGGAAAAAGGTAATATCGAAAATCGCTTTTTGCGAGTCGAATCTGAGGAAGCCTCAGGCCGGTCCACTGCGCTGGTAGGACCCTGCCCTACCTGCTATCAGAGCAGCAAAGACGAAGGCACGAGTCGATCGTCGACCCGCTCGGAGAGAAACAGAATGGAAAGACCCGAACTTCCGATTGGCCTGCCTAACGATATCGAAGAAAAGAAGTCGACTGCCCGGGCATGGTTCGAAAGTCTCCGCGACACCATCTGCGAGTCTTTTGAAACGCTAGAAGACGAGGTCTCCGGCCCGCTTTCGGATAGAGCGCCGGGCCGCTTCGTGGCCAAGGACTGGTCCCGCGAAAACGGTGCAGGTGGCGGCGGCCGCATGTCGATGATGAACGGTCGCGTCTTCGAGAAGGTTGGCGTGCACACCTCCACCGTATATGGCGAATTCGCGCCGGACCTCCGCGCCCAGATGCCGGGCGCCAAGGAGGATCCACGCTTCTGGGCCTCGGGCATTTCGCTGATCGCCCATCCGGTCAACCCCAACGTGCCTGCCGTTCACATGAACACGCGCATGGTGGTGACCTCCAGCCGCTGGTTCGGCGGTGGCGCCGATCTGACGCCGGTGCTCGATCGCCGCCGCACCCAGGAGGACGAGGACAGCGAGCTGTTCCACAAAGCGATGGAGATCGCCTGCCGCAGCCACTCCGGCGTCGCCGATTATGCGGCCTACAAGACGTGGTGCGACGAGTATTTCTTCCTGAAGCACCGGAACGAGCCACGCGGCATCGGCGGCATCTTCTACGACTGGCTGCATTCAAGCGAGGAAGCAGGCGGCTGGGACGCCGATTTTGCCTTCACCCGCGACGTCGGACGGGCCTTCGCAATGGTTTATCCACGGATTGTTCGTTCGAACTTCAATAAACAGTGGACAGACGTGGATCGTGACGAACAATTGATTCGCCGTGGGCGCTATGTTGAGTTCAATCTCCTCTACGATCGAGGTACAATCTTTGGCCTCAAGACAGGAGGAAACGTAGAGTCCATTCTCTCATCCCTGCCCCCTCTCGTCCGCTGGCCGTGACCGCGTAAATAAAGACGACCGCGGGGCTTAAATTCGGAGACTGGACCACTAAGTCTAAAGGTGTACGCGTAACAATCGGAGGAGGATTGTCATGACGATACAAACTAGCTCTGCGGCATCCGCGACTGCCCATGAGCCGCCCCCACCCGCCGATACGCCGGAGTTTCTATACCGGATTGCCGAAGGGTTCAGGGCAAAGAGTGGATCAGACCTCCCACTTTCATGCTTTATCCAGCAAGTGAAGCTTCAACTGGCCAGTGGCAAGACGCCGGAAGAACTCGATCGTCTGGCCACGCGCCAGGACAACAAAGCAGCGACCGATTGCTACAGATCCTGGGCAATGCCCGAATAAGGATAAAATGACCACCCGGCCGGTCCTTCGCGCCGGCCGGCTCCGGAACCTTCCTACCGTTTCGAACATTCACGCATTGCAGCACCGCGCAATGGCATGAAATCCGACAGAAGGAGGAAATAATGAGACTCTTTGAATGTGGCACGCTCGTCCCCGGATGCGACTGGCATACCCGGGCGAATGATGATGCCGAAATCGTCCGTCGTGTCGTTGAGCACATGCGTAGCGCCCACGGCGAGACTGTCATCCGTGAAAACATGGTCGACAACATCAAGGCTCGGATCCGCAACGAAGCGACCGCGGCCTGAACTATCTGGTCAGATCTTTCAGCCGGGCGAGTAACGCCGCCCGGTCAGGCGAGAAATTTTGCTCGACCCAGAAGTCCTCCAGTGACAAAAGCATCTCGCCCACCCTCTTCCCGGCCGCCACGCCTGCATCCATGACGTCGCCGCCATTGATCGGAAACTGAGGTTTCTTCCAGTTTTCGGCGTGGTTCAGCAGATTGCCGAGCCTTGCCGAGCGAGCCATCTCCTGCATGTCGCCTTCTGCTTTGCCGCGCGCGGTAGCTAGCGCCAGCTTCAAGCGCGTCTTGATCCCATCCGCGCCGTAGCGATAAAGCAGCCGTGCGAAGGCGGACGACGATAATTCGTCGTTGACAACAGGCCCCTTGGACCAAGCCTTGAGGTAGGCGACCTCGGCATTGGCGAGCTTCAGGCGGCTTGCCATCTTCTCCAGCCGCTCGGTATCGGGAGGAACGATGGCGGCGAGGCGCAAAAGCGGGTCGGGCCGCCAATCAAGTGCCCGCTCCGTGTCGATCAACGCCGGAATGGTATCGATGCCCCATTTCTCCGTTTCCGGGAGGATCTCAGTGAGCACGCCCACCTGCCGCATCCAAAGGAGCGCCCGCCCAGGGTCCTCGGCGCTCAGCAATTTGCGGAGTTCCGACCATACCCTTTCGGCGGAAAGCGTCTTCAGTTTGGAGCGAGCGGATGCGCACGCCCTCAAGCCGTCGGCGTCTGGACGGCCAGTGCCGTAGTAAGCAAAAAAACGGAAAAAACGCAGGATACGCAGATAGTCCTCGGCAACACGCGTCGGCGCATCACCGATGAAGCGGATGTTGCGCTTCTCGATATCTGCAAGGCCACCGACCAGATCGATGACATCGCCCTTGGCATCGACATAGAGCGCATTGATCGTCAGGTCACGGCGCTCCGCGTCCGTTTGCCAATCCGAACTGAAGGCCACCTTGGCGCGCCGCCCATCGGTTTCCAAGTCGGCCCTCAGCGTCGTGACCTCAAAGGGCTTTCCGTCGATAACGAGCGTTACAGTACCGTGTGCAACACCGGTCGGAACGGCCTTGATTCCCGCAGCAGCCGCGCGCTCGATGACCTGTTCCGGCGTCAGCGTTGTTGCCACGTCAATATCGCTCACGGCGAGACCCATGAGGCTGTTGCGGACGGCACCGCCTACGACACGCCCCTCGCCTCCATCGGCGTTGAGCAGCGAAAAGACGCGCGTCAGAGTCGGGTCCTTGAACCATGCCTCGTTGCCAAGGTTGGTCATGCATAGAGCCTTTCATAGAGGGTGCGAACGATGCCGGCGGTAATGCCCCAGATCATCCGGCTTTCATAGGGCATACGGTAGAAATGCCGCTCTAGTCCGTCGAGCACGCGCTGGTCACGGCTATGGTTGGCCGGGTTCATCAGAAAAGACAGCGGCACTTCGAAGACGTCATCGACCTCGGCCGGGTTGAGTTTCAATTCGAAGCCACGCTGGACCACAGCAAGCACCGGCGTAATACGGAAACCGGTCGATGCAAGGTAGTTCGGAAGCCGCGCTACAGTCTCGACAAAGGAACCGTCGATACCGATCTCCTCATGGGTCTCCCTGATTGCAGCCTTTTCGGCGGAGCCGTCGACAGCGTCGATCTTCCCACCCGGAAACGCGATCTGCCCCGAATGCTTGCGCAGCGTCGCCGTGCGTTGGGTGAAAATCACCTGCGCATCGTCACCATCGTCGATGACCGGCACCAGCACCGCGGCATCGCGAAGTTTGAAGCTTTCCACCTGCGAAACAATGTCGGGGTTGAGAATATGATCGCCGTGATCGCGCCAGGAAAGATCCACGGGGCCGCCGGTCTGGTGAAGCGCGCGCCGGCGAAACTCAGCCGCCGAATAGAGCGAACGGTTTTCGGTCAGAACATTGGTCATCGGGAGAGTACATCCAGTTCATCCGCCGGCATAACGGGAAACGTGACTCCGCCGGAGCGAAGGCAGAACATCGTCGTGCCGTCAACGTCGAGACGTTCGCCACGTTCGACGAGTTCGTACATGATGGGGCGGGAGATCAGTGCCTCCAATTGCCCGCGCACATGAAGATAGGGTTTCAACTCGCTGTTTTCGCCGTGGATTGCAAAGCGGAGCGGATGCTCCGGCCCAGCTTCGACAACATCGCCGACATTCGTCCGGAAGGTCAGTAGCGGCGCCCCATCCCGTTCACCGGCATTCATTTCAACGGCCACGAACGGCGCATCCACAACGCGAATACCCACCCTTTCCACAGGCGTCACAAGATAAGTCTTCCCGTCCTCGTCCTTGCGCAAGACCGTTGAAAACAACCTGACGAGCGGCGCCCTGCCGATCGGCGTTCCCATGTAGAACCATGTGCCATCCGCTCGGATTTCCATGTCGATATCGCCGCAGAACGGCGGATTCCACCTGTCGACTGGCGGAAGACCCCGGGCTTTGCCACCAGCATCGCCGGCGGCGCGCGCAATCAGCGCGGCAAGACCGGCCGCGTCCGTTGTCGCCTTGATCTCTTCGGCTGCCATTCTTCTGTCCCGGTTTGTCTTTAACTCCAGAAGGTCACGAGATAGTCATTCGGAACGAACTTGTCAGCCCGCAACATCTCCATAACTCTATCTGGTATGACGCTTGCGTGTAAGCCTGACGATTCGCGACGAATGATATCAGCCGCTGGAGATGCCTTATGGGTATGATGAAGACCGACGCCCCCCTCGATGAAAAGGCGATCATCGCCGCGGCCGAGAAGGCCCTCGCAGATATTGCCGCTGTTCGGGGCGAAGTCTCCAAGGTCATCTTCGGCCAGGAAAGCGTCGTTGAGAACACTCTTCTCGCGGTTCTCTCGGGCGGTCACGCCCTGTTGGTCGGCGTGCCGGGTCTCGCCAAGACGAAACTCGTCACAACGCTCGGCGAAGTGCTCGGCCTTGCCTCCAACCGCATCCAGTTTACACCAGACCTCATGCCCTCTGATATTCTGGGTTCTGAGGTCATGGACCAGGATGACAGCGGCCGCCGCTCCTTCCGTTTCGTCAAAGGTCCGGTGTTTGCCCAGCTGTTGATGGCCGACGAAATCAACCGCGCGTCGCCGCGCACGCAATCGGCCTTGCTGCAATCCATGCAGGAATACCATATCACCGTCGCCGGCCACCGCTACGACTTGCCCGTGCCCTTCCACGTCCTTGCCACCCAGAACCCGCTGGAACAGGAAGGTACCTATCCTCTGCCGGAGGCACAGCTCGACCGCTTCCTTCTTCAGGTCGATGTCCACTACCCCGAACTAGCGGCCGAGCGGCAGATCCTGCTTGAGACGACGGGCATCAGCGAAACCAAGCCGCAAGCGATCCTGAATGCAGAGCGCCTTGTCGAAATCCAGACACTGATCCGTCAGATGCCCGTCAGCGAAACCGTTGTCGACGCCATCCTCGCGCTCGTCCGCTCCGCCCGTCCAGGCCAGGGCAACGCCTCGACGGACAAAAACGTCGCCTGGGGTCCCGGCCCGCGCGCTGGCCAGGCGATGATGCTTTGCGCCCGCGCTCGCGCCCTATATGAGGGCCGTCTCGCACCATCCGTTGACGACGTCCATGCGCTCGCCGAGCCGATCCTGCAGCACCGCATGGCACTGACATTCGCAGCGCGGGCGGAAGGCATGTCGGTCCGCGATGTCGTTGGCGGGCTGGTCAAGCAGGCCAAGGGATAAGGAAGCGTCTGCGTGGCACCCATCGGACAGATCGTCAATCCGACTTCGGGCACCGATGCCCTTGCTCGCGCAAGGCAGCGGGCGAGCCTGGTGCCGGATTGCCTGGTGGAGGCCAAGCGGATCGCGAATAGCGTGATCGCCGGCTGGCACGGCCGCCGCAAACGTGGCATTGGCGAGAACTTCTGGCAGTTCCGCCCCTATAGCGAAGGCGAGAGCCTGTCCCGCATCGATTGGCGCCGCTCGGCACGCGACGACCACACTTACATCCGCGACCGCGAGTGGGAGGCAGCCCACACGGTGTGGCTCTGGGCCGACATGTCTCCCTCGATGATGTACAAGTCGACCTTTGGAAACGCCTCCAAGGAAGGTCGGGCTCTCGTCATCATGCTTGCGCTTGCCGAGATCCTCGCACGCTCCGGCGAACGCATCGGGTGTCCCGGCGTCATGGAACCGATTGCCGCACGCAACGCTGCCGAACGGCTCGCAACAGCATTGATGCATGCGCCGCTGAGTGGAGGACTGCCCGACACGGCCATGATCCGCGGCTGGAGCGAACTCGTGCTGATTGGTGACTTTCTTGACGATGCAGCCGCAGTCATGGCGCGCATCAGCCCCTTGGCGCGGCGCGGTCTGCGCGGCCACGTCATCGAGATCGCCGACCCGGCCGAAGAACTTTTCCCTTATGATGGCCGCACCGAATTCACTGATCCCGAGACAGGCTCGAAGCTGACCTCGGGCCGCGCCGAGCATGTTCGCGAGGCCTATACCCACGCCTATCTCGGCCGTCGGTACGATCTCGGCCAGGCGCTGCGCCACATGGGCTGGACCTTTGTCAGCCATCGGACCGATCATCTTGCCTCTGAAGCGCTGGTGGCCGTTCATATGTATCTGTCAGGCATGCCGGCAAAGGCGACGCATGGAGGGCAACCATGAGCTCTCTCCCCTTCGCATTCGCCTACCCGGCAATCCTCGGCGCGCTTCTTGCCTTGCCGATCATCTGGTGGCTGCTCAGATTGACGCCACCCCGCCCGAAGACGGAGGTCTTCCCGCCTCTGAGAATCCTCGCGACAGTCCTGAAGCGGGAGGAAACCCCGGCCCAGAGCCCCTGGTGGTTGACCTTGTTGCGCATGCTGTTGGCCACAGCCGTCATTCTGGCGATCGCTGACCCGGTCTTCAATCCGCGAGCGAATTCAATCGCTTCCGGAGGTCCGCTCGTGCTCTTTGTTGACAATGGCTGGGCCACATCCCCGGATTGGGATCGCCGCGTAAAGACAGCGGAGGCGCTGATAGATGACGCTGAAGCGGCCGGAACGCCGGTTGCCATCGCCTTCACGGCAGATCCGACAAACGATGCGGTCCCGGGAACGGCCGCGACGGCCCGCGACAAGCTGCGGGCCGCTGAACCGAAGCCACTTGTGCCGGATCGGCAGCGCGCCTTCGAAGCTCTCCGTGCTGCACTAAACGGCGTTCATCCCGGTACCCTCGCCTTCCTGACGGATGGAGCGGCTGCGGGCGATAACGACGCGACCGTCCGCCAGCTCTCCGACCTCTCGCCGGCTCAACTGCGTTTGGTCTCAGGTGACGCGACCGAGACGATGGCAATTACGTCGGCCAGCAATGCCGCCGACACCATGACGGTCACTGCAACCCGCCTCAATAGTGCCGCTGCCGCTTCGTATCCCATAACGGCGCAAGACACTCAGGGGCGTGCGATCGCCGCCGGCGCGATCGATTTCCAACCGGGTCAGAGCGTCGCGACCGGATCGATCACGGCGCCGTTCGAAATGCGCAACGATTTCGCGCGCGTCAGCATGGATAACCACGCCACTGCTGGCGCCGTGCATCTGCTCGACGACGGCTTCAAGCGTCGCCGCGTCGTCCTGCTGTCCGGTGAAGTCGGTGATACGTTCCAGCCGCTGCTTTCGCCGCTTTATTACATTCAGCGCGCCCTGCAGCCCTACGCCGACCTGATCGAGCCGAACACACCCGATCTCGCGACGTCGATACCCGACCTGCTGTCGCAGAATCCGTCGGTGATCATCATGGCGGATATCGGTCGCCTTCCCCAGCAGACCTATGAGCCTCTGCAGCGCTGGATCGCCAATGGCGGCACGTTGGTCCGCTTTGCCGGACCGCGCCTTGCCGCCGCTCCCGCCGACGACCCCTTGGTTCCGGTCATATTACGACAGGGTGAACGCGCGCTTGGTGGTGCGCTGTCCTGGGCCGAGCCGCAGCCGCTGGCGGAGTTCCCCACCTTCGGCCCGTTCGCCGGAATGCCAAAGCCCACGGATGTCACGGTCAAACGCCAGGTTCTTGCTGAACCGACGCCAGATCTTGCCGAGCGCACCTGGGCGAGCCTCGCTGACGGTACGCCGCTGGTAACGACGAAGCCGATCAATGCCGGCCGCATTGTCCTCTTCCACGTCAGTGCCGAGGCGACGTGGTCCGACCTGCCGATCTCGGGTAACTTCGTCGAAATGCTACGCCGCCTCGTCCAACTGTCACGCTCGGGTGGCGTCACCGCCGAAGCCGGTGCTTCCACGGCAGAAGCCTTGCCGCCTTTCCGCCTCTTGACCGCCAAAGGCGCGTTGACGACGGAGACCGGGACGGCGCGTCCGTTGATCCCCAGCGCCAAGGTCACCCCAGTTGCCAGCTTTGACAATCCTCCGGGCCTCTACGGCTCCGAGGAAGGATTTACCGCGCTGAACGTGTTGCCGAAGGATGCCGAGTTGAAGCCTATCGATACGTCGGGCATTACCGTTGTGCGCGAAGGGTTGATTGGAGGGGAGACATGGTCTGCAAAGCCTGCCCTGTTCCTGATTGCCTTCCTGCTCCTGTTGGCTGACAGCCTGATCGTGCTGTTCATGAGCGGTGCCTTTTCGCGCCTTCGCCCAACGGCGCGCGCGGCAGCGCTTGTTGCCGTGGCGATCAGCGCCGCCTTCCTCCTCCAACCTGGGCAATCGCGAGCCGACGACGCAAAGCCGGGCGACGATCAGATTTTTCAGCGTCTCGACAATACGCACCTCGCCTATGTGGTTACCGGTGAGCAGGAGGTTGACCGGATCTCAGAGCGCGGACTTGTCGGCCTGACGGACTTCCTGACCTATCGCACCACGCTCGAACCGTCGCCACCGGTCGGTCTGGATCTCACGAAGGACGAGCTTTCCTTCTATCCGATCATCTATTGGCCTATTTCGGCAACCGCCCCCATGCCCTCGTCGGCAGCGATCAACAGGATCGACGCCTATATGCGCGCTGGCGGGACGGTACTCTTCGACACCCGCGACCAGTTCAGCGCGCTCGACAACAACGGCGGTTCGGTCAGCGCCAACGGCGAGCGACTGCAGCAGATCCTTGCCAACCTCGATATCCCGCCGCTCGAGCCGGTACCCTCGGACCACGTGCTGACGAAGTCCTTCTACCTCCTGTCGAGCTTTCCCGGCCGTTATACCGGGAGCCCGCTCTGGATCGAGGCGCGCCAGGAAAACCGCGCGACCAATGCCAAGTCGACGGCGACGGCCGATGGCGTTTCGCCGATCCTCATCACGGGCAACGACTTTGCTGGCGCCTGGGCCGTCGATGACAACGGGGTGCCCATGCTGCCGACAGTTCCGCCTGATGAGACACAGCGGGAATATGCCTACCGCAGCGGCGTCAATATCATGATGTATATGCTGACCGGCAACTACAAGACCGATCAGGTCCACGTTCCCGCTCTCTTGGAACGGTTGGGCCAGTGACATGACGATTGATTTTTCGCCCTTCGTTCCTTGGCCGCTCCTGGCGGGTCTGGCGATCATTGTCCTGGTGACCGCAGCATTTGCCATTTGGCGCCGTGTGCGCGGCGCCTGGGTTCGCTCGATTGCCGCCGTTGCTTTGCTGGCCGCCCTCGCCAATCCGCTGTTGCTGCAGGAGGATCGCGAACAACTATCGACTGTCGTGCCGGTCATCGTCGATCGCAGCCAGAGCCAGCAGACACCCGAACGCATCAAGATGACCGACGATGCTCTGGCGCAGTTGAAGGAGCGCCTCGCCCGCTTCCCCAATGTCGAACCACGCTACATCGACGCAAGCGAACCAGAGGACTCCGACGCGCCGTCGACGCGGCTGTTCAACGCGCTGTCTGCGGCGGTCGCGGATGTACCGCCCGCCCGCATCGGCGGTGCGATCATGCTGACGGATGGCGAAGTCCACGATGTCCCCGGCGTCAACCAGGCGCTCGCCTTCGACGCGCCGATCCACGGCTTGATCACCGGCAAGGCCAACGAATTCGATCGCCGCATCGAAGTCGTCAAGGCACCGCGCTTCGGCATCGTCAACGAGGAGCAGCAATTGCTGCTGCGCGTCTTCGACGACGGCCCGAGCCCCGGGGGAACCGCTGACGTCACGGTGAAGCTTAACGGCAATGAGATCGCCACGCTCCAGGCAACACCGGGACGCGACACGCCTTTTTCTTTCAAGGTCGAGCGCGGCGGCAGCAACGTCCTCGAATTTTCGGTTGCCGGCCTTCCCGGTGAGGTTACCGAGGCGAACAACCGCGCCGTCCATGTGATTGACGGCATTCGCGAGAACCTGCGCGTTCTGTTGGTCTCCGGCGAGCCGCACGCAGGTGAGCGGGCGTGGCGCAACCTCCTGAAGTCGGATGCGTCTGTGGATTTGGTGCATTTCACCATCCTGCGCCCGCCTGAAAAGCAGGACGGTACGCCGATCAACGAACTATCGCTGATTGCTTTCCCGACCCGCGAGCTGTTCGTCGACAAGATCAAGGACTTCGACCTGATCATCTTCGACCGCTACCAGCATCGTGGCGTCCTGCCGATCCTCTACTACGACTACATCGCCCAGTATGTGGAAAACGGTGGTGCCTTGCTGATTGCCGCCGGACCCGAACATGCCGGCCAAGATTCGATTGCGCTGACGCCGTTGTCGTCCGTATTGCCGGCCGCGCCGACCGGCCAGATGATCGAGAAGGCCTTCTATCCCAGGCTCTCGGAGGAAGGCCGCAAACACCCGGTCACCCGCGGTCTCGATGGATCCGCAGACGAGCCGCCGCATTGGGGCCGCTGGTTCCGCAGCGTCGATGTCGAACAGCCGCAGGGCCAGACCGTAATGGTCGGCGCGGACAACCATCCGCTGCTCGTTCTCAATCGCGCCGGACAGGGACGCGTCGCGATGCTGCTCTCCGATCAGGGCTGGCTCTGGGCGCGCGGCTTTGAAGGCGGTGGCCCGCACGTGTCGCTCTATCGTCGCGTCGCGCATTGGCTCATGAAGGAACCAGCCCTTGAGGAAGAGGCGCTGACTGCACGGGCAGCCGGCCGCACGCTGGAGATTACGCGGCAGACGATCGGGGGCAACCCTGGCGATGCGACGGTCCGCTACCCCTCCGGCAAGACGGAAACACTGCCGCTGACGCAAGCTGAGCCAGGTCTCTTCAAGGCGGAAAAGAAGATGGACGAGATCGGCCTCTTCGAAATCAGGAACGGCGAAATGACGACGCTCGTTCATGTCGGCGCGGTCGATGCTCCGGAATTCAAGGCGATGATCTCGACGACCGATGCATTGAAGCCCATTGCCGACAAGTCGAAAGGCCTCGTCACCCGTGTTTCCAACAATGACGGCGCGATCAGCATCCCGCCGATCTTGCCGGTTCGTGGCCAGATCCGCGTTGCCGACAACGATCGTATGCAGATCCACCTCACGAATGAAACGGTGCTGAAGGGCATCAACACCCTGCCGCTGTTTGCCGGTTTTGCCGGCGTCGGCATCCTGCTCCTTGCCTTCGGCGCCATGTGGTGGCGCGAAGGGCGTTAGCGGCATGGCCGAATTTGAGCTAACGGGCTCGCCCGCAGCCGATGATCTCACGACGATCGGCGACGCACTCTCGGCCTTCAACGTCCATGACGTCGGCCCTGCCGAGCGCCGGCCGCTTGCGGTTCTCATCCGCGATACCGACGGCAACGTCTCCGGTGGGCTTTCCGGCTATACTGCCTGGGGCTGGCTTTTCACGCAGTTGCTGTACATTCCCGACGACGAACGCGGTAAGGGCATGGCCGGCAAGATCCTTGCCCTGGCCGAAGAGGAGGCAATCGCACGCGGCTGCCACGGTGCCTGGATCGATACCTTCAATCCACAAGCGCTACGGGCATACCAACGTCAAGGCTACCAGATATTCGGCGAATTGTCTGAGTTTCCAAAAGGCCGAACGCGCACATTTCTGCGCAAGGTGCTGGCCGAAGTTAGCTGAGCGCAGCCAGCCGCGTCTCCGTATCGATTGCCGTCGTGGCTATTGCTGCCACGACCAACAGGCCCGCGAACAGGCCGATGGCCAAGCCCAATCCGCCTGAAACGACGTATGCCATCAGGGAAGGCGCAAGCAAGCCACCGAGGCGCGCCATCGCCCCTGCCGATCCCATGCCCGTCGCTCGCGATGCGGTGGGGTAGAGTTCCGGCGTATAGGCGTAGAGTGCTCCCCAGGTTCCGAGCAGCGCGAAGCTCATAACCAGCAGCGACGCGCCGACAAGCATATCGCTTGGAGAAACGACAAAGAGCAGGCACCCGAGCGCCGACAGCAGGCAGAACCCGATCAATGTCGGCTTGCGGCCCCAGGCCTCGACCCCATAGGCGGCAAGTGCATAACCTGGCACCTGCGCAAGTGCAACGAACACCAGGAAGCCGTATCCGCGCACAAAGCCGAACCCATCGCCCGCCAGCTTCGCCGGCATCCACGTGAAGACGCCGTAGTAGGAAACGGAAACCAGGAACCAGATCGCCAGGATCAACAGGCTACGGCGCCGCAACTCGTCGGAGAATATGCCTTCCGCTGCATATGGCGTTGCGACGATTTCGTCGTCCGACGGCAGGGGCGCTTTCTGATTCACAGCCAGCATCCTGTTGACGATCACCTTCGCCTCGGCTGTCCGTCCGGTCCGTAACAGGTAAAGCGGTGATTCAGGAACGAAGAAGCGCAGCGTAAGACCCACCAGGGCCGGCACAGCCGTGACCGCGAAAATATAGCGCCAGGGGTCGGTCACTCCGGCAACGCTCGCAGCCCAGGCGGCCAGCGCGACAATCAGCGTTCCGATCGCCCAGAAACCTTCGAGCGCAACCAACCAGCGGCCACGGCTCTTGGCAGGTAGGAATTCGGCCATCATCGCGTAGTCCACCGGCAGCGTGCCGCCAACCGCCATGCCGGTGAGGAATCGCAATGCAAGCAGAGCGACAAAACTGGGAGCGAAGATAGAAAGAATGCCGAAAAGCGCATCGAAGGCGACCGTCACGATCAGCACTTGGCGGCGTCCGACCCTGTCGGCAAGCCGCCCGAAGGCGACGGCTCCGATAAGCATGCCGAGAAAGAATAGTGTACCAGTCTGCAGGGCTTGCGGAACGGACAAGCCGAAAGTGGCAGCGATAGAAGCTGCGGTGAAGCCGACAGCAAGCACCTGCATGGCATCCGCCGCCCACACAAGACCGAAGATACCGATCAGGCGTCGCTGGAACGCCCCGGTGCCGGCGCGATCCAGCGCCTCGTCCATGGAAATGCCGCTCATGCTCTAGCCCTTCAAGCCACTGAAAGATCACGCAAAGCGCGCTTCAGGCATAAGGCTCAATACCGCACGCGACCTATTTTCGCCAGCCAATAGTTCCCTTGAGCCTGCTTTGCGCATCCTCGGCGAGTGGTACGACCAATACGCGCGCCGGATCGACGGGACCGGGAAATGCCAGTGCGTTATGAGCAACTCTCTCGAAACCGAGCGGGCAGTAGTAGGGAGGATCGCCGATGAGGATGACTGCCTCCGATCCCTTGCGGCGCGCGGCATCAATGGCGATCCGAACCAGTTCCCGGCCGATACCGCGACCCTTGTGGGACGGTCGCACGGCCAGTGGCCCCAGCAGGTGCGCATTGACCGAACCCGCCAGGACGGGCGTCATGCGCACTGATGCAATCGTTTCGCCGTCGTCGGCGCATATGAAGGAGAGCGAGAGGTCGTGCGGCCCCTGCTCGCGAATCCGCGCGGCGGCCCGGGTATGCCGCCCGGGACCGAATGCTTCTTCGTTGATGTGTTCGATGGCAGCGTCGTGCGACGCATCCTCAGTGAGGTAGACCAGATCGTGCTTGTGCATGATGAGACGGAAACCGGGTAGACAGAATTGATGGATCTCGAGCACGCCCTTCGGCGTTCGGGAGCATCAGCGTCGTCGCAGGTTTCTCGGTGCAAACATCAAATCGGGTTCCTGAAGTATAAAATGGCCGATAGCAGGAAAAATTTCGGCCGTCCAATGGAAATTTAGCGCAAGGCAACGCTGCGTGACGCACTGTTCAATCTTTACCGCCCTGCAAATGCGCCGGACCTGCGATATGTGTGGGCCAAGGAAAAATTGAAGGATCACAACATGGGCATGCTGGTTGATGGCGTCTGGCATGACGTCTGGTACGATACGAAAGAAACCAAAGGGCAC
Source organism: Rhizobium sp. BK176 (assembly GCF_024808055.1). Taxonomy (NCBI): domain Bacteria; kingdom Pseudomonadati; phylum Pseudomonadota; class Alphaproteobacteria; order Hyphomicrobiales; family Rhizobiaceae; genus Rhizobium; species Rhizobium sp. BK176. Next base: position 122,172 of record NZ_JANUBV010000011.1, on the reverse strand, counting down.
TTCAAGCGCGCCGCTTCCCAGTTTCGCAACTGGATTACCGCCGACGGCGCAGCCGGACCGTCCGGTATCGGTGGCTTCAAAGCCGAGGCTGACCGTTACCATCTCTATGTTTCGGTGGCCTGCCCTTGGGCGCATCGCACGCTCATCTTCCGCAAGCTCAAGAAGCTCGAGAATCTTATCAGCGTTTCGGTCGTCGATCCGCTAATGTTGTCGAACGGCTGGGAGTTCAAGGTCGGCGACGGCGCAACGGGCGATCATCTCTTCGGTTCCAAGACGCTGTGGGAAGTCTATGTGAAGGCCGACCCACATTATTCCGGCCGCGTGACCGTGCCTGTCTTGTGGGACAAGAAGACCAACACGATCGTCAACAACGAGTCGTCCGAAATCATCCGGATGTTCAACAGCGCCTTTGATCATTTGACCGGCTCGACTGCTGATTTTTATCCGCAAGGCCTGCGCGCCGATATCGATGAGCTTAATTCCGTCGTCTATGACACCGTCAACAACGGTGTCTATAAGGCCGGCTTTGCCACGACCCAGGAAGCCTACGGGGAGAATGTGGTCAAGCTTTTCGAAACACTCGATATGCTTGAAGACCGTCTGGGCAAGGGTCGTTATCTCTTCGGCGATCGGCTGACCGAGGCCGACTGGCGGCTGTTCACGACGCTGGTTCGTTTTGATGCCGTGTATGTCGGTCACTTCAAGTGCAACATCCGCCGTATCGAAGACTATCCTAATTTGTCGGCTTACCTGCGCGATCTCTACCAGACGCCGGGCGTCAAGGAGACGGTCAATTTCAGTCACATCAAGGACCACTATTACCGCAGCCACAAGACGATCAATCCGACCGGCATCGTGCCTGTCGGCCCAGCGCTAGATCTCGATCGCCCGCATGGCCGGGCGCGATTGGCTGCAGCCTAGCGCTGGTCTACCACACGTGGGCGAGCTCCTGCTCGCCCGCGAGTTCCGCCAGCCGGCGGCGTGTTGCCTCCGTGGTATCTGCTGGCAGGTCATCGATGGCGAAAAAGCCGCACTCGACGATTTCGCGATCCGGTGGACGGGGTGCGGTTTGCTCCACCTGCGTCTTATAGAAGAGGACATGGTCGCGTCGGCTCGCCGCCTTGTTAAAATAGACGTGAAACAGCTGCGGCCGTCCGAGAATACGCAAATTCCCCTCCTCGCGGAGTTCTTTGATCAACGCTTCCTCGGCAGTTTCATGGCGCTCGAGCCCTCCGCCCGGCATATGCCAGCCGGGTATGTAGCTGTGCCGCACGAGGAAGATGCGCCCCGTCTCATCGAAGCAGGCAGCCCGCACGCCCATCGTCATTCCACGCGCGACCGCAAAATACGCATGCACAATGCGCATCAGTGCGCGCGACTGCCAAGGGCGGATGGTTCCGATCACGCTTTTTCCAATTCCATTAATCCGTTCAAGCAGATGTGTTTGAATTGCAAACTTACTGGGCTATGTGTCGTGGCATGTTCAAGCTCGCACATATCTCCGATATCCATCTCGGCCCCCTCCCTCGCCTTTCGGTCCGCGAGCTCTTCTCCAAACGCATTACCGGCTTTGTGAACTGGCATCGCAACAGGCGCAAGCACCTTTTCGGCAGCACGCTGGATGTATTGCTCGATGACATCCGCACGAAGCAGGCCGATCATCTGGCGGTTACCGGCGATCTCGTGAATCTCGCGAGCGGGCTGGAAATCCGAGCCGCCGCCGCATGGCTGCAGGAACTCGGCGATCCCGCAGACAATTCCGTCGTGCCCGGAAACCACGATGCCTACGTCCCTGGCGCCTACGAAAAATCGGTGCGCGCATGGTATGACAATGTGCGCGGCGACCTCGCCCCGCCCGAATGGCAGGAAGACCGCCACGTCTTTCCTTACCTCCGCGTTCGCGGCAAGGTCGCCATTGTCGGCTGCTCGACAGCCGTGGCAACGCCCCCTTTTGCGGCCAGCGGCTTCTTCGGTGAGCGACAGGCGCGTGACACCGTGAACATGCTGCGCGCGGCCGGCGAGGCCGGCCTGTTTCGAGTAGTGATGATCCACCACCCGCCCATCCGCGGCGCGACCTCCTTCCACAAGCGAATGATCGGCATCCGCCGCTTTGGCGCCGTGATCTCCACCGGCGGCGCCGAATTGGTGCTCCACGGCCATACCCATTTGAATACGCTCCACTGGCTGCGTGGCCAAACAGGTCCCGTTCCCGTGGTCGGCATCGCCTCCGCATCGCAGGGGCCGGGAGGATTAAAACCCCGAGCCGCCTATAATCTGTTCTCGATCGACGGCTCTCCGGGCGCATGGGAACTCACAGGAGAGCGCTTCAGCATCAACTCCATGGGCGACAGCGTTTGCAGCGAAAGTGTCGATATTTTCACACGTTAGCGCCGCTTTCGGAATCATCGCCTCGGCAAATTGATTCAGAAACTGAAAGATGACGATATCTTGAATTTCAGAAGGCATCCGAGGACTTGGCAAGTGGCGATTGCCACGTAAACTTGTTGTCTCTGCAGCACCAATTCACGGAGTCATTGCATGCCCATGGCATCCCCCAGGCTTCGCAGCCTGGCCCTAGCCGCTTCGTTCATCATCGCCGCCTCTTCATCCGCCTTTGGCATCGGTGATGAGAGCGACGAAACCAAGCCGCCGCCAAAGACCGAAACGACGACAAAATGTGCTGATGGCAAGGTCTGGGATGGGAAGCGCAAGGAATGCGTGGTCCCGAAGAAGAATTCGTTCAACGACGATGATCTCTACAAGGCAGCCCGCGAATTCGCCTATGCCGGTCAGTACGACAACGCCCTGACCGTGCTTCGGCTTGCCAATAACCAGAACGATCCGCGCATCCTGAATTATCTCGGCTATGCCAACCGCAAGGCGGGCAGAATGGAACTGGGGGTGTCGTACTACCGCAAGGCGTTGCAGGCGGACGAGAATTATATTCTGGCACGGTCATACATGGGACAAGCTTTGGTGGAACAGGGTGACGTGCAGGGAGCGCGCGTTCAGCTCGTCGAGATCCGGGATCGGGGCGGCGAGCAAACCTGGGCTTATCGTTCGCTGCTGCAGGCACTGAACGGTTACCGCACGTACTGAGGTTGAGCCGAGCCGGGCCTGACGAAGAAAAGCTTTGAGAACCCGTGGGATACGCTGCCGGATGCTTGCGAAGCATCAGCTACTTGTTTCATAAAGGACACAGAAGCGATATAAAATCGATCTCCTGCTGGGTGCTCTCCCCGAGCACTCATGCATTACCTGGAAAGACCATGCGTCAACCCGTGACGACCATCGATCTCAGACGCGACCTAGTGGGCCTTCTGCCTCGGCTACGGCGTTTCGCGATGACCCTTGCCGGTGACGCAGCCAGCGCGGACGAACTCGCGCAGGTGGCGTGCGAGCGCGCCATTGCAAAGGGCAATCAATGGAATGGCGAAGGCCGTCTGGAAAGTTGGGTGTACGCCCTCGCCCGCCAGCATTGGAGCGACGACCATCGCCGACGCAAGCCGCATCCCGCTTCCCGGAGCAATGTCACTGATATCCGGGAAGCGAACCGCGATCGCACTTCCCTCGTCGACCCCGATGTCATCCACCGCATGATCGCCGACATGCCCGAAGGCACATCCAGCGCCTTTTTGCTGGTTGTTGTCGAAGGTCATAGCTATCAGCAGGCAGCCGACATTATGGGTGTCACCATCAACATCGTTGTATCCCAGCTGGCGGCGGCGAGACTGCATTTCGCTAGCGTCGCTGACAATTATACTTACAGGTACTGAATTGCTCGATTTCAAAAAACTGCCGCTCGATGCACAGCTAGCCGCCCTGCTGGATGGCGAGACGACGGCCGAACAGAAGCACGAACTCGAGCAGCGCCTGGCCACCGACGAAGGCGCCAAGCGGCTCTACGACAAGCTGCGGCACGGCGCCGACTTCGGAAAGCACCGCCTCGACGACGTTCTCAAGGAACCGGTTCCTCTCGCCCTCGTTCGGTCGATCAAGAGTGCACAGCCGCCAAAGGCTCCAGTCGCACCGCGCATTTCACGGCCCTCGTTCAAGCTTACGCCGACGGGGCCACAGGCTCTGGCGGCAGCCGTCATCCTCTTCATCGCCGGCTGTGGCATCGGCTTTTTCGCCGCCGGCAGCACTGGCGCAATGAAGTCGGGCGCCTCAACAACGATCGAAGCCGCCCCGGATTCCGGCGAATGGTTGATCGACGTTATCGCCAACCAGCGGCTTGTCGCGCGCCAGCCGCGCCATATTGTCGAGGTTCCCTCGACGCAGGCGGAAGAAATTTCCACCTGGCTGACGTCGACAGTGGGCGTTGCGTTCCGAGTCCCCGACCTTTCAGACCAGGGCTGGACCTTCCAGGGTGCACGCGTCTTTATCGGCGACGGCCGACCGGTCGGTCAGCTCGTCTACACGAGTTCGGATGGCGACCTCGCCTCGATCTGTTTCCGCAAGGACAACTTGCCCTCGGAGGCCGACGACTTCAGGGAAACAATCAAGGATGAGATCGGCGTGGTCTCCTGGCATAATGCCGGCACATCCTATGTGCTCGTCGGCCCGTCGTCGGAAGCGTCGCTCGACCAACTCGCCATGCAGGTTGCAACATCCATCTGATCCCCGGACGAACTGCAACGGAGCGGCCGACCTCAGGACGTCGCCCAATTTTCCCACACTATTTACGAGAATGTGCAGCGGAACACTCCGCTGCACAGATCGCGTCAGGCCTTGCCGGCCTTTACGTCGAGCACGCGGTTCGCTGCAGACACAATTGCTTCGAGAGAAGCGCCTACGATGTTGGTGCTGATGCCGGCGCCGAAGAGCTTGCCATCAGGATAGGACGTCTCGACGTAGGAGATCGCGGCAGCGTTCGAGCCATGCTGCAGCGAATGCTCCGAATAGTCCTCGACCGACATGTCGATGCCGAGATAGTGCGAGAGCGCGTTTATGAAGCCATCGACCGGGCCGTTGCCCCTGCCCTCGATACGCTTCGTCTCACCGTTATCGGTGATCTCGGCGGCAACGATGCGCTGCCCCTTGTGCTCGGGATCCGCATAGGTGTGGTGGTCAACGAACTTGATGCGGCCTTCCGGCTGCGTCACATAGCGCTCGATGAAACGGTCGTAGATCCGTTTCGACGGCAACTCCTTGCCCTCTTCGTCGGTGATCCTCTGAATGTCCTCGCGGAACTCGACCTGCAGGTTGCGCGGCAGGTTCAGCCCGTAATCCTGCTGCAGGATGTAAGCGATACCGCCCTTGCCCGACTGCGAGTTGATACGGATGATCGCCTCGTAGGAGCGGCCGACATCCTGCGGGTCGATCGGCAGGTAAGGCACTTCCCAAACCGGGTGGTTGGCGACCTTGATCGCCTTCATACCCTTGTTGATCGCGTCCTGGTGCGAACCGGAGAACGCCGTATAGACCAGTTCGCCGACATAGGGGTGGCGCTCGCCGATCGGCATCTGGTTCGAATATTCGAAGACTTCCTTCATGCGCACGATGTTTGAGCAGTCGATCTCGGGATCGACACCCTGCGTGAACATGTTTAGCGCCATGGTGACAACGTCGACGTTGCCGGTGCGCTCGCCGTTGCCGAACAGCGTGCCTTCGACGCGGTCAGCGCCCGCCAGCAGCGCCAGTTCGGCGGCGGCGATGCCGGTGCCGCGGTCATTGTGCGGATGCAGCGAAATGATCAGGTTCTCGCGATTGTCGAGATTGCGGCACATCCACTCGATCTGGTCGGCATAGACGTTCGGCGTTGCCATCTCGACTGTCGACGGCAGGTTGATGATCAGCTTGTTGTCGGGCGTCGGCTTCATCACCTCGATCACCGCGTTGCAGATCTCCAGCGCTACATCGAGTTCGGTGCCGGTGAAGCTTTCCGGCGAATATTCGAAGCGGTAGCCGCCGCCGGCCTTTGCCGCCATGTCTGAAATCATCTTCGCAGCATCCACGGCGATCTGCTTGATGCCCTGGACATCCTTGGCAAACACGACACGACGCTGCAATTCGCTGGTCGAATTGTAGAAGTGAACGATCGGGCGGTTCGCGCCTTCCAGCGCCTCGAAGGTGCGGGTGATCAGCTCCGGGCGGCACTGCACCAGCACCTGCAGCGAAACATCGTCAGACACATTGCCCTGCTCGACGCACCAGCGCGCGAAATCGAAGTCGGTCTGCGATGCGGACGGGAAGCCGATCTCGATTTCCTTGAAGCCCATGTCGAGCAGCAGCTGGAACATGCGGGCCTTGCGGTCGTGGCCCATCGGGTCGACCAGCGCCTGGTTGCCGTCGCGCAGATCTACTGAGCACCAGACCGGGGCCTTGGTCAGCGTCTTGGACGGCCAGGTGCGGTCAGGGATGTTCACCTGCGGATAGGCGCGATACTTGATCGCCGCCTCGGGCATGCCTTTGGTTTGGGAGCGGGTGTTCGTGTCCATGTGTTCTCTTCCTCTTCCCGTCATCTGGCCAGCCGCGTCATAGCGTATCGGGCCTGGCTTGGCGATGACGAATCCGGTGCTAAGCATCCGGTTGATCAGTTTCGGGAGTGGTCACGAGGAGCGATGGCCTGGGCGGGCTTTCGGCCGCCGGGCGCTCCTCAACGGACCCGGCAACCGCGCGTAAGGCCGAGGAGAAGAAGCGAGGTAAGGGCGCGCGTGCTGTCACGCAGCGCGATGCGCCCGCGAGCAACCTGCTCAGAAATGATGATGCCCGTGTTCTTCATGGCAGCGTGTATAACCGGGGTACAAAAAACTGGCAATCCCTCCGTCTATTTTTTCGCCGCTTGCACAAAACGCGAGAGCGCCAGCATCAAACCGCCGGCAAGCAATCCCCAGAAGGCGCCGGAGATACCGGCGAACGACACGCCCGATGCCGTCACCAGAAAGGTGATGGCCGCAGCCTCCCGCGACTCCGGTGCCTGGAAAGCCGACATGGCAGAACTTGAAAATGCACCGACCAGTGCCAGACCCGCCACCGCCTGGATCAGGATCGGCGGCGCTAAAGCCACGAAGGTTGTCACCGCACCCGCGAGCAACCCGAGAATGACATAGGAGATGCCCGAGACGAGAACGGCCCAATAGCGCCGCGCCGGATCGGGATGCGCATCCTGACCGGCGCACATCGCCGCCGTGATCGCGGCGAGATTCACCGCATGACCGCCGAACGGCGCTGCGAGGATCGAGAACAGGCCAGTTACCGAAAACAGCGGCCCAGGCTTCGGCGCATAGCCGTTCACCTTCAGGACCGCGATGCCGGGAATGTTCTGCGAGGCCATGGTCACGATGAAAAGTGGCAGCGCGATGGAGACGAAAGCCGGCAGATTGAAGACAGGCATCACGAACTCGACGGGCGGCCGCAGCGCCTGTTCGATCGAACCGATCGCACCATCGGGAATGTCCACGGCGAAGGCAACCACCAGCACGAAAGCCGCAAGTGCCGCCGGCACCGCCCAGAGCCGCTTGAATGCGCCGACGACGATCCATGCGAGTACGATCGGCAAACCAAGCAACGGGTTGAACCCAATCGCCCTGACAGGGGCAAAGCACAAACCGATCAGCACACCAGCGAGCATCGCGTTGGCCAGCGGCGCGGGGATCGCCGCAACCGCACGACCAAGCGGCTTGAACAGGCCGGCAACCACGATCAGCACCGCACAGATGAGAAACGCGCCGACCGCCGCATTGAACCCACCCTCGACAACGCCGGTACTTGCCAGCAAGGCGCCACCCGGGGTGGACCAGGCGATGCTGATTGGCAGGCGCGTCACGGTGCTGAGCACGATCGCACAAAGCCCCAGTGCGATCGACAAAGCCATGAGGCCCGACGCCGCCTGCGCATCCGTCGCGCCGACACTCTGCAGGCCGTGCAGCACAACCGCAAAGGAACTGGCAAATCCCACGAAGGTGGTGAGGATGCCCATGAACAGGCTCTGAATGGAAAAGTCTTTAAGCATGGCGCAACTCGAGGAGCGGAAACTCCGCATGGAAGCCGTATCAGGCGGAGTTGCGCAAGTGCAGATTGACACCATTCGGTACCATCAACTTGCTCCGTGCACCTAGGCGTGCCGGACCCACGAAGATCAACTCCTGTCCGTTGGTCGAAAAGTCCGCAGTTCCATCACCATAGAAGGTCTCGCCCTGCAGCCCGGAAGTGTGGGAGCCGTTCGATCTCCCGCGCGACTGGAACGAAAGCGCTTTCGACACCAGCGTGCGGGTGCTCGTGATGCAGATTGGGCACCTCGCCGCGGTTTGGTCGCGGAACACAAAAAAAACGCCCCCGCCTGCCTTCCGGCAAGCAGGGGCGCTTCTCATAGTGCAAAAATCAGATCTCGGACTGCGACGTCACGATGCGCGAAACGAGGCCGTAGGCCTTGGCTTCTTCGGCGGACAGCCAGTAGTCGCGATCGGTATCGGCAGCGATCTTCTCGTAAGGCTGCCCCGTTGCTTCCGACATAATCTTGTTCAGGCGCTCGTTCATCTTGATGATCTCGCGAGCCTGGATTTCGATGTCGGACGCCATGCCGCGCGTGCCACCGGACGGTTGGTGGAGCAGGAAGCGCGTGTTCGGCAGGCAAATGCGCTGTTCCTTCGGCGCCGCGACATAGATCAGCGCGCCGGCCGAGGCGACCCAGCCGGTCCCGATCATCCAAACCTTCGGCTTGATGAACTTGATCATGTCGTGGATCGAATCGCCGGATTCGACATGACCGCCGGGCGAGTTGACGTAGATGCGAATATCGTCGTCATTGGCGGCCGCGAGCGCCACAAGCTGCGTGCAGACTTTCTGCGCCAGTTCCTGCGTGATCGGCCCGTAGATGAAGATCGAACGCGACTTGAAAAGGTTCGCCTCCGTTTCCTTGCCGAGCGGCAGTTCCTTCGTCTTGTCGTCCTGTTCTTCTTCTTCGTACATTCGAACCTCTCTTACGTCCAATTCGGTTCACCGCACATAGTGCGACTCCATGCGTAAAACAATGCGGGAAAAAGACAAGCCACGGAACGGGTGAAGATATGGTTAGGCAGCCAGGCCAGATTACCGCAATGTAACTTGGCGTGGCTTTGAAAAGTCGAAATCCATACCTACGTCATCTCTTAGCGAACGATCGCGAGAAACAAGGAGACCGGCCATGTCCCCCGAAGAACGCCAATTGTTGACGGCCCTTTTCGACCGTGTCCGCACCGCCTCGACGACGCCGCGTGACCATGACGCCGAGGCATTGATTGATCAGGGAACACGTCAGCAGCCCTACGCCGCCTACTATCTCGCACAGGCCGTGATCGTGCAGGAAAAGGGGCTGGAAGCGGCAGCCAATCATATCAAGCAACTGGAAGAGCGCGTTCGCTTGCTCGAGGCCGACCAAAGCGAATACCACAAGGCCGAACAGGGCGGCGGCTTCCTCAGTTCGATCTTCGGCAGCAGCCAGACGCCGCAGCAGCCGGCATCTCCGACGCCTTCCACGGGTCCTTGGGGAAGTACCCCGCGGCAGCAAATCCAGCAGGACCGCGGCTTCGATGCCACGCCTCGCGCAATACAGCAGCCTACCGGACCATGGAGCTCACCGGCGGCCTCCCCCTCCGCTGGCGGCAGCTTCTTGCAGGGCGCGCTCGGAACCGCAGCCGGCGTCGCCGGCGGCATGTTGCTTGCCAATTCGCTGAGCGGTATTTTCGGCAGCCACGCATCGTCGCTTGGCTGGGGCTCGCCGCTCGCCGGCAACAATCCCTTCGGCAACGCGCCGACCGAAGAGACCGTCATCAACAACTATTTCAATAACGACGGCGACAAGCAGCAGGCAGCCGGCAACGCCGCGAATAGCAACAACGACGATAACAGCAACGACGACGCTGACGTTGTGCAGCAGGCCAGCTACGACAACAACGACGACGACGTTGCTGACGATGATCAGTCCGATTTCGGCAATGACGACAGCTTCAACGCTTAGCTGCTCGCGTCGCCGCGAACCTGAGATATGGGAGCGCGGGGCCTTTGCGCACATCGTCTGTGACGAAATACGTCTTCGCTGCCGGCTAGGTTTCGGTGGGCACAACGGGAGGCCGATTGATAAGCCGGGAGCGGACGAATAAGGTCCGGCGACATGACCTATCTGGCGGAGCAGCGGTGAAGATCCTCATTATCAGTCGGAAAGCCGAGGAAAAAAGACGAGAGTTTCAATCGCGGCAAATGCAAAAGCTGGGACTGGATTTCGAGTTTCTGGACGCGTTCGAAGCAGGCGACCTGTCCGTCGAAGAGTGCCAGAAGGCAGCAAACACCTGGCCGAGTCCGACACTGCGCGAGGATGTCGCCTGCTTCACCTCGCACAGGATGGCCTGGAAAGTCATCATCGAACGAAACGAACGAACACTGATCCTCGAAGACGACGCGGTATTATCCGAGAACTTTAACGACGCGATCAGGAGCATCAAAGGCCGCGGCGACAACTGGGACCGGGTCTACGATCTGGAATTCGCGCCTCGCCCACATATCCTCGCAAGGTCACCCGTTTGGACCGATGGCATCCATCGCGCGACGCGGGTGTTTCAGAACCGCGTCGGCACCGCCGGCTACATCATCGGTCCGCGTGCGGCTGCGAAAATGCTGGCAGATACCAAGAACTACGCCCTCATCGACGCTTATTTCTGGCATCGCGCATGGCTGAAGGCCTACCAGATCGAGCCGGCACCCGTCGTCCAGATGCAATTCCTCGACGGTAGCGCCGACAGGTCGGCGTTTGTGCGCAAATCCATAGACCGAGCTTTCACGCCGCAAGGCAGGCTGCGCAAGAACCTGCTGCGGCTCTGGCTTGAAAGCATCAAGGCGAGAAATCTTGTCAGAGGCTGGCTCGGCGGCGAAAAGCGCCCGCTGCAGATCGACCGAGCGAGCTTCGTGTCCGATGCTGAGCCCGCAGCGACAGCTTCCGCCTAGTCAACGCCCACACCGCAAAAGCTCCTAGCCGCGGCCGCGGTAAGTCGCAACGCCCTGATCCGGCAGCCACACGCCCTCCGGCGGCTTGCCGGTCTGCCAGAAGACGTCGATCGGAATGCCCCCGCGCGGATACCAGTAGGCGCCTATCCTCAGCCACTTCGGATCGAGCAACTCGACCAGCCGCTTGGCGATGTAGATCGAGCAATCCTCGTGGAAGGCACCATGGTTGCGGAACGCATGCAGAAAAAGCTTCAGCGACTTCGATTCCACCAACCATTCGTTCGGGATGTAGTCGATGACGATATGGGCGAAATCCGGCTGACCGGTCATCGGGCAAAGCGACGTGAACTCCGGCGCCGTGAAGCGGACGACATAGTCGGTGCCGACGTGGCTCGCGGGCACCTTCTCCAACACCGCTTCCTCGGGTGACTTGGGTGATTCCGTTTGGCTGCCCAGCATGGACAGGTTGGATACGTCTGTTGTGGGCATTCAAGCCTCCTTGATGACTTTGACGCGAATGCCGTGGGCCTTTTCGCCCTCGGGTTCCACGTGAATGGCGATGCTGGAGCCCGGATGCACGGTACGGATGGCATCTTCAAGGCGATCGCAGATATCGTGCGCCTGCCTTACAGACATGGCGGCGGGCACGACAAGATGGAAATCGACGAAGGTGACGGCGCCCGCGCGCCGGGTCTTCAGATCGTGAACCCCGATTGAGCCTGCGGCGTGGGTGGCAATGGCCTGCTTGATCGCCTCTTCCTCTTCGAGTGTGACGGCCTGATCCATCAATCCGCCAATCGAATGCGAGATGACCTTCCAGCCCTGATAGAGAATGTTGATGGCGACCAGGATCGCGAGCACGGGGTCGAAGATCGCGTAACCGGTGGCTAGCGCCAGCAGCAGACCGATGAGGACTCCGACGGACGTGACGACGTCGGACATAATGTGCTGGCCGTCCGCTGTCAGCGCTGCCGAGCGATACTTGCGCCCGGTCCGGATCAGCAACTGCGCCCAAACCGCATTAATCACACCGGCGACAAAGTTGATGGCAAGGCCGAGCACGGGCGCATCCAGCATCCGCGGATCGGAAAGATGCCCGATCGCCTCGTTGACGATCAACAGCGCCGCGACGACAATCAGCACGCCCTCGGTGACCGCCGAAAGATATTCCGCCTTGTGATGGCCGAAGGGGTGATCGTGGTCGGCCGGTTTTTGCGCATAGCGGATGACGAAGAATGCGATGAAGGCGGCGACGACGTTCACCGTCGATTCGAGTCCGTCCGACAGCAGCGCCACCGAACCGGTCACCCACCATGCAACCATCTTCAGACCCATGACGCCGAGCGACATCGGGATCCCCCAGAGCGCCAGCCTCCGAACCGTGAGATTTCCTTTTCCGTTCATATCGATACCCCTGCGCCGATCTTCAGTGCGGATGCGAACGAATTGCAGAAACCATGCCATTCAAACGCAAAACCGCCCACGCGAAAATCGCGCAGGCGGCCAATGGCCGGTGATATGTGCCAAAATGCTTATTTTGTCAAACAGCCTGTGCGAAGTCCTAACCGGCACTCCACGGAAAAGTTGACCGACTTTCGGCAATACTCTGGGCGGCTAGGTGCCGGATATTGCAGGCGCCTCTTCAACTTGCGGGGCAGGCTGCGCGAAATCGCGAATGACCCAAAGAAGCGGAGTGTCCGGACCACCGTCGAAAGTTGTCGTCTGTCCATTGAGCGTGAAAGTAACCATCGTCGAGCGTCAATTTCTCGGCCGGACCCGCTGCGGGCCCAGCGAGCATCGCACGACGGCTAAGCTAGGGCATCACGGAGGCTTGACCATGCGCTGCCTATAAAGGTTGCCTTACGGAAGGCCGACCCAACATATCTGGAGAGCGCGTAGCTCCGCGGTGGACTTCGAGTTGAGCAGAGCTGACTAGGTCGTCAGGAGTTCTCTGCCGAGCCCACGGCGCTGAAGGCCCCCGAAGCGCAGTCCCTTTCAACAGCAACGCTGATTGTTTGCGGCCACCGAAGGAGGGCCGCCTCGCCAGCTGGCGTCAATGCATAGACGCCCTTCTCCTGGCGCTCGAACCAGCCATAGACATTGCCAAGCAGGATGTTGCCCGCATCCGGCGCCAGCGCCTTCATGTCGCGGGGCCGCACCAGCCCTTGCTGTAGCGCAGCGGCGCAGAGCAGAGCCCGCTGTCGGTAGGCCGTCATGACAGGGGCGCGCGAGCCGCCGCCTACCACCGGATCACCGCGCCGACGCTGATGCTCTCTAACAAGCCGCGACCGACGCTTCGGATTGGTGCGCGGCATCGGCGAGACCGAGCTGACGATGACACTGACCTCGCCGGCATCGGAGACACCCAGCATACCGATCCCCAGCCGACGGCAGAGATCACGATAGCGCTTGTCAGCCTCGCGCCCCCGTCCCTTGGCGGAAACGCGAGCGGCGATCCACACTTCATCGCTTACCGCTGCTCGATCGACCGCCTGTAGCACAAGTTCGAGGTTGAAACTCAGCTTCAACTCACACACCACGACGACGGGCGGGTCTCCCTCGCTCAGGCCGACGAGATCGCATCCGCCGATTTCGCCTTTCACGACATAGCCCGCCGCTTCCAGGAAGGCTTTGACCGGCAAATAGAGCGAGGTTTCCATTGCGCTGTGATCAGGAATTGAGGTCGGCAATCTCACCATGCCGGGCAAGCAGCCGCGGCGACGACATATCGCCAGTCTCCTCGTCGACCATTACGGCATAAGCCGCAACACCGACGAAGCGCGAGGCCATCGAGGTCGCAATCTTCTCCGCACTGACCGCGTTCGATGCCTGGCGCATCTCACCTGGCACAAGGTTGCCGCGGTTCTTGCGGTACGGGAGGACGATAAACTTCTCAGCAGCCACGATGATATTCCTCATTTATCGTTCTTGAAATGTTCTGATTTGACGTCAGGAGTCAACCGCTTAACGCCATGGGCACCGACCTTCTGGGAGCGTCGACAGCGAACGTGCTCTCCTCGACCGGAGGAAAGCACATCGCCCAATTCAGGAACTGCCAACTCAGAAAATCCCGAGTGCTGTCGTGGTCACGCCGCCTTGGTCTTTGCCTTGCGCGACAGATGCGCCACCACATTCTCGATCATCCGCATGCCGGCGTCGCCGCCGAGCGTCATGATCGATTCCGGGTGGAACTGCACCGCGGCGATCGGCTCCTTCTCGTGCTCGATCCCCATGATCGTGCCGTCTTCGCTTTCCGCCGTGATGATGAAGTCGCGCGGCAGCGTCGAAGGATCGGCAAAGATCGAGTGGTAGCGCCCGACTGTCACCTCCTTGCCGAGACCAGAAAACACGATTCCCGGCTCCAGCACCCGGATGCGCGACGGCTTGCCATGCATCGGCAACGCCAGATGCCTGAGCTCGCCCCCATAGGCTTCCGCCAGTGCCTGCAGGCCAAGGCAGACACCGAAGATCGGTAGGTTGCGCGCCCGCGCCTTCTTGATCGTCGCCTTGCAATCGAAATCCTTCGGATTGCCCGGCCCAGGCGACAGCACGACGAGATCGGGATCCAGCCGGTCGAAGATTTCCTCCGGCACTGGCGTGCGCACCGTAGAAACGGTGGCGCCCGTCTGCCGGAAGTAGTTGGCAAGCGTATGGACGAAGCTGTCTTCGTGATCAACGAGCAGGATCTTGACGCCCTTGCCGACGGCAGCAACGTCGCGGCTAACCTTGCTAGAATTGCCGGCCTTGGCATCGCGGATGGCGGAAAGCATGGCGGAGGCCTTCAGTTCGGTTTCGGCTTCTTCTTCGTTCGGATCGGAATCGTTGAGCAAGGTCGCCCCTGCCCGCACTTCCGCGATCCCGTCCTTGATCCTGACGGTACGCAGCGTCAGGCCGGTGTTCATGTCACCGTTGAAGCCGACCATGCCGATGGCACCGCCATACCAGGCGCGCGGGCTCTTTTCGTGGCTCTCGATGAAGCGCATCGCCCAGAGCTTCGGCGCGCCGGTGACAGTCACGGCCCAGGCGTGGCTGAGGAAGCCGTCGAAGGCATCCATATCGTCGCGCAGTCGGCCCTCGATATGATCGACGGTGTGGATCAATCGCGAATACATCTCGATCTGGCGGCGACCGATGACCTTCACCGAACCCGGCTCGCAAACGCGGCTCTTGTCGTTGCGGTCGACGTCCGAGCACATTGTCAGTTCGGATTCATCCTTCTTGGAGTTCAGCAGCTTAAGGATCTGCTCGCTGTCGGCGATCGGATCGTCGCCCCGCTTGATCGTGCCTGAAATGGGGCAGGTCTCGATGCGGCGGCCCGAGACGCGTACGAACATTTCAGGCGACGCACCGACCAGATATTCCTGATTGCCGAGATTAATGAAGAAGGAATAGGGCGACGGATTGATCGCCTTCAGCCGCTTGGAAATGTCGGACGGCTTGCTGTCGCACCTCTCCATGAACTTCTGCCCAGGCACCACCTCGAAAAGGTCACCCTTGCGGAAGCTCTCCTTCGCCTTGACAACGAGGTCGGCATATTCCCCCGGGCGATGATCGCTCTTCGGCGGAATGGCGTCGGTGCGCTGGAACGGCTCGGCCGGAATGTCGCCGGCCTTGCCCTCTGTCGACAGCCCGTCCTTTTCAAAATCGTAGCGGTCGATCCAGGCCTTGGCCGAGTAGTTGTCGACGACGAGAATTTCGTCCGGGAGATAGAGCACCATGTCCCGCTGGTCGGACGGGCGAGTCAGCTTCAGGTTGATCGCATCGAACTGGAAGGCGAGATCGTAGCCAAAGGCACCGTAGAACCCGAGGTTGGCATCCGCCTGCGAATAAAAGAGGTCGGTGATGGCGCGCAGCACGGTGAAGACAGTCGGAATCTTCGAGCGTTCCTCTTCGGTAAACGCGCGCTCCGGCGCCTTCACCGTTAGGTCGAGGCGGCGGGTCGTGGAACCACCGAGCACCAGGTCTGAAATCGTCTTCAGGCGCTCGGCAATCAAGGAGAGAATCACCTCACCGCGCTCGTTGTAGGCTTCGATCCAGACCTCGCGGCCATGGCAGGAAATGCCGAGCGGTGGATCGACGATGGCAGTGTCCCAACGGGTGTAGCGGCCCGGATATTCATAGTTCGACGAGAAGACAGCGCCGCGGCGCTCGTCGAGTTTGTCGACATAGGACGAAACCGCATCGCCATAGGGGATCGCCCGCCGCTGCCGGGTGACGGTGATGCCACCTCGTGTCTCGTAGATTTCCGCTCCGTCATCCCGAAGGATCGTTACCATTGTTCCACTCCGTTATCGGGCCCGGATGACAGGCAGCCTTAAAAACAAAAAAGCCGCCTGGCGTTTTCCGGGCGGCTCACTCGTCGTCTTTGGACACGATTGGTCGAGGCCGCCTCAGCGAGCCCACCACCAAACTGCAATGTTCAAGGACGTGTTCATGGGCGAAATTGTTAGCGTGAGATCGAACCGAGCGCAAGGGCCGAATCTGGGAATGAAAAGGGCGGCACAATGGCCGCCCTTCGCTTGACTAAGCTTTGGTTTAGAACCAGGCCTTCGCAGTCACCATGAATGTCCGGCCGCGACCCGTATCGATCGTCGTCGTCTGGATCGTGCTCGAGGCCGGAGTGTAGGTCTTGTCAAAGACGTTGGTCACGCTTGCCGTCAACTCCAGGCCGTTCTCCCACTGATAGTTGGCGAAGAGATCGACAACGCCATAGCCGCTCATGAATCGCGGCCGTCCGCCATTCGTTGCATTGATTTGTCCAATGTCTGCCTGTCCGGCAGCGAATAGGCGTGTACCGACTGTCAGGCGTTGATCTTCAAGGAAGCGACCGCCGAGCGTGGCACTGAAGATGTTTTCCGGCAGGAAGCTTTGCACGCCGAAGCCGTTGATCTGCGGAGGCAGGTCGGTGTTTGTATGGGTGTAGGCAAGCTCCCCGAAGACGAAGCCGGCATCATAGGCCGCCTGGATTTCTATACCGTCCACCTTCGACGTGCCGGGATTGTTGACGAAGAAGGTCTGCCTGCCGCCGCCCGCAAACGCACCGGTGATGTAGTTGTCGATGCGGTCGTTGAAGTAGTTGGCCTTGAAGCGGAAACTGTCGCCGGCATCGAGAATGCCATCCACCTTGATGTTGGCGCCGATTTCCCAGCCCTTGGAGGTTTCCGGCTCAAGGAAGGGATTCGGGAAGAAGGCCTGCCCCGTAGCGCCTGGATGCGATCCGCCGGCGAAGGTTTCGCTAATCGTCGGTGCGCGCTGCGTCTCGGCATATGTCACATAAGGCTGGAACCATTCAGTAGGATTCAGCGCGAAGGTGACGCTTGGGTTCAGGCGCCCATCGGACTTATCGACGGTGTAAGGACCGGCCGGCATTCCGAGGGGGTTGCTGGCAACGACCGAGCCCGAGCCGTCGAGATCGAAATGGTCATAGCGCAGGCCAAGCGTCAGGTCCGCCATGCCGTAGGTGAACGTCGTCGTGTCGAAGACGCCGAGGATGCCGCTCTTGCCATCACCGTTGACGCCACCCGAAGGCTGCGTCCGGCTGTTGATCACATCGTATTTGTCGTGGAAGTATTCGACACCGTAGTTGGTGGAAACGGCAACGTTGCCAATGTCGAATTTGGACGTGTTGGAGACGTCGAAGCCGATGCCCGTGTCGGTAATGCGGCGACCGGCGGCCGTACCACCGCCCGTGGCGTTCGTGTCATACTGCATCTCAAGGCGGTTGTAGTAGAAGTTCGTCTTGAAATCGATGAGCTCGTTGTCGCCAGGCGTATAGGCGTAGCTCGCGGCAAACGTCTTGTTCTTGACGTTTTGGAAATAGGAATTCGCGAGGAAGTCGTTGTCATAGCTGATGCCGCCGAGCTTGATCGTGTTTTCGGCGTTCGGCGTAATCTCTGCCTTCAGCATGCCGGAAAGCAGGTCCTGCTCGGTATAGGGGACGGTAACGCCGTCGCCGTTCTCATAGTTGCCCGGATCACTCTTGCTGATGCCGCCGAGAACAGCAAAGACATCGTTGAACCGGTAAGCGCCGATGGCCGACTCGGACCAACCGAGTTCGTTGGTTCCGACCGTCGCCGAGACGATGCCGCCGTAGTTCTTATCACCTAGAATCAGGTCATCGATGTCGTAGGTGCGGAAATTGACCGTACCGGCCAGTGCCCCGCCACCGATGCCGGTGACTGCGCCGCGGGTCACGTCGATGCCCGCCAGGAACGCCGGGTCCACATAGGTGAAGCCCTGCGCCTCATGGCCGGTGAAGCGGAAATTCTGGCGAACGCCGTCGATCGACATGTTCACGCGGCCGGAGCCTTCGAAACCGCGAATGTTGACAGCAACGCCGGGGTTCTGCGGATTGTTGGCCGTCGACGTCCCGGGAACACTGCGCAGCAGATCGTCGGTACCCTGGCCGGCCTGCAGGTTGATCTGGTCCGCCGTGACGGTGCTGGAAGGTCCCGGCTTGTTGTAGGGATCGTTGGCCGCCTGTCGGCTGCCCTTCACGATAATGGGCGAGAGGAAAGTATCCCCCTCTGGCGCCGCCTTCTGCTCTTCGGCTGTCTGGGCAGTCGAGGGCGCACTTTGTGCAAAGGCGATGGCGGAAGGTGTAACAATGGCAAGTGCCGTGCAGGCAAGTAGAACCGAGCGCGAGTGCCGGACGATCATGAAGTCAACCCCTTGAGAGAAATGTCACCGGGCTGGCTGGTCGTGACGCGTCCGCGTTTCGATGGGCTGGCTAGGCTTTCAGACGAAGATTTTCGCCTTCTTTTTGCCGCATAAAAAACATGACTCAAATTGTCAATATATCGGATCACCGTTATCTTGATTTAATAAATCATCTTTTTGAGCATAGACATCAACGTTGCGAAATTGCAACGAAATCCGCATCCATGCGTTCTGTCCCGGGGCAACGTACAACGGGTGGATGCGTGAAGAACATCGTTGTGATTTTAGCGGCACTGAGTTGCATAGGGTTCCTGACCAGTGCACGCCTGCCGGAAAACGGCCCTCTCCCGGCAACTCGCCCCGGTAAATCAAATACGACAACGTCCGCACCGGCACCTCCCCCGATACCCGAACAGAAACCCGAAAGCGGCAAGCCCGAAACGCCGCCGGTCACGGAGGATTCTCCGAAATCCTCTGCCATCCCGGAAAAGCAGGGGCCGAAGCTTCCGTCACAACAAACGCTGGAAGAACAGCATCTGACGATTGCCGCAGAGAGTGATGCCGAGCACTCCGAATGTGTGAGGGAGTTGCAGAATCTTGGCGTCGTCTTCAAGGACATATCGCGTATCGATGATGGCAACGGCTGCGGGATCGACAAACCAATCAAGGTGTCCGAGGTGCTGCCCGGCATTACGATAAAGCCTGACGCCGTCTTTCGCTGCCCGGTCGCGCTGGCCCTTGCCCGCTGGATGAAAGAAAGCGTGATTCCCGCCGCCCGCATTGCCGCGCCTGATCAGGGAAATATCATCGGCGTCAATCAGGCTTCCTCCTACATCTGCCGCCTGCGCAATGGCGCCGAAACCGGCAAGGTGTCTGAGCACGCTCGTGGCAATGCGATTGACGTTGCGAGCTTCAGCTTTGAAAAAGGGAAGGACATCGCGGTCCAACCGCGACGCGAGGATTCCACATTGATCGGTGCGTTCCAGCGCACGGTGAGCGCCGCGGGTTGCCTCTTCTTTACCACGGTCCTCGACCCGGAAAGCGACGCTGCGCACGAAACCCACTTCCATCTCGATGTGCTGGAGCGCAAGGGCGGCTATCGGTATTGCCATTAGTTTTCAGCGACTTGCGCGAATCCTCTGAATCAAGCCGTCAGCGGCTTGATTCAGTTTCGAAACGTCGCCGCCCTAGAACAGTCCCTCGATGTAGCCCTGATCGTTGAGATAGATCCGCTCCGCCGACGGTGACCTCGGCAGGCCGGGCATGGTCATGATCTCGCCCGTAATGGCGACGACAAAACCAGCGCCCGCCGCAAGACGCACCTCGCGAACCGGGACGATATGCCCTTCCGGCGCGCCCCGAAGGTTCGGATCGGTCGAAAACGAGTACTGCGTCTTCGCCATGCAGACCGGCAGATGCCCGTAGCCCTGTTCCTCCCAGGCTACGAGTTGATCCCTCACCGCCTTGTCCGCGGTCACCTCCCCCGCATGATAAATCTTCGAAGCCACTATCTCGATCTTCTCGAACAGCGAAACATCGTCGGGGTAGAGCGGCTCAAATCGCGACTGTCCCGATTCCGCGAGCTCGACCACTTTGTAGGCGAGCTCTTCGATGCCGGCGGAGCCCTCCGCCCAGTGCCGGCAGAGGATCGCCTCTGCTCCCAGCCGCGAGACATACTCTTTCACCGCAATGATTTCCGCGTCGGTGTCCGAGACGAAGTGATTGATGGCGACAACGACGGGAACGCCGAACTTGCGAACATTGGCGACATGGCGGCCGAGATTGGAGCAGCCCTTCTTCAGCGCGGCGACGTTCTCGGCTCCAAGATCATCCTTCTTCACACCGCCATTCATCTTGAGCGCGCGCACAGTCGCAACGATGACGGCGGCATCCGGCTTGAGGCCCGCCTTGCGGCATTTGATGTCAAAGAACTTCTCAGCCCCGAGATCCGCGCCGAAGCCCGCCTCGGTCACGACATAGTCGCCAAGCTTCAACGCCGTCTTCGTGGCGATCACCGAGTTGCAACCGTGGGCGATATTGGCGAAGGGACCGCCGTGCACGAAAGCCGGATTGTTTTCCAGCGTCTGGACGAGATTGGGCTGCATGGCGTCCTTCAGAAGAACTGCCATCGCGCCATCCGCTTTCAAATCACGCGCATAGACGGCCGTTTTGTCGCGCCGGTAGCCGACGATGATGTTGCCGAGACGCTCTTCCAGATCTTTGAGATCGCGGGCAAGGCAGAGGATCGCCATCACCTCGGAAGCGACGGTGATGTCGAAACCGTTCTGCCGGGGAAAGCCGTTGGCGACACCACCAAGCGAAGAGACCATTTCGCGTAGCGCCCGGTCGTTCATGTCCATCACGCGTCGCCATGTGACGCGCCTGAGGTCGATATCCTGCTCGTTGCCCCAATAGATATGATTGTCGATCATCGCGGCGAGCAGATTGTGGGCCGATGTGATCGCATGGAAGTCGCCGGTAAAATGCAGGTTGATGTCTTCCATCGGAATGACTTGTGCATAGCCGCCGCCGGCAGCTCCGCCCTTCACGCCGAAGCACGGCCCGAGCGAGGCCTCGCGGATACAGACGATTGCCTTCTTGCCGATCCGGTTCAATCCGTCGCCAAGACCGACTGTCGTCGTCGTCTTGCCCTCACCCGCGGGTGTTGGATTGATTGCCGTCACAAGGATCAGCCTGCCATCGGGCTTATCAGCTTGCTCCGCGATGAACTCGGCGCTGAGCTTGGCTTTATCGTGGCCATACGGCGCGAGTTGCGCCTGAGGGATTCCAAGCTTTGAACCGATTTCGAAGATCGGCTTCTTTTCAGCGGCGCGCGCAATCTCGATGTCGGACTTATATGCTGCCATCCCCGTTCCCCAGTTTTCCGCGCTCGATCGGCGCCCCATTTGTTACAACGGGATAGCGAAATATGCCGACTGTGGATAGTGCGCAGGTTGCCCAAGGCTCATCCAAGCCGCTATCTCTAGGCATCGATTCCGTACGTCACGAGGACAAGCCATGAAATCACTCGAACTCATTGTCGAGCGCATCATTCTTTCTAGCCGCTGGATACTCGTGGCCTTCTACCTCGGCCTGTCCCTGGCGCTGGCGGTTTATGCCGTCTCATTCGGCTATAAATTCCTGAAGGTCGCGGGCGGCGTATTCGTGCTCGATGAGGGTGAAATGATCCTCGCCATGCTCGGGCTGATCGACGCCGCGCTGGTCGCCAGCCTGATCGTCATGGTGATGATCTCCGGTTACGAGAACTTCGTCAGCCGCTTCGACGAAAGTGACACCGATGTCTCGTTCATCGGCAAGCTCGACGCAGGCAGCCTCAAGATCAAGGTAGCTTCGTCGATCGTAGCCATTTCATCGATCCACCTGCTGCAGGTCTTCCTCAACGCTGAACAATATACCGACGGTA
This sequence comes from Rhizobium sp. BK176, assembly GCF_024808055.1. Lineage (NCBI taxonomy): Bacteria > Pseudomonadati > Pseudomonadota > Alphaproteobacteria > Hyphomicrobiales > Rhizobiaceae > Rhizobium > Rhizobium sp. BK176. The sequence continues at coordinate 100,172 of NZ_JANUBV010000011.1, read as the reverse complement.
AGATTATGTGGCTGACGGCGATGCATCTCGCCTTCGTCGTCTCGGCGGTACTGCTCGGCTTTCTCGAGCAACTGACTAAAAAGAGCAAAACGACAGACTAGGTTTAATTGTAATATGATTCGGGGCCGCGTCCCTGAGCGCCTCCAATTTTATGTCACGCGGCGGACCTCTGCGCTTTCGCGTTCGCAGGTTCGTCGCCCTGAGTTGCGGTCCAAGCAAGCTCAAACACAACCGCAGATCGATATTCTGTGGTTAAATTAATACATCGAAATTAATCACTGCGCGCCAGGCCGTTTCGTACTAGCAAATATATCAGTTTGCATATTTTATCGCGGCAACTTGAAGGTAAGCAGGGACGCATTGATGTCTTACGTGACTACCTCGGAACGGCAGATGTCCCTCGTCGCGGAGATTTCAGCTGCCTGTACCAGGGCCGAATACGCAGAAGTTCTAGTCAAAGTGGCACGTGCCTTCGGTTTTCGGCACATAACGCTGATGCATGCGCCCACGCCCGAGAGCGTCCTTCTCAGAACTCTACTCATCGAAACGTCCATACCATCTCAATACTTCAACCAGTTCGACCGCGCTCGAATTATGCGCTTTCCCATGCTTTCTGGAGGAATCGGCGATTCCGCGCTGCCGCGCTCGTGGAGCCTTTTCGACAATTCTTCGGCCGCTATTTTCCCGAATGAGTTGAGCGAACTGTTGCGCAATTTCGGCATCCCGACGGGCGTCGCGGTTCCTGCCTATGCAGGCGACGGCGAGCGTGTCCTGTTCTGGCTCGGCGGCGACCGCCCGCTACTTGCCCAAACGGAACTCAACGAATTGACGATGGTGACGCTCCATCTGCTCGACGCCTATAACCGCACGAAGCAGTCGAAGCTTGCCGAACACACGCCTTTGTCTGCCCGCGAACGCGAGGTCGTCCGCTGGACGGCACAGGGAAAGACATCCATCGAGATCGGACAAATCCTTTCGCTGTCCGACCACACCGTCAACGCCTACATGACGAGCGCCATCAAAAAGCTCGACTGCGTGAACCGGGCGCAGCTTGTCGCCAAGGCGATCCGCATGAAACTGATCAATTAAACACGCTGCTTCATCGATCGAGCACGGAACGCGTCTCGACGAGGTTCGAGCGCACGCGGAGAATGTAGAAGCCCATCGTCGCCAGATGGCTCGGCATGATCCAGCCGTCTTCCCGGCCGTTGGAAATGATTGCCGGCTGGATCTGCAACGCCGCTTGGAACTGCCGCATCGTTGCGCCGAAGATGGCGCTCAGGTTGCGTTCCGCGACCACCTGCGAAAAATCGGACTGCGCCGCCGCAAGGATCGCGTAGTAGGCATAGAGCTGCCCATAAGCAAACCAGAACCGATCGTCCGCGCGGGTATCGAACCAACCGCGATGGTGGTTCTGAGAGCGGTCCGCAAGCACATCGGACGTGCTGCCGAGATCGTTGGCGATGCGATCAATGAACTGAATGAGGTTGTCTGCACGGCCATCGAAGACCGCGTTGCAGGCGGCCAAATCGGTGTTGAACTTGCGCAAGCTTTCAATCGCCGAACGGTAGTAGCTCGGCGTCGGCGTCTTCGGCCCGAACGGATTCAGTCCGAAATACCAGCTGTATTCATCGAACTGCAGCTTACCGCGGGCGTCTTGCAGATCATTGTTGATACCCGAGGTACCACGCACCCGACCGAGCGAGTCGACGAGCTCTGCTGAAGTGCGGCGCACCGCCTGGTTCACGCCGCGCTGGAACGACGCCTTGTTGTCGAGAAAAGGCGTGTGGTCCCAATCGACACCGAAGAAGCCAAGACGGTAAAGGAGCATGGAGGAGATCCATGCATTCTGATTGACGTTGAAGTCCGTTAGATCGGCCGCGACATCGACAATGGCCGAGCGCTGGCAGGTCTTCGCCGCGCCGTCCGTTGCTGGCAATTCCTGTCCAGCGGCAACCTTGCGTTCGGAAAGCCGGTACTCATTCACGAAGGACGGATCGAAGCCGGACCAGACCTGCGTCTGCCAGATGAAGTAGCAATAGAGAACGGCAAGCAGCCCGATCAGGCCCAGGATCGGCAACCGGATCATCCATGTCCGTTGAACGTACCAGCCGCGGGCGGCGATAAATGGCCAGAAAGCCCAGGCGAACAGGAGTCGCGCCCAGCGTCCGATGGTACGGCCGATCAGCCTGAAAAAACCGGCGATCCGGTCGAGCATCGTTTTCTCCTTGCCGTGGTGGACCAACATTGTCTGCGCACTGACATATGCGCTCGCTCCGGCAAGGACAATATCGTGCTGATATTATTGTTTCTTCGGCGCGAGCTAGAACGGAAAGCGCAAGCGCAGCCGCTTGGAGATTTTCGTCGTATCGATGACCGGGTCTCCGGAGCTGTCTTCCTGATCCGGCCGGAACGCCTCGAACTTGCTCGCAAAGGCAGCATCCGCGGTCCGCTTGCGATGTTCCAGCTCCTGCGGCACCAGCATATTGCGCTCGAACAGTTCGATCGGCCCGGCAATGGCGGGAAAAAGTTCGGCTGAAATCTGGACCTTCGATCCCGGAATATCGGTGTCGACCTGTGCCTGATAAATCAACAGCCTTTCTTCGGTGTCGATGACGACCTTGCGCGTCAGCGCATTGCACCGACCAACCTGGGTATTGAGTGCATCGACGAAAACCTGGAACAGATTGATGAAGCGCTCGCGGCGCTGGCTATCCTCCCGCATGCCGCGCTCTTCGTCAGCAACGCGCTCGGCGTCCGCCTTCAGCGCGCGGCGCTCCTCTTCCATGCGCTCCCATTCGGCTTTGCTGCCGTAGAGGCCAATCCTGCCCTGCGTGGTGAGCGCCTTGGCATTCAATTCCCGGATACGAAGGCGCGCGATATCAATCTTGTCCACCAGCCGACGGCGCTGTTCGACGATGCCGATCAGGCCATGCTCTCCCAGCTTGTGAAAGTCGATCGCGATTGTGCGGTAGCTCGCGATAACATCAGCGGTGGCATCGGACTTGACCAGCAGGTTACGCAGCCGCTCCACGACAGGGGCAGCGCGCACCCGCGCGCTATGACGACGCCACATCCGCTGGCGCGAAAAGCGTCCGATGAATTTCTCGCCGGCGGTAAGGCCACGGAAGCTGTCGAGGTCCGCCGAAACCTTGATCGTCAGCGTGTCGAGAACGGATACGAGCTCCGCAAGCAGATTGGTCAGGCTCGTGCCGTTTGCCACAAATGCCTGGAAGCGGCCGTTCTCGACAAGGAAGCGCTCGTCGTCGACTGCCGCCCCTTGGCGGGCGAACTCGTTAATGAAATCGACGCAGACTCTAGCCTCAAGACGCAACTGTTCCACGAGCGCTCGCGCGGCTTCCAGCTGAGTGTCAAAGGAGAAAGGCTTGCGCACCGGGACGCCTCCATGAATCGGTTTCCGCGAAACTAGCGCATAAGCCGCCAATCCGGAATCGATTTGAGGAGTGCCTACACCGCCTCCGCTCGCCACTCCCCGTTCATGGCGTCATCCCAATGGCGCCGGCAGAGCGACACGTATTTTTCGTTGCCACCGACGTCGATCTGCGCACCTTCGTGCAGGACCCTTCCGTCCGCATCGAGGCGCACCACCATCGTCGCCTTGCGCCCGCAATGGCAGATCGTCCTGACCTCACGCATCTCGTCGGCAATCGCGAGCAGTTCTTCCGATGCCGGAAACAGCTTTCCCTGGAAATCGGTCCGCAGGCCGTAGACCATCACTGGGATGTTCATCCGGTCGACGATGCGCGCAAGCTGCCAGACATGCTCGCGCGTCATGAAGTGAGCCTCGTCGACGAAGACGCAAGCGATTGGCTCCCCTTCCTTGCCGAGCTCGCCGATCAAAGCCTGCAGGTCCGCGTCCGGTTCGAAGGCAATCGCGCTCGCCTGCAGCCCGATCCGGGAGCCGATAATTCCCTTTCCGGCGCGCTCGTCGAAGGCCGCGATCAGCAGAACGACGCGCATGCCGCGCTCCTCGTAATTGTAGGAGGCCTGCAGCAGCATCGTCGACTTGCCGGCGTTCATGGTCGAGTAGTTGAAATAGAGTTTTGCCATCGTTTTCTCCGTCTTTCGCTTCTTGGAAGCTCGAAACCGCGAAGAAAAGTCCCCCATTTTGATAATCACAAGAAATTCACGCCGGAAAATCGCCAAAACCCTTGAAATCCCGGCACTCCGCGAAAAAATGCCCTACGTCGCAATCGGGTACTCCAATGCGGCGCAAACGCACTCAGGTCGCTTGTAAAACTCGGCTATTGGTGATTGGCTTGGGAACGTAAGACTGGGAGTCTAAAATGAAAACGACAAGCGCATTCAAACTGACTACCGCCACCGCAGTTGCCGCTCTCTCTGTTGCAACAGCAGCATTTGCCGCGGACCCCGATAGCTGCTCCGCCGTCCGTCTTTCAGACGTCGGCTGGACGGATATCACCGCTACCACCGCCACCACAGCGGTCATTCTGAAGAACCTAGGCTACGAGCCCGACATTAAGGTTCTGTCGGTTCCGGTTACTTATCAGTCGCTCAAGAACAAGGACATCGACGTGTTCCTTGGCAACTGGATGCCGGCCCAGAAGAAGGACGTCCAACCCTACCTCGATGAGAAGACCGTCGATTCCCTCGGCGTCAATCTCGAAGGCGCCAAGTACACGCTCGCTACCAACGCCAAGGGCGCTGAACTCGGCATCAAGGATTTTAGCGATATCGGCAAGCACAAGGACGAGCTTGACGGCAAGATCTACGGGATCGAGCCCGGCAACGACGGCAACCGCCTCGTCATGACGCTGATCGAGAAGAACGAGATGGGAATGGGCGGGCTTGAACTCGTCGAGTCCTCCGAACAGGGCATGCTCGCGCAGGTCGCCCGTGCCGACAAGGACGGCAAGCCGGTCGTGTTCCTGGGTTGGGCGCCCCACCCCATGAACGAAAACTTCAAGATGACCTACCTTACCGGCGGTGACAGCACCTTCGGCCCGAACTTCGGCGGTGCGACGGTCTACACCAATACCCGTGCCGGCTACACCACCGAATGCCCGAACGTCGGCAAGCTCATCTCGAACCTGAAGTTCAATCTGGAAATGGAAAACCAGATCATGGGCAAGATCCTCAACGACGGTGAGGATCCGCAGGTTGCCGCGACCGAATGGCTGAAGGCAAATCCGAACGCAGTTGATCCGTGGCTGGCAGGCGTCACGACGAAGGATGGCAAGGACGCCCTTGCCGCCGTGAAGTCCGGCCTCGGCCTCTGAAACTGATGACGGGGCGGCCCTCGCCGCCCCTTCTTGTTTCACCTCGATCTTTGCTCTTTCGGATAGGCGCGCTCCTTGAATTGGATCACCGACTATAAAATTCCTATTGGCCCCTTCGCCAAAACGACCGTCGATTGGTTGACGTCGAGCGGCGAGTGGTTCTTTAACCAGCTTGCTTTCGTTTTATCGCACGTTATCAATGCGTTGCTCTTTATCTTGCAGGCTCCGCATCCCCTGATCGTGCTGGCCGCGATCGTCGGCATTGCATACTGGCTACGCCGCTCCATCGGCGTCGCGGTCTTCACCCTGCTCGGCTTGCTGCTGATCATGAACCAGGGCTATTGGAAGGAAACGACGGAAACACTGGCACTCGTCCTGGCGTCGACGTTCGTCAGCATGGCCGTCGGCATTCCGCTCGGTATCGCCGGTGCGCGGCGCGCATGGGTGTTTTCGATCATGCGGCCGGTCCTCGACCTCATGCAAACCATCCCGACCTTCGTCTATCTGATCCCTGCGCTCATCCTTTTCGGCCTTGGGATGGTTCCGGGCCTGATCGCAACCGTGATTTTTGCGATCCCCGCTCCGATCCGCCTGACCCGCCTCGGCATCATATCGACGCCGCCCTCTTTGGTTGAAGCCGCAGAGTCATTTGGCGCGACACCGATGCAGGTACTGCGTAAAGTCGAGCTTCCCTTTGCCATGCCGCAGATCATGGCCGGCCTCACGCAGACAATTATGCTCTCCCTCTCGATGGTGGTCATCGCCGCTCTGGTTGGCGCCGACGGTCTCGGAAAGCCTGTCGTGCGCGCGCTCAATACGGTCAACGTCGCCATGGGCTTCCAGGCGGGCCTCTGTATCGTCATCCTCGCAATTATTCTCGACCGCATGTTCCGCGCGACGGGTGAAGGAGAAAGCGCATGACCGCGGTCCGTTTCGACAACGTCAGCATCGTCTTCGGCGACAAGCCGGAGAGTGCCCTCGCCCTCGCGGACCAGGGCAAGAACCGTGACGAGATCAGCGCCGCAACCGGACTCGTGCTCGGCGTGGCAGACGCCTCCCTGAGCGTCCAGGAAGGCGAAATTCTCGTCCTGATGGGCCTTTCCGGTTCAGGCAAGTCGACCCTGTTACGCGCCGTGAACGGGTTGGCGCCCGTCGTGCGCGGCGAGGTGTCGGTCGCAACGCCGAATGGCCCCTGCAGCCCTTACAAAACGACGGCCAAAGGTCTGCGTGACCTGCGCATGCACACCGTTTCCATGGTCTTCCAGCAGTTCGCGCTGCTGCCATGGCGAACGGTCGCGGAAAACGTCGGCTTTGGCCTTGAACTCGCGGGTATGCCGGACGCCGAACGCAAGAAGCGCGTCGGCGAGCAACTCGAACTCGTCAACCTGACCAAATGGGCTGACCGCAAGGTCAATGAGCTGTCCGGCGGCATGCAACAGCGCGTCGGCCTTGCCCGCGCCTTTGCCACCGGTGCGCCTATCCTGCTGATGGATGAGCCGTTCTCGGCGCTCGATCCGCTGATCCGCACACGCCTGCAGGACGAGCTCCTCGAGTTCCAGCGACGCCTGAAGAAGACCATCCTGTTCGTGAGCCACGATCTCGACGAAGCGTTCCGTATCGGCAACCGCATCGCCATCATGGAAGGCGGGCGCATCATCCAGTGCGGCACCCCGCAGGAGATCGTGAAGAACCCCGCGGACCAGTACGTCGCCGATTTCGTCCAGCACATGAACCCGATCAGCATGCTGACGGCCGAGGACGTGATGCAACGCGGTCTCGGCCACGCGGCCGCCGGTGCAAGCGTCAGCGGCACGGCGCGTGCGGAAACGCCGCTCATCGACATCCTTGATGCGCTGTCGCGCCAGCCCGGCAGTATTGGCGTCGTGGAAAACGGCGCGATCATTGGGACCATCTCGGCGCAGGATATCGTCGAAGGCCTCACGCAGCATCGGCGCAAAGAACAGGCTTGATCCCTGCGTCCGCTTCCGCCAAGAAAGTGGACATGAAAGATCAAGCTTCCGTTCTCAGGGAAACGGACGGAGAAGCCCGCAAGCTCGCTCGCACGCTTCTCCGCTCCGCCCGTTATGCCGCAATTGCCGTTCTCGATCCCGGGACCGGCTTTCCCTTTGCCAGCCGGGTTCTCCTCGGCACGGACATTGACGGCGTACCCGTCATTCTCGTCTCAGGCCTGTCGACGCATACTCGTGCGCTCGACGCCGACCGCCGCGCGTCGCTTCTGACGGGCGAGCCCGGCAAGGGCGATCCGCTCGCCTATACCCGCCTGACGACCCAATGCCTAGCCGAACCGGTCGAGCGCGACAGCGAGATCCACGCGCGCATCCGCAGCCGCTTCCTCAATCGCCATGCCAAGGCCAAGCTCTACATCGATTTTCCGGATTTCCGTTTTTTCCGGCTCATGCCGCAGTCGGCCAGCCTCAATGGCGGCTTTGGTCGCGCCTATGTCTTGGAAGGCGAGGACCTGACGATTCGATCCCCCGGCAATGAAGCCGTGGCAGCTCAGTCAGACACGATAGTGCAAAAATTGCTAGCTGAGCGCCCAGATCTGGCAGCGACAGCCGCAGCGGGCCTCAAGGCTGGCAACGGCGATTGGCGCATTTGTGGAGTGGATTGCGCCGGTTTCGATCTCATTTCGGGTGATTTGCTTCTGCGCTGCGAGTTCGAGACCGTCGCACAGGGGGTCGATGATATTTATTCACATATATCTAACATGAAATACGCAATACCTGAAATTTAGCTATATACAATCTTGAAGCGGTATTGATAGTTTTCGCCGTCCGGCATTGAGCGGGAACACGCGTTCTTGAAATTAGTTTCACACCAGGAAGAAAATATGGACACAATCGATTTAACCGCCAATGCAAACGTTGCAGCTGCCCTTTTGTCGGCAATGGCAAACCCCAAGAGACTTCTGATCCTCTGCAACCTGGTCAAGGGCGAGATCCCCGTCGGCGCGTTGGCGCAGGAAGTCGGTTTGAGCCAGTCCGCGCTGTCGCAGCACCTATCCAAGCTGCGCGCCCAGAAGCTGGTCAAGACGCGACGCGACGCACAGACGATCTACTATTCAAGCAATTCCGAGCCGGTCCTCAAGATCCTCGAAGCCCTCACCGACATCTATGCTGTTCAAAGCCGCGCAAAGTCTGCGGCGTAAGGACGCGCTGACATAACGTCAGCCTATAAGCCCCACTGCCGAGGGATGCATCCGGAATAGTGCGGCACCTTATTTCAGTACGTCTTCATACTCTTAGACCGGCAGCAATGCCGGTCTATTTTTTTGCACTGCGCCAGCCGGCGCGAGCGCCCGCTGGCAACGGCAGCCGCTTGACGCCCGGACAAGCGCTGATAATTTGACCGGGCAGTAAAAAAACCGCCTCAGCCAATAACGGGAACGGCCTCCGAAACGGCCATGGAGAACAGCATGTCCAACCGCCTCAATACCACGCCAAACGACCTCCGGGCCTTTTGGATGCCCTTCACCGCGAACCGACAGTTCAAGAAGGAGCCGCGTCTCTTTGTCGGCGCGAAGGACATGTACTACCAGACCCACGACGGCCGCCAGGTGCTCGACGGCACTGCCGGCCTCTGGTGCGTCAATGCCGGCCACTGCCGGCCGAAGATCACCGAGGCGATCCGCGAACAGGCTGGCGAACTCGATTACGCGCCAGCCTTCCAGCTCGGTCATCCGAAGGCCTTCGAGCTGGCAAACCGCCTCGTCGACATTGCACCCGAAGGGATGGATCACGTTCTCTACACCAATTCGGGATCTGAATCGGTCGAAACGGCTCTTAAGGTCGCCCTCGCCTACCATCGGGTGAAGGGTAACGGTTCGCGGTTCCGTCTCATCGGCCGCGAGCGCGGCTATCACGGCGTCAACTTCGGCGGCATCTCCGTCGGCGGCATCGTTTCCAACCGCAAGATGTTCGGTGCCCTGCTGACCGGTGTCGATCACCTGCCACACACACATCAGCCAGGCAAGAACGCCTTTACCCGCGGCCAGCCGGAGCATGGCGGCGATCTGGCGACGGAACTCGAGCGCATCGTCACACTGCACGACGCTTCGACGATCGCAGCCGTCATCGTCGAACCGATCGCCGGCTCGACCGGCGTCCTGATCCCGCCTAAGGGCTACCTGCAGAAGCTCCGCGAAATCTGCACCAAGCACGGCATCCTGTTGATCTTCGACGAAGTCATCACCGGTTTCGGCCGCCTCGGTGCCCCGTTCGCCGCCCAATACTACGACGTCAAGCCTGACATGATCACCACCGCAAAGGGCCTGACCAACGGCGTCATCCCGATGGGCGCGGTTTTCGTGACGTCGGAGATCCATGACGCGTTCATGAGTGGTCCAGAACACATGATCGAGTTCTTCCACGGCTACACTTATTCCGGCAACCCGATCGCCTGCGCGGCAGCTCTCGGCACGCTCGACACCTACAAGGAAGAAGGGCTGCTGACCCGCGCCGCGGAGCTTGCGGACTACTGGGCCGACGGACTGCACTCCTTGAAGGATTGCCCGAATGTCATCGACATCCGGAACACCGGCCTGATCGGCGCCATCGAACTTGATCCGATCGCCGGCGAGCCCACCAAGCGCGCCTTCACCGCCTTCCTGAAGGCCTATGAGAAGGGCCTGTTGATCCGCACCACCGGCGACATCATCGCGCTCTCGCCGCCACTGATCATCGAAAAGCACCACATCGACGAACTCTTCGGAAAACTCCGCGAAATTCTTCAAAACAACATCTGATCGATGCGCTTTGGGGCCCGTTTTTGCCAGATCAGGCAAAAACGGGCCCCATTTCTTTATCTTCTTGCGAAATCCGCGGTAAATTCCTAAGAAACTTGCTGTGCACTCGCCGAAGCCAAACATGGCAGGCGGATGCTTCGGCCGTGCGGCTGCTCATCGTCTCTTGGCGCATCCCGCAAGGGCTGTTGTACGATCTGGGCACACTGCTGCGGTACTTAATCGCGGGTTTGAAAACCCACCCAAGGAGAAAGAAAATGAGTCTGAAGACTTTGTCGGCGGCCCTTGTCGCCTCGCTTGCCTTTGCGCCGCTCGCCCATGCAGATATCACCATTGGCCTCATCGCGCCGCTGACCGGTCCGGTTGCCGCCTATGGCGACCAGGTGAAGAATGGCGCACAGGCTGCTGTTGACGAGATCAACAAGAAGGGCGGCATCCTCGGCGAAAAAGTCATCCTCAAATACGCCGACGATGCCGGCGAACCGAAGCAGGGCGTTTCCGCCGCAAACCAGCTCGTCGGCGACGGCATCCGCTTCGTCGTTGGCCCGGTCACCTCGGGCGTCGCCATCCCGGCTTCTGACGTTCTCGCCGAAAACGGCGTGCTGATGGTGACCCCGACGGCAACGGCTCCCGATCTCACCAAGCGTGGTCTCGCCAACGTTCTGCGCACCTGCGGTCGCGACGACCAGCAGGCTGAGGTCGCCGCCAACTACGTTCTGAAGAATTTCAAGGACAAGCGCGTCGCGATCATCAACGACAAGGGCGCTTACGGCAAGGGTCTGGCCGACTCGTTCAAGGCAACCCTGAACGCCGGTGGTATCAAGGAAGTGCTCGACGACTCCCTGAGCCCCGGCGACAAGGACTTCAGCGCGCTCACGACCCGTCTGAAGGCCGAGAACGTCGATGTTGTCTATTTCGGCGGCTATCACCCGGAAGGCGGCCTGCTGGCCCGTCAGCTGCATGACCTCTCCGTCAAGGCCGTCATCATCGGCGGCGACGGCCTATCGAACAGCGAGTTCTGGAACATCGGCACCGACGCAGCCGGTGGCACGATCTTCACCAATGCCATGGACGCAACGAAGAGCCCGGACTCGCAGGCAGCTGCGGACGCACTTAAGGCCAAGGGCATCCCGGCCGAGGCCTTCACGCTCAACGCCTACGCCGCAGTCGAAGTCCTGAAGGCGGGTATCGAGAAGGCCGGTAGCGCTGAAGATTCGGAAGCAGTCGCCAAGGCGCTGAAGGGCGGCGAAGCGATCCCGACGGCAATCGGCAAGCTGACCTACGGCGAAACCGGCGACCTGACCTCGCAAAGCTTCGCGCTCTACAAGTGGGAAGCCGGCAAGATCGTTCCGGCCGAATAAGCCTTCGATCTCCCGATTTCGATCGCCGGGCGTCCCTCTGGGGCACCCGGTTTTCGTTTGTGGACCGGCCGACAAAGCCGATCTCGCTTTGTCGGACACATGGGCTATAACTGGTGAAACGCCAGCACGAGGATGCCATGACTGCCAAGCTTGAACGCCTCATCGACCAGGGAACGGGCCGCCTGCCCGCCGACATCGTTCTGAAAGGCGGCCGTTTCTTCGACCTTGTGACCGGCGAACTGGTGGCATCCGATGTCGCGATCGCACAGGATCTTATCGTCGGCACGTGCGGCAGCTACGACGGCGAAACCGAGATCGATATCTCGGGCAAGATCGTGGTGCCGGGCTTCATCGATACGCATCTCCACATCGAGTCGTCGCTGGTGACGCCACACGAATTCGACCGCTGCGTCCTGCCCTATGGCGTAACGACAGTCATCTGCGACCCGCACGAGATCGCAAATGTTCTCGGCACCGAAGGCATTCAGTATTTCCTCGATTCGTCCCTCGAAACGATCATGGACATCCGTGTCCAGCTCTCCTCCTGCGTGCCTGCGACGCATCTGGAGACATCGGGCGCCGACCTTCCGATCGAGCGCCTCCTTCCCTTCCGCCATCATCCGAAGGTAATCGGCCTTGCCGAGTTCATGAATTTCCCCGGCGTGATCCACAAGGATCCGATCTGCATGGCGAAGCTCGACGCCTTCCAGGGCGAGCACATTGACGGCCACGCCCCTCTGCTCTCGGGCAACGACCTCAACGGCTATCTCGCCGCCGGCATCCGCACCGAGCACGAATGCACGAGTGCTGCCGAAGCGCTGGAAAAGATCCGCAAGGGCATGCACATCCTCGTGCGCGAGGGCTCTGTTTCGAAAGATCTCGCAGCCCTGATGCCCATCATCACCGAGCGCCTGTCGCCCTACATCGCCCTTTGCACCGATGATCGCAACCCGCTCGACATCGCCGAGCAAGGGCATCTCGACTACATGATCCGTACCGCGATCAAGAGCGGGGTGGAGCCGCTTGCCGTCTACCGCGCCGCCTCGATCTCGGCTGCCCGGGCCTTCGGCTTGAGGGACCGCGGTCTCGTCGCCCCAGGCTGGCGCGCGGACCTCGTGGTCATCGACAGCCTCGAAAACTGCCGCGCGGATCTGGTCTTTGCTGCCGGCCGCCAGGTGACCACGGAACTTTTCGCCACACGCAAGCCGGTGGAGCCGGTCGGCCTCGACAGCGTCAAGGCCCGGCCCGTGAACGCCGCCCACTTCGGCGTTCCTGTGGCCGATGGCGAAACGCCTGTCATCGGTGTCACTCCCGGCAAGATCATTACCGAACACCGCCGCTACCGGCTACCGGTGAAAGGCAACCAGACCGCCGTCGATCTCGGCAACGACATCATCAAGGTCGCTGTGATCGAAAGGCACGGCAAGAACGGCAACCATGCCAATGGCTTCGTCCAGGGCTTCGGCCTGAAGAAGGGTGCGATTGCCTCCACCGTCGGCCATGACAGCCACAACATCTGCGTCGTTGGCGTCAGCGAGGACGACATGGCGCTCGCCGCCAATCGCCTCGGCGAAATCAACGGCGGCTTCGTGGTTGTGGAGGATGGCAAGGTCACCGGCGAGATCGCCCTGCCCATTGCCGGCCTGATGAGCCTCGAGCCCTACGAGACGGTGCGCGACACGCTCCACCATCTACGCAAGGCCGCCTACGCGCTCGGCACGACGCTTGAGGAACCCTTCCTGCAGGTGGCCTTCCTGCCGCTCCCGGTCATTCCGCACCTGAAGATCTCGGATCGGGGAATGGTCGATGTCGACAAGTTTGCGCTGATCGGCTGACGTCTAGCCAGCCACCCGCGCACAGAACGCGTCGAGCGCGACAAGCTTGATTGGGCCGGTTGCCGCTCCCGCCGCAAAGCCCGGCATAGCCAACCGTTCTCCTATCACCATTCCCGCCGGCGGAATGAACTGTGCTGGCTTGCGCGTCAGGTTGAAGACAAAGAGCAGCGTCTCGCTTCCCTTGGTGCGCGTGAAGGCGAGCAGGTCCTGATTGGTCCCGATGAACTCCATCGCGCCGTCAAGCAATGCCGGATGGCCTTTCCGGAATTCGAGCGTCTGCCGGTAGTGGTTCAGAACGGAATGCGGATCGCTCTCCTGCGTGTCGACGGAAAGCGCTGCCTGCTCGTAAGGAACAGGCAACCAGGATTTTTCGGCCATGGTAAAGCCGGCATGCGCCTTCGCAGCCTCCCAGGGCATCGGCGTGCGGCATCCGTCGCGTCCCTTGAAGGCCGGCCAGAAACGGATGCCGTAGGGGTCACGCAGATCCTCGAAGGCCAACTCGGCCTCCGGCAGGCCGAGTTCTTCCCCCTGATAGAGGCAGATCGAGCCGCGCAGCGTCGCCAGCACCGACATGGCGAGCTTGGCAACGACTGGCCGCTCCTCCGGGGTCTTTGCGAAGCGGCTCACATGACGGTTGACGTCATGGTTCGAGAAGGCCCAGCAGACCCAGCCATTGGCAACCGACTTCTGGAAGGCATCGACGCAACTGCGGATATGGGTAGCGGTAAACTCCGGTCCGAGCAGGTCGAAGGTGTAGCACATGTTCAGCTTGTCGCCGCCGGCGGTATAGGCAGCCACCGTCTTCAACGAGCGTGCTCCGTCGCCGACCTCGCCTACCGTCGCGCGCGCTTCGTAGTGGTCGAGCAAGGCCCGGAAGCGCTGGAGGAAGCCGATGTTTTCCGGCTGCGTCTTGTCATAGAGGTGGTTCTGCATGCCGTAAGGGTTCGTATCGGGCGCATCGAGACCGGCATCGCTCTCGTCGGGCGCATGCGGGGGATTGTCGCGAAGAAGCTTATCGCAGAAGTAGTAGTTCACTGTATCAAGGCGGAAGCCATCGACGCCACGGTCGAGCCAGAACTTCACGGTGGCGAGCACGGCATCCTGAACCTGTGGATTGTGGAAGTTCAGATCCGGCTGCGAGGTCAGGAAGTTGTGCTGGTAATATTGCCGGCGTACGCCATCCCATTCCCATCCAGGCCCGCCGAAGATCGAGAGCCAGTTGTTGGGTGCCGTGCCATCTGGCTTCGGATCTGCCCAGACATACCAGTCGGCCTTGGGATTGCTTCGGCTTGAGCGGCTTTCGACGAACCAGGGATGAACATCGGACGTGTGCGATATCACTTGGTCGATGATGATCTTGATGCCGAGCCGGTGAGCCGCCGCCATCATCTCGTCGAAATCATCGAGCGTTCCGAAGATCGGATCGACATCGCAATAGTCGGAAACGTCATAGCCCATATCGGCCATCGGTGACTTGAAGAATGGCGACAGCCAGATGGCGTCTACGCCGAGGCTGGCGATATGGGGCAATCTCCGGGTAATGCCCTTCAGGTCTCCGAGGCCATCTCCGTTCGTATCCTGAAAGGATCGTGGATAGACCTGATAGATAACCGCACCTCGCCACCAGTCCGCTGTTTTGCCCGCAACCGACATCAGCCGTCTATCTCCTACCTTCATTCGATGATGCCAACACTAAAGCGGGCGGGACAAAAAACAACCTTCAGCCGAAATCAGTCGAACATCCCAGCTTCTGCATTTTGCGCTTTAGCTTTTCGCGGTGCTTGATGTCCTTGCTAGGCAGCTTACCGCCCACCGTGTTTCGTTCCTGCAAGGCGAGTGTCTGACAATCCCACTTTCGCTTGCCTCCGCCTCCGTGTGCGGAAGCGAGACCGGTTGAAAGCGATAGCGCCGCAACCAGCGAAATACCAATCAGAGGGCCTGAGATCGTCTGCAAGCGTGTGTCCCCGTAACTGCGCGAGTGCCACTATGCGCGCTGCAGATAGGGTCAACAATCCGGCCTAGAGTCGCAGCCACATGCCGCTCGTGGCTTGTCAGGAACAGCCTCTACGCGTATCAGCGAAAGCGGGAAAATTCAGGGAGGCTTTCTGTGAGCGGGCGTTTTCTATCGATCGGTGAATGCATGGTAGAGCTTTCGCATGCAGGCGCCGGCTTGCTGCGCAAGGGCTTTGCCGGCGACACGCTGAATACAGCCTGGTACGCCCGCGCCTGCCTGCCGGCGGATTGGTCGGTCGAGTATTTTACCGCGCTCGGCGACGAAGCCATGTCCGATGAGATGATCGCCTTCTACAAGCAGGCTGGCATCGGCACGGAATTTATCAGGCGCATCAAGGGCAAGGCGCCGGGTCTCTACATGATCAGCCTCAAGGATGGCGAGCGCTCCTTTAGTTACTGGCGCGACAACTCCGCCGCCCGCCAGCTCGCAGCCGACGCGGAACTCCTTCGCGAGGCGATCGAGGCCAGCGACGTTGTCTACTTCTCCGGCATCACACTTGCGATCCTGTCTCGCAACGACGCCGACACCCTGCTCACCGAAGTCCGCCGCGCCAAGGCCGCCGGCAAGATCGTGGCCTTCGATCCCAATATCCGCCCGCGGCTCTGGTCGGGCTATGACGTGATGCATGCGACGATTAGCGAAGGTGCGCGTGCCTCTTCCCTGGTGCTGCCGAGTTTTGATGACGAGGCAACGCACTTCGGCGACGTTTCGATTGCAGCAACGATCCAGCGCTATCGCACCCTCGGCGCGACGGACGTGGTGGTCAAGAACGGCGCAGAAGGAGCAACGTTGAGCTTCGACGGCGTGGAGAGATTCGTCCCGGCTGAGAAGGTCGAGCAGGTCGTCGACACGACCAGCGCCGGCGACAGCTTCAACGGCGCATTTCTCGCCCGCTACCTCGAGACCAAGGACGCGCCCGCCGCCGCCGCATTTGCTGCAAAGGTTGCCGCACGCGTCGTCAGCGAACATGGAGCCCTCGTTGCCTGGGAAAAACTTGGTATCAACCACGCCTGAGCAACACCGGACGATCGGTGTAGCGCAACTGTAATATTTCCATCATCGACGGTCGCCAGAATGTGAAGCGCGGGAATCGAGTCCCCGGGTCTGCCGGGAGTTTGGCCGGCGCCCCCGCGGGCGCGGCTTGGATGGAATTGGGGCGTGCTGCAGCATATGTCGGATGTTGGGGGCAACGAAGGCCGGAACGCATCTCGGCCGGGGGTGGCGGAACGGCTGGTCATTGTCAGCGATGCCTGGCATCCGCAGGTCAACGGCGTCGTCCGTTCGATCGAGAACACCAACCGCGAACTGGCGAAAATGGGCATTGACGTGGCAATGGTGACGCCGCAGGGCTTTCACAGTGTGCCCTGCCCCACCTACCCCGAAATTCGTCTTTCCATCGCCAGCTACCGCCGCGTCGCGCGCGAGATCAGAAAACACATGCCCTCCTACGTTCATATCGCAACGGAGGGTCCTTTGGGGCTGACGGCGCGGCGCTGGTGCCTGAAGAACCGCATGCCCTTTTCGACCAGTTACCACACCCGCTTTCCGGAATATGTTTCGGCCCGTTTGCCCATACCGAAGAGCTGGCTTTATGCGTTCGTCCGTTGGTTCCACAATTCCGGCGCCGGTTGCATGGTCGCGACCCCAAGCCTCGCGCGCGAACTCTCCGACAAGGGCATTCGAAACCTCATGCCGTGGAGCCGCGGCATCGATGCCGATCATTTCCGCCCCATGCCCCTGGACGACGCGCCGTTCGGCCTTGCCCGCCCGATCTTCATGACAGTCGGCCGCGTTGCCCTGGAAAAGAACTTGCCGGCCTTCCTGGATCTCGACCTACCGGGATCGAAGGTCGTCGTCGGTGACGGGCCGGCTCGTGCCGAGCTCGAGAAGCGCTATCCAGATGTCCACTTCGCCGGCCTGAAGGTCGGCGAGGAACTGGCGAAGGCCTACGCCCAGGCGGATGTCTTCGTCTTCCCCTCGCTGACGGATACGTTCGGAAATACGATCCTCGAGGCCCTCGCGTCAGGCGTTCCCGTCGCCGCCTACCCTGTCACCGGCCCCCTCGACATCATCGCAGACGACAACGACGTCGGAGCACTCGACGACGACCTGAAAACGGCCTGCCTAACGGCGTTTTCAGCGTCGCGCGAGAAGGCACGCGAACTCGCGCTTCAATATTCCTGGGAAGCGGCGACGACACAGTTCATCAACAACATCCGCGCCGCCAACGGCGTCATTACGCCGAAGTGGAAGAAAGCCTGGCAATTTGCTGCCAAGTCGCTGCCAAGAACGAAAAAGCCCGGTGATGCCGCCGGGCCCGTCTCGTCAGGAACCTGAACCGGTTATTTGCTGAGCGCGTCGCGGAGCGTCTGGCTGGCAACGGAGATTGCGCTGCGCACAGCGGGCGTCTCGGCAATGGCGTTCAGAAGCACGAAGTCGTGGATCGTGCCGTTGTAGCGGATCGAGGTCACCTTCACGCCCGCCTGACTTAATTTGCGGCCATAGGCCTCGCCTTCGTCTCGCAGCACGTCATTCTCGTCGGTGATGATCAATGCCGGAGGCAACCCGTTCAGCTGATCGAGTGAAGCCTGGAGCGGGGAAGCAGTCGGCTCCCTGCGCTTGGCTTCATCGGGGAGATACGCATTCCAGAACCACTTCATCGCTTCCTTCGTTAGCCAAGGACCGTTGGCGAACTGATTGTAGGAGCCGGTCTCGAAGTTGGCGTCGGTCACGGGATAGAACATGACCTGCTGAGCGATTGCAGGACCGCCGCGCTCCTTGGCAAGCAGCGTGACCGCCGCGGTCATGTTGCCGCCGACGCTGTCGCCGGCCACCGCCAGGCGGGTGGCGTCGACATTGAATTCCTTCTGGTGTTCAGTGACGTATTTCGTTGCGGCGTAGGCCTGCTCGATCGCGATCGGATAGCGAGCCTCCGGCGAGCGCTCATAGTCGACAAAGACAACAGTGGCCTTGGCGCCATTGGCGATCTCGCGAACGAGACGGTCATGCGTATCGGCATCGCCAAGCACCCAGCCGCCGCCGTGGAAATACATGACGACAGGAAGCTTGCCCTTCACGCCTTCTGGACGAACGACACGCAGCTTGATGCTGCCGGTCGGTCCAGCCTTGATCGTCAGGTTCTCTTCCTTGGCGGCAAGCTTCTTGGCGTCACCCTTCTGCGCCCCGGCAAGGACATTGCGGGCGTCGGAAGGAGACAGTGCATAGATTGGCTTGGAGCCAGCGAGCGCATCGATGAACTTCTGGGTTGTCACTTCCAATACCGGATCGGCAGCGGCACCCAAAGTGGTTGCTGCGAGGATGGCTGCTGCGGAGAGTGCGGTCTTTGCGGTCGACATTGTCCTGTCCTTTTCGGTTGCTATTCGTCGTTGGCGCATCATCTATATATTGCACTATTATATATCGCACGATATAAACAGGCACAGCTCTCATGCAGAAAGATTGGTTGCGATTGTTTATTGCGCGATATATGTTGTCGCGCTTTCGGAGAATTGGATATGAGCGACGATCTGAACCTAGATGATTTTATGTGCTTCGCCCTCTACACCGCAAATCACGCGATGAATCGGGTCTACAAGCCACTGCTTGATGCGCTGGACCTCACATACCCGCAGTACCTGGCAATGGTCACCCTATGGAAAGAAGACAACCAGACAGTCGGCGACATCAGCGAGAAGCTTCACCTTGAATCGAGCACCCTCACCCCTCTCCTGAAGCGTTTGGAAACGGCCGGCTACGTCAAACGCGAGCGCGGCAAGGACGACGAGCGTGTAGTCATCATCCGGTTGACGAAGGAGGGTCGCGAACTCAAAAGACGCGCAGCATCCATTCCCGGCTGCATCCTCGATGCATCGGGCCGAGAATTTGCTGACTTGAAACGGTTGGCGGCAGACGTGATCGTATTGCGCGACACGCTGACGCGTCACTCAAAATAAGGAGCAGCGGACCTATCAGGACCGCTTTTTCTTCGACTCATACGGATTGTCCGGAGAACGATAGTGAATCCGGATCGGCACGCTCGGCATGTCGAAATCGTTGCGCAGACCGTTGATCAAATAGCGGGTGTACGATTCCGGCAGCGCGTCGGAGCGTGTGCAGGAGATCATGAACGCCGGCGGACGGGCCTTCACCTGCGTCATATACTTGAGCTTGATGCGGCGACCGGAGACTGCTGGTGGCGGATGCTGAACCTGCTGCTGCTCCAGCCAGCGATTGAGGCGGGCAGTCGAGATGCGCTTGTTCCAGACCTTATCCGTATCGATGATAGACTGCATCAGCTTGTCGAGACCACGGCCGGTCTGGCCGGAGATCGGCACGGCACGAATCCCGCGCGCCTGCGGCAGCAAGCGGTCGGTCTTCTCGCGCAGGTCCGCGAGAACAGCCTGCGGCTCCTCGATCATGTCCCACTTGTTGAAGGCGAGCACGGCAGCACGGCCCTCACGGAGCACGAGATCGACGATGTGCAGATCCTGCTTCTCGAACGGGATCGTCGCATCGAAGACGATGACGACGAGCTCAGCAAAACGGATGGCACGTAGCGTATCGGCCACCGAGAGCTTTTCGAGCTTCTCGATCACCTTCGCCTTGCGGCGCATGCCTGCCGTATCGAACATCTTGATGGTGCGGCCGCGCCAGTCCCATTCAACGGAGATGGAATCGCGCGTGATGCCGGCTTCCGGCCCCGTCAGCAGTCGGTCTTCACCGAGGAAGCGATTGATCAGCGTCGACTTACCGGCGTTCGGGCGACCGACGATCGCCACGCGCAGCGGCTTCGTGTCGTCATATACCGGTTCTTCCTCTTCCTCGCCTTCCTCATCGATCGGCTGAGGGATATCGACGTCGGTGACGGCGACATCTTCCTTAGGCGGAAATGCGCGGTCTTCACCAAGGGCGGCAACGATCGCATCCCTAAGGTCGAGCATGCCCTGCCCGTGTTCGGCCGAGATCGGAGTCGGTTCACCAAGACCGAGCGAATAGGCGTCGTAAAACCCGGCGTCCGAGCCACGGGCTTCCGACTTGTTGGCCACGAGAACCACGGGCTTGCCACGGCGGCGCAACATTTCGGCGAGCGCCGTGTCGACGGGCGTCAGCCCGGTCTTGGCATCGACTACGAACAAAGAAAGGTCAGCCTCGTCGATCGCCGCCTCTGTCTGGGCGCGCATGCGGCCCTGCAGGCTCTCTTCATGGGCCTCCTCAAGACCAGCCGTATCAACGATGGTGAAACGCAGGTCGACGAGCCGTGCTTCGCCCGGGCGGCGGTCGCGGGTAACGCCCGGCGTGTCATCGACAAGCGCCAGCTTCTTTCCAACCAACCGGTTGAAAAGCGTCGACTTGCCGACATTCGGGCGACCGACAATGGCGACCGTGAAGCTCATTGAAATTCCTTACATTCAGCCCTGTGCGGCGGGCGCCTTGCCGGATGCGGTGATGTTATCAAGCATCATCTGGGCACGATTGGCAACATTGCGCGGGCTCTGCGCATCGTCGGCAATTGCCTGGTACCATTGGCGAGCCTGCGCCATGTTGCCAGCCTTGTAGGCGGCAAGGCCGAGCGCTTCGCGGGAGGAGTGACGGAAGGCATTACCGGGAACAGCCATTTCCTCGACATGGGCGGAAACCTGGTCGTAGGTGCCGCTTTCAATCAGCAGCCATCCGGCGCGCATCTTGGCGGCATCGCGTACGGCTGCCGGAGCAGCGTTGTCCTTGCCGATCAAATCGAAGGCAGCAACGGCGCCAGCCGTGTCGCCCTTCTGGGCCAGAACGCTTGCGGCACGCAGGCGGGCAAGGATCGGATAGGCACCATGTCCTTCCTTTTCCAACGTCTCGAGCGCGGCCAGCGCCTCGTCGTTCTTGTTCTCGTCGGCAAGCTTCATCGCGGCGATGAACTTGTCACCCGTGCCGGAGGACTGGTTATCGTCCCAGTATTCGTAGACCTTGTAGCCGATGGTACCGAGCACGATCAGGACGGCGAGCGCAATCAGGTAACGACCAAACCGGCGCCATGCGCCCTTCACCTGGTCGGAACGCAGTTCCTCATTGACTTCACGAATGAAGCTGTCGTCGTTGAATGCCATTCTCGTCTCCGGCCGCGGATATGCTTCGGCATGCGGGTTGCACGCACATTGTGGGGCCTTCTACCCCATTTTTCAGCAGTTGTAAGGGGGATTGAAAAGATTCGTCACATAGCGATCGGGGCCACACCGATCAACAGCTCGTGCAGCTTGAACGTGATGAGCGCCCAGACAACCACACCGATGACGACGGCATATAGATCATACTTACCCGAGACGAAGGGACGAAGGGTGAGTTCGCCAGCACGTTCGCGCCTTTTCAGCGCAATGCGCAGGATGACGCCCCATGCAAGAAAGGCCGCAAACAGCAACACTGATGAGGTCTCGCCGTTGGCCAGGAGATGCGCGAAGGCCCAGATCTTCACCGACAGGACCATCGGATGCTTCGTCTTCACCGCGATACGCCCCGCCGGCAGCAGCGAGGCGACTAGACAGATAAGGGCGATCAGCATCAGCGTAACGGCGATATGCGCCATCCAGACCGGTGGGGTGTAGAGCACGCCGGTCACCTGACGGGCCTGACCGAAGCCGTAGATCAACAGGATGAGCGATAGGATACTGAGGACTGAATAGACGCCCTTCCAACCGTTCTCGCCGAGCCTGTCGATCATGGACTGACGAAGGCCGGGGGCGATCACACGGATAAGATGAAGCCCGAGGAAAATAATGATGCCGACGATGAGCAATGCCATGACGATCTCCTGTGCGTTTTCCGAGACTTAGCTGGGCTGACAGAAAAACGCCAGCGCCACCGCAGCTTCGCCGCATTTCTGTAACAGGAAAGCCGCAAACAAATTGTCGCGGTGCCCATGTTTCGTTCGTTTTTCAAAGCCTCCCTCGCTCTTTCCTTGTTTGTCCCAAGCGTGGCGAGTGCCGGCGATCAGCCAAAGCAGCTGGTGATCATCTCGTTTGACGGTGCGCACGATAACGCGCTCTGGCAGAAGAGCCGTGAAATGGCGGCAAAGAACGGTGCGCATTTCACCTATTTCCTCTCCTGCACCTTCCTGATGAACCAGGCCGCTAAGAAAGCCTATCAGGCGCCGCATCAGAAAATGGGCAAATCCAACGTCGGCTTTGCCCAGAGCGATGACGAGATCCGCGAACGGCTGGGCAATATCTGGCATGCCCATCTCGAGGGCCACGATATTTCGAGCCATGCCTGTGGCCATTTCGACGGGCGGCAGTGGAGTGAAGTCGACTGGCGTAGGGAGTTCGCAACTTTCCACGCCACGCTGCGGAACGCCTGGAAAAGCGTTGACCTCGAAGAGCCGAAAGGCTGGCAGGATCTGGTCAATCATGGCATCCACGGCTTCCGCGCCCCTTACCTCTCGGCAACGCCGGGCGCCGACATGATCGCTGCGGAGAAGAAGGCCGGCTTCACCTACGACGCAAGCCTCGTGACCAAGGGTCCCGCCATGCCGGTCGAGGAAGCCGGCATCGTCCGCTTCGGCCTACCTCTCATTCCTGAGGGCCCCCGCGAGAAGCCGATCATCGGCATGGACTACAACCTCTTCGTCCGCCACTCCAACGGCACCGAGGACAAGGCCGACTCGAAGGCATTCGAAGACCGCTCCTACGCCGCCTTCAAGGAAGCCTTCGACAAACAATACACCGGCAACCGCATTCCGCTGCAGCTCGGTTTCCATTTCGTCGAGATGAACGGCGGCGCCTACTGGCGCGCGCTCGACCGACTTGTCAGCGATGTCTGCCACCGTCCGGACGTCTCCTGTGTCAGCTATTCCGAGGCGATCCCGATCATCGAGGCGCGCGGCAAGCTGCAGGAGCAGACGCAAACCTCGGGTCTTTAGGCGAGCGTTGCCGTTCGCTAGCCTTTGCCCAGGGTGGGCAACATCGCGCCAATTGAACGCGCTGTGTTTTCGCTGGGTCGTATCCACCAGTATCGAAGTGCGACCTGCTCCTGCTGCCCTGCGGTGCACGGTTGCTCGTCTCTGGTGCGTTTGCAATTAGCGCCGGCGCGACTACTTTTTAGCGACGCCACTCTTCTCAGTGGCAGCGAGAAGCAGACCAGGAGCAGATCATGTGCCGAAACATCAAACCCCTGTTCAATTTCGATCCGCCTGCTACAGATGAAGAGATCCATGATGCGGCGCTTCAGTTTGTGCGGAAATTGAGCGGAACGACCAAGCCATCGAAACGCAACGAGGCCGCGTTCGAGCGCGCAGTCAATTCGATCACGAAATGCGCCCAAGAACTGCTCAATTCACTGGAAACGTCCCAACCTCCTCGTGATCGCGAGGAAGTCGCCGCAAAAGCCCGGGCCAGAACAGCGATGCGGTTCGCGTAGGCCAAACCCATCGCACGCAGAAGGTCTCATTTCGACCCGTCGGGCAAGTGACTATCCGCCGCTCAAAGTCGCCGTGAAAGTCATCGCCAGAACATGGCGATGACCAAGGGTCGGCTTCTCCAGCCGGCGGCACTAGCCGTCGGCGTGGATGATGCCCGCTTCGCGCTCCAGATAGCGCTGGTCGATATCAGGCAACGGCTCGCCTTCGATCGCCGACTCGAACGTGCGCAAGCGCTTGTAGATCGACAACAGTTCGACGATCGTCGTCCACGAATTGACCAGATACTGGAAGGATCCGCGAACCTGATCAAAGACATTGTTGATCTGCGTCATCAGGCCGAGCGTCAGCTTGCCGGCGACGATCGATGGCACCAGCACGATCAGGCTGAACAGATTGTCGGCCTGCAGGTAGAAAATGCGGGCGACGTTGAAATACATGTAGTGGAAATAGAGCCGGAAATAGTTGCGGCGCACGTTGGCGAAAAGCTCAGCCACGGTCGGCGGCGTCGCGCGGTCAGCATGGTCTTCGCCGTAGACAAGCTCCTTGCGGTAGGACGCTTCCACGCGCTGATTTCGGAACTCCAGGCCAGGCAGCTTGATACCGACCAGACCAAGGAAAACCGTCCCGAAGATCGACCAGAACAGTGCGGCCCAGACCAGCGCGTGCGGCACTTCGCCGATCAGCGGCAGTTCCGTGATGTTGGTGCCAATCTTGAACAGCACCGGCAGGAAGGCAATCAGCGTCATGACCGAGCTGACCAGGCTGACGCCAAGGCTTTCCACCGTTGAGGAGAAGCGCATCGTGTCTTCCTGAACGCGCTGCGAAGCGCCTTCGATGTGCCGGAGCTTCGGCCAATGCGCCATGTAGTATTCGTTCATCGCCGTGCGCCAGCGGAAGATCCAGTGGCTGACAAAGAACAGATTGAGCACGCCAACGGTGATCGCCACGAAGGCAATGCCGGCAAAGCCAAGCATGCCGAGATAGAGCTGCGACGCGGTGACAGGTGCCGTCTTCGCGAGCGCCTGCTGGATCAGGTCATAGAACGGCCCGTACCATGCGTTGATCGCGACGCTGACCTGAACCGAAAAATACGTGTTGAAGATGATCAGCGCCGAACCCAGCACCGACCACATCTGCCAGCGATGCGGGCTGTAGGTAAACCAGAAAGCGGCAAAGAGCGCGACGGCCACCGTGTAGTAGATGTAGAACCAAAGGAACGGCGCCGACCAGAAGACCGAGACACCGATCGGAGATTCCTCGCCCGCCGCCAGCGGCGGCAAGCCAACGATGGCGCCGAGGCCGGATCCCACGAAATACCAAAAGAGAACGGCAAGAAGCGCCCAAGCAACAGCTGAGATAAAGAAGAGCCTGGGCTTGGGGAAATACGATACGAACACGGGAGAGCTTGCTTTCCTGAACTGGAGTCTTCGGAGTCTCTAAACAGACCAATTGCGGCGAAAACTACGGCAGTTCGCGAAGAGCGGCAATGGCCTCTCCCCATTGTTACGCACTTGTAACGCGCTATGACAGCTTCTTGACGACCGGTATCACCAGCATTGCGCACACCAGCAAAGCCCCCGCGGCGGCATATGTCGGCGTCGTGAAACTTCCGGTCCGCTCCGCCATCCAGCCTGCCACAATGGGGCCGACAATCTGCCCGACGCCAAATGCGGCTGTCATCGTCGCAAGGATCCTGCGCGGGCTCGCCGGGGATAACTTGCGGCCGATCTGCAGGCCATAAGCAGTGATCGCGAGGAAAGTTGCACCAAACAGCGCACCACCGATCAGCGGCGCCACCGAATGCGGCAAGAGAACGGTCGCGAGCACACCAACTGCCTCGATGAGGAGCGCAGCCACGTAGACCCACCCCAACCCGAGCGGGCGGACGAAGGGCTTCCAGGCGAAAAGCGCGACCGAAGCAGTCAGTCCGGCGATGAACCAGCAAAGAAATTCAATGATCGGTCCGGCAGCATCCATGCGGGCGATCGTAACCAGAAACGTGCCGGTGATCACATATCCGAACCCAAAGAGCCCATAAGACGCCGTCACGAGTATCATCGGCAGGCTCCAGGCGATCTTCGGCTCCTTGCCGGTCTGCGCGGCTGCCGCCGGGCCTGTCGGCAATAGCCACCAGACTGCCACCAGGCTGACCGCCGAATAGATCGCGCCGCCGATCCAGGATGCCCGCCAGGCGTCTGCGCTTCCGCTAAACAGCAGTCCGACCAGCAACACCATCACCGACGAGAGCGCGATGCCGGCGCCCGGACCGCCGAAATGCGCCGCCTGGACATGGTCGTTTCCGGCCATTGCTCCGTGGCTGAGCACGATCTGCGAGCTGAAGACAAGAGCAAAGGCACTCGCAACACCGGCGAGGAAGCGAATGACTGCAAAACCCATGACCGATGTCGTCATCGCCATGGCTGCAAGCAGCAACGCTGTTGCCGCAAGCGCAAGAAGCGCGACCTTGCGCTCGCGTCCTGTCGCCCAGCCATAGGCGGCGAGAACCGCGCCGACGAGATAGCCGACGAAATTCGCCGAAGCGATGAAGCCGGCATCGGCAGCGGACAGCGGCACGCCGCTGATCATGCTCGGCAGGATCGGGGTGTAGGAAAAACGGCCGAAACCCATGGCGGCAGCCATGGCGATCGCCCCTGCCAGTCCGGTTCGAAAGAGGCTTTCGGGAAGGTTTTCATTGCGTGCCAACATGGCATGCTTATCGCGCTGCAGCATGGCGCCGACAATCAAGAATTTCTGATCGAACGATCAATCGTACGAAATCATCTCCGAGTTCTTGAAAGCAATTATCGTAAGATATATGTTTTACGACATAGTGAACGATACATCAAAGGAGTGACCTATGAGAGGTTTTAGAGGCGGAATGATGGGTGGCGGCGGTTTTCGCATGGGAAGGAAGTTTGCGTCAGGCGATCTGCAACTGGTGATCCTGGCGCTGCTGGTGGAACAGCCCCGCCACGGCTACGAGCTGATCAAGCTCCTGGAAGAGCGTTCGGGCGGCTTTTATGTTCCAAGCCCTGGCGTGATCTATCCTGCGTTGACCTACCTGGAAGAAACCGGCCTTGCCGACGTGGAGAGCGAAGGCACCAAGAAGCTCTACCGCATCACGGAAAGCGGCCGCAGGCTTGTCGAAGAAAACCAGTCGATGATCGACATGACGCTTGGAAAGCTCGAGAAGATCGGCGCGAAGATGGCGCATGTGCGCAAGATCTTCGACCCGGAAAGCCGCAATGGCGATCGGGACGATGACGCCTTCCCGGAAGACAAGAGCGAGGTCGCAGCAGCCCGTATGCTGCTCAAATCGGCGCTCCGGCTGCGCTATCCCTGGTCGAAGGACGAGGCCAAACGCATTGCCGGCATTCTGGAGCGCGCTGCCGGCGAAATTCTTGCCGGCGGACGTTCGGGCGAATGAAGCCTCAGGCGCCGCCCTCCGGCAGCGTCAGGATCAGTGGACCATTTCGCGTGGCGACGACCGTGTGCTCGTATTGCACGGTCGGAGCCTCCGGGTCAGCGTAGAGTGTCCAGGCGTCGTCGCCTCCCTCCGCCCATGTCGCGCCAAGCGAGAGGAACGGCTCGACCGTGAAGACAAGGCCTTCCGTAATCATCCGCTTCTCGGACGGATCCGGCCAGGTCGAGAGCTCAGCCGGCTCTTCGTGCAGCGAACGGCCGATCCCGTGGCTCGCCAGATTGGCGACGAGCGTATAGCGATTTTTCAGCGCAAAGGCGCCGACCGCCTGGCCGATCTTGGCGAGCGGTTCGCCCGGTTTCACCTGATTGAGGCCAACCCACAGCGCCCTCTTGCCGTCACGGCAGAGCTTTTCGATCTTCGACTTGTGTGGTAGCAGGCTGAACGACGCGCCGGTGTCGGAAAAGAACCCGTCCTTCTCGGCAGATACGTCGATGTTGACCAAGTCTCCCGGTCGAATAACGCGCGGACCCGGAATGCCGTGGGCGATTTCCTCGTTGACGCTGATGCAGGTTGCACCGGGAAACTGGTAGCAAAGTTCGGGCGCCGAACGCGCGCCGGCGTCCTCAAGCATCTTGCGGCCGATCTGATCAAGCTCCAGCGTCGTAATGCCCGGTTCGAGCGAAGTGCTCATCACCTGCAAGGCATTGGCGCAGATCCGGCCGATTTCCTTCAGCTTGAGGAGTTCGTCTTCGCTTTCGATGATCATGAATGACTATCCGGCCTTCTGCGGCCGGTCGACCGGCACTCGATCAGGATGAGAGCACGACGACGCTCGGATTCCAACTCATCCTTTACGGCATCATGCTCCAATTTCAGGCCGTGGCTTTCGCCTCTTCGTCGCTTTCAGTCAATGCCTTTCTGACGATCGGCGCGACTTTCGTGCCGTACAGTTCGATGCCGCGCATGATCTGATCGTGAGGCATCAGGCCGATCGCCATCTGCAGCAGAAAGCGGTCGTTCTTGAACAGCCGATGATGCGCGATGATCTTCTCGGCCACCAGTCCCGGCTCGCCCACGAAGAGCGCGCCGTTCGGCCCGCGCGACATGTCGAAGTGCGCCCGGTTCGTTGGCCCCCACCCGCGCTCGCGGCCGATCCGGTTCATGACCTCGGCCTGCGGACCATAGAACTGATCGGCGGCGGCATCCGTTGTGTCCGCGATGAAGCCGTGAACATTGATGCTGGTCTTGAGCTTCGATGCCTCCTGCCCTGCCCGTCGAGCGGCCTCGCGGTAGAGATCGAACAACGGCGCGAAACGGCGTGGCTCGCCTCCGATGATCGCCAACGCTACCGGCAAGCCCATGGCGCCGGCGCGAGCAACCGATTGCGGCGTGCCGCCGACCGCGACCCACAAAGGCAGCGGGTCCTGCAGCGGGCGAGGATAGACACCACGCCCATTGATCGGCGCACGCAGTTCGCCTGACCAAGTGACGGTTTCCTGATCGCGGAGCGCCATCAGCAAGTCGAGCTTTTCCTCGAACAGCTGATCGTAATCCTCCAGATTGTAGCCAAAGAGCGGGAACGACTCGATGAATGAACCCCGTCCCGCCATGATTTCGGCACGGCCGTTGGACAGAAGATCGAGCGTTGCGAACTGCTGGAATACGCGAACCGGATCGTCCGAGCTCAACACGGTCACGGCGCTGGTCAGCCGAATGCGCTTGGTTTTCACGGCAGCGGCAGCCAAAGCGACTGCGGGCGCCGAAGCCGCATAGTCCGGCCGGTGATGCTCGCCCAAGCCGAAGACATCGAGCCCGACCTGATCGGCGAGCTCGATTTCCTCGAGCAGATGCTTCAGTCGTTCTGCGCCTTCCTCACCCTTGCTTCGGCTCGGAGTCGGGTTCACGTCGGCAAAGGTGTAGAGGCCTAGTTCCATGGCTCGCATCCCGTTGAATCTACAGATGGAGATAAGGATGGAGCGGCCTCAGCGCAAATACAAATTCTGGAACCGATCGTTCGAGAATATCGATAAGCAGCATCGCCGCAACTTGGCATCGCGGCGAACTTCTATCCTGAAATCAATGACTTCAGAGCTTGAACGGAATCATTTTTCGAACGGCCTCGCACCTGAGATAGAGGCCACCCCAGGCAATCAGCCCGAGATAGACGCCGAACAGCAGGTGCGAGAAGATCGGGCTCCCAACACGCAGATGTGTGGCGATTGCGCCGCCGAGCAAACCGGTGAGCAGGATCGCGCCTAGCACCGACGTTCGTGGAATGGCGTAAAGCAGCGCGCATAGAAGCGTCACGATCCCGAGGCCGCGGGCAAGCATCGGATCTCCCGAATAGCCAAGCGCAGTCATCGTCTCCGTGACCGGCGCGATCGGCACCAGCTTGATCGCGCCGTCGAAAACCAGGAAGGCAACGATCAGGCCGCTCATGACTGTGCCGGTGACGGTCTGCCAGCGCGGAAGCCGGGCCGTTGAATCAACAATTGCAGACATACCTCGATCCCCCTGTTTCGATTCCGATTTCAGATTCTCGGGAGCAGCTCAGCAAGCTGATCGGCGCATTTGCCCCAGCCCTCATGGAAGCCCATCTGCTCGTGCTGCTCCTTGTCGGCCGCCGTCCAGTGTCTCGCCTTGGCGGTGTATTTCGTCCGCCCGTTGCCCAGGTCCTCCAGCAGGATGATGCCGACGAAGAACGGCTTTTCGGACGGCACCCAGGAACTGGTAAAGGCGTCGGTAAAGACGATTTTCTCGTTTTCGACGATTTCGAGATAGACGCCGCGGTTGGGGAACTCCTGGCCCTCGGGGCTGCGCATGACGATGAGGTTCGAGCCGCCCGGCCGTGCATCGATCTGCACGTCAGCAATGCTCCAGGGACGTGGCACAAACCATTCCTTCATCAGAACAGGATCGGTCCAGGCTTTGAAAATTTTCTCGCGCGGGGCATCGAATTCACGCACGAGAACCAGTTCGTGTTGAGCTTCCTCGGTCATTTCAGCATTCTCCTGTTGAACGAAACCTGTTTTCGATCAGGTTGTTACAAGGACGTGGGAGGTTTTCCAGTTCCGACAACTAGACAGGATCTTTTTGAAGATTATTTCGCGATCGGCTGAGCGGCGGAATGAACGAGGCTGTCTATCTGCTGGCGGATGTGGGCGGCCTCGGCTGCCGAGTGAGCCAGCGCGATGGCGCGATCAAATGCCTCGTGCGCCTCACGGGCGCGCCCGAGTTGCTTCAGCAGGCCGCCACGCAAACCGTGATAGTAGAAATAGCCATCGAGCTTTTCACCAAGCGTTTCGACAAGGGCCAACGCCTCCTCTGGCCCTTTGAGCTTGGAGACAGCAACGGCGCGGTTGAGCGTAATCACGGGCGACGGCTGAACACGCTCAAGCGCCCGGTAAAGCAGCTCGATTTCCTCCCAATCCGTATCTTCGGCGCGCTTGGCGCGCGAATGCAGCGCGGCAATGGCCGCTTGCAGCTGGTAAGGCCCGGGCTGGCGATGACGGATCGCCTTGTCGAGCAACGCCAGCGCTTCGTTAATGAGCTCGCGGTTCCATAGCGAACGATCCTGATCCTCGAGCAACACGATGTCGTTCTCACCGTTGAAGCGGGCCTGGCGCCGTGAGATCTGCAGCAGCATCAGCGCCAACAGACCCATCAGCTCCGGCTCGCTGGGGAAAATGCGCAGCAGAAGCCGTGCAAGCCGGATCGCCTCGTCGCTGAAGGCGCAGGCCTCGTGCTTCGGATCGGCTTGACTATAGCCCTCGTTGAAGATGAGGTAGATCATCGTGCTGACGATCGAGAGTCGCTCGGCGCGCTCTTGCGCATCCGGCGTCTCGAAGGGCACACCGGCCTTGGCAACGCGCGCCTTGGCCCGCGTGATCCGTTGCTCCATGGCGCTTTCGCCAACGAGGAAGGCACGGGCGATCTGCTGCACGGTAAGTCCGGAGACGATGCGGAGCGCCAGTGCGATCTGTTGCGTGGCCGGCAGATCCGGATGGCAGCAGATGAACAGCAGTCGCAGGATATCGTCACGATAGTTGGAATCATCAAGCCGTTCGGCGATATCGCTTTCAGCGTCACTGGTGTCCGAAATCAGTTCCTCATCCGGAAGCGCCTGCGTCTTCGAGCGTTTGCGCACCGCGTCGATACCGCTGTTGCGGCCGACGAAGATCAGCCATGCCGTCGGATCGCGCGGCGGCCCCTTGTCCGGCCAGGTGCGGATGGCGCGCAGGCAGGCCTCCTGAAAGGCCTCCTCCGCGATATCGAGGTCGCGGAAGTATCTGAGCAGCGCGCCAAGCGCCTTCGGCCGGGCCGAAGCAAGCGTCACGTCGATCCAGGCAATGTCTGTCATGTCGAAGAATCTCCCGGCCGGAACACGTAGAACGGCCGAATTTCGTAAGAGGTCGAACCCGGATTGACCGAGGAAAGCTCCTTGGAGAAGGCAACGGCCTCCTCGAGAGTGTCGAAATCAACCACGTAAAAGCCGAGGAGCGCTTCCTTCGTTTCCGCGAAGGGACCGTCGAGAACGAGCGGTTCCTCTTTGCCCTTGCGCACGGTGGTCGCCGCCGTCGTCGGCATCAGCCGACCAACCGGACCAAGCTTGCCGCGTTCGGCAAGGGGTGCCTGGACGGCGTAGAGCTTCGCCATCACGGCGTCCTCTTCCTCCTTAGTCCAGGAGAACACGGTTTCTTCATTGGCATAACAAAGGATTGCATAAAGCATCTCTTACTCCTCTTCCCGAATGACGAAGGAGTAGCGCGACATCCGACAGGACGCAGCAAAAAAATACAGCTTGGAGAAGGAGATGGCTAAACGTGCGGCGACTGAAGGAGGCCAGCGCAGCACAAGAGAAACAACCGGCCACGCGCTGCGCGGCCGTTGTGGCAGACATCTGTCAGAGCGAGCCCTTTTCAGGCCTGTCTCAGCTAGCGGCTCCGACGGCAACGGCCTCTTGCACGGCCAACTCGGCCATCGCCAATGCGGCCTCGCGAGTCCGGGCAGCCGCCACGAAGCGGCCGTTGTGACAGAAGGTTGCGCCCTCGACGCCGCAGACAGCTTCGAGGTCGTGATTGGTCAGGCCGGCCCAGGCGGACGGCAGATCCGCGCGAAGCTCGAACCCCTCGTCCCCACGACGAATCCCGGTAACGCACCAGTCCTTTTCTCGCGGGTGAACGACAAGCAGAAGATGATCGGCGCCCGCCTTGACGATCGCAGGGCGGAAAGGCATTCCCATCGGAAGCTCGAGAACGCGCCCCCGCCCCGCGCGCTCGATGGCCTCAAGGACAAGTGTCTCCGCCCGCAATTTGGCAGCGCTTTGGGCGATCCTTGCCTCGACGAAACTGCGGGCAATCGCGACGGCGTCCTGAAATCTCCGATCATCGGCATTCGGATCAGTGTCGTCGAACACCGGCTTCAAAGTTTCTAGCAAAGCCGGCAGCGTCAGCCCGGCCAACGGCCCCGACGGGCTGAGGGCGCCGTTGTCCGTCAGGTCGATCGGCAGCACGAAGGCGAGATCGAACGAGGCATGCAATGCCTCGACGTGAGCTTCGGGAATGTCCGTGGCAACAAGGTAGTCGCGACCGTAATGCTTCCAAATCAGGCCGAACGAGCTATAGGGCTGCCCATCGTCGCGCAAAGGTGCGCCACGCTGATGGTGGTCGAAGATGCCCTGCGAGGCATCATACGCGCCGCCGACGTCATAGATGATCCGATCGGGGGCCGGTTTGATCCACTCCGGGGCTCTGCTCCGGATCACACGGGCCTGCGGGAAGAGCCGGGTCAGGATGACGCTCGACAGCACTTCATCGGCATGGAAGCCACCGGAATGAGTGACGAGGAAATCTGGAGTCATGCCAGGATGCACCTTGTTGTTTGCGAAAGCCGCTTGCGGTCGGCAGCACATACCTCTTGCTGATGGCTATCTCAACCCGTCACCGGTCCGGTTCTTGCTTTGATCCGGCGAGCAGCCAGCCTCTAGGTGCCTTAGTTGCTGGGGATTGCCCCAAGGTTCAGGTTCCTGTCCTTGTCAAAGGCTACTCGCTATTGGGATGGCGACCTGCGTCGGCTGTTGGGGCATGGTCAGCGGGAGCGCCTCGATCTCAGGCGACGGACCATCCACCATCCACCAGCAGGTTCGCTCCGGTGATCAGGCTTGCCGCCGGTGATGCAAGGAAGACGACGGCGCCCACCACATCATCGGTTTCACCGATCCGGCCGAGCGGAATGTGATCGAGCGTCGCCTTGCGATTGTCGGTGTCGGACAAGAACGGTGCTGTACCATCCGTGTGTATGAACGTCGGCGACACGGTGTTTACGGTGACGTTATAGCGTGCCCATTCGGCTGCAAGGCAGCGCGTCAGGTGATTAATGGCCGCCTTGCTCATGCAATAGATAGCCTCGCCGCGCAGCGCCACGGTACCCGCCTGTGAGCTGATATTGATGATGCGCCCCCCATTGCGCTCGATCATGTGACGACCAACGGCCTGCGTCATCAGAAAGGTGCCCTTGATGTTGACGTCAAGTATCTCGTCAAGGTCTTTCTCTTCAACGAGTTCCGCGAGATTGCCCGGAGCCACGCCGACGTTGTTGACGAGGACGTCGATCCGGCCGAACGTAGCAAGTGCTGCGTCGACGGCTTCTGCGATATGGGCCTTGTTGGGAATCTCCAGTCTAACGGGGAGAACCTTTCGTCCCACACTTTCCAGTTCGGCAACAAGGGCCGCCGAGGCTGCGACATCCCGCACCCCCAAAACAATATCGGAGCCTGCTGCAGCACATGCAGCGGCACAAGCTCGACCGATGCCGCGGCTTGCTCCCGTCACCAAAGTCACCTTACCAGCAAGGCTGAAGTCCGGCGCATTCTTCTGCATGGCGATACCTCCCTCGATGAACCTCATTTATGGCAGTGTCGGCGCGCGGATTCCAGACGTTCCGCTCATGCTGGCATGGGCCAATAAGCGATCCAGCTGTGGACATGAGCCTCCCGCCAAGTATCGCCACGCCTGCGCCATCAAGCCGCCCATTTTGCTCGGGATTGCTGAACCTCTCACGGCCATCCAGCGACCCCCAGAGAAATGTCGAGACTAGAATGAAGACCCCCCTCAGCCTGCTTGCCGCCTGCGCCCTTCTGTTTTGCATGCACAGCACGACAAGTGCGGCATCTGCGCCGGAAAATTTCATCTACACCAGCTCTGGCGATCTTGAAGGGGCGAGCATATTCATCAGCCGGCCGGACATCGGCGGCGTGCAGATCGTCTACAACTGGCGCCAGCTCGAGACGGCGAAGGGGCAATATGATTTTTCTGCCATCGAGGCCGATCTTGCCATCATCAAGCGTCTGAACAAGAAGCTCTTCATCCAAATCCAGGATCGCTTCTTCGAACCGAAAGCGAGAAACGTCCCTGACTACCTGATGGTCGACAAGGCGTATGGCGGCGGCATAACCGCGCAGTTCGACAATCCCGGCGAAAGCAAGCCCGTTGGATCCGGCTGGGTGGCACAGCAATGGAACCCCGCTGTGCGCGAACGCTATCAGGCGCTGCTGGCCGCCCTTGCCGCAAGGTTCGACGGCGAGATCTACGGCGTCAATCTGCCGGAGACGGCGATCGATCTCGATCCGAAACACGAGCCGGATGGCTACAGCTGCGACGCCTACTTCCAGGCCGAGATGGAAAATCTCGCCTTCGCCCGTAAGGCCTTCAACAAGAGCAAAGTCGTCCAGTACGTCAATTTCTGGCCCTGCGAATGGGAAAACGACCACAACTATATGGGACGGCTTTTCGAGTTCGCGGCAAGGAATGACGTCGGTCTCGGCGGTCCGGATATCGTTCCTTACCGCAAAGGCCAGATGAAGAACTCTTATCCGTTCTTCAACAAATACAAGGCCAAGCTAGCCTTCGTCGGCCTCGCTGTGCAGGAACCGACTTTGACCTACAAGAATCCGAAGACGAAGAAGCCGTTCACCAAAGAGGAGTTCACCGCCTTCGCCGACGATTATCTCGGTGCCGACGTGATCTTCTGGAGTACCGCCACGCCGTGGCTGCGTCGCTGATGCGGGCGAAAGGCGGCGGCACTTAAAACCGTACAATGCACGCTCGCAGTGCAATTTTTTCCCCACCCCTCGTTTTTGACGCATTTGATCTATCTATCTCGCTGCATTGCACAAATCGGAGAGCGGCCATTGCAGCAGAAAACCCGCATCGATTGGCTGGATATCGCCAAGGGTATGTCCATCATTCTCGTGGTGATCTACCATACCCTCCTCTATCACGACTTCCACAACATCGCGCCCGACCTTTATGCCCGCCTGAGCAGCATCATGACGCCCATCCGGATGCCGTTGTTTTTTACGGTCTCCGGCTTTCTGGCAGCCTCCGCCATGCGCGCGCCATGGGGCGATTTCCTGCGTCGGAAGATCTGGCTGCTCGTCTATCTCTTCGCGATCTGGAGTACCGCCCGCTGGCTGTTCTTCCGTTACATCCAGACCAATGTCCTGGTGCCGACGGAAGGAAGCGATCCCTATCAATTGCTTGAAATGTGGTGGGCACCGAACACCGGCATATGGTTCATCTGGGCGCTCGCTATCTTCATGATCGCGACGAAGCTTCTCTCCTCTGCCCACCGCCCGACCGCAATGGTTCTCGCGGCGTCGCTATCGATCCTGACCTTCGGCGAGCACCTGCCGATCGATCTCTTCACCCATCGCAACGTGCTGCAGTATTTCGTCTTCTTTCTCTTCGGCTGCTGGTACGGAAGATCCGTGGTCGACGCGATCACGGAGCGGCCACTGCTGACCGCCTGCGCGGGTTTACTCATCTTCACCGCGCTCTACGGGCTGCGCTGGCGCCTGCAGGCCATTGAGAAAGGCAGTTGGGCGTTGGCCTCCTCCATCGCCGGCCTGGCATGGCTGTGCGGAACGGCTGTGCTGATGTCGCGCCTGCAGCCAGTGCGCCACGCCTTCGCCTACTTCGGGCGCAACACGCTTCCCGTCTACGTGACACATGTCATGATCGTCTCGCTTGTAGTCGCGATGGTCGCCACCATCGTTGGAAGCAATGCTACAAGTGGCTACATCACCGCGCCGCTGGTGGTCGTCTTTGCGATTGGTCTCTCGCTTGCGATCCGGGCAATCGCCGATCGCAGCGGCGCCGCCTGGCTCTATACGCCACCCACGCGGCGGCAGCGGCAGGCGGTTCCCGCTTGATCGTAGCTAGGCAGCACGTTCGATCGAAACCGCCACGCCGCGGCGCAGGGAATTGGTCACCAGGGAGATCTCCTTTGCCAAAAGCTGCGCACCGTTGAAGCCGAGTCCCTGCCCGCCGGCTTTCCCCTCAGGACGATCGACGACAATGGTATGCGACCCGACCCATCCTAGCGCCGCCAGCGTGCCCTCGACATTCCGTAACTCCAGAGCGCGCCGCAGTTTAGGGCGACGTGGCGGGAAACTCGGTGCATATTGTGCGCATCGACCCGACGGGAGACAAGGACATGGCGCCCTCACCGTATTTGAATGACCCCAAGGTCTACATCGATACCGACACCTTTATCGATCTCGTCAGCGAAAGGACACGGTGCCTAATCTGCTGTGAACCTCTCAACGGCAAAGTGGCCAATCGGGAACACGTCCTGCCCAAATGGATCCTGCGGAAGTACGACCTTTATGACAAGGAAATCACTCTCCCGCATGATTACAAGGCCAGGCAGTACGGCGGCCATACGATGCCCTGCTGCAAGGATTGCAATTCGTTGCTTGGAAAGAAGCTCGAGCAGCCGGTGCGGCAACTGACACAAGGGGGCTATGCGAAGCTCCAGCGGCTTCTCGACGAGAACGGCCAGCGCCTGCTGTTTACCTGGCTTTCCTGGGTCTTCCTGAAGTTCTTGATCAAGGACGGCGCCATCCCAATCAACCCGGATCAGCGGGTAAAGGCCGTCATGCAGGACAAGGATACCGACTGGACGACGCTCCATCACATCCATTGCCTCGCCCGCTCTCCCTACACCGGCGCGCACCTTTCGCCGGAGGTCCTCGGCTCCGTCGTCATCCTGGCGATTGACGACGACCGCTATCGCGAGGACTTCGATCTGATAACCGTTCACGAGACGCAGACAATCATGGTTCGCCTGGGCGATCTCGCCATCATCGCCAACTTGAGCGACAGCGGCCGGTCGATGGATATCGTGCATCGCTTCGTCCTGCCCGCAAGGCAGGAGAGGTTCACCGTCCTGCAGGCTCTGGAAATCTGCGCCGACATGGCGGTAACGACCACGCGGATTCAGAGCAAGCCGGTCTACTTCACGCGTATCGACCGGGCCACGGGCCACCCTTCAATCCACGCAGACCTACCTGTCTACGAGGCGAACCCCGTCGATCCGGACACGCGCGCCGCAATATTCGAGCTCGTCTACAGAGAGCATTTGCCTCACCTGAAAATAGCGGGCAGCGACATGTCGGCTCTGCAGGCCATCAGGGAAAACCGTCTGACATTTCTGGAACATCGCATCAGCCGGGCGACCGGAGAAATACGGGAATAGACGCCCACCGACCTGCTCAGGAAACGATCGCGCTCGTCACACATCGGCGATCGTGCGCTTGACGGCACTACGCCAGCCCTTGAGCTTTGCTGCGCGCGTCTTCTCGTCCATAGCCGGCTCGAAGCGGCGGTTGCGTTGCCAACTCTTGGCAAAGCCTCCGCGATCCGGCCAGACGCCTGCCTTGCTGCCGGCAAGCCAGGCGGCGCCGAGCGCCGTGGTTTCGAGGATAACGGGCCGGTCGACCGGCGCGTCGAGAATGTCGGCGAGCCGTTGCATCGTCCAGTCGGACGCGACCATGCCGCCATCGACGCGAAGAACGGTGTTGTCCACACCGCCCTTCCAATCCTTGTGCATGGCATCGAGCAGGTCGCGCGACTGGTAGCAAACCGCTTCGAGCGCGGCACGTGCGAACTCCTTCGGGCCGCTGTTGCGCGTTAGACCGAACATCGCGCCGCGGGCGTTTGCATCCCAATGCGGTGCACCGAGACCGGTGAACGCGGGAACCAGATAGACGTCCTGCGTCGGATCCGCGGCGTCGGCGAGCTCGCCAGTGCGCGAGGCCGTATCGATGATGCCAAGCCCGTCACGAAGCCACTGCACGGCCGCGCCCGCAATAAAGATCGACCCTTCGAGCGCGTAGGTCGTCTCGCCGTTCAGCCGGTAGGCGATCGTCGTCAGCAACCGGTTCTTCGAGCGAACAATGTCGCTGCCAGTGTTGAGCAGCGCAAAGCAACCGGTTCCGTAGGTCGACTTCATCATGCCGGGTTCGAAGCATGCCTGCCCGATGGTCGCGGCGTGCTGGTCGCCGGCGACACCAAGGATCGGGATCTCCGCTCCAAGTATCCGCTTCTCGGTTGTACCGAAGTCGTCTGCACAGTCCTTCACCTCGGGTAGCATCGCCGCCGGAACCCGCAGGATATCAAGGAGATCCTTGTCCCAGCTGTTGTCGGCAATGTTGTACATCAGTGTGCGGGAGGCGTTCGTCGCATCGGTCGTGAACACCTTGCCGCCCGTCAGCCGCCAGATCAGAAAGGTATCGACCGTGCCGAAGCACAATTCTCCCTTGGCGGCGCGTGCCCGCGCACCCTTGACGTTGGCGAGCAGCCACGAAAGCTTGGTGCCGGAGAAATATGGATCAAGGAGAAGGCCGGTCTTCCTGGTGAAGGTCCTTTCGAGATCTTGCCTCTTCAGCTTGTCGCAATAGCTAGCCGTGCGGCGATCCTGCCAGACGATCGCGTTGTGGATCGGCTTACCGCTCTCACGCTCCCAGACGACGACAGTCTCACGCTGGTTTGTAATCCCGAGCGCCGCGATGTCCTTTGCCTCGATCCTGGCTTCGCGGATCGCCATCTTGATCGTCGAGACGACAGAATCCCAGATTTCCTCCGGATCGTGCTCCACCCAGCCGGACTGAGGATAGATCTGGCGGAACTCCTTCTGGCCCGCACCGGCGATCTGCATCTCGCCGTCGAAGACGATCGCCCGGGTCGATGTCGTCCCCTGATCGATTGCCAGAACATATCCGCTCATGCTTGTCCCCCCGCTGATCGTGATTGTCGGGAGAAATCAATAGGACAGGAGGGCGGGCGAGGAAAGAACCCCGCCTCTCTTCGACACAAGAGATTTGGCATCAGCGCAATTGCCAGCAACGATGCTTTGCGCATAACCTCATCTCTATTGCGTCGCAAAATGGCTTGAGGAGAAGAGAATGGCCAGAACAGTCGTCGTCACCGGATCCACCAGCGGCATCGGCCTTGCGATCGCGACAGCCTTCGCTGGCAAGGGCGACAATATCGTCATCAACGGCTTCGGAAAGCCTGAGGAAATCAAGGCGATAATCGAGAAACTTGAATCGACCTCGGAGGCGAAGGTTATCCACCATCCGGCAGACATGACGAAGCCGGTTGAAATCGCGGATCTGATCGAAACAGGCGCCAAGACCTTCGGCAGCGTCGATGTGCTGGTTAACAATGCCGGGATTCAGCATGTCGAGAAGATCGAGGATTTCCCGATCGAAAAGTGGGACCAGATTATTGCGATCAACCTATCGAGTTCGTTTCATACAATGCGGGCCGCTATTCCGCTGATGAAGACAAAAAAGCAGGGCCGCATCATCAACATCGCCTCTGCGCATGGCCTGGTCGCGTCGCCATTCAAATCCGCCTATGTCGCGGCAAAGCATGGTATATTGGGCCTGACGAAGACGGCGGCGCTGGAGCTTGCCGAGTTTGGCGTGACCGTGAACGCAATCTGCCCGGGCTACGTGCTGACGCCTCTCGTCGAGAAGCAGATACCGGATACGGCGAAGGCACGCGGCATCACCGAGGAGCAGGTCAAGACTGACGTGATCCTCAAGGCCCAGCCGACGCATGAATTCGTCAAGGCGGAAGAGATTGGCGCGCTGGCTCTCTATCTCGCAAGCGACGAAGCCCGGCAGGTAACCGGCACCCACATCTCGATTGACGGTGGCTGGACCGCGGCATAACCATTCAAAATAAAGATAAAAACCAGGGAACGACATGAACGACAGCATCCGCTTCATCCTGAATGGCGAGGACGTCTCGCTCAGCGCTGTCCGACCGACCGAGACTCTTCTTGACTATCTTCGGTTGAAGCGCCGGCTGATGGGCACGAAAGAAGGATGCGCGGAAGGCGATTGTGGCGCCTGCACCGTCCTCGTCGGTCGGCTGATCGACGGCAAGCTGCACTACGAGTCCGTCAATGCCTGCATCCGCTTCATGGGATCGCTGAACGCCACCCATGTCGTCACGGTCGAGCATCTGGCCGCCAAGGATGGCACGCTTCATCCGGTACAGCAGGCAATGGTCGATTGCCACGGTTCGCAGTGCGGGTTCTGCACGCCAGGCTTCATCATGTCGATGTAT
Organism: Rhizobium sp. BK176; assembly: GCF_024808055.1. Classification (NCBI taxonomy): domain Bacteria; kingdom Pseudomonadati; phylum Pseudomonadota; class Alphaproteobacteria; order Hyphomicrobiales; family Rhizobiaceae; genus Rhizobium; species Rhizobium sp. BK176. Next base: position 59,696 of record NZ_JANUBV010000011.1, on the reverse strand, counting down.
GGTCTCTGGCTTTCCAACGACAAGCCGAGCCGGGCCGACATCGAAAAGGCACTGCAAGGCAATCTCTGTCGTTGCACCGGTTACGAGCCGATCGTGAAAGCCGCCGAGCAGGTGAGCCACACCCGCCCGAGCGCGCTCTTCGACCCGCTCGAGAAGACCCGCTCCGAGATCATTTCGCGCCTCTGGGCGATGCGGACCAGCCAGACCATTTCGATCACCACGGCAGAGGGCCGGCTGGTCGTCCCGGCCTCGCTGGACGCGCTGGCGCGCGTTCTGGCCGAGGAACCAAACGCCACCATTGTTGCCGGCTCTACCGATGTCGGGCTCTGGGTGACCAAGCAGATGCGTGCCTTGGATCCGATTGTCTTCATCAACCATCTGACCGATCTGCAGTCGATCACCGCGGGCGATGGCGGTTTTACCATCGGCGCAGGCGTCACCTACAGCCGCGCCTTCGAGATCATTGCCAAGAAGGTGCCCACACTTGGCCGTCTCATCGACCGTATCGGTGGCGATCAGGTCCGCAACATGGGCACGATCGGCGGCAATATCGCGAACGGCTCGCCGATCGGCGATACGCCGCCACCCTTGATCGCCCTAGGCGCCACGGTGACGCTGCGCTCTGTTGCCGGTCCGCGGATGCTACGGCTCGAGGACTTCTTCATCGCTTACGGCAAGCAGGATCGGCGTCCCGGCGAATTCGTCGAGAGCATCTTCGTACCCTATCCCGCCGAGGACACGCGATTTGCCGTCTACAAGATCACCAAGCGCCGCGATGAGGACATCACCGCGGTTCTCGGCGCATTCTATCTGACGCTGGACGGCGAAGGCGACGTCAACGACATCCGGATTGCCTTTGGGGGCATGGCGGCAACGCCGAAGCGCGCGCGCCAGGTCGAGAACGCGCTGATGGGCAAACCTTGGAACGAACAGACGATCGAGGCGGTGCGGGCCGAGTTCGATGCCGACTTCCAGCCACTGACCGACTGGCGCGCAACGGCCGAATATCGCCAACTGACGGCGAAGAACCTGCTGATGCGCTTTTTCCTGGAAACATCAGGAACGCCGGCTGAACTCCACCGCTTCGAAGAGGTGGCATGATGGACAAGTCGACCTTCGGCGATCCAAAATTCATCATCAACGGCGCCATGCACGACGCACAGCGCCACGATTCCGCACACAAGCATGTCACCGGCTCTGCCGACTATATCGACGACCTGCCTGAGCCTGTCGACCTGCTGCACGGCGCCTTGGGCCTGTCAGACCGAGCCCACGCCGAGATCGTCAGCATGGACCTCTCCGAGGTCGAAGCCACACGAGGCGTCATCTGGGTGTTCACCGGCAAGGACGTCCCGGGCGTCAACGACGTCAGTTCAAACGGTAGCCACGATGAACCGTTGCTCGCGGAACAAAAGGTCGAATTCCACAACCAACCGATTTTCGCCGTCATTGCCGAGACGCGCGAGATTGCCCGGCGAGCCGCCCGCAAGGCGAAGATCGAATACCGCGAGCTGCCGCATTGGAGCGATATCGACGGCGCGCTTGCCAACGGCAGCCCGCTCGTCATCACCCCGATGACCCTGCAGCGCGGCGATGCGAAAACGGAAATGGAAAACGCGGCGCGGCGCCTGAAGGGCCAAATGCGGATCGGCGGCCAGGAGCATTTCTATCTCGAAAGCCATGTCGCCATGGCAATTCCCGGCGAGGACGACGAGGTTACGGTCTGGTCGTCAACCCAGCATCCGAGTGAGATCCAGCACATCGTCGGCCACGTCCTCGATATCCCATCGAATGCGGTGACGGTGAACGTTCGCCGCATGGGTGGCGGCTTCGGCGGCAAGGAAACGCAGGGCAACCAGTTTGCAGCCCTTGCTGCAATCGCCGCCAAGAAGCTGAAGCGTGCCATCAAGTTCCGGCCCGACCGCGACGAGGATATGGCTGCTACCGGCAAGCGCCACGATTTTCTCGTCGATTATGAACTGGGCTTCGACGACGATGGGCGGATCCACGCCGTCGATGCCACCTACGCCGCCCGCTGTGGCTTCTCCTCCGACCTCTCCGGGCCGGTGACCGACCGCGCGCTGTTTCATGCGGATTCCAGCTACTTCTACCCGCATGTTCACCTGGCATCCAAGCCGCTGAAAACTCACACCGTCTCGAACACCGCCTTCCGCGGTTTCGGTGGCCCGCAAGGCATGCTCGGTGCGGAACGCTTCATCGAAGAAATTGCCTACGTCGTCGGCAAGGATCCGCTCGAAATCCGCAAACTCAACTTCTACGGACAACCCGGTTCGGGTCGCACGCTCACCCCCTATCACCAGGAGGTCGAAGACAACATCATCGGCCGCATCGTCAATGAGTTGGAGGAAAGCGCCGACTATCAGGCGCGCCGCAACGCAATCATCGAGTTCAACCGCAACAGCCGCTTCATCCGCAAGGGCATCGCGCTGACGCCAGTGAAGTTCGGCATCTCCTTCACGCTGACGGCTTTCAACCAGGCAGGCGCTCTTGTTCATGTCTATCAGGATGGCTCGATCCACCTGAACCATGGCGGCACGGAGATGGGCCAAGGTCTCTACACGAAGGTGGCGCAGGTGCTGGCCGACAGCTTCCAGGTCGACATCGAGCGGGTGAAGATCACAGCCACGACCACAGGTAAGGTGCCGAATACCTCGGCAACGGCCGCGTCGTCCGGATCGGATCTGAACGGCATGGCGGCTTATGATGCCGCCCGCCAGATCAAGGAGCGGCTGGTCGCCTTTGCCGCCGAGAAATGGGCGGTGCCGCCAAAGGATGTCGTCTTCCTGCCGAACCGTGTACGAGTCGGCGACAAGGAATTCGCCTTTCCTGACTTCATCAAGCAGGCATATTTTGCCCGCGTTCAGCTTTCCGCTGCGGGCTTTTACAAGACGCCCAAGATCCATTGGGATCGCGCGGCCGGCCGAGGCACTCCGTTCTACTACTACTCCTACGGCGCCGCCTGCTCGGAAGTGTCGATCGATACGCTGACCGGCGAATACATGATTGAACGCACCGATATCCTGCACGATGTCGGGCGCTCGCTGAACCCGGCCATCGATATCGGCCAGGTCGAAGGTGCTTTCGTGCAGGGCATGGGCTGGCTGACGACCGAAGAGTTGTGGTGGGACGAAAAAGGCAGGCTGCGCACACATGCGCCCTCGACTTACAAGATTCCTCTCGCCTCCGATCGCCCGAAGAGCTTCAACGTCCGGCTGGCGGAATGGTCGGAAAATACGGAAGCCACCATCGGCCGCTCAAAGGCAGTCGGCGAACCACCGTTCATGCTGGCGATTTCGGTGCTGGAAGCACTCTCGATGGCTGTCGCCAGTGTTGCGAACTACAAGGTCTGCCCTCGGCTCGACGCGCCGGCAACACCGGAGCGCGTGCTGATGGCCGTCGAGCGTATGAAGCAGGCCTGAGAAAAAGCAGCACTCAAGTGCTGCCTTTTCTCCGTTGATGCCTACTGCCAGAACTCCCTGTCGAAACGCGGCTCCCGCCCGTCCAGGAAACCGAGGTCGCGCTTGACGCGATCAGGCATGCCTTCGAGGTCCAGCCGGTCCCATTCCGAAAACCGCCGCAGCAGTCTGCGGCCAAGGCCTGAGAGCCAATTGGAAGTCTCGGAAACCCTCGCATGGCTCTTGTGCTCGATAACGACGCAATCCATAACATCACCTCAACAATCTGATCCGTTGGGTTGCAGATTGCGCCAATAAATGCTGCAATTCCAATCGAACAATCGTTGGAACGCATAAAGAGAACTTATCCATGAAGCTGTCAAAGCAGTTTCCTTTGAACGCCCTGCGGGTCTTCGAGGCCGTGGCGCGGCTCGGCAGCTTTACGCGTGCGGGCGAAGAACTCGGCATGACGCAGACCGCCGTTAGCTACCAGGTAAAACTACTGGAGGAGAATGTCGGCGAGCCGCTGTTCCTGCGTCGTCCACGCCACATCAGCCTGACCGAGACCGGAGAACGGCTGGCCCCGCAGGTGACCGAAGCTTTCGAAATGCTGCAACTCGCCATGGCCGAGGCGCGTGGGGAAACAGAGGTAACCCTACAGATCACCTGCCTGGCGACGTTCGCGTCCCAATGGCTTGCGCGCAAGCTTGGCAATTTTCAGCTCGCCAATCCGAATATCGCCGTGCGGCTCAGCACCACGGATTCGCTGGTCGATTTCGGCCGCGAAGCAGTCGATGTCGGCATCCGCTCAGGCAGGGGAGAATGGCCGGGGCTGCGGGCGGACAAACTGATGGACGTCTATTTCACGCCTATGCTGAGCCCGGCACTGGCGGAAAGTATTGGCGGGATTCATGAGCCTGCCGACCTCTTGAAGCTTCGGATTTTCGATCCCACCGATCCTTGGTGGCACCAATGGCTCGAAGCTGCGGGCGTACCGATTCCCAGCTTCGAGAAGAGAAGCACGAGCTTTTATGGCGCCCAAGCCTATGAGGCCGCGGCCGCGGTGGCCGGCCAGGGCGTTGCGATCCTGACACCTGACTTCTATCCGGAGGAACTTGCGAGCGGGAAGCTGATCCGCCCATTCGAGCTTCAATGCACCGATGGCCGCGGCTACTGGCTGGCTTATCCGGAGAACCGCCGCAACGTCCCTAAGATCAAGGCATTCCGAAACTGGGTTCTTGCTGAAATGAACGTCGCCGGGACCGGCGGCAGCTAATAACCCATCTGAGGCGCGTAGAAGCAGCGTGGCGTGTCCTCGTTCGGGAACAGACAAAGGTGATAGTCACCATCACCGGAACGCATTGCCTTGCCCATGGGAAGAAGGAAGACATGTGCGTGTGTAACAAGCCTATGATCACCCGGTAGCAGCGTGACCCGATATCCGTGCGGCGTGATCGCGACGCTCTTGGGAGGAATCATCTGGCAGTCCCCGTTCTCGCTGTCGCCATTGCAACAAAAGGGCTCATAGCTCCAACCCGACGGCGCATCGTGCGCGTAGGCACATGATGCAAATGCAATCATCACACACACAAGAATGCTGCGCATTGGCATCATCTCCGTCGATGAATGCGCCGTCGGAATGGCGTGATTCTCACCTCATTCCGACGGCCTCAAAACTGAAATTGTAATCGAACCGTGACATTTCAAGCCACTTTCCATGCTGCAAAGCGGCGTCGACACACGCACTTTGAACCGCGCTTTACCATTCCGCGTGCTTGCGAACGGCGGCCCGCAAGCACGCTTCGTGATCGACCCGATCACGACCATCAGGAGAGCATCCGATGCAAAAGCGTCGACATCTTGGCTTGCCACATATTCTTTTTGACGCGCTCCTGCTCGGAGCGCGGGAACACCTGTTCCCGAAAAAGGCTTTTGGGGCGAAAGAGCCCTATCGGCTTGCCATCTCATCGGCCAATCCAAGGGCCTTGATATGGTTTGCATATTACAATGCCGATCAAGCTTGGCCCTTCGCCCCGATCCGGGAGTAGGACAGCGGCCCGATGCCTGCCTCAAGCCGCTGAAAGCGACGCGTGCCGAGTGCTGTTTGGGTCTCTAGGCGCAACCGAGCACGGCGAGAATGGCGGGAGCCCCCCTGAACGCCGAGCAGGCAGTCGGAGCTTCGAACGCTGCGAGCTTTGCGTGTGTACCCGGTCCGTACGGGGCATTTTCACAAGTTCGTTACTGCGAGGGATGCTGGCCCGCTTACTGTTGATGCTCAACCGACGCTTATCCCCTTTCCTCGGGACGCCACTTTCTGCAATGTGAAGAGTCGAGGGAAGTACAGGGGAACTCAATGTATGAATATGCCATCGCGTGGGAATGGCTGGCCTTTGCGGCCCGCTGGTTCCACGTCATTACCGCGATTGCCTGGATCGGCTCGTCCTTTTATTTTATTGCGCTCGACCTCGGGTTGGTGAAACGGCCGCACCTTCCGCCCGGAGCCTATGGCGAGGAGTGGCAGGTGCACGGTGGCGGCTTCTACCACATCCAGAAGTATCTCGTGGCCCCGGCGCAGATGCCGGAACACCTGACCTGGTTCAAGTACGAGAGCTATTTCACCTGGCTCTCCGGCTTCCTGATGCTCTGCATCGTCTACTATGGCGGTGCCGACCTCTTCCTCATCGACCGCCATGTGCTCGACATCAGCGCGCCTGTGGCGATCCTGATCTCGCTTGCCTCACTCGCCGTCGGCTGGATCGCCTACGACCTCTTGTGCAAATCGCCGCTCGGCAAGAACACTTGGGGCCTGATGGTGGTGCTCTACGCCGTGATCGTCTTCATGGGCTGGGGCTATACGCAACTTTTCACCGGCCGCGCCGCGTTCCTGCATCTCGGCGCTTTTACGGCAACGATCATGTCGGCCAACGTCTTCATGATCATCATCCCGAACCAGAAGATCGTGGTCGCTGACCTGATCGCCGGACGTACGCCCGATGCGAAATACGGTGCGATCGCCAAGCAGCGTTCGCTTCATAACAACTACCTGACGCTGCCTGTCATCTTCTTCATGCTGTCGAACCATTATCCGCTGGCTTTCGGCACCGCCTATAACTGGGTAATAGCAGCTCTTGTTTTCCTGATGGGCGTGACCATCCGCCACTGGTTCAACACGACGCATGCCCGCAAGGGCCGTCCGACCTGGACCTGGATCGTGACCGTCATCCTTTTCATCCTGATCATGTGGCTGTCGACGGTGCCGAAGGTGCTGACAGGCGAGAAAGACGCCCAGGCCGTCGCTCCCGCGTTCCAGCAATTCGCCGGCGACGCGCATTTCCCCGCAGTCAAGCAGCTTGTCGGCACGCGCTGCTCCATGTGCCATGCCGCCGAGCCTGTCTATGAGGGGCTGGCGCGACCGCCGAAGGATGTCGTTCTGGAAGCCGATGCCGAAATTGCCGCTCGTGCGCGCGAGATCTATATACAGGCAGGCCGCAGCCACGCCATGCCACCCGGCAACGTGACCGACATCACCCCGGACGAACGCAAGCTGTTGGTCGCCTGGTTTGAAAGCGCAATCGAAGGCAAGCAGGAATGATGTCAGCCGCCCTTCGCTTCATGCTCCTCGCCTCCACCCTGACCGCTTGCGGCCAGAGCGGCGCAGATGCGACTACGGCGAAGGGCAGTCCGGCAGCAGCCACAGGGAATTTTGACGGCGACCTCAACGCCCTCGGCACTGAGCCTTTCTGGGCGATCAAGATACGCGCCGACGGCATCACCATCAGCCGCCCGGGTGTGGAGGACATCAAGAGCGCCAACTCCGGCCCGGCGATCGAGAAGGATAGCGCCACCTGGACAATCGCCGGCGGACCTGCTCCCCTCAGGCTGACACTAACCAAGGGGGCTTGCTCGGACGGCATGTCTGACCGTCACTACCCACTCAACGCAGTTCTGGCATTCGGAGACAAGACCATGTACGGCTGCGCCGCCACACCGGCGGCTATCGCCGCCCAGCCGGCGCCCTGATGCATTCGAGAGGTAGAAAGCCATGACACACACCCTTCTTCGCGGCCGCCTCCTCTCCTTCCTGCGCGCACCTCAAGATCTTGGCGATAGCGGTAGCTATCTCTACGAAAGCGATGGCGCCCTGCTGATCAAGGATGGCCTGATCGTTGCCTGCGGCACCTATGACCAGGTCAGCGCGCAAGCCCCGGCCGACGTGGTGACCATCGATCATCGCCCCCACCTGATCATGCCCGGCTTCATCGACATGCACCTGCATTTCCCGCAGATGCAGGTGATCGCCTCCTACGCCGCGAACCTCTTGGAATGGCTGAACACCTATACCTTTCCCGAGGAGTGCCGCTTCGTCGAAAGCGCCCATGCTCAGCGGATAGCCGGGCATTTCTACGATGAACTCGTGCGCCATGGCACGACGACGGCCGTTGCCTACTGCTCCGTCCACAAGGCCTCCGCCGACGCCTTTTTCGCCGAGGCGCTGAAGCGCAACATGCGCATGATCGGCGGCAAGGTGATGATGGATCGCAATGCCCCGCAGGGTCTGCTCGACACCCCACAGATGGGCTACGACGAGACCCGCCAGATCATTGCCGAATGGCACGGCAAGGGCCGCAACCACGTCGCCATCACCCCGCGCTTCGCCATCACGTCGACGCCGGCGCAGATGGAAGCCACCCAGGCGCTCGCCCGCGAGTTTCCTGACCTGCACATCCAGACGCATCTCTCCGAGAACCACGACGAGATCAAGTTCACCTGCGAGCTCTATCCCGAGGCCATAGACTACACCGATATCTATGCCCGCTACGGCTTGCTCGGCGACAAGACGCTCTTCGGCCACTGCATCCACCTCTCGGATCGCGAGGCCGATGCGATGAGCGAAGCAGGGTCGGTCGCGGTGCATTGCCCCACCTCGAACCTCTTCCTCGGCTCCGGTCTCTTCCCGCTGAAGGCGCTCGCACGCCGCGACAAGCCGGTGCGCATCGGCGTCGCCACCGATATCGGCGGCGGCTCCAGCTATTCGATGCTGCGCACCATGGACGAGGCCTACAAGATCCAGCAGCTGCTCGGCGAACGCCTGAACCCGCTGGAGAGCTACTACCACATGACCCTTGGCAACGCCCGCTCGCTGTCGCTCTCCGACCGGATCGGCACGCTCGACGTCGGCTCCGACGCCGATATCGTCGTCCTCAATGCCGCCGCGACGCCCGCAATGGCGCTGAAGATGGAGGTCGTGAAGGCGCTGCCGGAAGAGCTCTTCCTGCTGCAGACCATGGGCGACGACCGCGCGATCGTGGAGACTTACGTGGCAGGCGTCGCGGCCAAGAGCGCGATCTGAGATCTGCCCGTTGGGGTCGGCATCTGCCCGCAACCAGCGGGCTGGATTTCGTGTGCCTCACTCCCGGTAGCGAAGTGCATTGACCAGCAAGGCGAAGGCCGGCGAGGTTTGCCGACGGCTCGTATAGTAAAGATGATACCCGGGGAAAGGCGCACACCAATCCTCAAGCACGCGAACGAGCCGTCCATTGGACAGAGGCTGCCGCACCAGCGCCTCCGGCACGTACGCCAGACCGAGCCCCGAAAGTGCTGCGTTCAACCGTAGCTGCGCGTTGTTGAACACCAGCTGCCCCTCCACGCGCACCTTCACCTCACGTCCGTCCTTCTCGAACTCCCAGGCATAGACCCCGCCATAGGTCGGCAGGCGCAGATTGATGCAGTTGTGGTCGGTGAGATCAGAAGGCGTCTGCGGCTTCGACCGCCGGTCGAAATATGCAGGCGCTCCGACGACCGCCATCCGCATATCAGGCCCGATACGCACGGCGATCATGTCCTTCGCCACCTGCTCGCCAAGGCGGACGCCGGCGTCGTAACGCTCGGCGACAATGTCGGTCAGCCCATAATCGACGATGATCTCGACATTGATATCGGGATAATCAGGCAGCAGCTTCTCCAGGGCGGGCCAGAGTATGGCGTCGGCGGCATGCTCTCCCGCCGTGATGCGGATCGTACCCGCCGGCTTCTCGCGAAATTCGCTGAGTGCTGCCAGCTCACTCTCGATCTCGTCGAAACGTGGACCGATCGAACCCAGCAGCCGCTCGCCTGCCTCGGTCGGCGACACGCTGCGCGTCGTGCGCGTCAGCAGCCGAAGACCGAGGCGTGTTTCGAGGCCGCGGATCGTATGGCTGAGCGCCGATTGCGACACCCCGAGCTTGGCAGCGGCCTTCGTGAAGCTTCTCTCCCGCGCCACCGCCAGAAAGGCGATAAGATCGTTGATCGATTGCCGCGTCATTCATGAATCCTACTCATAAGATCATGCCGTTTATACCATCTAATCGTAGGAAAGCATCCGCACTAAATCTTCTTCCGAACGTCAGCCGAGCAGCACGCTCCTGAGCTCACGAAAGGACGAAAGATGAAAATCAAGCGAAACGGCTCCGATCCATCCGCCAAGGGACCGGCGGACTATTTCACCGGAACGGTCCGCATCGACGCGCCGTTCAGCGGGGCGCCGCCAGCACGCGTCGGCGGTGCAACGGTGACCTTCGAGCCCGGCGCCCGCACCGCCTGGCACACCCATCCACTCGGTCAGACGCTGATTGTCCTCTCAGGCAACGGTCGCGCGCAGCGTGACGGCGGACCTGTCGAAGACATCCGCGCCGGCGACATCGTCTGGTTCGAACCGGGCGAGAAGCACTGGCACGGTGCATCCGCAACAACAGCCATGACCCACATCGCGATCGCCGAAGCCCTCGACGGCAAGGTGGTCGACTGGATGGAAAAGGTCAGCGACGAACAATATCAGGGCTAGGAAAGGAAAACTCCATGCAAAAGCGCACACTCGGAAAAAGCGGCCTCGAAGTATCCGCCCTCGGCCTCGGATGCATGGGCCTGAGCTACGGCTACGGCCCGGCAACCGACACCGCGGACGCGATCAAATTGATCCGCGCCGCCTTCGAACGCGGCGTCACCTTCTTCGATACCGCGGAAGCCTACGGTCCCTACAAGAACGAAACCCTGCTCGGCGAGGCGCTTGCGCCCTTCCGCGACAAGGTCGTCATCGCCACCAAGTTTGGCTTCAACTTCGGCCCGGATGGCGGCCAGAGCGGTATGAACAGCCGCCCCGCCCATATCAGGGAGGTTGCGGACGCGGCGCTGAAGCGCCTCAACACCGACGTGATCGACCTCTTCTACCAGCACCGCGTCGATCCCGATGTGCCGATCGAGGACGTCGCCGGCACGGTCAAGGACCTCATCAGCGAAGGCAAGGTCAAGCATTTCGGCCTCTCCGAAGCGGGCGCCAGGACGATCCGCCGCGCGCATGCGGTGCAGCCCGTCGCCGCCCTGCAGAGCGAGTATTCGTTGTGGTGGCGCGAGCCGGAACAGGACATCCTGCCGACGCTCGAGGAACTTGGCATCGGCTTCGTTCCCTTCAGCCCGCTCGGCAAGGGCTTCCTGACCGGCGCGATCAACGAAGCGACCACCTTCGACAGCAAGGACTTCCGCAACGTCGTTCCGCGCTTCTCCGCCGAAGCTCGCAAGGCCAATCAAGCGCTCGTCGATCGCCTCGGCGAAATCGCCCGCGACAAGGACGCGACACCGGCACAGATCGCGCTTGCCTGGCTGCTGGCACGCAAGCCCTGGATCGTTCCGATCCCCGGCACGACAAAGATGCACCGTCTGGAAGAGAACATCGGCGCCGCCGCAGTCCAGCTGACGGGTGACGATCTTGCCGCCATCGAAACCGCGCTCGCCGGCTACAAGGTCGAGGGCGACCGTTACCCGGCACATCTCCAGGCAAGGGTCGACCGCTGACCGGCGGCGAAGCGAAGGGAAAGGATCTGTCATGACTGACGGCATCAAGGACAAGGTCGTCGTGATCACCGGCGCAAGCAGCGGCCTTGGCGAAGCTGCGGCCCGGCGCCTGGCAAGGGACGGTGCCAAACTCGTTCTCGGTGCCCGGCGTCTCGACCGGCTGAATGCGATCGCTGATGAACTCGGCCTCGCCTCGGATGCCGTCGTCGAGACCGACGTAACCAAGGTCGATCAGGTCAGACGCCTGGTCGATCACGCTGTTCGGCTGCACGGCCGCATCGACGTCATCATCAACAATGCCGGCCTGATGCCGCACTCTCCGCTGGAGCGCGGCAAGGTCGAGGATTGGGACCGCATGATCGACGTCAACCTCAAGGGCGTGCTCTACGGCATTGCCGCGGCGCTGCCCTATATGAGGGAGCAGAAGAGCGGTCAAATCATCAACGTCTCGTCCGTCGCCGGCCACAAGGTCAATCCGGGTGGGGCCGTCTATGCCGCGACCAAGCATGGCGTTCGCGTGATTTCGGAGGGGCTGCGGCAGGAGGTGAAGCCCTACAACATCCGCACGACGATCATCTCGCCGGGCGCCGTTGCCACCGAACTGCCCGACAGCATCACCGAACCTGACGTCGCCGAGCGCGTCCGCAAGGTCTACGAGATGGCGATCCCGGCCGATTCTTTTGCGAGCATGGTGGCCTTCGCCATGAGCCAACCGGAGGATGTCGACGTCAATGAAATCCTGTTCAGGCCGACCAGGCAGGAATATTGACATTGAAGGCGGCCGCATCTGGCCGCCTCTCACCACCGACCACCTTTACCCGCGACATGCGCGCAGCTGCTAACTTGACCACGCGATCGATTTCAAGGCGTCCATCACAACCCGGATGACCGGCACGTTGCGGATATCCGCGTGCACGACCAGCCACAGCTCCCGCGTCAGAGGCTGCGGCTGCGGGATCGCCTCGATGAGACCATCGACACCAGCGAGCATGAAATTCGGCAGCATGGCGATGCCACCGCCGGCGCGCGCCGCCGCCAGCTGAAATTCCAGCGTCGTGGCCCTTAGCGCCACCTTCCTCCCCTCGGTTGCCTCGGCAAGCCGGATCGACTGCGGTGCGCTCGCCATCGTTTCGTCATAGGCAATGAAGGTTCTCTGCGCCTCCGGCGTGGCGGCCAGATAACCGGCGGTGGCATAGAAGCCGAAGCCGATATCTCCGAGCTTGCTGATGACGAAATTGCCTTGCTCCGGCTTCGTCATGCGAACCGCAATATCCGCCTCCCGCCTGTCCAGCGAGGCGTAGCGCGTCTCTCCGACGATGGTGATGCCGATGTCAGGATGCCGGACCCGCAAGGCGACCAGCCCTGCCGGCAGCATCGCAGCCGCAAGTGTCGGCGGCGCGCTGATCCGGACCTCCCCAGCGAGCGTCGCACCCGCGGCAAGCCCCAGCCGTTCGACGGCCTGCGCCTCCAGCCCCATTCGCTCTGCCATCCCGGCGACCCGCTCGCCCTCCGGTGTCAGCACGATGCGGCGACCGCGCCGGTCAACCAGCTTCACGCCCATCTGCTCTTCAAGCCCGGCAACCCGGCGGGCAACGGTGGCATGTTCCACGCCTAGGGCGCGAGCCGCCCCGAGCAGCGTTCCGGCGCGCGCGAGCGCCGCGAAATAACGGAGGCTTTCCCAATCGATCATTGTTAATTTTTTCCTATTTAATGAGAGGTAATAGGGAATTTTCGATCAGAATGCCATGCGCGATGATGCTTGCAACAGCAATCGGAGAGTACTCATGGACAAGGTCATTACGCTTCTCGCCCCAGGCGGCATCGAACAATTACAGGTTTCGGAACAGGCGTTGCAGTCGCCCGGTGCAGACGAGATCCGCATCCGCCACGACGCGATCGGCATGAACTTCCTCGACATCTATCACCGGCGCGGGCTCTACGCCTTGCCGGCCTATCCCGCCATACTCGGCGTCGAAGGCGCCGGCACTGTCGAAACCGTGGGGAGCGCGGTCACCGACCTGAAGCCCGGCGACCGCGTCGCCTATGCCGGCGCCCCCGTTGGCGCCTATGCCGCAACACGCCTTCTGCCGGCAGTCCGCGCCATTCGCCTGCCCGATAACCTGCCTTCAAAGGTCGCGGCCGCGTCCATGCTGAAGGGGTTGACGGCCTACATGCTGCTGACGAAGACCTATCGCGTCGGGCCGGGAACCACCATCCTCATCCACGCCGCCGCCGGCGGGCTTGGAAGTCTTCTCGTGCGATGGGCAAAGCATCTCGGCGCCACCGTCATCGGAACCGTAAGCTCGGAGGAGAAGGCCGATCTCGCCCGCGACTACGGCACGGACCATCTGATCGTCGGTCGCGATGCCGATCTCGTCGCCGCGGTCGAGGCGCTCACCGACAATGGCGGCGTCGATGTCGCCTATGACGGCATCGGCGCCGGCACGCTTGCAAAATCCATAGCATCCGTCCGTCCGTTCGGCGTCGTGGCGACGATCGGACAGGCGGGCGGGCCGATCCCGCCTGTCGCCGTCGACGCACTTCGCCCCGGAAAATCGCTGACGCATCCAAGTATCATGGCTTACATCACGGACACTTCGGCTTACCTGACGGCGGCCGAGACCGTGGTCAAAATGCTGGCAGCTGGCATCACCGCAACGATCGCCCGCGAATACGCGCTGGAGGAAGCTGCAGAAGCTCAGCAATTCCTCGAAGCGGGACGTGCCGCAGGAAGCCTGATTCTTGTTCCATAGGCGAGGAAAGAGATACACAAAGCCTCGGAAATCATGTTAAGGGCCATGGCGTTATTCAGATGTGAAAGTCTTATCCATGGCCACGCCTCTCACGATCGCCGACCTGAAAACCCTCGCCCAGCGCCGTGTCCCGAAAATGTTTTTCGACTACGCGGATTCCGGCGCCTGGACGGAGTCGACCTACCAGGCGAATGAGAGCGATTTTGCCAAGATCAAGCTGCGCCAGCGCGTGCTCGTCGACATGACGAACCGCACGCTGGAGACGACGATGATCGGCCAGAAGGTGTCGATGCCCGTCGCCCTTGCGCCCACAGGTTTGACGGGCATGCAACATGCTGACGGCGAGATGTTGGCCGCTCGTGCAGCGGAAGACGCGGGCGTTCCGTTCACCCTGTCGACGATGAGCATTTGCTCGATCGAGGATGTCGCGTCTGTCACGACCAGACCCTTCTGGTTCCAGCTCTACGTGATGCGCGACAAGGATTTCGTGCTCAACCTGATCAACCGCGCCAAGGCGGCGAAGTGTTCGGCCCTCGTGCTGACCGCCGACCTGCAGATCCTCGGCCAGCGCCACAAGGACCTGCGAAACGGCCTCTCCGCGCCGCCGAAGTTTACGCCAAAGCATATCTGGCAGATGGCAACACGCCCCTTCTGGTGCCTGGACATGCTGCAGACGAAGCGCCGCACCTTCGGCAACATCGTCGGCCACGCGAAGAACGTCTCCGATCTTTCCTCGCTCGCCTCCTGGACCGCCGAGCAGTTCGATCCGCAGCTCTCCTGGGCCGATGTCGCTTGGATCAAGGAACAATGGGGCGGCCCGCTGATCATCAAAGGGATCTGCGACGTCGAGGACGCCAGGGCGGCAGCCGAGACCGGTGCCGACGCCATCATCGTCTCCAACCATGGTGGTCGCCAGCTCGACGGCGCCCCCTCGTCGATCAGCATGCTGGAACCGATCGTCGATGCCGTCGGCCACAAGATCGAGGTGCATCTGGACGGCGGCATCCGCTCCGGCCAGGACGTGCTGAAGGCAATCGCCCTCGGCGCCAAGGGTACCTATATAGGCCGCCCCTTCCTCTACGGCCTCGGCGCCATGGGCAAGGAAGGCGTGACCCTGGCGCTTGGCATCCTCCGCAAGGAAATGGACATCACCATGGCGCTTTGCGGCAAGCGCGACATCAACGAGGTCAACTCGTCGATCCTGCTCGGTCGCCAGTAAGAACGAGCTACTACGGCAACCAGCCCGTCGCGAGCGCGCCTGCCCAATCCGGGCGGGCGTCCGCCTCCAGAGTGAGGTGGTTGCCGTCCGCGGCCGCGATCGCCGCAAACCGCATGGTCAGCTGCCGCGATAGGTGGAATAGCCGTAGGGCGAGATTAGCAGTGGCACGTGATAATGCGCGCTGAGGTCGGCGATACCGAAGCGGATGGGCACGAGATCCAGAAACGCCGGGTGCGGCAACGCGACGCCCATCCCGCGCAAATAGTCGCCGGCGTGGAAGTGCAATTCGTAGGTTCCGACCTTGAAGCCATCGCCAACTAGGATCGGGCCGCCGTCGACGCGGCCGTCGGAATTGGTCCGCACGGTCTTGATGTGGTGGCGAAAATCGCCATCCATCTGGAAGAGATCGATCCGCAATCCCTCTGCTGGCTTGCCGGACGCAGTATCGAGAACATGGGTCGTCAGTCCGGTCATAGGCTCGGCTCGCTGATGATGTAAGGGGCTTCGAAAGCGTACTCTTCCAGATTATTGCCGGGGCCGTCGCGGTCGACAACGAGGAAATCGCTGGCAGCACCAAGCGACATCAACGGATGGTGCCAGACGTTGCGGCGATAGTTCACGCCCTGATCGCCACGCGCGAGGAAT
Source organism: Rhizobium sp. BK176 (assembly GCF_024808055.1). Taxonomy (NCBI): domain Bacteria; kingdom Pseudomonadati; phylum Pseudomonadota; class Alphaproteobacteria; order Hyphomicrobiales; family Rhizobiaceae; genus Rhizobium; species Rhizobium sp. BK176. Next base: position 43,839 of record NZ_JANUBV010000011.1, on the reverse strand, counting down.
ACGCGGGGACGACCGGGCCTTCCGCCCTCGTCCTCAGAGGCGACGACGAGATAGGGCCGACCCGAGATCGGCGAAAAGCTCTGACTGCCGAACGGATGCCGCTCCATCATGCCGATTTCATACGGAAACGCCCGCGGCTGACCACGAAAGAGATTGATGATGACGTGCGCGCCCTCGCCGACTGCTTCGGCGGCCGCGAGCGCATGGAAACGTTCCGTCGTGCCGTTGTTGATATAACGCATCGTCGCCGGATCGGCTTCGATCACATCACCGAACGGCGCAAAGGCGGATTTGGTCAGGGGAAGGATGTCGAGGAATTGAGGCATGTCGTTATTCGCCTTCGGCGCGCCAATTGCGCACGAGGTCAAGCCTATTGAGGAGATCTGGGACGTCGTCTTTCGCCGTAGCCCAAACCTTGTCGAGGTCGATGTCGAAATAGCCGTGTGCAATACGACTGCGCATCCCGCGCATCGCACCCCAAGGAAACTCCGGGTGTTCCAGCGTAAACTCGGGATGGATCTTTATCAGTTGCGAAGCGATCTCCGAAGCCATCAGGAGGCTCATTCCAACTGCCCGCTGAAGGATAACATTCGCTAGGAACTCTTCCTTGTTGACACCATCGATCATGAACTGGGCATCGGTCGCGGCTTGCCGCATGCGCTCCAGCAGATAGGGAATTCGCTCCACGCTCATATCGGCTTCGCTTCAGAAAGGACACGCATCCGCACGGCTTCGGGAAAGTCGCCGGGCGTCAACAGATGGATGGATTTGCCGAGCATCATCTGTTCCAAGGCATCCTGTAAGCCGCCTAACGTTAACAATGTACTGCCGGGTAGCGCGTCCACCAGAATATCCAGATCGCTATCAGCCCGATCTTCGCCGCGCGCAACCGAACCGAAAACACGCGGGTTCGCCGCGTTGAAGCGCTTCGTGGCTTCGCGGATTGCCTGCCTGTTCTTCTCCAGCACTTCCGAAGGTTTCATGACGCGACTATAAGTCACGGATGCAAAAGAGAAAAGCACCAGGAATCGTGCGTCAGCGTCCCGCTAGCATAGTTTCCAGCCGCAGGAACGCGATACGCTCGACTTGAGCGGTGGCCGTTTCAAACTCCTCGTCGCTCGTATTGCCGATGCGCCTTTCGAACGCCGCCAGAATATCGTCCTTGCTCAAGCCCTTCACCGCAATGATAAACGGAAAGCCGAACTTCTCGACATACGCCGTATTGAGCTCGGTGAAACGGTCGTGCTCCTGCGCATTAAGTCGGTCGAGCCCGGCGCCCGCCTGCTCCTTCTTGCTGTCCTCGGTCAATTCACCTGCGATTGCGAGGCGTCCTGCAAGATCGGGATGGGCACGCAGCACTCCCAGCCGCTCCTCTGGGTTGGCCGCCCGGAAGATGGCAACGAGCGCCGTGTGGACACGATCAACCGTCAATTCGTCACCGACGAAGCCATCATCATAGGCACGCTCGGCAATGAATGGCGAATGTTCAAAAACACCGCCGTAACGCGATACGAACTCGTCACGCGAAAGCATCAGATCGTCTCCGGCTTGTGGTGCGTATGCCAATGTTGCGCGATCTCGAGACGCCGGGGGATCCACACCTTATCGTGCTTCAGCACATACTCCATGAAGCGCTTCAGCGCCGCAGCCCGGCCAGGACGACCAACGAGGCGGCAATGCAGGCCGACGGACATCATCTTCGGGCTGCCGGCCTTGCCTTCTTCATAGAGCGTATCGAAGGCATCCTTGAGGTAGGTGAAGAACTGATCGCCCGAGTTGAAGCCCTGGGGCGTGGCGAAACGCATGTCATTGGTCTCGAGCGTATAGGGGATGATCAGGAACGGCTTGTCATCGACACCCTTCACCCAGAACGGCAGGTCGTCGGCATAAGAGTCCGAGGAATAAAGGAAACCACCCTCCTCCATGACGAGGCGCAGCGTGTTGTCGGAGGGCTTGCCTTGATACATGCCGTAGGGCCGCTCGCCGGTCAGCTCGGTGTGCAGGCGCACGGCTTCCTGGATATGCTTGCGCTCGACGTCCTCCTGGAAATCCTTGTATTCCAGCCAGCGGTACCCGTGGCTGGCGATCTCCCAGCCAGCCTCCTTCATGGCCGCGACCGCCTCCGGGTTGCGGGCCATGGCAAGTGTTACGCCATAGACGGTTGCCTGAATCTTGAGTTCCGTGAACGTCCGCCACAGGCGCCAAAAACCGGCGCGCGAGCCATACTCATAGATCGATTCCATGTTCAAGTTGCGCTGGCTCGGCCAAGCGGCGGCGCCGACGATTTCCGACAACAAATTTTCAGAGGCCGGATCGCCATCGAGAATGCAGCTTTCGCCGCCCTCCTCGTAGTTGATGACAAACTGGACTGCCACACGCGCATCGCCCGGCCACTTCGGATCGGGCGTATTGCGTCCATAGCCGACGAGATTGCGCGGATAAGTCTCGGATACCATGAAATCACCTTCCTGAACGTCGGCGAAACGGTAGCATCCGGAGACGGAATGTCGAGACGGAAAGTACGCAACAGAGTTTTGCCTTTGCGGCACAAAGCCTTAGGCAAGCGCCAGAACACGATCCCTCCGGGCGCTGACTTTGCCCATCGGGTGCAACGAATGCACCCGAAACGGTCCGCCATTCCCCTCTTCGATCATCAAGGCAACGTTGGCGACCTTGACGGGATCGACAAGCACTGGCTCGAAAACGTTGCGAAGCGCGTGCTCGACCCGTGGGATATCGCAATGACTGACAGGGCCGGTCAGCGGCATGTGAAACCGAAATTCGTCCATCACATAGGGGCTTCCCCAGCGGTGCAGATTGGTGAACTGCGCCGCCGACAGACCGCCTGGATCCGTCCGCTCGATCTCGGCTTCACTCAGCGGCGCGCGGAAGCGGTCAAACTGCTGAACGACCGAAGAGGCAAGGTAGTGGACGTGCTCGCAGGGCAGCGAGGGAGCGAGACTGTAGAATGAACCGAGCCGCGCCACCTCCAGCCGATTGATCTGAAATGGTGTCAACGTGCCGCAGAAGCGCATAAGATCACGCAGAAGTTGCGCCTCCGTCAAATCGGCGGCCAGGCGGAAGGGGGCCTTCAGGACGCCCTGAAAGCCGTAGCGGCGAGGCATCGCCGTGTGGAAGGCGATTTCGTGAATACTCAGGCCGCGAATCGCGGTTGGCTCAACCATCTCGCCGGAAAACACGTTCCGACCCAACCAATTTGCGGCCACATGTGAGAGCGGATCGCTCGCAGCGGGCGTAAAGCAAATGGCGTAGCGCATAAAATCTCCTCCGTCGGCGCCGCGATTGCGCTAGCTGATAGGTGATTTGCGTGACAGATTAACGAAAGGCAGGAAATGCTAATTCACGTCTAGCGTGAAGCCACATGAATGTGATGGGCAAGCAGGAAGCTTTCAGGCAGCGCAAAGGGCGGCTGCATGCCGGCCGCGAAATGGACGGCAGCCGCCGCAAGACGGTGCGCCAGGCCGAAGCTGACCTTGAAGCCGCCAGTCAGTGCGATCAGACTACCGTGGTCGGGGTGTACGCCGATCATCGGATCGCGATCGATCGCCTTCGGCCGCAAGCCGGCCCACCGTTCAAGCACAGGCGCTCCTTGCAATGCCGGCACCAGTTGTCCAGCTGCTTCAAGCAACCCATCAAGCTGTCCATCGGTCGAGAACGGCTCGTCGAAGCGATTCTCACTCGTGCTGCCGACCGCGACGCGACCGCCCTCGTGCGCAACGACATACAATCCATCGCGAAAAATCGTCGGCTTGGACGGATCAACATCGACTTTGAGCAACGCCGCCTGCCCTTTGACTGGCTGGCCAAGTGGCTTCGTAAGACCGTGGGAATGGCGCTCCAGCACCGGAAAGGAGTGATGGCCGGCTGCGACAATGCAATGGCCGAAAGCAATCTCACCTCTGGTAGTCATCGCAACGTTGCGGTCAAGATCGAGATCATCAAGCGCAAGCTGTTCGACGATCCGCACATGCCGTGCGTCGCGTAGCGCGGCGGTGAGTACCGCGATGAATGAGCGCGGCGCAACTCTGGCGGCCAGCGTGTCATAGACAAAGCCGCTTTCCCCAGCCGCTGCATCGACCCAGGACTCCTGGGGAGGCCTGTCGAGCACATGCCAGTGGAAATGCCGCTCCCCCGCTATCCAGCGCGCTTCCGCGTCCCGGGAATGGCCAAGCGCGATTTCGCGCAGATGCGGCTTCGGCAGCGGAATGAGGCGCCCCGAGCGCCTGTAGCCGGCGGAAAGGCCGGTCTGCAGCTCCAGCGCCGCGATCTCTGCTTCCAATGAAACCAGGGAATCGAACTGAAACTGCTTCTTGGCATTCCATTTGTCCGGCATATGCGGCATCAGCGCCCCGAGCAGGCCGCCACTGGCGCCTTGGCCAAGCCGACCAGCTTCGACGAGCATGGCATCAATGCCCAAGCGTTCCGCATGAATCGCAGCCCATAGCCCCATAATCCCGCCGCCGACGATCAGCAGCGCAGTCGATGATTGACCGGAAGACGACGCCGGACTATCGGCTTGTGGCATGACAGATACGGATCCCGAACTAAGTGCTGGCGCCCATCAACCGCTTGAGTGGCGCGACGGCGATATGCCCTATTCACCGGCCTTTGGCGACCACTTTTATTGCCAGACAGACGGCCGGCTGGAGTGTGGACACGTCTTCCTCGCCGGGAACGGCCTGCCGCAACGTTGGCAGGACCAAAGCCATTTCCTGATCGGCGAACTCGGTTTTGGCACGGGTCTGAACTTTGCCGAGACATGGCGGCAATGGAAACTCCACCGGCTCGCTGGGCAGCAGCTCCACTTCATGTCGTTCGAGCTCTATCCCATGCAGCGAGCAGAAATCGACCGAGCGCTTTCGCATTGGGCCGAAATCGATGCCGAACGGCTGGCCTTGGCCGCGGCTTGGCCGGAAACACCAAAGGCAACGGTCTCCTTGCGGCTGGATGACCAGACATCACTCAGCGTCGTCTGCGGCAACGCCCTCGAAGGAGTCGGAGCTGCCCAGGCAGGCTTCGATGCCTGGTATCTTGACGGCTTCGCCCCGTCGCGCAATGCCGACATGTGGTCTGCGGAATTGATGCGCCTCGTCTGTGAAAAGACAAAGACCAACGGAACCTTTGCGACCTATGCCGCCGCCGGCTTTGTCCGGCGCAACCTGATCGCGGCGGGCTTCACGGTGGAACGCCGCAGCGGCTTCGCCGGAAAGCGCGAGATGCTCTGCGGCGTCAAATCCTAGAGTAGCCCGCCGAGCCTACCTCTTGCTCGTTCCTGCCCAGCCACATTTCCAACTTCTCCTGGAGCAACTCAGGGCTGATCGGCTTCGACATGTAGTCATCCATGCCTGCCTCGATACAACGCTCGCGGTCGGCGTCCAGCGCATGCGCCGTGACCCCGATAATCGGCACGCGATGGCCATTTCCGCGCTCTCTTTCGCGTATCGCGCGCGTCGCATCATGGCCGTTCATCACGGGCATCGAAACGTCCATCATGATGATTCGCGGCGAAAGGCGGCCCCAGACCTCCACGGCCTCCTGGCCGTTATTGACGACGAGAAAGCTGAGGCCGGTTTCCTGCAATATCTGCGTGAAGACAATCTGGTTCACTTCATTGTCTTCCGCGACCAGCACGTCGATAAACTCCGCCGGCGTTCTCTCTTCCGCCACAGGGCGCATCGTCGTAGCGATCTCCTGACCGTCAGCCAAAATAGCCGCCGCCGGGATCTTCTTCGTCCGGCTCGCACGCACGACGTCGACGAGCGTGTTCCGCATCACATTGGCCCGCGCTGGCTTCATCAGATAAGCTTGGCCGTTAAGGGCCGCGAACTCTTTCTCGGTACCGGAAATGTCCATCGAGGTCAGAAAGATGATCGGCAGACGTTCGAAGCGGCTGTCGGCACGTAGCTTTCGTGCGATCTCAGCGCCGTTCATACCGGGGATCTGGTAATCGAGCACGACCGCATCGATCTCGATGCCAAGCTCATCCGCCATATCGAGAACGGCAAATGCTCCTGGACCATCTTCGGCAGCGGCGCCATCGAAACCCCAGAGAGCCAATTGCTCGGTCAATATCTGGCGATTGACAGTGTTGTCGTCGACGAGGAGGACTCGCGCGCCCCTGACATTCACAGGCAGGGGTTTGGGAGCCAGTTGCGCCGCAGCCACGACGAAAGGCAGGTTCACGGTAAAGACAGACCCCTCCCCTGGCTGACTGTCCACCTCGAGATAGCCGCCGAACAGGTCCACCAGCCCCGCGGTGATCGCAAGTCCGAGTCCGGTTCCTTCGTGGCGTCGTGTCGAGGATGAATCGATCTGCGAGAACTTGTCGAAAATGGACTCCAGCTTATCGCGCGGAATACCGATGCCGGTATCCTCGATCCGAACACACGCCATGATTTCGTCTTCAGCGCCCGGTGTGAAGCCTACGTCCACCAGAACGTGGCCGCGCTCGGTGAATTTCACTGCGTTGCCGACGAGATTGGTGATGATCTGGCGGAACCGGCCCGCATCGCCAATCACTGCGGAAGGCAAGTCGGGGGCCGCGCGAACCAACAGCTCGATGCTTTTTTCCGCGGCCGGCGACGACAGGAGGGTCGCGACGTCCTCGATCGCCTCGACCAAATCGAACGTCGTGCGCCGGAGGGTCATCTGCCCCGCATCGATCTTCGAGAAGTCGAGAATATCATTGATGATCGTCACCAGCGCATTGCCCGATTTGACGATGATGTCGACAAAGGTTTTCTGACGGGTATCGAGATCGGTCTTCGCCAGCAATTCAGCCATGCCGAGAACGCCGTTCATCGGCGTGCGGATTTCATGGCTCATGTTGGCGAGGAACTCCGACTTGACGCGATCGGCGGCTTCAGCACGCGACAGCAGACGCTCGAGTTCGGCCTCGCGCTGCTTCGCTTCGGTGACGTCGGTGAACAGTGCGATCCAATGCTGCCGCTCGCTGATGGTAGCGTCCAGGTTGACCCACCGCTCTCCGGCGATATGGAACGGTGTTGAGATCGGCTTCTTGGCGGCGATGTTGTCGCGCCAACCGGTCAGGATCTCGTCCTCCTGACCGTGGAAATCTCCTCGTTTGGCGCAGAACTGGAAGAGATCGATCCATCCCCGGCCAACGGCAAGGTATTCCGACGGAATGGCAAGGATGTCGCTGAGCGGGTTGCTGGCAAGCAGGATATTGCCGTCCTGAACAATCAACAACCCCTGCGACATCGCCCTCGTCGCATCATCCATCAAGTCCCCGAGACGCGCGAGAGCCGCCCGCGTCTCATGGATTTCCTTCTCGTGCTGACGGACAGCAGTGACATCGGCATAGGACAGCAGCACGCGGCCGTTGGAAAGTCGGCGCCCCTCGAAGAGAACCCGCTTGCCATTGACCCAGCCGAGCTCCACCGGCTGCTCTTGTTCCGCAGCGACAAAATGTGCCTCGCGTCGGGCAAAAATCTGCTCCGGCGTCAGCCTGTCACCGTACCGTCCGAGCTGGTGGTTGCGACGGATGACGTCGATGAAGGCCCAGCCGTCGAATCGGTCGTCGCGCGGCAGATCCCAGACCTCGTAGAACTCGTCGTTGGCGTAGAGAACGTCGCGCGAGTCGTCGAGGATCATGACGCCGACAGGAAGAGCGCGGAGAATGCTTTGCAGGTCCTCGGTCAGAGCCTGGCTGCGTGCTACCTCGGATGCCAATGGTGTCGGAATGGCGATCGACGGGTCGCCATTGTTGCGTGGAACCTTCCTTTCGAAGATGCCTAGGACATAAACGCGGCCTTCAGACGGCGAGAAGCTCTCGATCCGCGCACGCCGGTGCTCGACGCCGCCAGCGTCGAAACAAACAGCGCTTTCCTCGCTTGCGAAGACTAGAGCTCGCCTCTCCTTGTCCTCGCGAGCCTCCTCTTCCGGTATATCGATAAGTTCGCGGCTGCGGCGACCGATGAAATCGGAGATCGCCTTTCCGAAGAAGGACGCATAAGCCTCGTTGACTGCCACATAGCGCAGCTCGCTGTTCTTGACGTAGGCCGGGCAATCCAGATCCGCGATCCGGCGGCAGGCCAGTTCGAGAAGGTCCCCGTCCGCCGTCAACACTGTTCCCCGGTCAAGAGTGGCTTGTTCATCGAACGACAATAGACGCACCCTCTTTAACAACGCATTAACCATGATTCCCCGGCGGCGGAGAATAGGTCGCAAGTTTTCCAAACCCGGTCATCGATCGCCATCGTCCGCCGATGCGGACGGGGCAAGCAAACATCTCGGAACTGTGGTATAGTTTCACTCGTTTCTACGAGGAACTCGTTCAGTTGGCCCGTATACCCGAACGGTTTCGCCTGACGGCTTCGAGAATAGGCTTCGTCTACGAAAGGAGACGATCATGTCCGTACTTCATAAAAGCATGGCGGCGGGCTTCATGGCATTGACCCTGGCGAGTGCGCCCGTCATCCCGGCAGCGCCTGCAAACGCCAACAGCGACTTCTGGGGCGGCGTCGCCGCTGGAGCCGTCGGCGGCATCCTGTTGTCGCAGGTCGCCAGGCCCTATCCGTATTACGGCTACGGCCACCCCGGCCCCTACTATGGCGGCGGCTACTACAGACCCTACTATCGGCCTAACTACGCGTACGGGGCATACTATGGATACAGGCCTTACTATCGCCCGTACTATAGGCCTTACTACAGAAGCTATTACCGGCCCTACTACTCGAACTCCTACTACGCGCCGCGCTGCCATATAGAATGGCGTCGCAGCGGCTGGGGCGAAGCCTACAGGACAAGGGTCTGCTACTGACATCCGCACTGGGCTGGGGGCGTCACCGCCCCCTTTTGCCGATGATCCATCAGTAGGTCCCCTTGACTTTTCCCCTGAACTAGACCAAATGCAGGCCAGCTTTCACCTTCCGGCCGCCGCGTGAGCGTGCCCCTGCCAGTAAATAGGATGCAGGAAGAAGGGCAAAAGCGCATTTCGAATAGACCGCACCCCAAGACGCGGCAGAAGCGCTGGAAAGCTTTTTCCAACAAGACAAGTTCCCACTTCACGCGGGGTTCTTGACGCCAGAATGACACCGGGCCGCATTTTGCGACCCGGCCGATTTTTTTGGCGCGCCCTAAAAAGGTTATGACTTGACCAATTTTGAATCGCTTGGCATCTCCAAGCCGATCGTCGCCACACTTTTCCAGCTCGGCATCGAAACGCCGACCCCCATTCAGGAAAAGGCGATCCCGCTTCTACTCGAAGGCCGCGACCTTATCGGCCTTGCCCAGACCGGCACCGGCAAGACGGCCGCCTTCGGTCTGCCGATTATCGAAAAGATCATCCCTGAAGAGCGGCGTCCGGACAACCGGACAACCCGTACGCTGATCCTCGCCCCGACCCGCGAACTGGTGAACCAGATCGCCCAGAACCTGAAGAACTTCCTGCGCAAATCGCACCTGCGCATCAACGTCGTTGTCGGCGGCGTATCGATCAACAAGCAGCAGCTGCAGCTTGAAAAGGGCACCGACATCCTCGTTGCCACGCCCGGCCGCCTGCTTGACCTCGTCGCCCGCCGCGCCATCGGCCTCACCGCCGTACGCTACCTCGTTCTCGACGAGGCCGACCAGATGCTCGACCTCGGCTTCGTGCACGACCTGCGCAAGATCGCCAAGATGGTGCCGAAGAAGCGCCAGACGATGCTGTTTTCGGCAACCATGCCGAAGTCGATCGCCGACCTCGCCGGCGAATACCTGACGGACCCGGTCACCGTCGAAGTGACGCCTCCGGGCAAGGCGGCCGACAAGGTCGAGCAGTATGTTCACTTCGTCAACGGCAAGAACGACAAGACGGACCTCCTGAAGAAGTCGCTCACCGAGAACCCTGACGGACGCGCCATCGTCTTCCTGCGCACCAAGCATGGCGCCGAGAAGCTGATGAAGCATCTCGACCACGTCGGCTATTCCGTGACGTCTATCCATGGCAACAAGAGCCAGGGCCAGCGCGAGCGCGCCCTCAAGGCCTTCCGCGACGGCGACGTCAAGACGCTGATCGCGACCGACGTCGCGGCCCGCGGCATCGACATCCCGGCCGTCAGCCACGTCTACAACTACGACCTGCCTGAGGTTCCGGACGCCTATGTCCACCGCATCGGCCGTACCGCCCGCGCCGGCCGCGACGGTATCGCGATCGCCTTCTGCGCACCGGATGAAACCCGCCTCCTGCGGGATATCGAACGCCTGATGAACATCAACATCGCGGTCGCAAGCGGTGACGCGCCTGCCAACATGAACGCGGCTCCCCGCCGCGGCAACGGCAACGGTGGCAACCGCGGCCAGGGTCGTGGTGGTGAAAACCGTGGCGGTGAGCGTCGTGGCGGCGAAGGCCGTGGCGAAGGCCATCGTGCAGGTGGCCGCCCGGAGCGTCGTCCGCGCCCTGAAGCTGGCGACGAAGTCCGCGCCAACAATGAGGAGCGCCGCGAGCGTCGTCCCCGTCCCGAGCGCCAGACCCAGCGCAACGAAGACTTCCGCGGCCAGCGCCGTGGCGAGGCTACGCCGATGACGTCCGGCCCCGACAACGATCTGGCGGCAACGTCGGACTTCCGTCCGGCCCGCAAGCCGCAGCGCCCGCAGCATGGCAACCATGCCAACGGCGAGAACCGTCATCACCCCGGCGGTGGCGCCCGCAATGCGCACGGTCGCCCGGCCCGCAAGCACGGCGAAGATCGTGGTGCGCAGGCTCACGGTGGCGGCGAGCGTCGCGAAGGCAATGGCGGCAACCGTCGCGGCGGTCCGTCGCGCGGTGGCAACGGCCAGCGTCGCGAACGCGCCTAATTCTAAAGAAAGGGCGGGAGAAATCCCGCCCTTTGCAATACGCGTCTCACGGCGCCAAAGCGATCTCACAATCCTGCCTTGTGGCAATCGGCCCGCTGCATTAGCATGTTGGTGCTGCTGTAGGGCGCGTCGGCTTCGGGCCGGAGGGGCATTGCCCGCCTACGTACGACAAAGTCAAACGTAGGCCGCGCCCATGCCAAATATCGAAAACCTCAGAAAACAAGCCAAGTCGTACCTGCGATGGCATCGCGAACGCTACTATCCCGTTGCGGCCCAGATCAGGTGGATCCTGCCGAGATATCGGGATCAAAGCGATCGAGAGATATTGGACGCCGACTTCAAGCTCAGCGACGCACAGGAGCTTGTTGCCCGAAAGCATGGCTTTGCGGATTGGCCCGCACTGATCAAAGGGATCGAAACCGTGACGAAATCGACAGCATCGGACAACAGACGTCCGTTCGTCCTCTCCGCGGAGCCGCAACTCTTCGTCTCTGATATCAACGTTTCATGCCAGTTCTATGTTCGGAAACTGGGTTTTGAAGTGGCGTTCCAATACGGAGAGCCGCCATTTTATGCCCAGGTGTTTCGCGACGGCGCACGCCTGAACCTGCGAAAGGTCGGCGCGCCTGTCTTCGACACCGGCTTCAGAGCGCGAGAAGTCGACGCCCTCTCTGCAACGTTGACCGTCGATGATCCGAAGCAGTTGTTCTTGGAATATCAGGCTGCCGGCGCCCCATTCCATCAGCCTCTGCGGGCCGAGCCATGGGGCGCCCGCACCTTCATCGTGCAGGACCCCGATGGAAACCTTATCGCCTTTTCAGGCGAGGCTACCTAGGCCCGCTGCAGCTCGGTCGTATCTTGTGGAGCGACCTTCGCTGGTCGGTTAGTCAAATAGACGCCCGTCACGACGACGATGGTGCCGAGGATCAGCGGAAGCGTCAGCGGCTCACCGAAGGCAATGAAGGCCTCGAGCGCCACCGTCGGCGGCATCAGATAGATGAGCGATGCCGCCCGCGACACCTGACCGCGGCGGATGAGATAGAGTAGCAGCCCAACGCCGCCCATCGACAGCCCGAAGACCGACCAGGTGAGCGCCGCGATGGCCTGTGCCGATCCGTCGAAATGCATGCGCTCGAATGTAAGCATCAGCGGCAACGTGACGATCAGCGCACCGACATATTGCAGCGTGGCGATCGGCAGGAGGTTGCCGGTCTGCAAATGCTTCTTCTGATAAAGCGTCCCGTAGGTGACGGAGCCCATGGCCATAAGGTTGATTGCCAACGGCACGGCGGCATGCGCCAGATCGGCCGTCGCCGGATCGAGGAGCTTCGGCGATATCGCAATCGCGATGCCGAGGAAACCAAGCACTAGCCCTGCCTTCTGGATTCCCTGCAACCGCTCGCCGACGAGCAGCGGTGCAGCCATCGCCGTCAACAGCGGCTGCAGCGCCGCGATAATGCCCGATATGCCGGCCGGCACGCCGTTGGCAATCGCCCACCAGAGGCCAGCCAGATAGAAGCCGTGCAGGAAAAGGCCCGAGTAGACCGCCCTAAAGGCGACCGCCCTGCCCGGCCATGCAGCACGCATGACAAGGCAAAGCCCCAGGAATGCCAGCCCCGACAGCGCATAGCGTACGGCAAGAAAGGTGAAGGGCTCCGAATGGATAGCAGCATATTTCGCCACGACCCAGCCGGTCGACCAGAGCAGGACAAAGATGGCGGGAGCGAAGCGATCGAGCGACATGACGTGACCCTGGGGCAATGGATTGCGACGCTGATAGCCGGCCGATGGCCCTTCGTCAAAAGCGAAGCGTTGATGCTTACCTGAAGTTTCGTTGATCGTCGGGCAGTCAGCCGCTGAGCGGGCGCGGGCCGAAAATGAATCGAACGCCGATCTGAAAATAGCCAGATGCTTACATTTTGAGCGACTGCCGGGCACCAATGGCGGCGGGACCTAGGTGCGACTTCCGTAAATGCCCAGTTTTTCGACTCTTTTTATCGCTTCCGAGGATTTTACGAATCTCACCTTCAAACTGTGCATGGTTCTTGCATTGCCATTTGCGTTGTATTCAAATGAAGAAAAAAGGGGAGCCACACCTTTGGCATTTGATGAAATGATCACCGGGGGCGAAAGTCCGCGAGAGCCATATGAAAAATACTTTGAGTGGTACAGTAACCAAGATCGGGCGCATCTGATCGCCAAGAGCCGGGACGCGGAGAACATCTTCCGAAAGACCGGCATTACCTTCGCTGTCTACGGACACGCAGACTCCTCCGAAAAGCTCATTCCGTTCGACATCATCCCCCGTATCATTTCCGGTCGCGAATGGCGCAAACTCGCCCAGGGCATCGAGCAGCGCGTGATCGCCCTCAACGCCTTCCTCGATGACATCTACCACAAGCAGGAAATCATCCGCGCCGGCCGTATTCCGCGCGGACTGATCGAGAGGAACGATGCCTTCCTGCCCGAGATGATCGGCTTCCGGCCGCCGGGCGGCGTTTACACCCACATCGTCGGCACCGATATCGTGCGCACCGGCGAGGATGAATTCTATGTGCTGGAAGACAATGCCCGCACCCCGTCCGGCGTCAGCTACATGCTGGAAAACCGGGAAACGATGATGCAGATGTTTCCGGACCTGTTTCATGCCAACAAGGTCCGGCCGGTCGAGGACTATCCCTATCTGCTGCGCCAGAGCCTGGCATCGCTTGCGCCTCCTGGCTGCAAGGGCAAGCCGCGCGTCGCTGTCCTGACGCCCGGCATCTACAACTCCGCCTATTACGAGCACTCGTTCCTGGCTGACACAATGGGAGTCGAGCTTGTCGAAGGCTCGGATCTGCGTGTCATCGACGGGAAGGTCAAGATGCGCACGACGCGCGGCTACGAGGCGATCGACGTGCTCTACCGCCGGGTCGACGACGACTTCCTCGACCCCCTCACCTTCCGGCCGGATTCAGCGCTCGGCATTCCCGGCATCATGGACGTCTATCGTTCCGGCAACATCACCATCGCCAATGCGCCGGGCACCGGCATATCGGACGACAAGGCGATCTACTCCTATATGCCGGAGATCGTTGAGTTCTATACCGGACGCAAGCCGATCCTCGAAAACGTCCCGACCTGGCGCTGCTCCGAACCGCAAAGCCTTAAGTACGTGCTCGAGCACCTCGAGGAACTGGTGGTCAAGGAAGTCCATGGTTCCGGCGGCTACGGCATGCTGGTCGGCCCAACGGCGACCAAAAAGGAACGCGCCGATTTTGCCGAGAAGCTGAAGGCCAAGCCCGCCAACTATATCGCGCAGCCGACGCTTTCGCTCTCGACCGTGCCCATTCTCGTCAACAAGGGAATTGCGCCGCGCCACGTGGACCTGCGCCCCTATGTTCTCGTCTCCGACAAAGTGCAGATCATCCCCGGCGGATTGACACGCGTGGCCCTGAAAGAGGGTTCGCTGGTTGTCAATTCCAGCCAGGGCGGCGGCACGAAAGATACCTGGGTATTGGAGGACTGATGCTCGGAAGAACTGCAAACGGACTCTACTGGATGTTCCGTTACATCGAGCGCGCCGAAAACATCGCGCGCCTTATCGATGCCGGCCTGCGCATGTCGCTGACCAGAAGCGGAACCGGTGACGACGACTGGGACGGCGTCCTGCAAAGTGCTGGCGTCCGGGAAACCTTTGACGAGGGCCACAGCAAGCTGACGAGCGCCGATGCCATCGACTACTTGCTGCGCGACCGCACCAATCCGTCGAGCGTCATGTCCTGCGTCGACTACGGGCGAAACAACGCCCGCATGGTGCGCACGGCACTGACCAGGGAAACCTGGGAAGCGACGAACGAGTTCTGGATCGAACTCAAGTCCCTCCTTTCGAAGCGGCTGAAGCCGGCGGAGCTGCCGGAAGCGATCGATGCCATCAAGCATCGCGCCGGGTTAATCCGCGGCGCCTTCCATGGCTCCATGCTCAGAAACGAGCTTTACAATTTCGCCCGTATCGGCACCTTCATCGAGCGCGCCGACAATACCAGCCGCATTCTCGACGTGAAGTACTACGTACTCCTGCCGTCAGTCTCCGCTGTCGGCACGTCGATCGACAACATCCAGTGGGAGTCCATCCTGCGCTCGGTCTCCGCCCACCGCTCCTACAGCTGGGCTTATGACGGCGAATATCGCGCGATGAACATTGCCGACTTCCTGATCCTCAACGGCCAGATGCCCCGCTCACTCGCCTATTGCTACGAAAAGATCGTCAGCGAGCTCGGCTATCTCGCCAAGGACTACGGCGAACGGCTGCCGGCGCACGACACGGCCGATTCCATCCGCACGACGCTGCAGACGCGTGCCATCAAGGAGATCATGGATCAGGGCTTGCATGAGTTTCTGGAAGATTTCGTCACACGCAACAACCAGCTCGGCATGGAAATTTCCGACGGTTACCGGTTCTATGCATAGGCGGGCACGACATGAAGCTTAAGATCAGCCACGTCACGGAATACCATTATGAGGAACCGTCGGTCTTCTCGCTGCAGCGGCTGCGGCTAACACCGCCGACGGTGACAGGACAAACGATCCTCAACTGGTCGCTGCATGTCGAGGGTGCCAAGCCGGAGGTCGAGTATGACGATCAGTTCGGCAACCACATCAACCTTGTCTCGCTCGAAGGCGAGCAGCAGGCGACACGGATCGTCGCCGAGGGCGAGGTCGAAACGGAAGATCGAAACGGTGTCCTTGGCCCTCACAGCGGCTTCTGCCCGCTGTGGCTTTTCCTGCGCGAGACGCCAAGGACGAAGCCCGGGAAACTCATCAAGGATCTGACCAAGAGCGTGAGCGGCGACAACGAGCTGGCACGCATGCACGCGCTGATGTCCGGCATCCACGAAATGGTGGCATACCGACCCGGCACCAGCGATACCGAAACGACAGCGGAGCAAGCGCTGGAGAAAAAGAGTGGTGTCTGCCAGGATCACGCCCATATCTTCGTCGCAGCCGCGCGGAGCCTTGGGGTGCCGGCTCGCTACGTCTCCGGCTATCTGATGATGGAAGAGAAGGTGGAGCAGGCTGCAACCCACGCATGGGGCGAGGCGCATGTGGCCGGCCTCGGCTGGGTAGGCTTCGATCCCGCCAACAACATCTGCCCCGATGCACGCTATGTGCGCGTCGCCTCCGGTCTCTGCTACCGCGATGCCGCCCCCGTTTCGGGCATGCGCATCGGCACGCCGGGGGAGAAACTCTCGGTCGTCGTCAAGGTAGAGGATCGGGGACAGATGCAGAGCCAGAGCCAGAGCTGATCGGCTCACATCGGCAGGGTAAAGAATGCGAGCCGCCGATGGCGGCTCGCATCGTCCTTGCAATCACTAGGCCAGCGTATAAGCGGTCTTGACCGACGTATAGAATTCGGCCGCGTACTTGCCCTGCTCGCGCGGGCCATAGGACGATCCCTTGCGGCCGCCGAACGGGACGTGGAAATCCACACCCGCCGTCGGCAGGTTGACCATAACCATGCCGGCTTCGGAATTGCGCTTGAAATGCGTTGCATGCTTCAGGCTTGTCGTGGCGATACCGGCTGACAGGCCAAACGGCGTGTCGTTCGCCGTTGCCAGTGCCTCTTCGTAGTCCTTGACGCGGATCAACGAGACGACGGGTCCGAAGATCTCCTCACGGCTGATGCGCATCTGGTTGGTCGCTTCCGTAAATAGCGTCGGCTGCAGGTAGAAGCCAGGCGTCTCGCGGGTGATGAGCTCGCCGCCGAAGGCAAGCTTGGCGCCTTCCTTCCTGCCGATCTCGATATAATCGGTATCGGTCTTCAGCTGCTTTTCATCGACGACAGGGCCGATATGCGTGCCCGTCTTCATTGCGTTGTCGACGACCAGCGTCTTCAGCTTTTCCGTCAGCGCCGCGACGAACTTGTCGTGGATGCCTTCGGTGACGATCAGGCGCGAGGACGCCGTGCAGCGCTGGCCGGTGGAGAAGAAGCCCGAGTTGGCGGCAGCTTCGACGGCGACGGTGAGGTCCGCGTCATCGAGAACCACCATCGGGTTCTTGCCGCCCATTTCCAGCTGGAACTTGCGATTATGCTCGATCGAGGCGCTCGCGACGCGTCGGCCGGTGCCGGTGGAACCTGTAAAGGTAATGCCGGTGACGTCGGGGCTGTCGAGCATCGCCTGGCCGACCACCGAGCCCTTGCCCATGACGAGGTTCAAGACGCCCTTCGGCAGGCCGGCGCGATGCAGGATGTCGACGATCGCCCAGGAGCAGCCCGGAACAAGTTCGGCCGGCTTGAAGACGATGGTGTTGCCGTAGCACAGCGCCGGTGCGATCTTCCAGGCTGGGATCGCGATCGGGAAATTCCAGGGCGTGATGATACCGATGACGCCGAGCGGATCACGGGTGATCTCGACGCCGATGTTTGGCCGAACCGACGGGATAACCTCGCCTGCAAGCCGCAGCGCCTCGCCTGCAAAGAATTCAAAGATCTGTGAGGCGCGGATGGTCTCGCCGATCGCTTCCGGAAGCGTCTTGCCCTCTTCGCGCGCAAGCAACGCCCCAAGCTCGTCCTTGCGAGCCATGATCTCGTCGCCAGCCTTCTTCAGGATGACGTGGCGTTCCCAGATGCCGGAACGCGACCAGGCAGGAAAGGCTGCCTTGGCGGCCGCGATGGCATTTCTGGTGTCTTCAGCCGTGCCGTCGGCATAGAGGCCAACAACCTCGTTGGTGTCAGACGGATTGATGTTCTTGGTCGCGTCCGAGCCGACCCATTCGCCGGCGATGAGATTTTGATAGATGGTCATGGCCCGATGAGGCCTCCTTTACCGTTTTTTGAAAAACGGTCCGGCCGCCGAAGCGGCGGCCGGGCCTTGCGAAATCAGAGCTGCTTGACAGCAATCTCTTCTTCGGCAGCAATCTTCAGAGGGTTGCGCAGCGGCAGGCCGAACTCGGCGACTTCGATTTCGAAGACATCGCCCTCTTCCGCCTTGATGCCTTCAGCGAAGGACAGCGTCGCGGTGCCGAACATGTGGACGTGAACGTCGCCGGGCACACGGAACAGGCCGTACTTGAAGTGGTGGTATTCGAGGTTCGCGAAGGTGTGCGACATGTTCGCCTCGCCCGACAGGAAGGGCTTCTCGAAGATCACCTTGTCACCGCGCTTGATGCGCGAGGTGCCGCGGATGTCGTCCGGCGCGGCGCCGATGCGGATTTCCGGGCCGAAGCTTGCCGGGCGCAGTTTGGAGTGCGCGAGGTAGAGATAGTTGATCCGCTCGGTGACGTGGTCGGAGAACTCGTTCGACAGCGCAAAACCGATCCGGAAAGGCGTGCCGTCTTCAGCGATGACATAAATGCCGGCCATCTCAGGTTCTTCGCCACCGTCGAGCGCGAAGGACGGGGAAACGAGCGGAGTGCCAGGAGCAGCCGAACCGTAGCCGTTGCCCTTGTAGAACCACTCAGGCTGCACGCCCTTCTCGCCGGCTTTCGGCTTGCCGTTCTCAAGACCCATCTTGAACATCTTCATCGAGTCGGTGAGCGTTTCCTCAGCCGCCTCGGAGGTCTTCTTGTGCATGGAGTCGCGCGTTGCGGCCGAGCCCAGATGCGTCAGACCGGTGCCCGTCAGATGCAGATGCGCAGCGTCAGGATGCGTCATCGGCGGCAGGAACTTGCCTTCGGCATAAGCCTTTTCGAGATCGACGGCATCACCGAGACCATGCGCCTCGATCACCGCTGCGAGCGACTTGCCGCCGTTTGCGGCTTCCATGGCCAGCGCATAGACGCTGCCGGCGTTCTTGACGGCTTTCGCGGTACCGCCCGGCTCGCGCACGGCGACGATGATCTCTCCGTTCGAACCCTTGATCTGCGAAATGAGCACGGTCTTCATCCTTTTTTCGATTGCGCGGAAAATGCTCCGCCAATCCGGCTCCCTGAAGGCGCCGGATTGGTAAGTTCACATGACTGCGAATGCCTGGGCAGCGCCGAAGCGCTTAGCCCTTGTTCTTGTTGTAAACGTCGAAGAAGACGGCAGCGAGAAGCACCAATCCCTTGACCATCTGCTGGAAGTCGATGCCGAGGCCGACGATCGACATGCCGTTGTTCATGACGCCCATGATGAACGCGCCGATGACGGCACCGGTGATCTTGCCAACGCCGCCGGATGCCGAAGCACCGCCGATGAAGCAGGCTGCGATAACATCCAGCTCGAAGCCGACGCCCGCCTTCGGCGTTGCCGAGTTCAGGCGGGCCGCGATGATCATGCCGGCGAGACCGGCCAGAACGCCCATGTTGACGAAGGTGAAGAAGCTCAGGCGCTCGGTGTTGATACCCGAAAGCTTGGTGGCCTTTTCATTGCCGCCCATGGCGTAGATGCGGCGACCGATCGTGGTGCGGCGCGTCACGAAGGCGTAGGCCGCGATCAGCACGAGCATGACGACGAGAACGTTCGGCAGGCCCTTGTAGCTGGACAACTGATAGCCGAGGAACAGGATCGCCAGCGAAAGAATGAGGTTCTGACCGATGAAGAAGCTCATCGGCTCCACATCGATGCCATGGCTCTCGTTGACCTTGCGGCGACGCCAGGCGAGATAAAAGAGGACGACAGTTCCGAGAACGGTCAGGACTAGCGACGTCGAATGGAGCGGAATTCCGCCGATATCGATCATGTCGCCCGGCAGGAAGCCCGTCGAGATGACCTGGAAATCCTTCGGGAACGGGCCGATGTTCTTGCCGCCGAGAACGAACAGCGTGAGGCCGCGGAAGACGAGCATGCCGGCGAGCGTTACGATGAAGGCCGGAATCCGGTGATACGCAATCCAGTAGCCCTGCGCGGCGCCGATGGCGCCACCGATGATCAGGCAGAGAATGCCCGCAAGCACGAAGTTCATCTGCCAGTTGACGGTCATGATAGCCGCCACCGCGCCGACGAAGGCGACGATGGAGCCGACCGACAAATCGATATGCCCCGCCACGATGACAAGCAGCATGCCGAGCGCCATGATGACGATAAACGAGTTCTGCAGAACAAGGTTCGTCAGGTTGACCGGCTTGAACAGGATGCCGCCCGTATAGAACTGGAAGAACACCATGATCGCGACAAGCGCGATGAGCATGCCGTACTCACGGATGTTACCGCGGATGTAGTCCGCAACGGAAACGACGTTGCTCTCTTCGGTGGCGGAAGGGTTGACCGGGGTCATTGTTTCTTCTCCCCTGAGCGCATGATAGCGCGCATGATGGTTTCTTGGCTCGCCTCTCCCTTTGGCAGTTCCGCAACGATACGCCCTTCATTCATGACGTAGATGCGGTCGCACGTGCCAAGGAGCTCCGGCATTTCCGATGAGATCATCAGAACGCCTTTGCCATCGGCGGCGAGCTGGTTGATGATAGTATAGATTTCGTATTTTGCACCGACATCGATACCGCGAGTGGGCTCGTCGAGGATCAAAACGTCGGGATCGGAAAACAGCCACTTCGACAGCACGACCTTTTGCTGGTTGCCACCCGAAAGATTGACCGCCTCCTGGAAGATGCTGGAGCTGCGGATGCGAAGCTTCGAGCGATAATCCGACGCGATCTTGGATTCCTTGATGGTGTCGATGACCGTGCCGCTCGACACGCCAGCCAGATTGGCAAGCGTCGTGTTGTGCACGATGTTTTCGCCGAGCACGAGACCGAGATGCTTGCGATCCTCGGTTACGTAGGCGAGACCGGCATCGATCGCCCTGCGAACGGTGCTGACATCGACGGACTTGCCGTGCATGAAGACGTCGCCGTGGATCTTGTGACCGTAGGACTTGCCGAACAGGCTCATGGCGAATTCAGTGCGTCCGGCGCCCATCAATCCCGCGATGCCGACCACCTCGCCCTTGCGGACGGTGACGTTGATGTTGTGAAGGACCTGGCGGTCACGGTGGTGCTGGTGGTAAGCGTTCCAGTTCTTCACCTCGAGGATCGTCTCGCCGATCGGCACGGAGCGCGGCGGATAACGATCGGCGAGCTCGCGGCCCACCATGTTCTTGATGATGATGTCTTCGCTGATCTCTTCGGTCTGACAGTCGAGTGTCTTGACCGTCATGCCGTCGCGCAGAACCGTGATCTGGTCGGCGACCTTGCGCACTTCGTTGAGCTTGTGCGTGATGATGATCGACGTCAGGCCCTGGTTGCGGAATTCGATGAGGAGCTCGAGCAGCGCATCGGAATCCTTTTCGTTGAGCGACGCTGTCGGCTCATCAAGGATGAGCAGCTTCACGCTCTTCGAAAGCGCCTTGGCGATTTCGACAAGCTGCTGCTTGCCGACGCCGATGTCGGTAACAAGCGTTTCCGGCGACTCCTTGAGGCCGACCTTGCTCAGCAGCTCTTTCGTGCGCTTGAAGGCTTCCTGCCACTTGATGATGCCGTTCTGGGCGACTTCGTTGCCGAGGAAGATGTTTTCGGCGATCGACAGGAGCGGCACGAGCGCCAGCTCCTGGTGAATGATGACGATGCCGATTTCCTCGGAGTCCTTGAGCGCCTTGAAATGACGGACGTCGCCTTCATAAACGATGTCACCGTCGTAGGTTCCGGCCGGGTACACGCCGGAGAGAACTTTCATCAGGGTCGACTTTCCGGCCCCGTTTTCACCCACCAATGCGTGGATTTCACCTTGCCGAACCTTGAGGTTCACATTCTCAAGCGCCTTCACGCCCGGGAACGTCTTGGTGATGTTCCGCATTTCGAGGATTGTATTGTCCATGGTCAAAATCCAGCGCCAGCAGCCGAGAGGGGCGCGGCGATCATAAAATTGAAGACCGGAACCCGCAAGCAGCAGGTTCCGGCCAACGTGGTACAATTATTACTTCAGCTGGTCAGCCTTGTAGTAACCGCCTTCGACGAGGATCTTCTCGTAGTTGGTCTTGTCAACTGCGACCGGGGTCAGCAGGTAGGACGGAACGACCTTGACGCCGTTGTCGTAGGTCTTGGTGTCGTTGACTTCAGGCTCCTTGCCTTCCATCAGAGCGTTGACCATGCCGACGGTAACCTTTGCGAGGTCACGGGTGTCCTTGAAGATCGTGGAGTGCTGCTCGCCAGCGATGATCGACTTGACCGACGGAACTTCAGCGTCCTGGCCGGAAACGACCGGGAGCGGCTGATCGCCAGAGCCGTAGCCGACGCCCTTCAACGACGAGATGATGCCGATGGACAGACCGTCGTAAGGCGACAGAACTGCATTGACCTTCGCGTCGGTGTAGTTAGCCGAGAGCAGGTTGTCCATACGAGCCTGGGCCGTTGCCGGGTCCCAACGCAGCGTACCAACCTTGTCCATGCCGGTCTGGCCAGACTTTACGACGAGCTTGCCGCTGTCGATGTAAGGCTGCAGAACGGACATTGCGCCATCATAGAAGAAGAAGGCGTTGTTGTCGTCCGGCGAACCGCCGAAGAGTTCGATGTTGAACGGGCCCTTGCCATCCTTGAGGCCGAGGGCGTCAACGATAGAGGTTGCCTGCAGAACGCCGACCTTGAAGTTGTCGAACGTCGCGTAGTAGTCGACGTTGCCCGAGTCGCGGATCAGACGGTCATAAGCGATGACCTTGATGCCTGCGTCGTGAGCCTTCTGGAGAACGTCGGAAAGCGTCGTGCCGTCGATAGCGGCGATGACGAGAACCTTGACGCCCTTGGTGACCATGTTCTCAATCTGAGACAGCTGGTTCGGAATGTCGTCGTCAGCGTACTGCAGATCGGTGCTGTAGCCAGCGTCCTGGAGCTGCTTGACGATGTTGTTACCGTCATCGATCCAGCGAGCGGACGACTTCGTGGGCATTGCAATGCCGACAGTCCCCTTGTCGGCTGCCATAGCCGGCATTACGAACGAAGCGACGCCAAAGGCCGCCGCTGCCATCAACGAGATAATGGATTTCATATCTCTCTCTCCCTTAGTTAATAAACGCACGGACGAAAAATCGCCCGCCCCGAAACTGTGGCAGGTTCCGTCTTGGATAATACTTCAGATGGTGAGAAACGAAGTAGGTCTCCTCCACGCTCTCACACGTGTTGAGTGCCAACCAGCACACGGCGGCAAACTGGTATGGATTCCTATAACTGTCAAATAGAATAACTGGCAAAGTGCATAACAATTTTGGTATATCGTTAAAAAGTATTACTTTTGATGGAACACGGTTGGGAGGCCGCAACCATGACGATTATTTCGGACCCGCAGACGCATGCCCATGTGGACATTCACACGGATATTTTCGGTGATGACGCCCTTCTGAGATCGGGGCTTAAACTGAATCACCTGCGGATGATCGTCGCAATCGAAGATAGCGGTCAAATTTCAGCCGCGGCCGAAGCGCTGAACATTTCGCAGCCGGCCGCCTCGCGAATCCTGTCGGAAATGGAGTCGATCGTGAAGACGCCGCTCTATGAGCGCGTCGCGCGTGGTGTGGTTCTGACGACCTTCGGACAGGCGCTCGCACGGCGCGCGCGAAAGATCATGCTGGAACTGCGCGAAGCTGGCCGCGAAATTGCAGAATTGAAGACGGGCAAGGGCGGCGCGGTCTTCATCGGCGCGGTTACGGCGCCAGCCATGAGCCTTGTCGTGCCGGCGATCAAGCGTGTCAGAACGGCTCTCCCCGGCATCGAGGTGACTATCCAGGTCGAAACGAGCAACGTGCTGGCGCGGGAGCTGCTCGCCGCCCGGCACGACTTCATCATCAGCCGTATTCCTGACGACCTCAATCCGCGCTTGTTCCAGGTCCAAGAGATCGGCGTGGAGAAGGCCTGCCTGATCGTCCGGGGCGGTCATCCGCTGCTCAAGAAGAAGGTGGCGTCCCTCGATGACCTCCCGCGCTATGATTGGGTCTTCCAGCCTGCAGGTACTTTGCTGCGCCGGACGATCGAGGACCTGTTCCTGGCGCGCGGTGTGTCGCTGCCGGAAAATATCGTCAACACCTCGTCGCTGCTGCTTACCTGCGCGACAGTTTGCCAGACCGATGCAATCGCACCTATCGCGCTCGACGTGGCACAGTTCCTGGCGTCCCACAAATCAAAGGCTTCGGATGTCCGGGTGCTGCCGATCGACTTTGACATCAACGTCAGGCCGTACAGCCTGATCACAGTGAAGGAGCGCGCCCTGCCCCCGAGTGCACGGCTGCTTTATGATCTGGTGCTGGCCGAGAGCAAAAAAGTCGCCGCCGCGTGACAAGCTCGGCACCACCTTGCTCGGGTCTAATGCGCGCCTCCAAGGGAGGCAATCATGCTGTTTGGCCAATCCGTGTTCCAGTCCGTCCTCGACCGCCTGAAGGCGGAGGACGATGAGGCAGCCGAGCAGGATGCACCCACCGCCCGTGTGAGCGGTCTCAACACCGGTCTTGCCTTCGATGTCATGGAAGGGGTCTCGGCCCAGTCAAACAGGGCCGATCAGGCGTACGTGGAGACAATGGGATTTGCCCCGGAGACGGCGCCTGAGTCCTCACCGGTGCCCCCGACCTCGCCTGAGCCAGACCCTGTGATGCCAGATCACCTCACGCGCGTAGCGCCAGAGGATATCGCTGCAGAACTGGATATTTCCATGCGCGATACAGCCCAGGGCCTCAGCGAAAAGCGTCGTGCCTTTGCCAAGAAGAACCACCCCGATCGCGTTCATCCGCTATTCCGCGAGAACGCCACCAAGCGGATGACGACCGCGAATTTGCTGATCGACCAGGCGCTGCGGCGCCTCGGTCGCTGACTAGTCAGCGTCCTTCTTGTCTTCTCGATCTTCTTTTTCTTCCTCGTCATCGGAAGGTGCCGGCGTGACGCTCTCTGCCGCTTGCGGTTTGTAGCTCCAGAACAGCATATAGGCGGCATAGACGCCCGCACCGCCTGATAGAACCGCCCAGAACGGATCACCGGTGATGATCTCGACCAGTGCCCAGCCGAAGCAAACGGTCACGATCAGGACGCGAGCCCAGAGCGGGCGATAGGCCGGATGGTTCGGATCTATGAGCTGCATAATTGTCCCGCGCCGTATTTCGATCACATGTCTTTAGGATGGATTCTGAAAATGTGAAAGGGCGCCGGGCTTGACGCGGCAACCATTAAATGGAATGAAAATTCCACATGCATCACAATTCGGTTCATTTGTTCCGAATCCAAGGGAGGTTCTCATGACAGTCAGATTTGGTCTTCTCGGCGCCGGCCGCATCGGCAAGGTTCATGCGAAGGCCGTCAGCGGCGATGCCAATGCCAAACTCGTTGCTGTCGCCGACGCATTCCCGCAGGCGGCCGAAGCCATCGCCTCGGCGTATGGCTGCGAGGTCCGCACGATCGAGGCGATCGAAGCCGCCAAGGATATCGACGCCGTCGTCATCTGCACCCCGACCGATACTCACGCCGACCTGATCGAGCGTTTCGCCCGCGCCGGCAAGGCCATCTTCTGCGAAAAGCCGATCGATCTCGACGTTGCCCGCGTCAAGGCGTGCATCAAGGTCGTCGACGAGACCAAGGGCAAGCTGATGGTCGGTTTCAATCGCCGCTTCGACCCGCACTTCATGGCCGTTCGCAAGACGATCGACGACGGCCGAATCGGCGACGTTGAAATGGTCACGATCACCTCGCGCGATCCGGGCGCCCCACCGGTTGATTACATCAAGCGTTCGGGCGGCATCTTCCGCGACATGACGATCCACGATTTCGACATGGCCCGATTCCTGCTCGGCGAAGAGCCGGTTGCCGTCAGCGCCACCGCCGCTGTCCTTGTCGACAAGGCGATCGGCGAAGCCGGGGACTACGACAGCGTTTCGGTGATCCTGCAGACCAAGTCCGGCAAGCAGGCGATCATCTCCAACTCCCGCCGCGCCACGTATGGCTACGACCAGCGCATCGAAGTGCATGGCTCCAAAGGCATGGTATCCGCCGAAAATCAGCGCCCTGTTTCGATCGAAGTTGCCAACGGCGACGGCTACACCCGCCCGCCGCTGCATGACTTCTTTATGACCCGCTACACCGAAGCCTACGCCAACGAGATCGCTAGCTTCATCGCGGCGATCGAAAAGGGTGCGACGATCGCGCCGTCGGGTGCCGATGGTCTCGCTGCTCTGGCGCTGGCAGATGCTGCCGTGCAGTCCGTCAAGGAAGGCAAGCTCATCAAGATTGGCTGACGGCCCTCTCCCGACCGAAAGCCACCTGTGAAATGGCCGGGTCCCTGCCCGGCCATTTCTCGTTTTACGCCTATTTCGCCCTGGCCGCATGGCTAGTCGGCCCCCTGAATACCCGACAGAACCAACTCCTGATCGATCACCGACAATGCCCGGTCGAGATGCCCCTCGAAGACAAGGATCGATTCGTCAGGCGCAACGCGAATCTCGGGCATTCCTTCCATCCGCACGATATGCGCCTGGCCAAGTCCATCCTCGATGCCCTGACGCAACAGATCATAGTAACGCGTTCCTGGACCCGTGATTGCGATCGGCATGCGCTCCGTCAGGCTAAGCAGACGTGAAAGTCCGTTTCCGAGCGCGATGCCGGCCTGCCTGAACGCAAAGGCAGACATGCGATGCCCGTGGCGCGCTTGCGCTGCGATCTTGTCGAGCTCGGCGACAGGCACGAACTTCGCCGGAATGGTATCGAGCGGCACCTCGAAGGCCATACGCAGAATGGCGTAGAAGCCAGCATAGGCCTCGATGCATCCCCTGCTGCCGCAGCGACAGAGGCCACCATTCGCCATGTGTAGCATATGTCCGAAATTCGGCGCCGAGATTTCCCGCTCGCCCTGCCCCGTGCGCCGGACGATGCCAAGGCCGATGCTGTGTCCGAGCGACAATGCGGCAAGAGCACGAAAATCTGTCGGCCTCGTATTTTCCTCATGCGCACCGAGCGCCGCTGCAACAAGCTGCGTCTCATTGCCGAGAAGGATCCTGGCTTGCCAATCTGGCCGCAACGCTGATTCGAAGTCGATCTGATTGCTGCCGAAAATCGGCGACCAAACCAGCACCGGTTCTGTGGGATGCACGAGCCCCTTGCTACTAATCGATATCAGCAGCACTTTTTCCCGGGGAACCTTTGAGCGTGAAAGAATGCGCGCGAGCCCATCCCTAACGGAGGCGACAAACCGCTCGGCGCCTGCAGGATCATGCGACCTTTCCTCGCTGAATCGGTCGATGAGCTTGCCGGCGTAGTCGACCAACGAGTACTGCACGCCATCCGACGAAATGATCACAACGACAAGGTAGCCGCAGTCGCGTCGCTGCCGAAACATGACGCGCGGGCGCCCCCGTCCGCTCGCTGCCTGATGCTCGGATTTCTCGATGATCTGCGCCTTCTCCAGATCGGCAGTGATCGCCGAAACCGTGGCGGAGGACAGCTTCGTAGAGTCGGCGATTTCAGTGTGGGCGAGCGCTCCATGCCTTCGAAGCGCGGCGAGCACGAGGACGCTATTTCTCTGCCGGACCAACTCCGTGCTCGACTTGGTCAGCATATATGCCGGCCCTCTCCCCCTCGCATTCCGCCCTCGTTCACACTGTATCCCCGACAGGTTTTCCCTAACGAAAATTCCGTCGGTAGTGCAGTGTTGACAGTTGAAAAAATCTCTGACACTAAATTTCTCGACTGTCGAGAAAATAATTCGAAGCTTCTCGTCAGCGAACCGCGGCGGCCGGAGGAACCACTGGCTGGGGCTGGCCGCTATTCACTCGGGAGGATATTTATGAAGTCTGTTTTGAAGCTGATGGCCGGCGCGGCCATCCTGGTGTCGGTGCATACCGCCGCAATGGCTGCCGACCTCGTCGTCGGTGTTTCCTGGTCGAACTTCCAGGAAGAGCGTTGGAAGACCGACGAAGCCGCCATCAAGAAAGCCCTCGAAGCCAAGGGCGCGAAGTACATTTCTGCTGATGCACAGTCGTCTGCCGCAAAGCAGCTCACCGACGTTGAATCGCTGATATCGCAGGGCGCGAACGCACTCATCGTTCTCGCTCAGGATAGTGACGCGATCGGCCCTGCCATCGAAAAGGCTGCCGCTGAAGGCATTCCGGTCGTCGGCTACGACCGCCTGATCGAAAACCCTGCTGCCTTCTACATCACTTTCGACAACAAGGAAGTCGGCCGCCTGCAGGCTGAAGGCGTGTTCAAGGTCAAGCCTGAAGGCAACTACGTCTTCATCAAGGGCTCTTCGTCCGACCCGAACGCGGACTTCCTGTTCGCCGGCCAGATGGAAGTCCTGAAGGCCGCTGTTGACGCGGGCAAGATCAAGAACGTCGGCGAAGCCTACACCGACGGCTGGCTGCCGCAGAACGCTCAGCGCAACATGGAACAGTTCCTGACCGCCAACAACAACAAGGTCGACGCGGTTGTTGCTTCCAACGACGGCACCGCCGGCGGCGCAGTGGCTGCTCTCGACGCACAGGGCATGGCTGGCACCGTTCCGGTTTCCGGCCAGGACGCCGACAAGGCTGCTCTGAACCGCATTGCGCTCGGCACGCAGACGGTTTCCGTCTGGAAGGACAGCCGCGAACTCGGCAAGCGCGCTGCTGAAATCGCGCTCGACCTCGCTGGCGGCAAGACGATGGACAAGATCGAGGGCGTAACTTCCTTCGAAGGCGGTCCGAAGAAGGTGAAGATGCAGTCGATCTTCCTGAAGCCGGAAGCAATCACCAAAGACAACCTGAACGTCGTCATCGACGCCGGCTGGATCTCCAAGGCTGAAGCTTGCCAGGGCGTCAAGGCTGGCACCGTCAAGGCTTGCGACTAATCCTCGCCAGCTAAACCAACATGCCGGCGCCGCAGCGGTCACGCTGCGGCGCCGGACGCGGATGGAGCCGTCCACGAACGCTCCCCGCCTCGCAACGCACCGCGAACGCTTTGATTCCCTGCCGGAACAATGCCGCCCCTTGAGCGGCCGCTTCGGAAGTCTCTCGGTGGTCGATTAGAAGAACAGGGCACCTCGGCAAGGGCTTTCGGGCGCCCGCGCCAAAAAGCTCAAACAGTGGGGGAAACGGCAAACCCATGGCAAACATCACGCAATCCTCATCGGGCCATCCGCGCCCGGCGGAGGGTAACGCTTTCACGCGCTTCCTGCGCGCAACCGAGATCGACACGCGCCTGCTCGGCATGGTCGCGGCGCTGCTGGTCATCTGGATCGGCTTCCATCTCTACACCGGCGGGCTCTTCCTGACGCCGCGCAACCTCTGGAACCTCTCGGTCCAGACCACCGAGATCGCGGTTCTCGCGACCGGCATGGTGCTCGTCATCGTCACCCGCAACATCGACCTGTCGATCGGCTCGATGCTTGGCCTCGTCGCCATGATCATGGGCGTCGTCCAGGCGAAATTCCTGCCGCAATATCTCGGCTTCGACAATTCCTGGACCTGGCTGATCACGCTGGTCTGTGGCCTGATCGCCGGAACGCTGATCGGCCTCTTCCAGGGCGTCATCATCGCCTTCCTGGGCGTCCCCTCCTTCATCGTCACGCTCGGCGGCTTCCTCGCCTGGCGCGGTCTTGCCTGGTACGTCACATCGGGCCAGACGGTCGCTCCGCTCGATACCACATTCCGGATCATGGGCGGCGGTGCTGAAGGTGCCGTCGGCGCGACCTGGAGCTGGATCATCGGGCTTGTCGCCTGCGTGCTGATTATCGTCGGCATCATCGGCTCGCGCCACCAGCGCAAGCGCTTCAACTTCCCGCGCCGGCCGCTCTGGGCCGAATATTTCCTGGCCGTTCTAGGCTGTGTGCTGGTGCTCGGCGCCATCTGGGTCTCGACCATCTATTACTGGCCGGTGGCGATCGCCAAGAAATACGCCGAGGCCAACGGTATCGCCTGGCCGGAAGCCGGCCTGTTCATCTCCTACGGCATCGCTGTGCCGGTCCTGATCGCCGTCCTCGTCGGCATCGTCATGACCTTCATCGCCACCCGCCTGCGCTTCGGCCGCTATGTCTTCGCGATCGGCGGCAACCCTGAGGCAGCCGAGCTCGCCGGCATCAAGACCCGCTGGGTCGCGGTCCGCATCTTCGCGCTGATGGGCTTCCTGGCAGCTGTTGCCGCGGCGATCTCGACCGCTCGCCTCAATGCAGCCGCCAACTCGCAAGGCACGACCTACGAGCTCTACACCATCGCGGCGGCCGTCATCGGCGGCACGTCGCTTGCCGGCGGCACCGGCACGATCGCCGGCGCCATGCTTGGCGCGCTGGTCATGCAGTCGCTGCAGTCGGGCATGGGTCTCGCAAACGTCGATACCCCCATACAAAATGTCGTCGTGGGCGCCGTGCTGGTCGTTGCCGTCTGGCTCGACACCGTCTATCGCTCGCGGTCGAAGTAAGAGGAGTCCTAGATATGACTGATCAACGCACTCCCCTTGTGGAACTGAAGAACATCTCGATCTCCTTCGGCGGCATCCACGCCGTGGACAATGCCTCGGTCGATCTCTACCCCGGCGAAGTCGTCGCCCTTCTCGGCCACAACGGCGCGGGCAAGTCGACGCTCATCAAGATCCTCTCCGGCGCCTACAAGCGCGACAGCGGCGAGATCCTGATCAACGGCGAACCGGCCGACATCCGCAATCCGCGCGATGCCAAGAAGTACGGCATCGAGACGATCTACCAGACGCTTGCCGTCGCCGATAACGTCGACGCCGCCGCCAACCTCTATCTCGGCCGCGAAATCCGCACGAAATGGGGCACGCTCGACGACGTCGCCATGGAAGCCTCGACTCGCGAAGTGATGGGTCGTCTCAACCCCAACTTCCGCCGCTTCAAGGAGCCGGTGAAGGCACTCTCAGGCGGCCAACGGCAATCGGTGGCGATCGCCCGCGCGATCCTCTTCAATGCCCGCATCCTGATCATGGACGAGCCGACGGCTGCGCTTGGCCCACAGGAAACGGCGCAGGTTGGCGAGCTGATCAAGCAGCTGAAGAAGGAAGGCATCGGCATCTTCCTGATCAGCCACGACATCCACGACGTCTTCGACCTCGCCGACCGCGTCTCGGTGATGAAGAACGGCCAGGTCGTCGGCCATGCACGCACCGAGGACGTGACCAAGGACGAAGTCCTCGGCATGATCATCCTCGGCAAGGTCCCGCCAAAGGCCATCCCCGGCCCCGGCGCCATGCAGGTCTGACAACAATCGGCGCGCCGTTTGCAAGAACGGCGCACTTTTCAATTTTGGAGATTGATGCTGGCGAGAAGCTAGGCTAAGAACCACCCATCGGACAGGCGATTCAAACCGCCTCAGGCATGCACCCGTAGCTCAGCTGGATAGAGTGTTGGATTCCGATTCCAAAGGTCACAGGTTCGAATCCTGTCGGGTGCGCCATATTTCTTTGAATTTACATAACAGAATCAATAGTATAGCTGACCGCTGTTCGTAATGTGTAACAATATCTGTGACATTTTACGAAAATACCCTAACAGCACATCGGCACAAATCTGCCCCGAGATGCCCGCCGAAGTCAGGCCGGAAACAGCCCAAATTCTAGCTCGGATCTCCGACGCGAACTCCATCGCAATCACCATTCTCTAGAGATCCTCCGAGACGTTCAGATGGCCTCATCGAGCGATAAGGGCTCAACGAGCGGCGTGTAGCCACCGGCGACATCTCTGATTTGCCGCGACACCTACGCAATAGACGTCGAACTGCGGCGTCACGAAAATGAGTCCAGGGCATTCGCTAGGTGTAGTGACGGCGGCCGAGTTGGCACCGAACTCGCTTCAGCCGACCGCGATCGGAGGGCCACGTAACGCAGGGTGGTCTCACTGCTCCGCGGACGCATAGAAGGTATCAATGTCGATGCGAATTATCTTTCGTGACAACGAAAGTTGCCAGCAGATGCTTTCGCTAAAACAATAATAACACAGAAAGAACAAAACAGGAACACGACGACTGTTAGAGAAATATGACCCTGTGATCGACATGGCTGCAAAAGCCTGCAGAGAAGCCGGACAAATCCAATTTGGATTTACAAAAACTAAACAAAAACTCATAAACACCCAGCTTGACCGAGCCATACATTGCAAATTCTAATATATTTTGTCGCAAACGGACACTCGATCGATTGACCGACTTTCCGTTTTATGTATAGACATTTTAGTGTTGACATGTGGTCTTAAGGCAAAAAGGGGTCGCCCATGTCTAAATCGGAGGAGAATGATATGAGAACAATTCTGTCCATCGCCGTGGCGGCTGGCATGTTCGGCCTGCCTGCCCATGCTGGCGAAATACTAGACGCCGTGAAGAAACGCGGCGAGCTCGTCTGCGGTGTGAGCGAAGGAATCGCAGGGTTTTCTGCGCCCGACAGCCAGGGCACCTGGTCCGGAATGGACGTAGACTTTTGCCATGCGATGGCGGCAGCAATCTTCGGCGATAGTTCGAAGGTAACATTCAAGCCGCTCTCGGCGCAGAACCGGTTCACCGCGGTTCAATCAGGCGAGGTGGACGTGCTCTCGCGCGTCACTACATACACGCTGACCCGCGACACATCCCTCGGCCTCGACTTCGGTGCCATCCTCTTCTACGACGGCCAAGGGTTCATGGTGCCGGCGTCGATGGGTATTTCGTCAGCGAAGGATCTATCAGGCGCTACCATCTGCATGCAGACAGGTACCACCAACGAACTCAACGTGGCCGACTTCTTCCGCTCTATCGGCAAAGACTTCAAGCCGCTTGCTATTGAAGACGTCAACGAACTGAACAATGCATTTTTCACTTCCAAACGCTGCGACGTTTACACCGGGGACACTTCCGGCATGGCAGCTTGGCGTTCCTCGCTCGCGAGCAATCAGGCTGACTACACGATCTTGCCTGAACTGATTTCGAAGGAACCGCTTGCCGCTGCGGTCCGCCATGGCGATCAGCAATTCAGTGACATCCTGAGATGGGTGGGCTTCGCGCTAATCGAGGCGGAGGAAAAAGGAGTGACCCAGTCAAACCTCGAGTCGATGAAGACGAACCCTGACCCGTCCATTCAGGCGCTCCTTGGCACTGTCCCGGGCAACGGAAAGGCTTTGGGGCTTGATGAGGCCTGGGCCTACAACGCAATCAAAGCAGTCGGAAACTACGGTGAGATCTTCGAGCGGAATGTCGGGAAAGGAACTCCCCTTGGTCTAGACCGCGGCATGAACGCGCTTTGGAACAAGGGCGGCCTTCTGTACGCGCCGCCAGCTCGATAAGTCTTACATTGCGGCCTGCGACGTCCCACGAGCGGAGTGGGACGTCTTCTTAGCTGCGAAGATCGCCGCACAAATATGGAGCTCGACCTCGATGAGCTTGTCACCGACACAAACATCCGCGCACTCGAAAATTCGCGTGGCGTTGAACCGACAGATACTTAACAACAGCAAATTCAGGGCTTGGTTGTTCCAGATTGCCGTTGTCTCGGTGCTTGCTGCAGTGCTTGGCGCGCTGGCTTCTATAGCGGCCGGCAATCTCGCGAGACAAGGCATCGCGACTGGCTATGACTTTTTAGCACGCACCGCGCGCTTCGAAATCAGCGAAACGCTAATTCCGTATTCTGGCGCAGATAGCTACGCTAGGGCCCTCGCTGTAGGGCTCTTGAATACCTTGAAGGTTGCCGCGCTCGCGATTGTTTTCGCGACAGTGCTGGGCACTGTCGTTGGAATTGCGCGAATTTCAAACAATCGGCTACTGGCACTTGTCGCCGGGATGTACGTCGAAGGCCTGAGAAACATACCGCTCCTGCTGCAACTTTCTTTCTGGTACAGCATGCTTACGATCAGCTTCCCGCCTCCGCGAGCAGCTATCGATTGGGTGGGCGGCATCTTCCTTAGCAACCGCGGGATCGTGGTTCCCAGCCTGTCTTTCGGACCATACGGATATTGGATCGCGGTCAGCATTTGCCTGGCGTTTCTCGTTTCCGTCGCCACAGGGCGTAGAGCATCAACGATGCAGGAAAGGACCGGTCATCGACCTATCGTATGGCCTTACAGCCTTTCTATTGTCGTCTTCCCAATTATCACTTGGTTGGCCTTAGGTATGCCATTCGAGTTCGAACTGCCGGTCCTGCATGGCTTCAATTTCGCGGGAGGTCTGCGCCTCACTCCAGAATTTGGCGCATTGCTCTTTGGCTTGAGCGCCTACAGTTCCGCCTTCATTGCTGAGACGATACGGGGCGGTATCTTGGCGATAACTAAGGGGCAGGTCGAAGCAGGCCGATCGCTCGGGTTGCATAACGGCCGGATCATGAGGCTCATCGTACTACCTCAAGCGCTTCGCATAATCATTCCGCCTTTGACGAGCCAGTATCTCAACCTGATAAAGAATTCGTCTCTAGGTGTGGCGATTGCCTATCCCGATATCGTTGCGATCGGGAACATTACGATTAACCAGACCGGCCAAGCGATCGAGGTCGTCTCGATTTTCATGGCCGTTTATCTGTCGATCAATCTGGTGACGGCCGGATTCATGAATTGGTACAACTATAAGATGGCACTGGTGACACGATGATTGGCGCTCAATCAAACGCGTCGAACGGCGCAATGGCCTGGATGCGGTCTCTTTTTTCGGGTTGGATCAATGTGCTTATAACCGTGGCCATTGGTTTCCTTCTCTACTGCCTAATCCCACCTATTTTGAGTTGGGCGCTCTTCAATGCCGTGTGGAGCGCGCCGAACGGAGCTAGCTGCCGTGGCGTTGATGGTGCATGCTGGGCGTTCATCGTCGAGAAGCTGCGCTTCATCCTTTTTGGCTATTTCCCATTTGATCAGCAATGGCGGCCGTCTCTAGCGCTCGTCTTATTATTTGGCGGTCTTGGTGCCAGCACGTTCAAAAGATTGTGGGGCCTGTGGCTCGTCGCCTTCTGGATTGCGACGCTGGTTCTGGTGATCGCCCTGCTTGCTGGGGGCTGGGCGGGATTGACGCCTGTACCCACGTCAAAATGGGGGGGGCTCCCACTGACGCTGTTAATCACTATCGTC
Organism: Rhizobium sp. BK176; assembly: GCF_024808055.1. Taxonomy (NCBI): domain Bacteria; kingdom Pseudomonadati; phylum Pseudomonadota; class Alphaproteobacteria; order Hyphomicrobiales; family Rhizobiaceae; genus Rhizobium; species Rhizobium sp. BK176. Next base: position 9,167 of record NZ_JANUBV010000011.1, on the reverse strand, counting down.
GGCGCTTCTTCGGCCTTTCCGCTGGGGATAGTGCTGGCATTGTGCCGGACTTCGGATCTGCCACTAATTCGGTGGGTCAGCACGGGATATATCGAGTTTGTACGAGGAGTCCCGCTGATCACGGTGCTATTCATGACATCCGTTATGCTTCCACTGTTTCTCCCTCGTGGCTTCGAGATTGACGCTGTGATTAGGGCGCAGGTTGGTATCATCCTCTTTGGTGCTGCCTACTTTGCGGAGGTTATTCGAGGGGGCCTCAATTCGTTACCGCTAGGCCAGTTTGAGGCTGCAAGGTCGCTTGGTCTCACATATTTGACCACAACCAGGCTCGTCGTCTTGCCGCAGGTTCTTCGTATCAGTGTCCCGCCGCTCACAAACACCCTAATTGGCTTGATCAAAGATTCTTCATTGGTCGCGATCGTGGGCCTCGTCGATTTGCTCGGTGCAACACGCCAATCACTCGCGGATCCACAGTGGCTGGGCTTTTACCGAGAAGCCTACATGTTCGTGGCGTTGCTGTACTTCGTCATTTGCTTTTCGATTGGATCGTACTCACGAAAGGTGGAGGCGGACCTACGAAACCGCGAACGTCACTAAGCTGGAACTGGCCAGACGCGTAACCTGAGACTTTTGCTAAGGAGATCGTTGCAAATGGGGCTCATAGACCCGCAGGTGGATCCTGTATTTACCAACACGTTCAGCACTGAGGTGGCAGTTGAACTTTCGGACTTGAATAAGTGGTACGGCGATTTTCACGTGCTGCGTGACATCAATCTGAAAGTGATGCGTGGCGAGCGCATCGTCATTGCCGGCCCGTCGGGATCCGGCAAGTCGACCATGATCCGCTGCATCAACCGCCTGGAAGAACACCAGAAGGGGCAGATCGTCGTCGATGGCGTCGAACTCACCAACGACCTCAAGAAGATCGATGAAGTCCGCCGCGAAGTCGGCATGGTCTTCCAGCACTTCAACCTGTTCCCGCATCTGACCATCCTGGAAAACTGCACGCTGGCCCCAATCTGGGTGCGCAAGATGCCGAAGAAGCAGGCGGAAGAAGTCGCCATGCACTTCCTGAAGCGCGTGAAGATCCCGGAGCAGGCCAACAAGTATCCAGGCCAGCTCTCGGGCGGTCAGCAGCAGCGCGTGGCGATCGCCCGTTCGCTCTGCATGAACCCGAAGATCATGCTCTTCGATGAGCCGACCTCGGCGCTTGACCCCGAGATGATCAAGGAAGTTCTGGAGACGATGGTCGGACTTGCCGAAGAAGGTATGACGATGCTCTGCGTGACACACGAAATGGGCTTTGCCCGTCAGGTCGCGGATCGCGTCATCTTCATGGACCAAGGCCAGATCGTCGAACAGAACTCGCCGGCCGAGTTCTTTGACAATCCGCAGCACGAGCGCACCAAGCTCTTCCTCAGCCAGATCCTATGACGATGTCATGAACGCGATCTATGGCGAGGAAGGGGGTGGGCCAGGACATCATGCAGAGCCTGGCCCATGCAGGCTTCTAGTCCATTGCGCGACGCGTTTCGCGCCTGAACTTCCGAGCGGATTGGATCACGAAATTTTTGAACTCGTTTCCATGGGGGCGGTCGAGTGTTGCTGGATTCCAAGCCAGTGCATATGGTTCCGACAGCGACATCCAACAATCGCAGGGAACGACGAGCTGTCCATTCGCGATTTCGTCCGCCACCAGGGACGCTTGTCCGAGCACGAAACCCGCTCCATGAATGGCGGCGTCGACAGCTGCGCTAGATAAGGAAAATGAGATCTCACAGGGTTCGTTAAGGGGTTCGATACCAAACCGGATCGCCCAATCGGACCATGATGGTGGTGACTGATAGGGATTTTTCCACTCGATACCAATCAGCGGCCACTTAAAGACATCCGCAGCGCCAACGACCGGATGGCGCGTCAGGAACTCAGGCGAGCACATTGGTGCAACGCGATCGACAAATAGGTCGGTAAAATGGGCATACTTGAGACGCGCAGTACCATACGAAATTCTGAAATCGACCTGCTCCTCGTCAAAAACGGGCTCATGATCGTCTCCTAACAATCTCACGCTTACACCTGGCGTTGTGCGCTGCCACTCCGCCATCAGTCCGCGAATCCAACGGATTGTCACTGAGGGCGGCGCACTCATTACAATCTCTGATTTGAGGCGAGCGCGCTGCAGGACATCGTTCGCTGCGCGCAAATGATCAAAACCCTCCCGAACGCTCTGAAGATAAATCTGCCCCCAGGAAGTCAGCGCGAGGCTTCGCCCCTTTCGCTCAAAAAGCGCGACCCCAACTTCCTCTTCCAGCCTGCCTATATGCTGACTAACTGCGCCCGGTGAGAGCCCTAGGTCTCTTGCTGCGACAGCAACGCTCCCGGATCGTCCCACTGCTTCGAAAGCCTGCACCCCTCTCAATCCCGGTAAGCGAACGCTCATTCCGACCTCCTATGCGCAACTCACTTTAGTTATACTAAACAGAAATTCATACTTTATGCAATTGACCATCAGAAAGATCAGTATTCCTAATCGATCAACCGAAGACGCTCATTGACAACGAGAAAAATGCGCCATTATGTACAGACATAATAATGTGGAGCAGCATCAGCAAAGGATTTCCCGGATGCGAGAATCGCGGGCATCAGCACCAGTTGTAAGCGGCTCGACTACCGCCGCCCCTACCCCGAAACTATCGATCGAGAACTTGAATGTGCGTTTCGGTGCAGTTGTAGCTCTCAGCGACCTGTCTTTGCAGGTCAGCGAAGGCGAATTTGTTTGCATTCTGGGTGCTTCTGGATGCGGGAAGAGCACTCTGTTTAATGCAGTGTCAGGTCTTCTTCGGGCGACCTCCGGAAAAATCAAGCTCGACGGGCGAGATGTAAGCAACAAGCCGGGCGAGGTCGGCTACATGCTCCAGAAGGACTTGATGCTGCCCTGGCGGACCGTAAAGGGCAACATCACGCTCGCTGCATCTTTGACGCGGGGCGCGACCAAGGACGACCAGGCGGAAGCCGAGAGTTTAGCACGCCGATACGGCCTTGGTGACTTTCTCGACCACTATCCGCACGCGCTCTCAGGCGGGATGCGTCAGCGTGTGGCCATGATGCGCACTATTGCCGCAGGGCGGCAGGTCATGTTGCTCGACGAGCCCTTTGGAGCATTGGATGCGCAGACCCGGTTTAGCATGCAGCAATGGCTTCTGCAGGTCTGGAAGGACCTCGGGCGAACAATCCTTTTTGTCACCCATGACGTCGATGAAGCAATCTTCTTGGCTGACCGTATCGTAGTCATGACACCGCGACCCGGCAGAATAGGCGAGATTGTCGATGTCGACCTACCAAGGCCGCGATCACTGGAGGATCTGACGACCGAGACATTCACTGTCCTAAAGCGTCACATCATGGCGCACCTCTACCACGATGAGCCCAGACAGGGAGCGGTCTGATGAAAGAGAAAATTTCTCGTGGTTTGGCACCCATCGCCGTTTGGCTTACAGCCTTGATCCTGATTGTAGTGACCTGGCAGTTGGTTATCCTTGTCTCCGGTTTGCCCCCCTATGTCATCCCGTCGCCGGCTCTTGCCTTTGGCGCGCTCGCGGAAAAGTGGCAGGAGCTAAGGATCCTGACTGGGCAGACGCTCTATGAAACCGCCATTGGTTACATCGTTGGCGCACTGGTCGGGTTCATTCTTGCACTGGTCATGGGGCAGATCGGTTTTGTCCGGCGTCTGATCATGCCGGCTCTGATCGTGTCCCAAGCGGTTCCAATCGTTGCCATCGCTGCTCCGTTGGTAATTGTGTTTGGCTTTGGACTGACCCCAAAACTGATCATCGTTGCTTGGATTGTATTCTTCCCTGTTGTCGTCAATGTCCTCGACGGACTCGCAAGCATTGACAGGGATATGATCAATCTCGCGCGCCTTATGGGCGGAAGCCAGCTCCGCGTGTTCCTTATCGTAAAGCTACCGGCATGCGTTGGCCCACTTTTCTCCGGTCTGAAAATTGGCGCTACCTATGCGGTGACAGGCGCTGTCATCGGTGAATGGACGGCCTCCGCCAATCAAGGCCTCGGCACATTTCTACTTAGCTCAAACGCGAGAATGGACACGGCCGGTGTTTACGCCGCCATGCTCTTGCTGACTGCAATCGGCGTCGGTTCGTTCCTCATCGTTCTTGGGATGGAGATCATTGCCACACCATGGCGCACCCAATCGACAGCTCCCAAGTGGCTTCGATGACACCGCTTTCAATTCAGAGAGCGTGATTGTGAACTCTAACAAGAGGGGAAGAAAATGAAATCAACGCTGTTGAAGACCGCCGCATTAGCGGTACTCATGGCTGGCGCCCAACTCACCTCGGCGCTTGCAGAAGAGCTGACGCCCGTGCGCTTCGTGTTCAATTGGTCGAGCGCCGACCATGCCATCATTCCGGTGGTAGCAGGGATCGAGAAGGGGTTCTACAAAGACGAAGGGCTCAAGGTCGACGTCATTCTGCCGCCAGACTCCCAGACGACGGCCCGGCTTCTATCTGTCGGACAGGCTGATATTGGCTTCGAGGCAACGACTGACGTAGTCTTTGGCGCTGAGCAAGGATTGCCGATTGTGTCTGTCGGCGTTTACGCGCAACACAATAATTGGGGCCTCTTCGGGCGCCCTGGCGAGCGCGTAACGCTGGAAGACCTGAAGGGCAAGTCGATCGGTATTTTCACCGACTCCTGGACTAAAGCGATGATGCCGTTTGTCTACAAGGCCGCAGGCATCACCGAGAATGATGTAAAGCTCATTATCGCGCACGACAGCGATACCCCACTCTTGCTGGCTGGCAAGATCGACATTGCCACGAACACCTCGAACTATCTCGTTCCCACCGTTCAGACCCAGCTTCAGAAGGATCCGACCGCTCTCGTCGGTAAGGAGGCCGGCGTTCCAGATATTCCGATCTGGGCATACACGGCGAGTACGGATTATCTCGCGAAACACGGGGACATCGCCTCAAAGTGGATGAAGGCCACTGTCAAGGCGACGCAATGGGCAGCCGAAAACCCCGATGAAGCCGCGAAGATTGTTACCAAGGTTTACCCCGACAGCGGCACCTTGGAATACAACACACTCGGATGGAAGGCGTTGGTTCCGATCCTCCGCGGCCCGGATGGTTTCCTTGTGCAGACCGATCAGCATTGGCTGCCGCTTGCTCAAGCACTCAAGGATACCGGTCAGTTGAAAGAGGTTCTTCCGGCTAACAAGTACTACACCAACGAATTCTTGAAGTAGTCACAACCTTCATCTGCATCTTAGCATTGGGTGGTCGGCGACTGCCCAATCGGGAATGCGCCCTTGTCGCTTTCTCGGAACCGCTAAGCAAAAAGCCTTATCTCCACGAAAACAAAAACCGCTGGATGGCTTTGCCTCCAGCGAGGAGGACGCATGACCAAACACCGTATTATCATCGACTGCGACCCCGGCGTTGACGACGCGGTCGCAATTCTTTTGGCCCTCGCATCACCCGAAGAAATCGAACTCCTCGGCATTACTACCGTCGCAGGGAATGTCCCCTTGGAATATACGACCAGCAATGCGCTGAGAATCTGCGATTTGGCCGGTCGCCGGGATATTCCCGTTTTTGCCGGATGCCAGCACGCTATGTTTCCGACGCCTCCACAAACGTCTTCCGTTCACGGTAATGACGGCCTCGGGGATGTCGGAATTCGTGAACCGTCGCGTGAGGCGACCCCCAAGCATGCCGTGGATTTTATCATCGACACCGTGATGAAACACCCTGGCGAGATCACTCTTTGCCCGATCGGCCCAATGACCAACATTGCCTTGGCCTTGATCAAAGAACCGGCGATTGCTTCGAAGATCAAGAAGATCGTCTTTATGGGTGGCGCAGCCTTCTGCCCGGGCAACACGACGCCGGCAGCTGAGTTCAACGTGTGGTTTGATCCTCACGCAGCACAGATCGTGGTCAACGCCGGCGTTCCACTTGTGATGTTCGGCCTGGACGTGACCGAGAAAGTGATTTCGACGGCCGACAGGATCGCTGTTTTGGAGCGGGGCCGCTCTGACATCGCGCGCCAGACTGCCGCTATGATGATCAACTATGGCGGAAAGGATCCCGCGCTTCATGACCCCTGTGTGACGATGTATCTGCTGGAACCATCGATCTTTAGCGGCGTAGACGCGAAGGTCGATGTCGATTGTACATCGGCGCTTAACCGTGGTCGCACCCATGCTGCAATTTCGGAGCGGCACCGAGCAGGTGCGGCTGCGAACTGCTTCGTTGTAACTGGCGCCAACGACGAGCGACTGTTCGAACTCCTTACAGAGCGCCTTCTCACACTTTAGCCGCGGCCTCGCATCCGGTTCATCCGTTGAAGCGGATGGCCCGTCCGGACGGCCATCCGCCAGTTAGCGCCTTATCGAAAAGGAAGATCCCTAAACTGTGGAAGCAGGCGGACTACACAAGCCACCTTCCTTCGATCGGAACCTCCTGCCGCGGAGGCGATTCTAATACTTCTCCAACAGAAAGTCTTCTCGATGATTGCCGTACTTGGTTCCATCAACCTCGATTTCGTTGCCAGCTCGACGCGTCTCCCGGTACCAGGCGAGACAATCGGCGGGTCATTGTTCGAAGTCTCGCCAGGCGGAAAAGGTGCAAACCAAGCGTTGGCATCTAATAGAGCTGGCGCGGAGGTGTTGATGGCGGGCGCCGTAGGGATCGACGATCACGGAGGGGCTGCGTTGCATAACTTGATTGCTGCCGGTGTCAACATCTCTCATGTGGCACGGAAGGGCGCCGCAACAGGGGTCGCATCAATTTTTGTCGCAGAGAAAGGCGACAACATGATCATTTCTATTCCGGGTGCGAATTACCGGGTAGGCAGCGATGACGTAGATCGGCTTGTCGAGAAACTAAGCGCCGGTGACCATCTTGTCCTCCAACTCGAAATTCCTGCTTCCACTGTCGAGTACGCGCTTAAGGTTGCGAAATGGAGGGGGATCAAGACTCTGCTCAACACCGCGCCGTTTACGATAGACGCAGTGAGGCTCAGCAAGCTCGCGGATATCGTGGTTATGAACGAAAGTGAAATGGCTGAAGCAGCTCGCCTCACGGAAACTGCCGATGGTGATGTGCAGGCTGCTTTCCGAGCGCTTTTCTGCGAAGACGAGAAACTCCTTGTGGTTACGAAGGGGGAAGCAGGTGCAATTGCATGCGACGGCAAAAGCATTCTCTCGGTGGCGGCCTTGCCAATAAAGCCGGTAGATACAGTTGGGGCAGGCGATACTTTCGTCGGATATCTCGCCGCCGGCTTACACGCGAGATTGCCGATCAATACCGCACTTCAGCAGGCCGTCGTTGCAGCGTCACTCGCTTGTACTAAGCGAGGCGCCCAATCTGGTATTCCCTTTGCTGAGGAGGTCCGCGGAGCGTCGCTATAGTGGGTAGTTGCTGCCGTAGTGACGGTCCTTCGAAAAGCGGCGAGTATTTCATCCTCGCGACCGCATGCGAAGTGAGTAGAGCGGAGGCAATCACCGCTTTGCTATCTCGCCCTATCGCCATTCTTCCTACGCGGGTTGGTGAGCCAATCCTCCCATTTTCCGTAGGCTTATTCTCTAGAATAAGGGCGCTTAAGCGACCTGAGTGCCTTCTATCATCGCTTCGAACGGCGATCGCCATCTACATTTACTCACCGCGATACTACCTAGCGTTATCGCAACCGAACTCACTTCGTTTCGGGCTGGACGCGAGACCAACGGATAAGGTCTCAAGACACCATAGGAAGGTCGCCGGCGAGGCCTATCGGACGAGCTGCCGTATAGGTCTGCTTGATAACGAGCATTAGCGCTACGCTCCCGCGCAACGACGAGCAGGATACGGTTAGAACGATTTTCATAGGGTGGCCCGTGAGAAAAACGGATTACGCTGCTGTCTGCATTTCAGAAGGCCCAGAACGAGGATCGTCGACGAGGCGATGGTCACCAACCAGGATGAATAGAGCCTCGTCGTGAGTCTACGCCGCAGGGGCCGGATCGGAACGCCCGGTCAGAAAAAATCAGCTATCTTTTCGAAGCCTGAACGAGCTGTGTCGCTCACGAATCCTGTTGTCGCCTGTCGTCAGCATCGCGGGTTTCAACCATGCACATAGCACGAGAGTTAATTCTTTAAATTATTGGAATAACAAAGTAGATTAACCAATAAATATCGCGTCATTAAGCAAATTTTGTTGACAATTCAGTCTAGTTGTTGTATAAATTAGGCCTCTTCGAGGGCTCGAAGCCCACAAGAACAAATCACTACATAAAATATTATTTTCGCTTCCCGATAGCGGCATAGAAAGTATTATTCAATTTAAGGAGGAGGACAGATCGTATCAATAGACTAATCTGCGCAAGAAATGCGCGAGAGATAAAATACTGTGACATTTTCTGCTTGGAGCGCGCTGAGAACATTCATCCGCACCCCTGCGTGGTCATTGAAGCTAGCGCCGTCGATACGGTCTCATTGGATGCTTCGAACCCGTCCCACGACCTCGCATAAATAGACAGGGATCTTCCCAGCAACACAGATAGCGTGGATTACCAGCGACTGAAAGACTTAACGCCCGCCGTATGCATCAGTCAATTCGCGAACAGCAGCGGCCTCATGGAACATTCCTGAGGCATATGTAAAGTATTATCTAAATTTAACTTATACAATATCGCTATTATATTACATAAAAAGGACAAATTTAATGAAACGAAAATCACAATATAGATTAAATAGAAACATATACTCCAACTCTACTATAGAAATGGGAAGAAAACATCTTTATTTTTCCGACAAAGTATTCAGATGCTCTCCTGAGAAATTCGAAGATCGGTACATACTAGCACTAACCCTTACCTATAATTCCGCGAGGAAGACCAGTTGCGTCTCTGTGGCGAATGAAAATTTGGAACGGGTTTACCGGCATATAAAAGACTTTGTTACCGAGGGAAACCGAAACAAAACCCACCTCAATCCAACGATGTACGGATTCCTCGATGCTCCAGGGACAAAGTGGGGGTTTGTTGATCTGGAGAGAGTTTACGACGGATCGTGCCCACTGCAGTGGTGTAACTGGACGGCTCTGGTCCCATGCTCTCCGGCGTGAGCCGGACTGATCAACGTGCCACTGCCGGCAAGCTG
>NZ_JANUBV010000010.1:0-239850 GCF_024808055.1 Rhizobium sp. BK176 | reverse complement strand
GCAGGTTCATCATGACATCGGTCATCGGTGGTTCCTTCCAATCAGGTTGGTGTGAGCAACCCGACTTTACCGGAGAACTTCGATGACCGCCGCTTCGCCGCTCGCTCGCTACGGCGCGATTGAGAACGCGCTCACGAGCGGCTTCGCTACCGCCGACCTACACCATTCGGCGGGACACGACCTGCCCTTCAATTCCTCGACGACCGACACCATGCCAGACCAACTCCATCGACAGGGCTGGAGGTAACAATTTTCGCGGTCTGAATCTTTCGGCTTTTGCTACCTGGAAAAAACTGCGCAACGGCTGCGTTTGGTCGCGGATAGTCTCCCCGTATTCAGGATCAACTCATCTGGTCCATCCTGGACGGTCTATCATCGTGTCGTGTCGCGTTGCTGTGTAACGAAAAATTACACTTAACGATTTCTTAATTAGTTATCTCTAATATTCTGATCGGAACTTCTCCCAGTTCCATGTGGCGAGACTGGCCCGCCTCGGCGGGCCTCTTTTACGCGGCTGCTGCCGTTAGATGCGGAGACCTTTGAAGCACTTCGATGCGTTGATCCGGGAGCCGACCCCAGCCCTCTTTGGATCAACGAGCATCTGGCCGGAGACCAAAGCGGAACCTCCGGCCAGATGTTTCAGGCAAATGCACGTTCGGCTCCTCCCTGTCGTCATGGCAAAAATCATCGTCACTTTTGGCTGAAACGACGCAACAGGATCTTGGGCAGTGCGCTCCTGCGCTCGCTCGTGTGTCTGGCTACTCGACCTAGCCCCGCGGTTGCGGGGCTCTTCGTTTGTCCGGGCTATGTGGTGACCGGGGCGTTCTGTACCACTTCTTTGAGAAGCAGCGGTCAGGGAAACAGCTCCGTTTTGGGAGCCTGCACGCCGTGCGTGCCATCATATCCATTGACCTGCGATGGCACCCAACCCTGCGGAAGGCTCGACGGTCGATAGACCTCGACTTCGAGGGGATAGCACGCCGCGGCATCCGACGAATGTTCGGACGAGCAATCGCCCCCGGGACATGCTGACATGCAAGCGAGAAGATCGATTTCTGCGAAGAACTCCAGGTAATCGCCCGGGCGCACCGGGCTCGCCTTCATGAAGTACTGCCCCGTATCCCGGGTAAAGCCCGTGCACATGAATACGTTCAGGACGTCGTGGATGTGTGTCGACGCTTCGTCCAGCGGCATTCCGGTTTCCTCTGCAAAGGCCCGTGTGAGGTTCGAATGACAGCAGTGATGATACTGTCCTCCATGGCTCAGGAGGTTATGCGTGTAGGGATCGCAACGTGTTCCTATGACGTCGTGCACTGAGCCTCCAAACGCGTCGAAGCCATACCAGTCAAGCGTATCATGGGTGATCGTCGCGATGGGCCGCAGATAAGGCAGGTTCGAGAATAGCTGGTCGCCAAGCCCGACATGAGTTCCGTTCAAGGCACGGGTTTTGCCCGTATAGAGGCGCTCGCTAATGTTGTTGGCGTTGAACAGATTGAGATCGCCGACCTGCGGACCCTCGCCGCAGAGAATGCGACAAAAGTAGCCTGTCGGCACCGTCCAGCATGCGGCATCTCGCGCTGGAACAGTCACGCGCTTCACAAGCGTGAGGTCCGTGCGCAAGGCGCGGTAGGCCTTAAGATCGGGACGTGGCAGGCTTTGCACCGGATAGCAAATCACAGGAGCGATTGCCCTGCGCGCTGATGCATCTTGCGGGGCTTCAGTGACGGGTGGGGGCTTCATCCCTCGTCCTCTCCATGCTGCATATTGGGACTGCCTATTGAAGGCAGGTCAGTTTGCTCAAAATCTAGCCATGTTCGCAGAACCGATGGAGGTTTCAACAGGTTCTTTTGCCGCAGCGTTGAATTCATAGACTTATTGAATTGTCGCGAGTTCGGCGCCGAGGCCAAGAACGGCATCGATCTTGGCAATGTGGCGAATACGGCCGGATCTCGGCGCGGCGATCCGCGTTTCCATTTTCATCGCCTCGACGATTGCAACGATATCCCCTTCAACCACTTCGGCACCATCCTCGACAAGCCATTGACGCAACGTTCCGGGAATGGGAGTTGTAACCGCTCCTTCGCTCGCGCGAGGCGTTTCGCCAGCGGGTTTAATGGCAGCGGCGCCAGAAACCGAGAACAGGCCAGCTGGCAGGGCGAGTTCATGTCGTCTGCCGTCGATCTCGATGAAACTGCGAACGAGACCGCTTTCGACAGGATCGACACGTGGTGCGGGCAGGATCCCTGAAAACTGCGTCTCTATCCAGTTTGTGAAGACCCCGAACCTATCCTGGCCGGTAAAGTCAGGCTCGTTCACCACGGCGCGGTGGAACGGCAGGACCGAGGCGACGCCATCGATCCGGAACTCGGCCAATGCCCGGCGTGCACGCTCAAGGGCGTGGCTGCGCGATGATCCCGTGACAATCAGCTTCGCCATCATGGAATCGTAAAGGTCCGGAATTTCAGAGCCCGTTTCGACGCCCGTATCGAGACGAATGCCTATTCCCGACGGGGCGCGAAAGCGCGTAATCAGCCCCGGCGTCGGAAGAAAGCCTCTTCCAGGGTCCTCGGCATTGATGCGAAATTCGAAGGCGTGTCCGCGCGGTTCCGGGGTTTCCATGACTGATAGCGCCAGGCCGTCGGCGATGCGCAACTGTTCGACCACGATGTCGATGCCCGTGGTTTCCTCGGTGACGGGATGTTCGACCTGAAGGCGGGTGTTGACCTCGAGAAATGAAATGACGCCATCTTGTGACAACAGGAACTCGACAGTTCCGGCCCCGCAGTATCCGACCTCCGCGCAGATCGCTTTCGCCGCCTCATGGATGCGGTTGCGCTGCTCTTCGCTGATGAAGGGCGCTGGCGCCTCCTCGACAAGCTTCTGGTTGCGGCGCTGGAGCGAGCAGTCCCGCGTCCCGAGGACAACCGTGTTGCCATGGCTGTCGGCGATCACCTGCGCCTCGATGTGGCGCGGCTTTTCCAGGAACTGCTCGCCGTAACATTCACCCCGGCCAAACGCTTCAGTTGCCTCGCGCACGGCTGAATTGAAGAGCTCCCCAACCTCTTCCAGCCGTCGGGCGACTTTCATGCCACGACCGCCACCCCCAAACGCTGCCTTGATGGCAAGAGGCAGGCCGACCTCGCGGGCAAAGGCAACCGCGTCTGCCGCTGTAGAAATCGGGCCATTCGATCCCTTGACGAGCGGCGCTCCCACCTTTTCGGCAACGCGACGTGCCTCGACCTTGTCGCCAAGTGCCGCAATGACGTCAGGCGAAGGCCCGACCCATATCAGCCCGGCCTCGATCACGGCACTCGCGAACTCGGATCGCTCGGACAAAAATCCATAGCCCGGATGAACGGCATCGGCGCCTGAGCGTCGCGCAATCTCAAGAATCCGGCCGATATTCAGATAGGTCTCTGAAGGACGGCCCGGTCCGAGGCCATAGGCCTCGTCAGCAAGCTCTGCATGCAATGCGTTTGCATCGGCATCAGAGTAGATGGCAACCGATGAGACGACGTAGTCGCGCGCGGCGCGGATGATGCGAACGGCGATTTCGCCACGATTGGCGATCAGCAGCTTTTTCATCAGTCAGTCTTCCTGTGTGATAGCAGCGGCCGGGACAAGTGGTTCTGCCTGCCTCTCCTGCGGATCGAAGGCGGCAATCAGATTGAAGCGGATGCGTGCGCCGATCGGGATCTGGCCAGCAAGATCGAGATGGTGGCTGGCGACAACACCGATCACGGGATAACCACCGGTCAGCGGATGGTCGGCCAAAAAAAGAACGGGTTGGCCCTCGGCAGGAACCTGGATTGCGCCATGTGCGGTCCCTTCGGAGGGAAGCTCCCCATGAACACTTCTTTCGATCGGAGCGTTCCCGGACAGGCGCATGCCGATGCGGCTCGATTGTGGTGTGACGTCCCATTCCTGTGTGCGTAGCGTTTCAATACCGGTCTGCGTGAACCAATCGGTTCGCGGCCCGGGAATGACATCAAGTGTTACAATCTCGCCCGCACGAGGCAGCCTACCAGCTTCTTGCGGGCTTTCGTCGACAGCGCAGGCAGGCTTTGAAGCAGGGACCAGCAGACTGCCTGTCTGAATGGTCTCGGGACCAACCTTCGCCAAGGTATCGGTGGCTGCCGAGCCAAGCATCGGCTCGACGAGAAAACCGCCACGTAAGGCAAGATAGCTGCGCATTCCGGCCGACGGGATGCCCAGGGTCACCTCGTCTCCCGCGTCGAGCGCAAAGGCCCGGGCAAACGGCGCTTTGATCTCGCTACCATTGTGCGTTCGGATCGTCATGGAACAGGGAGCACCGGTCACGGCAACAGTCACCGCCCGGTCCGCCTGAAAGGCAAATCCGCCGAAGGTCACTTCGATGACAGCGCTCTCGCGAGGATTACCCAGAAGCAGATTGGCAGCCTGCATTGCGCCGCGATCGAGCGCGCCGGACTCCGAGACGCCCTGGCTCGAGCGGCCTTTCCGACCGAGATCCTGATAAAGGGCCGGCCGGTCCGACCTGGTCACCAGAAGGCCTTCCGTTACGGGCGCTGAGGCCGGTGTCTTACCCTTGACTGAAGTCACTGGAATGGCCGGGCGCTGCGCCAGATTGCGAAAGCAAACACGATCGCCTGGCGCCAGAAGAGCCGGCCGTTCACGCGCAGTGTCCCACATTTTGAGAGGGGTTGATCCGAGCAACTGCCAACCGCCCGGACTGTCCGAGGGGTAGATTCCGCCAAACTTTCCGGCCAATGCCACCGACCCGGCAGGGACCTTCACGCGCGGACTCCTTCGTCGTGGAACGTCGAAGCCCTCATCATCGCAGGTCATGTAGGCAAAGCCCGGCGCAAAACCGGTAAAGGCGACCGTATACGTCGCCTCGGTGTGCCGGCGGATAAGTTCTTCCACCGACCAGCCAAGCAGCTTCGCCACCTCCTCGAGGTCAGCACCATCATAAGTTACCGGGATTTCAAACAGATCGCCCTGACGGACACTGCGCTTCGACAGATCCATCCGCGCAATCGAATTCGTCAGTGTTTGACGGTCCGTCAGATAGGGATCGAACTGTATCATCACGGTCCGCGCAGCGGGGATTGCATCCACCACACCGGGAAGCGGCGTGGCAAGAAGCGCATCGAGAAGCGTCAAGGTCGTTTCGAGATCCTTGAGCTCGACGAGGAAGCCACCACTCCCGGCAGGAAGGAAGCGAAGCAGCTCACACATGCGAGGGGCCGACAAAGGACTTCAGGTCGATACCGCGTTTTTCAAAGGTTTCACGCAACGTACGTGCGATCCCAACCGCCGCCGGCGTGTCGCCGTGAACGCAGATCGATTCTGCCTCAAGCGGAATATCGATACCGTCGATGGTCGTGACCCGCTGCTCGTTCACCATCTTGAGCATGCGCTCGGCAATGACTTCCGGATCATGAATAACCGAGCCTGGTAGTCTACGGCTGACGAGACTTCCGTCGGCATTGTATGCCCGGTCGGCAAAAGCTTCGGATACGACCGTCAAACCAGCGTCGCGTGCTTGCTTCACGACAGGGGCACCTGCAAGTGCCAGGAATACCAGGGCGGGATCGATCGCCTTTATGGCCGCAATGACATCCGCTGCCTGTCGCGTATCGTTGGCGATGGTGTTGTAAAGCGCCCCATGTGGCTTGACGTATCGCACCGATGTTCCGGCCGCCCGGGCGAGACCCTGCAATGCACCGATCTGATAGATCGTATCGCCGACGAGCTCATCACTCGACGGATCCATGTTGCGGCGACCAAAGCCAGCGAGATCGCGATAGCCGACATGTGCACCGACCACCACTCCGCGGCCGGCCGCTTCCCGCAAAACGCTCAATATTCCGGCGGGATCGCCGGCGTGGAAACCGCAAGCGATGTTGGCGCTTGTGACGATCTGAAGCACGGCGGCATCGTCGCCCATTCTCCACGGTCCGAAGCTTTCGCCGAGGTCGCTGTTAAGATCGATACTTGCCATGTCGCACACCATTGGAGAATGAGGATTCGAGATTATTGGTCTATAACTTCTCAGGGATCAACGTCGACAAATATGATCTGACCTGCGGGCGTGGAGAGCCCGGTTGCAACGGATGTCCCGAGTTTCAAGCTCTCGAAGAGCCAGCCTCATCGAAGCCCGCTTGGCCCGCGACGTCTCGGCGCCGGTTATGTCCTTGAGGAACCGGACCCGCCTGGAGATCAGACAGCGAGGAGGCGTCCAACCCAATAGCCGACCTGGTGCTTGAAATAATCAGCCTGCTCTGTGGTTTCCCGCCAAGCCATACGGCTGTACAGCCCTCGGCACGCGATCTTGTCGACCACAGAGAGGAAAGCTATGAGGCCAACGATGAAAATCAAACCGCGCATACCCAGACATTAGCAGAGCAGCATTTAGAAACCTCTAACGCATCCCGCAGCACGGCTTTCCCGCCCGCGTTCGCACTCAATGAAATTGACGATCCAAGGCGAGGCAATTCACCGATCGGCCGAAAGGATTGATTTGAGCAATTGAGTGCTTCCGAAGGCCCCGCCGTCAGTCCGGCAAGGTAAGTTTAATCCGGTGAGGTTCGGGTTCGCGGGGCAGCGACCAAACCCACCCCATGCGGGACCATCCGGTTGGCCGACCATCGGGTCCGACGACAAAAATGGAAGTCGCCTTGATTTGGATCAAGGACATCATCTACGGCGTTCAGATAGCCTCCACAGAACTTGGTCCCAGGGACCGGCCTATCGACGAGGAGGCATACAGGATGGATCAATCGGTCACGCGCCTAAGAACATCGTCAATGTCCCCGGTGAAATGCCCATCGATCACCGCCGTTGGCAGAGGTGGTGCCGACATCTTGCTCGAGCGGGCGGACGACGACCACTGGATCGTGACGATGCTTTCTCGTACAGCGCTCGAATGGGCGAAAAGTGAACTCTGCTGTCCTCTTCGTGCCTGCTTCGCCGGAAGCATGAAACTGGACATCCTGAGCACCAACCGGCTGTTGAAACAGGCAAACAGTCAGGGATTCAGGACGGAATTTATCGGCCTAGGTGGTAGAGACGTCTTTTGACGCTGCTCGAGGTCGGCTGGCGGCCTTGAAGACGAAACGCGGCGACAAAACAGAACCCGAAGATCGACGAATTGAGAGGCATATGCTCGCGCTCGGTCACCATAAGCAAACCTCATATGGGCATGACGGCTCCTTACTTGCGAGGCGGAAGGCAACTGGCTATGCCCATTTTTTAAACCCGGACCTCGCTTGACACTTTTTTAGCCCCTCCATATGGTTTTGAACCAAACGGTAAAAAAAGGGGAACAATCATGACAAAAGACCTTCTCATGTCACGTCGCGCGCTCATGGCCTCAGGCATTGCCCTTGGCGTCAGCGGGCTGGCCCCGATCGCGCGCGCTGCTGCCCCATTGAAGGTGGCGGGCATCCATGCCTCGCCCGTCGAGAACGCCTGGAATTCTTGTCTTCACAAGGCCTTGCAGGACGCCGCCAAGGAGGGCGTAATTGAATATGTATTTTCAGAAGGTGTTTCCGGGACCGACTATCCCCGCGCCATGCGCGAATATGCCGAGCAAGGAAACAAGCTGATTATCGGCGAAGCCTATGCCGTCGAAAAGGAAGCGCGCCAGGTGGCGGCCGATTACCCCGACACCGCGTTTGTTCTCGGATCGAGCGGCAAGGAAGAAGGCAGCAATTTCGGCGTCTTCGGCACCTGGAATTACGACGGCGCCTATCTCGCGGGGATGCTGGCAGGCAAGATGACCAAGTCGAACATGGTCGGCTCCGTTGGCGCCATGCCTATTCCCGAGGTCAACATGCTGATCAACGCCTTCGCCGAAGGTGTCAAGTCGGTCAATCCCGACTGCAAGCATCTCGTGGCCTTCATTGGCACGTTCTTCGATCCGCCGAAGGCGCGCGAGGCAGGCCTTGCCCAGATCGATGCTGGTGCCGACATCCTGTTTGGCGAGCGCATCGGAACTGCCGATGCGGCCAAGGAACGCAAGATCAAGGCTGTCGGATCATTGATCGACTATACCCCACGCTATCCCGACACCGTCTTTGCAAATGCCCTGTGGGGTTTCAGGCCCATTCTGAACGCGGCGATTGCCGATGTCGCTGCGGGCAAGCCCGTCGGCCGCAACTACACCGCCTTCGGGCTGATGAAGGAAGGTGGAAGCGACATCGTCTTTGTGAAGGGCGTGGCGCCCGCAGACGCGGAAGCGGCCATGGAAGCCAAGCGCGCCGACATCAAGGCCGGCAAGTTCGAGGTGCCGCAGAACATGGAACAGCCAAAGTAAGTTCGGCCGATCCATGCTCGGCAAACGGCCAGTCGACGCCACCGACGTTTCAGAACTGATCCGTTCCGGCCAACTGACTGCAACGGAGGCGATGCGGCAGTCTCTGGCCGCTGCCACCCGGCTTTCCAGTCTTGGTGCCATTACTCATCTTAATGGCCCAATGGGGATTGCGACCGCCCAGGCAGCCGACGACGAGCGTCGGGCCGCCCCGACGCGTTTCTCGGCGCGTGCGTTTGGTGGTGTGCCGACGCTTGCCAAGGATCTTGGCGGCCCGTTCAAGGGTCTGCCGGTTGCAGCCGGTTCGCGCCTTTTCAAGCGAGATTCCGGCAATGCCGATTCCGAGCTTGCAGCCCGGTTTCGCGCGGCTGGCTTTTGCCTGTTTGGCCTGACCACGAGCCCCGAACTCGGCCTGTCGCTTGCAAGCGAGCCGGCAATTGGGCCGGTCTGTCGTAATCCGCATGACCCATCCCGAACCGCTGGCGGTTCATCGGGTGGTGCGGCCGCAGCTGTTGCCGCCGGCATCGTTTCAATAGCACATGCGACCGACGCTGGCGGCTCCATTCGCGTTCCAGCCGCCTGCTGCGGCCTGGTTGGGCTGAAGCCCAGCCGGGGCGCCATGCCAGCAGGTCCTTCGTTCGGCAATCACCTCGGTGGCATCGCAAGCGAATTCGTCGTGGCACGCTCAGTCCGGGACACGCAGCTCGCTCTGATCTCGTTGAGCGGTAAAGCGCGTGGCCCATTTCCTGATGTGGCCATGGAGGCCTCTTCTTCGTCCCGCCTGAAGATCGGCCTCCTGACGGATACCGGTGCGCGGTTTCCAACCGCCACCGACCGGCTGGATGCAGTCGAGGCGGCGGCGACTGCGCTCGAACGAGACGGCCACGAGATCGTCCGACTTGAGTGGAGCGATTTTGAAACCGCCGTAGGATATAGCGCGCGCGTTTTCGAGGACATTGTCGCCGTCAACCTGTTCAATCTGGCAGAGGACCTTGAGCTCGACCTGGCAATGGCCGAGCGCCTCACACAGGCAGTCGCCGAACAGGGCTGCGCGATGCCTGCCGCCGCCCTTTGGGCATCGCTGAACAAGGCTGTTCTCGTTAGCCATCATATGTGGGGTCTCTTCGACAGGGTTGATTGCGTTCTGTCCCCAATGCTGTCGTCGGCACCCCTTGCCGTCGGCTCGTTCCCATCCGATCATGCCGACACCGAGCTGCATTTCGATCGCATGGCTGCCTTCGCGCCGCTCGCGCCACTCGCCAATGTCTCGGGAGTTCCTGCCTTGACGTTTCCTTTCGGATCAGATGCTGCCGGCTTGCCGCTGCCGATCCAGCTGATGGCACCAATCGGCCGCGATCTGCAGCTCCTGTCGCTCGCCTTGCGACTGGAAGCCGAAGGCCGTTGGCAACATCCCTTCGAAATCGCGGGCGCGCCCGCATGACCACCGTGCTCGATATTTCCCGTGTCTCGAAGCGGTTCGGCGACAACCTTGCCAACGATGATATTTCGCTGTCACTCAAGGAAGGAGAGATTATCGCACTCCTTGGCGAAAACGGCGCCGGCAAGACAACGTTGATGAGCATCCTCTTCGGTCACTATGTGCCTGACTCCGGTCGCATAATGATCCATGGCCGCGAGCTGTCGCCGGGCAGGCCCCGCGAGGCAATCCGGGCTGGCGTTGGCATGGTGCACCAGCATTTCTCGCTCGCGCCAAATCTCACGGTCATCGAGAACATCATGACCGGGACGCAAAAACTCTGGGCGTTGCGCTCGAACACAAATGCCGCGCGCAGGAAGCTCCTTTCGATTTCGGATCGTTTCGGGCTCAAGGTCGACCCTGACGCACGTCTCGGTGATCTGTCGGTCGGGGAGCAACAACGCGTCGAGCTTCTCAAGGCGCTCTTCAACGACGCTCGAATCCTGATCCTCGACGAGCCAACCGCCGTTCTCACCAATATCGAGGCCGAACGGCTGTTCTCGACGTTGAAGGAGATGGCCCGCCAGGGATTGTCGGTGATCTTTATCTCCCACAAGCTGGATGAGGTCATGGCCGCCGCCAACAGGATTGTCGTGCTGCGCGGCGGCAGGATGGTCGCCGAGCGTCTTCAGTCGGAAACCAGCAAGGCCGAACTCGCTGAACTGATGGTCGGTCACCGGGTCAGCCGCCCCGTACGCGAACCGTCGACACCCGGCGCCGTTGTCCTGGAAGGCGTTGGGATCACCGCCAGGATTGGCGGGGTCGACAGGCTGAAGAGCATCAACTTCCACCTTAGTGAAGGCGAGGTGCTCGGTATCATCGGCGTTTCCGGAAACGGCCAGGCGCCCTTGGCAGC
Organism: Rhizobium sp. BK176; assembly: GCF_024808055.1. Taxonomy (NCBI): domain Bacteria; kingdom Pseudomonadati; phylum Pseudomonadota; class Alphaproteobacteria; order Hyphomicrobiales; family Rhizobiaceae; genus Rhizobium; species Rhizobium sp. BK176. The sequence goes on along the minus strand of NZ_JANUBV010000010.1, from coordinate 229,218 downwards.
CTTGTTGTCCGGCATGCTGTCGCGCACGGCGGGTGATCTCGTCCTGTTCGGAAAAAATGTCGGCAATCTCGACGTGGCGGACGTCGTCGCAGCTGACATCGGTCGCATTCCCGAAGACCGAAACAAGGAAGGGGCGATCGGCGAAATGGCAATATGGGAAAACGTCGTGCTCGAGCGTCTTCCCGCCTTCTCCCGGGCCGGAATGGTCGACCGCAAGGCAGGCATGACGTTTGCCCGGGAGATCATTGATGCCTTCGACGTGAGAGGTGGTGCGCCGCGCAGCCGTACCCGCCTCCTGTCCGGTGGGAACATGCAAAAGCTTATCCTCGGCAGGAATCTGCAGCAGCGCCCCCGTATTCTGATCGCCGCGCAGCCGGCACGCGGTCTCGACGAGGGCGCAGTGGCCGCCGTCCACGCCCGGATCCTGGACGCCCGCAGGCAGGGCACGGCGGTTTTGTTGATCTCCGAGGATCTTGATGAAGTGATCGCGCTTGCGGACCGCATCCAGGCGATCGTCGGTGGCAGCCTGTCGCCGCCTGTCGACTCGGGAGACATCGATGCACGCCGGCTTGGCCTGATGATGGCGGGCGACTGGAGTGAGACCCCTACGGAGATCAGACATGCGCCTTGAACGCCGCGAGCATCGGCCGGTCTATCTCCTGGTCGGGTCGCCGATCGCTGCCGTCTTCTCAGCACTTCTGCTTGCCGGCATTCTGATCGCAATCGCCGGCGCGCCAGTCCTGGAAGCCTATCGCCGCATCCTGATTGGCGCCTTCGGCTCACGTCTCTCGGCGACCGAGACCTTGACCCGGGCGACGCCCCTTATCCTGACCGGTCTTGCAGCCGCGACGGCCTTTAGGGCAAGGCTCTGGAATATCGGCGCCGAAGGCCAGTTCTACGTCGGCGCTATCGCAGTCGCCGCCTGCGGCTCCAAACTGCTGGCTGGCCTGCCGGGCCCGATCCTCATTCCAGCCTTGCTATTGATCGGTGCTGTCGCGGGCATGGTGCTGATCCTCGTCCCGCTGTGGCTCAGATTGCGCTTCTCTGTTGACGAGGTGGTGACCAGTCTCCTGGTCAACTTCATCGCGCTGCTTTTTGTCTCCATGCTGATCAACGGTGTGCTGAAGGATCCAATGGCCTTTGGGTGGCCGCAGTCGCAGTCCGTGGTCGACGATGCCATGCTGCCGAAGGTGGTTGCCCGCTCGCGCCTCCATATCGGCCTCCTGATTGCGATCGTCCTTGCGGTCATCATTCATTTCCTGCAGACGAGGACGGTCTTTGGCATGCAGTCACGCGCTGCTGGCCTCAGTCCGCAGGGCGCGGCGTTTGCCGGCGTGCCTCTGACGCGGACCCTGGTCAAGGTTGCCTGTCTTTCCGGAGGACTTGCGGGACTTGCCGGCGCGATCGAAGTCCTCGGCGTCAAGGGCTATGTCACCACGGATCTGTCCCCTGGCTTCGGCTATTCCGGTATCGTCGTCGCGATGCTCGCCAACCTGAACCCGCTCGGTGTCGTGCTTGCGGCGCTGTTCACGGCAACCATGTTCGTCGGTGCCGACGGCATGAGCCGCAGCCTGGCCATACCGACCTACATCGCTGACGTAACCGTAGCGCTGTCGCTCCTGACGATGCTCGTTGCCCTGTTCTTCACCCAATACAGGATCCGGCGATGAACATTATTGTCGACATCATCTCATCGGCCGGCCTGTGGGCGGCAATCCTTCGCATTGCCACACCCCTGATCTTTGGCACCCTTGGCGCCCTTCTGTCAGAACGCGCCGGCGTTCTCAACCTCGGCATCGAGGGCATCATGACCTTCGGCGCGATGATCGGGTGGCTTGCGGTCTATCACGGCGCCGACCTTTGGACCGGTCTCTTCGTGGCCGCACTGGCAGGCATGGTGTTCGGTTTCCTGCACGCCGTGATGACTGTTACGCTCGGCCTGTCCCAGCATGTCTCCGGTCTTGGCGTGACGCTGTTTGCCTCAAGCTTCAGTTACTATATTTTCCGTCTGATCGTACCTGTGGCCGGCACACCGCCAACGATCGTCCCCTTCCAGCCAATCAGTATCCCTGGCCTTTCCACCATGCCATTTGTTGGACCGGCCTTTTTCACGCAAACAGCGCCGACCTATCTCGCCATCCTCACCGCGCTCCTTCTTGCCTACGTCGTCTTTCACACGCCGCTTGGTCTTGCGCTTCGCATGACCGGTGAAAACCCGCATGCGGCGGAAGCCCAGGGCGTCGATCCGATCCGGATACGCTATGGTGCGGTGATCGTCGGCAGCGCGTTAATGGGCATGGGCGGCGCGTTCCTGACGCTGTCAGCCTTCAACAGCTTCTTCCCGACCATGGTCCAGGGTCGTGGGTGGATCTGCATTGCGCTTGTCGTCTTCGCATCCTGGAGACCCGGGCGTGCACTTTTTGGAGCGCTTCTCTTCGCCTTCTTTGACGCCTTCCAGCTTCGCCTGCAGACCGTCGTCCAGGGCATTCCCTATCAGATTTTTCTGATGACCCCGTATATCCTGTCGATCCTGGCGCTTGCCGTCATGGCACGCCGTGCGCGCGTTCCTCAGGCCCTGATGCAATCTTATCGCCGTGGCGAACGGTAAAAGGAGACCCAATGTTCGAGCTGATCATCAGAAAAGCGAACCTTCCCGATGGCCGCAACGGGATCGACATTGCGGTAGAGAACGGAAAGATTGCTGCGATCGAGCAGCAGATCGAGGCTTCTGCCGGAACGGAAATCGATGCAACCGGGCGGCTCGTAACACCTCCCTTCGTTGATCCCCATTTCCACATGGATGCCACGCTGTCACTCGGCCTGCCGCGAATGAACATCTCGGGCACGCTTCTCGAAGGCATCTCGCTCTGGGGCGAGCTTCGTCCGTCATTGACACAGGAGGCGCTGGTCGATCGCGCCCTGCGCTACTGCGACCTTGCCGTAAGCCAAGGCCTTCTTTCCATCAGAAGCCACGTCGATACGTCCGATCCACGTCTCATAACCGCCGAGGCTCTGATCGAGGTTCGAAAACGGGTAAAGCCCTACATCGACTTGCAACTCGTTGCCTTTCCGCAGGATGGCTATTACCGGGCGGAAGGCGGTGTCGACTCGCTGAAGCGTGCCCTCGACATGGGGATCGACATTGTCGGCGGTATTCCGCATTTCGAGCGAACGATGGAAGACGGGCGCGCGTCTGTCGAGGCGCTGTGCAGGATCGCCGCTGATCGCGGACTTCCGGTCGACATGCATTGCGACGAGACGGACGATCCGATGTCGCGTCACATTGAAACGCTGGCGGCCCAGACAGTGCGTTTCGGGCTCCAGGGACGTGTTGCCGGTTCCCACCTCACCTCGATGCATTCGATGGACAACTACTATGTCTCGAAGCTCATCCCGCTGATGGCCGAAGCTGAAATCAATGTCATCCCCAACCCCCTGATCAACATCATGCTACAGGGCAGGCACGATACCTATCCCAAGCGCCGCGGCATGACACGCGTGCGTGAACTGATGGATGCCGGGCTTAACGTCTCCTTCGGGCACGACTGCGTTATGGATCCCTGGTATTCGATGGGCTCAGGCGACATGCTGGAAGTCGGACATATGGCGATCCATGTGGCGCAGATGGCCGGGATCGCTGACAAGAGAAAGATCTTCGACGCCCTTACAGTGAACTCTGCAAAGACGATGGGTCTTGAAGGTTATGGGATGATGAAAGGCTGCAACGCGGACTTTGTTGTCCTGCAGGCAGCCGACCCTATTGAGGCATTGCGGCTCAAGCCGACACGGCTTTGCGTCGTCCGCCGGGGCAAGATTATCGCTCAATCAAAGCCACGGATCGCCGAGTTGTCTCTCGATGGCCGGCCCACGACGATCGATAGCGGTCTAGATTACGTGCCGATGACGCCGTCGTGAGGGCCAAAATGCGCTCCTGCCCCGCGCCGCGCTTTGACTGATACGGTCATGGGTGTCTTTGGTGTGGAGCGCTGGAACCAGGATCCAAGTTTGCGATGGATTTCTGCGAGACACGAGGCGCGCATTTGACTGCCCTCGTCACCTTCCGGGATGGTGTGCCTGCGATCGCAGCATAGGAGGCGATCTCCATTGCCTGGCTGAACGAGCAACGGGCAGAGATCGAGCGGCTCGCCGAAGGGGCGAAGCAGGTGCAGGAAATTCTGGAAAATACTGCTGTTTTCCGATAAGCGGAGTGTTCACCACAAGCGCTTCATCGCCGTCATGGAAAACCTGCAAGATCACCTTGGAACCTTAAACGGTTACGGCCCGGACGTCCTGGAAAAGCACGGGCTGCGATCTCATCCCGATGCAGAGACCCTTCTCGTACATGAAGACAAGTCATGTCTGATCTATGAAGCACAGTCCGACCTCTACGACGGATCGATGCGAAGCGGTTCTGGCGCTGATGGCTGGCGAGCTGCCAACACAAAATAAGACCCCTGCCGCGGCCTCGAATTGCTCCTAGGCAGTGCGGCCGCTGATTGTCGGCGCCCAGGATCACGCACGTCTGCCACGGCTGTGATGGTCATCCTAATTAGTGAAGGAACCTTGGACCGGAGAGATTGTCCTGAGGCCGCCGTGCCAGGCGATCGTCCTGGCATCTTATCTTCATCGCGTTCTGACACGACGGCGGTGCCAGGTGTAGGCTTTGGCCGCTCTAGAGGTGTTGGACGGGTGCTTGATCTGCTGTTGTGCGATTCGTCGAGCTCTTGATCGAAGGAACGAGCTTCTTATCTCCTTCGGCCCTGCTTCTCGAACCCGACGGGCGACAGCATCCCGTTTCTGACGTGCTTGCGTTTCGGATTGTCGAACATCTCGATGTAAACGAACACGTCCTGGCGGCCCTCATCGCGTGGACGGTAGAGCCTGCGGCGATCCGGTCATAGGCGATGGAAACGTTCACCCCCAAATAAAAACGAAGGTCGCAAAGCTCTCCTTTTTTAAACTTCGCGCCGGATAATCCGCGTCACCAGCATGGGTTAAGTCGACGCTGACGGACGCGCAGTGCCTCCCTCTGGAGGCGCAGCGTGATCATCTGCTCTTCTCCCGGAAATTCAAATGGGAATTAGACCTTATCCCAGTGAACAGCGGCCCGCGTATGCAATCGGCAAGTTGCAATTCTCATTGCGGGCAAAGCGTTCGAAACTGCAGCGCCCGGATACGCGGGCGGTTAGACAACCGCGGCTGCCATCTCTCACTGACCTGCTCCTGAAGGCAGCAGAACTGCGCCGCCGATGCTGGTGCTCTAAGCCGTCTGTGAACGAAAGACCCTGCGGCACGAGGACCGGCTACAACTCGCAGTGACGATCCTTAATATCTCATCGCGCAGTCCCTGCGCCGGCACCCTAAGTCCGGCCACAACGAGTAGGTGCTATTCAGTAAGAAATCTGTCCGTTCCTGATTTCGGTCCCATTGGAGGAGAGTTCCTCCCTCAGGACCTCTCTGGCCTCTGGGCTAATGACCGCGACTGGGGCCGCTACGGCGAGACGCGCCGCCGAGCCCGCAAAATTTGCGGCCGTTACCCCGATCTGGTCCGCGACGCTTACCATTCCGCCATCCAGGCTCTGCCCCGCGAGTCGCCGCCCAAGCAGGCGCACGATCTCCGGACTGTCGGCGAAGGCATTGTGGCCGAGCGGATCGTTCGTGGCGATGGCGCTGGTGTCGATGACGGAAACGCCGAGGTCGTCGAGAAGAGGTGCGTAGGGTCTGAGATCGGACCCGCCGAGACGTTTGACCCCGCCCGAAAGCCAGCCCGAGACTTCCAGCGCCTTGTCGTGTTTCGATGTAAGGATCGCAAAGTGCGGCCGCTTCGGCCCCATCTCCGTGAACTGACGGCGAAACACGTCGATGTCGATGTCCGGCGATGCAAGAATGACGTTCTTCACCTTCGCCGGGATCGATTTCTCGCGCATGGCGACGCCGCGCAGGGCCTCCGCCGCCAGCCAGCCGCCCATCGAGTGGGCGAGGATTGTCACATCCGAGACGTCTGGACTTTTCACCGCCTGGAGGATCAGATCCTCGAGGGCGCGGCGCGAGTAGTTGGCGCTCTCCTTGTCATAGAGGTAGTCGAAGACCCGTCCCCTTGACGGCCAGGTGAAGAGGATCGGCGCGGCATCGGTTCCCGAGTCATGGACGATCTGCGCGAAGCGGAACACAGCGTCGGCATAGGTGTTGTTGAAGCCATGAACAAAAATAATGACTTGATGCTTCTTGTTGCGATTCCGCCGGTACCAGTCCAAGGCCTTACCTTCGGATTCCACCTTGTCGACCTGGGTGACCGCGAAGTCATTTTGCGGGTTGGGCGGCATGCGCGACGGCCACTGCACCGCTCCGATCTTGCGGTTCCGATCGGGCGGGATGGACACAGCGACGCTATTCAGCGAGATCGCCGTCCCGCGGTCCCCGGAATAGAGCTTGCCGGGATCCTCCGAACTCTTTCTCGTCGTGGCGACAAGCATGGTGACCCGAGTGGTTCCGACCGGGGCGACGGCGAGCGGCCGCAGAACGTCCTGAGCCCGGCTGGCGCAACCTGATGTGGCAACGGATAGGGCCACGAGGACCGGGACGGCTTTGCACGCGCAACGAACGGTCGCGATCGTCGCGGTGCGGCGGTATCCCTGGGCAACGCGCCCAGGGTGAGAGAGCGTTCCTGTCATGTCAGTTCTGCTCAACTTCGCGCGGGATACGGAACCAGGTGACGTAGAGGGCCGGCAGGAAAAGAAGCGTCAGCGCCGTGCCCACGACGATCCCGCCCATCATCGCGTAGGCCATTGGTCCCCAGAAGATTTCGTGCGAGATCGGAATCAGGGCGAGCGTCGCAGCCGCCGCGGTGAGCATGATCGGTCGCATGCGATGCTCGGTCGCCTCCACCACAGCCTTCCATGGCGACATTCCCTCCGCTCGCAACTCCTCGATCTGCACAATAAGAATGACGGAGTTGCGGATGAGGATTCCGACGAGCGCAAGGACTCCGAGCAGGGCGACGAATCCGAGTGGCGAGTTGCTGGCGAGCAGCGCCACGACGACGCCGATGAGGGCCAGCGGCGCCACCGAGAAGACCAGCAACAGCCTGTGGAAGCTCTGGAGTTGGATCATCAGCAGCGTCGCCATGATGACGAACATGGCAGGCGCCACCTTGGCGATCGGTCCCTGGGATTTGGCGCTTTCCTCGACTGCGCCGCCGACCTGGACCGAATACCCGGCCGGCAACGTCTTTTCGAAGGCCGCGACCTTTTCGGAGAGCGCCTTCACGACCGTCGCCGGCTGCGTCGCGTCGCCGATCCCGGCCTTGATGGTGATGGTCGGAACTCTATCGCGTCGCCAGATCGTCGGCTGTTCGAGCTCGTAGTGGAAGGTCGCCACCGAGGACAGCGGCACGGCCTGGCCGCTGCTGCTCTGCAGTTGCAGGTCAAGCAAGGTATCGATCGAGCCCCTCTCTTTTTCCGCGGCACGGCCGATGACGTCGACCAGGTAGATGTCGTCGCGGACCTGCGTCAGCGCGCTTCCCTGGACGACGGTGTTGAGCGCCGTCGCAATATCCTGGGACGAGACGCCAAGCTGTCGGGCCTTGTCCTGCAACACGTCTATCTTCACGACGCGGGCTGGTTCGTTCCAATTGAAGGCAAGGTTCCTAAGCGAGGGATGGGTACCGACGATCGTCCCCAGCTTCTGTGCCAGGTCGCGCACCGTCTGCAGGTTCTCGCCGGACACCCTATACTGGATCGGCTTGCCAACCGGAGGGCCGATGTCGAGAAGCTTCACGTAGGCGTCCGTTCCCGGAAATGTCTTCTGAAGATAAGTTTCCATCTGCTGCTTCAACTTGTCCCTGACGTCCAGCCCCTTGGTGACGATGATGGTCTGGCCGATGGACACGTCGGCCGGCTGCACGTCGAACGAAAGAAGGAACCGCGGCGCGCCCCGTCCCACGTATGTCGACCAGTGTTCAACATCAGGGTTACCGGCCAGCACCTCATGTTCGAACTGGGCCATCTGGCGGCTTGTCTCGGCGATCGAACTGTTCTGCGGCAGGCTCCAGTCGACGATCAGTTCCGGACGGTCGGAGCTTGGGAAGAACTGCTGCTGCACCATCGATAGACCGACGACCGAACCAGCGAAGAGCAATACGGTCGCGACGATGGTGATCCAGCGCCAGCGCAGGCAGAACTGCAGAAGGCTTGAAAACGCCTTCGCAAAGCGGCCCTTATGCTCGGCATGCTTCTTTATCGTCTTCGGCAGGATGGTCACGCCGATCAGAGGTGTGAACAAAACCGCGACCACCCATGAAACCACCAGCGAAACGGCGATGACGACGAAAAGCGTGAACGTGAACTCGCCCGCGCTGCTCTTGTTGAAAGCGACAGGAATGAAGCCCGCTACGGTGACCAGCGTGCCCGTCAGCATCGGAAACGCCGTGGACGTATAGACGTAGGTCGCAGCGCTTCTGAGGCTGTCGCCCGCCTCCAGCCGCGCGACCATCATCTCGACGGCGATCATGGCGTCGTCGACGAGAAGACCCAGCGCGATGATCAGCGCTCCGAGCGAGATGCGCTGCAGCGAGATGCCCGTGTAGAGCATCACCAGGAAGGTGATGGCGAGCACGAGCGGGATTGCGACCGCCACCACCATGCCCGCTCTCATCCCGAGGCTGATGAAGCTGATCGCCAGCACGATCGTGACGGCTTCGAACAGGGCCTTGGTGAAGCCGCCGACCGCCTCCTCGACCACCTTCGGCTGATCGGAGACCTTTTCGACGGAGACGCCGACCGGAAGCTCCTGGATGATGTTGCCCATCGTCTTTTCAAGGGTTTCGCCGAAGGCGAGCAGGTTGCCGCCCGTCTTCATGCCGATCGCGAGGCCGATTGCCGGCTTTCCGTTGAACCGGAAGAGCGACGTCGGCGGATCGACGTAGCCGCGGGTGATGGTGGCGACGTCGGTCAGCGGGAAGAAGCGGTCGTTGACCCGGAGATTAATCCCGCGCAGCGTTTCCTCGGAGATGAACCGCCCGCCGACCCGCAGGGCGACGCGCTCGGGCCCCGTTTCGACGAAGCCGGACTGGGTGACGGCGTTCTGCGCCTGCAGCGTGGCGATGATGGCGGAGCGGTCGATGCCGAGGGCGGCGATCTTGCGGGTGGAGAATTCAAGGTAGATCACCTCGTCCTGCGCACCGACGATGTCGACCTTGCCGACGTCGGGGATCTTGAGAATCTGCGTTCGGGCGCTCTCGGCGTAGTCGCGCAGTTCCCTCTGGGTAAGCCCGCTGTCGCCCATAAAGGCGAAGATATTGCCATACACGTCGCCGAACTGGTCGTCGAAGAAGGGTCCGACAACGCCCTGTGGAAACTCGTGCCTAATGTCATCGACCAGGTTGCGGACGCGCGACCAGGTGGGCTTCACGTCCCTCGCGTTGGTGTCCGCCAGCAGATCGACGAAGACGATCGTTTGACCGGCGGTGGTGATGCTGCGTGTATGTTCGAGGTTGTCGAGTTCCTGCAACTTCTTTTCGATGCGGTCTGTCACCTGCTGCGTCACCTCAGCGGCTGAAGCGCCGGGCCACTGTGCCTGGATCACCATCGTCTTGATGGTGAACGAGGGATCCTCCTCGCGACCGAGGGCGAGATAGGCAAAGGCGCCCGCCACCGCGAACATGATCATGAAGTACCAGACGAGAGAGCGATGCTCGAGCGCCCAGTCCGAAAGGTTGAATTTTTTCAAGGGCTTGGCTCCTGTGCGAGTTTCACTTTCTGTCCGTCGACAAGTTCATCGATCCCGGCGACGACGATTTCTTCCCCTTCCCGCAGGCCGGAAAGCACCTGGACGACGCGGCCACCAGCCCGCTTGTCGAGTTGGACCGGTCTGAGCTTGACCGCACCTGTCGACCGGTCTACGACCCAGACGTTTTCGGCGCCATCCTTGTCGCCTATGGCGGAGATCGGCAGGGTGACTGATCCCTTCTTTCCAGCAAGGGGCTTGACAGAAACCACCGTGCCGAGACGGAAGATCTCAGGTGCCTGATCTATAGCGAGCTTGACCCTGTAAGTGCGGGTACTGGGATCAGCCTGAGGCGCGATCTCGCGCACCTTGCCCACTGTCTCCTGCTTGGGGTCGAGTTGGAGCGCGACATCGACGTGGTCGCCCACGCGCCCAGATGAAAGTAGCGCCTCCGGAACGTCGACGACCACGTCGCGCTGCTCGAGGCGTGCCACCTTCAGGACCGGCTGGCCCGCCGACACGGTCTGGCCCATTTGTACGAAGGTGGCGGTGACGACGCCATCGAACTCGGCTCTCAGCTCTGAATAGCCAAGCTGCTCATTCGCCTTGGCAAGGCTCGCCTTTGCTCTCGCAACATTGGCGGTCGCCGACTTGAGCTGCTGTTCGGCAAGATCGTGTTCAGCAATGCTGGCTGCATTGTTCTGGACGAGCCTTCGCTTGCGCGTTTCGGTCGTCGCGGCGTTCTCCAACTGAGCCTGGGCGTTGCGCAGATCGGCTTCCGCGCTCTTGACCGCTAGCTGCAGACTGAGAGGATCGATCTCCGCAAGGACATCGCCCTTGTAGACCAGGTCGCCAACCTCGACCTTGCGAGAAACAATCCGCCCCAGGGTCCGGAACGCCAGATCGGTCTCGATGCGGGCTCGCACGACGCCAGGCAACCCTGCCGCTTGGTCCCGCTCGGCCGTGGCTATTACCGCTTTGACAGGACGAGGTCGCGCCTGCTCTTCTGCGGCGGAGTTTTGATCGCAACCGACAAGCAGGGGAATTGAGAGAAGAATTGAAAGAGAGCTGCATATGCGGACGAGTGTCATCTCACTTGCCTTCCCAGGCGACTGCCTGGCCTTCCTTGAGAAATTTACCGCCTTCGGTGACGATCACGTCTTGCGCCGCCACGCCGCTGGTGACGACGAAATCGTTCTGGCGGTACCGGCCCACCGATATCTTGCGGAGCGAAACCGAGTGGTGTTGGGGATTGACGAGCCACACGGCTGGTTCACCTCCGGCGGAGGCGATCGCGGTATAGGGCAACACAATGCCGTCTCGCTGCGAGGCCCGCAGCTTGCCCACCACCGGGGTCCCCAGCGGCCATCGCACTGCCTCCTGAAGGCCGACCTTGATCCGGATCGTTCCGCCCTTCCCGTCGATCACAGGAGAGACCTCGCGTATGCCAGCGTGCACGTCGTGCGCGGGATCGGACACTGGCGCGACCTCGACGTCGTTCAGCGGTCGGCCGTCGAGGAAGAACGCCTCGAAGACATCGAACACCGCATCTCTCGGACCGTCATGGGCGAGCGTGAAGGCGGACTGTGCGGCTGACACCACCTGCCCCGTCTCGATACCGCGCGCGGTGATGATGCCGTCCGCGGCTGCCCTCAACTCGGTGTAGGACAGAGCGTCCTCGGCGGCCGCAAGGGCGGCCTCGGCCGCCTCGAGAGAAGCCTGTGCGCTCAGCAGTTCTTTCTGGGCGTCGTCGAAGATCGCCCGCGGCACGGCCTGCGATTGTAGCAGGGACTTCGCCCGCTCGAACGCAAGCGTCTTCTGTGCGAGGACGGCCTGCGCGGACTCCAGCGCGGCGCGGGCGACGCTGACGTCGGCCTGCTGTTCGGTGTCGTTCAGCCGCGCAAGGACGTCGCCAGCGTGGACGTGTGACCCGACGTCGACCTTTCTCTCGACAACCCGGCCACTGACGCGAAACGAGAGCTCGGTCTGGACCCGCGCTCTCACCTCGCCGGTGATCTCGGCTCCCGGTTGGTAGCGCGTCTCCGCCGCCACAACGACGCGGACCTGCTGCGGCGGCGGGGCCACTGCCGCTTTCTCGTCGCAGGCAGCCAGAACTGCGCAGGCGACACCAATTCCCAGCAATCGGGAAGACTGCATTGTTTTGCTCCGGTATGGTTTTCGACCAGATTGGCGCCGGCGTTTCACCGCGGGTCCATTCCGATGATGCTGCGGGCCGTCGCCCATGTTGACAGCGCCCACTTAAGGCCTTGAGTGGGCAATGTCAACATCGACTGTTGAAAAAGTTGACAAGCGCAACATAATGCCTCCCGCCACCATTTTAACCCTTGAAGTGCACTGCACTGTGCAATACACAGCGACATGCACCGTGGAGTGCAACGCTGAAATTCAAAGGGTGTAATATGAAAATTTGGACTGCTTCAGGCGCCGTCTTCCTGCCGAGGGGGCCCGCGTTTACGAATGTCATAGGGGTCGTTGGGCTCGGGGCCGCTTTGGTGTGCGCCTCCATATCTGCGGCTTGGGCCGAGGAACCGGCAGGGCCCTTGAAGCCGGCGATCAGTGATGAGGCCGCCATGGCAGTCTCGCAGATGGGCAGGACGCTCATGGCAACAGACCTGGCGACGACGGCACGAACCATTAGGGTCTATCTGGACGAATCCGGACGACCTCTTCACATCTTCCACACGATGAAGATCGCCGCGCACCGTCCCGACCGGATAGCCGTCGAAATTTCTGGCGATGACGGCCAGCAGAGCCTCTACTACGACGGCAAGGCTGCCTCGGCCTTCTTTCCCGGCAGCAAGAAGTACGTGGTGATTCCCGCATCGGGTGACATACCGTCCGCGCTCGACGAGGTAGCGGACAAGCTGGCCGTCGATTTTCCGCTCGGCGCCCTTTTTGCAGCCTCTCCGGAAAAGGTCCTGCTCGACGATGCCATCTCCGCCCGGCAGGTCGGGACGGACAAGGTCGACGACATCGAGTGCAGGCATCTGTTTTTCGCGCAAAGGTCCGGGATCGACCTGGAATTGTGGGTCGAGAACAATAGCGCGGCCACCCCGCATCGACTGGTCGTCACCTATCGGACACTTCCGGGCGAACCCAGTTTCATTTCGGAGTTCACGAGCTGGAAGACCGACGAGCGCCCGTCCGACTCCGACTTTTCCTTTCATCCGCCGGCCGACGCGGAAAAGATCGAACTCAATTCGGCCGCTCCGACACCGGAAGGGGCGAAGTGATGACCCATGTGAAACGGACCTTCGCCGCTCTTCTCGCGATCACGGTCGCGACGTCGGGCGTTGCCTTTGGCCAGTTTGCTCCGCCGCCGGGCGGGCCGCCGCATTTGCCTGCCGGCGGGCCGCCCCGTCCGCCCGTAGGCGCAATGCCGCGCCCGCAGATCGGCGGCACGCCGCCGCGTCCACCGGTGGTCAACCACTCCCGTCCGCCGCTGAGCGCCCAGAGTCGTCCGCCGGCGGACCGCGCATTCCCGACCCGCGCGCCGAATGTCGGCGGCGTAAGGGCGCGCTTGGCGGAAGGCCCTGGCCGAGGAGGGAACAACCTGTCGGGCAACATCCGCAACACGCTGAACTCGGGCGGCAATATCACGGGCAACCGCGCCTTCATGAACTCCGGGGGCAATATTGCCGCAAAGGACTCAGGCAACGTCACCGTGAACAATTCCGGCGATGTCAAAGTCTCTGGTAACGGCAACGGATACTTCGGTCGTGGATACTATGGCCGTGGAGGCGATGGCGGCGGCGGAGATTACGGGAGCGGAGATTATGGGGGCGGAGACTACGGCAGGGGATACTATCGCCGCGCAGCCTACGCCCTCGGCGGATATGCGGTCGGAGTAACCACCGGTGCCGCGGCCGCGTCGTACGGATCCGAATCCGGATCCGGATCCGGAAGCGGAAGCGGAAACACATACAACTATTATCAGTCTGGATCTTCTAACGGTTCCTCTCACTCAACCTCCTCGGGCTCGTCCTCTTCCGGTTCCTCTGGCGGGTCGTCTTCACGTTCTTCCGGCGGAAGTTATTCGAGTTCTTCTGGCGGGACTCATTCGGGTTCTTCTGGCGGGACTTATGCGGGCTCCAGTTCCAACTCGCCCGCTGGCGGTGGGAATGACGGCGCCAATCAGGCAAGCAGCAGCGGCGGCCCCAATCCGCTGATGGTGGGCATGTTCAACAGCCTGCCACCGGATGGCACGGCATGGACCACGGAAGCCGCAGTCGCTTGGCTTCAGGCCACCGCCGCCAATTTGCGGATCGCTTACAATATCCCGGGAAACATCTCGGTCACCGGCGAATATCCGCCGTCTGATTACAACAGCGGCCAGGGCGGGGATTACGGTCAGGGCGGAAAATACAGCGGGCCTGGCGGGAATAACGGCGCACAGGGTGGGATTTACGGCGGACAGGGCGGAAATTAGAGTCCGTTCGAATTACAGAGCTTAGCATGAGGGCCGGTCGAGCGAGGCAACCGGCCCTTGCGATGCACTGGACAGTGCAGTACATTACAAGTGCACTCATTGGTGCAGGGGGATTGGTATGGATAGTCACAGGGGTTCAGACGAGGCCGGCGCAAAAGCCCGGCAGGGCGGGTCGAGGGAGGCCATCATCGACGCGGCCGGGCAGCTATTCCTGGAACGGGGGTTCGGTTCAGTTAGCATGGACGACCTGGCTAAGGCTTCCGGCGTAGCGCGGCGGACGCTCTACAACCAGTTCGCAACGAAGGAGGACATTTTCCGCGAGATGCTCCTCAGGGTTTCGGGAAAGCTCGAAGACGCGTTTCCGTCCGGCATCGAGCCCCACGGCGACGTCGAGCACGTGCTTCGTATCATTGCGCGCATGATTCTGGAGTTGCACAAGCAGCCGGAATACTGTGGGTTTCTTCGGATGGTGGTCGCAGACTCCCGCCAGTTTCCCTGGATTGCCGAGGAGTTCGCCGCGGTGATGGAGCCTCAGACGGAGAGGCTCGTGGAATATCTCGCCCATCAGACTGCGCAGGGCATCCTGGACTGCCGCAATCCGGTGCTTGGGGCGCACCAGTTCATGGGGATGCTGAATGAGCTTTCTCTATGGCCTTGGATGATCGGCCGTGAAAGTCTACCCTTTCCAAATGACGAGGTCGTCGAAGAAACGATCCAGATGTTTCTGCAACGATACCGGCGTCCGCTATCGAAGGCACGCGCCAGCCGTGGCGCTAGGTAGCGAGTTCGACTGCCGCGGTGCACGCCTGTTCGTTTCACGAGAGGGGCGTGGTGGTTCGCGGCTGCGTTGAATATGTGGGTATTGTCAGGTGTGGACGCCCTCCACAGCGGCTCCGGTGTTTGACGTCGACAAGATTCGACGCTGCAATTGGAAGTTCGACACTGGTCCGACCTTCGATTTTCATGACCGAGCGTCGCACCCACAAAGACGCTGCGTTCTGCGCGAACTCCGCCGTGTCCAGTCAGCCTATGCCGACGCCATCGACTGGCAGTGATCGGACCTTCGAACCGACGATCATTTTGAGATCCAGACCGGACTCGCGGCGTTTATCGCTTCCAGCGTGGCAAAGTGAAGGATTCAGGCGTCTGCGGCGCCCAAAGCATGCGGCTTATGACCAACTTACGTCGATGGTGTTCGCGTGGCCGCATCGGAGCGTCTTTGGCGAGCGTCGGCATGGAATGCAGCATCATCGTTCGTGATGTTCCCGGCCGATCTTACCGGCACTCCGTCCCAAAATCGAGCGACCTCCGACGTTGCCTGTAATGTAGTCCCACCTCAATTAGCCTTCAGAATGGCCGAATTTTCCTCTCTTAAGTGGCACTGCGCTTTGATCAGCCTTGTATTGCACTGCACCGTGCAGTATATAAATTCTGCACTGCGTAGTGCAACAAGAGAGAGATTCGCATGAGAGTTTGCAATGGTTCAGATAGGACCGTCCTTGACGACGGTCGCCAAGCGGTCGGCTTGGGTCTTGGGTTTTCTGGCGAATTCCTGCCGCGTTGGCCGACGCTGGCGAACGTGGTTCTCGGGCACACCGTTCAAGGAGGTTCGCTCGGTTTTTTTGTGGGATTTGCCGGGCTGCCGGCAGTGCGAGCAGAGGAGGCTGTTCCGCCGTCCAATACGAAGCTGAAGCGGCTGCTGGCGGAGACCATGCTCGACAATGCTGCTTTGAATGAACCTTCAACCACTTCCTCCGCCCAAGACAGGGATAAGTTATCAAGAAAGGTAGAGCAGTGATTGCGCTTAGATTGGCCTCCTCGCTCATCGCAATCGTCACAATTACAGGCTTTGCCCTTCTCGAGCGCATCGAAGCGAACCGCGGCGTCACAACTCTCCGCGTGTTTTGAACGGATGGGGCGCTTGCGGCCGCGCTGGTCTTGCCCTCCAGCCGATCGGGTTCGCGGCCTCACTTGCGCTGAGCCCGCCTACAAGAACTGCCCATCGGGATGCATGTAGCGCCGACCCGTTCCAAGCGCCATTGGCGGCCAGCCGCTACGCGGAGACTACTCGTCGTTCGCTTCCAATCGCTGTTGCATAGCGCGCGTCAGGACCTCGAACATAGCCGCAGTCGACCATCCGAAAAGCAGGACTCCGTTCATTGCAGTTATCGGGCCAAGCAGGCGCCAGCCCTCGACGGGCAGCACGTCGCCGTAGCCGAGCGTCGTGTAGTTGACGAACGCGAAGTAGAGGTCGTCGGCACCGGGCGGTGCGACGTCAAACAAGGCATACGTCGCCGCCCACAACGTCACCTCCGCGGCATGCGCGATCATGAGAACAGAGACCGTAGCGATCATGACGCCGGCGAGCCACACCTGGGGAAGCTGATGCCGCCATCTGAGCGCGCGATCCACGGTCGCCACCAAGGGCATCATGATGACTGCATGAATGGCGATGTTGCCAAGGCTGACAATGCCGGCCAAAAGGAACTGCGTCAGTACCATCTCATCTACCTCAACGAGTCCCGGACTTTTTTAGTGGAGGAGCTTCACTCGCTCGTCTCAATCTGGCCTGGAGGGCGCCCTGCCGTTACCGCACAGCGTCAGGACGCAGGTCCGGGAGACATTCGAAAACACACCTAGCCGCCGTTCCTACAATGGGGTGTGCCAGGTGACCTCCTCCGTCGTCCGATCATTGAACAGGCGGCCACTGCGCCGCCAATTCCATTCTGCAGACCTCGCCGAAGTCAGAAAGAAAGTTCATCGCGCCGGAACGCGCGAGATCGGCGATCTCGTGAAGCGATAGATTCGGTGCAAGGTAGGCTTCGATGATATGGTCCATCGTGCGTTCGGCTGCATCCACAATCGGCCGAGAGCAGATCAGGCGCATCTGGGCGACCAACGCATACAGGAGCACCAGGTCGGACACGTCGTCCTTCTGGTGGCTTAGCGCATCTCCGTAAAGCCTCGTCGCCTCGCCAATGAAATCTGAAAAGAGCTTCTCTCGCTTGGCGATCTCCACCTCGCGATACCTTTCCCTCACCTGCGACCGCTGCGTGATCCAGGTGGTGGCGAACGAGGCGAGACTGCCCATCGCCACGCCGGCGAGCCCCATCAGGGCGGAGATATACGCGTTCAAAACCCTCTCCTGCGAAAACGAGCTAGCGCACCGCACGTGGCGGCTATGACAAGTATCGAGCGCTTGGCGGGCACGGCCGAAACTGGCCGCCACCGCCAAGCCGTGCGACAGCGGCCAGCCTGCATTCGACGGCACCGACAATGGTGCCTTCGGTGGGCAGGCAATCGACCTTACTGCATGAACCAGCCATGGCTCACGACCAGCGATTGACCGGTCACGGCGTTCGACCTGGCCGCCGCAAAATAGAGAACGGCGTCCGCCACGTCGTCGGTGCTGGTGAACTCGCCGTCGACGGTGTCCTTGAGCATCACCGTCCTGACCACCTGCTCCTCGCTGAGGCCGAGTTCCCGAGCCTGCTCGGGGATCTGCTTGTCGACGAGCGGCGTGCGCACGAATCCTGGGCAGACTACGTTGGCCGTGACGTTGTGCTCGGCCCCCTCCTTCGCCAAGACCTTGGCCAGACCGATCAGTCCGTGCTTTGCGGTGACGTAGGGCGCCTTCAGCTTCGAGGCTTCCTTGGAATGCACGGAGCCCATGTAGATCACCCGCCCGTAATTGGCGGCATACATGTGTCTGAGGCAGGCGCGAGTGGTCAGGAAAGCGCCGTCGAGATGGATCGAAAGCAGCTTTCGCCAGTCGGCAAACGGAAAGTCGACCAGAGGCTTGACGATCTGGATGCCGGCGTTGCTGACCAGCACATCGATCCTGCCGAACGTGGCGACAACCTCGCCGACGGCCTTTTCCACCTGCGCCTCGTCGGCGACGTTCATCGTCACGGCGAAGGCGTCACCGCCCTTCTCCTTGATCTCGGCGGCCGCCGCATTCGCGGCGTCGAGATTGAGGTCGGCGATCACGGGAATGCCGCCTTCGGCCGCGAAGCGGAGCGCGATCTCCTTGCCGATGCCGCTCGCGGCGCCGGTGACAATCGCCACTCTTCCATCAAATCGAGACATGGGTAGTTCCTTTCAATTGCAGGAGATCAGTCGTTTTGCAGGTAGTCGAACACGACCTCGCCGAGACCGAGCGTCAGGTCGGCGATATAGTGGCTGGCCGAGGTGACCTCGCGCACCGGTAGCCGCGCGACGTCACACATCGCATGCTCGAACAGTTGCAGGGCGGCAGGACCGGCCCATGCGCCCTTCAGCGTCACGTCCTCGAGATGGTAACGCACGAGTTCGCAAATCCGGGGCGAACCGTCGACATTTGGGATGATCTTCAACATGAAGGCGGGCCTCGCCATCGCCTTGGCCAGCGGCTCGAGGGGGAGCTCGCGATGCTTGTACCCCATGGTCGCCGTTACGCACAAAACCGAGCCGTAGTGGAGCGTCCCGACCAGCGTCTCCTGTTCGTGCGTAAGCTTCGGCGTCGCCAGTTTCTTCGGAAAACCCCAGATCTCGCGGCCGCCGGCGATCGGCGAGTTGTCATCCAGATACATGGCATGCACGTAGCTGCCTTCCTGCACCCTGCCCGACGGCGTCGTGAAGCGCACCGGAATCACCTGACCGGTTTCGGTATAGTCGCCGAACCCCGTTGAATCCGGCATGCGGATGAACTCGTAGGCAACAGTGTCGCCGATCACGTCCAGCGGCTCCGGCACGACGGCGCGCAGGGCTTCCGGATCGGTGCGGTAGTTGATGACGACGAACTCCCGATTATAGAACTTATAGGGCGGCCGGGGATAGGCCGGATTGTTGAGCGGCATCGCGAAGGCGTTCTCGCGGACTGCGGCGATCTTCATGGTCGTGCTCTTCTCTCTGGTGAGTTGTCAGTCGAAGTCGAAAATGGCCACGCCGTCGGGCGTGGCGGGCCGCTGCAGCACCTCGGGGTGGCGCAGTGTACGGAGGGCGTCGTTGTAGCCGGAGGCCCAGTGCTCCTCCATGGTCAGGCGCGAGAACTCGTAGTCCTTGGAGCTGGCTTCGTAGTTCTTCGCGCGGTACACGAGTTGGACGATGTTGTAGACCTTCTCGTCCGCCTGCTCGAGGAGAAGCTTGATCTCGGGATCGGCTTGCATCAGAGCGTCCTGGGGAACGAGTTCCACGAGATGGCCGAGAGCGCGGCGCAGCCGCTGCTGCGACTTGAAATGATCGGTCGCAGCGCGCGTGCGGCTCGAGAAGCGGATATCCTTCTGCCGTAGTTCGATACCGAGGAGGTCGCGCGGGAACTCACCCCGCGCGCTCCATAGGTCGACCTGAAAGGCCAGCGTGTCCTCGCGCGGCGAGTTGTCGAGGACCCACTGCAGCGGCGTGTTGGATATGAGGCCGCCGTCCCAGTAATACTCGCCATCGATCCTTGTCGCCGGGAAGCCAGGCGGCAGGGAGCCGCTCGCCATGACGTGTTCGGGACGGATGGTGTGGG
Organism: Rhizobium sp. BK176; assembly: GCF_024808055.1. NCBI lineage: Bacteria > Pseudomonadati > Pseudomonadota > Alphaproteobacteria > Hyphomicrobiales > Rhizobiaceae > Rhizobium > Rhizobium sp. BK176. The sequence continues at coordinate 209,554 of NZ_JANUBV010000010.1, read as the reverse complement.
TCGTGGTGTCGAAATATTCGAAGTTGCCGGTGCGCACGTTGACCGCACCGGCGCTAAACCGCATGGCGCCCGAGTTGATCCGGTCGAAATCCACCAGCCGCTCCAGCGTCGCCTTGAGCGGTGCGACATCATAGAAGCTCTCTGCTTCGATGCTGCCGGCGGATGAAAAGAAAGGCGGCACCGGACGGGGCGTGAAGAAGCCCGCCGCGCCGTCCATCAAGGTTGCGAAGGCGTGTGCCTGATTGAGCAGACCGCGCTCGGCGTCACCCTTGAATCCCATCATGCCAAGCATTGCTGAAAACAGAGTGGGAAGCCCTGGAGCCGGGGCCGTTACCGTCTCCCAGAAGCTTCGGAGCGCCTCCACTCGCTTTTCGGGCGGATTGCCCGCGATCAGTGCGCTGTTGATGCCGCCGATCGAGATGCCGGCGACCCAGTCCGGATGGAGACCGGCTTCGGCCAGGGCTTGATAGACGCCGGCCTGGTACGAACCCAGCGCCCCTCCGCCTTGCAGCAACAGAGCGATGCGCTCGAACGGGGGGCGCTCCTTTGTGCGGTGCGTCTTATGTCCGGCGGAATGTTGGAAGTCCATGCAGTTTCACCTCTGTTGCGGGGTCCCGCCGCGAGCGGTCGAGCGGGGCGGCAGTCGATGTTGACGCCGCCCACTTAAAGTTAAGAGTGGACAATGTCAACATCTCTGATGCAAAATGTTGACATGAGCAACTTGACAGGCTAAGTGACGAGCATGACCGAGGTAATCTCCACCAAAGACAACCGGCCTTACCACCACGGCGACCTTCACAGGGCGATCGTGGAGGCTGCACTCGAAGTCCTTAGCGAGTCTCAAAGCACGGAGTTTTCGCTCCGTGAGCTCGCTCGCCGCGCGGGCGTCAGTCACAACGCCCCGTACAAACACTTCGCCGACAAGCGCGAACTGCTCGCGGCCGTATCGGCGGTGGGGTTCGAACTTCTGGCGATGCGCATGGCCGAAGCGACGAAGGAGCTCGACAGCCCGCGCATGAGGCTGGCGGCCATGGCCCGTGCGTACGTCTGCGGCGGCATCAACAATCCGGCCCTCTATAGATTGATGTTTGGCGGATACCTGGCCGGTCAGGATGCCGGACGTCCCGTGATCGAAAGGACTGCCGCTCACAACATGAAAGCCTTGATCGTCGATGCGATTACCGGGGGCGCCCTTGGGCGCCCTATTTCGAACACCGAATCCAATACCCGCACGATCGATGGGGCAATTCTGGTTTTTTGGTCTCAGATGCACGGTCTCACATTGCTGCTGGTAGACCGCCTCGTCGGCCCCAGCGACAAGCTGGAGGGGCTGACCGAGAACGTCCTGCAGGGAATGCTTGACGGACTGGTGAACAGCATCCCCGCAGTGCCGGAAGGCGTTTGGGTTGGGCCTCCGCTAGCGGGGTAGAGCTACGTGGCCGCGATCGTCCCGGCGCCCTAGGCCGCCGCGCCGATGAGGGCCGCCCGCGGGGTCTCTGCGTCGCCGGATGGAAGATACGACTTGCGATCGCCGCCTTCGCCCTCATTGCAGCGATTTCTTCGGCAAGCAGATCCACGGCAATTTGCTGGACCACGGCCTCAGTCGATCCTGCACCTCAAGACGGTCCAGCACGTACCAGGTTATCGCGTCCTTCAGCATCTCTTCGATGGCTAGATCGTTTTGGTTCGACGTACCGCCCATGTTGCACTCCTCTTCGGCCGTTGAAATCCATCGGCAGATTCGAGGCTATCTCCAGGGGTTGTCTCGGCCCATGATACTTCAAGGTGAGATTGATGTACCTTCGTCAAGTTCATCTACTCTTTGGTCTAGCCGTACCCATCGTGCCGCCCGACAATTTCACGCAATGACCGTCGGCCAGGCGCCGAAACCGACACCAAGGGCTTTGCGGTCGTTGCCCAGGAAGTGCGCGAGCTTGCGCAGCGCTCAGCAAATGCAGCGAAGGAAATCAAGACCCTGATCACGTCATCTGGGGAGCCAGTGAAAGCCGGCGTAACACTTGTTGGCAATACAGGCGCTGCACTCGCGGCTATTGTTGGTGAGGTCAAGGAAATCAACCAGCACATTCTCTCGCGAGCAGTCAACGGCGCTTCAGGAGATAAATACTGCCGTCAATACCATGGACCAGGGAACGCAACGGAATGCGGCCATGGTGGAAGAGACGACAGCGGCGAGCCATGCGCTTGTTTCCGAAGTGGGGCGGATCGCGAAAATGCTGGGCGAATTCAACAGCGGCGAGCCGAGCTCCAGGCCTCAGCCTGAACCGGCAAGATCATTGGCAGCGAAGACCCAGAACATGGCGGTTCGCGGAATGCAGGCCAAAGTCGCTAACAAGTTTGCATCGCTTGGAAGCGTCGCGGTTGCACGGGACCGTTGGGAGGAGTTCTGATCCGGCCCCCAATAGACTGCGCCTTCGGGGGAGCTCACCCTTTGGATGAATCCAGAGGCCCTGGTGGGTTGCGCTGCGGGTGCGATAGCATCGGAGGTTTTGCGCCTCGATTCGTCAAATGTGTCAGGAAATGCGATGCCCCCGCGCCGACAAGCACAAGACGGTAAGAAAAGGCTCGATGAGTACTCGGTCGAAAAAGGTTCTGCGGCTACAAGCAGATCCGGCCCCGGCGTATGGCAAAAGACACGATGCAGCAGCTCGTCCGTACGCATTCCGCAGATGACGGTGCAGCACCATACCGATGGCACGCTCACGGACAGGTGAAAACTTGTTCGTTGTCTTGCTCATATTGAGCGGCAAACCCGGTGCGGTTCATACCGCCCGTCACATTATCAACTGTAAACCTTCTGCGCACCAGCCTCGTGCGAAATAGCCAAATTCTGAGCGGCCAGAACGACTTCGAGCCTGCTTCGAGCATCCAGCTTCCCCATCAGAACGGTCATATAATGCTTCACCGTCTTTTCGCTGATGTCGAGCGAGATCGCAATCTCCCGATTGGTGCTGCCGCGCACCAGGTAGTCAACGATCTGTTCTTCGCGGGCGCTTAACCGGAGATGCACCTGCGTCTTTCGACGTAACGACTCGACGGTGGGCGAAGTAATACGCCGCCTCGCTAACCTTGACTCTTTGGCCGCGGCCGCATTCGATGTTGCCAGCCACAGGCCACCGACGCCAGCTCGTAAGGCCGGGAACTGAGTTCCTCCCGCAGATCATCGATCAGGTAGATCGATGCTGCACTCCTTGCCCATCACGCGCGCGAGCGTCTCCCGACTGACCGGTTCAGCTGAGGCAAAAGATCACCGCCTCGACCCGCAACAGCCACTCCCGCCAGCGCAGTTCCGCTGGCAGATCTTCCAGTCTCGATCATAGAGGCGCTCGCCTCCCGGACCTTCGTCGGCCGGAGGGCTAGTGGATCGTGATGGCAGTCGAGGACGTGACAAGCGTTGCCGCGAGGCCCGGGTATCGCTCGATCAGAATGGAAGCCAGCTCTTCCTGCGTTCGGTGGCCCTGGTTGAAAAGGTCAATCGCTGCACCACAGAGTGTCTCCGAGGCCCGCAAGTCGGGTGCCGCTTGAAAATGCTTGTACCAAGTCTGAACGGAACGTGAGAGCAATGCCATTTCTGCGTCAAGGATCGGTCTGAAAATCATGCCCGCCTCCCGGTTCTAAGAAACAGGGCGGATAGTAGTGACCCAACATCAAAGGTCAATGCGTATATTAGAAATCAATAAATGATATGATACGGTATCATACATTTGTCGTTTCAAAATGTCGAACTTCTGCAGTCTAGACAAGGAGTTCACGTCAATCGTCGAAATTTTGCGTGCGACCTAAAACCGCAAGGAGGCGACGTGTTGGATCGGCACGGCGCCATGCCTTCGCGCCGAAATCATTGAAAAAACTATAAGTCGATCTGCGTCGCTGCCCGGCCGGTGACGTCATTCATGTAAATGGCGTAAAAAAGATGCGGGGAAGCATGAGATGGCGGGACGGCATCTGGCTTCAGAGAACCTACCTCCCACCAATCCCTGTGCTTCTGGAGCAGCGACCAGGCGTGCAATCTCTCTTCGTGCCAGGTGTCGTTGTCCGGCAATTCCTGGAATTTGCCGTCGAGGATCACGCTTCTCCAGCTGCCCTTTAATTGCCGTTCCTCGACTTGCAGACAAACTCGCGGGTTTTCGCGCATCCACTCGACCTTGCGCCCCGGCATCGAAAAGCTGTAGGCGACCTTGGCATCGAAAACGAAGTACACTGGCACAATATAAGGCTGTCCCTCGTTGCAACATGCCAGGTGGCCATAGTGCCCGGCATTCAGCATCTCCACACATTCATGATGCGTCATAGTCCTGATTGCCATTGTCATTGTCTTCACCCCTATCTTCCAGGGCGATCCTCGGCGGATCGCTGCAGATGAAACTCCTGTCGGGTAAGATCGCCGCCCGGCCGGTCGAAAAGAACGCTGAAGATCGTTGCAATCATTACCGCGATGACCAGCAGCAAGGCCTGTTCGAACACCATCCAGCGGAACCATCTGTAGCGGTGCTCGGTACGCATCCTCTGCTCCTGGGCGGCGACAATTTGATCATTGCGGCGGGTTCTCAGCACGCGACAGATAGGATCCGACGGATTTGCCTTTGATGCATTGCGCTTGATCAAACATCGGAGACTTGGCACTCCATGCGAATGCTGAAAAGAGTGGTGAACGCGGCCCGAGAGGAGACGACGACGACAGAAAGCTGGATGACGGCATATCGGAATAACCGAAACAACAGTCTCCTAGTTTGATGGGGATCAAAGCAGCGCGCCGCTTGGCGTGCTTTGATAGCATTGCTCAATGTCGAGCAAGACAACGAGATCCAGTCGGGATCTGCTTGACAAACAGGAGATGGCCATGCCCGACACATTCCCCGTGAAGACCGAACAGAAAACCACGACGCCAGCTCAGAGCGGGATCTGGCCACCTTTCGAATCACTTCGTTCGGAAATCGACCGACTGTTCGAGGATTTCGGACCGTCTTGGCGCGCCGCACGGCGCCCGATGCTCCCCCGCGGCTTCGGGACCCAGAATGGCTTGGTCATGTCGCCTGCTGTCGATGTGGTGGAAAAGAACGATGCATTTGAAATTACCGCAGAGGTTCCGGGGCTCGATGAAAAGAACATCGAAGTGAAGCTCGCGAACGGCATATTGACCATACGGGGCGAGAAGAGCGAAGAGACAGAAGAAAAAGACAAGGCCTATCATGTTTCCGAGCGCCACTATGGCGCCTTTCAGCGCTCGTTTCAGCTTCCCGACTATGTCGATGTCGACGCCGTGAACGCGTCTTTTGCAAAAGGCGTCCTGAAAGTGGTCCTTCCAAAAACGTCCAACGCCAAAAAGAATGATCGGAAGATAGAGATTACAGCGGGATAGACGTCGGGGAACCTGACGGCCTAACCTAGTCTGAAAGACGCGCCGCAGCGTCGAACGACTGCGATCGCGTGGGTCACGTTCAGGACCTTACTCAGCCCCGCCCAGTTCGGGGCTTTTTTCGCGGAACACACGCTCCTCGAACGTGGTCTGTACGGCGGTCGCGATGCCGGAAACCTCCTTCTCTAAAATTGCCGCTCACTTTGATTGAACGCAATGTAGACCGGATCAGGAGTTCTATTCTGACCGTGCGGTTAATGCGCCGGTCGGAGGGCAAAATGGGCGGGATTGGTTGGCGGGATCCGATCATGGTGACACTCGGAACCGTGATATTCGCGAGCCCGTGGGTCTTGCCGTCAAGTTTCGGGGATCCGTTGGCTGGCGATGCAACAGCGTGGGCACTCGTCCTCACGGGCGCAGTGACGACGGGAACGGCAGTCGTCGGCATCGTGCTTCCGGAAAGATGGGAGGCCTTGATCGAATTCGCACTCGGCGGCTGGGTCATAATCTTGCCGTGGGTCATGCTCCCGCTTCACGAGTCGACCGCAGTCACCTGGGCGGCCGTCATCATCGGCAGTATCATCATCGTCATTTCCGCCTTCCCGGCATTCGCAGAGGCGGAACCCAAGCGGAGGAGTGAAATGGTCATGATCAATCATGGATCACGTACGACAGAAGCCCTGCTTTCAGCAGCGGGATGGCTATCAAAAGGAGATGACAGAGTGGGTGTTAGGGTGCTTCCGAAGTCAGACTGGTCGGCCTACTTTTCGGAACTTCATAAAGAGGTCGAAGGAAAAGAAATCAAGATTGAAGTAATCGGCGAAACGCTTGGCGATCAGGTGCTTATAAGATCTTCAACGCTAATCGGAGCAACGTACGAGCCAAAGGAGGATGCTCTCGAAATCTCGGTCAAAGGCATGACCCATGTTGTCGACCGTCCGCAGAAGATCTCCGTACTCGACGAAAATGGAACGGTATGCGCGATCGACGTGATTGATATCGGGGCCAGGCACCAGCTCATGACATTTGCGTAGTCGTGGGCGCGGTTTTTCACATCCTGCCGGGGATGCGTAAAACAGGCGGCCCAATCCGCACGATTGCCAGCGGCTCAATTCTCAAGGGCATCTCGAAGAGCGGGAGATGCGATCCGATAAGATTGACGCGATGCCGCGGAAGCTCTCGGGCTCCATCAAAGATGGGACGTGGCCACCAGGCGTTTTTGGTCCTGTTGCCCGTTCTTCTTTTTGCCGTGGGAATTCTGCCCCTCGAGGTTCAGCGCCGGATCGGCAATGGCCAACGCAGGGAACTGGCCTCAATACAATCCTGTACCTCGTACTGGCCTATCTGGCGCTCGCGCCCACCGAAGGCGGGATCAAGCTTGTCCTGAATGTTTATCGTCGCTGGATCGGTGAGGTGGCGATCCGTTGGCTTCGAATGGTGGTCATCGAGCAAGGGAGAACAACCCCGAGGATCCGGCGACCCTGGCCGAAGGCGTCGAAATGTCGATTGTGCTTGCCGAAGCCGAACCGGTCGGTGGATATGTGGGAACCGGCATTTCAGAACCTATCCTGAAGGCAGGCATTCTCCTTGCGGTTGGCGGATCGCGGGCCTCAACAAGGTTCCGATCCCTGGCGCGCTTTTGATTGGTATCGCGATGCGGGTCGCCCAGGTGAAATACAGATTGATCCCGATGCGAGCGCTCTTGGTCCAAAGCCAACTAAGCGCCGCTCAGGACTAAAGCCGGAGCAAACGCCGACAAAGGGCAACAGGAAAACGAGGACGCTTCACTCAGGCTAGACGATCGTTCGCGCGGCAATATCATCCAGCGTCGCATCAGTCTGATCGCGGATGCTTTGTGCAGCCTGCGACGTCATGGTCGAGGCGATCATGAGAATGTCGCTCGCTTCAGTCGCGAAATCGATTTTTGCTACCCGGACAAAATCGCCGATGACATCAAGGGCATCGTTGTACTCCGCGCTGTCAGCTAGGGCGCCAATCAATTTTGCCTGCTGCTGCGAACGTCGAAAGAAAAAATCGATGGCCGCCATCTGCGCCTGGAAGGTCGCATTCAGCACCTGATACTGAAAATCGACGCCCGCCCCCAGGATTTTCTCTGCGGCGGTAACGCCCGGAAGGTTCGGACGCATGGAGAAGCCAAGATCGTTGTTCGGAGTCATATCTTCTTCCTTCGCTGTTAGGCGTCTATTCAGTCAGTGTTAAACGAGTACGGGGATCTGTGGACGAGAGAGAACCTTGTTCGTAAGACTGCCGAGCAGAAGTCCGGCCACCCCTCCGCGGCCGTGCGATCCCATTGCGATCAGGTCACATCCGTTGACCAGGGCCGTTTTGACTATGGCTTCATGCACCTGATCGCTTCGCTCCTTGACCGTGTAGCTTGCTATCCCCTGATCCCGTGCCCGCCGTTCGGCCGCGGCCAGGAACGTGACCGCTTGATGATCTGACGATGGTTCATAGTCCTCTCGGTTCGCGGTCAGCTTGTCGGTGTCTAGCGTGAAAATCCGAAAAGGCTCGACCACGTGGACGAAAACGACTGACGCGTTTGCGTCTCTGGCAAAGGACACCGCGTTCTGGGCGGCCTGGTCCGCTAGCTTTGAACCGTCCGTCGGCACAAGAGTTTTTGTAAACATGAGGCACATCCTTCCGCCACCAAAGTAACGACACGGTGGCAACGATCCTTGATCCTCATCAATCTGGTAGAAGCTTGGCGTCGTTGGTCATCCTGGGTGATGCTTTCACGGCCACTCCACGCATGCGAGACGTCACTCCCTTGATCTCAGTCCATGCATGTGTCGCAGAAACGAGGAGTGTATCGACTGGCGTGCTTCCGCGCAAAAGTAGGGCGCAGAATTCCTTGCAGAGAGTTCGGGTCAGGAGAGGCAAAAGATGCTGGTCGAAACCGAAATGACGTCGTGCCGTGAAAGCGTCCTGCACGGGCTTGGAGGCTGCAAAGTCATGCTTGCCAATCGGATCATCCGAGCTCTCCAAGCAGGACTAATGTACGATATCGTACCCACTTAGTCCGGGCCTTTACGAAGTCCTTAAAACGCAGTCAAGTCAGGTGATCACTGGTATCTCGGTGGCGACCAGGCTGACTCGGAATATGGGCAGATTCACATGAACAGTGTCCAACACGGGTGGTTGCTTCTTCAAGTGAAGTGTCCCTCACTTCGATCGGTGCCCAAGGCGCGCAGCGACATCCGCGAACTCTGCGAGGACTACAGCCTCCTCATCCGCCACATTGACCTTCTTCGTCGTAACAATACTCAAGTTTCGCTGATAGCCGAGTATGAAGAGCTTGCTCGCTTCGTTGAGGACGATGTCGCCAAGCATCTCGGAATAGCCGACAAATGCGCGCCAAACAGTACCTGGCCGCAATTTCTCGTTCTTTCCCGAGTATCGGCCGCGGCTATGTGGGTGCGCAAGCTCCGATTTGCTTCGAAGGAACCCGCGACCTCCAACAAGATCCAAAAGGAGCGACGCAGGATTGACCGCTGACCTGGTTCCCAAGCCTTTCGGACAGCGGATGCGTGTGGTGGCGGTCGGCTCGGAGCAAGCCGCGCGCCAGGCGATTGTGTGGCTGCACTGAAATAGCAAACGCAGCGGGGAGCCCGTGTTGGCTCAACCCGCCGCGCGCACCACCGTCGCTGGAAGAGGGCAGCGCCGGGTGATACCGATGTTTGGTGAGTTGCCGGCCCAAACTCGCGCGGACTAGCGCAGACCTAGACGTGGTGATGCTGGCGGGCGATTTCCAGAGGCGCATCGAACCAACGTGGGCGGACAAGCACATAGCCGAAGGCAAAGTTCACGGTCGCCGACTAGAATTTTGGGTCGAATGATTTATTTGATTGCCAGCTAATATTCGCTTCGGTAGCGTCTTCGTCGGGAGGACCACCATGCAACACATTGATTCGACTGCTGCTGAGCCGATCGCAGCAATGAAAGTTTGGAGCGTCGCTGAGTTTTGCTTACTCCATCGCCTGGACGACAAGGAAGAAGCGAAGCTCCTGGCCCTGTTTGGCCAGTTCGCCTCTACCAGCGAACTCGTCCACAATGTGACGCGCCGCATGCGGTCAAGATAGGAATACGGCCCTGGCCTCTGGCAGTCAGTGGCTACTCAACATCAAGCTCGGAAACGACGAGTCGAACGCCGACATTATTGGGCCTCTGCGGTAGAGTGGCAGGACAGATGTGTGTTCGGTGCTCGCTTTCTTCGCCATTCGTCGCTGAAAGATCCGATGTGCAAGCGACCGCTGATTCCCGGCAGCAACCGACGGCGTTTGGCCAGCGAACGGTCGAAATCTTTGGCTCAGGGAGGAACGATTCGGTCAGTCGACCGAGCATCGCGCGAGCCTCCGCGTGCCGTTCAGGTTCCCATCTACTCACCAGCCGAGAACCGCTGCCGATAAAGCGTGACGATGCAATCATAGTGGTCCTTCCCGGAGGGACCCAGGGTCAATCTGTCAGGACCGATCCATTGCATCATCGACATTTCGACGAGCAAGGCCGCAGATGATCGGTCGAAGGCCATCACCGACCCCTCGCGTCGGGCCTCTAGGAGGAACCACAGGGCATTCGGCGGTAGATCCATTCCGGCGGTCAACGCAACGTTTTTCGATGGGCTTGCCGTCACGATAAAGAAATGACGCCACTATGCTCATATCGCCGCAACTCAAACTCCACGATCCAACTGGGCATAACCGCAAATTCGCGAAAACCCGTTCGCAGACCATTCGATGCTCGGCCCCGAACTCGACACCGATCATAAGGCGTAGCTTTCTCGGGGCTGTGAAAAGGAATAACGCCGTGCCGGTAATCGTGTTCAACGCAAATGCACTTTTTGCCGCCGAGTCCGCACCATCAGAGGCATTCGTTCGCCCAATGATTTGATTTGGACGGATCTGCACCTGCCTTATCCGTGTGCTCAGCAGGAATAATTGGGGCAATCCTATGCGGGCATCCAAACTGCGGAATTTCCGGAAGTGCGCTATTGGAGACAGGAACAAAGCTGTCACTGAATTGTTCGGAATTTTTCTAATTAAAGTCGGGATGAGTGCCGTGGCCACACTGACAAAGCCTGATAGGCTTGAGCTTTTTCCTTCAACGGATGCGGGTCTTTTTCACATCGTGGATGCGGGGCGCTTTGTTGGATCAATTGCTCGGGACGACCGCAATCGGACTTCCGGAAGGCCTTGGGCCTGGCGTCTTGTCGCATCCGATGGTACGACCCTCAATCTGACTGGCAGGTGCGTCGACCTCGATACTGCGCTCGCAGATGCAGAGCATGCCTACGTCACTCACCTCATCCAAATGACGAAGCACAAGAAAATTCAGAAGGTCGTCGACTCACGCTGATCGGTGCGCAGCCCTCCCCTGCCGACGTGCCGGCTTCGGCCGTCGATGTCAGGCTGTTGTTCATCGTGCTGCAGCATGGTCGCTCAATGCGGAGAGCAATCGGCGACCATGCCGTTTTCCTCATCTGTCGACAAAATTTGTTGAAACGACTCTTCTCTCCGTCCGCCGTCTCATCCTGATCGAGGAAAGCAAGCTTGCGTCGGTCGAATATCTCAGAGAAATCGCGCCATGAAATCTCCTCGGGACTTTCCTCGGGATCGCCGGTCCCGAGCAAACCTCCGTCTCTTCCTCCGTTGACGCGTGACGGTCGTCCGCTCCGTGTTTGCACCCAGTTGCGGATTTCATCGTGATTGGTGGTGGTCGTCGTTCACTCATTGGTAGGCTCGTGGCGGCTCCCTGGTTGAAACGTCGACCGAAAACCCGATCGAACATCAGCGCCCGCCGCGGAATAGCGTTTCGGCGGGCAGAGTTCCCGAACAGCACCGGCGAACCAGACGGAAGAACACCGCACGCACGAGAGCCGCCTTAAAATCCGGACTGTAAGCAGGATTATGGGATTCTATGCCGATCACATCGTTTCTTGAACCGCTCTATAGTTCCGACCACGGCGTCGGGTTGTGCTGAACCTCGTCCGACAAAGCGCTTAAGGAAGCGCCGTCGGTTAAGCTACGGCGCCAGCCAATCTCGATCTTCGTTTGGTACACCACTCTGGAGGAGCGCAGAGATGTCAACTTTGATTGCGATTGTTTATCCGACCGAAGCCAAGGCAGAGGAAGTTCGTCAGCGCTTGTTAGAAATGCAGAAGGAGTATCTCATCAAGATGGGAGACGCCGTCATCGCGACCAAGACCGACGGCGGCAAGGTCAAGCTGAGCCAGCTGGTCAATACCACGGCTGCGGGCGCCGCATCTGGTAGCTTCTGGGGCCTTCTGATCGGTGTGCTCTTCCTCAATCCACTCCTTGGAGTAGCGGTCGGTGCAGCATCCGGTGCTATTGGCGGGGCGTTGACAGATGTCGGAATCAATGACGATTTCATGAAACAGCTTTCCGCTAACCTTGACCCGGGCAACGCGGCGTTGTTCGTCCTCATCCAGGAGATGACGGAAGACAAGGTCCTAAAGCAGATATCGGCCTTCGGGGGTGTCGTTTTGAAGACCTCGCTTGATGAAACCAAGGAACATGTCTTGCGGGAGGCATTGCAGGGGGCGGCTACAGCCAGCTAGAGCCCGTCATGTTTTGACGGAGGCGTAGCCGGCGTTGAGAAGTAGTTGGCGCATTCTTCTGGCTTGTGGTGTCGGCAAGCAGCCCCAGATGTCGCCAAGTTTCCTCAATGTTTCGCACTTGGGCGCATCCAGTGCTTGATCTTGGCACACTCTCGTTGATGAAGACGAAGCCGCTTCGGATCGAAGCGCTCTGCCAGGCCTCCCAACGGGCTCTGCGCCGGGCAAATGTCGGCGCGGTCCTGCTCACTGGCGAATGGCGTTTTTTGATGGACGCCGCAGCCCGTGCGAAGGCAGCCTAGCCGTGATGCGAACTCGCCGGGACAGCACAACTGCAAAACTTGATCTGCGATGACCGACGGCGCGAGGAGTTGTGCCGCGCTCATGCATGGCGCCGCGATCAGCGGCAACAAGTCCGGCGCGGAAGGTAGGAAATGGGCCCAACTACCCTGCAGCGGCGAGAGTTGCCGATGTTGCATCTGACGGTTGAGAATCCCGGTCGGAAAGGCTAGATTGCTGGAGGGAGAACTCATTACCTTTCGGCTTGCGGTCTTTTAGACCGAGCATGCGGATCCTACGACCGCGTGACGTCTTTTATGCCCAGCAGATTACAAACCATTCGATTGCATCATTCCGACGTTACCCCGCCCATTCCATGGGCTAAGGAGGAAAGTACGAATGAAGTGCACTTTCCCGGAGCGCGACAGGCCTCGCGAGAACGTTCTGATGCTTGATCGCGAAGCGGAGAACGGAATATTGGTGGGCGGCCCAAGATCGTCCTTACCTTCCTATCATTTATCCACCGCCGGCCTTTGCCGGGGCGAGCAGTTTGATCTATGGCATGACAATTTCGCACCAATGCTGGATCTCGCTGATATCACTCCGGGAACGTCAACCTTCACCGGCCGGCAAAAGCTATGGGACCTCGGCAGCCTGGTGCTTGCCGAAATCAACACGGATAGCCACGCGTTCTCCAGCCTTCCGGGCCGTGTTCGACGTGATCCCGTCGATCACTGGACAATGACCGTCCTGTTGAAAGGGAAAATTCGCACTAAAACGAAGAGATACGCGTTCGGCGGCGGGCTCGGTGAGGTTCAGATCCATTCTCTCGGCCGCTCTTTTGAGGGCATGGTCGCCGAAGAGAGCAAAATGCTGATGCTCTTTGTGCCCAGGGACCTTTCTGTTGAGACTGCGGCGACGCTTAGTTCGGCGGAGTTTTCGACTCTCGCCACAGGAATGGGACGCCTGTTTTCGGATTATCTGGTGGATGTCGCTCGCCGCCTGCCCATGCTGGCGCAAGCCGATCTTCCAAGCCTCGCTGCTGCTACCCGAGCCATGATTCTTGCTTGCGTTTCGCCATCCACTGGTCATGTGGAGGCGGCTGAGGGCCCCATTGCGAACTTGCTCCTCGAACGAGCCCGCCGATTGATTAACAACCAGCTGCTCGACCCGAGACTCGGCAGCGAGATGGTGCGCAAGGAACTTGGCGTTTCGCGAACGCGCCTCTACAACCTGTTCGAGCCGTTTGGCGGCGTCATGCACTACATCCAGCATCGTCGACTGCTCAGCGCTTACGCAGCATTGACAGATCCAAGCGATCGGCGTCTCATTTTTCAGATTGGCGAAGAGCGCGGATTCGGCGACGGCGCCGAGTTCGGCCGGGCGTTCAAGCGGACCTTCGGCTGCAGTCCGAGCGAGGTGAGGAATCGAGATGGCGGTGGCATTCGCGTGCGCTCCGACCTCGCGGACTGCCCCTCCGTGGAACGGTTAGGGGTTCTCCTGCGACGCTTACAGGGTTAGCCCGCGCGTCTTCTTATCACGCAGTCATCGAGCCTGCGCGATGTCGATGGTAATGGTAGCACACTGCGATAGGCCCTTGCCGGGACCAGCACGGTGCTGTTCTCAGCTCGGCTTCAATTTGCTTGCCTTTGGCCGCAAGTCGCACTTGTTCTTTTACCACTTGCACGGCGAGCCTCCCACCATTTTCTAGCGCACCATCCAGGAAGGATTTCGTCCCAGCGGAATGATCGAACAATGTAAGACAACGCTTACAGAATATCTGCAACGCAGAACGCATTTCGTCTTCAAGCTCTTCGCAAGGTCGCTCATACTCCACAAGCAAAGACTGATCTTCGCTTCCGGCTCGAAGCCTGTCGCGGAGCCTGACAGCGTCGCCATAGTTTTCTATGGCCTCATTCCACACGTGCGCGGGTGCGGAAATCGCTTCCGTCTATAAGGCTTTGGCACGCTCACTTTTATCCATGAGACGTCGACAAACATCATCCGACAAACCGGTGCCAGGCTGCTGTTCCTACCGGCCTATTCGCCTGACGTGTCTCGCAACGACCAACCGGAGCGTTTTGTCAGCCTTGTTTCAATCCAAGTCTGGAATAACTCGACATTCATTGGTGCGTTAAATGCGACAAGCTTTAGAGCCAGCGAATCGCCTAAAAAAATAGTCGAGCATTGGGAACCTGCCATGCCCCCGGGAGTTGGGCCCGGAAAATGCGAGCCTCACTGATCGGCGCGTGTTTTCACCCAGTGTCCAAACTCAGCCTCAGCCCCGCCTATGCGGGGCCTTTTTTTGGTCCTCACACCGTTACGGCAGTCACGTGCCTTTCGGATCCTGGAAGTTTTTCGGCCTTTTGGCTCTTGTGGAAACGGACATTGTCGGCAATGACGATGTCGCCCTTGGGTAGAGTTGGGACGAGTTGCTAACGATCCATGGCGCGACCATGGAATGCGATCTGAGGCCAGCGATAAACGTCTGCGTCATGGCTGGCTTGCGCCTTTCGATCCATGGACTTCTCGCCCGAGCGATTTCCGGACGAAGCTGCTCGCTTCCCATGAGAGGCATTGCAGTCATGCTCACGTCCGGCCGGGCTGCCTCCAGAGGCGTTCACGAAGCTCCTCAAAGAGTTCCCTTATGTCATCCAGCGCGCGCTCATATCGGGATCTTTGGGGCACTACCCTGGCGCCACCAATTGCGAACGAAAGCGCGGCTGTTACGACAGCGACAGCGACGAGACTTGACACGGGGTATAGCCTTACGGTTGCTTCCGTCTGTCTGGCAGCCTGGCGTGCGCTTCCCTTTGCCGCCTGCAAGGCCTCAGTTACCTGCTCGCGAAGACCTTCCAACTGCTTGCGCAAGGCGCCGAGCTCTTCCTCGGCATCGAAGTCTGAACCGGGCGGAATTCCGACCGATGCCGTGTTGGTATCGATGATACCGGTTGGCACGGGTTCACCAATCTTGGCGCTTTCTTGCCCGAGCGGCGAAGTCTCAGTTCGTTTGCGAGGTGGCATCTGCTTCTCCGTTATGAACGTCATCACAAACAACTGGAGCAGTTCTGGATTGAAACAAGCCGCGACGGAAGCGTTCAGCCAAATCTGCAGGTGCAACCGCCCTCACTCTCGACGGATCACCAATCGAAGCCGCGGGCCGGTTTCACTTGACATTGACATCCCGGCGTCGATTTGCATTAGTTATGTCTAAATTGCGTGACTTGGCTTAAACGAGCCTCGCGGAGACTATGGCGAGGCCCCGAGCATCGAGGGACTCATGGGCGTATTTGACAATGTCATTTCCAGCTTGTCCGCGCTGGAGGCAAGCATTGCTGCAATCAATGCGAAGCCGCTTGAAGCAAGATCAGAACCAATATCGCGCACATCTACAAAATCCCCTGCGCTGACGAAATCCAAGAGCGTCATGCGCCGTCGAGCAAAGAAGACGAAACCCGGGTCCAAAACTCTTCGTACCAACTAAATTTCATCACCCTGCGACCACGGGCTCGAATGCCGCCGCCCAGATGGGCATGGTTCCCATCGTGTCCTATGGTCTGCTATTAGGCAGCTCGAGGCGCTGTTTTTGGTCGCTAGTCAGCAACATTGTCATCCCGGCGGCGACAGCAGCGATGAGTGCTACCGCGAGATATATTCCTTCAAAACTTTGGGTAGAAGTCTTTATTAGGCCGCCGAAGATGTTGCCCGAGGCGCCGCCGAGTCCCTGAAGCACGGTACATATACCCATGACTGTTACGGCGATACGCGGTCCGGCGCGATGCGAGACATACGCGGGGAGGAGACCGTAGATCGGATAAAAACCGAGCGAAAAAGACACGACAGAAATGACGGAGAGCTCCAACGGTGCTTGGATATGCATCAAAAGGCCGGCCAAAACAAAGCACAGATAACACACAAGCATCGCCAGTCGCGATCCAAATCGCGACGCTATACTGCCCAAGACAAACCCGGCCGCTATGCCAACGGTACCGATCGTCGCCCAGAGCAATGAGACAGTACCAACCGTATAACCTCGTTCCTCGCGCAGAAGCGGCGACAGATAGGTGAGATATGGGAACGGCATGACGCCGTTAATAAATCCCAGTACAAAGACGAGGAAAACCCACGGCACCATCGCACGCAGACTTGGCCGCCTCTCCGCGAAGCCATCGGCTTGCGGGCCTTGAGCGAGACTTGAAAGCCCCGCTCGCTTGAATAGGATAGATGTGGTGATGGTCAACAAAACGGAAATCGCTCCGGTTATGTACCAGACAATTTGCCAACGGTCACTGCCGGCGAAGGCCGCCACCAGGGCGCTGTTTCCGAGTACCCCATAGGACGGTGCACTGGAAATCAGGCTCATGGCCAAGCCACGGCGCCTGATGCTCACGACCCGGGAGGCGAGATCGATCATTGGCACGAAAGTTGACGCTCCAGTCGAGCCGGCAATCATCAACAGACCGGCGAGGACATAAACATTCTCCGCAAGCGGGACAGTCGACAGTGACAACCCACAAAGGCCGACGGATCCCACCACCGTTCGGGCGGCACCGATACGATGAACGAGCCAGGTGCTGATCAATGCTGAGGCGACTGACGCAAGTTGGATAAGTCCGGTAACCGTGCCGACAAATGCGTAGTCGAATGCAAGGCTTCTGCGCATGTCGGGGATTATCTGCGGAAACAGGCTCAATCCGAAGCCATAACACGTGCCAACGCAAGCGATCATAACAGCGACCAGAAGCCCTTGGAGGTGATCGCTTGTCATGACAGGACCTCCGTCCGAAACCAAAGCTCATACTATCTACGAAGACTGTTGATAGTCCAGAGAACGGGGACTGGTCGTCGCGGCAGAGACAATAGCCAAACGCAGGCGGCTACCACCACGCCGGCCCATCGTCCATCGGTTCGTTGCTCTGAGGCAGGAGCACCCGCTAAGCTCGTTATCGGCCAGCCGGAAAGCCTGCGTTGCTAAGATGGTCGCCTATTTTGTCGGTCCAGCCTTTTTATGGCAGCTTCAAGTGGCCGTTGGCTGTCGCAATAATCCTTCCACGCGGAGCTTTTTCTGATGAGGGCGGGCACCGTTCGCACCGTGAACCGCGTAGGATCCAAATCGGCCTTCACCTGTGCCCAGGTCAAAGGCATTGATACGGTTGCGCCGGGACGGGCACGCGGTGACAATGGCCCAACAGCCGTTGCCATACGGTCATTGCGAAGATAGTCGAGAAAAATACGTCCATTCCTCAAGCTTTTCGTCATTTTGGTCAGGTAGAGATCAGGATTGTCCCGCGCCATTTGATGACAGACGTCATGCGCGAAGGTTTTGGCCTCGGTCCATGAAAGCGGCTTGCGTTTATTGACTGCAAGCGGCGTCACCACATGCAGGCCTTTTCCGCCAGTGGTTTTGCAGAAGCTGATAAGCCCGAGTTCATCAAGGCGATCGCGCATCTCCCGGGCAGCGTCAACGACGGCCGGAAACGGCAGGTCCGGGCCGGGATCCAGATCAAATACGAGACGTCCTGG
This sequence comes from Rhizobium sp. BK176, assembly GCF_024808055.1. Taxonomy (NCBI): domain Bacteria; kingdom Pseudomonadati; phylum Pseudomonadota; class Alphaproteobacteria; order Hyphomicrobiales; family Rhizobiaceae; genus Rhizobium; species Rhizobium sp. BK176. Next base: position 191,786 of record NZ_JANUBV010000010.1, on the reverse strand, counting down.
GACCTCCGGTTGGTAAGGTTCGCAATTCCATGGGTGCAGTTCGACACCGCCAATCTGCGCGATCGCCGCAAGCCCCTCAATTCGGTCGACCTGGAGGTAAGGCTTCTTGTCGCCAAATACTTTCACGAGCTCAAGCAGGTTCGATGTTCCCGGCATTGCGTGACGTTGAAAAAACTGCTCTCCGGCAATGCCATCCGGTGTGCGAATGATCGAACATGGACGACCCTTTATGTGATCGATCAGCCAACCACCGACGGATTCATGATATCGCGCCAAGTCTTCCTTCGTAACCGGCCGGCCATCCCCGCCATCGGGCCACAACGGCTTATCTGGATGAGAAATAAGAACACCCATGACTTCGGCTTTCGCGCCCCTTCGACCGGCGGTCCGCTGTTTCTTTCCTACCTGTGGATCAGGTGTTTCCGTCTGTTCAGGCGAGGCTGCCCTCTCCGCTTTGACCTCGTTCGCCGGTTTGTCTTCCCGCAGCCCTTTGAAGGAGGCTTGGCGAACAAGGCCGTCGGATGTCCAGCCAGCGAATTCGATCTCGGCCACAAGGTCCGGCTTTAGCCAGACGACACCAGTTTCCTTTTTGGGCGCTCCAATCCCCGTAAACGGTGATTTAGAGGTCGTATCGACCTCCCTCAACCTTGGCATAAGTACATCGACAGTCTTTGCCCCGTAGCCCGTGCCAACCCTTCCAACGTAAACAAAATGCTCGCCACGGTAGACACCGACCAGCAAGGATCGAAACCTGCCGCCGGTCGTGGCGTAACCCCCGATCACGACCTCATGTCCGGCTCGACATTTGGACTTCGCCCAAGCGTCGCTTCGACCAGACTGATAGGGCGCATCGGCCTTTTTTGAAACGATTCCTTCGAGGGACAATTTGCAGGCGGAACGAAGCACGGCGTCGCCGCCCGTTTCGAAATGCTCGACGAAACGGAGTCGGGGCTCATTTCCAATTACGCTCAGCAAAGTGCGCAGACGGTCCTTGCGTCCGACCAATGGCATCGAGCGCAGATCCTCCTCCCCATCAAACAGCAGGTCAAAAGCAAAGTAGACCAGATTGCCAGTATTTCCCTCTGACAAGGCAGCCTGGAGTGCGGCAAAGTCCGGTGCGCCGTTTTCGTCAAGCGCACAGATTTCGCCGTCGATGATGCAATCAGGAAGTCCAGACGCCGCCGAGGCAATCTCGGAATATCTGGCCGTCCAGTCGAGACCCTTTCGCGTCTTGAGCATGACAGTTCCCGCGGCCACTCGCATCTGAATCCGATAGCCATCGAACTTGATCTCATGGAGCCAATTCTTGCCTGCCGGTGGCCTTGCTAATGTTTTACAGAGCTGAGGCGCTACGAAGTCAGGCAGGTCAGCCGGCGCCTTTTCCGCGTCGCCGGTTTTCTTTCGGCGTGCATCCGCGGCAAGCCCATTCTTGCTGTCCCAGACCGCGTCGGATTTCAGGTCGGCATTCGCCATCATGAACGGTTTTGGTTTGCGGCCCTTTCCATCCGCAATCTGATCCATCGTCCGACCGGACGCAATGGACGTCACATTCTGCTCAAGAATGGCATCTCCATTCTCCTCGACCGAATAGTCGTCGTGATGTTTGATCAGGAGCCAGTTTGTCCGCTTCCCGCCGTCGCGGTCACCGCGCATTTGCACCAGAACAAAGCTGCCGTGAAGACGCTTTCCGTGGAGTGTGAACTTGAAATCGCCTTTCTTCAGAGCGTCCTGAGGGGAACCCTTTCCCTCCGGTTCCCAGAATCCACGGTCCCATAGCATCACCGTGCCTCCGCCATATTGGCCCTTTGGGATCGTCCCTTCAAAATCGCCGTAGTCGAGGGGATGGTCTTCGACTTCGACCGCCAGCCGCTTGTCATGCGGATCCAGAGACGGACCCTTCGTAACTGCCCACGATTTGAAGACTCCATCAAGCTCCAGTCGGAGATCATAGTGAAGGCGGGTTGCGTCGTGTTTCTGGATTACAAAACGGAGACGATTGGATGCCTTCACGGGAACTCTGCCGCTCGGCTCCTCGGTTTGGTGAAAATCCCGCTTGGCACGATAGGTTGAAAGAGTATCGCTCATTATGACCTCCCTTCTTTCGTCGACATTCGTTGCTCATCCCACAAAGCTGCCGGTCTCAGGGGCCGATCGGGCAAAATCACCTCCACCCAACAGGTACGAACGCTTACGTGAGGTGAAATGGTTGAGAGAAATTGCCACCCAGTCATTCGCCACGAACGGTCTCCTGATCATCATGTCAGTGAGAGAAACGCTGGCCGCGGCAAGGAGTTTCGTGGTGCCGGGGAGCGCCCAACACCTCACCTGGCCAGGCAGGAACTGTGAGGATCCTCAAAGGTTGTATGAGAGCTGGCTCCCGGCGAAAGAAATTCCATTCCTGGATCTGCAAGCCGGCGAGGATGAAGCAGGAGGACAAGAATGACACGGATCACAGGATCATGTCGATGCGGACGCGTAACTTATAGCCTCGAAGGGGAAGCCACTCGCATAGGAATTTGTCACTGTACGGACTGTCGGCAGGAAAGCGGTTCGGCTTTCACATTCTTTGGTGTCTGGCCCGCTTCTTCCTTTTCAACGTCTGGGCAAACGGAGGTTCACGAGGGCCGGAGATTCTGCCCGACGTGTGGAAGTAGGATGTTCTCATACAATGATAATGAAGCAGAGGTAAAACTTGGAACGCTACGAGACGCCCCCACGGCTTTGGCGCCGACATACGAGCTGTGGGTCAAAAGGCGAGAGCATTGGCTTTCGCCGATCAATGACGCCGTTCAGTACACCGAAGACAAGATCGCCTGATTGAAAGGATCAGCCGTGCCCCCACGTTCAACGGACGATGTGCTACGCAGCTTCCGCTGCCAATAGAGTTTGCGCCCGGCACGGGCGTGAATCCTGTCGCGAAGGAGGGCCCTTGAACCTGCTGCAACCTCTGGCCGACGCGTCTTCAACTACGATGAGGATCGCAGGGAAGGCGTCATTTGGAAATGGGTGCCAGCAATCTGAACCACTGCCACCAGTCTTGCTCTGCTCTTAGCGGCGAGCGAGATGCAAATTTTGCAAGAAAGCGCCCCCGGCGTGTGGGAGGTCCGAGCCGGAGGCGCTTTACGACGGGGATTGGAACCACCACGATGAGAGACGTGGCTGCCGTGTTTCACCAGCATCAACCCTTTAGCGTTCGTTCCTGCCCTTTGCCTGTTCCGGGCGTAAGGTAACGGACTTTCCTTGCTGATCTTATGTGATCGCAGGGATCAACGAACCTTTTCCGTTCCACTGGGCGAATTGATCATCGTCTTTCCTCCACCGCTTCCACTTGCAGTCGGATCGCGATCGGTGGCTTGTGGTGGCCTTGAACCTCCACCGGCGGGATTGTCGTCAAACGTGCCTTTTCCAGATGGCTGCGCGTTGATCGGGTCGATCGCTGTTGATACGGTCGGCTTATGATCGACGTCAAGACTTTCCCCCCACCATTCGACCGCTCCCCAGGCAACGAACGCGAGGAGCAGACCTGACACCAGAACGATGAGGACCGGTTTACCGAAGTTCCCCTGTCTCGCCTCCGTGGCGGTTTCGGTTACCGTCTTCTGATCGCTTCCGGCGCTATCGGTTCTCATCGAAAACTCCATGAATAATTGACGAACGGGTAACCTTCGAAGAAACCAGATGTTCCCTCGACCGCACTGTGGGCCAGGGCCGAAGAAATCTTGGAAAGGCTGCGTTCTCACCCGCTCCGACAAGACTTTACCGCCCGCCAACGTCCAGCAGCTGCTCCAAAAGGGCCAGCCGTTCTTCACCAGAGTTTGTTCGCTCCTCAAAGATCAGCCTCCCTTCACGTAAGGAACTGGGGCGAATTCGATCAAAATGCTTCTTGATGTGCCGGGTGTCCTTGTTGTTGAAGGTCAACGCGATCCCTTTAGGACCTCCTTCGACGCTTCTGATGCCAAGCAGCTGCGCAGCTACTCTAACGCTCGTCAGGCGCAGCAAAAGCGCCAGATCGACCGGGAGGTCGCCAAACCGGTCGTCAAACTCTTCCGCGAGCGCCTCTACCTGATCCAGTGAGTCCGCTCGCAACAATCTTGAATACAGTCCGAGTCTGACGCCGGCGTCGCTGACATAGTCACCAGGAATTGCCCCTGATATGCCGAGGTTAACGTCGGTTTTAGACTGGCCGCTTTCTTTTCTTCCGGAGATCGCGCGCTCCAACAGGTCCTGATAAAGAGCGGTACCGATAACCTTTAGATGCCCTGACTGCTTGTCACCTTCGATCTCGCCACCGCCCCTGAGCTCCAGGTCGTCCAAACTGATCGACAGGCCGTCGCCAAGGCGATCATTGTCCAGGATGGTCGACAGCCGCGATCGGGTGGCATCTGCGAGGTTCCTGTCGGGCGGCAGGATCAGGTAGCATATGCCCTGAACCTTGGACCTTCCAACGCGGCCACGTAGTTGATAAAGTTGCGCAAGCCCGAAGCGGTCGGCACGCCAAATGAACATCGTGTTGGCGCGCGGCACATCAAGCCCGCTTTCAACGATATTGGTTGCGAGCAAGACGTCGCCATGTCCATCTGCAAAATCGACCATGATTTCATCCATCTCGACCGCCCGCATTTTCCCGTGCGCTACGCGGATCGTGAGTTCTGGTACGACATTGGCAAGCATAGCACGCAGTTCTTCGATATCTTCGATCCGCGGCGTAACAATGAAGCTCTGGCCGCCTCTGCGATATTCGCGAAGGAGCGCCACGCGGAGAGAACCCTTGTCGAAGTCCGTCACCACCGTCCGCGCCGGTCTTCGCTCCGCCGGCGGGGCGGTCAGCAGGCTGGTGTCCTGAATTCCAATCAATGCGGTCTGCAGGGTTCGCGGTATTGGCGTAGCCGACATCATTATCGTATGGATGGCAGGCGCCAGCTCCTGCAGGGCTTGTTTATCCCGAACACCGAAACGATGTTCTTCGTCAATAATCAGCAACCACAAACGGGGCAGTGAAATGTCTTTGGCGAGTATCGCTTGTGTAGCAACGACGACACTGATGTCGCCGTTTTTCAAACCCGCCTTAACGCGCTTCGCCTCTTTCGGGGAGACGACCCGTGACAACATCGCCACTTCTATTCCCATGCCGGCAAATCGTCTGCTGAACGTCACGAAATGTTGCCTTGTCAGGACAGTGGTTGGCGATACAACGACGACTTGTCCCCCTGCAAGTGCGACAGCGGCGGCCGCTCGAAGCGCCACCTCAGTCTTTCCGAAACCCACATCACCGCAGACGAGCCTGTTCATCACCACGCCGGATGCAAGATCAGTCATGACGGCTTGGATAGCCGCAGCCTGATCCGGTGTTTCTCCATAGGGAAAACGGGAAGCGAATCTAGCATATCGGGCCCGAGGCGGCTTCACCGCTTGCGCCGGAGACGCTTGGCGGTTTTCGGCAGCTTTTTTCAAATGACGAACCGCCGCGCGGATGTCTTTATCTACCAATGCCCGTTTCTTCTTCCAACCATCGGTATGCAACCGGTCGAGAGGAACAGCAGTGGCGTTGGAGCCATATCGCCAGATCTTACCGAAGTCGTCCGTCGGCACAAGGATCGATGCTTCGCCATAATAGACGAGACGTGCCGCATCGCGAGTTTCGCCCTCAACCTCAACTGTTTCCAATCCGCACAGTCTGCCTATGCCGTAATCCTCATGAACGACCAAATCGCCAAGCTCGAGGTCTGGTTCGGTATTTATCCCGACCTGTGAGTACTGCGTTGGTATCGCCCGCCCCACAATGTCTGCCGTTCCAAGCATGGCGAGTCTTTGGTGGTGGTCAATAAAGCCATGATGCAGACTACGGGAAAGCCTCAGCAGACTTCCCGGCGGCGCGGTTTGATGGTCCAGCCATGTTCCGATCGGTTGAATGCTGAAGCCTGTCTGTTGCACCAATCGTTGGGTAGCGCGCTCGATATCGACCGACTCTCCTGCCAAGACGATGGTCCATCCTGAACGAATATGATCTTCGACGAAAGTCCGGAGTGCTTTGCCCGGACTGACAAATTCGCTAAATTGCGGAACTTCTTGAGCCGCGGTCGTGTCGATCGCAAAAGAAGGCAACTTGTTGATGAAAAACGTCCATTGGGCTTCATCGATATAGAGCGAGTGCTCGAAAGCTCGTCCGCCGAAAGCCACATGGGCGTGACGAGCATCATCAATCAATTCGAGGTAGAACGGCAATCGACGAAAGGTTTGGTCAGGCAGCGCTATCTTGACGTTTTCCAGAATGTCGAATGCGCTCGGGAGTTCGCCATATTGTCGAAAAAGCCGATTGTACATTGCGTCCGCCGTGTTGGCCGGGTCGTCCTTTTCTTCGTCGCGGCCAATTACCGCCTCCGACGCAGGTCCGAAAACCATCTCCTCCAGGGCCTTTGTCGTCCTTTGGCTGGTTGGATCGTAAAACCAAAGTTCCGAGATCAAAGTGTTGCGCAAGGTGACACGCACTGGGAAACGGCCGCCGGCTGGAAAGATGTCGATTAGACCGTCGCGAAATGCGAATTCTCCGGGCTCGTCGACATTTCCGTCTTCATAATATCCGGTCCGCTTCGCGAAGGCCAGAAACGTGGTTATGTCGAAGCTCTCGCCGATCGCCAGGCGATACCAAGTGTCTCGGATGACCCCTAGTGGTGGTACCTTCTGCACCATTGCTTCGAGGGAGGTTACAAGAAGCTTGGGTCCTGTTGGGCTTTCGAGCCAGACCCTGAGAGCGTCCATGCGCCGGCCCATGCTGTGTCTTGAGGGTGGAGCGCGATCGTAGGGCAGGCAGTCCCAAGCAGGAAGCATAACGACCGGAGCGATCGGGTTCATCTCCATAACAGCGCTCGCGATCTGGGTCGCCGCCAACTCGCTTGAAGCAACATAGACCAGATTATGCGTGCTTTCCTGCAGCTCTCTCAAAAGGCTTGCTGCCACGAAAGCTGGAGGTGGCAAGCTATCGGAAGCGGGGCCGTTGGCAATGTCAGTCGCGGCGTTGGCTTCCATCAATTATATATTTCCAATCAGATAGCAGCGTGTGTGATTTTGAGACCGGCGCTTTTCACCAGGAAATTCGCTCTCCATCCAACGAGCTGAAATCCGCTCGCGACAGTGCACGTTAACCCGCTGGCCGCTTTTGACGTCGACAGGGGTGAAGTTTGAAGGTACCAGGAAAATCAATCATGTCAGCTTTCCGACAAGCTCAGCATAATCAGAAAACGTGAAATTCCTGCCCCGCTGCGCGGCTTCGTTGGCGAGGACGAGAACGCGGATCGGAAACAAGGTTGCCGCGCGATTCGAATTCGAGAGTTCGTGATCATCATCTTCGGCCACGGCCCTTTCAGCGCGGCCGAGTGCCGCTGCGATGTCCTGGTGGGTAAATGCGCCCTTCGCTACAAGAGCGTTGGAAAGCGCTGCGACTGCCATGATCAGTCCCTCGAGCTGTAGATTGGCGGTGTTCACAGTTGGCTCCTATGGGTTGGTAGAATTTGGCGTGGCAACTCTCTTCTGCAACCAACGAAAGACTCTGATCTCTTCAACATCCATCCATTCCAAGAGCCGCTCGCTTCTTGTCTTCAATTGTAAAACATCCCGCAGTTTTCCTTCGCGAAAGTCGTCGAAAACCGCGGGATGAATATAGGAAGATCGGCAGACAGAGCGGGTGTTAACAAGCTTTGCCGCGACCTGGTCAATTGCTTCGTTCAATTGTGTGGCGATCCCCCTTTTGGAGGCGGCGGCTTCAACTGGCGCAAGTGCAGCGACAGCCATGCAAGTCCCGCCCCAGGTTCGAAACTGTCTTGAGCTGAAATCCTCTCCCGTGACGTCGCGGATGTAGCCATTCACGTCGTGGGAAGAGATCGGACGACAGCCTCCCTCATCGCAAACATATTGAAATAGATGTTGACCGGGCAACTCCTGGAGCTTTCTTACAACATTTGCGATGCGACGATCACGATGGGAAAGATTCCACTCTTTGCCCGACTTGCCTTTGAACTTGAACTTGACATTCCCTCCATCAACTTTCACGTGGCGGTTTCGGAGCGTGGTCAGCCCGTATGAACGGTTCTCCTCGGCATAGGCGACGTTACCGATACGGATATAGAGATTGTCCAGCATCCAAACGACTGTTGCGAGCGCTTTGTCCATGGTGAGCCCTCGGGATCTCAGATCGAGATCCACTCTCTCGCGAAGGTCCGGTAGCCGTGCAGCGAAATCAACGAGACGTTCAAACTTCGCCCGTCCCCGCTCCATGTGCCATTCCGCGTGATAGCGGTACTGCCTCCGCCCACGTGCATCGGTTCCGACCGCTTGGAGGTGGGACAGCGGGTTCGTGGAGATAACGACGTCGGTATAGGCGGGTGGGATGGCCAAGGCATTCAGACGTGTGATTTCGGCTGGATCAGTGACACGTCGACCGTCCGGCATATAATACAGAAAGCCTTTTTTGCCCGGCCGTCGCGTGAAGCCGCTTTCGAGAGAAGACAGATAAACGAGGCCGGATGCCAGCTTTGCGCCCGCAGCGGCAGTCCTTACAGCATCTTTGGAAAGCATCTGGTTCATGACATGCGTAACTCCGGTCCCGGCCTTCCGGTTCCGGGTGCTAGTGAAGCCAAGAACGTCGGGCAGGTTTGGCCACACCAGGCATCACGCGATAGTATCTGCTGCGGGCGTCATCGGCGCGCGATGTTTTGAGCTCTTCCTCAAGAGCCTGACGAAGAGCCTTCGTGCACGGCCGCGCCGTAACCGAGGACCCTGTGGTCCTCTTTCGGCTTGCGGGTTATAGAATAGCAATAGCGCCGGTAAGCTCGGCGAGAGCCATTCTTCGCTCAGGACCTCCGCGCGGAGCTTGCTTCCGAGCTCCGGGCTCATGTCGTCTCGCAGGGCGATTGATGGTCGTCACGGCATCTTGTCATCGCGGTTCCAAGCAGCTTGGTCGATCGAGAACCTTCAGCATTGCGTCTGGTCGATGTACATATCAGGGCGGCCCGAGGAGCCAGCTACCGATCGCAAGTCCAACGGCAACAAGGACAAGGCAGACGACAATGATGCCTAACGGCACGACGCGGCCCGTCTGCGATATTGTCCGTGCGGATCCTGGCTCACGCATGGCGACGTCGTAGTTCTGCTGGATGTCCGGCTTCAATCCTGATCGATCTTCAATGGCCATACCTGCCTGCTCCGGCGATATTGGCACTCCGCCGGCCTCTGCATCGGTTTCCATCGGTGCCGCAGCGGGATCAAAGCCTGATCGGCGATCGCCGCTCTGCCCGGATTGAATCTGTCCGCGCACCTGAGCACCGGTTCTTTCTTCTTGTTTTGTCATTGCTATTCTCCCACTTCAGTTTTGGGCTGCCGGATTTTAACTCAGGCCGACGACGACGAGCGATCCCACCGTGATCACCACGCCGATCATTAGTGTTGCAACTACGTAGATCATCAGCGGTCGATGTGAGGATCCCGGGTCCATTGTTGATTTCCTCTCTAAGTTGCCTGGCGTGCGAAGGCGACGACTGGGCCGGCGATGCGGTAAGCTGCTGCGTTGTCGATCTTTCGCCCACTCAAACCGTGCCAGAAGATCGAAGTTCCACCGAATCCTCGTTCGAGCGTTTTGCAGCTGGGCGGAACATCTTGGAGCGAGCGCAGGTCCAATTGGAGCAAATCATGAAAAACTCCCCATCGCACTCTTCTGGCTTGCCTGATTGCCCTCCCCGCTTTCACTTCGGGCGACGTCGACGGACAGCACGCCTCTGACTTCGCTGGGAAGGCGGCTATGTCAACATGTTCGAGATCGAGACAGCGAAAATCGATATTGCCCAAGGAAGGGCCGGAAGATGCCAGGTAGTTCGCGCAGGACATGCTCAAAGACCGTGGAAAGCAGCTGAGCGATGCAGCGAAAAAGGACGGTACCGACCGAGCTTGACAGTCAGCACCACAAAATTCTCGTAGCGCTGGAGAACAGTGACGCAGCGAACCTTGATCAGACTATCTGTCGACGAAATTACCCACCCACCACATCAGCGATGGCGAGAGGTTTCCGAAAACCTCTAACCCGATGCTCTGCGGCGACTGCCAACAGCCCGCGGCGTTCGGTAACCGCCGAATCTCAGGTTGTCGGACGCACGAATGAGTACAATGTTAGGCGAGCACGCGACCGTTTTGTCGAGGATCCCAAAGGTTCTGTTCTGCAGGATTGCGAAGCCGCGATTGCCGGAGCAAAGGCTGTCGCCCGCGAAGAGACGGAAAGGACACGCCCGCAGCCCATGGGGCGATGCGCGCCCTTGTCCGATTGGGTGGCTCTAACTCTCCTGCTTCTTCGCCAACAGCCGCGCTTTCCTCAAACGCTCGGTCTTTGCTTCGCGCTTCCGTCGCTCCTCATCTGCGACCTGCCTTGCGAAGCGGGAGGTTTCCTCAAATGCCTCCAAGCGCTGCTGCTTGCTACTTCTTGAAGGTTTGCGGGTGTCGCCTTCATACATTCGATCGTCCCGTTTATAGCTATACTCGACTGCCGGCTCTTATGGACGGCGATGGTTTCACTGCTTCTTCACCTTATCGCCACGGTCGCCTTGGCCTGGTTTGGCTGCATGTTGCGCTTTATGTCGGCGATCCGCCGACAGTGATTTGCTGACGTCAGTCGACTCCTTGAATCGGCCGCCTTCGTCGCGACGCACGTATCTTTTGTCTGAGGCGGTATCGACGAGTTCTCTTCTGGACATGAAACATCTCCTTTGTTTCCCCAGGGAAAACGCTTCGGCAAGGAAGAGTGTTCAGTACGCTAGCGTACCTGTCGTACGAACCAGAGAAGTAGCCGAGCGTGCGAATGATCGATGGTTCGAGCGTCAGGACACACAACCCAGACATGATCGGGTGCCGAACCAGCCTGTTTGGCATTGATGGCTACCTCATTCCGATGTCGCTCGATACCTGCCTCGGCCGACGTGCGAAGGCTGTTCGGGAACCTTCGTTCTCGCTGCTTGTTGAGACGCGGTTTAAGATATTAGACAGGAGATCGAGCGTGATCAAACCTGACACGGAGCGGAAAAATGAGCCATTCATTGCTCCATCTGCAGACAGCCCGAAGGAAAACCAGAGAAAGCGACGAGCAGCCAGCGGTTTGGTTGGAATCATCATTGTCGCAGTAGCGACCTTTTTCCTGCTTTACATCTGGATTGTAATTTATGGCCTCTCGGCAAGCTGGCTTAACTCCGGATGATTTGGTCGACTGCCCCTACCGAGTCAAATGTGCGTCACATCAATGTTCCCCGAGCGGGTGCGGCTGGGGCAATACGGCAGCTTCTCCTCGGCGACGCAATTCAGTCCTCGCGCTGAACCGAATGTCTGGATCTCGGTCCTGGCCGATGAGCCGCGAGGGCACAAATGCCACCGGTGGGTTTGAGTAGGCCAGATGCGACGCCTTCCAAAACGGCGCTGATGGCACATTGGCATCGATGAGGTGATGGACGGCCTGTCGGCCGAAATCCCTGGCCAGGATTGACCAAGAGCGCACCACGCGACCTTGACACGTGCTACAGGGCGTCTGCTTGAAGTTCGACGTCTTGCTACCCACCTCACAAACATCGAAGCGGCCAGTTCCGGCCGTCCCAAGATCGATGACCCGTACACGAGGGCTTGTGATTTCAGTCATCGATGACATGGCGACAACTCAAGATGTCCCTTAGAAGCGGCCCCTCCGCAGGGTTTGCCTCGCCATCAGTGACTCAACGCTTTGGCTATTTCCAACGCCAGTTGATCCTGGGAATATGGTTTGCTCAGCCTGTGAGCGTCAACGTGCATCCCATTTGGCAAATCCGCATAACCAGTCGCGAGCAGGACGGGAAGATCGGGACGAATTTCACGAGCCGCCTTGGCCAGATCGGCCCCATTCATTCCAGGCATGGAGAAATCCGTGATCATCAAATCGAAATCCTGACCATTTTGAAGGACCTGAATTGCCTCTGCGCCGGAGTGAACTTCAACGACTTCGTGGCCGAGATCGGTCACCATGTCCGCAGAGCTCATCGCGATCAGAATATCATCATCGACCAGCAGGATGCGCTTCGGGCCACTATCAGTCGGAGGCTCGATCTGTAGTTGCAACGGTTTTAGCAGCTGTTCTTCCCTGGCCTGTGCGACGGGCATCCATAATTCCGCCGTCGTTCCGGCGCCCGGCGAACTTTTCAGCCGAAAATGACCATTGAGTTGTAAAGCCAGCCCGTGGATCATCGAGAGACCGAGGCCCGTTCCCTTGCCGAGCTCCTTGGTCGAAAAGAACGGTTCGATGGCTTTGCTGAGCGTGTCCGGATCCATGCCGTAACCCGTATCGGTCACCGACAGGACCACGTATCGGCCAGGTCCGAGATCATCATCCAAATCGTCGACGGCCTCCTCCCTGAGGGCGACCGTCAACGTGCCTCCCTCGGGCATGGCATCGCGGGCGTTGACCGCCAGATTGAGCAGCGCCAATTCCACCTGATTGGCATCCGCCAAAACCCGTGGCAGGTCTTCCGGTATTTCTCGGAGGAGAGTGACCATCGGTCCGATTGATCTTTTCAATAGCTCTTCCATATCGGCCACCAACGACCTCATGTCGACGGACTTGACCTGCAGGTCCTGCCGCCGGGCGAATGCCAGCAGCCGTTGCGTCAACGAGGCGCCTCGCTTTGCACCCTGAACCGCGCCCTCGATCAAACGCTGCATGCGAGGATCGTCACCAACATTCTTGCGAATGAGGTCGAGATTACCGAGGACCGCCATCAGGAGATTATTAAAGTCGTGGGCGACACCCCCGGTGAGTTGACCGATCGCTTCCAGCTTCTGGGCCTGTCGGAGTTGCTCTTCCGCTTTTTCGCGCTGTGCGACCTCCGCCATGACAGCTGCGTGGGCCGCTTCCAGTTCCGCTGTTCGGGCTGCAACGCGCTCCTCGAGGACTTCGTTCAGCTTTTTCTGCTGCTCCTCGGCATTGCGCCGATCTGTGATGTCGGCCAATACGCCGACAAGTTTGACAGCCTCGCCACTACGATTTCGATAGAGCTGCGCCCTCATCTCCGCCCAGTGTACAGAACCGTCCGGCCAGATGGTACGGTATTCGATTGAGTAATCAGCACCCGTGTCGATGGTGGTAGCGACCGCAGCTTTCATTCGGTCGAGATCTTCGGGATGGATCGTGAAGAGAAGATCCTCGTAGGTGAATCGGTCCTCAGCCCCTCTGCCGAATATCGCGCGGCAAGTCTGAGATGTGGTGAGGACGTTGGTAGCGAGGTCGAGCTCCCACGCGCCGAGTCTGCCGGCCTTGAGTGCGGTCTGGAGCCGTCGCTCGCTTTCGTTCAGGGCCTCGATGCGCAGCCGAGCCTCAAATTGTCTGCGGCGGCCGCGCATCGCGGTATGTGCGATGCTGACAAATGTCGTGGCATGAAAAGGCCGCTCGAGGAAGCTGACATTGCCGAGAACCTCAGACAGGCGCGCGGCGGCGGGGTTGCGTTCGGGTCCACCCCCGCGATGGGTGAAGACGATAAACGGCATATCCGACCAGCTGGGCTGATTCCTGATCCATTCGGCAAGCGGTTTCAGATCTGCGGAACGGAGCGTCTCTTCCGTCAGAACGACAAATCCCGTGTTCTCGCCGATCCTCTGCAGCAGTTGCTGTAGGTCATTGACCGATTCCGAAGCCAATCCGGCTTCGGCAAGTAGTGCCTTTGCAATCTCGGCGTCACGGCCGGATGGAGCAAGCACAAGAATGGTCGTCGATAGGTCAGGAATCTTAATCATCCTCCGGCTGAGACAGCAGCTCTTCGCCTTTGCCCATGTAACTCGGAACCCCTCTTAGGACGCCCTGAAATTCGGAAAGCGGGGCTCCAAGGGTCAGGCCACATTCGCTGATCGTGAATTCCCGGATCGTGTCCTCGTGCTTTCCGGTGCGCTTCTTGATTACGGAAACAGCACGACGGATCTTTCCGAGCGCCTCGAAATAGCGCAGAAGCACAACCGTATCGGCAAGGTAGGTAACGTCGACCGGCGTCTTCATGTCGCCGACGAGACCGTGCTGAGCGACGGTCAGGAACGTCGTCGCGCCCTGCCTGTTCAAGTATTGAAGTAACTCATGCATATGCAGGATGAGCGCGTTCTCTTCCGGCATAGCGGCCTGATAGCCGTTGATGCTGTCCACCACGACAATCTTAGCGTCGAAATCGGACACGCGATCACGCACGCGCTGAGCGAACTCGCCGGGTGAGACCTCGGCCGCATCGAGCTGCTCTATATGGATCAGCCCCTGATCTCTCATCTTTTCGAGATCGATTCCTAAAGCCTTCGTTCGGTCAAACAGGAGGGAAAGTTCCTCATCGAACACGAAAACCACAGCTCGCCCTCCGCGCTTGACGAGAGCGTCCACGAACTGAAGCGCAAAAAACGTCTTGCCGGTTCCGGCCGGCCCGATCAGCAGCGTGCTGGATCCCTGTTCGATCCCTCCCCCAAGCAAACCGTCAAGCTCGGCAACGCCACTTCCAAGCGTGCTTCGGTGAAAGTCGGTTCTGTGCTCGATAGCGCGCAATCTCGGAAAAACCACGACGCCGCCGGTGTTGATGATGAAATCATGGTACCCACCCCGGAAAGCCTGCCCACGATACTTGACGATGCGTAATCGCCGCCGCTCTGAACCGTAGTCCGGCGCCAACTGTTCGAGGTGCACCACGCCGTGAACGACACTATGGACTGTCTTGTCCATCGTGTCCGATGTCATGTCATCGAGCAGCAACACGGTCGCACCGGACTTTGCAAAGAAATGCTTCAAGGCCAGGATCTGGCGGCGATAGCGGAGCGAACTTTGTGCCAAAAGCCTGATTTCAGACAGGCTGTCTATGACGACGCGTGCGGGCTTTAGCCGCTCGAACGCCTCGAAGATCATCTTGGTCGTCTCGCCAAGTTCCAGATCCGAGGAGTAAAGCAGGCTTTGTTGCTGGTCAGCGTCAAGCAGGCTCTCCGGCGGCACCAGCTCGAATATCTCGATGCTGTCGTTCAGTTCAAGCTCATGAGACGCTGCGCTGCTCCGCAGTTCTTCTTCTGTTTCCGACAAGGTGATGTAAAGACAGCGCTCGCCAAGTGCAGCCCCCTCGAGCAAGAACTGCAATGCAATGGTGGTCTTTCCCGTACCGGGCGCCCCTTCGAGAAGAAAGACATGACGGCGGGTCAATCCTCCCGACAGTATCTCGTCGAGACCAGCGACACCCGTTCTTGCCTTTTCCTCTCTGCCTTTCGTCATTATAGGTCCGCTCCCTCAGCCGCAGATGGTATCAATAGAATTTCAATCTGCTTGATTATGTAAAAGCGGCGAAGCGCCAGAAAAGGGTATGAATGTAAAAGAGTTGATGGGGCATATTATGGGCACCTCCAGCATATTCACGATCAATCGACCGTCGTCGCGAACAGGGCGCTCAGAGACGAAAGCAGCTCACGTTCGGAATAGGGCTTTCCGACGAAGCCGACAGGATGCCACTGTTGAGCAAGCTGCCGCGTCCTTTCGTCGAGGTTGCCGCTGACAAACAGGGATGGAATATTCCAGCGCTGCCGCAGGGCCGCCGCCGTCTCGATCCCATTCGACCCCCGCGCCAGGTTCACGTCCATGATGGCGACATCGATCCTGCCACCAAGCTGTTCAGCCAGCGACAATGCCTGGAGCATGTCGGATGCCTGGCCTGCGACGATATGGCCGGCTTTGAGGAGCATGTCCTCGAGATCGAGGGCAAGCAGCATTTCGTCTTCAACGATCATGACCTGAAGAGGCATCACGACAGTTCCCTTGGAAACGTTACAGTGGCCCGAAAACCTTGCGTCGGATCCTCCTCTTCGATGAAAACACCTCGTATCTGTGCGGTCATGGATGTGACAAGCTTGCTCCCGAGGTCGGACAGACCGTTATCGTCGCTTTGGCGAGGATCCGGATTGGTGACACTCAATGCCAGGACGCCGTCCTCTGGGAGTTCTCGCAGCTTGACGAGGAGACGGCTGCCATGGGCTGGAGCCGCCTTCAATGCCGCAGTGACGAGCTCGTTCACGATGATCGATAGCGGAATTGCACGTTCTGTTGGCAACTCGATCTGCTCTACTTCCACCGCGATCGGACGAGACGGTCGCTCATTCGTTATATCGAGGCAGAGTTTTGTCAGATGATCGGCCATGTCGACTGTAAGCGAATTGGCGGTCCGATACAGATGCTCATGAACCGATATGATGGCTCTGACCCGTGAGATTGCCTGATCGAAGGCCTCCTTCGTCTTGGAGTCCCGCAACCGGCGCGCTTGCAGCCTCAGCGTACTCACGACGAGCTGGAGGCTGTTCTTGACGCGATGATTGACCTCAGCGAGCAACGCATCCTTTTGCTCGAGGAGCTCGCCCTGGGTCTTTACGGACACAGTCAGCGCAGCCTCCCTTTGCCGCTCGGTGGTAACATCCATCAACACACCGATCATTCTAACCTTGCCGTCGGACGTCCTTAGAACCTCGCCGCGGGATTCCACGTGTCGCACGCCCCCCGTCGGCAGAACGATACGATAGTCAAAACGCGCGGCAGTCTGGTCCGGGCTTGACTGGATGCGGCGAAGGCCCTCTTGCACCGCCGCAAGATCCTCCGGGTGAATCCGCGCGAAAAAGGGCGCGGCCACTGGCCCGCCCTCCCCGGGCAGGAACCCGAACATCTCATCGACGGCGTTGCTGCGTCGCCAGATATCGGTTTCCGGCTCATATTCCCAGGTCGCAAGATCGGCGGCATGCAAGGCAATCCTCAGACGGATATCAGCCTCCCTCGCCTTCAGGACGCGATCTGTAACATCCATCGGATTTTGTATGATGTACTGGACATGGCCATCATCGCCGATGACCGGCGTGTGAACAGGTGTCCAGAACTTCTGCGAAAATCCGCCACCGGGTTGGGGGATGTCGTATTGAATGACCGCCATTTCGTGCGGTTTGCCAGTTGCAAGGGCGTGGCGGAGGGAAACTTCAAGCGGCCCTTGCTCCACGGTCCCGGCAGCCTCGGGATTTTCGGGAAACGCTTCGAGAATGTGACGACCGACAATGTCGTTTCGCGCGCGCGATGTGAGCGAGAGATATGCGTCGCTCGCGGCGACGATCGTCAGACCGGGATCAAGCACAAGATAGGGCTGTGGCATCCCCTGAAAGATAGCTGCGAAGTTTGTTGTCTGCATCTATTGAGGCACTCGACTGCGGCTTCGTGCTCTTCCCCAGGGAACGAATCTTCTTTCTGAGGAATGGATCATCAAAATAGGGCGGGCCGACACGGCGGCAATTCTTCCAGGTTTTGTTTCTCGGCAGATGAAAGCATCGTAACGCGCCGAAACGACCGGAGTTCCTATCTTCGGATCTCTTCGGAGCAAAAACCATCGAGTGTGTCGAGTTGGCGTCAGGCAGTCGTCCATCGAATCCGCTGCGCGCTGACAATGTCACCGGACGAGCCGAAGTCCTTCGGCGGGTACGTCTCAATCGATCGTTCGGCTATTCCGCAGCAAAAGCAACACGATTGCTGTTCAGTGCAACGAGCGTCCTTGCCCGCTCAAGCGATGCACTCTGATCGTTACGATAGCGGGAACCAATCTCCATCATCAGCACGGTGCCTGGCAGCGTTCAAACTCGCCGAAGATCCTCCCACTCGCTGTCGCCCCCGCCAAGCGGCATGTGGCGGGCCTCAATGATCTCGGAACCATTGCCACGCTCGCGCATTAGGTGGCGCGAACGAGGTAAGCATGATTGAAATCACTTTCTGGAACAGGCCGGTCGTCATCGTGATCGGATCCGCAATGCATATTGTCCGCAACACCCGAGAAGCCGCGTGGCTGCTTGCAGACAAATGGCCTGTTGTGAGCGGAAACTCCTTCACCAGGGCATTGCGAGCCTGTTCGGCGAGCCTCGATGGGAAAAAATCGGCGACCTATGCCCGACTTGCCCTGATCGCTGCAGCCCGCCACGCCAACCTCAGGGTCGAAGCGTAAAGGCTAGCGCCCTTTGGCCATGTCCCACGCTCACGACCTTACAAGGTCGCGAGCGTCGCGTTGGAGATCTGGGCACCATAGCTCTGGCGAATGCTGACCTTTTTCTCGAGTGCTTCGATCACGAGGGCGGAAAAATCCACGCCATAGAGATTTTCCAGATTCTGAAGTCCGCCCGGTGTGAAAACGTTGATCTCAAGGATTTTTGATCCCACGATATCAAGGCCTACAAGGAACATGCCATCAGCCACAAGCTTGGGCCGAACCATCTCGGCAACGGCCAGCATTTCCGGAGTGACCTTCACCTTGGCCGCCTTTCCGGAGGCACGGATATTCGATCGCACTTCACCCTTGGCCGGTACCCTCCTGAAGGCGGCATAGGCTCCATCCTTTTCGAGTGGCCTGCCATTCATCACGAACAATCGTACATCACCTTCAACTGCGTCCGGCAGGTATCCCTGGGCAATCAGGTACCCCTCCCCGCTGACCGCCTCGAAGATCTGATTAAGATTGGATTCCTTGTTGGATTTGATCTTGAAGACATGCTTGCCGCCTGATCCCTGAAGAGGTTTCAGGATCACGCCGCGCTTCTGGCTGTCGATAAACGATCTGATTTCATCCAGGCTCTTGGAAATGAGCGTGGTCGGACGGACGCTTTCGGGGAAATCCTGGAAATAGAGCTTGTTTTGAGCAGTGGCGAGCGCATTCGGATCATTCACCGTCAGCACCCCGCGCTCGACAGCCAATCGTCCAAACATTGCCCCGACATTGACAGCCCATGCTCGCTCATCTGCATCCTCAGAGGGATCGTTGCGCAGGAACAGGACATCGATATTGGAGACGTCGATTGTTTCCCTTGAAACCTCAGCCCGCAGTCCGGCAATGAAAGCGTCCTGATCCCTGGTTTTGGACGGAGGCGGGATTACCGCGCGGACCAGGAGGTGGTCGTCAGGCCGAAGCACAAAATCATCAGGTGTAAGGTAACAGACGTCGTGACCACGTGCCCGGGCGGACATCGCCAGCGATGTCGTGGTATAGTACGATGACTCGCTCTCAATGGAATTTACGAAAAAAGCTATCCTCATTCTACATTTCCTTCGATTGAAGAAGATCGATCGGCCTTAATCCCTGGCGTGCTTTCTCAAGCCTGTCGCGGCCATCCTTGGTGGCCAGAAACAGCGGATAAATCGCCGGCGGCTTCAACAAGCCACGTGACGCCAGTTCCTCCATCACACCAAAATGGCCGGATGAGATTTTTCCCATCCAGAATGGATCGAGCGCTGCCCCTCGTTTGAGATGGTCGAGAAGCTCAAGAAGCCCCCGCAGGTAGATCGCGTCCTTTGCCAGCCCACCACCCCGGTAGACACGCAGAGTCAGATTGAACGCGGCAGCTCGTGAAAAGCCGTAGTCCCGCACCAGCCGATGGAAGGTCTGATCGAATTTTGCACCGGACAGCATGTCGGCACATGCGACCACGCGCGCCGCGATCAACTTGAGACGTCCTGCCGTCATTCCGCCGGCTAGATACTCGGCAAAGACTGCAAGACCTTCCTGCATGCCCTCATATCCTGCAAGCCCTGAACGAAAGAGCCTCAGTCCCTGGCACCCGCCATTGAAAAACGTAAGAAGGTGGACCCCTATTTCGTGGGAGAGAAGCGGCGCCACCCGGCGGGGATCCATCAATGTCTTTCTCGAGATGAGAAGACGGTGGTTCGATACCATCAGTCCCGACGGCAAGTCGTCCCGGACCTCAACGTCGACCTGGAAGTCGGGGAACTTTTCCTGGTAGGCGGCGATCATCGACTGCGCCTGCCGTTCAAGGTACACACTGTCGGCCGCCTCAACGTCGTCGCTCCTTGACGCCGTGTCGGGCCCGTCTTCACTGAGGTAGTCCAGAATGCGTTCGGCTTCAGCCAGCAACAATGGTTCGACAGGTCCATAGAGCGCTCGTCCAAACTCGATGAAGGTCTGGCGATTGCGCGCAGCAACCAGGGACAACTGCAGATCCACTTCCTGCTGCTTTTGCCTGTACAGTTCGTAAAGCACCGGGTCCTCGATCCGGTCAAAGGCAATGGAAAAGAGGCGTTGCTTTGCATCCTCGACCTGCACGGTCAATGGCCGATACAGGAAGCCTGGATCACCTACGAACCCGTTGGCTTCGAAGCGATGGAAAGCTTGACCTGCATTGATCGGGGTCACTGCCAAAAGGACGTCAAATGCCGTGGCGATCTCATCGATGCCACGATCCACACGGTTGACCGCCTCGACCAACGCGCGGCGTCCGAGCGAACGATGGGACGCAGGCTTCATAATTCCACGCGCCTCTATGAAAGCCGCGCACGCTTGAAGCCCGGCATCGAACAGCGTCGCAATGAGCTGGTCGCGCACCTCCGGAAAGGTGTTACCGGACTGGGGAGCACGGTAGATCGGGGCGAACTCCGCAACCAGAAGGGCGCAGCCGGCAAGCCCGGCCAGATCCCCGTCAATCTTCGAGGATGCCATGCGCCGCTCCTCGACCTGGGGCGTGCGGAAGCGTGCTTCGCTGGCACTGACAGCCTTCGAGAAGGTTTCCCTGACTTCCGGCGCATTGCCTGACGACCAGACCGAAACCTCGAATGGTGGGAGGTACGGTGCATCATCTGTCAGGAACCTGTCGCGATCGAGCTCAGCAAACCGGACAATGACAAAGGCCCCGAACTGTTTGGCCGCCATCATTGACAGTGCCTTGACGATCGGCAGGACGGACCTCGGATCCGATGCGACAAGGTAGGAGGCGTTCGCCTGCACCACGGATCGGGCAACGTCCTCGTTGCGACCGCCATCGATGTGGAGGAACAGAAAGGGTAGCAATCGATCGACATGGAGGCGACTGCCGTCACCGAAATCCTTGCGGATGGCCTTGCCTTCATTCAGAGAGCTCACGACATCAACCAGCCAGTCGATCTGATCAAAGTGGACCGGGCCAGTCATGAGCCGTACCCCAGAATGCGTTCCAGCAGGGGTACTGCCGCGGCAAGACCACGACGCAATTCATCAAGGACGACGCGATTGGGCTCGCCCGTCCATTCGTCCATGAAGATTTTCTTGAATTCGATCGCGACGGCGCAGCCTGTCTCCGGAAATGCCTCATGGATAAAGCGTGTCTGTTCTCCCCTGCCTTGGAAGGCAACGTTTTCTCTCACATCCAAAGGCCTGCCGTTCACGACGATGGTCTGGAGGTGTTCGATCAGTTGGTCCACCACATAGGCCCACCGGTCCCTGTCCATCGAGAATGTGCCAATATTGATATCCGGCGCATCCTCTTGGCTGGTCTCGACGTCAGGCGCTGCCCGCCGATGATTGTAGCTATGGACGTCCAGAACAACGAATCTGCCAAAGTCGAGCTCAATCTGTTTGAGGAAGGTCCGAAGCATCGTGTAGTAGCTATCGTGAAGAGCGAGCGATCGGGCTTTTTCCTCCTGTGGCAGAGGCTCGCGCCAGACCTTCAGCCCCCACGCCTGTTCGGGGGTGAGGTAGAGGGCGCCGTCCCGGCTCCGGTTGAGGTCGAATTCAAAACGCGAGCGGTGGCCAACGACCTGGTTCGGCACGTCATTGATCAGGAATGCGGTAAACGGATCTTCCTCGCGTTGTCTTTGATGGGCTGACAGCGCAAATCGGTCCTGTAGACTTTCCCTGACACCGCTTCCGTCATGGATTGCTGTACCGATCACCGGTGAGTCCGCCCTGGTGAGCGTCCATAGCCTTTTGCACCCTGCTTCCGTCGGTCCTGCGTCGACCCTACTTTCCATCAATACCTCCCGCTCGGTTGAAGGCCGGGTTGAACCGGTCTAGCGACGATCGCAGGTCCATATATTCCTGCAAACTTCCTGGTGCGTGCTAGCAGTGCGAGGTGCACCCAGAAATGTCTGACATGGCTCCCCCGCAGGTCCTCCGTCTCCTATCAATTCCTTGAGACACAAACGCGATGCGAGGCAATTTGGTTCGATGCCTCCTCCTTGTGGGCGCGACGTATGAGACAGACGCTCGACCGTGCTCCATTGCGAATTGAGCAGCCGAACAACTGTCGGTAGATTGGCCGCCTGCGACATGGTAGGTTTTTGGCGTGCGTTCAGGAGAATGCGATGTTCCGATCGGGCAGGAAGTATCAGCATCTCGTTCATGACACTGGCTGGAAATGCGCCAGCCCCCTTCTCCAGCAGGCAGCTATGTGGCTGCGAGAATATCCGCGGAGAGATTTGCTCAAGATTTCGGATCGGCGGCGATCGCCAGGATGATAGCTGTTCGGCCCAGTGTACGGCCACATCGACGGACGTGATCGATGACTGCAGCTTCCGATCACCTAGATAGTCATGCACCTCGACCAGGTTCAACGTCCTAGCGGAGACGGGTCAATGAAGGCGCTTAAAGCCATCTGCAGTAATCAACGGACAGGCATCGGCGGGCACCAGTGCAGGCGAGGCGCTCGTCGCCATGGAGACGCTCGCCGCAGAGAAACCTCCGCCCGGCTTCGGGTTTGAATGGACTGTTCTGGCACTGCAGGAAAGCAGGCGGTGGACAGACCGCCGTGATCCTTCTGATGGGAATGGCTTCTACCTACCTCCTTCTCGTCGCCCGGTACGAGAGCTGGAGTGTCCTGTAGTGGTCATGATGTCCGTCTCCGTTGCCGTGCTTGGGGCACTCACCCGGGCTCGCGCTTTCCGGCGTTAACCTCAATATGTACGCCCAGATCGGATTGCAGCTCCTGATAGGCCTTGCGGCTAAGAATGCCATCCTCATCGTCGAATCCGCCAAGGAGCGGCGCGAGCAAGGCGCACGCATCATGAATGCAACAATCTAAGGCACCTCCCAGCGGTTCCGACCCGTGCTGATGACCGCAATGGCTTCGGTGCTGGGGGTGCTGCCGTTGGTTGTTGCAACAGGCGCAGGGGCCGGTAGCCGCCAGGCCATCAGGATAACGGTCCTGGGTGGGCTCCTGCTTGGAACCATCCTCGGCCTTCTTGTGATTCCGCTCTCGTATTTCTATGTGCAGACCATTCGGGAGGCTTTGAAAAGGAGGATTTTCAAAACCCAGGCGGTCGAAGCCATGACTAGTTCAAACCCGGAGTAGAACGCCTTCAGGTTTCGATAAGGTCAGATCGCCAACACGGGCCACTATGCCGCTATCAGAAGATGAGCGGAGCGATGTCGATCTTGGACTTTCGGTAATGCGTGCCTTGTTGGTATTGCCAAGAGCGTCGAGGGGAGGAATCGACGTCGCCTATCACGGGCTCGCCTGCCAGTCGCCAGCCGTGCGACTAAGCGCTCCACAGGCAAGAGAGAGGCACTGCTGCAAGACTGTCCCCGAACGGCAAAACCTTGTCGCCGTCATAGAGTACCCATCCCGCTGTGAAAGCCGCTCCCGTCGCTGCGGCGACCTTTCTGAGACCTTTAAAGTCGGCCGGTGTCACGGTGGCCGAGGCCTTGATCTCAAATGCTACAATGTTACCTATTTCGTCTTCGAGGACGATGTCGACTTCGTCCTGGTCCTTGTCGCGGTAATGATGGATCCGCGTTTGGACGTCGCTCCAGGTCGAGAGCCTTAGAACCTCGCTTGTAACAAAGGTTTCGAGCATCGGCCCGAATAAGGAACGGTCCTGTCTGATCCGATCTGCTGTGACCCCGATCAGGGATGCCAGAAGACCGCTATCAAGAAACAGGAGCTTCGGGGTCTTCACGAGACGTTTGAGGGGATTGCGAAACCAGGGTTCTATGCGCCGGACAAGGAATACCTGCTCAAACAGGCCAATATAGCGGCGGGCTGTTTTGTCATCGAGGCCAACCTGGCCGGCTAGTTGGGTGAAATTCAGCAGCTGTGCGGAATGATGCGCGAGTGCGCGCAGTAGTTGCGGCATCCGATCCAGGCGCTCGACATCGGCAATGTCGCGCACGTCCCGCTCGACAATGGCGCGGATATAGTCTCGGGCCCAGGCGGAGCGGCGCCGCGGATCTTGGCGGGCAAGCATTTCGGGATAGCCGCCCATCAGGCAGCGCTCGATTAATGTGTCTCCGGTAAACGGCTCGCGTGGAGCGGTTACCTCGCCAGCAAATGCCGTATCGAGAAAATTCGATGTGACGTTTCGGATTTCTGACTGGGCAAGCGGAAGCAAGGTAACGACTTCCATTCTCCCGGCGAGGCTTTCCGATACCGTCGGCAAAGCAAGGATATTCGCCGACCCTGTCAACAGAAAGCGGCCGGGTCGGCGATCATTGTCGACGGCCTGTTTGATCGCGCGCAGGATCTCAGGAAGCCGCTGAACCTCGTCGATGACGGCAGTGTCGATCTGCCGAATGAACCCGACAGGGTCGGTCCTGGCGGACGACAATGTTGTTTCGTCGTCAAAGGTAAAATAGGGTCGATCCGGCTCCAGCAGGGTTCGTGCCAACGTCGTTTTTCCGCATTGGCGTGGTCCATTGATCAAGACGACCGGAGTGTCCTTCAAGGCGGTGCGGATCCGCTCTGCTGCGCCCCTGGGATAGAGCATTTGTGCTTGTCTTCCAGTCATTGAATCCCCCAGACATGCGGCGCACAACGGCCTGCCCTATCCCGTCCAATTCGGAACCTTCTCTCGTCCAATTCGGATTCTAAGCTCGTCCAATTCGGATTTCAAGCTCGTCCAATTCGGATTTTATCCGCGGCTATCTCGGATCGGGATATAGCGGAATTCTCGGCAGCGCAAATGTACATGTCACGTCCGTCCTCCGGATCGGATCCGTTCCCATTGTTGTGATGCGGGCGCGCCGGCCTTCAAGGCTCGGCGGAAATGCCAGGCACAAGATGACAACCGATGTAGCGACAAGCTGCTCGGCAAGGTGAATGCCGAGTGCAGCAAGGTGGCGACAAAATGCTTCCGGCCAGTTCCCGTCATTTTCAGCTTCGAATTCTACAGCATGGAAATTCAGGCCTTTCGAAGCTGGCGGATCGACAGGCTCAAAACGGCCGGAAGGGCGAACATAAGTCCGGGATCAATGAGAACGCCCCCCAAGGAAAGTGCTGGCGCTTTCAAAGTCGTTTAGAGTGCGTCCAGTCGTCATCGGCGCCGACATGGAACGAGCGCGACACGAAACAGCGCGAGCTGCGAGAAGCTGTAAGTCAATCATCGAAGGATGGAGGACATATGGATATGACCAGTGCCTTAATGCGCAGCCGCGAGCTCGACGGCGGTCTTGGCGTCTTCAGCGTTCATCCGACCGTCAACCACCGCTTGGCACGCGTTCCATGCTCGTTGCCACTTGGCAGCGCTCTGGTGCGGCTCATGGATGAGCCACGTCAACGCCTCCTCTGGGGAGCCGACAACAATACGAATGCGGCTGTCTCCTAACACGAGAGGCTTTTCCCATCGGTGTACCAACATGGTCTCTCTCCAATTCGGGCATCCGCTCAACCTCCCCGATAGATGGGTAGCGGCCGCCTCAGTTCAATCGTCGACACGCTAAAGGAACATCCAGACCCCCGTCGATCCTTCAAGGAGAACCCGTTGGCGAAGGAGACGCGGGCCGAATTCCGGTTTTGCAAAGCCCGCCACGGCGAACGCAAGTCTAGCGAGTGGAAACCATCAATCGATCTTCAGGCGCCGCGCTTGAAGCTCATCGAGCGCAACCTTGTGAAGGCCCGCTTCGAGTCCTTCGGGCCTGCCTTAATTCTCGGTTTCATGGTAGTGATCTGGCAGTTTACACCTGCGACCAATAGGGATAGTCTATATCCTTAATAGATGCAAATCAGCATCTTTCGGATCTTTCAATGAATCTCAAGAGCCAAGTCGAATGGGCGCTCCACTGCTGTGCCATTCTCGCAGGCCTGCCAGAGGGCCGTTATCTATCCACCAAAGCTCTGGCGGAGTTCCATGGGCTTCCGAAGGAATACCTCTCGAAGGCCTTGCAAGGACTTTCGCAGGCAGGACTGGTGCATACGACCCTTGGCCCGACGGGCGGGTATCGGCTGGCCAGAACGCCCGCCGAACTGACCTTTCTCGATATCGTCGAAGCCGTGGAAGGCAAGGCCAGAACCTTCGTTTGCAACAACATCCGGGCAAACAACCCCTGCAGACCTCCAGGATACTGCGAAGACCAACCTTGCGCGGTCGCGCGGATAATGTGGGAGGCCGACGAAGCGTGGCGGGACAAGCTCCGCAGCGTGAGACTTTCCGACCTAGTGGAGACGCTTTCCAGGGATATTCCGCGCGATCTTTGGAAGAGCAGTTTTGAATGGGTGCTAGAGCGCGCCGGATGATGGTGTTCCGGGAATCCTGGCGGGAAAGGACTGGAGCGGCATCGCCAGGAAAAATCCCTTCTCCCTGCAATGGCGATGAACAGAAGCGATCACTTCGTTTCGGGCGGGCGTCCGGGCTGCCGGGCTCGTGACACGAAACTGAAGCTCCGTCTCGATCGCTACTGCGTCAATCGCTTTCAGTGCGACGACGGGCGGCGGATCCTTGACGATCGCATCACAGGCTTGAAGCGCGGTGAGCATGAGTTCTTCGACCTGCTCCGGATCGTGGCTTGCCGCAATTCTTATAAGAAGCGCGATCTGATGACTTTCGTCGGGCCGGCTGAGATTGGTGAGCCCAACCTTGGCGAGCACGCTGTTGGGCAAGACTACGACATTGTGAGCGCCGGTGATCAGGGAGATGGACCGCCAGTTGTTCTCAATAACCCTTCCCTCGGTACCGTCGCCGAGCACGATCCAGTCGCCAATTGCAAAGGGCCGTCCCAAGGTCAATGCAACCCCGGAAAAGACGTCACCGAGCGTATTCTGCAGCGCAAGGCCGAAGATGATCGCGACAACGCCCGAGGTTGCGATCAGAGTGCCGATGGGCGCCTGGAACACAAAGCCCAGTATGGACAGCGCTACGCCGAGATAGACGATCGCAACAATGAGGTCCTGCAACAGTCGCGCCTCGCGCGGACGTCGTTCAAGAACGATGTAAATGCGGACAAAACCGATGAGCGTCCAGGCGAGGTGAGTCCACCACAGGACGCGTGCAGTGGTAGCCATGCCGGCCCTGAAGCCCGTGAGCTGCAAGTCGTCGACCCGGTGCGGCATGATTCCGGCTACTGCCAGAACGACGGTCATGGCAGTGAAGAAGAAGATTTGCACGACAAGTCTGGCCGTCGGTCGGCCGCTGCCCTGAAGATGCCAGACAGCAATGCCGGCAATTCCCAGGAGATTGATCAACGTCAGCGGCAGCAACGGATGTTCCCTCTTTCATATTCTTTGGCACCCCAAAAGAAAGGTAAAAGAGGCACGATGCTCAACCGCACCGCGCCCCGCTTTCCCCTCACTATTTCTTCATGGGAAAGGTGAGTTCCTTTTCACTGGTATCGACCACGAAGACAGCAAGAAGCTTGGCAGGTTCTGTCTTGCTGCCGTTTTCGCTCACACCATGGCGATCCCCCGGCATTTCCGAGAAGCTTTCACCTGCCTTGTAGACCTTGACCGGTCCATCGTTGACCTGGCTGCGGATCGAACCCTCCAGCACTGTCGCATAGATGAAGGCCGTGCTCGGATGGGTGTGCCCCTCTGAAAATCCGCCGGGGCCGTACTCCACGAGCACGCCCTTGATGCTTTTACCGGGTACATTCGGAAGCTCATGTTCGTACACAAGGGTCACTTTCGACGCTTCGCCGGCAACTGCATCGTGAGTGCTGGCCGGTCCCGACAGTCCCGCAACGAGAAACGAAAAGGCGATGATTGATCTGATCATTGTCATTCTCCTGTTCTGGACGATTGCGCACCTGTTGGCGGCACAAGTCGGCCGATCAATTGCGCTGGGCCATTGCAAACCACTGTTCGAACGTGATCTGGCCAAGTCGGGGATTGTTGTCAGAGACGAGCGAACCGTCGTCGAGCCGGGCGCCGAAGTATCGAGCTTCCGGGTCCGGCTGCACTTTCCGCCCGTCGCCAGTTGCTTCGAGATAGCGCGCAACGAGTTCGTTGAGCCGGAAACGCTCGGGGCCGGCGATCTCCACCGTCCCGTTGATCGGGGCAGAGACGGCAACTTCGGCCATCGCGGCGGCGACGTCGTCAGATGCGATCGGCTGGATGTAGGCCGGTGACAACCGCACTGTATCGCCGACCGTTCCGGACTTGGCGATGCCGCCCACAAACTCCATGAATTGCGTGGAGTGTACGATGGTGTAGGGGATCGCCGATGCCTTGATCAGCTTTTCCTGCGCAAGCTTGCCCCGGAAATAGCCACTCTCCTGCAGGCGCTCGGTTCCGACAACCGACAGCGCGATGTGATGTTTGACGCCGGCATCCTTTTCGGCCCGAAGAAGATTGCGCCCGGAGGCCTCGAAGAACTCGAGGACGGCCTTATCTTCGAAGGATGGTGAGTTGGCGAGGTCGACGACAACATCGCAACCGACCAATGCCGCAGCCAGACCTTCCCCGGTCACGGTGTTGACGCCCGTGTTCGGAGAGGCAGCAAGGACATCATGCCCCTGCTTGCGCAGGCGTTCGACCGTCTTCGAACCGATCAGGCCGGTTCCGCCAATAATAACGATTTTCATGGGACTTCTCCCCGGTTTGCGGCCAGGCCGCGGTGGTTGGTGGCTAAAGGACAGGGGCTTAGTTCAAGCCTGCCTTGTCGAGGCCGTAAAGCTTGTCTGCGGAGCCCGGCACCGACTTGAACGCAATGCTGGCGCGGTTCCAGGCATTGATCACCATAACTACAAAGGTCAGATCAGAGATCTCTTTTTCTGAGAGCTGGCCTCGAACGCGTTCGTAAAGCTCGTCGGGAATTCCACCCTCCGGAAGCTTCGTCAGCGCTTCAGTCCAGGCGAGTGCGGCGCGTTCGCGCGGGGCAAACAGGTTCGATTCGCGCCAGATCGCGACGTGGTAAAGGCGTAGCTCTGTTTCGCCATGCAACTTGGCTTCCTTCACGTGCATATCGAGGCAAAAGCCGCACCCGTTGATTTGCGACGCCCTGATCTGCACCAGATCGTGGAGCTTCGGCTCGATGACGCTTTCCTTGAGGCTCATGCTGAGCTCGGAGAGCTTCTTGAAAAGTTCCGGGGATTGCTGTGCGTAGTTCAGGCGCTGGGTCATGTCCGTCTCCTTATTTAAGGATATTTGTCATCCTTATGGATATAAGATATCCGTAATTGCTGGACAGTAAAGCGTTTGCGGTCTAGTCTCGGAACATAAGGGTTATGTCGAACGGTACGGGTAAAGTGGGATGGACATCGTTTGCGCGCTGAGGACGTTCATGAGGGTCGCCGAGACAGGATCTTTTTCTGCAGCGGCAGCCGATCTCGGCCTGACGCAGCCAGCCGTTTCAAGGCAGGTTTCCGCGCTCGAGGAGCACCTCAGCATCCGCCTCTTCCATCGCACCACGAATGCGCTCGCCCTGACCCTCGAGGGTGAGCAGATCATTACGATGGCCTTGAAGGTGATCGACGCAGTGGACTCACTCAATGAGGCGTCGGGTGCCGAAGCAGCCAATGCCATGGGCCGTGTGCGCCTCGCCTTGCCCGCCCCACTTGGCCTTTATGTGAGCGACCGACTTGCGCAGCTTCTCGACCACCATCCTGGCCTGGTGGTCGAACTCCTTTTCCGGGAGGAGCCATCAGACCTCATCGGAGAAGCCATCGACCTTGAGGTACGGCTCGGTCTTGTCTCTGACAGCAGCCTCATGTGTCGCCGGATCGGGTGGACGACAGCCTTTCTCTGCGCAGCCCCCGCCTACCTCGAACGCCGGGGAGTTCCAAAGGCTCCGGCCGAGGTCAACACGCACGACTGTATCTGTTACAGCCGAGCCGGAGATGGCCGATCCTGGCTGTTTTCAGACGGCTCAAACGAAATTTCCGTTCGCATCTCGCCGCGTCTGGTCGCAAACAGCGCCCTTGCGGTGCACCGCGTGGTCTTGAGCGGAGGCGGCCTTGCCGTGCTTTCGCATATTCTGGCATATCCCGATATGGAGGCAGGCCGGCTGATCAATGCAATGCCGGACTATCCACCCGTGCGGCTGCCGATCAACCTTGTCTATCCGTCACGAAAGAACCTGCCCTTGCGGGTTCGCACCGTTCTCGACTTCCTCGTCGAAGCCGTCAGGGACGATCCGTTTATGGCCTCCTGATTTCGCGCCAATAAAGAGCAACGGTGTTAAGCGTCAAGCATCGTTGCGCGATGATCGCGCGTTCGAGCGTTGAGGACGATGATCATCCTTCGCAATCCGGCCGCAACGACAGACCTGGTTTCTTCACGCCGGCCATGCGTTGTTCACTTGGCAAAATTGCTGAAAGTGATCGAGCAGAAGAGGTGAGAATGCCGTGTTCTTATGCCGCAGCCTTCGCAGCGCGAGCGACGGCAAGATGCTGCCTGATCGCCCGATGGATATCCGTGATCGTGTCGAACACCAGATTATCCAGGTCGATCACGTGGAAACGAACGGCGATGAATCTCAGCCGGCTGTCGGCGGGGACAGCGATACCGACCTCTTGACCACCAAAAATGACTGCTTGCCTTTGCATAAACGCCCTGCACACTGAACCTCGGCGCATCTTTAGCAAGATCGAATGAAGGATTTACGACAGAGCAACCATCAGTAGTAGTGCGGCCACCGAAAATCCACGATAATACCCGCGCTGTCCCTTTGGAAGGTTCTTTATACCAAGGGTCAGTGTGAGGTGGCCGTGGTTTCAGCACGAGATGCTAGGTGGTCTCTTATTGCACGCCTGATTTCAGTCACCGTGTCGAACACCTCGTTGTCCAGGTCGATGACCTGGAAACGGACCGCGATGAATTTGAGGCGGTTATCCACTGGAACCGCAATACCGACTTCCTGACCGTTAAAGACGACAGCTTGTCTTTGCATAACCAATCCCTGGCCCGTCATGGGCGTCACATCTAGCAAGTGGAATGAACAAAGAGGACGCGTCAATACACGCTCGAGAGCCGGTATCGGATCGAACGCACATGGTGCACCGTCACAAAGAACTTTAGTCGGATGGACAAGACATCACTCCCTTTGGCAAGGCCAACGGCAGCCATAAAAATTTATGCCAGAACTATCCATTAAGCAACTGATTTCTGTAATTATTTAGCGTTAATTAATCATATGACAATTACCGCAGGTGCGAGAAAAAAGGTGGTTCACCGGACCAAGCAATTGCATTAGCTGACGGAACGGGATGAAAGCAGGGATGCGCGAAAGGCACCGAAGCCGGATGTCCTTTAACGCATCCCTGGCCGGTTCGAAACGGTTCGGCTGAGATTGCGTGGACCTGGCGGTCTTCTTCCGCGCTTTAACGGCATCGCCTTCCTACCCTTTCCCTTGCCCGGCCGCCGTCGGGAATTTGCTTGCGATCAAGGGATGGGTGCGATCGCCCGTTCCCTGCCGTTCACACCTGCTGGAATGTTCCCATCAAGGACGATTTTGCCAGCATTTGATTTTGCACCTCCTCCCACATCGCTTCGATAGCTGCTGATGCCGGCACAGTGAGATTCGGCACGTCGAGCGCTGCAACTGTAAAGTGGTAGTGATGGACGCCATGTCCTCGCGGCGGTTCTGGTCCATCGTAACGTCTATTGCCAAAATTGTTGTCTGAAAACCGCAACCCGCTGCCGTTAGCTGTATCGCTGCTTTCCTGCAGGCCGTTGCTTGTTGGCGCAATATTATAGACGCCCCAATGCCGGAAAGTTCCATAAGGAGCATCCGGGTCCTCGATGACAATGGCGAAGCTTTTGACATTGTCCGGCGCTCCGGACCAGGACAATGCCGGCGCTATTTTCTCACCCAGCCTGGTATGCTTTTTGGGAATTGGGCCTCCGTTCGCAAAGGCGGAACTGCTCAAAAACGGCATCTGGACCTCCAGGTGGGTTCGAGGGTCGCCTCGGCAATATATTCGCCGGCAGCACTGGCATCGGTCGCCCACTGCGATTTGAATGGATGGCCCAGCAACTTTGCGACACGAAAGTTCCAGACGTCTCGCCAGTCATCCTGGATTGTCATAGCGATGCGGCATGAGGCGCGCCAGGCAACACAAGCGGTCTCCAAATCGCGACTCCTTATCCGTGGGATCTGACGAAATCTAATGGCGCCCGGCTATAACCGCAGCACGCCTCACCATTATCTCTCCGGGTCCCACTGGTTTCAGAAGACATTGTACCCCTCTGAAGCGATCCAGGATCTCGATCGGGTCGTAGCCGGTAACGAAAAGGAACCGAATGTCTTGCTTCATAGGGCAATCAGCGAGTTGGAAGACGTGTCGATACAACAGATGAACATCGAGAACAGCGGCATCGATGCTCGCGAGATTGAGTGCGGCCAAGCCGCCATCGAGGTGGGGAAAGGGCCCGACGACATCACTTCCCTGTTCCTCCAGCGCCAGCGTCATATCGACGGCCTGAAGATAGTCGTCTTCCACGACGAGCACGCGCTGTCCTATGAGATCGCTGAACATGGTCGGGTCACTCGGCACAGGGAAACAGTAGCCACGCGTTGCCTTTAGGAGCCAATCGCTCCGGGCCCGCGCTCGGTTTTTATTCGACCAATTCCGGAAGCTGGGAATCGGGACTTCATTCTAAAGGGCCATACCTCAGGCACCTCAGCCTGAACGCGACCCGACACTCCTGCGCGGCGGGCCGCACGGTCAGCAGCATGGACGATCATCGATTGCAGCCGCTGACGCTGCTGGATGGCGAAGGTCGGGCGTCGGTCAGAGCCGCTGGTAGTCCGGGAAATTGAAATCAACAGGCTGGTAAGTTCTTCTGGGTCCGGTGACCATGAGCGAAAAGATCCATCGCTTCGATGCAAAGGATTCTCGACGCGTTTCCGTTATGAGCAGCCGGCAATGGCTTTTCAAGGCTCACTGAAGCATTGCCATTTCACTGTCTCGAATGCGCCTGTTGAACATCACCAACCTTTCGATCTGGTTTAGCAGGATAAATGGCAGCGACGGTATATTGGAGGTCAATGAAGAACGTGTGTACGTGATCGTACTTGAACCGAACAGTGCGAGACCTATTCTGGCATGTGGGGCGCTACCTGTTGCCTTGTCTCGGTTGGTAACGGGTGATCACGGGCAGGGGAGAGTCTGATATGCCGTCGCAAGGAGACGTTAGCAACCGAATGCTCAAGGCTTTGACAGCCGACGATTTCGATCTTCTCGCGAAGCATTTGGAAGCCGTCGATCTGCCCGCCAACTTCCGGATAGCGGAGCCGCGCAAGACACTCGACTTCTTGTACTTTCCGGAAAGCGGCATCGGATCGGTGATGGCGGTCGGCCCTACAGGACAGATGGCGGAAGCTGGCATGTTCGGCCGGGAAGGATTTGTTCCGACTGCCACGATCATAGGCGACGACATTGTTCCGTACCTGATTGAAATTCATGTGGCCGGAACCGGATACAGGGTGTCGGTCGAGGCGATGCGCCAGACAACCCTGAAAAGTTCGACCCTTCAGGTTCCGATGATCAAATTTATGCACGTTTTTGCCACCCAGGTGGCCTATACCTCGCTGGCGAACGCCAAATTCGATGTGGAACAACGGCTCGCGCGCTGGATCCTGATGTGTCACGATCGGCTTCACTCCGAGGAGATGGCCATTACCCACGAGTATATCGCCCTTATGCTTGGTGTGCGCAGACCAAGCGTGACCACGACCTTGCATGTCCTCGAAGGCAAGCGCCTCATTCGCTCTAGCCGTGGTTCTGTGATCGTGCGGGATCGAAGGGGTCTCGAAGCCCTCGCCGCAGGTTGCTATGGAACGCCGGAGCAGGAATTCGAACGACTTCTCGGTAAGACGTGAGCGCCCTCTGCACGAGACGGCGTGAGGGGCCGCCGAACGCCCTTGTCCACCCACTGTTGCAGGAACAATACCGCCGGATATGGGTTGGATAACTCCAACAAGGCGGAGGCTTCAGAAATGGACCATACCAATCACGTTCGGCTTAGCACTGCGGATCTCGTCCCTGATAATCTTGAAGGGGCGAGCGTATATGGCGGAAAAGGTCGGAAAGGTCGATCACGTTCACGGCGTCGGCGAAGCCAGCACTGTCATTATCGATGTCGGTGGGTTTCTCGGCCTCGGCGCCAAACCAGTGGCAGTGCCTGCAAGCCAGCTTGATTTCATGAGAGATGAAGACGGCGAAGTCCACGCCGTGACCACGTGGACGGAGGATCAGCTAAAGGCGATGCCCGAGCATCGCGACTGAAATACCAAGGCCCGTCGAAAACGTCGGGCCTTTTTAGCGCCTTTTCATCGAGTAATTTATTGAGTTCAAAAGATGTTTTCGTTTTTTGCTGTTGATGCACCTTTAATGGCATGCCGTGGAATTCGAACTGCTCACGCGTGATATCGCTCGAGCGTTGCCCTCAGCGCCGATAGGGCTTTGAACAGAGTTCTTGATTTGTCTCATGGCGAAAGTGACCTTAGTGAAAATTCCGGCTCTTCACCTTCAATGTGTCGATGTGCAGATCAGGAACGAAGATATCTCTGGGCCGGACGGTCGATGGTGATCTTTCGCGCGAATCCGGACTGCCTGGCGAGCCATGGGTGAACTCATCGCCGCGTCCGGTCGGGATCCGGACTGACATATCCAGGTCGGCAAGGCCTGACAGTTCGCCGCTGAGGTCGAAAAGCTGCTGTGCAACGAGGTGAACGACATCCCCTTCCCTCTGCACGCGGCCGTTGATCGCCATCATCGAAGAGCCGAGGACCACGCGGCGGCACTTCTCGAACAGGCTCGGCCAGACCACAATGTTGGCAGGACCGGTTTCATCTTCAATCGTGATGAACATGACGCCCTTCGCGGAGCCTGGCTTCTGCCGCACCAGCACGAGGCCCGCCGTCATAAGCCAGCGGCCATCACCCGCATTCATCGCGTCATTGCAGGTGACGATCCCGCGATCTATCAAATCCTTCCTCAGGAACGCTATAGGATGTTCGCGAAGCGTCAGGCCGACATGGCCGTAGTCTTCCACGACGTTGTGACCCCTGGTCATCTGTCGCAGTTTGACCTCGGGTTCGTGCTGTTCTGCGATCGCTTTCATCTCGCGTTCGGCTGCGGCCGCAAATAGGGGAAGGGGCTCATCTCTCAGGGCTCTGATCGCCCACATTGCATCGCGGCGTTCCAGCGTCAGCGAAGGAAGGAAGGCATCTGCCTTGGCGAGCTGGACAAGGGCTTCCGACGGAACACCCGACCGGCGCCAGACATCGTCGACACTCTCAAATTGCGAATTCATCCGCGCTGCGACGATGCGGGCGGCATCGACGACCGCCAGTCCCATGACCAGTCTCATGCCAAGCCGGACGGCGTGGCGTTCCGTATTGCCAATGCGCTCAAGCGTACAGTCCCATCGCGAGCGATTGATGCAGACCGGGCGTATTTCGACACCGTGATTTCGTGCGTCGCCGACAATCTGAGCCGGCGCATAAAACCCCATCGGCTGTGAATTCAGCAACGCAGCGCAGAAGACGTCCGGGTAATGACATTTCACGAAATTGGACGCATAGGCAATGAGCGCGAAGGATGCCGCGTGGCTTTCAGGAAAGCCGTACGAGCCAAAACCCTCGAGCTGAGAGAATGTCTTCTCCGCAAATTCCGCCGTATAGCCATTGTTGATCATGCCATTGACAAGCTTGTCCTTGAAGCGCGAGACGCCGCCCGTGAACTTGAAGGTCGCCATGCTCTTGCGCAGTTGGTCAGCCTCACCACCGGTAAAACCTGCGCACACCATCGCGACCTTCATGGCACTCTCTTGAAAAAGCGGGACGCCGAGGGTCTTGCCAAGCACGGCTTCGAGCTCGGGGGTCGGATACTCGACCTTTTCCTTGCCCTCGCGCCGACGCAGATATGGATGGACCATGTCGCCCTGGATGGGACCAGGCCGGACGATCGCGACCTGTACGACAAGGTCGTAAAATGTCCGTGGCTTCATCCGCGGGAGCATCGCCATCTGGGCGCGGGACTCAATCTGGAAAGTCCCGAGCGTGTCGGCCCTGCGGATCATCGCATATGTCGCGCTGTCCTCCTGCCGGATATTCGAGAGATCTAGATCGTCGTTCTTATGGGTCCGGATGAAGTCGAACGCCTTGTTCATGCAGGTGAGCATGCCAAGGGCAAGAACGTCGACCTTCATGAACTTCAGTGCCTCGACATCGTCCTTGTCCCATTCGATAATCTGCCGGTCGACCATCGACGCCGGTTCGATGGGAACGAGATCGTCCAGTCGGTCATGGGTAAGAACGAAGCCGCCGGGGTGCTGGCCAAGGTGCCGCGGGGCGCCCATGAGCTGCTGAGCCAGTTTCAATGTCAGCACCAGGCGCCGGTCCGCAGGGTTAAGGTTGAGATCCCTTATGTTGCGATCGCTCACTTCTTCTGACCAGGACCACATGCCCGACGAAAGCGCCTTGATCACGTCCTCTGGCAGGCCGAGGGCCTTTCCGACATCGCGGATGGCACCCTTGGCACGGTATCGGGTTACGGTCGAGCAGAGCGCGGCCTTGTCGCGACCATAAGTCCTATAAATCCACTGGATGACCTGCTCCCGACGCTCATGCTCAAAGTCCACGTCGATGTCGGGAGGCTCGTCGCGTTCCCTGGAGACGAAGCGCTCGAACAGGAGATCGTTGGTCTCCGGGTCAATGCTGGTGATGCCGAGGATATAGCAGATGGCGGAATTTGCTGCCGATCCCCTGCCCTGACAAAGTATCCCCTGGCTGCGGGCGAACCTGACGATGCTGAAAACCGTCAGGAAATAGGGAGCGTAACGCATCTCCTTGATGAGCTCGAGCTCATGTCTGATGACCCTGAGCACGTTCTGCGGCAAACCTTCAGGATAGCGGTCCGGAATACACGCGCGAACATAATGCTCCAGCGACTGCTGAGCATCCATGCCTGGCATGATGGCTTCCTCGGGGTACTGGTAAGTCAGCTCCTCAAGGGAAAACCTGCATCGCTCGACGATCTCCATCGTTCGCGCGAGTGCTTCGCTGTGGCGCGGAAACAGACGTTCCATCTCTTCAGGCGGCTTTAGATATCGGTCGGCATGGCGTTCCCTCTCGAAGCCGACATCATCGATGGTGGTGTGATTGCGGATGCAGGTCACAACGTCCTGGAGTTGCCGACGGTTGGGTTCGTGGAACAACACATCGTTCGTCACGACAGTGCGAACCCTGAACTTTGCCGCAAGAATGGACAACTCGTGGAGTCGCATCTGATCGTTCGGCCGTCGCCTCAGCGACAGCGACAGGTAGGTGCGGTTTTCGAAAACCTCAGCCAGCTTTCGAAGCTGGATCGCACAAGTTTCATCCGGGAGATCAGGAACGAGAACACAAATGAGGCCCCCGGCGTAACGGGCGACATCATCAAGCGTCAGGATGCAGTTGCCCTTTCCTCCTCGGCTCTTTCCGAGCGTGAGAAGGCGGGTCAGACGAGAGTAGGCCGATCGGTCGGTCGGGTAAACAAGAAGGGAGGGGCCGTCCTGAAGATCAAGCCTGCAGCCCACGACGAGCCGCACACCGCTCGCACGAGATGCCTCCAGGGCCCGCACGACACCCGCAAGACTGTTGCGATCGACCACGCCAAGAGCTTCAATTCCAAGCTCCTTCGCGGTCCAGAACAACTCGTCGGCCGATGATGCGCCCCGGAGGAAGCTGAAGTGGGTGGTGACCTGAAGCTCGGCATATCTCATGCGAAGATCCCATGCAGGAACCATTTATGGCTGCCGGTTTCGGGGTCGATGCCGTCCCCGCTACGGAAAATCCACAGTCGTTCGCCTGCGTCGTTTTCGATGATGAAGTAGTCGCGCACTGCTGTGAACTCGGCATCGCACGTCCACCATTCACCGAAGACCCGCTCCGGTCCATCGGCCCGTCTTACGCGATGTCGCTTGCCGCGCCACGTAATGGTTGCTGGCGGGTGGTCAGGGAGAAGGGCAATGGCGTCTATCCGGTCAGGGCGATCAAGCAATCGGACAGGACGCGGCCAATAATGAACCCAGGTTTCCTCGACTTCGGCTGCCGCAGCCGAAATGCGCCGCACACTCCGTTCGGGAACGTCGGACGCGACCGGAGCTACACGATAAACACGCTGTCCGCGGTTGCCAAAGATATCGATGAGGGGCGTGATGTCCTCGTTTTTCTCCTCCACGAGCGACGACGCGTGCTGCTCTTCGGCCAGCAGCTCGGTGATCACGGCGGCAAGTGTAAGCTTCTCGATACCGAAACCCGGCTCGATTTTTTCCGTGCGATCCCTGAAGAGCTTCGTCAACCATGCGATATCACGCGCGGGTTTCGCCGTGCCGGCGCGGATTGCTTGCCTACTGCCATCGACCTTCTCGACGATCAAGTCTGTCCTGCGAACGCCGAGCCCCTTGCGCTGCAGTTCGGCAACGAGCTGAACGATCAGGCGACCCACATATTTGTTGATTGTTTCGGCCGCGCCGATAGGTTCGGCGAAAGCGCGCGAGACTTCGATCCACTCCGGCGCACGGATCGGCTCAATAGGTTCCGACAGCCGGCCGAACATTTGATCAATGCGCCGGCCGATTTCAGGTCCGAACCGAAGCGCCAGCGGGGCACGGGGCGTTGCAGAAAGCTCTCCGATGGTCCTGAAACCCAGCATGCGAAGGTCTGACACGATCGGCTCCGGCAATCTCAGAAGAGAGATTGGAAGCCGCTCGGTTGCTCCGGCGGCTTCGCCGCGAGGGACAACAACTGTCTGCGTTCTCGCCGCACGCGCGCAGGCATGCGCCGCGCCCCAGGTGTCTGCCACGGCAATGCGTGCGGTCAGACCCCTGGCATGGAACTGATTGCCAAGACGCGTCAACATCGGCGCTTCTCCTCCCTGAAGATGGTCGGCGCCTTCCGTGTCAAGGACAATGCCATCTGGCGCATCGACCGCGACGATCGGCGAGTACACCGTCAGCGCCCATAAGGTTATCCGCCTGAGAGCCTCGGCATCGGCGGCGGCGTCTGCGTCAATCATCGCCAGTCCGGCAAAGAGCGCCTGTGCCTTGGCAGCCTGCATGCCGATGCGGACCCCCGCTTTCTGCGCCGCGGCGTCAGCAGCCGAGACCCATCGCTTCGGGCCTCTTCGTTCAATCACCGCAATCGGTTGATCAGCCGGAATGCCGGAATCGGCGCGACGAATCCGATCGGTTGCCAGATAGGGAAGATATATTGATACGACCCTTGTCATCGCAGGCTCCAATTTCAAACTCAGCACATTCGCCCGCCCGCGATCGCATCAATTCAAGCAACCACCTTGGACGTCCGACGCCCGGAACGGGCAATTCTGCGCTCGGCAGCACACTGACCCGCCAGCGTGTGACCGAGGCCGTCGGCTGGCCGAAGTCGTTCGCTTCGGTCTGACGGCGCCACCGCCGGACAACAATCCCCATCGTGCCGGTCCTTTCGGCTGCCAGCTGCAGACGTCGCGAAGCGACCATCGGTAGCCGAACAAGTTCTCCGATCACCGCACCGAGGCCACCATACCCAAGCGCCTCCTCCATGGATGAAAGGACATCCTCCTCCCGATCGCCTTCAACGAAGATGACCCGATCGGGATGAAGACCCGCCTGAGCCAGCGCCGGAAAGAAGAGGTCCGGACGTGTCAGACACCAGACAATCTTTCCTCGCGTACGCGCGGCGATTCCCGCGGCAAACAAGGCTGCCGCTGCTCCGTCGACCGTCCCGCATCCGCCGCCTGCAAATTCGTGTAGCGCGCCATAGGCGAGACCACCGCCAGGCAGGATCCGATCGATTTCGGGCACGCCGAACGACAGGCTGCCCGCCCGCCTGGACGCTCCCCCCTCCAAGGAGGAGATGCGCTCGCGCAAATCCGAGAGAATGTCCTGGCGAGCAGCCGACATCGTTGGCGAATCCTTCCGAAATCGCATTAAGAGGGACGACATTCATGTCGTTCATAACGGTGATGTTCTTCTTCTGTTCCTTTCCGCCGACGTCGTCAAGATGCTCAAAACAGGAAATTATTCCTCATTTTGGGGTGTGATGAGGATTCGTCAGATGAATCAAGTTCCTAGATAAGAGGATGCCGCCTTTGCGCCACGGAAGGTTTTGCGCCACTGAAGGAATTTTTGCATCAGCGCCCGTGCCTGTGGAATTCTCTTTGACGAGCTATGGCTGCCTGCGGAGGGTGTAACAAGCTTAGGCAAATCTGGAGACCGCGCGAGGAACCTTTTCCTGTTGCTACCCATTCCCTCCCCGAGCGCGGGCCGTGTCAACCGGACGCGACAGGGATGGCGAACGCAGCGGTTTTTCCGGTTTCTCGCTGCGGCCAACGAAATGGCAGTCGAGCGTCCAACCTGTCCGGCATCCGCCTCGCCTAACGGAGAAGAGAAAGCAAACGCGCAAGGAGCGGCATCGGGACGAAAATGCCCGTTGAGCGGATCCCATCATGATGAAGGACAGAACAACGCCTCTCCACACCCGGACGGTCGATATATCGTGATCCGTGGCCGCCAAACAGGACCACTCAGATCGTTGTGCTGGTCCGAAGAACGGCGTCCGCGATTGTTGCTCCGAGGCACCACCGCCGAACGATAACGGAGGTAAGACAGTCCGCGCAAACTTCCTTTCTGGATGCGCTCCTGAGGCTTTCATCAGACTTAAGTCCTAGCCCGGGAACCTAAGTCACGCTCCGTCGTTTGAGAGCAATTCGGCTAACAGGAGCCGGATTGGGGAAAGACGTCTTGCAGGATAAACAGCAAATTCGAATGGCCTGCGCGCGCCGAAAGGCACCTTTTTCGGCATGGATTGTACTCTCGGCCGGGCTGCTCTATGTGTGTCGTTAGACAATGCCCGGTGATGCAGGAAAGCTTGCGGGAGGCGTTGCAGGCGCCCGTTTCATCGATAGTACGCAGTAATATCCATGCCCTATCTATCCCATGTCCATCAGCTACCCTCCCCGTCAGGTCATCGATGAACTGGCTCGGCCGCTGGAAGAACCAAACGCTCGCTTCGCAGTTTTTTCTCGCTGGGGGCATCGTCTCCGCCATTGCCATGTTCCTGGTTGGGCTGCTGGTGACCCACTTCATCCAGGGGGCCGTCATCCATAATGCAGGTGCGACCACCGCACTTTATGTGGATAGTGTGGTCGCCCCCCTGTTGCCGGACATGCAGAAGGAAGGCCTTCTCGACGACGCCACGGCTCGCGCCCTGGATGAGACCCTTGGCCAGGGGGCGTTGGGCCGCAGACTCGTTTCCTTCAAGTTGTGGCGCCGGGATGGCACCATCCTCTATTCAAACGAAAAAGGGCTGGTCGGAAGGACGTTTCCGGTCACTGACAAGTTACGCGAGGCCTTCTCCGGCACTCTCGTTGCCCGATATGAAATTCCAACCGATCCAGAAAGCGCGCAAGAGCGGGTCTACGGCAGGCCGCTCATGGAAATCTACAATCCCGTCCTTCAACCCTGGTCGGGAGAGGCCGTTGCGGTACTGGAATTCTATGAGAGTGCAGAAGGGCTGGAGGAGAGCCTGACGCAGGCGCGATTGGGAAGCTGGCTTGCGGTCGCCGGCGTAATAGCGGTGTTCTTCCTCGCCCTTTCGGCATTGGTTTTTCGTGGTAGCCGCATTATCGAAGCACAACGGGTGGCACTCGGAGCACGCGTAGACGAGCTTTCCGTATTGCTCGGCGAAAACCGCGGTCTGCAGCGACGGCTGCAGAAATCATACCAGCGTGCCGCAGCCTTGAACGAAACCTACCTGCGAAGCATCGGCGCGGACCTTCACGACGGCCCCGCCCAGCACATTGCTTACGCATCGCTGAGGCTGGACAGCGAACTCCTCGTCAATCCGGCAACCGCGCCTGCCGCTCGGGATGAAGAGCTGTCATGGATCCGCTCTAGCCTTGCAGAGGCGATCTCGGAAATCCGCAGCATCTGCCGAGGGCTTGTCTTGCCGGAGATCGAAAACGCCTCGATCCGGGAAATCGTCAACCGTGTTGTCGAGGCTCATCAAAGCAAGACCGAGACAGTCGTCGAACTGACCATCGACGACGACGACCCGGATCTCGCGCCCGCTGTAAAGATCTGCATCTATCGCTTCATCCAGGAAGCGCTCAACAACGCCTATCGGCATGGTGGCGGCGTTCAGCAGGCAGTCAAGGCAATATCGCACAATGGATATGTGCGCATCGAAGTCAGCGACAGAGGCGAGGGCTTCGATCCGAAGGAAATCAGGCCATCGAGCCTGGGACTGGTCGGTCTTAGGGAACGTATCGACAGCCTCGGAGGTGTTTTCGAGGTGCAGTCGGGCCCTGATGGCACGACTTTGACCATGAGCTTTGAACCGATGGAGGCGGAAGACTAGAATGGCATCAACTCGTATCGGCGTTGTCGACGATCATCCGCTCTTTCGTGAGGGTGTCGTGCGAAGCCTGTCTGAAAACAAGGACTTTGTCGTCGTTGGCGAGGGCGCAAGTGGCGCGGACGCCTGTCGGATCGCCCGCGAATTGAACCCCGACATCCTGCTTCTTGACGTTTCCATGCCAGGAAACGGACTTTCTACCATCTCAGACGTTCTCGATACCAGTCCGTCGACCAAAGTGATCATGCTGACGGCATCTGAAGAGGTCGAAAGCCTGGTTACGGCCCTGCGTCTCGGAGCGCTCGGCTATGTCCTGAAGGGCGTGGGTGCGAGGGGATTGATCGACGCCATCACTTCTGTTCTTCGCGGGTCACGAGCCGTGAGTCCGGCGATGACGGCAAAGATCATGGAGAAGTCCCTGCAGCGTCATCGCTCGGCCGAAACCGTGCTGACCCCACGCGAAGTCGAGATTGTCGATCTCGTCTCAATGGGTCTGTCCAACAAGCGGATTGGTCTGAAGCTCGACCTGCAGGAAAAGACAGTAAAGCATCACATGACCCAGATCCTGACCAAGCTTGGGGTCTCGAACAGGACTGAAGCCGCTATGCGGTGGCGAGACAGACTAGCGTAGAATGCCGATAAGCCGCCGCGCATCGTCGGCGGTTGCACCCCGACTGATGATTGTCCGTCCCTTCGAATCCCGCATGATGTAGCGACCCTTGCGAAGGGTTTCCGTGATCCCGTTGGCGTGGCGGACATTGATCGAGCCATCGCTGCCCTCACTCGATTGCGTCACCGTCGATCCGCTGGACGTAGAACTCGAGCTACCGTTCCCTGTGCTGGCACTGCCACCACCGTTGCCGTTGTTGCTGTTGTTGCCGCCGCCGGACTTCCCGTTCCCGTTTCCTCCGCCGTTGCCATTCCCGCCACCGTTTCCGTTTCCGCCGCCGTTACCGCCTCCGTTGCCGCTGCCGTTCCCATTTCCGCCGCCGTTTCCGTTACCGCCGCCGTTGCCATTGCCGTTTCCATTGTCTTTCGCTGATGCAGAGAACGGAAGAGCGACCGCAATTCCAGCGGTGCCTGCAAAAAGCTTCAGCAAAGAGCGTTTGGAAAGAATCATGGCATGCCTCATTTCGGTATCAGCTACGCAAGTCAATACGCGTTAGATCATTGTATTGTTTCCAAACTAGGAGGGCATCAGACCTATGGGAGTGGGGGCGCAAGACTTTGGTCCCATATTGCCGACTTTTCATAAAACGTGGGTCCGATTTTACACGCGACGTTCAGGAACACCTAGGGTGAGTATGATACGGCGACGCCGTCTTCTCCTTAACTGCACATTGTCGTCACCGGTCTGCCTCATTCCAGGATCGTCAACTGTACTGCGAGAAGGAGCTTTGCTTGGACGAAAAGGAACAGCGGCGGCGCATGCGCTGCGATCATATATGGGAGGATGCGGGCCCCAAAGGCCGACATCGTGATCACTGGGCACGGGCGGAATAAAACCACGGGGCGACGGAAGAGGCAGCCGAAGGAACCAAGGCAATCGGAACGCCAAAAGACAGTTTAACGATGAAAGGACCACCAAGGATTCGGCCGTGGACATCCGACCTGCGCTGATGATCAGTGCAGACTGATCGCGCACTGCTCGAGGCCAGACCGGCAACACCCTGGCACCTCAGGGATGGCCAGACGCGGTCACGAGCCATAGGATGCTCCGATCGCACGCAATGAGAGATTGATCGGCCAATAACCGATCCGAACATCTATCTTCGATTGCAGACCCTGGTCGCATTCGGGTAGAAATCGCTAGGGATTCTCCGGAGCGAGCCATGCACATTCAGCCGCAACAGCGGATTTATATCTGCTTTTTCCTGTTTGCGGTGTCGATGGGAGCGACATTGTCGCGCCTGCCCGATCTTCAGGATGCCCTGCGGATCGACAAGTCGGAATTGGGCCTGACACTGATCGGCGCCGCAATCGGCGCTCTGCTGTCACTGACATTCTCCTCCCCGCTCGTTGCCCGCCTTGGTGCACGCACGACGGCATTCGCAACAGTTCTTGGAACCTCCGCTCTGCTTGCGCTCGTGCCATGGATGACCGCTGCCCCGCTCGTATTCGGTCTCCTCTTCCTGGAGGGACTGTTGGCCGGTGCACTCGAGATAAATTTAAACGTCGAAATTGATCGCATAGAGGCCCAGCTGGGCCGCGGGGTCATGAACAGGGCCCATGGGTTTTGGAGCCTTGGCTTCTTCGTCACCGCGCTCATATCGGCTGCTCTCCGTCAGGCGGGAATGTCAATGCAACTCCATCTCGCGCTGACATTCACCTTCGTCCTTGTCGCTGGTGGGGTCGTCATTGGTGGAATGCGCAATGCCCCGGCCAAACCGAACACCGAACATGTCGATGCCGGGCATATCGCTCTTCCGACGGCAGGCCTGTTGCCCCTCTGCCTGATCGGAATTGCTGCATTTCTTGTCGAGGGAGCAGGCATCGACTGGTCGGCCATCTATATGCGCGACGTATTCCAGTCGGAACCATTCGTCGGGGGGCTTGGCCTTACCCTCTTCACCTTCTTCATGGCCCTGGCAAGGTTATTTGCAGACCCGTTTGTCGATCGCTTTGGCTCACG
Source organism: Rhizobium sp. BK176 (assembly GCF_024808055.1). NCBI lineage: Bacteria > Pseudomonadati > Pseudomonadota > Alphaproteobacteria > Hyphomicrobiales > Rhizobiaceae > Rhizobium > Rhizobium sp. BK176. The sequence continues at coordinate 146,835 of NZ_JANUBV010000010.1, read as the reverse complement.
TTCCGTGGCCGTCGTCCTTCTCATTACATCTGCCGCGGGTCTTTGCGCGGTTTCACTGTCGCCCCACCAGAGTATCGCACTGGTCGGATTCGCGTTGATGGGTGCCGGATGCAGTGCCGTCTATCCTCTTGCTGTCTCGGCAGCCGCTCAACGAGTCGACAGGGCAGCCCATGTCAACGTCGCAGCCCTGGGTCAGATGTCGTTCGTCGTGTTTTTCCTGGCCCCGCCTCTCCTCGGCTTCGTCGCCGAACAGGCTGGCATTCGCACCGCGTTTTTCATTTGCCTTCCGGTCATCCTGACTGCGCTTTTGTGCGTCCGATCTCTCTCCTATCAACGGAAAGTCATGATCGCCCAGAACGCAAGCCGTCCCGGCATTACTCTGGGGTCATGAACCAAGCCGAACCTGATCGATTGCTCATGTCGGGGCACCGGTGGAACAAACGGACGGAAATTGTGTTCCTGTCCCGCTGACCACATTTGGGGGACTTTTATGCCGCAAAAATCTGGGTTCGACGTCGAGGCAGGTGACCATTTGGCTCTCGGCGCGACACCTGACGCTGATGGTGTCAACTTTGCTCTCTTCTCGGCGCATGCCGAACGGGTCGAGCTTTGTCTTTTTGATGCAGAGGGCGGCAACGAACACCGTATCGAGCTTCCGGAATACACCAACGAGATCTGGCACGGTCGCATCCCTGGCCTGAAACCGGGAGCGCTTTATGGCTACAGGGTCTACGGGCCTTACGATCCGGAAAACGGCCATCGCTTCAATCCCAACAAGCTTCTCATTGATCCATACGCGCGGGAGCTCGTCGGAGACATCCATTGGGGTCAATCTTGCTTCGGCTACGATCTCGAAAGCGAGGAAAAGGACCTTTCCTTCAATGGAGCCGACAGCGCACCCGACATGCCCAAATGCCGTGTGATCGACCCGAACGACTTCACTTCACTCGACGATCTCAAACCCGGCATACCCTGGTCACGTACGATCTTTTACGAGGCACACGTGAAGGGGATGACGCAATTGCATCCTGCCGTCCCCGAACAGCTGCGGGGCACGTTTGAGGGCTTGGCGACCCGGGACGTCGTCGAGTACGTGAAAAGCTTGGGAATCACCTCCATTGAGCTTCTCCCCGTCCATTATTTTCCCGATGATGCCCACCTACTCGACAAGGGGCTGAGGAATTACTGGGGGTATAACACGATCGGCTTCTTCGCTCCGGCTTCGCGCTACTACGGGCCCCATGGCCTTTCAGGATTCCGAAATATGGTCCGCGCTTTCCATGATGCGGGGATAGAAGTCATCCTTGATGTCGTCTACAACCATACTGCGGAGGGAAACGAGCTCGGACCAACCCTTTCGTTCAAGGGTATCGACAACTTCTCCTACTACCGGACGATGCCCGACGAAGCACGCTACTACATCAATGACACCGGCACCGGAAATACCGTCAACACCTCGCATCCCCGTGTCCTGCAAATGATCACGGACTCCTTGCGCTACTGGGCGCAGGTCATGAATGTCGACGGATTCCGCTTCGACCTCGGCACCATCCTCGGGCGGGAACCAGAGGGTTTCGACCAGCGAGGAGGCTTCTTCGATGCGGTTGGGCAGGATCCGGTCCTTTCCCGTCTCAAGCTGATTGGCGAGCCTTGGGACATTGGACCGGGCGGTTATCAGGTCGGTGGTTTTCCCCCCGGCTGGTCCGAGTGGAATGACAAATACCGCGATACAATGCGCGACTACTGGAAGGATGAAGACGGAACCGCGCGCGACTTTGCCGCACGCGTGCTCGGATCAGGTGACATTTACGACTTCCGCGGGCGCAGACCTTGGGCAAGTGTTAACTTCGTGACAGCACATGACGGGTTCACGCTGAACGATCTGGTCTCCTATAACGAAAAACATAATGAAGCGAATGGTGAAGCCAATCGTGATGGCCACGACCACAACCGAAGCTTCAATTACGGCGCCGAAGGCCCCACCGACGATGATGGGATCAATTCTGTCCGCGATCGCCAGAAGAGAAATTTCCTCGCCACCCTCCTCCTGTCCCATGGCGTTCCCATGCTTTTGGCTGGCGACGAATTCGGCCGCAGCCAGATGGGCAACAACAATGGCTACTGCCAGGACAGCGATATAAGCTGGCTGCATTGGCAAGGGCTGCCGGACAGCGCACAGGCTCTGCGCGTCTTTACAGCTCGGCTGATTGCGCTCCGCCAGGAACAACCACTACTGCGGCGTGAAAGCTGGCGCAACGACCTTACGATTAGCTGGCTCAACCCTGTCGGCGGTGAACAGACCGAAGACCATTGGGACGATGAGGGAAGCACGACACTTGGGCTGCGCCTGACCACCAAGCTCGATGGCAATGAAAATGCCTGGAAGGAGGCGCTGGTGCTGTTCAACCCTCACGACGGTCAGGTGCCGTTCAATCTTCCATCACTGGAAGACGGCCAATGGATTTTGGAGCTTACGACCGCCGACCCTGACGTGGAGAGGGTCGATCTCAACGACACCGATCACTATGACCTGGAACCCAGAAGCCTTGTCATCTTGAGGCGAGCTTGAGCGGTAGACGGAAGCTCCGTGCTTGTGTTTCGCGCCGTACCCCTGTTGTCGAAAACCGCAAGCGCCCGCCCGGCCGGTTAAGAATCCATTCCGGAACATCAGTCGCTTTCGCGGGTTGATGGAAGCGACCGCTTCAGAGGAATTTGGATGAGCGTACCCCCGATGACATCCGAGACTTCAGACAGTCCGATGATGAAGGCACGGGCCATCCCGCAGCTGATCGATCCTGACGCCGAGCCATTCGTCGCCAAGGCGATCGAGGAACTTGCTTCCTCCGAAATACCGTTTCTGGTCGCAGGGACTTACGCCGTCAGTGCCTATACGGGCATCTCCCGTCTCACCAAGGATCTGGACATATTCTGCAAGGCCGGAGACTGCGGGCGCATCCTTGGCTACTTCAGGGAGCGTGATTACGAGATCGCGGTCGAGGACGAGCGCTGGATCGGGAAAGTGCTGAAAGGAAAGCACTTTTTTGATGTCATCTTCGCCTCATCCAATGGCACGATGCCGGTCGGCGACGCGTGGTTCGATGACGCCCGGATGATTGAATTATGCGGGTTTCCCGTCCGCATCGTCAGTCCGACTGAACTGATCTGGTCGAAATGCTTCATTCAACTGAGACACCGCTATGATGGTGCTGACATCGCCCACGTCATCTTGCGGGCCAGCGAAGAAATCGATTGGGCAAGACTGCTCGGATACCTCGAGGTGCAGTGGGAAGTGCTTCTGATCCATCTCCTCAACTTTCGATGGATTTATCCTACCGAGCGAGACAGGGTTCCCCAGTGGCTCCTGGATGAACTGATTGATCGCCTGAAGACCCAATGCGACATGCCCCTGCCGCAAATGCGCATCTGCCGCGGGCGGATGTACTCCCGTGTCGACTACGAAATCGACGTGAAGGAGTGGGGCTTTGCGGATGTCGGTGGCGAAGGCGAGATGCGAGGCAATTGGGAGATCGATGATGACCAGTAGTGCCGGCAAGCTCAAGGTGGCGGCAGTCGCCGACCTGCATGTGAAGGAGGATGGAAAAACCTCCTACAAGGACATGTTCACAGAAATATCAGGCGTCGCGGACGTTTTGGTCATAGCCGGCGATTTGACAGATCTCGGCAAACCAAAGGAGGCCGAGTTGCTGGCGGCGGATCTCAGAAGCTGCACGATCCCGGTTGTCGCGGTTCTCGGCAACCATGATTATGAAAGCGGGATGGTTGAGGAAGTATCCACGGTACTGACCGATGCGGGAGTGGTACTCCTTGACGGAAACCCGACCGAGATAGACGGTGCGGCGTTCGTCGGTGTCAAGGGTTTTGCCGGTGGCTTTGGCCGCCATATGCTTGGGTCTTTTGGAGAAAGCGCCATCAAGGCCATGGTCGCCGAAAGCATCGACGAATCCATGCGGCTGGAAAACGCAATGCGCAGGATCAGTTCGGACCGGGCAATGGTGGTGCTTCACTATGCTCCGATTGCGGAGACCGTGGAAGGTGAGCCCCCGGAAATCTATCCGTTTCTCGGATCCTCGAGACTTGCGGAAACCATCGATCGTTTCAATGTAGCCGCAGTCGTTCACGGTCATGCACACCACGGTACCTATGAGGGCAAAACCCCGCGGGGGGCTCCGGTCTACAATGTCGCCGCCCACGTCGAAAAACCGAACGGGAAGCCGTACGCGATCCTTGATCTGTAAGCTCTACTGACGAAACGACAGCTCGTTTTCGAAGCAAAACTCAAACTATCAGCCAGACGTGACGCGCCAGACAGTATTGCCCGCATCATCAGCGATCAGCAGTGCACCTCCCTTGTCCAGTGCCAGACCGACCGGTCTGCCTCTGGCTTCATTCCTGTCGCTCAGGAAGCCGGTGACGATGTCGACCGGTTTTCCGTTCGGCTTACCTGCTTCGAACGGCACGAAGACGACCTTATATCCGTTGAAGGAATGCCTGTTCCAACTGCCATGCTCGCCGATAAAGGCGCCACCAGAATAGGCGGCTGTAAGGCTCTGTCCCTGGTTGAACACCAGACCGAGCGGGGCAACGTGAGAGCCGAGGGCATAATCCGGTGCGATCGCCTTTTCGACAAGGTCGGGCCTTTGCGGCATTACGCGTGGATCAACGTTCTTTCCGTAATAACTGTATGGCCACCCATAGAAGCCGCCTTCCTTCACCGAGGTCATATAGTCGGGAACGAGGTTGGGGCCGAGTTCGTCACGTTCATTGACCACCGTCCAGAGTGCCTTTGTCGTCGGTTCGAATGTGAGGCCGTTTGGATTGCGAAGCCCATCGGCGAATACCCGTGCCCGTCCCGATGCGCGATCAACCTCCCAGATGGCGGCCCGCCCCTTTTCGGCCTCGATCCCGTTTTCGGTAATGTTGCTGTTAGAACCGACACCAACATAGAGGCGCAAACCGTCCTCGCTCGCCACAAGGCTCTTCGTCCAGTGATGATCAATCGGCCCACCCGGCAGTTCGGTAAGGCGGGTGCCCGGATCGGAGATCTTCGTATCACCGTCCTTGTAGGGATATCGCATGATCGCGTCCGTGTTCGCAACGTACAGCTCTTTCCCGACGAGCGCGACACCGAACGGTGAATTCAAATGTTCGAGGAACGTCTGCTTGATATCGGCCTTGCCGTCACCGTCCGTGTCACGCAGAAGCGTAATTCGATTGGCGGGCTTGCCACCCCCGCTATTGGTGGCGAAGGCTTCAACGAAGCCCATGATGATATCCTTGGGCCGCTTGGCTGGTGCCTCGGCAGGAGCCTCTGACTCGACCACGAGGATGTCGCCATTCGGCAGCGTGTAGAGTGATCTTGGATGCTGTAGTCCTTGCGCGAGAGCCTGGATCTTCAGCCCAGACGCGACCGACGGCGTTTCGTTGCTTTTCCAGCCGACGACCTTGGCAAGATGCATCGGAGGAAAGAGATATTGCGACTGCTCGGGAAGATCGGGCGTCGGGCCTATGCCGCCGGATGGATCCGGATCGTTGTCACTGCATGCAGCCAAAATCGTCGAAGCCAGCAGTATCGAACAGGCTCGGACCTTCAGATTGGGCGAAAGGTTGTTCATCCCATTACCTCCTCTGCCGGATGGCGCTGAATGCCCGCGCCAAGCAACGCGGCAATGACGATTGCCACGAAGGTTGCGATCGAGGTTGCCAGGCCCGTCGGCACGACAGACGTCCAGGCATCCCTGCTGTGAATGAGTGTGTTTAGAAAACCGAGGAGAAACGCTGCCAGAAGACATCCGAAGTACATGACAAGGCGCAATGGAGCCGTCGTCAGAACCCCACGGCTCCAATCCGCAACAACCCCTATCGCTCCGACGACGCCCAATACCAAGCCTGCCATCAGAAGCCAGGCCGAGAAATCGGCCCAGGTCATTTCAGCGGTCTTCCAATAGGCGATGTCGGTCAGCAGGGCACCGATAAAACAGGTTGCCGAGAAATGGAGGGGAATAGAGCGGAAGGCGGTCCTGGGGGCCACAGGTTGAAGGGGAAGCAGGGCGTGAGATGACATGGCATTGATCCGGCTGAAGTTTCGGCCCAAACGACGTGACGGCCGGAATGTTCCAGCGGCAAAATGTTACACACCTCTGTCTGGGTGCACCTCGATAGGAGGCTGGAACCCACACGCAGGCTTGCGCGTTACGCGAGACTTCCATGGCAACAGAAAACGGGACCAAATGCTGGAGTTTCATACCACGGGCGCGCCAAAAGCTGGCAATCCAATCAAGGTTGTTGGCTCAGCTTTGCGACGAGCGAAACCGGTCTTACCTGGCCAACCGGTCATTCGCCCGGGATGGAACGCCTGGCGCAGCGAATGTGCGGATAAAGCAGCCTTCCTCGTCGATGGCGCAGCCTATTTTTCCGCCCTCGATCATGCTCTGAGACAGGCACGCCGCGAGATCTGGATCGTCGGCTGGGACTTCAACCCCGACATCCGGCTGAAGCCAAAGACGAGCACCCAAACACTTGGCGAACTGCTTCTGTCCATCGTCGATAGCCATCCGCAGCTACAGGTCCGGATTTTGGTCTGGGGCATGGGCCCGATCTATTCAGGCAAGTCGCTCCAGCTCTTCCATCGCAACCCCGTCTCCCATCCGCAGATTTCCTTGCGTTTTGATTTCCGGCACCCGCTTCGCGCATGCCACCATCAAAAGCTTGTATCGATTGACGGAAACCTGGCCTTCCTCGGCGGGATCGACCTTACCGCCAGACGATGGGACGAGCCTGATCATCGCGTGTCAAATCCGCTGCGTCGTTCTCCCGACGGCACGCCTTACGAGCCGGTTCACGACATCCAGTCAGTCATCTCAGGCAAGGCGGCAGAGTTGGTCGGCGATGTCGCGCGCCGGCGCTGGAAGAAAGCAACGGGCGAAAAGATCGAGCCCTTAAAGCGGCCATCGGATATCTGGCCAGTCGTTGCTGCCGAGATGGAGAACATTCCTGCCGCCATTGCTTTGACCGAACCTGGTCTCATCGGAAAGAGGGGGCGTTATGAGGCAAGGCGGCTGACGCGGGATGCCATCGCTTCCGCACAGCGTCTTATCTATGTCGAAACGCAGTACCTCGCATCATCCAGTGTCGCTCGGGCCCTTGCGAAGCGATTGAAGGATCCAGATGGCCCGGAGATCGCGGTGGTCGTTACGAAAAGCTCGCACGGCTTCATCGAAAAGCTCGCAATGGGGAACAATCGTGACAGGTTGATCCGCCGACTGAAGCGCGTCGATCGTCATGGTCGACTGAAAGTCATGTATGCCGTTGTTCCGGACGAGCAAGATAAAGATCAAGAACTCACTGTTCATTCGAAGCTGATCATTGTGGATGACCGCTTCATGCGCATTGGCTCGTCCAATCTCAACAACCGATCAGAGGGCCTGGACACCGAGTGCGATCTTGCCCTCGAGGCAAATTCAAAGAAGCATCAAGACGCGATCTCATTCCTGCGGCATCGCCTGATGGCAGAGCATCTGGACGCAAGTCCTGCAGACGTCACCGAGTTGGAACGATCTTGCAGATCAATGCTGACAACAATCGATGAGCTGAATATCGGACGACGAAAACTGAGAGAATTTCCGGTCGATATCCAGGGAAAAACAGAGTTGTTACCCGGTACATCGTTTGTCGATCCACGCAAACCCTATTGGCCGCTACAACGATTGCGCCTGCGCCTCGGTCGTATCCTGAGCGGGCTTGGTTGAGGATGTGGCCTTTCGCTTGCGGAAGGTCAGCTCGCTGATCCCGAAGACAGCCAGGCCGATCATGAGGGGAAGAAGAAAATATACGACGCGAAAAGCGACGAGCGCCCCAATCGAGGCAGAGCCTGGCAAGACATGGTTGACAGTCGCCTCCAGCACGCCAAGACCGCCTGGAACATGTGTGACAAGGATTGCCACATTAGCCAGGACGAAGGCCGTAGCCGTCTGGACAAAATTGACGTCGCCGCTCGCTGCCAGAAGCTGGTGCAGGCAGGCCGCCACGAAAATGAAATTCAAGGTACCGATAATGACCTGCCCCACTGCCAATTTAGTGTTAGGCATTTCGAAGCTCCATCTCCAGAGCTTCAGTTCCGATCGCACTGTCCCGGCCAAAATGACGTAAGCCACGGGAACAAGGAGGCAAAGGATTCCCATCCAAAGCAGCCCAGCCGAGCCGATGCGGAGCAGATTGCTCGCATCGCCGGGATTGACGAGCAGGGCAATGCCAGCCAGCGTTGACAAGCCGATGCCAACAGTGACGCCGCAAAACAGTATGACCTTGGCCACTTGCTGAGCATCGAGACCCCACCGCGAGTAGAATCGGTATCGTACGGCTCCGCTGCTAAGGGCTGCAACGCCGAGATTGTGCCCGATCGAAAGTCCGGTGAAGGATGCAACGGCAGCCCGCCGATAGCTCAACGGCCTGCCTGCGTAGCGGAGTGCCATCCAATCAAAGCCGGTCAGGCACAAATACGAAAGCGCTGAGCACCCAAGGCTCGCCATGAGTCGCGTTTTGGGAATTGCAACAACAGACGCCATGATTTCGTCAAGCGAGTACCGCTTGAAGACCTTGTAAAGAAGGTAAGCTGCAAGAAGAAGGCCCAACATAAGAGTCAGATTGATGAAAATGCGCTTGGCTGTCATGAAGATCCCGATTGCATTGAGCTTTCAATGGGAACGAAATAAACCAACGCGGGTTCCCGCCGAATGAGTATCACGTCAGCGTCATTGCCGGCCCCTCTGCGCGGACTGAGGATCCTTACATACAATGTTCACAGTTGCATCGGGACGGATCGACGCCTCGACCCGAACCGCATAGCAGAGGTCATCGCGCAATCGAAAGCCGACATCATCGCCCTCCAGGAGCTTGATGTGGGAAGAAAGCGAACCGGCCGTATCGATCAGGCCCAGACGATTGCAAGCCTTCTTAAGATGGAATCCCACTTCCATCCTGCGCTGCACGTGCGCGAAGAGCGTTACGGCGATGCGATCCTAACAGCGCTTCCCACAAAACTGGTAAGGGCCGGGTCCCTGCCCTCGGTCGGCGAGACGCGTGGCGCGATCTGGGCGGAAGTGACTGCCCAGGGTCACCGTCTCAACGTGATCAATACCCATCTCGGCTTGCGAGCAGGAGATCGAAGGCGACAGGTTTCAACACTCCTCGGTGAGAACTGGATGGGTAGCGCCGCATTTCGCGCACTGCCTGCCATCATTTGTGGCGATCTCAATGCCGTGGGCTCGTCCGCCGCCTATCGGCACCTGGCGCAGCACTTTCAGGACGCACAATTGATGGCGCCTCGCAAGCCCCGGCCGACTTTCCCATCGAGGTTCCCACTATTGCGTCTTGACCATATTTTCGTTTCCGAGGGGTTTGGTGTCACTGCTTCCGAGATCCAGACCAACCTTCTCGCCCGCCAGGCATCGGACCATCTGCCGCTGATGGTTGAATTGGATTTGCAACGGTCTGGCTGAGCGAGCATAAGGTTCCTGTTCGAACCACTACTCATCTCACCTGACACGGGAATTGATATAGCTTGTGGCCAGCTGAGCTCCGCGTTGGGAAAACCAAAGGTGCAAAAGACTGCCCATCAATTCAGTCGTTTGATCGGGAACTAAACGACGCCGCCGCGGTTCGTAGTTTTCTCGGTGCGTAAGCTGATGGGGCACCAGAGCCGTATTCAAACAGGTGGGTAACGCGGTGTCGAACGCCTTGGCGACACGAACAGCTTGCCCGCAAAAGACAAGACCGGACTTTGTCCGTATCATCCCACCGGCAGTCTACGCCGGAAGCAAACCAAGGATTTGTCGACTGAAACAGATAGCGCCCCTGTTGTTCAAAGGACGAACCGTCCTCATTGTTGAGGAGGGACACCTTCTCGACGATGACACGCGCCTGCTTCTCGAAACAGGCGGTGCCATCGTGATCGCTGCAGCATCGGTGCCGTCAGGCCTGACATTGTTGACGAATGAGAACATTGACGCTGCCATCCTCGATCTACAATTCGATGGTGACGCAGTGTTTCCATTAGCCGAAAGGCTGCTATTCCTCGAAATTCCCTTCATCTTCGCCACAGCCTATGTCAGCCCGGAACTTTCGGGCATCTATGGTGGCTTCCATCTTTGCGCAAGGACGACAGAACTCCAGCAGATTGCCGAGGCTCTTTTTGGAACTGTCGCCTCGATCTGAGACTGCTATCTTCAATTCGTGCGGTTTCGTACTTAACGCATGAGGCCGGAACGAAGTACCCGGTCAGTCCTTCTCCTTCATGTATCTCCAAGGGAAGGCCATACTCGTGTACAGTTCAACCGAAACCGTTCGCCGGGAAATCGTGAGTCTGATGCCGGCGTTGCGCGCGTTTGCGAGAACCTTTTATCGGAACGCCGCCGATGCCGATGATCTGGTTCAAGAAACGCTGGTCCGCGCACTTATTCACCTGGACCGTTATGAAGAGGGGACCCGGCTCAAATCCTGGCTCTTCACAATCATGCGCAACACCTTCTGCTCGTGCTATCGAGTGACAAGAAGGGAAGCGGTCGGGACGTTGGAATGCGTGTCCTCGCGGGAAAGCGTTCAGCCGGACCAGGAATGGCGCATTCGAGGTCATGAACTGGAAGCGGCCTGTGTGCGCCTGCCTGAGAAATATCGGGGCGCCTTCGAGTTCGTCTTCATTGACGGACGCAGCTACGAGGAAGCTGCGGATCATTTTCAGTGCCCTATCGGCACCATTAAAAGCCGCGTCAACCGTGCACGCCAGCACTTGATGCATGCGCTGTCCTAGCGAGTATCCAAACGACTGCTATACTGTCTGATGCCAAAGAATTGCCCGCTAACCATTACGGCCTTCGATCGCAGGACCGACAGTAATTCTTATGAAATGCGGAACGGGAAAGAGATTTGCACGTTCGAGCCATATGTCCGGGACACAATATCCCTGCTTGTCTAACACATGACCGAAGCCGTGGGAGAACACCATGATACTGGGCAGTCAGATCAAAGCGGCCAGGGCCCTGTTGGGTTGGCAGGTGAGCGACCTTGCCAGGGCCGCGGGAGTAACGGCAAGCACTATCGATCTTGTGGAAAACCAGATGGGGATAATTGCTGACGATACCGAGGGCTTAAGGGATATCATCGCCTCGGTGGAGAGGAGCGGTGTTGTCTTCTTAACAGAATATTCGAATGAGGGTGGACCAGGCGTGCGCCTCAAACCAGCAGAAAGGGTCTATACCGATGAAGCGGACACGGTTCAATACAAGGAATATCTCGTAAACGATGCGCCACCCGGTGCCGGTGGCTAGCTCTGTCCCCCTTCCTTCCGGTCGCAAACCCAGGACCATGCTTACGATAATTTTAATCGCTCTCAGCCGCTAGAGGCCGAATGCGTCCATTCGATCGCCTATATGCCGTCGAAATCACTTCACGGAGTCCACTAGGACGGGACGCAGAGGTAATCTTTCATGACGAAGCCTTGGACCTATAGCCGCGGACCGATCTGTTCAACGGAACCGGATATCATAAAAGCAACCACGATCAATGATCTCCTCCGTGAACCGGTTGGCATATTGCCGGTAAGGGTCGGCGATCCTATCAAGCCATTCGAATGCGGCCTCTGGAACCATTTGAGACTGCGCTTGCGGCCCGGTGTTTCCGTTACATCGTTGCGGAAGGCCACGGGCGCGTACCTCCATTCAAAACGATATTTCTTTGCAATGGCGCAACCCGACTCCCTGCGCTTCGACATCGACGGCGCGCCGGCGGCCCCGGTCTCGAATGAGGATCGCCTTGCGGCCCAAGAGCGGTATGAAATGTTGCGACGAACTGATGCTCCTGCGTTGGAACCTGCTGCGCCTTTGTTGGCGAAAGCAGATCGGATCCGCGCCGGTCTTCTACCTCGCGCGCAGGTGGGTGTGGCCAGTCGCATTCGCTAGCCACTGCTCCGTGGGCACCGATGGTGGCCGAGTTGCGCAATCCGTAACCGCTTCGCTCCGTTGAAGCCGGAAGCGATAACGGAAGTAAACCGGCCGTTCCCTTCCGCTCGTTCGTATAGGCGCTTCTATCGCCTGCAGAACCGTTTGTGAAGATGGTGTTGAGAAGGGCCGCCACCTGGCTTCGGAATGCTCGAATCGGGTCAGCAGCTTCCGGCGTTCGACGTGACATTGTTATACGCATTGTGGTCAAAAACGTCCATGGAATTTCGCCGGGATCGCTGAAACAGTGGGTTTAGAGACGCTATTCCTCATCAGGTGACGGAGAGATTATCCGTGTTCCGGTCATGCTTTTTCGAACCAGGGCCATGAGCATCGGTCCTGGTGAAAACTGCTTTCGCTGGGCACGGCGTGTCAGATCCCGCAGGTATCCGCCAGCCGAGTTGATACACCGACCTCGCTCCAGGATGCAGGCCACGGCAATAGCCGCGTTCTCCGGGCCCATTGCGTGGCAGGCGTCTTCAAACGTCGCTGAACTCACGCCGAGCATCGATCTGACGACAACAGCCGCATTCATCAGGTCCCTCCAGCTGTTAATCACACCGCGCGGGCCATAGGCGGCGATATCAGGGCATGCTTTCAAAACAAGACTAAGCGGCAGTGCCTGGCTGGACGTGGATGGTGGAGGCTCCTCCCCGATCGAGCTGACGCGAACTGGCCGTTCCGCGGATGCTTCAGATTCAAGATAAGATTCGGTATTAGAACTCTGTGTGTGGTGCTCATTGTGAGCGTCATTGGAGCTCGAATTATCCAAATCTTGGTGGAATTTCAGGATATTGATGATCCTTGCCTGCAAACGGCGCATACCGTCGAGAATGACATGGATATCATCGAGCGATTGTGAGCGGGAAATCCTATCCACGAGATCCTGATAGGCCACCTCGATCATCTGCCAGTCGCCTTCAATGCCTTCTTCCTTGGCGACGCCGAAGAGCTTTCGCACATCGCGCCGGCAGATGGTCAAACTCTCCCTTGCCCTGCGCGTGGCTGTGCGCTCCGCAACGACCTGCTTGGCAATGCCCGCGAACTCCTCAGCGCGCGACAGCAGGGGCGACAGATCGAAACCATAGGCGCTTTCGATCTCCCCTCCCCTGCCCCTATGGGCGTATCGCTTGCCATTGGCACTGTCCCGACGCAGGATCACGCCCGCCTCAACGAGAAACGCGAGATGCCTGCGAAGTGTGGCGCCCGCTATGCCGTGGGCACGGAGCGAAAGCTGCGCATTTGACGGGAAGACGACGAGTTGGGCGTCTTGGCGAAGCTCATTCTCGGGATAGAAGCTCAACAGCGCGTCAAGCACAGCCAGACTGCGGTCTTTCAGGCCGAGCGACTGCATAGCTTCAGAGACGTCACGAAAGACGCTCCATTTGTTTACCGATTTGCCCTGGCTGATTTCGGATACGGCGGTGTGCCGTTTCACCAGCGCAAGCGTCATCGGCCGCCGCCCAAAGGGCGTCGTCACATGTTCACCTTGCATTTTCCTTCACCTTTCAGAAGGCAAAAGAAATCTGCTCACCAAAACGGTGCCAAAGACTCTTGACTGTGATTCGAGGAAGTGCGATTCTCTGGTTGTCTAGATCAGAGGAAGGCTTCCACGGCGGCAACGTTGAGGGGGCCTTTTTCTTTTGCTGTTCAATCTCCCGTTTGCTGTTTCTCTTCAGAATGCGAATACTGCTCGAATAGGCTTTCTAGGTTGCTGGAGAGCCATTGCCCGAAGGATTTGCCCTTCGGATTTCCAAATTCCATAACGAGGCCGTTGCCCTTTGGCGTTGCCAGGACACTCACGGACTGGTCCGACGGTGTCCACGCGGTACCTGCCCGTGTCTGCTTGCTACGGCGATTCGATTTTCCGGCTGATTTCAATGCGGAAAGAAGAACGAGAAACTTCGCTTCATCTGTTTCACATGCGAGGAATGCTTGGTCCTGCACAGCCTCGCGCGCGCGCGCGTTAATCGAAGGGTTCAGTACCAGCTTTTTCAGCTCTTCCCAGCGGTCTCGTCCAACACCCTTGGCTGCCCCGAGGGCGTCAAGAACTGTGTCCGGAACGATCTCGGCGACAGAAAGCATTCGCGACAACAGGCTGTCATCGACCGTGAGGGCCGTCTTCAAAACCTCCCTCGACATGCCACTTCTCTGGAGCCGGCTCGCAAAAATCGCCTTCTCAATGAAGGTCAGATCTGCGCGAGCCGTGTTCTCCTGGCCCTGGGCGATCACATGTTCGATATCGGCGAGCGGTTTGACGACTGCCCTCACCTTCAACCCGAGCTCCCGGGCTGCACGGGCTCGGCGGTGGCCAAATACGATCATGTATCGGCCGTCATCGCTCGGATGCGGCCGCACCAGGATAGGGGTCGATTGCCCGGACTGACGGATGGCCTCCTTCAGGTTCTCAAAGGCCTCATCGTCGTCACCAATTCGATCGGCAACGAAAGACCCATCGAGATCGCCGGGATCGAGCGAAATGACTGCCTCGCCATCAAGGACGCGCATGGACGTCTCGGCGAGCTCATCCAGCGACTGGATCATCGACCTGGAGGCCCCGCGCCGTGTATAGGACGCCCGGGCCTCGGACGCAGACGGGGCGCCGCGGTCGACATCGTCGCCCAACGTCGCCGTCACGCTCGCAAGAAGGTTTTTTCTAGCCATTTCCGTCTCCGTTGTGAGTGCCCATCCCTCTGAAAGAAAACAATTTTTCCGCGGTTTGCACGGCTGTCAAAAACCTCACTTCCGTCCCCACGCATTATGGATCAAGGAAACAATCTCGCCATTGACCGCATTCAGGCTTTCGACGGCACGTTCATAGGTTGACCGGGTGAACTGAGACTTCTCGATCTCGTACAAGGTCTGCTTGGTGATCCCGGCATCTGAAATTGCCGTCGATTTCAGCATCTGGTTCTTCAGCATGCGCTTGTTGAAAAGGGCTTGAAGGAACCCGACCATCTGCGCCTGCGGCTGATCGGTAGGCTCGTAGCGTGTCACGAGGTAGCGGAACCATTTCAGCTTCACCGAAGCGCCGGCGCTCTTGATCGATTCAAGGATGCCACCAAGCATCAGGAGGAACTGGCTCATCGACATGACGTCAAGCATTTGGGGATGGACGGTGATCAGAACGGCAGTCGACGCAGTGAGTGCCGTCAGGGTGAGGTAGCCAAGCTGCGGGGGGCAGTCGATCACCACAACGTCATAGCGATCGTCGACTTCCTTCAAGGCATTCGAGATCCGCGTGAAAAAGAGCTTGCCTTCCTGAAGGTTCTTGCTGGATGCCGCAAGCGGTGTCTCATACTCGTATTCCTGAAGCTCCAGATTGGCGGGAACAATATCAAGCCCCGGGAAGTTGGTAGGACGAATGAGTTCCGTGATCGACTTGCGATCGCTGTCGTAACGCAGTGCTTCGTAAAGGGAGGGATTTCGATCGAGTTCCGGCTGAATCCCATGGAGGGCTGTCATCGATGCCTGCGGGTCAAGATCGATGGCGAGGACACGGTGACCAGTCAGAGCCAGATACTGGGCAAGATGCGCTGCCGAAGTCGTCTTTCCGGAGCCGCCCTTGAAGTTCACGACGGAAATGACCTGCAAGCCTTCACCATTGCGGCGGTGAGGAACATACTTTTTGAAATCCGAACGGCCATGCTTGTCGAGATAGCGGCGCAACTCCATCATCTGTTCGGCAGTGTAAGACCGACGTCCCGAGCCAGAGACCTGAGGAGCAGGGCCCTTGCCTTCGAGGTGAAGCTTCTTGATGTGGTTTTGCGTGACGCCGAGATACTCGGCGACCTCGGCCAACGAAAACTGCCGAAGCCCTTTCATCGCGTTAGGGGGGTACTGCTCTAGCCGAAGCATGTTCAGCTTGTCAGAAATCAGCTCGCCCTGCTCAAGGATTTCCTTGTCAAAATCAAGGTCTTCGATGAAGACTGGTGCCATGTTCATATCTTGCCATCTTCCGGAATAACGCTTTTCTCAAGCGATCTGCATCATAAGCGTGATTTAGATGCGATTCTCTAGCCGGCGCAAGAAGTTTTTAGTTAACAAAGGCTTAATATGCCGATTCTTTATCACAGGCCGGCTTCGGACGCTGGCAGGTGTGCCGCGATCCGGCAAATGCGAATCAACTCAATGATTTTCAACGATAATTTTGATGTTTGCACGGCTGTCAAAAATATTAGCCTGTGAATTGCGTCGCCTGGAGCGAAAAAGGCTTCGAAGAGCTTTGCAAAGCGAACCGCAGGTGCGGTGAAGTTGTTGGAAGAACTCCTGAGACATTCAGCATTCAGTCGCCGAGACGCATAGGTTGTCGCTTGCCCCTGTGAATGAAGAGGAGGGGCAGATGACGGCCCATGGTTCGAGCCGTCACCCGGCGCGAAACAACGAGCTGTCAGTTGTTGTTATCGGCGCACGTATTCTCAACATTCTCGGTGTTGCTGTTGCCGCCCTGCGTCTGCAGCGAGTTCTTGCCCTTCAGCGACTTGCAGTTCTCCTTGTTGACATTCTGAGTCGTGCTGTGGGTCTTCATCGGGTCGACCTTTTTCATCTTCATGGGTTTGGTCGTTTGAGTGGCGGCCCCATGATTCTTGTCCATGGTGGATCCAGCAGGAGCGGGGTTCGACTGCCCGAATGCTGAGCCTGAAAGGCCGATGATCAGAAGTGACGTCGTAACAAGCTTGATGGACATTTCGTCCTCCTTGGTAGCGTTGCGTGATTGCAACCAAATTGGAAACGATGCCGTGGTGCTCTTGTTCCCGGAGCGGTCTGGTGCGGGTCACTGTGTTTGCGCGGCTGGAGGCGGCCGCTGCCTTCTTCGGGCGGGGAGGGCTCCTCGGCCACCAGACCGTTGGGTAGCCGGGGTTCGGACCGCCGAACCCTGGCGGGGTGGCAAACCGCCCGCGCGATTGCATCCGGCATTGGTCTCGTGTGGGCGGACCCGAGTGTGTGCTTCTGCCGGAACTAGGACTTTATATCCCGGAGAACCGAAGAACCGGCGCAGCTTCCCTCAACATTGCCTATGCGGGTCATATGCTGCGACCTGGTAGTGAATGACCGGACGAACATGTTTGGCAATTCTTGCATTCAAGAATCTGGGGAGCAAAAAGCAGACCTGAACGGTTCGGCAGCTGAAAGGCGATGTGCTCGATCTCGCCGCTTACTCCGATAATCAGCGTTGCCAAGCCAGATTGCTTAGCGTGATGAAAGGAAGTCTTCCTAGCCGGCCGTCCGGTTCTTCCCAGCCAAGTTTGGGGCTACCCGTCAGGGCAGGCGGCATTTGCATTGGCTAGTCTTCGTCCGCAGGAGTCAATCCGTCATAGACCTCCAGCAAGGCTTGCGTGATCGCGGCACCGAGTGCATTGCCAGTTTCCGCAATTGCCTTTTCGTCCATGTCACGCGCCGCTATCGCCAGATCGCCGCCTTGTTCAGCGACGATTGCCCGAGCCTTTTCGATCGCCCAGAGGGCAAAGTCATTGCGGCTTTCAATTGTTACGGTGTCCGGTTCCATTCGCAGGTCCTTTAAAGAGCGGCTAGTGCGGGGGGTATATGGGGGCTTACGCGCTAGCTCATTCCAGACTCCTGATCAACTCCAATGCCAAAAAGTACCGCCATATATCTGCCTCCAGGTGGCTTGGGTCGACTGAGCAACGTGGAAGCGCAGCGCCGCTTGCACAGTCTGTCACCTGTCTGTCCTCCATCTTTCGTGATGATGTGGAACGCGGTTTGTGGCGACCTTCATCATCAATCTGATGGCGAGGTTCGAGCAATGGCGTATTGATCGGGCTGCTCTATGGGCGCTGCCAGCCTTCAAGGCGCGGGTCTGCGCTACGCGAAAGACCCCAGGCACAAGATGACGACTGACGTCGTCAGACGCTGCGACGTGACCTATCTCGAAAACCTCAAGATCGGGAGCATGACCGTGTCGGCACGGGGGACCGTGGAGGGGCCAGTTCCGGCGTCGCGACGAAGGTGGGACTGAACCGATCCTCGACGTCTCGCCAGGCAAGGCCCGCATCTAGATCGATACAAGACGCGCCGCTCCGGCGGTAGCCGCACGAATGCCGTGTGATCAAGACCAGAAGCCGGTTCGTCAGGTCCCGACGAGGTGATATGCTGGCGCGTAGTAACTTGATCTCGCAAAGGGCTTCATTTCTCTCCGCGGCATTCATCCAGACCCATAAAGGGCGAGATTGGGGGGTTATCCACTAACGGAAGAAAATGCTCTAGTGGCTTCCGTTGAGCAGTTTGAGTTCGTTCTTTCAGTAGGTTACAGATTGATGCCCTGCCGGTTTTGTTGAACACTTCGGGTCAAGCGGGGTAAATTCGGAGGCACCGCCGAACGACAGGGCAAATCGGAGACTGGGGTCCGTCCTGTCACCACTCCCTGGCAGGATAGCCTCGTCGACAAAAGCGAGGGGCTGACAATGCGGCTGATCGAAATTGATAGCCTGGACGAGGCGGCGCTCGTCGAACTCAACGCCCGTATCGTCGAGAGGCTGCAGTTGCTGCATCATCAGCGGACTGCAGCTGCGCTGCAGGACATCCGTGTTGGAAGCGGCGTGACCTTCGAAGGGCCAGGCGGGGTGACGATCCGGGGCGTTGTCATTCGCCGCAACAAGAAGACAGTGACGGTGCATGCCGATGATGAGCGGCAATGGAATGTGTCGCCGACTTTGCTGACGCTCACCGGCTCCCATGTGCTCGATACGCTGGATGATGTCGTGACGGGCAAGCCAGACAGGACTGGTGCGTCGGACAGGATCGTTGCGTTCCCCAATCCTGATCGCCGTTGATGTGCCGAGGTTCTGGCAGCGACTATCGTGGCCAGCAGAGGAGCGGCCCGCCCGGGTGTGCCTATGCCTAGCCGACCGCCAAGATAGTGCCAGAACGACAGGCCCAACTTCTGGCAGGTATCGTCTTGAAGCTTTTGGTTTTCGGTCTCGAGTTTTTCGATCCGGATGTCTGCCCGGTCGGCCCGTTCTACCAGACCAGTCACAAGCTCCCGCAGCGCCTTCAGCGGCAGCGTATCGCCATGCTCGGTCATGGGCAGGCGGCGCTTCGTCATGAAAGGAGTGAATGGTGGCTTCCAGAAAACAGGAATGCCCGATGCCACCGGATTTGCTCCAGTTACACTTCGGGGCAACTTCGCCGAGTGCGGCCGAGCCAAGCGGCTGCGGGGTTCATTGCTGCGCGCTGGCAGCCTGCTTGGTATCTCATCGTCGAGAAGCTTGTTCAGTTCAAGAGCGACGCGAGGCCATCGACCACGTCAGCGCCAGGCGATCGACATCGCATCCTTGGTCGAGATTGCGGAACACCGGCCGCGGTCGCGGTTTCCGCTCAGTCGGGCTTGAAGCCTATCACCATCGAGTCAGGCCCCAGCAACGGCTCGACGTGCGTGGCCACGAAACCGGCGTCGCGCATCCAGGCCTGGCAGTCGCAGCCGGTGTAGTCGAACCCGCCACGGGTCTCGATCAGCATGTTGAGGCTCATCAGCAGGCCGAAAGCGTTCAAGCGGCGCTCGTCATCGATGACGGCATCGTAGACGATCACGGCCCCGCCGTTCGGCAGTGCGGCAAAGGCCTTTTCCAAGAGCATCCTCTTCTCGGCAAGATCCCAGTCGTGCAGGATGTGCCCCATCAAGATCACATCCGCATTCGGCATCGGGCCGTCAAAGAAGTTTCCGCTTTGGAAGCGGATACGGTCAGCGAGACCATGCCGGGCGACGAACTCGTCGAATATAGGCTGCACGGCGGGCAGGTCGAAGCCGATGGCCTGAAGATGCGGATGCGCTTGCGCGATCACCACCGGCACCATGCCCTGCGCCGCGCCCACATCGACGAAGGTCTTGTACTTCGACCAGTCGAACCGGGCGGCGATCGCCTGGGCCGCACCGGCGCTGATTCCACTCATCGCCTCCAGGAACCCGCGCAGCCGCGACGGCTCGGCATAGATCGCGGCGAAGAAGTCTTCGCTTTGCTTGGCTTCATTCTGCGGCTCGCCGGTGCGCAGGGCTTCGGTCAACGAGCCCCAGAAACCGTAGAGCCGGGCATTAGCCATTTCGAGGATGCCGCCGATATAGGAGGACTTGCCCTTGTCGAGGAAGAGGTCTGTATCAGGGGCATTGCGATAGCGGCCATCCTCGCGTTCGAGCAGCTTCAGGGCCACTAGGGTGTCGAAGAAGTCGCGGGCCGAGCGGGGATGCAGTTGCAGCCTGGCCTGCAGGTCGGGCAGGTTGGCCGGGCCGGCTGCGAGCGCTGTGAAGACGCCAAGCTCGACCGCGGTGAGCATGGCTTTGGAGGCCCAGAACCCCATCCCGAGCTGCATGATGTTGTCCGGCGTCGTTTCGCCCATCGTACGTCTCCTCCTGGATCGTATCGTCGAACGGCATCTGGGATTGGTGCGGAAACCGAGACGGTCCGGCCTGGCAAGCCCGCTCCCGTCTCGTCGAGGCGCCCTGCAAGGGAAAATAGAGCGTTTTGCCATGTCCTGCAATTAATCAAGAAGCACTATGTGAGCAGACGAATGCTCGTGCATCCGACGAGCCAAGCCTCGACCACTTGCCGCCGTGTCTGTCACGTAGCCGCGGTTGCTAACATGTTTTTCTCCGCCGGTACGATTAGTTCGGATGTAGTGCATCCCAACAATCACACCGTCTTCAACGACAAACGTGCTGCCACCGATTTTGCCCCGCTTACACGGCTTGGGTAAACGGGGCAGTTCTTGTGCCTTTGACCTGTCGATTTCAATTTAAGCTGTCAGCTGAAACCCCGACGCGAAGTTTTCACCTTACGAGGGGTGTAGCGGCAGGCGAGGGCCCTTCAAAGGGGACCGACACAGATACTTGCCGGTCGAGCTGCTTCGGTACATAGCGCTCGTCGATCTAGGGCCGACGAGGCGATCTCGGCGCGGAACGAATGGCGGGTGCTGGCCACGCTCGACGCTCCGACATAGCCGCGCCGGATTGCAGTTGCTGGAGATGCGTCGCCGACATGAACGATCCCGTCGGCGCATTAGAGCAGCGGGCGCGACGCTGGCAGGATTGGCATTGATCGCCCCGGCGTCGCCAGGCGAAAAATCGGGCACTGCATTTCCGACCCTTTCGCAGAATGGCTCATGCCGGCATGTCCCGCGGACCAGCGCCTAGCGCTGACCCCAGAGCGTTGCTCTAGTTGGAAGGTAGTACACGTAAAACTGTCTTGCATGTTTCGCTTGGCTCCAAGCACTAGCTTGTGCGCGACACGCTCTGAGAGCGTACCCTCGCCAGGCCGTCCGACGGGCATCGTCGACGCGCGCTATCAGGTTGAAAGCGAAATCGCGCGAAGGCTTGGAACAAGTTGGTGCGATGTCAATTTTACTTCTATGATGAAGACTATCGCTCTCGCAACATCCATTGTTCTCATACTGTTTGGGACTGCGGCTGCGGATGAGCTTACGGCGGAGGCGATCAACTCCGCCTCGCTGCAGGCAATACCGCCTGAGCGCCCCGCGCAGAATGCCCCCTCTCAGCCGGACCCCGCCATTGTCCGCCTTCAGGTTCTCCTTGACCGCGCGGGATCGTCGCCCGGGGTCATTGACGGCCATTACGGTGAAAACGTTACAAAGGCGGTCGCCGGGTTCGAAACCTTGCAGAATCTTTCATCGGACGGAAAGCTCGATCCGGACGTCGTTCAACGGCTTTCAGACAAGGCGGCTGTCATCCAACCCTATCGGATTACCGAGGACGATGCCGCTGACTTGCTAGACAAAATTCCCAAGGACTACGCCAAGCAGGCAAAGATGAAACATCTTGGCTACACAAGCATCGCGGAAAAACTGTCCGAACGTTTCCATATGGACATAGACCTGCTGAAGGCACTGAATTCCGGTGTGGACTTTAAAGTCGGAGCGACAGTGCTCGTTGCGATGCCCGGTGGTCCCAAGGCTGGCTCCGTCAAAAAAATAGAAGTTCACAGAAAATCCGGACGGGTACTAGCCTTTGCGGCAGACGGTGCACTAATTGCTGCCTATCCGGCGACCATCGGAAGCGAAGAGACGCCATCACCTACCGGGACGCACAAGGTCAAGGGCGTCGCGCGGATGCCGCCGTATATCTACAATCCGAAAATCAACTTCCAGCAGGGCAAGAACAAGAAGATCCTGAAACTACCCGGCGGTCCCAATGGTCCCGTGGGATCAGTCTGGATTGATTTGACAGAGCCGACCTACGGAATTCACGGAACCCCCGAACCGTCACTCATCGACAAGGTCGGCTCACACGGTTGCGTGCGGCTTACCAACTGGGATGCGCAGGAACTGGCCGGCATGGTCAAGCCCGGCATTGTGGTCGAATTCACCGACTGAACGTGCGCCATTGGATTCTGTCTCGTAAATCGGCCAGGCATTGCCGAGCCACGTCACATCAAGGTTTGATTAGTTGACCTCGGTCTTCTCGTCACCGATAGACCTCGCCACATGATCGGCGACGTCTGAATCCTATATCACACCGAAAATCCCGATCCGACAACAATGACGCTATAGGATGCCTGGCTTCTGGTCGGAGGTCACTGTCTTGTCCTACATGCGAGAGCGTCGGGCGGCTGCGGTGTCGTCCTTGTCTTCCGGCGACGGTCGTGGGGATTCCGCCGGTCGGACACCCATTGCAAATTTTCCATGCCATTGTTCACAATTAAACTGATCGCAAGAAGCGGAAAGCCAAAGACATGCCGATTGCTCACTCCGTCATTCGTTTTTTGTTAAGCATGAATCAAAATACTGATGGGGCTACGTGTACCAATTTGATCCACCTTGCGTTTAGCCATCGTCTGACAATGGAGACACCGAGAATGGCAAGAATCCTGATTGTGGAAGACGAACCCTTGATCCGCTTCGCACTCGCCGACGAACTGGCCGATGACGGCCATGTCGTCATCGAATGCCGTAATGTGCTCGAAGCGGTTGCAGCCCTGGGAACGAACGGATGCATCGAGGCTGTGGTCACTGATGTTGACATGCCCGGTGGGTTAAGCGGTCTGGACCTTGCCCGGATGCTGACCGTCACCCGACCGTCCCTTCCGGTCTGGATAACCTCCGGACGCGATGTGGACATTTCAGAATTCGGTGAAAGCGTTGTCTACCTGCCAAAGCCTTACGACCTTGCCGCACTTCGGGACAGGATCTCTGCGCGGTTCAAAGCGAACGAGAAACAGAAAAGCCAAACGCTTGCTCTCGTCCGTTCCCGCTCCACTTCGTTCTCATGAACGCAATATATTGACAAGGCTCGCTGGTTTTGGGGGCCATCTGCAGCAAGGGGCCAATGGAGAATCCTTTTAATCACCACACGAGAGACTGGGAGATGGACCTTCCCAAGGGATGGCTCATCCCGGGCCTGAAATCGCACAAGGTGGCCGAACAGGAGGGTTGGGAAGAAGCGGGCGTCAAGGGAGGGCGCGAAAGCGAGTCTTCGGCAAATTCACATACCTGAAAACCCTTGCCGCGGGAGTGAAGTACGCGCGACGGTCGACGTCCATCTTGTGGATGTGCGGCAGACCAGGTCACTCTTTCCAGAGCGCGGCCAGCGAAAGCTTGAATGGTTCCGTCCGCTGGACGCAGCATCGTTTGTCAAGGAGACTGAACTCAAGAGCCTCCTGTCGAAGGTCTCAAAGCTTTTTCGTGATACCATTCCAGGGCATGCGACGAACCTCGACGGCACCGACGCGCTGTTCGACGGGCAGGCTTGTATCTGGTGGTTTGTGTGGCTCAGGTGACGATCGACTTGATCTGCCCCAGCCTATCCTCGGCATCCTTCAAGCGCCTCATGAGCAGATCCATCGTGGCGAGACCGTCAACGCCATCGAAATAACCGCCGACGAATTCGAGCGGATGGATGTCCAGTGTCCTGCAGATGATGATCAGGGCCGAAACCGACAACCTGCTTATGCCGCGTTCATACTTCTGTATTTGCTGGAAAGTGACGCCTACTGCGGAGCCAAGCTCTGTCTGGCTGAGTGCCTTCATTTCCCTTAGGAACCTGAGGCGTTCGCCAATCTCCCTATCGATCTGCCCTGCGCGCCTTGCTGCGTGATTCATCAGCCACCCCCGTGGTCCTGACTCCGAGACTGAGCCAAAGCCCGACAGGAAGGCAAGGCCACCATTCGGCGTAGCGATGTCTGTCCTTTGGTACAGTCTATTACCCTCGCAGCAGCCAAATCCCGCCATCAACCTGGCCAAGCGGAAGCATAGGTGCCAAAGGCTTTCAGCCGTCCGGCATGATCGCTACCTGTTTATGGCGGAGCATGGAGAATTTCAAAAAGATGTCGGATCCGTGCCGTCAACGTTGACTGTGTGTCGACTCCGGGGACATGCCTTCGTTGAAAAGATGCTTATCGGTTTCGATGCGCCGCGACAGCAGGAGGCCAAGTTCATCGGCCAGGGGACGCGCTCCTGCATCACGCTCGCAAGCTGGCGCGACCCGAAGAGGATTACCAGTTATAAACTTGCCAGGACCGGCAAATGTCAGGCGCGAATGGTCGAGTTCTCGTGTGCCCCGTCGCGCCCGCATCCCTTGCGAACGCTGCGTCGGGCGTCGAATGACTTCCTTGACGAGATCCCGCCAGCCATGCCTGATTTGTTGCCCGTTCGCGGGTTCGGAGGCTACGCGGCCTGGGGAGAGCCAGATGGTGCAGGGAGGAAATCACTCAGAGAGACTACAATTGCTTCCTGTGGCTGCGCCAGCAATTGCGGCGTCCATGGCCATGACCATGCCGGCGCATGGACCGCAAAACTTCCGATAGCTGATCTGAAGGGTTTCTTTGGCGCCCTCGGCTGCTCTTGCTGGGCTGTCTAGCTCGAGGCGATACGCGGATAAAGGGCTGCTTGCGGTCTTTGTTCGGGACACGGCGCCGGCCGGGCGCCTTGCCGCCTTGCTGTTGCACATTCGGAACCTCACGCGGCAGGGACCGGGCTTATTGCAAAAATGGCAATGAAATATGAATTATTCTTGCAATTGTATGATCAACCTTTTCCGGCCATTCTTCCTCCACCAAAACGACGAGAGCCGCCTGTCATGCCGCTCGGGAAAGCATAGTAGGAGAAGGAGAAGCGACCGCAGCAATTTCGATACCGGCCCTCTCGCAACGGGGGACCGACCATTTCCAGCCCCTCCAGATTTCAACCTCTACTTCACCGAAGTCCACTTTAAACGAAGGAAACAAGACAATGGGCTTTATCACCACGAAAGACGGCACCGAGATTTTCTACAGGGACTGGGGCGCAAAGGATGCGCAGCCGATCATGTTCCATCACGGCTGGCCGTTGTCATCAGACGACTGGGACGCGCAGATGTTGTTCTTCCTGTCAAATGGCTACCGTGTCATCGCTCACGACCGTCGCGGTCACGGCCGGTCTGGCCAGGTCGCCGATGGCCATGACATGGATCATTACGCCTCGGACGCATTCGCAGTTGTTGAAGCGCTCGATCTTAAAAATGTCGTTCACATCGGTCATTCGACAGGCGGCGGCGAGGTCGCTCGCTACGTGGCCAAATACGGAGAACCCGCTGGCCGCGTTGCCAAGGCGGTCCTGGTTTCGGCGGTACCGCCGTTGATGCTGAAGACTGAAGCCAATCCGGAGGGATTGCCGATCGAGGTCTTCGACGGCTTCCGTGCCGCTCTTGCCTCAAACCGCGCCCAGTTCTTCCGTGATGTACCGGCCGGACCGTTTTATGGTTTCAATCGCGACGGTGCCAAGGTGCAGGAAGGCATCATCCAGAACTGGTGGCGTCAGGGAATGATGGGTGGCGCCAAGGCGCACTATGACGGGATCAAGGCCTTCTCGGAAACCGACCAGACCGCTGACCTCACGGCAATTTCGGTCCCAACCCTTGTCCTGCATGGCGAGGACGATCAGATCGTTCCGATTGCAGACTCCGCTTTGAAAGCCGCGAAGCTTTTGAAAAATGCCACGCTCAAGACCTATCCTGGCCTTTCTCACGGCATGCTGACTGTCAACGCCGATGTGCTGAACGCCGACCTTCTTGCCTTCGTAAAGGCCTGACCAAGGCTCCCTGATCTGCCGACGACGCGTTGGCAGACCAGTCTCCCGAACAGACTTAAACGGATTGGATAGACAGATGAAGTTCCCGGCTCTTCCGCTGCTCCTGAGTTTCAATGGCGGTTATGTCGACACACTCGGCTTTCTCGCGCTTTCGGGCCTGTTCACCGCACATGTTACCGGCAACTTCGTAACCTTTGGCGCGACCCTTGCCCTCGGCACGGCTGGTGCACTTCCAAAGCTGCTGGCATTGCCGGTCTTTTGTGTCGTGGTATTCTTGACGCGCTGGGCAGGCCTTTGCCTCGAACGTCGGAATTTGCCGGTGCTCAGACCGCTTCTGTTCATAAAGTTGCTCTTGCTGTCGGCGGTTGCTGCTTACGCACTTTGGCATGGTCCTTTCGCAGTAGCCGAGAGTGATGTGATGCTCGGGGTTGGCATGACGCTTGTTGCCGCAATGGCAATCCAGAACGCTGTCCACAGAGTTCATCTTCCCAAGGCACCGCCTTCGACGCTCATGACTGGAACGACGACGCAGATCATGCTCGATCTGGCCGATATCATGGCAGGAGAGAAAGGCGAGCAGAGCGCGGCAGCGTCCGCTCGAATCAAGCGCATGGTTGTCGCAGTGATTGCGTTTGCAGCCGGCTGTGGACTTGGCGCACTTGCTTTCGTTGTTGCACCAGCAGCCGCATTTGTCCTGCCCGCAATCATCGCCGCACTCGGACTGTTCTCGAACGCCGCCGCAACCGAGGCGTAGAAAAAAGGCGGGGAGGGGAGGGCATAATCTGCCGGGTGCCGACCACGCGATCAGCAATTCGGTCAACGGCATGGATGGTTTAAGCCGTCAATACGGAGAGCGACATTCGGCTCTGGCCCCCTCGGGCATTTCGTAGGTGTTATCGGTTGCATGGTAGGACGGATAACGTCTGGCGCACCACCTGACGTGGGCGATTTCCTTGCTTGAAAGCAGAAAGCTGTCGCGAGGTTCTCTCTGACCGCTGGAGGCAAAAGCCGACAAAGTGTCTTGGTCATCGGATTTGACCTGCGTTGCTGGAGCAATGACGCTAAGAGCCTGCGCCGGTAGCAGCGATGATACATAAAGCCCGCAAGTAACGCCGAGCACCGGCGCAAGTTTAATCGCCTTGAACATCGAGAAACCCCGTTTGATCGAGATCACGGCAACGAGTTCTCGATCGGTTTTGTTCCAGACACTTGCTTGAACGCTATGAAATCACGTCCGTTGTGACGTGCTTGGGCCTGGATTTATCGAATTCATCTGGCCGGCAATGCCCGGCTAAAGACTCAACCTTCGCGCAAGTCGGCATTGCAAGTCGATGATACCAACACGGCAGGATAATTATCAAGGATTGCGCCCTTTGGGTGTCGTGCACGTTGAGATTTATTGCCAAGGCTTTTTGAAACGGGCGAACGTGCTCGCATCCGTCTCTGTCGACCATAACCCCTCGACCTTTGTTGGCCAGGCTCGGGCCGACAAAAAGGGCCGTGTGGCTTTGAACTGGCACGGGCCGGCCCCGCTCATACTTCACTTTCACCTCGACCTTGCCTGGGAGGGAGAGGGCAACGACTTCTCGCCGTACCAGCTTGACCGACTGCGACTCACGCACTATTCCGCTCCCGCCGTGCTCTGACGTGATGAGGCGGTGCGGGAGGGTCCGGTCACCTGTGAAGACCGGGCCCTTGCCTGTCAGCTTACAGACAAACACGCATCCTGGTTCGATCTCAATTGGCACGACGAGCGCGTCAGGCCGGAGCCTGTCATTTTAATCAGCTGCCAGTAGGCGGTTATACGTCTATTGAGGTAAGTGCACGCATTGGCTGGTTGTGCTTATATGAGCTCGGCCCAGAACTGGCCTCTTCTGTCAACAGTGCTAAGGGTCCGCTCTAACACCCCTTGCGGACCCGCACTTTCTCCCCGCCCAATCTAAGTGATAAGCCACTCATCCAAACGACTGGATAACGTTTCCGCCGCAAACGGTTATGCTGTGGTGCGTCCTGAAATCCTCTGCGAGCAGGGCCGCACCGGACCCGACATGCCCCAGTCGGGGCCTTTGCAACTCTGTTTACAGCCAGGCCGCTGCACATGCCGCGGCCTCGGCTTTTTCAACCCCCACCACGGCTTGGTTCGTCGGGGTATCGGGAAACGCCCGCGATCCGGAAAGTCACCGTCTGTTCAAGTCCAAGAAAAAGGGACCCGTGAGGTCCACGCCTTTCAGTGCCGCCGCTGGAGCCTGGTCCAGAAAACGGGTTGGTAGACGGGTGTTAAGCCTTTTCCAGGGTCAGCCGCCCACGACGATCCACCACCCGTGGTGAGGCGCTGGCATTAAGTTTGCAAGCCTCCGCTGCCCCTCGCTTTGTGGGACGCAGGATCACACGCAAGGCGGAGTTCAATGCAGTCACTGCGTGTCGCCGGTCACGGCATCCTCTGTGCTATCGATAACGCTGTGACCAAGCAGACAGTCGCCAACCTCTTTGGGTTCGCCTTTCTGCGCTCATACGATCAGCTTCAGCAACTCCCGGCTCGGTGCAGGTTTGGCGATAAAGTGAACGCCGCTCTCCAGGTCCCGATGTGAGAGTTTTATGAGGCCTGACGTGACGATCAATTTCGTGGACGGCCATTTCGACCGGACGGTCTTGACAAGGCCGAGCCCATCCATCGTGCCAGGCATGTCGATATCGGTGAAGAGCGTGTTGACGCAGTTTGTCTTGAGAAGAACCAGGGCCTCGTCGGCGTTGGCGGCCTCCAGGACCCGGTATCCGGCCTGCTCGAGAACATCCACAGTCTCGAAGCGAAGAAAATGCTCGTCCTCGACCACAAGAATGCTCGAAGCGTCCGTGCCTCGCGAACGAGCTGACCGAACACGGCTCATCACCTCCTGTCCATCGGCTGACGCGCGCGTCTGCTCCAGGAGATCGCGCTCAAGAACCGCCTGCTGCCAGTGAGCCTGATCTTGCCACAAGGGTTTTTCTGCCTGCTCCCACAACGCGTAAGCCCGCGCCGCGATCCACTCTTCCCTGTTATCGTTCATGAGCGCGCCTCCAATCTTTACCGCGGATCCCGATCTAAAGCCGGGGCTGATCAACGCAGCTGTTTGACCGCGCTTCGAAACGACAAATCGGCGTCACAGTTCCTGGCCGAGGCAAATATTTTGTGCGTGCCATCCCGCAGAAATGGCCGGCGCTCGGAACCAATCCGCGGCAAGGACATTAGGTTGGCTCTGCCTGCGATGAGCTGAAGGGACATGTTGTCAATTGCGTGAATGATGGAGCGTCGCGGGGTCTCCAGGAGGCGGGATTGAGGGATTTCGATTTTGGTCCGTCCGTCCGGGGCGTCGGTTTGGTTGCCTTTCGGCTGTGGGCGCCACTGCAGGACGTTGTCCGGTTGAATGTGAAAGGAATGGATCGCTTCGAGATGGCGCGAAGGGCGGATGGTTGGCACGAATGCGAGGTTGCCAATGTTACGCCCGGATCGCTCTACTCGTTCATCCTGTCGGACGGACTTGCCGTCCCCGATCCGGCATCCCGGTTTCAGCCAGAAGACGTTCATGAGGCCAGTGAGGTGGTCGACCTCGCATCCTACGAGTGGATCACGAAGGGCTGGCACGGCCGACCTTGGGAAGAAATCGTACTTTATGAGCTTCACGTGGGAACGTTCACCGAAGAAGGAACTTTCCTTGCCGCGATCGATCGGCTCGACCATCTGAGAGAGCTCGGCGTCACCGCGATCCAGATCATGCCGGTTGGTGACTTCCCCGGCCGATGGGGATGGGGCTACGATGGGGTGCTGCCCTACGCTCCTGACAGCAACTATGGTCGGCCCGAGGAACTCCAGAAGCTCGTCGATGAAGCACATCGACGCGGGCTCGCAGTCTTTCTTGATGTCGTCTACAACCATTTTGGCCCCGACGGGAACTACCAGGGTGCCTATGCGCCACTGTTCACGGACCATCACCAAACCCCTTGGGGCAATGGCATCAATTATGATGGAGAACAATCGCGGCTGATCAGGGAGTTCGTAATTCAGAATGCAATCTACTGGATCACCTGCTTCAAGCTCGATGGTCTTCGCCTAGACGCCGTCCATGCGATTAAGGACCATTCCGAAGAACACATTCTTGCGGAGTTGGCGCGGCGGGTCCGATTGGCCGCCGGCGAGCGACATATCCACCTGATTGGGGAGAACGAGAGCAATGACAGCGATCTTCTGACACGCGATACTGACGGGCGGGCGTTAATCTTCACCGCGCAATGGAACGACGACATTCATCACGTTCTGCATTCTGCAGCGACCGGTGAAGTGTCCGGCTATTATGCGGATTTCGCCGACGATCTGGAAAAGCTCGGCAGGGCGATCGCAGAAGGCTTTGTCTATCAGGGCGAGTACATGTCCTATCACAGGGCAGCGAGAGGCAAATCCGCGTTGGGGTTACCCCCCACCGCCTTCGTCTCGTTCATTCAAAATCACGATCAGATTGGCAACCGGGCCTTGGGTGACAGACGGATCGCCTCGCTTCCTGCCGATGCGCTCAAGGCCATCGCCGCAATCTATCTCGTTGCTCCGCAAATACCGATGCTTTTCATGGGCGAGGAATGGCGCGCGGTGGAGCCATTCCCCTACTTTTGCGACTTCAATGACGACTTGAATGAGAAAGTCAGGGTTGGGCGCAGACACGAGCTTTCCAGGCTTCCCGGATTTGATGTCGACGACCTTCCGGATCCGACAGCGGAAGCCTCCTTCAGGTCAGCAAAGCTCGATTGGTTGACGGCTTGCATGCCGGCATCCATCGGGTGGCTTGAGTTCTACAAGGGAGCACTCAAGGCAAGGCGCGAGCATGTCATCCCGCGTCTGACGATGATTTCGAAAAACGGGACCTTCCTGAGATTGCCTGGCGATGCACTGTGCGTCGAATGGCGCGTGTCGGACGGGGAAATATTAAAGCTCCTCTGCAATCTGACCGATGAAAGGGTGTCGCTGGGCGATGTCGGACGGGACCCACCCTTCTTTTCAACCGGATCGATGACACGCGGCGCACTCGCGCCCTGGTCCGTACTCTGGAGCATCAGTCAATGATTGTTCCGACGTCGACCTACCGCATACAGTTTCGCAACGGGATGACGTTTGACCGGGTGGTCGAGGCGTTGCCTTATCTACGCGATCTTGGCGTAAGCCATCTCTACGCATCGCCGATCTTCACCGCGACGAAAGGATCGTCCCACGGCTACGACGTGACGAACTGCAACGAGCTCGATCCCGATCTTGGCGGGAGGCAGGGCTTCGAACGGCTATCGGAGGCCCTGAAACACCATGGTATTGGTCTCATCCTTGATATCGTTCCCAACCATATGGCCGCGTCGGTGGAAAACCCATGGTGGGCGCATGTCCTCAAATTCGGAGAGAGTAGCCGTTTTAGCGATTATTTCGATATCGACTGGAGCGAGCCGCTCACCCTTCCAATTCTCGGCAAAACGTTCGACGACACACTCGCTGACGGAGAGCTTGAGCTGCAGCGGGATCAATCGACCGGCGACTGGAACCTCGCCTATTTTGATACTCGCCTGCCGCTCAATCCGGCAAGCGTCGTCTCCGTTCCCAACCCTGCTGACCCTGCCGAGATCGCAGCCGTTCACAACGCCCAGGCCTGGCGGTTGATCCATTGGAAGGAGGCAGCCTCGCACCTCAGCTACCGCCGGTTCTTCGAGGTGACAGGTCTCGTCGGGCTGCGCGTGGAGGCCGACCATGTGTTCGACGCCAGCCACGCCCTTATCCTCGACCTCGTCCGTTCTGGTAAGGTTCAGGGTCTGCGGCTTGATCATATCGACGGACTGACCGATCCGACCTCATACCTTCACCGGCTTCGAAAGAAGATAGGGGCCGATGTCTTCGTCGTGGTGGAAAAAATCCTCGAAAAGGGGGAGAGCCTGCCCCGGAACTGGCCAGTCCAGGGAACGACTGGCTACGAATTCATCGCGGCTCTTTCAAACCTCTTCATCGATCCGGAGGGGGTGCGTTCGGTTGGTGAGACCTACGCCACCATTGCCTCCGCGCCTTCGAACTACCAGCAGGATCTGCGCGAGGCCAAACGCCTGATGGTCGAGCACAATTTCAAAGGCGAAATGCAGAGATTGATAGGGCTCGCAAGCGGCGCGCGCACCGACCTGTCGGAAGCGGCGATTGGGGAGGCCATCAAGGAAATCCTGGTGGCATTTCGGGTCTATCGCACATACGGGCAAGAGGGCGCTCTCGATGAAGAGGATGCGATCGTCCTCCGAAAAGTCCTTGTCGAAGCAGCGCCACATCAAGAACAAAGAGATGCCCTGGATTGGGTCGGATCCGTGCTCCGCGACGGAAGCCAACCGGAGTTCCGTGCCCGTTTGCAGCAGTTAAGCGGCCCGATCATGGCCAAGGCTGTCGAAGACACCCTCTTCTACAGGTTCACCCTGCTTCTCGCGGCCAACGAGGTCGGGGGTGATCCGAGTTCCGTTCCAGGGGGGATCGAGGCGTTCCACGACCTGATGATGGAGAGGCAAAAGAGGCAACCAAAAGGATTGTCGGCGACCTCCACCCACGACACCAAAAGAGGCGAGGATGCACGCGCTCTGTTGTATACGCTGAGCGAAGCGCCCGTTGACTGGACAATCGCCTTCGCGCGCTGGCGCAGCTTGAACGCCAGGTATCTGACCGATCTTTCCGGCAAGACCGTGCCAGAGCCTGATGTCGAATGGATGCTCTATCAGGCTCTGGCCGGAATCTGGCCAGACTCTGACCGTGCTGACGACATCACGCGGCGATTCACCGCGTACGCCGAGAAGGCCGTCCGGGAGGCAAAGCTCACCACAAGTTGGACCGATGTGGACGAAGCCTACGAAGATGCCGTCAAGACTTACGCCGAGGCCCTGACATCGGCCGAAAATTCGGCTTTCCGGCAGGATCTTGTGGCGACGATCGGTCCGTTCGTCGCGGCAGGCGCCGTGAATTCCTTGTCCCAGACCCTTATAAAGCTTACCGCGCCGGGTATTCCCGACATCTACCAGGGAAGCGAGGCGTCCGACTTCAGCCTTGTCGATCCTGATAACAGGCGCCCGGCCGACTTTAAACGGCTGGCCGGGGCGGTCTACCAGGACGGTCGCAAAGATTGCGGCAACGAATTTCAACGTCGAAAGCAGCACATGATCAGAACGGTCCTGCAGTTGCGACGAGCTCATCCGCGCCTTTTCGAACGAGGCAACTACCTGCCAATCAGCGCAAAAGGTTGTCGTGCCAGGAATATTGTCACCTATGCCCGGTCTCTTGGAAATCTTACGCTCATCGTCGTCGCACCCCGTCTGATGCTGGGGCATGTCACGACGAGGGCCTTCAGCGCTGGTCCCGACTTCTGGGACGATACGGTTCTCGAGCTGTCATCGATCAACGGCAAACTGACCGAGCTCCTGACTGGACGAGATTTTTCTCGAGAATGCCTCTACCTCAGGGAATTGCTTGAAAGCGAGCCGGTAGCCCTTCTGATGACAGGGCATTGACCACGTTTGGCCCAAAGGTGGACACAACGTCATGTGCGGAAAGGGAGGCGCGTGCCGAACGAGTAGCCAGGCGCTATGCACCTAAGGCAGGGCTGGGATCACCCCTTAGCGCTGCACATTCAGATCCAAGATCACTACATAAACTTCAACAAAGCGAACGAAGCGCCACGGACTGGCAGCTGAGCTTTGAAAGCCCAGGAAAGGGGAGTCATTATGAACGTAGCACGCTCTTTCAACAATTGGCGCAAGTACCAGCAGACGGTCTCAGAGCTCGGCCGCATGAGCAATCGCGAACTGCACGATCTCGGTATCGATCGCGCCGAAATTCGTAGCGTTGCCAAGGCAGCCTCGGGCCGTTAATCGGCGCCATCCAGACTTGGAATTTGAAAGCGCTCGTCACATCGTGACGGGCGTTTTTTTCATCTTTGTCTCCCGGGAGAAGCCATCAACCGTGCGCCTGGTCCCCTCCCCATTCCCCCTGCCTCAGTGTTGAGCAGGTATCGGCAGCCTGCGAGGTTTTTTCTCCTGCCGCTTGGATAGCGGTCATCGTCGCCTAGTTAAACTGGCGCATTGTCTATCGATGGCGGCGTGCCGCGGGAGAAGCGTCGAGGACGTCAAAACGGGGCCCGCCAATGACGTTGAAACTCTCCAGGTCACTCTCACGACTCCTGAAAAATCGCAAGAAGGTCCGGCGCCTCTTCGAGACGTCGTTCTTTCGCATACCCAAACAGCCGACCACACGTCGGCGCCGACCGGCAAGTCCAAAGCCCGTGCTCACTGAAGTAACGGATTTCGGCTCAAACCCCGGCCGCCTGAAAATGAAGCTGTTCGTGCCCAGAAGGCATCCCCCAAAGCCGGCGCTCGTCTTGTTCCTTCACGGCTGCCGACAGACACCGGAGAGCCTCGACCTTGCGAGCGGCTTTTCAAAGCTTGCAGCCCAGCGCGGTTTTATCCTTCTCTATCCCGAGCAGAGAGAAGCGAACAACCCGCAGCGTTGCTTCAACTGGTTTCGGCCGAGCGCCATCGCCCGTGACCGGGGCGAACTGATGTCGATCAGGCAAATGATCAATCATGCTGTCAGGCAATACCAAGTCGATCGCGCCCGCGTTTATGTGGCGGGACTTTCGGCCGGTGGTGCGATGACATCGGCTCTCCTTGTCACCTACCCTGATCTGTTCGCTGGCGGGGCGATCTTTGCCGGCATGCCCTATGGGGCGGCACGCGATGCAATTTCGGCGCTTCGAACGATGAAATCCGGTCATTCGCGCTCGCCTCGCGAATGGGGCGATCTGGCACGCACGATCTCCCCGGAGCGGAAGACGTGGCCGCCCATATCGATCTGGCAGGGGAGCGGCGATCGTACGGTCCATCCGGACAACGCTGTCGCAGCCGCCTCACAGTGGCTGGATATCGTTGGCATCGAAGTGGCAACGGCAAAGCAATTGCACAAGCCCTGGGGGCACGTGGTGCGATGGGATGGGTTCCACAAGGGGCAGGTGTCGTTCTATTCGCTCAGAGGCTTCGGACACGGGCTACCGGTCAAAAGCCCTCTGAAATCGGACCCGTTCGTCATCGAAGCTGGTATTTCGGGACCGCTCGAGCTTTTGAAACTTTGGAATCTGCGAAGATAGGCCTGTTGTCGTGGATGCCGGTGTTGCTCGTCCTGAACAGATCGGGAAAAAGGCGGTTTCACTTTTCAGTGTTGCCACTTCCATGTGTGCAACAAAAGGCAGATCTTCCGATACCGCAGCCCGAACACGTCGGACGCGGGTCAGGGAACCGAGGAGGAGAACAAGATGGTGGGCAGGCGTCAAGTTCTGATCGGCGCTGCACTGGGCGCGTTTGGGCTTTGCTTCGGAAGGCAGTCTGCGGTCGCCCGCGAGACCTTCGCCATATCGCATAGTGATGCCGAGTGGAGGAAGCTACTCACCCCGGATCAGTACACCGTCCTCAGGAGGGAAGGCACGGAGCGTCCTTTCTCGAGTGCATTGTTGAAGGAGCATAGAAAAGGCAATTTCGCTTGCGCGGGTTGCGACCAGAATGCCTTTTCGTCCACCACGAAATTTGACAGTGGGACAGGATGGCCGAGCTTCTGGGCGCCGCTCAAGGACGCGGTTGGGACCTCCACGGATGCGACACTTGGAATGGTGCGTACGGAAGTCCATTGCAGTCGTTGCGGCGGCCATCTCGGACATGTCTTCGATGATGGTCCAAAGCCTACCGGCCATCGGTATTGCATGAACGGCGTCGCCATGAAATTCCATCCACTCGCGGGCTGACAGGTCAGGGGTATTCGCATGATTCCGTTTCCGCTCGGCGACATCCTGACCCGGTCGGGCCCGACCGGCCCTCACGCGAAGGCGGCACCGATCAGCGACCATGCACTCGACATCACGTTCCCGAACCTTGGCGTCAGGCCTACCTGTTCCCATCAGACTAAGGAGATCGAAATGACGCGTCATGGGGGTCTTTTGAGACAAGTGGCTCTCGTGCCAACCCTGGCCATGGCGGTTGCAGCCGGGTCTGCGTTTCAAATCGCCGTCCTCGCCGCGGAAGAGGCTCATGCCATTCCAGCACCGCTTCAGGATATGGCGTCCCAACAAAAGCTTGAGACCGCCGTCCTTGCCGGTGGCTGCTTCTGGGGAGTGCAGGGGGTCTTCCAGCATGTTGACGGTGTCGTCAGTGCAACGTCGGGCTACGCTGGTGGTGGCAGGTCGACGGCTCAATACGAAGCGGTCGGCACCGGAACGACAGGCCATGCCGAGTCAGTTCGCATAGTCTTTGATCCGAAGAAGGTGAGCTACGGCCATCTGCTCCAGATCTATTTTTCAGTCGCACACGATCCGACGGAGCTCAATCGGCAAGGTCCTGACACGGGGACCCAATACCGCTCGGCAATCTTTCCCACGAACGACATGCAGGCAAAAGTTGCGAGGGCCTATATCGGCCAACTCAATCAGGCGAAGGTTTACAATGAGGCGATCGTCACGACAATTGAACCTGGGAAGGCGTTCTACCCGGCAGAAGACTACCATCAGAACTTTCTGACGAACAATCCGACGTATCCGTATATCGTCGTCAACGACCTGCCGAAGATCGAAAGCCTGAAACGGCTTTTCCCAAACGACTACCGGCCGGAAGCGGTGCGGGTATCGGTCGTTGGCCGGTGAGCGGTTCGATTGAATGGCGATCGCCTGGGAAGGGAGGACGATGACCCGTTGGTGTTGGTCCGCACGGCAGATTCGGGCGTGGTTCGACGCAATGTCTTGACAGAATCGACGTCCGGCCGGCGATGAATCTGGACGCCCTTCATTCTCGTCGCTTCAGGTTGGTGTCAGCAATCCTCTTCAAAAGGCCCGTTTGCGTTGGAGAAGTGAAAGTGAAGAACGAGCCCGCAAACGTGAGCGTGCCACGGCCCGTTATCGGCAGCATTCCGCTTTGCATTTTTGTATCTATCTATATTCTTGTCTTCTGCAACAACACGTTTTGGCAGAAGGCCAACGACTATCTCGGAAGTGGGACTGGTCCCCTGTGGGCGCTATATCTTGCAATGGTGGCTCTCTGCGTTGCCGCGATCACTCCCTTCTCGATGAAATACCTCATAAAGCCGTTCCTGATTTTTCTTGTCATCGTCGCTGCCGTGGCAAGCCATTTCATAGACAGATTTGGCGTGGTCGTGGACACCGACATGATCCGCAATGCGATGGAGACAACGCCTGCGGAGGCACAGCACCTGATCACCCGCGACCTCGCCTTTCATCTTGCGATTTTCGGTGTCCTACCGTCCTTGATCATTGCGTGGACGAAGGTCGATCACCGACCGTTCGTCAGCAAGGTCGTATGGAACCTGGCAGCGATCGTGATTTCGCTCGGAATTGTCGCGGTTTGCGGCATCACCTACTCGAAAGAGTATAGTGCCGCTGTCAGAGAACGACGCGACATCACCAAAAGCCTCAATCCCGTTACACCGATCGTAAGCACGGCGCGCTATTTCCTCAGCGCCCGAAAGGAAGCATTGATTGTCGTCCAGCCTGTCGGGACCGACGCTGTTGTGAAACCGCCTCTGGCGCGCATCAACAAGCCGAGAGTGACGATTATTGTTGCTGGGGAGACTGCCCGTGCCGAAAACTTCTCACTCGGGGGTTATGGCCGAGAAACGAACCCGCAGCTCAAGGCACGCAAGGTCGTCTATTTCCCTGATACCGAGAGCTGCGGTACGGCTACCGCAACATCAATTCCCTGCATGTTCTCGCGGTTCACGCGGGCGGAATTCACGCACGCAAAGGCACGCGCCAACGAAAACCTACTCGACGTGCTCTCCCATGCCGGGGTCAACGTTGCCTGGTTCGATAACAACACGGGTAGCAAGGGCGTTGCGGACCGGGTCCTGTACGTTGACCTGGCGAGCTCAAAGGATCGGCGCTTCTGCAAGCAAGGTGAATGTCTGGATGCCATCTTGCTGGAGAAGCTCGACGACTGGCTGGATCACGTCCAAGGCGACAGCGTCCTGGTGCTCCACCAGTTGGGCAGTCACGGTCCTGCTTACTACCTTCGATACCCTGAACACATGGGCGGATTTATTCCGGACTGTCGAACGGCAGAACTCGGGCGGTGCTCGGAAGGCGAAATCACCAACGCCTATGACAATTCCATCCTCTATACCGACTATTTCCTCTCCGCCGTTATCGATCGCCTCAAGGCCCGGTCCAGCCAGATGGCGGCTGGCGTGATCTATATGTCAGACCATGGAGAATCCCTGGGTGAAAAGGGGCTCTATCTGCACGGTGCGCCGTACACTTTCGCTCCATCGCAGCAAACGCACGTGCCTTTCCTGACGTGGCTTGACGACGACTTCACGAAATCAATGGAGCTGGACACCGCCTGCCTTCGCAAGGAGGCAACTCGTCCAACCTCCCACGACAACCTCTTTCACAGCGTGCTTGGAATGATGAATGTGCAGACCTCGGTCTACCAGCGCGAGCTGGACGTGTTTTCACCGTGTAGGGGCGGGAATTCCTGATGGGCGAGACCGCCGACGATGAGAAGTGGATCAGGGGCCCCGGCCGGTGAATGTTCTTGTCGTCGAAGACAACGTAGAGATCGGGGATGCTGTTTCAGCTCATATGGTTGGCGAGGGACACACTGTCGATTGGTGCAGGAACCTGAAGGTAGCCTCCCGTAGGCTCGTATCAGCGAACTACGACCTGGTACTGCTTGATCTGCGTCTGCCGGATGGGAACGGACTTTCACTCCTCAGCGACATTCGGGCGGCAAACAATACGGTTCGCGTCATCATTATGACCGCACAAGACCAGTACAGTGATCGTCTGGCAGGAATAAAGGGAGGAGCGGACGACTTTCTCGTCAAACCCTTCGATCTCCGTGAACTTTCAGCTCGAATGAAGCTCATCCGCCACTAAGATGCTCTCGCGTGCTGAACGCGACTAGAATTCCGCACAGGTTGCTGACCGAGGAAGTCTCCTTTTTGGCCCATATTTGGCTGGATGAAGGACACCTTCGCCGCTTGTGAAGGCCCCCGGGGGCAGCCCGGTGTTCAGGTTCTCGTCAGGAACATATGGCCAAATCGCTATGCGCCGGGTGTGCCTTGGGGAACGAAGCCGCCCATTTACATTGCTGTGTATTGGAGCGGATATGACCGATCAGTCTAACCGACTTGTCCTGCATACGAATTTGCGTGACGAGGTTTTCGCCGACGAACGTGATGCGGTCGCAGACTTTTCATTCAACTCCACTGTCGCGAATGTTTTCGACGACATGGTCAGCCGCTCTGTACCGTTCTATGACGAGATGCAGCGAATGGTCTGCGAACTGGCAAAGGATTTCGCACAGCCTCAGTCCAATCTCTATGACATTGGCTGTTCGACAGCCACAACACTGCTTGCGCTGGATCATTTCGTTGACAATCAGGTGGATTTTGTCGGCATCGACAATGCCCCGGAGATGCTGAAGAAGGCCGCCGAGAAAATTGAAGCGTCGGGAACGAACCGTTCGATCGATTTGGTCACCGGCGATCTCCATCGCGGTTTCTCCCTGGAGAATGCCAGCGTCGTGACCATGCTGTTGACATTGCAGTTCGTGCGACCGCTGTTTCGCGAACGTGTGATGAAGACCATCTACGAAGGTATGAACGAACATGGTTGTCTGCTGCTCATCGAAAAGCTGACCAGCGAGGACACGACGTTCAACCGGCTCTTCATCGACCACTACTACGACTTCAAGCGGCGCAACGGATATTCGTCGATCGAGATCTCAAAGAAACGAGAAGCGCTGGAGAACGTGCTCATTCCCTATCGATTGGAGGAAAATATCCAGTTGCTCCGGGAGGTGGGCTTCAAGAGCACGGAGGTGTTCTTCCGTTGGTATAATTTCTGCGGCATCGTCGCGATCAAGTGAGAACCCATTGCCATGAAGTCCCTTATGCTGAAGATCGGAACGTTCTTCTTCAAATACCGAAACCAGGCATTTCCGCTGATTATTGTTGCCCTGTTCATCTCCACGCCGCCGACAACGACGGTGTTCGGAAGTGAAGCGCTCGAGGCGTGGAAGAATATCCTGGCGATTCTCGTCGTGCTTGCCGGATTGCTGTTGCGTGCAACAGTTATCGGATACGCATATATCAAGCGGGGCGGCTTGAACAAGCGGGTCTACGCCAAGGATCTGGTCACAGAAGGCATGTTCGGGGTTTGCCGCAATCCATTGTATGTCGGGAATATGCTCGTCTATTCCGGGCTTTTCCTGTTTCACGGAAACCCAGTGGTCGTGGTTGTTGGATGCTTGCTTTTCGCCTTCATTTATCAGTGCATCATCCATGCCGAAGAGGAGTTCCTCGCCAACAAGTTCGGTGATGCCTATAGCGCCTATTGCCGTGATGTACCCCGATGGGCACTCAAGCTCAGTGCATTCTCGACATCGACGGATGGTATGAGCTTCAATATCAGGCGGGTCATCGCCAAAGACTATTCCACCATGTCCTCGACACTTATCGCGCTTCTGGCAACAGAGTTCTACCGGATCGCGGCGGACTCTATTTCAGACCAGGAACTGTCGTACGCGATTGCTCTCGTCGCCCTGTTCGTGGGGGTCATCGCTCTTACGGGGCTCGTCAGTTCCCTCAAGAAGCGTGGGGCTTTTGACAAGATGACCACCGCTCATTGAAGCGCTTTTGATTGAAATCTGGCCCGCGACAGAACCATGTCGCGGGACTGTCGTCGGTCCCTCCGCCCGATTAGCTGGAAGTTCGGGAGCTGTCTTCAAGATCCTCCCAGCTCTCATCCATTGCATATGCTGCGGAGAGGCGCGGGATGCCAACATGTCCGAAGTAGAAGGACAGCTGACGTTCAGCAGCTTCTTCATCCCGGCCTGCAATACGGGTGCTGTAAATCGCAGAGGCGAGACCCGTTCGATCCGCTCCTGCCTGGCAATGGACGAGGATTGGCTTCGGTAGCGAAGCCATCAGTTTCATAAGTTCATCAGCGCGATCCAGCGTCAGCACTTTCGATGCGGACATCGGGAAGTCCACATGTGTTACGCCCAGCCTCTCTGTGGTCCCCACCTCAGCTGCATACCAGCTGCCCTTATCACCCCGTGCCCTCAGATTGATGACCGTCTTGATTCCATAGTCCCGCACATAGGCTTCAAGCTGTTGCGGACTTGGCTGGGCTGATCGATAGAATTCGCCCTCGACAACCGTATGAAAGTTTCCTGACAGTTGCAGATAGGCAGGATACGCACCAGTCGCTATTCCGGTCAAAGCGAGGCATGCAGCTAAAATTGTGACGCGTTTCGAAAACATCTGCTCCCCGTGGCTCGACCTGAATACAGCGATGCCATCGGATGCTGACTGTGACCTGAAGCGCTAAAGTGCCTGAAGGCGGACCGAAATCTTCAGGCCGGGATGATTGTCTTCGACGCGGATGTGCGCCGCATGCAGATCAGCGATGGCCTTGACGAGGCTCAAACCAAGGCCGCTTCCCGGTGTGGTGCGGCTCTTGTCCAGCCGGTAGAGCCGTCTGAACACCATTTCCCTTTCGGCTGTCGGAATTCCCGGGCCCGTATCTGCGACAGTCAAGACCGCATGGTCCTGGTCCTGTCGCAGCGACACGTTGATCGAGGTAAGTGGAGGGCAATGCGTAATGGCATTTTCGACGATATTGACGAGCATCTGGACGAGGAGCTCCTTGTCACCGTTGACAAGAATAGGAGAGCAGTCTTCCACCGTCAGACGCTGGCCACTGTCCTCTGCGACCTCGGTGTAGACGTCATCGACAAGCAGGAGAATGTCTCGAAGGTCTACTGCATGGAAGCGTAGACGACGCGCTCCGGCCTCAATTTGCGAGATCCGCAGCAGCGCCTCAAACGTCGCGTTTATCTGATCGCTCTCTTCGTGGGCCTCTTCCAGGAGCAGGGCAACCTCGTCCTGCTCCTTATGGACCCGGCGAACCTCCTCGAGTGTCAGTCTGAGGCGATTGAGAGGCGTCTTTAGCTCATGAGCAATGTCGGCGCTGACCTGACGCATTCCTTCTACCAAGCCGGCTAGCCGCGCGAGGGCATCATTTATTTGCGCGAACACATGGTCCAGGTCATCGTTCGTGTTGCTAAGGGGAATTCGGCTATCGAGCCGTCCGTTTGAAACCTCCAGCATCGTGCGTGTGACGCCGTCCAGGCGCCGTTGAGCGCGGCTGGCAAGATAGACGCCACCCCCGACGGCCCCGATGACGGCCAACCCCGCTGCCCAGACGAGACTGATCAATACCGTTCTCAGCAGCGAATTCATCTCGGAATAGCTCTGCCCTACGACGAGCGTGTCCGCGCCAAGCTTACCGACCTGGATCCTGAACATTGATTTGCCCTTGAGGCCAATATCCGACGCCGGAACGGTGTAAACACCTTCCGGGAGGGCCGGCGGCTTGAAGTTTCCAGCCAGCTTTCGGCCGTCGCTACCGACCAGGGAGTAAATTCCATCGTCTGGCCCTTCGAGGTTTGCGTAGTTGTTGAGTGTTGTGATCAGATCTTCGATGTCGTTCGGCGCGTAGGTTGAGGAAACGACATGAAAGGTATCGGCGAGCGTCGTATCGAGCTCGGCGTTCAAGCCGTCTCGAAGCACATGATACATGACGCCGCCGCTCGCAACGACCGTCAGGATGAAGAGGAGCGTAAAGGAAACGGCCAATCGGAATGGCGTGCTGCGACGAAGGCTAGCCAGGCGCATGCAAGCTGTACCCCGTGTGTCGGATGGTATGCAGCAGTTGTACCTCGAAGGGCTTGTCTATCTTGGCACGGAGGCGGCTGATATGCGTCTCGACCACGCTCGTCTTGGGATCAAAATGGAAGTCCCATACCTGTTCGAGGA
This sequence comes from Rhizobium sp. BK176, assembly GCF_024808055.1. Taxonomy (NCBI): domain Bacteria; kingdom Pseudomonadati; phylum Pseudomonadota; class Alphaproteobacteria; order Hyphomicrobiales; family Rhizobiaceae; genus Rhizobium; species Rhizobium sp. BK176. The sequence goes on along the minus strand of NZ_JANUBV010000010.1, from coordinate 103,896 downwards.
GCATGGTCTTTGTCAGGACTCGCCCTTCGCCACGCATGAGAACTTCAAGCAGGGTGAACTCCTTGGGCTGCAGCTCGATCAACTGCCCGCCGCGCCGTGCCTGCCGACGCATGAGATCAAGCTCCAGATCAGCGACGCGAAGAAGTGTTTTTCGCTCCTGTACGGGCGGACGGCGCGCAAGGGCATTGACCCTTGCCAACAACTCGGAAAACGCAAAGGGTTTCACGAGATAATCGTCACCCCCGGCCTCCAGCCCCTCGACACGGTCATCGACGCCTCCGAGCGATGTAAGGAACAGCGACGGTGTGTTCACCTTGGCGGCGCGCAGTGATCGCACGATAGAAAGACCATCGAGACCGGGGAGCATCCGATCGACGACTACGACGTCATAATCCTCGCGCTGGGCTTGAAACAGTCCGTCCCGCCCGTCGCTGAGAACGTCGCACAGGTGTCCCGCCTCGGAGAGGCCCTTGGCCACAAAGTCGGCTGTCTTTCGATCGTCTTCGATAAGTAGAATACGCATCGCTTACGGTGCCCTTGTCTATTCGCACGTTAACTGACCGAGCATCCTTACGGCAAGTTTTCGGCGATTATACCGATCCGTAAGGAACGCCGTCAGGCGTCCTTTTCGGCACCTTACGAAACCGTATGCTGCCGGCAAGACGATCGTATGCAGGAACCTCTAGTGTCCGATCGCTGTCACTTCGGGCAGCAAAATGAAGAGGACATCCCATGAAAACACTTGTTGCCGCCTCCTTCGTCACCGCCGTTGCGACTGCCGGATTGGTTGCCGTTTCCGCTCCCGTGTATTCGGCCGCCCCCTGTGAGGACATGCTCAAGGAAATGCGGGCAGCCAAGGCGGACGCAAAGCTCAGCGACACGGACATGCAAAAAGTTGACGAGCTTGAAGCCAAGGCGGTCGAACGGTGCAACGCCGACGACGACACGCGCTCGGACAAGTTCATTGCCGAGGCGATGAAAGCAATGGGCAAGTGAGGAGCATTCACATGAACGCGCAGGCGCAGACTGAACTGCCGAGCCGGGTGCCAAAGGTAACCGTCGATTTCTGGCTCATCAAACTCATGGCCGTCACCATGGGAGAAACGGCTGCCGATTATCTCGCGATCAATCTGGGTGTTGGGCTGACTGCCACCTCCATCATCATGTCGGCCATACTTCTTGCTGCCATTGGCCTCCAGTTTGCCCAGCGACGATATGTTCCCGCAGTCTATTGGGCAGCCGTCGTCTTTATCAGCATTGTCGGAACCCTCGTCACAGACAACCTTGTTGATAATTTTGGCGTGCCACTCGAGGTCACGACGGTCGCGTTCACGCTACTGCTCTTGCTCACCTTTGCCGCCTGGTACGCGATCGAGCGTACCCTCTCGATACACACGATCTATACGGCGAGACGGGAAGCCTTCTACTGGCTCGCCATCCTCTTCACCTTCGCCCTGGGCACAGCCGCTGGCGATCTGATCGCAGAGACATTCAGTTTCGGCTACCTGACGACCTCTGTCATCTTCCTGGCGGTAATCGTTGCGATTGCTGCTGCCTACTATCTGCTGAACGTAAATGCGGTCGCCGCTTTCTGGCTCGCTTACATCTTCACTCGCCCCATGGGGGCTTCACTTGGGGATCTCATGTCACAACCGGTGGATTACGGTGGGCTCGGTTTCGGCACGATCTACACAAGCCTGTTCTTTCTTGGCCTGATCATCGCGATTGTCATCCACATGACGCTCTCGCAAACTACGAGAGACGCAGGAGAAGCAATACGATAGCCGTCCCGGAAAATCGAGACGTCAGCCCAATCCGTTTCAGGTAGGTGTCAGGCCGGGGTCAGATAAAAGGACAGCCTTCGGATTAGTAGCATTGAGACTGACGATGGCGAACGTGCGCCACCCTTCGTACCCCGCCGCACCCCTGGTGACGGTGTTCATGATCTTGGTTGTGGCTTGGTTCGCGCTGCTCGCGACATTCTACAGTCATCCGACGATCGACATTGACATCTCGTCTGCATTTTTCAGCGGGCCGGTTTGTGCCAAGACCGTCGCGGACGGGGCGTGCGGATATTTTCCGCTTCGTCGTATTCAGCTTTTTGAAGAGGTCCGCCGGGCGCTCTACATCCTGCCTTACTTCGCCGCCGCACTGATCCTGATCACCGGCCTTGTCGGTGTCATCTCCAGGGAAGTGCGTCAGTACGTCCCGATGGGTCGACTTTTAGTGGCGTTGATCAGCCTGGGAGTTGGACCTGGCCTCGTTGTCAACCTGCTGCTGAAAGCGCATTCCGGCAGACCGCGACCGGTTCAAACCAACCTTTTCGGAGGTCCCCTCGATTTCGCCGCTGCCGGGACGTTTGCCGGGGAGTGTGCACGAAACTGCTCGTTTGTGTCAGGAGAGGCTTCCGGGGCCGGATGGTTGATCTGCCTCTTGTTCATAGTTCCCGCCAATGCACGCAGCTGGGTCGCGCCACCCCTCGTCATTGCCTCTGCGACGATGGCCGCCTTGCGCGTTGCAGTTGGCTCGCACTACGTTTCCGATGCACTCCTCGGCTGGTTGCTGGCCGTGATCGTGTTTATGGGAATGCTCATTGTCGAGAACCGGATCTCGGCGGGGTGGTCAAGCCGGTTGGCGTGATTTGTTGAATTTTGGGCCTTTTATTCGCGCACCAACGGCACCAATTCCCGTCGCTTTCAACGGACACAGATATCCAGGCTCGCAAGCCAGCTCTTGACCCTGTCGCGCGTGGAGCCGGGTAGCAGGCGGCTGCGCTGCGACGTCATTGAACTCGCAAAAGCGGCCGAAGACGTTCTCGGAGCCCAAGCCGAGGAAGCGCTTCGCCGCGGCATTGATATTGGATTGGAGGAAGCCGGTCCGATTAGGGTCGCAGGTGACGACACGATGTTGCGAGAGATGCTTGTAAACCTCGTCGACAACGCAATCCGCTATACTCCCGTGGGCGGCAAGGTCACGGTATCGGTGACCCGCCTCGACGGTAGGGCATTGCTTACCGTCGAGGACGTGGTCCCGGAATCCATCCGATGGACCGCGAGCACGTTTTCAAGCGATTTTACCGGGGCATGGGAACGGAGGAAGAGGCAGCGGTCTGGGTCTCGCCATCGTGCGAGAAGTCACAGAGGGAGCGGGAGGTACCGTGTATCTCAGCGATGCAGCCGGCGGTGGGCCTGTTGGTCACCCTGCGATTGCCGATCCTTTAGACACTGTAAGGGCAAGAGACGAATAGGGTGTCTCCCAGAAACCAGCCTTTGCGCCACGCGGCTGGCATGTAGCGAGCCTCCTCGGCAATGCAACCGTACGATAACGTACAAAATAATTGCGCAGGCAGAACGTCGGACCAAAGTCCAGTTGTCGTTGGACTTCCTCGACCTAATCTTGTCATCGTTCTTCCGTCCGGGGGAAGGACATGGAGGCCACAAGGTGTCGCGGAAACCCCCTTGTGGCCTCCCATTACCGCTTGAGGAACAGAGCGCCCAAATTCTTGCGGGCGCCCTACGGAAAGGTGTGCTTTCGATTTTAGCGGCGCAGCGCAGGCTGGGCAACGAAACCGATTATAGTCTGGCGCGGGAGCTAACCCGCCCTCTCAAAAATCTCTGACCCCGTTGGCATTGAATTACGCGCCAGAAGGTGGTGGTGCTCGAACTGCGTTCAGTTCCCCCGGGCAGGGCGGGAGATGCCGTCAAACCGAGATCATATCGCCTCTGCTTCTACCGCCTTCACCGTGAGGCGATGAACTTGCCCATCGCGAGCCAGCCAGTCGATCGATTGTCCTTTTGAAAGTCCGATGAGCGCCGTTCCAATCGGGGTCAGTATCGAAACCGCGCCCTTTGCGATGTCCGCCCCTCCAGGAAGACGAGCGTGACCGCACGGTCTTCGCCGAGGTCGCTCACCAATCGCAGCGTGGAGCCCATGTGGACGACATCCGTGGCGATAGCCTCGTCGGACACGATGCAAGCGCGTTCGAGTTCGGAAAGTAATTCCCCGGCAATATCAGTACTTTTCGAGCTATGGGTCTCCGCGAGTTGTGACAATCGCGTGTGGTCGGTCTGTGTGAGGGTCATCGAGGATTGTCGAAGCGTCGTCTGGGACGCCATTTCCTACGTCCTAAAAGACCGTGCTGGCAGTAAGGAGCTTATGTCGCGTCAGTGGCAGCGCCAGATCCGTCACGCGGTGCGTTGCCGTCGCCCCGCGGCACGGCACGACGCACCAAGCCGGGGGGCTAGGATTCTTCGATCGGAAATGCTCGTTCAAGAACGAGATGGTGGCGCGGGATAGGCATGGTCGAAGCATGCTGATCGCGGAGGGATTTCAAGTCTTGCGGGCGAGTGTCAGGCAATTGAAACCCGCCAGAGTTCGCGCTGACGGGCTAAAAAGTCTCTTTGTCCCACGTCTGTCCCGTAGGACTGTGACTAGAAATTAAAGTACAGGCTCACGCCCGGCCTACGCTGGTAAGAGTAGTAGTCGCGATAGCCGTACCGGGGATATCCATACCGTGGATAGCCGGAATACCGATGACGGTAGCATGAGCCGTAATACCGGCAGTCGCGGTAGGCGTAACTCCGGTTCTTGTAGTGGCCATAAGCATAGCCATTCCCGTGGCCCTTGTGCCTGACAAGCTCGACATCGGTGGTGTGTAATGGCGCTGCTTTCGGCACCGCGATCGGCGCAGCGCTCAGCGGCAGGGCGAACAATGCAGCCAGGACCATGGCTGCGAGAGGTGAAAAAAGCGTCTTCATCGGGGCATCCTTTCAGGCAGTGAGTCTCGGTTACCAAGCATTAACCTGCGATGAACGGCTACGCGCATGCCGCGGCAATGATTGCAGATATAGCGATTGAATTAAAAAGCCTGCGTGATGAACGCATCAAAGTCTCCTCCGGTATGAGTTACGCATCGCCTTTCATCACGATACAGGTGCTTCCTCCACGATGCAGCTCGTTCGTAGCTGCTCGAAGCTTTCAACTAGCTTTCAGCCTTCCTGACAGATAGCGACCTTACAAAAACGTAAGCAAGCGGACAGAGCAGGGAGATATTCGGTGGGCAAGGTCTGGCTGATGTGATCATCCCCCGGGCCTTCAATGAACTACCTTCCCGAGCACGACAATCTAATCGCCCTCCAGGCGCTGCCGCAGCTGCGGACCTTTCTCATCAACCTCGATCGGGCGCCCGATCGCGGAAGGCGCATGACGTTTCTGATCAAAACCTTCGGGTTGAATTTCGAAAGGATTTCGGCCGTGGATGGAGCTGACCTTCGACTGCCGATTTCGGACTTCGATGAGCGCGGCTACCTCTTTCGGCACGGGCGAAGACCAAATCCATACGAAATCGGCTGTTACCTCAGTCATGTCGACTGCGCCCGGCGTCTCATTGCATCACCTGATGAACATGCCCTGATCCTCGAGGACGATCTCAATTTCGACCCGAATTTCATGGCCGTCCTGAAGGAGGTGCTGGCTAATCGAGACCAATGGGACATCGTCAGGCTTTCGACGGTCAACAAGGGAAGGAAGTTCCGGTTTCGCCGGCTGACCTCTCAACATTCGATGGCGATTTCACTGACACGGGAAAAGGGCGCTGGGGCGTACCTGGTAAATCGCCGCGCCGCGGCTTGGATCGTCGATCGCCTGATGCCGATGCGATTGCCATACGATCTGGCATTTGACATGGAACATCTGGTTGGTCTGAGGGCGTTTTTTGTTGATCCCCCGCCAGCCAGGCAGGACGCCGAGCCCAAATCTCAAATCCAGGAGAGACTATCACGCTACAAGCTGGGCTGGCGCAAGCCACCCACAGTGATGCCGTATCGGGCAGGGGTCGAGATTGCGCGGTTTGTCATCAGGGCGCTTCGACTGTTCAGGTGCAAGGTGATCGCCTAAAATGAAGCCTGGTCATCCCGAATTTATCGCCTATCTCTCCCCGCAGACCACGAAGGGGCGGTCCGGTATTGAATACCACGTAGCCCGGGACGAATGACATGCGGGAACCAGCGCAGTTTAATGGCGATCGGGAGCGCACAGCCTATCAAGGCCGTCGAACACCTATCTCAGCCAGGAACAAGGGCATCTCCGTCTGGTCCACTGTCGGCCTTGGTCTGCTCCTCGCCCTCGTCGTCCTGCTCGTTGCCAATTCATGGCGAGGAACTCCCACGGTCGCTCCGCTGAGATCGACGTTGTCCTCCAACTTGCCTGCTGCTCCAATTGCGGCTCTTGTGGGCGCGTAGGCAGCGTTCAAATCGAAACGCGGCCGAGTGCCTGTAGCCCTAATTCAAAACCGGCAGATGCCGATCCGTTTCACTTTCAAAGCGCGATGCGAGGTGGGGAGCATAGCGAAGAACATCTGACCGAAGTCGAAGGAGTTCAAGGTCTTTGGCTTTCCCTTCCAGCATGAGGTCGAAATCAAGATGATCGATCGTGCGCACGAACGTGGAAAAAGGGAATGGGTTGCATGTGCCCGCTTGCCCGGTCATCAAGGGAGCACCAGCGACGCCTTAGAATGGTTATTAGAGGAGGCGTAAAATGTATATTAGGCGTGGCAAAAGACGTACACTAGGCCAAGGCAACGCTCAAATTTCCAACTTTCTAGCCTCGTCTTCGACCGCCTGCTGGGATATCTCCATAGGTACCGCCGACATGAATGACCAGCACTGCTCACGACCGAGATCGCTGGTCAAGCATCTCTGTCTGACAGAAGTTGTCCACCTCGTCGTGACGATTTGCAAAACTAGTGCCCCGCGGTGTTACAGTATTGGCTGCGTCGCGTCCAACACCTTTGATCGTGTGTGCGCATGAGGCAAGGCTGAGCATTAGTAGGCAAGTAGCGGCAAGCGCTGAAATGATCTTCATTTTTGAACGTCGAAGCAGGGTTAACGCGCCGCCTTTGCTCGTAATGAACTCGGAACTCGTTTGTTCCCGCTGATTCCAAACCTCGCGCTCGAACAAAATCCGTCTGCCGAAAAAGGCCCGGTGCTGGGAGCACCGAGCCCTTTGCGCGCTGGTTTCTCTGAGGGACGGATACCAGCTGACAATGCCGCTGTGAAAGCATTGCGAGCTTCAAACCGTTCAGCTTAGGAAAGGTTCCCAGTCGATTCTACTTTCATGGCAAAGATTTGAATCGAAAGCCCGGCGGATCAGATGACCAGCGCCGGGCCTTGAGCGGACCTGCATAGGGCGATGCTGATCCCGCAGCGTGTTTCAAAAATCGCTGCGTCCTGCAAACAAACGAGGTCAGGGAAAGTTCCCGACCGATTCATTCATTTATGCGACGCGCTGGCGATATTCTGGTCCTTTCCCAAAGGCTGCCGAACCAGGCTCCCGAATGGACCGGCGACGGTCGAGTTTGAAGCGCCCGACGAGGCTTGCCAAAAGGGCAGCACCGGCAGCGAGGGCTTCACTGGTCGAACTCATGGTCTTCACCATGGCCGCATTGTGCTGCGTCATCTGATCGAGGGCGGCCACGGCGGAACTGATGTCAGACAGGTTAGCAGACTGCTCCACGGATGCTCCGGCAATGGCCTCGACATTATGGTCGATGGCCTCGACAAAACCCTCGATCTTGTTGAGGGCGCTTCCGGTGGCGCCCACAAGTCGCACTCCCTCCTTCACCTCGTTGCTTGAGTTCTGTATCAGTACGGAGATCTCCTTGGCGGCCATAGCAGAGCGCTGTGCGAGCTCGCGAACCTCCTGTGCGACGACAGCAAATCCTTTTCCGCTCTCGCCGGCCCGAGCTGCTTCCACACCCGCATTAAGCGCCAGAAGGTTGGTCTGGAAGGCGATGTCGTCGATGACGTTGATGATGGTCGAGATCTCCTGCGACGCTTTCTGTATCCTTTCGATCGCCATGACGGCGGAATTAACAATCTCGACGGATTCGCTGGCTGCGCTACGGGCAACCCGAACCAGCTCCCGCGTGTCGGCGGTCCGCTCCGTTGATCCCTTGACCGCCGAGGCGATCTTTGTCAGCGCCTCGGCGGTTTCTTCCAGCGCCTTTGCCTGCTGCTCTGACCGCTCCGCAAGATTCGTCGAACCGTCCTGCATTTCTGAGCTCTTCGCAGTCAGAGAACGCGTCTCGGCCAGGACCTGTTCGAGCGTTTCCTGAAATTTTCCAATTGAGGTGTTGAAGTCCTTCCGGAGATGTTCGAACTCCGGCGTGAATCGTTGGTCAATCGTCATGCGGATGTTGCAGTCAGCCAAACGCTCGAGGCCATTTCCAACCTCCTTAAGAGCATAGACGCGTCCCGTTATATCAGTTGCAAACTTCACGACCTTGGCCACCTTGCCATCATCATCGAAGATAGGGTTGTAGGTCGCCTGGATGTAGATTTCCCGGCCGCCCTTTGCGATGCGCTTGAATTCGTCGCTAAAGAAGTCTCCCCGACCAAGACGTGCCCAGAAGTCCTGATAAGCCGACGACTTCACGTAGTCTCCTTCGCAAAACATCCTGTGATGCTGTCCCACAATGTCGGAAAGTGAATACCCGAGCGCCTGAAGGAAGTTTTCATTCGCCGTCAATATCTCGCCCCTTGGGGTGAACTCGATGATTGCCTGCGCGCGCGATAATGCACCGAGTTTGCCGATGCTGTCGGATTCCCGCAACTTTGCCCTGGTTATGTCGGTCGCGATCTTCACAACCTTGTAAGGTTTTCCGCGCCTGAAGACCGGATTGTACGAAGCCTCGATCCAAACAGGCCTGCCGTCCTTGGTAAACCGCTTGTACTGGCGCTGGTCGAACTTTCCAGACGCCAGCCCCTGCCAGAAAGCCTGATAGTCCGGCGAGTTTGCTTCGCGTGGGTCGACGAATATGCGGTGGTGCTTGCCCGTAAGCTCGCCGGCTGCGTAACCAAGGACTTTGCAAAAATTCTCGTTGGCCGAGATGATCGTTCCGTCAAGTTTGAACTCAATCAATGCCTGGGACCGGTCCAATGCTTCAATAATGGCGCGGGAATTCAAGGCTTTACTTATAGAAATAGACATATATATCTCCAATATAGTTAAGCATACCTTGGATAAAATCGACTAAATATTGATTAAAACGGTAAGCAAATCCTAGATCAAAAAGGTGTATTCTAGTAATAGGTGTAAGAAGGGCCAACCGGTGCGGGAAACTGGCCCTCGGCGTTCCCGAGTATCGACACCATCATTCATAACGATGCGATGCGTGCCCGCTCGGTTCTTGTACAACTTGGCCTCGGGGGTGAGGTCCCGATTCAGCAGAACATGGTCGTCGCCAAGGATCGAGATGAAGGGCACGTTTCGGTTCCATGAGGAGTTCGGCGCTGCGGTCGATCTCATCAATAGCCGGCGGGTCGATCTTAAGCCCCTGTTGAGCGGCATTTATCCGCTGACGGAAGCGGTTCAGGCTTTCGAAGCTGCCGGGGATCGGAGCAAATCGATGAAGGTACAGCTGGCCTTCTAGCCGGGCGATAGCGGACAGCTTTGGGGCGCCGCGTACTTGGCGGTGCATCCCGTCATTGCGAGAAACCAAAAAAGCGGATGTATCGTGGAGAAGGCAGAAATCGGGCTGATCGGCTTGCCGTCATGGGTTCCAACCTGGCGCTCAACATTGCGGAAAAAGGCAACAAGATTGCTGTCTTCAACCGCACGCCTGAGAAGACCGACGAATTCTACGAAAGCGCCGGTGATTTGAAGAAGCAGATCATTCCCTGCAAGACGATCGAAGAGTTCGTCGAGGCGATCCGCCCCCCGTGCCCGATCATCATCATTTCGCGAGGCCACATTCTATGCTTTCGCGCGCAAAAGTGTGGTCGCAATATCTCTGAACCCGAGGCCAGCCGGTTCCGACGAAACCCATCGTGGCTTATGCGGAAGTTTGTCCATTATGGGCAAAATGTTGCGCACGCCAAAAGAATTGCGGATGTAGCCGAACATGGGAGCGTCGTTGCGTGAATCACCAACGAAAGCCGTGACTGAAGGCGTCGTCAGGGGATCCACCGCGAAAGCTTCATTGAGCAATCGCTCGCTCATGGCTTTCTTGTCATAGTTTCCGATCCACGTATTGATATGAATGGAGCTGATGGCGACGGTCGCCGCCATCTGCCGAATTTGATCAGCCAGGATATCGACCTCCTCGTAGGGTACACCACCGATGTCGATGGCAACATCTGCCAGCCGGAATGCCTGATCATGGGCAATCCGAAATGGCGAGGGCGTGGATCTGATAATCTTCCCGATCGCTTCGAGATGTTCACGCTGGCGTCGCGCCTGCAGGGCGCCGTCTTCCCAATAGTCGAAGACGACCTCGCCATCTCGCCGGAAAACAGCAAAGGCTCCGCTCTCGCCGATGACCGCGGCCACCGGCCAGGCTCGAACGATGTGTTCGCACCAGCCAGCCGATCCTCCGGTTACGGGAATGATTGAAATCCCGGCGCGGTAGAGATCCCAGAGGGCTTGGTAAGTCTGTGGTAACAGCTGACCTTCTGTCGTCAGGGTATCGTCGATATCGGTGAACAGGTAACGCACGTTGCGCAGGTCCGCCGGCGATGGGGCAGCGCCTATGAATGTCATGAATACTCCTCGCCGCACAACACGATGTCCATGCTGCTTGCCGCGCAAGCGGCGACAACACCTTGGTCGTCAGGCAGCCGGTCGGTGTAGAACCGGGTCAGTTTGTTGAAGGGGGCGACGCGCACCGAAGCGTTGCGCATCCACTTGCTGGCATCAGCTGCCAGGAAACAGCTCTTGGAATTTTCGATAATGGCGTTGGTGATCTGCGCTTCACTGTAACTGAAGTCCATCAGCCCATGAACGTGACTGAGGGCGCCGGCTCCAACGACGGCGTGCGTGGCATAGAACTTTTCGAAAAACCGGATGACGTCGGCGCCGACCACATCCCGGTCGTCATGGCGCAACAGCCCGCCAGTCAGGTGCACCTCGATGTTTGAGGCGTCGCAAAGGATAAGCGCGACATGGATATTGTTGGTAACGACCGTAAGGCCCTGGTGATCCCGCAACGCCTCGGCAACAAATTGGACGCTGCTGCCGATCCCAAGGAAGACTGTGGAATTCGGACCGATGTCGCTTGCAACGCGTCTCGCGATGCGCCTTTTGGCAGCGCTGTTGAGCTGAGCGCGTGCATTGACGGAGATGTTCCTTCCCTCGACGGGCACATCGACGCCACCATGAAAACGCCTGGCATAACCAAGGTCGCAAAGCGCGTTTATATCGCGCCGGATCGTTTGCGTCGTCAGGCCGAACCGACGCGCCAAATCCTCGATGAACTGCATCCCCTCGTTCTCGATGAGCGCGAGCATGTCGCGCTGTCTGCTCGATATCATTACCGCCCCCTGCACGCTTTCAAGTCAGGAAGAGACTTGGGTCGTCAGTAATGACACCTGTCAAGCCAGCACCCCAGAAAGGACGGAGAAGGTGTGGTGCGTTGCACGTCCATGCCCTGACCTTTATCTCGCGCCGACTTGCCTCCTCGAGGAACCCGAAGCTCAACGACTTGTAGTTTAGATGGATCGTGTTTGCCGGGATAGAGGCCAGAACATCGGCCCAGTCACGCGGCAGTTCGCTCCACAGCATGGCGAGCTCGTAGTCTGGATCGAGCCGATGCATCGCTTTTAGCGCTTCGGCATCAAAGCTTGAAATGACGATTTCAGTATGGGGTGCGCGTTTTCTGAGGTGAGAATGGACGGTTTCCGTCAACTGCGCGAGCGATGTGTGGTGCGCGTGCTGCTTGATCTCGACGTTGAGATTGAGCCCGAGGTCGCCGAGACGTTCGATCGCGAGCGCCAGTGTTGGCAGCGCCTCTCCGCGGTAAGCTTCTGAAAACCACGAGCCGGCATCGATGCTTTCAATATCTGCGGCCACCATGTCACCGAGATTGCCGCGCGAGGAAGAGCATCGATCGACAGAAACGTCGTGAATGACGACAGCCGTTCCATCCTGCAGGAGTGCAACATCGAGCTCGACCCATTTGCAGCCCTGCTCAGCAGCGGCCCGGAAGGCTGCAATCGTATTCTCGGGAGCAACGGCCGAAGCGCCCCGATGTGCATGGACCTCGTTACGCGCCGGACCGATGCGCTGCTGGGAAATCGTCATGTTCTGGCTTTCTGTTGGCTGCTACATTCCGGTTATGATGCCGGTGCGACATCTGTTCGTTTGCCGGTTTCGCGGTTAAACGGATGCATGGCGCTGACACGGGCATAGACTGGAAATTTTGCCGCTTCAGCGACTTCTGGACGTCCGGGGACGCTGAGGATGGCGGTATGGCCGCGATCGCCGAGGCGCACGTGAAGATGGCTTTCTCCACCGATCGGCTCCAGAAGCTCGGCCGTCGCGTTGAGACGGATTGACGGTTCGGCTGGCTCGACCAGCGACAGCTGATCGGGGCGCACGCCGACGATATCGGTCCCAGTGGGAAACTCAAAGCTATGTTGGCCGTTGGAGTCGGCGATGACCTCAATCGGCATCAGATTCATTGGTGGGGATCCGATGAAGCCAGCGACGAACAGGCTTGCAGGGCGGTCGTAGACTTCGACAGGCGAGCCTATTTGCTCGACGAGCCCGCCATTCATCACCACCAGCCGATCGGCGAGCGTCATTGCTTCAAGCTGATCGTGGGTGACGTAGATGCTCGTCGTCTTCAGCCGACGCTGGAGCCGGCGGATTTCGACACGCATCTGGACACGTAGCTTGGCGTCAAGGTTTGAGAGCGGCTCGTCGAACAGGAACGCTGCTGGCTCGCGCACGATCGCTCTGCCCATCGCGACGCGCTGCCTTTGACCTCCCGACAGCTCGCGTGGTCTTCGTTCAAGCATCGGCCCGATCTCGAGAATCTCGGCCGCCTCATGCACGCGTCGGTCAATTTCGGCCCGGGGCGTTCTCCTGTTTTTCAGCCCGTATTCCAGATTGCCGCGCACCGTCATATGCGGATAGAGCGCATAGTTCTGGAAGACCATTGCAATATCGCGCTCTGCAGGCTCGGCATTGTTGACGTTGCGACCGGCAATTTCGATTTTCCCGTCGCTGACCGTTTCCAAGCCCGCAATCATCCGAAGCAATGTAGACTTGCCGCAGCCAGATGGTCCGACGAGGACGATCAGTTCGCCATCGGCAACAGAAAGGGTGACGCCTTTGACGGCAGGTACGGAGCCGTAATTCTTCTTGAGGTCGACGATTTCGATCGTGGCCATTCTTACTTCTCCGTTTCAACCAGGCCTTTGACGAAAAGGCGTTGCATGGCGAGGATGACGAGGACGGGTGGCAGGGCAGCGAGGATGACCGCAGCCATGACGAGGTTCCAGCGGGGCTCTGCATCAGCAACCGCCGCCATGCGCTGGATGCCCATGACCACCGTGTAAAGGCTTGGATCGGTGGTGATCAAAAGTGGCCAGAGGTATTGGTTCCAACCAAGCACGAACAGAATGATGAAGAGCGCTGCGATGTTGGTCACCGAGAGGGGCAGAAGAATATCGCGAAAGAACTTCATCGGTCCGGCGCCATCGACGCGTGCGGCCTCCATCAGTTCTTCCGGCACGGTCAGAAAGAACTGGCGGAACAGGAACGTTGCTGTTGCCGAAGCAATCAACGGAATGATCAGTCCACCATAATTGTTGAGGAGCCCTAGGTCGGCAACAACCTTGAAGGTCGGCACAATGCGCACCTCGACCGGGAGCATCAAGGTGATGAAGATCATCCAGAAGGCAAGGGTTCGGAATGGGAAACGGAAATAGACGATCGCAAATGCCGACAGGATGGAGATGACGATCTTCCCGACTGCGACACCAACGGCCATGACGAGTGAGTTGAGCATCATCGGCCCGATTGGCGGCGCGCCCGAACTCGTCATCCCGGCCGACAGCATCGTTGCATAGTTCTCGATAAGGTGGGGACCTGGAACAAGGGGAACGACGTCGGAAAGGAAGTCGGTGCCGCCATGGGTTGAGGCGATGAAAGCGACGTAGACAGGAAAAACGACGATGGCAACACCGACAATCAGAACAAGGTGGGCCAGGAGGTTCAGGAATGGACGGTTCTCAACCATGGGCGGAGCGCTTTCAATATTGGACACGCCGCTCGATGAAGCGGAACTGGATTGCGGTAAGGCCACAGACAATCAGCATCAGGATGACGGACTGGGCGGCCGAGGAGCCAAGGTTGAGGCCAATGAAGCCGTCGAAATAGACCTTGTAGACAAGGATCTCAGTTGCGCGTGCCGGACCGCCCTGTGTCGTTGCGTGGATGATCCCGAACGTGTCGAACATTGCGTAGACGATGTTGATGACCATCAGATAGAAGGTCGTCGGAGAAATGAGCGGGAAGACGATTGTCCAGAAGCGCTTGACGGGACCGGCTCCGTCGATTGCACCAGCCTCCTGCAGGGATCGCGGGACGGACTGCAAGCCCGCAAGGAAAAACAGGAAGTTATAGGAGATCTGCTTCCACGTGGCCGCAATGACAATGAGCACCATTGCATCGGTTGCGTTGACCAGATGGTTCCAGTTGATCCCAATTGCGCGCAGCATGTAGGCCACGATGCCGATCGATGGATTGAACATGAACCACCAAAGAATGCCAGCAATCGCGGGTGCGACGGCATAGGGCCAGACCAGCAGCGTCGAGTAGGTCCGCGATCCCCGCAGAACGCGCATTGCGGCAACCGCCAGCAGCAGCGAGATCGACAGCGAAAGAAAGGTGACGAGCACGGCAAACACAATGGTATTGCCAAAGGCGCTTATGTAGATCGGGTCGGCAAACAGCTTTCGGTAGTTCGAGAACCACACGAAAGTGGTCTTGAAGCCAAATGCGTCATTACGCAGAAACGACTGCCAGAATGCAGTTCCGGCCGGCCAGAGAAAGAAAACAATGGTTACTAGCATCTGCGGCGCAATCAACAGATAGGGCAGCACCTTGTTCGGAAAGACGGTTCGCTTGGTCTGCATGGTCCCCTCACGCAAGAACAGATGGCAAGGAGAGAGCCGGCTTGACCGGCTCTCGGCCTCGGGGACTATTCGTTGGCCGATTGGAAATCGCGCAGTTGCTCGTTGCCACGGCTAACTACCGAGTCCAGCGCTTCCTTGGCTGATTTCTTGCCGCCAAGAAGAGCTGCGAACTCGTCATCGATGATGCCGCGTACCTGCACGTAGTTACCGAAGCGGATACCCTTGGAATTTTCCGTCGGGGCGACCCGTGTCAGTTGCTTGATGCCAACGTCCGAACCAGGGTTCTTTTCATAATAGCCCTGGTCCTGGCCGAGCTTGTAGGCTGCTTCGGTAATGGGAAGGTAGCCGGAGAACTGGTGCCAGTCAGCCTGGACTTCGGGCTTCTGGAGATAGGTGTAGAACTTTGCCACTCCCTTGTACTCGTCTGCCGGTCTGCCTTGCAGGGTCCAGAGTGTTGCACCGCCGATGATGGAATTCATCGGTTCCTTGATCACGTCGTTGTAGTAGGGCAGGGGCGCGAAGCCGACCTTGAAGCTCTTGGCGTTGTTGACGACGCCCGCGCGCCCTGCCGAGGAGTTCATGTACATGGCGCATTCCTGCGAGTAGAACATCGGGGGAGCATTGTCACCGCCACCTGGTCCACCGTATTTGAAAAGGCCCTCGTCCTGCCACTTCTTGAGGTTGTCCCAGTGGTGCACCGTGAGGTCGTTGTTGAAGGTGAATTCGGCGTCCACTCCGCCGAACCCGTTGGCCTTCGTTGAATAAGGCTTGTCGTGCAGGGCGTTCAGATTTTCTGTCTGGATCCAAGAGATCCACGCGCTGGTGAACCCGCATTTGGCGGCGCCTGACGTGACTATCTTCCGCGAGAAGGATTCGACGTCCGCCCACGTCTTTGGCGGGGTTTCCGGATCGAGGCCGGCCTTCTGAAAGACGTCCTTGTTGTAATACATGATTGGCGTCGAGGAATTGAAAGGCAAGGACAGCACGTTCCCGTCCGTATCGGAGTAGTAGCCGACTACCGGAGTAAGAAACTTGCTCTGATCCCAGGCTTCGCCCTGGTCCTTCATCAACTGGTAGATCGGGTAGATGGCGCCCTTTGCTGCCATCATCGTGCCCGTCCCGACTTCATAGACCTGTACGATTGCGGGTTGCTGGTTGGCTCTGAACGCCGCGATAGCGCCGGTCAGTGTTTCATCATAGGTGCCCTTGAATACAGGCACGATTTCATAGTCGCTCTGCGAAGCATTGAAATTCTTGGCGATCTCTTCGAGCTTGGCGCCGTTTTCGCCTCCCATGGCATGCCACCACTGGATCTTGGTCGCCGCGGACGCAGCCTGCGACGCCAGAAGAACTGCCGCTACACCTGCGGACAGGAACAAAGCCGTCTTTTTCATGCTCACTCCCTTTTTGGTTCAGAGCCTCCCGCTCCAAACTTGTCCGGGACCGTATCAGGCAAAGTTCATTTTGCAAGAACAAATGTTCATATGAACATTTGTTCTGACCTTTCAGGGAAGGGATGCAGCGTGCCCGTTCGAGCGAGAGCGATAGGCCGAAGGTTTCGCCCGCCCCGACGTCAATTCGACTGTAAATTAGGTAAAGCTAATTAACTTTAAAACAAACAGAGAACGGCAGTGGAACATTAAAAGTTGCATTTGCTTTGATAGTATTGCAACTTCCTCTTCATCGAAGGTGGAACGCGATGAGGTACCTGTTCCATAGCCATGTCAGAACCTCTCTCCTTGCCGTGGTCCTCTACGGCGTGATTGGTATTGCTCTTGTCCAGCCCGACCTGTCGACTGATGCGAAAGCCCTTATTGCGCTTGCAGTGCTTGGAGCATTGTTGGCCCTTGCGATGCTCACGATGGAGCCCGGTGTCGTCGGGTCCCCTGAGCCCTCCGAAACCGTGTCGCCTGCGACACTCACCGCAAATGAGATTGCCACGCTTCTATGGCTGATGCGGCGAGGCAAACAGCGTTTCTCGGAAACATCCGAGAGCATATGGTCGATGCATCAGATGGGCGTTGTCGTCCGCCCATGGCAGGGATGCAACGCATGGATGGTCAGCAACGAGATATGGAACGAACGGGAAGACTTCATGTCCGCGAGGCTGCTGCTCTACACACCGGATAGGTTCCCCCAAGACGGCGCGTTCATATAAGCGACGACCTCGCCGGTCCTGCCAGGTTAAAAACGCCTTTCCGTCTTTTCCCATCTCGGGTGACGAGATTGATCAGACGTCCCGCAGACCCTGTGCCAATCGCTGCAACTCCTTGAATGCACCATAGCGTCTTGCGTGAATATCAGCGACGCCTCCCGGGGAAGGAATGTACGTCTTGTCAACCGTCGTCAGCCTGTTCATGGCTTCGCGGACGTTGGCAAAACAGCCGCCTGCTACGGCTCCTAGGATCGCAGCCCCCAACAGGACCGGCTCTTCAGCCTTCGTCGCCACGACGGGCTTGCCGCTTGCGTCTGCGAGGAGCTGACGGACGAAGGCATGCTGGCCGGCGCCGCCGCTGATGACGACGTTTTCGAACTCAACACCAGCATCTGCCTGTGCATCGATGATCTGTCGCAGCCCGTATCCAATGCCGTAGAGGCCTGCGACATAGAACTGGACAAGATTATCGATGTCACGCTCCATTCCAAGTCCTGCTATGATCGCTCGGGCGTGCGGGTCGGCGAGTGGCGCGCGGTTTCCGAGAAACTCGGGCACGACATGCATGCCGGTTACAAGTGAGACCGCATCCGAGGGCGTTGCGGCCTTTTCGGCGGCAAGTTCGGCGAGCATGACGGGAAGCGCCATGCTCTTTGCCTTGGCAAGATCGGTTGCCTCGGCGGCGGCAGGATGGAAGGAAAGGAGCTGATCGATCGCTGCTCCGGCGGCACTTTGACCACCTTCGTTCAGCCACAGACCGGGTACCATCGCCGAGTAGTAGGGTCCCCACACTCCCTGCACGAAGGCCCGTTCGTTCGTCGATGTCATGGTACAGGATGAGGTGCCAAAGACGTAGGCGAGGTTCGAGGTCGGTCCGCCACCAAACCCGACCGTTCCGATCCCTCCGGCATGGGCGTCGATAAGACCGGCAGCGACTGCCGTACCCGGAACTAGCCCCAGTTCCTCGGCTGCAAGTGCAGTCAGTCCCTGGCCCAGAGCTGAGCCAGGCTCGACAATTGCCTGGCCGATGCGAGAAAATCCCTCGTCTGCAAGCGACCCCAGGCCGATGTCCTGGAAATAGCTGGCATCCCAACGGCTTTCGTGGGCGAGATATGTCCACTTGCAGGTGACCGTGCAGGTGGATCGGGAGAGATCGCCGGTCGCGCGCCAGGTCAGGAAATCCGCGAGGTCGAAGAATTGCCATGCCGCGTCGAACACCTGTGGCTTGTTCTCCTTAAGCCAGAGCAGCTTCGGCGTTTCCATTTCCGGCGAGATGCGGCCGCCAACGTAACGCAAGACCTGGTGACCGAGTTCGTTGATGCGTTCGGCCTGCGGCACTGCCCGGTGATCCATCCAGACGATGATGTTTCGATCGGGATCCTCGGACGGCCCGACGGGCAGGGGCGCACCCCCGTCTCCCAGCACCACGAGCGAGCAGGTCGCATCAAATCCCATGCCGACAACATTGGCTGGATCAATAGCTGCGATGCGAACGGCTTCGCGGACGGAATTGCAGACCGCCTGCCATATTTCGCTGGTTGACTGCTCCACGATTGAGCCCGCTTCACGGTAGAGGGTGATGTCCCTTTTGGCCGAGGATAGCATCTGTCCTGAAAGGTCGAACACCCCTGCGCGAGCGCTTCCGGTGCCAACGTCAACTCCGATGACGTAGCTGGCGTCGGTTGGCGGGATTTGGGTTAAGTCGCTCATGGTCTCTGGTGTCTCCGGGCATGAATGGCTCGTCTCCGCGTGGTCGCGGAGATCGCCCCTTAAAGGTCGACGCTGTTCGGAAGTATCACCAGATCGCGCACAGTCACGTTGCGCGGTCTGGAAAGCATGAACAGCACGCAGTCGGCGACTTCCTTCGGCTGCATAAGGCTTCCATTCGCGAGCGCCTCGTCCATCTTCGCCTTCGGCCAGTCATCGAGAAGGGCGGTGACCACCGGACCCGGGAGTACAGCGCCAACCCTTACGCCGTGTTGGGCAACCTGACGACGTGTCGAGTGCACGAAGGCCTGGACCGCGAACTTTGACGCCGTATAGATCGGTTCCCATACAACCGGCACCATGCCGGCGATCGAGCTGGTGAACAGGATGTCTCCGGATTTCT
The DNA here is from genome assembly GCF_024808055.1 of Rhizobium sp. BK176. Lineage (NCBI taxonomy): Bacteria > Pseudomonadati > Pseudomonadota > Alphaproteobacteria > Hyphomicrobiales > Rhizobiaceae > Rhizobium > Rhizobium sp. BK176. The sequence goes on along the minus strand of NZ_JANUBV010000010.1, from coordinate 84,710 downwards.
GGGCAATCAGGTGCGGCAGGACTGCGTGAACCGAGCGGAAGGCCGCGTTGATGTTCAGATTGAGCATCCGGTCCCAGGCATCTGGGTCGCCTTCGGCTACTTGCCCGCCGATGTAAGCACCGGCATTGGCATGGAAAATGTCGAGTCTGCCCGCTATGTCCAGGATGCGGGGCAATATTCCCGACAGCTGCTTGCCGTCGAGAAGGTCGACGACCAGCGGGAAGGCTCGTTCGCCCAACTCCTCACAGATCGCCTCAAGCCTGTCCTTGGCGCGGTCGATAAGGACGACGGTGGCACCCTCGGCGTGAAGCGTGCGGGCACATTCCAAGCCTATGCCGGACGCCGAACCGGTGATGGCAGCAACTTTGCCTTTCATGAGGTCGGTCATGCTGAAACTCCAATGATATTAGGCGCGTCCATGGCTGACGCGGGAACGACGGGCAAGCGAGTCAACGATCACGGCGGTCGCAAGAACGCCTCCGGTAATCATGTAACGCAGCGAGGAACTGAGGTTGAGCAGGGTAAGGCCGTTGGAGATCGCCTGGATGACGATGATCCCGAGCAGGGCCGAATAGGCGCTGCCACGGCCACCGAAGAGGCTGGTTCCGCCGATCACGGCTGCCGCGATGGCATTCAGGTTCACATCGCCGGTACCAGCCTGCTGACTGGACGATGCCAGGCGCGAGGCGGACAGGATCCCGCCGATGGTCGCAAGTGTCGAGCAGAGCACGAAGGCGCTCAGGTAGATACGGCGGACGTTGATGCCGGCGCGCCTTGCGGCTTCGCGATTGCCGCCAACCGCAAACATCGAGCGTCCCCACTTTGTACGGGTCAGTGCGTAGTTGAGTACAACGGCAATCGCCACGAACAGACCGAACATCCACGGGATGCCTCTGCCGAGATTGAGGTAGTATGTCGCAAATTCGAGCGCGGCCGTGAGAACGATGGCCTTGATGGCCGTTGCTGCGAACGGTTGCGACGACAGGTTGACCGCGGCGCGATGCTGACGCGTTCTGATGCCTTTCGCGATGATGGCGGCACCAGGGATCAGGGCGAGCATATAGGACAGCCAGTCCGGCATCACGAGAATCTGGCCGAAGCGGACGAGGGACGATGCGTAAGGCAGGTTGATGCTGCCGGTCGGGCCAAGGATATAGAGCTGCATTCCAAGGAGCGCCAACAGACCAGCCAGGGTGGCGACGAAACTCGGCATACCAAGCCGGTTGAACAGGACGGCATAGATGGTTCCGACCAGCGCACCGGCGACAATCGCGGCAACGATCGCGACGGCAAATGGCAAGCCGTTGTTCACCCAGAGAACACCGAGAATGGCTGACGACAATCCACTCATGGAACCGACCGACAGGTCGATCTCGCCAAGCATCAGGACGCAGACAATGCCGAGCGAGATGACGCCGACAGTCGCACAGTCAAACAGAAGGTTCACGAGGTTGTTGGGTGCCAGGAATACCGGGTTCAGAATCGAAAAGACCAGCGAGATGACGATCAATCCGACAGCGACAGGCAGCATGCCGAGGTCACCGGATTTCACGCGGTCGATGAAGGCACCGACCATCGCCATGACGCTGTCGTCATGCCGGACACGCTCATCGCTTCGGTCGAGTGCTGCGGCCGGCGCATTGATGGGGGTGGTTGGTTTCTGGCTCATGCCGGTCTCCCGCTGGTTTCCTGGGGCCCACCGGCTTTCCGCTCGATGCGGCGGGAGACGGAGTTTTCGGTCGCACCGGTGATGGCCGCCACGAGTTCATGATTGGACGCGTCGGGTGTAAAGACGCCATTGTTCCTGCCGAGCCGCAGCACGACGATCCGGTCAGCGACCGCGCGGACATCTTCCATGTTGTGGCTGATGATGATGACGCCGAGGCCACGGTCGCGGACGCGCTCGATGAGATTGAGCACCTCTGCGGTCTGCGCGACGCCGAGTGCGGCGGTCGGCTCGTCAAGCATGATGATCTTTGGATTGAGGAGGAGCGAGCGGGCGATAGCCACTGTCTGGCGCTGTCCACCCGAAAGGGATGCAATCGGTTCCCTCACCGAAGGAATGCGTGCCGCAAGCTCCCTGAGCAGCGTCCAGGCGCGGACTTCCATCGCAACCTCATCGAGGCCCCAGGGTGAAAGCTCATGGCCAAGGAAGAGGTTTGCCACGACATCGAGGTTTTCGCACAGGGCGAGATCCTGAAACACGGTCGCGATGCCGAGTTCAAGCGCCGTGCCAGGGCTGTCGAGCGTAACACTCTGTCCGCAGAACTCGATCGACCCGGCGGAGGGCTGATGAACCCCGGCAAGGACCTTGACCAGCGTCGACTTGCCCGCACCGTTGTCGCCAACAAGGGCGACGACCTCACCGGCCTTCACTTCCAGTTCGATGTCGGTCAGCGCCGAGACGGCACCAAAGTGTTTCGACACGTTCTTGAGTCGGAGGATGGGTTGTCCTCGCTCCGGCATATTGCTTGCTGTGGTGCTCATGGCTGAAGCCCTTTGTGCTTCCAGAAAAGTCCGGCCGCACATCGTGCGACCGGAATGACAAGGCGGTTCTTACTTAAGGATGCCGAGCTTCTTGCAGCCTTCCGCATATTCACCGGTGCAGATCTGCTCTGGTGTCTGGATCTTCTTGTCGAAGATCTCGGCCTTGATGTTCTCGGCAGTGACGACCGCTGGAATGAAGAGCTGCGACGGCGTGTTATAAAGCGTGGTCTTGGCTTCCGGCTTTTCACCCTTGAGCATCTGGACTGCGACGTTGGCTGCTGCCGCGGCAACCACTTCGGAAGGCTTGGAGATCGTATTATACTGGTCACCGGAGATGACGAGCTGCAGTGCTGCGATCGTCGCGTCGTTGCCTGTCACCGGCGGTACAGGATTGACACCAGCTGCCTTGAATGCGGCAATGGCGCCGCCGGCGGTGCCGTCATTTGCTGCCACGACACCCTTGATGTCGCCACCGAAGCGGGTGATCTGGCCTGCGGCCCATTCCTGAGCCTTCGGCGGAGCCCATTCCGGAGTGTCGTATTCAGCCAGCGTCTTGTAGGTAGATTCCTTCAGGCCACGGTGAATGCCGTCGCGGATCAGACCCGCTGCCGCATCAGTCGGCGATCCGTTGATTTCAAGGACCCCCGCGCCATCTGCCACGCCAGTTGCCTTAAGATGTTCGACGAGAGACTTGGCGATTGCATAACCGATACCTTCGTTGTCGAAGGAGACGTAGAAGTCGGCAGGCTTGTCAGGAACCGGGCGGTCGTAGGCGATTACCTTGACACCCTGGGACTGGGCGAGTTCGACGAGGCCGGCCGCAGCGGCTGAATCGACCGGGTCAAGAACGACGACCTTGGCTCCCTGGGCGATTACCGAGTTGAACTGCTGCTGCTGGAGCGACGCGTCGGCATTGGCATTCTGGTAGACGACCGTGCACTTGGGGCAAAGCTTCTCCATCTCCGCCTTGAACCCCGGGAAATCGTGCTGCTCGTAGCGCGTCGACGCCTGGTCCGGCATCAGAAACGCCACAGTTGACGCTTCCTGCGCTGATGCTGCAGCGGCAGTGCCAAGGGCAATGGCGGCCGAGGCCAAAAGCAAATTAAAAGACTTCATTCTCTCCTCCTACGTTTAAATGACGACAAAAACAGGCTGAGGCATTGTCGACGGTCGCCGCGAATTCACCATGGGGCGCACGGCAGGCCATGGACGCCAGATCACGAGATTCGATGTTGCGGCTTCTTTAGAGCATCACCCTCCCGCGCCGGACTCCCGCCGGCTTGCTTCATCGATTGCACCTCTTTGCTCAATCGATGAAGCAACAATTGCCACCTCTTCATAAAGGTGTCAAGGTGGCGGCGAAATGGAGATTGAAATTTGACTCGCCCAAAGCAGGCCAAGCGCACCACCATCTACGATCTTGCGAGCCTCGCAGGAACGTCGGCGAGCGCTGTCAGTGCGGTTCTTAACGGGAACTGGAAGAAGCGGCGTATCAGCAGTCAACTCGCCGAGAAAATTACACGCCTGGCCGAGGAGCAGGGTTATGCGACCAACATGCAGGCAAGCCTTCTTCGGCGTGACAAGTCGCACATCATTGGAATGATCGTTCCGAAATACGACAATCGGTACTTCGGTTCGATCGTCGAAAGTTTTGAGGACATGGCGCGTGCTCGCGGGCTGTTTCCGATTATTACCTGCACGCGGCGCGATCCGCAGCTCGAGGTCGAGGCAGCGCGCACCATGCTTTCCTATCAGGTGGACTGCCTGATCTCGACGGGTGCGACGGATCCAGACCGGATCACCGAAATGTGTTCGGCGGCGGGTGTTCGCAGCATCAACCTCGATCTGCCCGGCACTCTGGCGCCATCCGTGATCTCGGACAATTTTGAAGGCGCACGGGAACTGACCCGAAAAATCCTGCTGAACTGCGAGCGCCAGCTAAACGAGAAGAACCCGCTCCTGTTCATCGGCGGCCGTGGCAGCGATCACAATACGGCCGAACGTATTCGAGGCTTCCGACAGGCCCATTCCGAAATGGGCGTTTCCGTCAGCGAGGAGAATATCCTGCCTTGCGGATATGCGCCCGAGAAGGCGGAAAAGGCGCTTGATGAGCTAGTCGCCCGCGGCGTTTTGCCGGCTAAAGGCATGTTCGTCAATTCTACGATCTCGCTCGAAGGCGTGATGCGGTGGCTGCGACGGGCCGGGGCGATCGACCGCCAGGATGTCGTCATCGGCTGCTTCGACTGGGATCCGTTTGCAGCCCTTCTCGGGCATCACATCGAAATGGTGCGGCAAAACGTGCCGGCCATGCTCGAAAAAATGTTCGAAATGATCGAGGCGGGGCAAACGAAGCCGGTTGTGGTGCAAGTGCCGCCGATCATGCCGGACGAAGAGGGGCCGCTGGTTTCGCGGGAAGAGGCGTTGAAGGCGCAGACGGCCTATAGGAACGCTGGCTAACGCCACGCAGCTCCGGATTTGGTTCTCGCCTCCTTTGATTAATCCCTTTGAAAACGGCATTCCGACCGATTCTGGCCCGAAGAGGCAGATCGCCTGAAGGTCGGGCGCGCAAAAAAGACGGACTGGGCTTTTTCGTCCGTTTTCGGCGCTACGTCCTTTTGTAACGCAGCCATTCGCCCAGTTCCCGGTCGGCGATGGAATGGCGGATGATGCTGCCGTATGGCAGGTCGACGAGGACACCTGCATCGTCACGACGACCGATTTCTTCATGCCGGTTGTCGATGATCCTTGTTGATTTCGGACGCATGCAGCGACGACCGCAATTTCCGACGTTTATGCCATGGGCGGCAAGCCCATCCTCGCACTGGCAATCCTCGCTATGCCGATCAGCAAAGTCTTGCCTCGAGATTGCATGGGCGGTCCGAAATTTACAGCCCTCCAGCGTCATGACCTTCGTTGGGCGCCGTCCTGATCCATCTCGATGCGCCCGTCGAGGAACGTAACGCTGCGGCGATGCCATGGCCTCGAATATCGGCAACCGTGAACAGGACCTCTCTTGAAGAGAGACTTGGCCGTGAAGCGAATACGGTAGCAGTTTTCAAATGCGGCGTGATCAAGAGACCACCAGAACTTTGGTCCGTCAGGGAGGAAGACGTCACTGCTTCCAATCCTCAGCGACGTTAAAGCGGCTAAACAAGCACCTCCTGTCGCGCAAACTGCCATTCTGAAGGTTTTGCTATTAGAATCCCGCCTTCTTCAGGCCCTCACGATAGAGATCCTTGTGCCATTGCTCCTTGCTCGGGACCGCAGAAAGCCATCGGTCGACATCAAAGTCTGGATTGGCTTCGCGAAATCTCCGCACGTGGAGCCGCGCCTTTTCCTGATTGTCCAACATCGCCCAGCTTGCGGCAGAAAGCCTGTCAGCCAGGGTGGGGTCGGCCATTTGACCGATGTAATCCAGTGCCCGGTTGAAATCGGCGAGGGCATAACTCGCCCCTGCAGCCGTCCAGAGGTAAGTGTCGGGGCTGAGGGGGTTGAGCTCGATTGCTCGCTCGATCTTCTGCAACGCCATCGCAGGTAGGGAGCAATGGACGAGCGTGTCAGCGTAGTCGGCGATGACGTCGGCATAGTGCGGCCCACAGGTTTCCGCCAATTCCATTGCTTCGGCGCTTTCGTCGAACTGCCCCTTTAGCAATCTGGCGACGCCCAACTCGCGGTAAGCGTCAGCGAAGTCGGAACGCGTCCGGCCTGCTTGCTTCGCTAATGTTTCGGCCGTGTTCAGCAGTTCGATATCACCTCGCGCTGTCAACAGCCATTCCTTCGAATAGGTCCGCGCCATTGAACTTAGCGCTGGCGCGAAGTTCGGGCTCACGTTCAGCGCCGCTTTCATCTCTGCACGCGCACGCCGCAAGTTCGGAAGCGTCAAGCGCACCAGGTGGCGCCTGCCAACCAGATATCGATGATAGGCTACTGGACTGAGATTGTCTCGCAGGCTTTCATATCGTTCTATTTCTCTGCAAACAGACAGCGCAACCTGTCGGGTAACCGCCCTTCTGTCCTTGGCAAGAGCCATGTGGTGGAGGCTGAAACGCTCCGCCCATATGACCTGGTGCTGGTCAAAGTAGATGAGCTGGACGAACAGTGTGGCGTCGTCCGTGTCGCCGCTGGTGCTGGTGTCAAGGACGTAGTTAACGCGATGTCGCGCACAAAAATCTGACTGTGTCCTTGCATCCTTGCCCACTTGAGCTGCTGAGTAAGGCGCAATCACCTGAACGCTGTCGAAGGCGCAGAAACCAATCGTGATGTCCTCGATGAGTGATCCAGCAAGTTGCCACGCAGTTGACTGCACGGATTGACTCCGGGGTGGCAGCAACATCAGGCGGGGGACCGCGGCTACCACGTCTTCGCTCGCAGATGTAACGTCGTCTGAAGGTCCGGCCGGTTGAGTTGACGATGTCAACACGTCGCCGTCAGATCTCAGGCGGCTACTCTTCAATGAAAGGGAAATCTGACGACGTTCGACATCCTTTCTAAGGGATGCCACGTATTCTTCAGCGTTGAGGATCTGTAAAATAAAGCGCTTTGTTTCTGGATTGTGTGGATCCAGCCAGGAGAGTGTCGTCGCCGCTCGTCGCAAGATATCGGGCGCTTCTTTTCCTTTTGGCAGCTTTGAGGCGTCTCTCAACGTCTCCTTGAGAAGGCATGCATGATAATTCTCCCGCTCGGCGAACCACCTTCTAAATTCCTGGCTCGCACTTTGAGAGGTCCCCAAAAATGGCTGGCTGAGAATTTTCAAAAGGTCCTGGAGGAACGCGACTGGCTCGCGCTCCGCTCCACCGGCTTCGAGGAGGAGGTCCGAGCACAAAGCCTGTCGGTTAATCGAGAGCAGTCCGTTTTCAGAGGACAGTATTACGGTGCCCAGTTCATTCTGACGCGCCATAATTCTGGAGACCGCCTTTCTCAGCGTAGTACGCGCGACGTCGTCATCTGCGTCGCCCCATAGAAAGCGTGCTATTGCCGGACGATCTGCCTGGCCCTGATCGGACGTGAGCAAGTATACGAAGAGCAGCAGTCCTTTTTCGGGAAACACGACGGTATCGCCATTTCGGTCGAGTAGCTGCAGCCGGCCAAAAGTCCTCAAAAAAAACGTCATGCCGACCTTCATATTGGATTCATTTGCTTTGCAACAGACTGTCCGAATGTTCTGTGCGGATCAACACGCATCTCTACTTGCCGGAAGAGCCTGTTGTCGCCCGCAAGGTGTCCCCGCATCTGCGATGGCGGAAGAGGATGGAGTCGAACCCACCCGAGACAGCCTCGCTGCCCCACCCGGATTTGAAGTCCGGACGCCCCACCGAGGACGGTTCTCGTCCTTAACTGCTGACTGACCGAGCTTCGCCATGGAGGTCGAGCCTGTGCGGGGCGGCCCTCTCATGGAAGACGCCATCATGGAAAGCTGCGACTTCCTGACCGCATAGGCGGTTCCCTCACACGGGATCTAATTCCAGAAATCTCCGGTGGACGAGCGAATGATCACGGTGGAATATATGACGCGTGATCGAACGAGCTTTTAGCGAACGAATGCCGGTGTCCGCATGAAAGGAGCGAATCATGAAACTGATCATCCGTACCACCATATTATCCTTGTTGGCATGGGCCGCTCACGGTGCGGAGCCATACACCTTGACTTCGGCAGAAAGCAAGATCGCCGAACTCGGCGCGACAAACTTTGCCCAAGCATCGAACTCCTCTTTCATTTCATGTTCCAATCTCTGCACAAGCGATGACCATCACGTCGCCTGTACCATAGCCGACAAAGCCGGTGCACGGTCCGAAGTGCAATGCTCATACAAGTCAGAGGGCTGCAAGAAGCAGTGAAAAACCACGGGCCATTTGCGGGCATTTACGGCTACTCGTTCGCTGCCATTACGTCTTTGGACATGCGCCATAACTAACGCCGTCCGGCAAGGCGGCGTTGGGCGCGACTGATCGTGACGGACGAACGCACTGCCGCTGGTCTCCTAAAGCAGGGCGATCATTCCCGCAAACACCGTTCCTGCGCCGATCCACGCACCAAATGCGGGTCTCTCTCATGTGACTGCCCATATCATCGGAAGCACGGGGACTGGCGTCGTCGCCGGTGTGCCCAACAGATCGACCGGGCGTCGCTGCTCCAGCCTGTCGACGATCTTTCCAGCCATCGTTCGGCTTCGCCAAGTGATCCGAAAACTCAATTGCCCTTGCAAGAATCTTGGCAAACCTCCATGCCCGCCCGCGTTTCTCCCGGCTTAGCAGCTGCGGAGGGGCGTTCCTTCGGGGGTGCTTTACAGCCCGTCAAGGAGAAGATCGTGTGCGTTGAGGGCGTTGCGAAACTTTCGCGGCAGAATCCTCGCTGCCACAAAGAAGCCTCACGACTTTCTGCAGGGCCCCGTAATCGTTATCTCGAGCGATCCTTGCCATGAATGATCGACCTCCGCGTCATCGTCGGCATGTGTCGTCTGCCCTTTTTCAAGAAATCGAGCCGGCAACAGGCGAAGAGAACGGGGCGAGCCGCTGGTTACCGGTTCGCCCCGCATCCGTTCGATGACTAGCCGATCTGCAGGATGACGACGTCCCGGGCCGGGACTTCGACCTTGCTGCCCTGGTAGTGGTGGCCGGGCGGCCAGGATGCAGCCTTTCCGGCTTGAATGCACCCATGGGCCTCGGCAAGCCTGACCTCCGTCATTTGTGTTTCCCGCGTCGGGTTGACGAGCCACACGAAGCTGCCGTTTTCGCCCTTGTGTACCCGGGCGAAAAGGCCGGTATTGGACAATGCGGCGTGACGCTCGATGCTCGTCCAGTCGATCAGCGCCCCGAAGAACGCCCGGTTGGCCTTTCCGTTGGTCGTGAAGTAACCAACCGACGGATTTGTGCCGATCAGGAGTGTGCGCCCTTCGCCATAGCCGTTCTCGACAACCGCCAGGCGGCCGTCGTCGAACGTCCCGCGTGCTTTTCCCCTGGTTACTTCATAGGACTGGAGCATGCCCCCGCCCTGGACGTCGCGGCCGCCAAAATTGAAGCGGATCCGGTCACCGATGTCGGGCATGTATTCGACATCGACCTGACGGGCCCCGAACATCACATCGAGCCCGAGGTTCGGCTGTTGCTGACCGACATGGCCGCGGTCGCCGAAATATCCGGGGCATGCCTCGCAGATCAACGTTCCGCCATTTTCGACCCAGGTCTTCAACCGGTCCGCCTGTTCCGACGTAAACATGATCGGGTAGGGGAAGTAGAGCACACGATAGCTGTCGATGTCGTCGATATGCACCCAGTCAGGCTGAACGCCCTGGTCAAGGAACGCCCTGTAGGCACCCCACATGGCATCCTTGTAGGGTTTCTCCTTTCGGTCGTGGTTGAGAAGATAGTCCCATTCCTGCGTCTCGCGCACGACGATGATCCCGATTTCTCCGCGAACGGGCTTTGCCGCCCAGAGGTTTGCCTGGGCAGGATCATTGGCCCACTTGCCGAGCGACGCCTGCATCTCCGATCGCGGCGTACGCGAGCCGTCCATGCCGTACGCACCAAAGGCCCCAAACAGAGGTCCGTCGAGCAATGGCCTGTAGCGCAGGTTCATCATCCCGCGTGCGCCCCCGGCAAGTGACGTCAGGCTCCAGATCCGGATGTCTTCCGGCTCGGCGACACGTCCGTCCTCCTTGTCACGCCCGATCACCTGGGGCTGCAGCCAAAGAGGGCCCGCCTGACGTTCTGCATGCCAGAATGGTTTTCCGCGTGCCGCAGCACGATTGATGTCGACGCCGTACCAGGTTTTCCACGGCTCCGTGCCTTTCCGTGCCTGGATCCATGTATAGCCGTAGAGCTCAACCTTCGACGCTGCCAGCCAATCGTCGCAGCCATGCGAGGCCATGTCGGGTATGGCACCCGAGACGCCGTGCGCGGCAATCAGGCACTTGCTGTCGACTGACCGGATCGTGTCGATGCGCCACTGCATCTGCTCATAAAAGTTCTCACGCTTGAACTGCAGCCAGTCGATGCACTCAGGATAGGCTGCCATCTGGACGGGGGGCTCGATATCGTCCCATTCCGCATAGCTGTAGCGATACCATGCCTTGGCCAATGTCTTGAGGTTCCCGTACTTCGCCTTGAGCCACGTCCTGAAGGCAGCCTTCGTATAGCTGCTATAGTCGACGTCCTCTGCGTAGTTGCATTCGTTCCAGATATCATAGCCGTAGAGCGCCGGATGATCCTTGTAGCGCTTGGCCATTGCCGTCAGAAACCGGCCGGCCGCCTCGCGCACCTCCGGGCAGTTCAGGGTCAGAACGCCACCACCATTCTTGCCAAAACCGCCTGTCGCTGACGACACGCCCATGTTTGAACTGAGCTTCCTGCCATCTGACGTGATCTGGATCGCATGGGCATATTTGCGGACCGCCCAGTCAGGAACGGTCTGTGTCATCTCGGCAATGATGGTCCTTATTCCGTTTTTTGCGGCAAGATCGAGCTGCCGGTCATATTCTTCCCAGTCGTAGACGCCGGGTGCCGTCTCGATCGCGCCCCACATGAACCAGTGGCGGAAAACGTTCAGGCCGTCTTCGGCCGCGACGCCATAGTCGCGGTCCCAATGCTCCTGCGGGGGATTTGATTTTCGGAAGTAAACGGCCCCGTAGGGAAACTGGATGTCATCACGTACCATTCTATGGTCCTCCAAGATTTGGGAAATACCAGACATGGCTTCGCCGTCCGACGTGTCGGCGCCGGTTGTTGAGGCATCAGCCGAGCGTCAGGGGATAAGGTTAGCGGGCGCCTCCGGAGAGCCGTTCGAGTGTCTTGATCAGCGCGGAATGGTCACGCTCGCCGTCTCCCGAGGCAACCGCGGCATTCATGAGCTGCTGCGTCGCCGCAGTGTTTGGCAGAGCGAGATCCAGCGCACGCGCAGCGTCCACCGCCAGCGTCATGTCCTTTCGGTGCAAGCGGATCCGAAAGCCTGGATCGAACGCCTCCTTGACCATGCGCTCGCCGTGCACTTCGAGGATCCGGGAAGAGGCAAATCCGCCCATCAGCGCCTCGCGCACCTTGGCGGGATCTGCGCCTGCTCGTTTCGAAAACAGGAGCGCTTCCGATACGGCCTCGATTGTCAGCCCGACAATGATCTGGTTGGCGACCTTTGCGGTTTGACCGTCACCGACACCGCCGACAAGGGTGATGTTCTTGCCCATCTTGTCGAGAAGTGGTCTTGCCCGTCCGAAGGCCTGTTCCTTGCCGCCGACCATGATCGTCAACGAGGCCGCCCGGGCGCCAACTTCGCCTCCCGATACCGGCGCGTCCAGATAGTCACAGTCGAGCGCTTCAACGCGCGCGGCAAAATCCTTCGTGGCGACCGGCGAAATGGAACTCATGTCGATGACCAGCTTGCCCGCCGAAAGACCCGAGGCGACGCCATTCTCGCCAAAAAGGACGGCTTCGACATCCGGGGTATCCGGCAGCATCAGAATGACGATGTCTGAGGTCTCGGCCACTGCCTTGGCGCTGTCGATCGCTTTGCCGCCCTTCTTGACGAGATACTCCGAGGCCTCCTTTACACGGCTGAGGTTGAGCTGATGGCCCGCGTCGATCAGGTGTTCTGCCATCGGACGTCCCATGACGCCCAGTCCGATAAAACCAACGTTCATGTCACGCTCACCTCCGATAGGGGTTCATCCAGCCGAGGCCTTCGCTGGTGCTGGATTTCGGTTTGTATTCGCAGCCGACCCAGCCGTCGTAGCCAAGCCGGTCAAGCTCGGAGAAGATGAAGGGGTAGTTGATCTCGCCGGTGCCGGGCTCGTTTCGTCCCGGATTGTCTGCGATCTGCACATGGGCAATCCTGTCCTCCAGTCGCGCGAAGGTCTCGATCAGGTCGCCCTGCATGATCTGCATGTGGTAGAAGTCGTACTGGATGTAGAGGTTGTCCGAACCGACCTTGTCGAGGATCTGTTCGGCGTGATCCGTCGTCGACAGGAAGAAGCCCGGGATGTCACGCAGATTGATCGGCTCGATCAGCAACCGGATCCCTGCATCCGCTGATCGAGCCGACGCGTATTTGAGATTTTCGACGAGAACCTCCTCCAGGCTGCCGAGGTCGGCACCTGGTGGGACAAGGCCGGAAATGACGTTCAGCTGTTGGCAGGAAAGCGCCGTCGCATAGTCGATCGCCTGGGCGACACCGGCCCGAAATTCCTCGACGCGATCGGGCAGGCAGGCAATCCCGCGTTCGCCGCCCGCCCAATCGCCGGAAGGGACATTGAAGAGCGCCTGTTTCAGTCCGCTTGATGTCAGCGCCTCGGCCACCTTCTCCTTGGGTTCAGCGTAGGGGCCGAGATATTCGAGTGCACCGAACCCGTCCTTGGCGGCTGCCTCGAACCGATCGAGGAAAGGCAGCTCCTGGTATAGAAATGAAAGATTGGCAGAGAATTTTGGCACGTGTTTTCCTTCCTGTGCATTGGCCGGCCTATGCATTGGCCGGCGCAACGAAACGCTGACGGTGCATGAGACGCTTGTCGCGCGGATCGGGGTTGGGAACGGCTGAGATCAGGCTTCTCGTGTAGGCCTCGCGCGGGGCCGTGCAGATCTGGGCGGCGTCACCCAGTTCGACGATCTTGCCGCGATGCATGACTGCGACCCGGTCGCAGAAATATCGGACCACCGAGATGTCGTGCGAGATGAAAAGGAAACTCAAGCCAAGGCGCTGGCGGATGTCGAGCAGGAGATCGAGGATCTGGCTGCGGATCGATACGTCGAGCGCAGCGGTCGCCTCGTCGGCAATGATGATCTTCGGATCAAGAGCCAGCGCCCGGGCAATGCAGATCCTCTGGCGCTGCCCGCCCGAAAACGCATGCGGATAGCGCTCCATCGCCAGTGGATCGAGGCCGACGAGGCGCATCAGTTCGGCAACGCGCTCCTCCAGGGCCTTGCCCTTTGCAAGGCCATTGACGACGAGCGGGTCGCCGATCACCTCTTTTACGGTCATGCGCGGATTGAGCGAGGCGAACGGGTCCTGAAAGACCAGCCGCACCTCGCGATGGAAGGCACGGAGATCCCTTTTCCCGAGCGTTGTGACATCGGTTTCCTGGCCGTCCTTTCCCCGGAAGATCACGGAGCCGGTCGTCGGCTCCACTGTCCTCAGGATCAGCCGTCCGAGTGTTGTCTTGCCGGAGCCACTTTCACCAACAATGCCGAGGTTTTCCCCGGGATAGAGGTCAAAGCTCGCATCGTCGACCGCCTTGAGAGTATTGGTCGTACCGTGCCAGCCGAAGACCTTGCTCAGATTGCGCACGGAAAGGACGGGGGCGGGCGATGCGTTGGCTGCGGCCGTGGCAGGCACGACGCCTTCGACGTGATGTGTGAGCTTTACCGTCGAGGCAAGAAGCTGGCGGGTATAGGAATGCTGCGGATCATGAAAGATCGCATCGACGGTGCCAGCCTCAACGACCCGCCCGAAGCGCATCACGGCCACCTCATCGGCCACCTCCGCCACAACGCCCATGTCGTGTGTGATGAGAAGCATCGCCATTCCGCGTTCGATCTGAAGGCGCTTGATGAGGTCGAGGATCTCTGCCTGGGTGGTCACGTCGAGCGCTGTCGTCGGCTCATCGGCAATCAGGATGTCCGGGTTTGCCGCCAGCGCCATTGCGATCATCGCCCGCTGTCGCATGCCGCCTGAGAATTCGAAGGTGTAGCGATCGCCCATGGTCTCGGGACTTGGAATCTCGACCTGGCGCAAAAGGTCGATCATGCGCGCTCGCGCTGCCTTCCTGTCGAGATCGCTGTGCAGTCTTATCGCCTCCACGATCTGCGAGCCGATGGTGTGGACGGGTGACAGGGAACTCATAGGCTCCTGGAAGATCAGGCCGATGCGCTTGCCGCGAATGGCACGCATTGCCCGGCTGGTCGGTGAAAGTGCGGCGATATCGGTCTCGCCAGATGCTTGCTTGAGGACGATGCGCCCCGCGACAATGCGACCGGGCCGGTCGACGATCTGGAGAAGCGACCGCGCTGTCACGCTCTTGCCCGATCCGCTTTCTCCCACAAGGCACAGTGTCTTGCCACGGCGCAGCTGAAAGCTGACCCTTTCGACGGCATGCAGGATATGGGTGCGAAGGCTGAAGTCGATCGACAGGTTTTCGACACTGAGGACGACGTCGTCGGTTTTGTCGGTCATGGCTTCCTCCTCAATTGTCGTAGGGATCGGCCGCATCACGCAGTCCGTCGCCGAAGAAGTTGAACGAAAGAACGGCGACCACCACCGCCAGCGAGGGCCAGATCAGCAGCCACGGAGCAGTCGCTACCGTGCGGATGTTCTGTGCATCCTGGAGCAGGACACCCCAACTGACGACCGGTGCCTTCAAACCGATACCAAGGAACGACAGGGATGTCTCGGCAACGATCATCGTTGGCACCGCCAGCGTGACGACCGCAAGAATGTGACTCGTCAGCGAGGGAAGGATATGCCGAAAGATCAGCCGCATCTCGCTGGAGCCATCGAGTTTGGCCGCCGTTACGAAATCCTCGCTTCGAAGCGCCAGAAAACGGCCACGCACCTCGCGGGCAAGTGACGTCCAACCGAGCAGGGAGACGATGACGGTGATGACGAAATAGACGCTGACAGGTGACCATGTCAGAGGGATGGCAGCGGCCAGCCCCAGCCACAGCGGGATCGTCGGCATTGCGCTGATGACTTCGATGACCCGCTGGATCGCCGTGTCCACCCATCCGCCGTAAAAGCCGGATATCGAACCGATAACAACCCCGAGGACGAGGGACATTGCCACGCCGACAAGACCGATCGACATCGAGATGCGCGTGCCATAGACGAGCCTGGAGAAGACATCGCGGCCGAGACGGTCCGCTCCCAGCAGATACATCGGGTCGTTCGGATTGATCGGTCCGATGAAATGCGTGGTGGACGGAATGAGGTTCCAGAGCCTGTAGGCCGGACCTTGCACGAAGAACCCGATCGGGACAACCTTGGTGTCATCGGTCACAAAGGTACGACGCAGTGCCACCTTGTCGATTTCGATCTTGTAGCCCTTCACGTGGAGATTGAAATCGGAACTGCCGTCGGGATTGGTGACGAAGAACCGGATCGCCTGCGGTGGAGCATAGGTGTACTGGGGCTTTGCGGTCGCCGGCAACGCCGGCGCCAGGAACTCTGCGAAGACGGCGACCAGATAAAGCAGCGCAATGATCGCGCCCGCGACCATGGCAACCTTCTGACGGACCAGTTTGCCGAAGACCAGCCGCCACGGGCCGACCGTCGCGGTCGACACGGCACGCCCCTGTTTGAGCGGGCTGATCGAGGGACCCTCCAGAGCGGCCTGCGGGTGAACCTCGTTCACGGAAATATTCTTGTTCGCGGTCATGGCAGCCTCCTCAGTTGAACCGGATGCGTGGATCGAGGAGAGCAAGCAGCAAATCGGAGAGCAGGACGCCCACCAATGTCAGCGCCGACAAAAGCAATATGAAGCTACCTGCGAGGTACATGTCCTGCGAGACGAGGGCGCGGAACAGGAGCGGGCCTGCCGTCGGCAAGTTGAGCACGATGGCAATGATCGTGACGCCGGAGACAAGATGCGGCAGGACCCATCCGATCGCCGAGACGAACGGGTTCAACGCGATGCGGACGGGATATTTCAAAATGACCTTGTATTCGGGAAGACCCTTGGCGCGCGCCGTCACGACGTAGGGTTTGTGCAACTCGTCGGTCAGGTTTGCGCGCAGGATACGGATCAGGGCGGCGGTACCGGAGGCGCCGATGATGATGATGGGAATCCACAGGTGATTGAGGAAGTCGATGGCCTTTGCAAATGACCATGGCGCCTCGGCAAATTCAGGGGAATTCAGTCCTCCGACGCTCTGGCCGAGGAAACGGTAAGCGACATACATCAATGCCAAGGCAAGGATGAAGTTGGGGATCGCCAGGCCGATGAAGCCGAGAAAGGTGAAGACGTGGTCGCCGACGGAGTGACGACGGACCGCCGAATATATCCCGATTGGCAGGGCAACGATCCACACGAAGATGAGGCTGAGCAGCGAAATCACCAGCGTGGAGCCCATCCGCGCCCAGATCAGTCCTGAAACGGGCTGGTTCCATTCGAAGGACCATCCGAAGTCACCGCGGCTCACGATCCCCCACATCCACTTGAGGTATTGGATGTAGAACGGGTCATCAAAGCCGTAGATTTCCTTCAACCTGGCGATCTGGCCCGGATCGACGGCCTGGCCGCTTTCGCTCATGGTGGCGATCATCGAGGTCAGGTAGTCGCCCGGCGGCAGCTGGATGATCATGAAGGAGATCAGGGACATGCCGATCAAGGTCGGGATCATGTAAAGGATGCGCTTCAAAATGTAGGCAAGCATGAGATTGTCTCTCCTCCCTCGAGACAGGCGTCTGCAGGCGCCTGTTGCCAGGTCTTCTCTTCGCTCCGGCTTCCTCCAAGCCGGGGCGAAGAATCGTACTGCCATTATTTCCAGGTGACGTGCAGCACTTCTAGCCGGTCGATCGCCGCAACATCGATTTCTGCGCGACCTTCCTTGATGTTGAAGGGTGCAGCGCGATCGGCCAGGACGAGCCACGCCTTCGCAACAGACTTTCCATCCGGGATCTCCAACGAAACCGTCTGCGCGGGGAGCGGGTAGTTCTCACGAACCGGCCCCTTCATCATCATCGGATTTGTCAGGTTGAGCATGGACAGCGCCACGCCGTCAGCGTTCTCTCTCAGTGCAAGATCAAGGATCCCTGGACCTTTCACGGTGACGCGCGGGGCCTTGCCGAGCGCCCAGCGGACGGCATTTGCGATCAGCCGTCCGTGGTCGGCAGCCATGACCTCCCAGAAGATCTCGCCAATGTTCCATGGGACGAAAACCGCGCGGCCGCCCGTGCCGGTCTCGCGTGCGATGACGCCGGCACCCTTTGGCTCGTGCCTCGGATAGACTTCCTCCATCGGAAGATCCGGGAAGTCAGGCACATAGAGGAAGGGCGTAGTGGCATCGCCCTTGACATCGACATCGATGAGGCGCGTTCCCCCCATGATCCGTTCGGCGCCATCATAGCCTTCATTGAGCGGATGACTTGCCGACAGTGCGACATAGGTGTTCTTGACGATGCCGCGAGGTCCGGCAACGAATGTCGCTCCAAACACGTCAGAAAGTCCGAAGTTCTTTCGCAGCTTGCCGTTCTCGTCCCTGAGCGAGGTCTCAAAGGCGCCAACGACGCTGCCACCGCGACCGACATATTGCCGGATAGCCTCGATCTGCGCGTCGGACAGGCATGCCGCGTTGGCAAGCACAATGACCTTGAAGCGATCAAGGTTCTCTTTTGTCAGGACCTGGTCGGACAGGAGCTCGAAGGGCAGGCGCGCCTCGACGAGCGCGTGGTAGAAGCCGAGATCGTGTTTCTCGCCGTTGTTTCGCTCTTCGGGAGCCCAGTGGCGAAGCGTCGTCGACGGATCGATCACCGCGATCTCGGCGGTCGGCGTCGTCGCCTCGAAAACCGGTTCGACGGCAGCCTGAAGGTGGAAGGAGTCTGCGATCGGCTCCACCCAGCGCTTGTCCGGCACGACGCCGTTGAACTTGGTGAACCAGGCATAGAGCCCATGCGCCGTGCCGTCGTTCACCCAGAGCTGCATTTCCTCCGGGGCTGTCACGGCATCCTTCCAGCGATATTCCTCCTCCGGTCCGATCGAGGTAATGAGCACGACGGGGCGGTCGGGGAAGGTGGCGCGGATCCGCTTGCCATTGCGGCCGGCCGACCAGCCAAGTTCGACGCCGCGGCGCCCCTGATGGTCGACGACGAGGAACGGGCAATGCTTCTTGATGACCTCGAGATCGAATTCCATCAGTGACGATCCCGCCATGTTCGGAATGAAGCTCGCATGGGGCTTGATCGCCTTCACGGCATCATCCCACTGGGCGATGATATCCGTCAGAACGCGTCTGCGCCATTGCAGCCATGCCTGCCAGGCCGGATCCTGGGCGTCTGCCTTGACGGGCAGGGCGTGGCCGAACATGTTCTTGAAGCTGCGGGCGCTGTCCTGGCTGTAATCGACCCCATGCCCCTGCCAGCGATTGGCGAAGATCGCGTCGATATCATATTTGCGGACAATCTCCTTGACGACCTCGGGCATGAAGACGGTGTTGTATTCGCCGTAGGCGTTGGTGACCCAGATGCCGGGATAGGCCCAGTGCTCGCGGGGCGTCCCATCGGCGTTGACCATCACCCATTCCGGATGCGCCTTGGCCGCGTCAGCGTGGATTGCGTGCGGGTCGACGCGGGCCATGACATGCATGTCGAGCTTGCGTGCGGCATCGACAAGGGCACCGAAAATGTCGCTGTCTCCGAGGTGCTGCGAGACATAATGGTAGGGGATTTCGCTCGGATAAAAGGCGATGTAGCCGCCAGCGCTAAGGCAGACTGCATTGGACTTGGTACGCTTGAACACGTCTATCCAGAACGCCGGGTCGTAGCGGACGGGGTCGTCTTCAACGAAGGTCAACTGCGTCCAGCGTGTCGCGGTCTTGTACCACTCCGGCGTTCTCAGAGTGTCTATGTTCTGTCGTCTTGCTTCAAGCATATCCGAGATCCGAATTGTTGACAAAGAGGTAGCGCTCGGCGCCTGCCTTGCAGGCGCCTCGGCAGATCTGATTGGTGTGGCCTGTCAGGCCTTGTAGAACTGTTCCGGCATGGTCGGAGCCGGGGTCGGCCAGCCGAACGAGCTCGGCATGGTCTTCGTGGTGTTCTTCATCACGTTCTTGACGATCCCGTAGCTGTCCGGAGGCTGCGAAACCCCGAAGACGTAGAAGTTCTCGGCCGCACCTTGAAGCAATTGCTTCATGATCTCCTGCTGCCCCGCCTTGTCGGGCTTCGCCTTGAGCTGGTTGTAGAGCTCCAGCTGCTTCTTGGTCTCTGCGGGCGGCTCTTCTGCATTGGCATTCGTCGGGTCGACATACCAGAGGGCCCAGGCCGGCGCATAAAACGCGTTGCTGTCGGTCGGTGCATAATAGCGCGGGTCGAGCATGGCCGCGACGCCGCCGTTTGCACCGAACTGGTGGGCTGTTGCGTCGAAGCTGCGTCCCTGCCTGACCCGTGTCTCCCACAGGGACCTGTCCATCGTGCGCATTTGCGCGTCGATACCGACGGCCTGGAACATGGGAATAACAAGCTGGAACAGATCGAGGAAGATCGCGCGCGCCTGGTCGATTTCGAAGATGATCGTAAGGCGGCGGCCCTTGTCGTCCAGTCGGAAATTCTGATCATCCCGTTTCGGAATGATCTCGTCGAGCATGGCGTTTGCCTTTTCGACATCATAGGCGGTGAACTGCGTGGCAAGCTGCTCGTTGTAGAGAGGGTCGCCCTGCTTGATGGATGGCTGCGCCGGCGCTCCTTGCCCGACGAGTACTGCGTCGATCAATGTCTGGCGATCGAGTGCAGTCGACATTGCCGCACGGAAAGTCTTGTTGCGAAAGAGCGCCCGCTTTGTCTCGTCCTCGTGATTGAGATTGAAGATGAACGTCATCACGTTCGCCTCTGTCGAGGTCAGCGTATAGAAGTCGTATCCGCCCTGCTGGCGTGCATCATATAGGACCGCCTTGTTGTTAGGCGTGGCGATGTAGAGGTCCATCATGTCGATTTCGCCCTGCATCGTCTTCAGCAACAAGACCTGCGGATCGGCGACCATCTGGTAGACGATGCGGTCCATGTACGGGAGCTGGTTCCCTTCCGTGTCGACCTTGAAGTAGTAGGGATTGCGCTCGGCGACCGCCCTTTCGGTGTTTTCTCCAGGCGCAACCGTGAACTTCCAGGCGAACAGACAGGGTTTTGCCGACGAGTTCAGGAAGAAGGAATTGTCGTCCTGGAAACCCGCCATCGACTGGAACGCAGCTATCCAGCTCTGGAAACCGCGCTGCTTGGCCACCTCATCGGCCTTCGGATTGAAGTCGATGTGAAACTGCTCCAGATAGTGCTTGGGACAGCGTGTCGTGTGGTCATTGTTCGCCCAGGCCATCTGAAGGGGGAACAGGCCATTTGGCCTCGGGAACGTCACCTTGAATGTCTGTTCGTCGACAATGTCGAGTTTGGCCGGCTTGCCGTCGGTTTTCCAGTGGCCTTGCCCGGTAATGGCAACGCGCTTGTCGGTCAGAACCGTGTCGTACCAGAATTTGACGTCGGCCGTCGTATAGGGCTGGCCGTCCGACCACTTCATGCCCTTGCGAAGGCGGATGGTATAGACTGTGGCATCCTCGTTGCCGTCGAATGCCTCGGCAACGTTGAGAGTAATACCGGACCAATCAGGAGTGTATCGCACCAGCGGCTCATATGCCTGGTAGCGGAAAAGGTGTGACAGCGAGCCGCCGCCGACGAGGGCGAGCTTCCAGTCGCCGCCATACTTGCCGACGCTCTCAACCGGCTTGATGACGAGCGGGTTCTCAGGCAGCGTGCCCTTGGCTGACTGTTCCTTGAGGCTGACAGCCTCATTGTAGCCGCCAGCGAAGCTTGGCAGGGCTGGAAGAATGAAAACGGCCGAAGTCCCGGCCAGAAACGCGCGGCGTTTCAGCTTAAGCATGGGTTTCTTCTCCTAAAAGCGTCCATAGTTTTTGTTATTGTTTGGACGTAAGTGAGGTTTACATAGGAGTTTTGTTAGGTAAAGCGTTATGTTAGATTAATTTCTGCGGGCGCCATATGGGCTGCGGCGAGAAAAGAGGCGGATATGAAGACCAGGACAAAAGTGACAATCCAGGCCATCGCCGACGAGGTCGGACTTTCCAAATATGCCGTTTCGCGATCGCTCGCCGGCAAGTCTGGTGTCAGTGAAGAGACGCGAAAGCGCATTTCCGGGGTCGCGGAAAGACTGGGCTATACAAAGCCCGTCATTCGCACCAAGGCGTCGGACAGCGAGGAGATCGCTGTCGTCTTCCATGACATCGACCCCGTCAACAGCGAGCTCAACTTTCAGATCCAGACGGGGGTACAGGAGGAGGCTGAGCGGCTTGGCGTTGGCATCCGAATTCGCTGGACACATAGCGAACTTGCACTGGAGGAATTGAGTGCCAATTTCGCGGGTCTCATCCTTGTCGGCCCTCATACACCGGAAGGCATAGCGCGTGCCGCCGCGGCTGGCGGCGCCACGATTGTACGTCTCGGCTGGACCGATCCCCTCCAGCAGATCGACAGCGTCAGCGGGTCGGACCATGAGGCCGGGCAGGCGGTGGCGCGGTACCTGACGAGCCTTGGCCATAGGTCGATTGCATATGTTTATGGCTTGCCGATCTACCGGGGTCGCCACGAGCGCTACTACGGCATGCGCGAGATCCTGGAACAGAACAGTGATTATCAACTGCATGTCATGCAGTTCGAGGAGCAATCGGGGTTTGCGACGGCGCTCGGTGAACTGCGAGGAAAGGGCGTGCATCCGACGGCTTTCTTCTGCGCCCACGATGGACTTGCCGTGACTGTCGTTTCCGAACTGCTTGGACAGGGCTTTCGTATTCCAGACGACGTTTCCGTCGTAGGCTTCGGGGACTTTTCCGCGGCAATGCAGATTTCGCCAGGACTGACAACGGTCAGGCAAGAGGGAAGAGAGACAGGTGCTGCGGCACTGCAGCTGCTCCTGGAACGCATCAGACGGCCACGCTTGCCGGAACAGCCGCCACGCAGCATCCGTGTGGTGTCCCGAATTGTAGAGCGACGCTCTGCCGGACCCGTGAAAAATTGAGGCTGGTTCAAGAAACTGCCGCGCTAGCCAGCTGGCATAGCAGGCGACGACCGCGATGCGACCTGAAGAAACCATCGCCTTTCGGGTGCCCAGACGCGCCGTCCGCATGAGGCAGATGCAGGCCGTGATATTCCAGGACGTCACGAAGCAGAAACGCTCGCGGGCAGGGTGGAGGAAAGCGAGGCGCGGTTGCGCGCGTTTGTCACGACCGCCGCGTCAGCCGTTATGATGTCCATGGCAAAAATTTTAACTTCGAGATGATCCGTAAGGCAGTCCTTACATGCGCTTCCTGACTCGAGGGCCGGAAAATGTTCAAACTAGCCGGCGCAAAGTACCCACAAGGGCTTTTTCGAAACCATCTGGAGCAGGCAGGGCCAGTTTTCGGCAGTGATGGCCTGCATCCTATAATTTGAACGGATTTTGGAATGGAAATTGGAAGAGTTTTGATGCGCTCGGCAAGCAGCCTTGGCTGCTATCCCGAGCGCATAGGCGGATGAGGCCATCGCTGCTGGCGAGCTGGAGCCGGTCG
This sequence comes from Rhizobium sp. BK176, assembly GCF_024808055.1. Classification (NCBI taxonomy): domain Bacteria; kingdom Pseudomonadati; phylum Pseudomonadota; class Alphaproteobacteria; order Hyphomicrobiales; family Rhizobiaceae; genus Rhizobium; species Rhizobium sp. BK176. The sequence goes on along the minus strand of NZ_JANUBV010000010.1, from coordinate 61,994 downwards.
AATACGTCCGCTTCCAACGCCGGCCCGAACGCCAGTGCCACACCGGCAACGGCACCTTGGCGACAATGACAATAACGACGCCTTGAAGGCCGGCCTGGCGGTGGTGCTAAGGCGTCGCTTCAACACCTCGACCCGGACAGGGAGACGACGTCACGACGGGCTTCTTCCGCCTCCAGCGCATTCTAATCGAGAACAGCGTCCTCGTTTCCAATTCTGCTTGGCAGCGCGACGCAACATAGCCTCTGGTTACTCGACCGCCGACCAGTTGCTAGGGGCGGCGTCAGGTTCCCCGGCCTGCCGCACCTCGGGTGTGACTTCGCCCCCCTCAGCCCTGTCGCGACGGTTGGTGCTGCCGGCAGCATGAGCGGTTTGACTTGTCTCGCGCCCGCCGGCGGGAGCGAACGCTTCAACAATACCTTCACCGACGGTCTGACGAATGACCTATTTCTTGCGCGACCTTGTCGTCGACGCGGTTGGTTTTCTTGACGTCGTCGGGGGAGCACTTCTCGGACGAGTTGATTGGATGTCGGAGATGGTCTTGCGAGCGGCGTCGATGGCTGTATCGAAGGCCTTCACCGTGGCTTCCCGACGCGTCTCCAGACTTCTGATCCGGATTTCCAAATCGCGGATCGTGCGATCCTGTTCGAGGCCAGCTTCGTCAGGCGTGGTGCCGGCGCCGCGTCGCGTGATTTCCATCGCCATCTCGACAGACCGGTCGACCCAGGTCGATTGCTGTTTGAGCAGTTCCTCGATGTCCATGGCCTTCTCCTCAAAGGTCTATGTTGGTTGCAAGCATTGCGGCCGGGATCGGCGCAGGGCTAATGGGAGCCCGAACGAAATAATTGGCAACAAAGATCGGCCGCGTCATCTGCTGAAAGTCGACGCAGGCGGGCTGCCCAGGGAAGGCCCGAAAGGCATTGGCCGAGACAAGCGCGAGACGTCCCTTCAAAAGCAGCGTAACGGCTGCCTCAGCCTCGCGAGGCACGCGATGCATGCAGTCGTTATCTGAAAAGCTTATGCGCTCGAACCGCAGGAGCGGATCGTTGCGGTCACGCTCCAGGAACTGTACGAGGGCGGAAAAGCCAATGCCTTCGAAGCGGTTGCCCTGCACAAGGGCGGGATAGCCAGTGGTGCCATCGGTCTGCAGGATGCCCGGCAGGCTCATCCCTTGCATCAGAAGGGCTCGGTCTTCGACGTTGAGGCCACGTTTCTCGAGAATGCCGTCCCAGCCGCCGCTGTAGTTGACGATATTATCCCTGATCGCCGCCTCGAGGCAAAGGATGGCAGCAATGCCGATGGCAACGCCCGGAGAGGGGTTGAGATCCACATCGATGCCCGTGTCAATCACCTCGTTTCGCTCGACACTCGCCTGTCCTGATACCCCGAGCAGAAAGACGCCGATCTTGGGAAGCTCATCGGTTCTGGTTCCCGTTCTGGCAATACTGTTGCCGTGAACAACCATGCGCCCACGGCTGTCGAAGCAGAAGATGCCGAAGCGTTCCTGAGCATCAATATCATTCGAAGACAGGGACGCATTGATCTCGCGAACCATCCCGATCCCGACAATGCCGCCCGCGACGGTGTTGCGCTCGATAGTGTTGTTCTCGCCTGAGACTGCAACAATACCGAAACTCGTGCCTTCGATCCTGTTGCCGTCAAACCGGTTGCCATGGGCATTGAAGATCAGCAGGCCGGCTGCCAGCGCTGCGCGTTCCCGGGCACGATAGCTGATTACATTGCCCGACAGCGCACTGGATTGCGTCGCCTCCGCAAAAAGCCCGACCTCTGCATCCCTGATCTGATTGCCCGCGACCAGTCCGTCGATCGTGATGACATTTCCCTGTTGGCCGTTCCAGCCGAAATGCATACCGATGCTCGGCGGGCCGTTGCCTCGGGGCGACGCGATGCTGACCTCGTTATCCTCGACCCTCAGACCGAGGCCGCCGAGAGCGATTGCGGTAACCGGCGCAAATTCTGGCGATCGCTCCATGGTCACCGAGTTGCAGGAAACAGTAGTACTCTCGGCTATCACGCCGATACCCATGTTGCGTGTCGAAAGGACCGGTCGGGACGCGACGCATTCGATCCTGTTGCCGGTAACGGTAAGCCCCTCGAGCGGAACGTCCATCTGCCTCTCCAGGCAGACGATTCCGTTTGCGGTTCCACCGATGACACAGTCTTCGATCCGACTGAAGTCTCCGCCATCCTGCAGGAGTATTCCCGCAGTAGCGGGTAACCCTCCATCCTCGGCACCATCGCGCCTGATGCCCGCAAGGAAGCAATCGGCAATCGTCAGCAGGCGCGTGCGGCTGCCTGTGATCTGCACATTCACATCCGTACCCGAGATCGTGCAGCGCCTGATATCAACCCGTTGGGCACTGGCAATCGCAATGCCGATGCCACCGTCTTCCCCGCCACCCCCTGAAATGAGGCAATCGTCGACAATGCAGTCCTCGACGCGCACCAAGCTTATCATGGCCGGACCGCCGCGCCGTCGTCTGAACTGCAGCTCGTGGATCCGGTGGCGACGGCCGGAAACCGTCAGGAGTGGCCCTTCGCCGGTCTCGACGATTGCTCCTGTGCTTTCGCCATGGAGACTGACATCATTGCGGCTGATGAAGAGTGGTGCACGAAGCCTGTGGATGCCGGTCTTGAGGCAGACACATCCCCCCGAAGCGGGCAGCTGGTCGATCGCAAGCTGGATGTCGTCGCCGGGGTTCAGGACGAACGTGCAGCATCCCTGGCTGGTTTCGGGTTGCGGCCGGCAATCGCTGACATCGGGTCCGTTCACCGCGGCAAGCTGTACGTAGGAATGGATGATGCCGCGCGGCGGTGCCGCGGTAAATTCCTCCACCGAAGCATCTGCGGTGCGCGCTGAAAAGAGCCAGTAGTCTCCGACATGGAAACCTTCACTACCCACCGTCGAAAAGCTGACCTCGATGCCCTCCTCGATGGCGACCGGTCCTGTGGCCGTCGGGATCGTGCCGTCTGCGCCGACGAGGGGATCGGATGAGGACTGATCCCATTTTCGGACGCGGGTGTGGCGTGCTAGCAGGTCCGCGGGCGCGGTTGCGAATGGCCGTCCTGTCGCGCCAATCGTCCGGTCAAGTCTGAAGATGGCGTTCGCCTCGTCTATATCTTCGATCTGCGCCATCTCGCCGGCTTCACCATGAAGGTCCCGGTGATCATCGGTGACGCATACCCAGTCGCCGATCGCAAAGCGCGTCACACGATCCCGGCCGATCCGGTGAACGGTAAGCGAAGACCTACCAGACGCGGTCGCTATCTCGGCGACGGTCGTGACCAGGGAAGCATTGTCCCTGGACCAGGTGAATGATGCAGTGCCAAGTGGGCCGGCGGTCTGGATCTCGATCCGGTAAAGCCGGTTCTCGAGGCCGCGATAGCCGGTCAGTGGCGGAACAATGCATGGGTCCTCCGGCGCAGGAGGCGCAACAGCCGCCACGGACATGCGTCCACCTGAAGGCGGAGTTCCGGTAAACGCGCCACATGCAGCAGGTGTCTGTGCGGCGGCCGGTTCAGTCTTCACCTGCCATACCTGCTGGACGCGCGTTGCCGTGTCCACGCCGCCAAGCGCCTTGTCGAGGAGGTCGTTGTCCTCGATATAGGTGACTTCCCGCTCCCAGAGATCCAGGTAGACATTGTAGTTGACGCCGCCAATCGCCGGTGGGTCAGGAAGGAATGGCTGCGCCTGGTAGCTGACGTTCTCGCCTTGCAAGATCTCGGCGAGGTGACCATCCACGTAAAGGCGCCCCTTGCCAAGTTTGAAATCGTCGGCAACCGGTGCCGTCACCTTGAATGCATCAGGGGTCGTGGCATGTGGCACACCGACAGGACCGAAGGTGTCGAGTGCCTGAACCCTCAACCTTTCCCGGGCAATGTCGGCCGCCTCGTTCCAGTCGGCATCGAGCTGCACGCGACCCTGCTGGATGAGCACACTTGAAAAGCGCTTTCTGACATCGTGCGTAAACCGTGAATAGTCGCCGGACATTAGTCACTCTCCTCAGGTCACGTAGATGAAGCCGTAGTCGAGGCCGAAGGGCAGGTATTCTTCGAGACGCGTGCGCAGATTGCGCTCGCGCTGCGGCTGCTTGAGATGGCAGTAGGCACCCATCTCGGATCCGTCTTCGGCACCTGTTGCAATTTCCGGCGGCCCATCGAGCGCCAGCTGCAGGTAAGCGGGTTGGCCGTAGGGTTCGGCGGTGTATTCGGGCTTCAGCCGCAATCGCACACGATCTCGGATCTGCTGACGATCAGCCGCAGTGAGCGCGGTCGCTTGCCCGGCAACCTCGATCTCCAGGGCTTCGGCAAGATCGGGTTGGCAGCGATAGCGACGAGGCACCCGCGACAGAGGATGGACATAGGAAAACCGGACACAGCCCTCCTGAACCCGCTCGCAGGTGACCTGGTTCTCGAAGATGGAGGTTGAAGCGTATTCGATACCGCGCAGGTTTGCCGTGCCGCGCACGGTGCTCCGCTCGGCATAAAGCATCGGACCGGTGGCATCGGGTGCTGCATAATCGGGCGCTGGCATAAGCGCTCCGTCGACAATGCTGTCGAGCAGGATCAGATGCCGCGAAAGGCGGGGCATTGCGATCGATCCGCTGATCGAAAAGACGAGCTCGACCGAAAGCCCTACGTTGAGAGGGGTCGCCGGCGATCCCGCCAGCGCCACGATGCTGGGGTCGCCAGACGGCGACGATCCGTCGACGATGCCAAGACCCGGCACCAGCGTAGTGTGGATAAGACGAAGCCGCGAAATTGTGTCTTCAACACGGACCTGCCCCTCGATCAGTAGCCCGCCGAGCGTCAGGACAAAGTCAGGATGATTGCCTGTGACCGTCATTGCTCCATCCAGCTGGAGATGCGGGCGCATTCCGTCTGCCGCTTCAATCGCCAGGAATTCACCTCGCTGCGACACGTCAAGATCAATGGCAATGGCTTCCACATAGCTTCGGTTGTCGCCGATGCGGATCAGCGCACGCGGGCGCGCGTCGTCCCTCCATTGCTGCAGGGCAGCACCGATCGTGGAGAAGGTGCCGGGCAGTCCGCTGGTATCCACCAGATAGGTTGCGGCAAGCTCCGCCCGGACAGGATCCGTCAGCCATGCCTGACGTTGGTATGGTCCGCCCCCAAGGTCCGTCGGGAACCCGTAGTGGTAGCTGATCTCAACCACGGGATCGGTCGCAAACAGGGCGCCGAGGGCAAAGCGGCCACGCGTCACGTCAATGAGGACCGTGGCGTCTGCAGGCTGCCTGAAGGTCGACAGGTCGGCGCAACGGATAGAGGTGGCCGGCACCTCGATGCCATCGACCACCATGAATATGCTCTGATCCGGAGCAGCGGTATGACCTGGTGTCCTGTCGAAAGGGCCGTAGAACTCGGTGTGACTGGGTGGCGAGGGCATTGCTGCACTATCGGCGAGGTCCTTGTGGAAGCGTGCCGGATCGATTGGCTGCGGCACGTCGAGTTCAGTCGCAAGCTCGGTCTCGACGGCTTCGCGTCGCCTTGCTGAAAACAAGGGTGCCTGGTTGCCGAGCGGACTGAAGTGATAGCGAAAGTCGCCGAGGCGTCTCGGCGTGGCCCTGCTCAGCGGATAGGCGCCAAGACGCCAGAGGAAAAAGCCGACATTGCGGACGTTGTGCCAGCCTTCGCTGCGGGATGGGGGGCGCACATCGACGGTGTGGCTCATGCCGTCGAACGCGGTATTCAGGCGTCTGCAGCTTTCGACCTTGCGCACGTCAGGCGTGAGCGCTTCCGGACGAAGCCGGTTGCGGACAGCTTGCGTCCAGACGAGCCTCTCGAAGAATTCGACGGCGTGGGCAGGCCAGCCGGTAATGTCGCGAGCGAGCTCCTCGAGCATCGGCAACGTGCCCTTGCGCCGGCGATAGTAGATCGTCTTGGCGACATCCGCCCTTGTTCGAAGCGCTGGAAGGGGCTCGAGCCGCGGTCCGCGCAAATCCGGAAAAATCTCACGCGCCGCGCTCGAAACAGGCTCGGCTTCGGTCGAGGAAAGCCTGATATTGCCGACAAGCTCGCCGATATAGGGAACGACCCAGGGCTCGCAGGTCTCGATGAAGGCATTGGCATGGAGCTGGCGAATGTCGTCCTCGATGTCGTTTGCAGCCGTTTCGACCACAGCAAGAAGCGCCTTCAGCGCGCCGCCGTTTCGGGCATCCTCATCGCGCAGATAGGCAGGAAGCAGGTTGAAGAGTTTGTCGGTGGCGGCATTCGAGTATGCCATCAGAGCGCCTCCACAGCAGTCAGCGTCACGTCGCGCGGGTCTTCGATGAAGGCCTGTTCTGCCGCAAGCACCGGCGGCACGACGCCATTGTCGAAGCCGCGCCTTGCGAACCGATCGATGAGCAACGGGTTCGTCGGCAGCGGACGGGCGAGAAACAGGCGGATGTGTTTTTGCAGCGGCCCGGAACTGACGGCGCGGATCTTCTGCTCCGCGGGCGTCATTGCCTCGTGTCCCTTGAGATGAAAGAGGTCCACGTCGGCGGCGACGACGCCTTCGGCCTGTTGCAGGGCCGCGTAGACGTGGCTGAGATGAACTGGCATTCCGGGGGTGATCCTGTCATGCCGGAAGGCTGCCATCAGCGCGGCATGGGCATTCTCCATGACGGCGTCGCGCTCGAAACGGGGATCGGAAACAATCCGCGCCGAAACGGTAAGAGGCACCTGGGTCAGACTGGCAAGATAGAGCGGCCAGTTTGGATCGCGGGCATTCGACAGGGCAGAAGCCAGTTGCGCGAGCTGATCGGCGGGCACGCGTATACCTCCTTCGCCGAGCACGCTGACATGAACCGCCTTTCCAAGCCGGAGCCAGACCCATGAGGCGGTTGCGCGAATGACGAGGCGCGTCGACAGTGCCAGCCATTCGAAATCCTGAATGGAAACGACCCTTCCGAACGTCCTGACGCCGTTCGGGGCGTTCCTGCGCGCATCGTCGCGGTCTTCGGGATCGGCGCCGCCAATCGAGGCCATCGGGTTGGCAACGGCGCGAAGGCCGACTGGCCTTTCCAGCGGCAAGGCGAGTTGGCCGGGACGCACGCGACCCGCAAGGCCAAGACCCTTTCGGTACCGCGCAGTAACGGCAAGGACCCCAGTCGGCAGCCTGCGACCCGTACGCCCGTCACCGAAGCCGACGGTTGAGATGCCGTCATCGCCTGTCTTCACCGTATAAACTTCTTCGGAAGGCTTGCGGCCAAAGAGGTCGGGGACCGGCGACCAGAGCACGCCGTTGACCCTGACCTCAAGGTTCGCGCGACCAAAAAGATTGCCCGGCTCCGGCAGATATGTCAGCGGCATGCGCTGCAGCTTGAATTCCGCAAAGCTCCTGGACGCATCTCCGTGGCCAAGCTGTTCCTCGGGCTGGGTTTCGCCGTGGCTGGCATTGGCGATATTGGCCTTGACGGTTACTGCCGTCAGCGGTCGTGGAAGAGAAGGTGTAAACGATACGAGCACATGGTCGGGTGCCTCTCCCGCGATCGCCGAAACCGGCGATGCCGAGGTGACGGTCGCGGCATGTTGCACCTCGCCAGACTCGATCAGGATCCGTCTGCCTTTGCCGAGTTCGACGGTCCCAAGCGTCGCGCGAAGGACGAGCTGGTTGCCGGCGAGCTCTTTCGGATAGTCAAAGCTTCGCGGTTCGATCGCCTGTGCGCCGACCTGGACAATGCGGCTTTTTCGACGGTCAAGCGCAATGTTGACCGGAGCCTCGCGTTTCGACCAGCCAGCCCATCCGCCTGACTGGCGTGCATTCTCGACGATGACGTCATCGTCGTTTCGGGCGACGATCGTAAGCATCCCCAAGGCGGGTGTGACCACCGGGTCCGACGCAAGTTGGGCGTCGATTACCTGCCATTCGGACCATGCGTTTGCGCGCCGGCCAATGACACCGAGCGTGTTGTCGAGACGCCGAACCGCAATGGCGACCTCGTCTCCCGGAAGTGCAGCAATTGCGGGTTGACCGGCGAGATTGCCACCGAGATTGAACCAGTCCGTCCAGGTCGTTCCTGTCCATCGTCGATGCAGAAGTCCTCCATCGTCGGCGCGGGCAACCACATCGATGCGGCCGGGGAGAGTGGAGACGGCAGCCGGCGCCGATGCAAGGCTTCCGGCAAGGCTGGTCCAGGAAGACCATGTCGCCTCCCTTGATCGCGTCCACAAGGCCCGGTCGGCGCCACGCACGAAGACATCGACCCGTCCTCCACCCCAGCTCGTCGCGCAGGGCGCCGACGTCAGGAAGCCGCCAAGTGATGTCCATGCGGATGTTGGCGCCCCAACACCGATGACCCAGAGGCGCTGGTCGGTTCCGCGCCCGAAGACAAGGAGTTCGCCGTTGGCGAGCGAGAGGGCTGCCGGATCACTGGTCAGGATGCCTCCATAGTCGACCAGTGCCTCAAAGCGCACGCCGGCGCGCGTCAGTCCGATCAGCGCCCGTTCGGCGTTCCGGACGAAAAGCCTGCTGGAGGAGGAGCTCGCCACGAGGACGGGGTTGCCGGTGACTGCCACGGCATCGATCGACTGTGTCGCTGCGGCAAAGCCCGCCATCGGCAGGAAGGCGGTGAGCCTGTTTGCGCCGTCGCGACTGACGATCTCGGTCTGTGATCCAGAGGCCGTAACGGCCGGCCGGCCGGCAAATGTCCGCGTAAAGCGGGCATGCGTCACCGTCTGGGCCAGCTGCGAAACATCGAGGCCATCGGTGGTGGAAACGGTAGCGCTCCCCTCACGCGTCGTGTCGACAGCTGCAGTGAGCCGGCGCGGGGTGGCGTCCCCTGTGTCGATGAGGACACGCGTGCCCGACGACAGGCCCTGTATACTGGTTTCGAGCGCATAGAACCCATCGCCCGAGGGCGTCAGTACATCGCTGATGGTATGCGTTGACCAGCGCTTGTCGGGCTCGATCGACGGACTGGTGGAATAGAGCTGTACGGTCGCAGGGGCATTGCATCCGAACAACGCCAGGCGTCGCTCGAACTTGCGCAGCTGGGTGCGCTCAGTGGCAAATCCATTGACCTGGATCGGCGGAGTGAAGCGCAGCGCAAGACCGCCCCATTCGTCTTCGATCGCCTGGACGCGTTTTTCCTCGAACAGTTCGCCGTCTGACATGACGAGAATATCACCGATCCTCAGATCGGTCGGCCGCGCGGCAAGTGCAAATCCTACGCGGCCGACAGCAAATGCAGCAAGCGCCACAGGCGCGGCGAAGGCGCGCGCCGCATTGAGATCACCATGCGCAACCAGTTCCTCGATTGTCTCGTATGTCTGCGGGACCTCGTCCTGTCCCGGGATCGACATCACAGGCAGGCCCTTGCGGATGCGCACACGCGCGCCGTCCTCAAGGTCGAATGCAAGCATTGCGGTGGCGGCAAGCCCTGGAGACAGCTCATGCCCGATCAGCCGCACGAGTTGCTCGACCGAGGCTCTTTCCCGGGCCGTACCAAGGAAATATTCGTTGGCGATCCGTTCGCTGTAGAAGGTCATGACGTCGGCCATCGCCGAGAACATCTCGATCAGCGAAACCGCGTAGTCGTCCGGCTCGCGGGATGTCAGCTGCGACAAAGCAGGGTCCTTCGCAAGGCCCTCGAGCATCTTCAGGCGAAAGCTCGCAAAGGTTCCTATGCGATAGGAGAGTGCACTGAGACCCGGGCGGTTGAAGACGTCGAGCGGCACAAGCGCAGCGTCGCTGCCGCAGCCACAGAAGGGATCGGAACAGGCGTTGCCCATCATCGTGCTCCCGCCGTTTCGAGGACGAGCACGCCGAATTCGGGAGCGCTCAGATTGTTGTCGAGCCGCGCTATCTCAAAGGCGCCGATATCGATGACACCGCGATCGAGCCAGTCGCGCTGCGGCTCCCAGTAGCGTTTGAAGCGCGTCACGTTGGCCGATTCTAGTCCCTCGATCAGTTCGATCGCGGCGTAGATCTTTGACAGATAGACCGGCTTTCCGAAGCGGGCGCCGAGCTGGTCAAAGAAGCCTTCCAGGGTTTTCTTGACGGCAGCCGCAACGTCGCCGGGAAAATATCCACGGGCGACGCATAGTGTCACGGCAATTTCGATCGGAACGTAGACCGCGCTTGTTATGGCAAGGTCATAGCCCGCGAGCTTGAACCGGCGGAGGTGACCGTCAATCCGTCCGGCAAACCGGCTTTCCAGAGCAAAGCCACCACCAGCCGTTGGCAGGAGATTGCGTTCGTCGCGCGGATGAATGGCGACGAAGATGGTGTGCCAGCTGCCCGTCCAGCGGAAGACGGCGCGCGCATCCAGAACCTCGATCTGCCTGAGCGCGGCGTTGCGCCAGTCGTCCTCGGTGACGGCACGAAACTGCTCAGCGCGGAATGCCGCCGGAGCCAGTCGTTTCACCTCGGCCGTCGATCGTGGTGCCGTTCCGCCAGTTGCCGAAACTGGCTGATATACGGCATCGACCACGCCGGTCGCGGCGGCAATATGGAAAAGCGAGCCGCTACCAATGTTGCCGTCACTGCCGTTGCCAATGCGCATGGTCAACCGCGCTCGCTCAGCTCCGCGTGGCATGCGTCCATAGATGTCGTCACCGAAGCGTAGCGTTGGTGCGCCATCATCGCCCACCTCGGCGACGAAGTTGCGGTCGTAGGGGGTGCAGTCGAAAAGATCAGGGACTGCTGACCAGATCTGGTCTTCCTGCCCGGCAAGCGAGAGAACGAGTTCGATGGCAGGCCCATATTTCGTCTGCGTCAGCGGCGTTGCGGGCACGGCCAACGTTGCGAGAGGGTAGCGGCTGCCTGATTCCACAGGCAGGTCCAGTTCACCGCGGGCCGAATCCAGAAAGATCGTGAGACCGTGATCGGCGGCGACGACATTGCCCCGCGCGACCGTCACGGGATCGATTGGAAGAAGATCGGCCCCGACAGCTGATATCTGCACGGCTTCGGGGAGCGCCTCTGCTGTGCTCCATCGGACCCGTAGCAGTGGCAGGGCGGGGTCCGCGACACTGAGGCGTGGTGCAAGCTGATCCGTCAGTGCCTCGTCCGTCGTCTCTGATGCCTCGACGAGCTGCACGACCCATCGGTGCGACGGGTTTCGATCAACGGCCTCTCCGGTCCTGGCGCTTCTGACCTCTTCCAGAAGGAGAAGATCGCCAGGACCCAGCGACGGTCGTGTCGCGTGGCCATCGCCCGACAGGTGGTAGAGATGAACTTCTGTGCAGCCGGCGCCAAGGCAGCAATCGCTGTTGCCTGATGTGTGGATGCGCAGCTCGTTGTGCTCGGGCCGTACCTCAAGCACTGTTTCCGTCTCGAAGATGACGACCTCTGACAAGGCCGGGTCTTTCGCAAAACCGGTATCAATCGGGATCACGGTTCCGGGCAGGTCGGTCGCGCCGGCCAGGGGACGTGCGATCCGTGTGCACACCCTTGTCCCGGCATCGACAGTGCCTGCCGAGACGGCGTTGAAATGCACAGGGGTTCGCGCATTGGCGCCGTCATGCACCGGGTAGTCGATGAGGCGTGTGTGCCGCTTGACCGAGACACGGTGCAAGGCGGTATCAAGATAAGCTTCCGTTGCAGCCGCATCCTGGAAATAGCTCAGATAGTCGCCGGCATAGGCGAAGAGTTCGACGAGCGAAACGCCGAGGTCGGGGGGCAGGCGCTCCGTCCAGTCGCGATTGCGGGCGCTCATAAGGTCGAGAAGCATCCGCCTGAAGCTCTGATAGTCACGCGCAAGATAGTCGAGGGCGGGTTCCTCCAGGGCGCCTTCACCACAGTCGCAATCGCTTCGGCAATCGAAGGGCGAGGGGCAGGATGCCTTGAAGCCGAAGCTCACCTCGCTGAGCTCCATGTCGACTTGCGGATGCTGCACGCGAACGACATAGGTCGAGAAATCGCCCTCGGCGCTCAGCATCAGGATCACCGACTTCTGTGACGCCGCGGGCAGCACGATCGACTCCACATCGATTCCGGTGATGCGTAGGCCACCCGCAATGCTAAAATGGCTTTTGTCGAGAGCCGGTGAAGCGGGCCTCGCCTTTACGAAAGTCACCGTGAGTTGATGCGTGCTCGGCGTGCGCGTGTATTCGACGAAGTCAATGCCATTCAGCGGATGGGCAGCGCTCGCAAGCATTCCGCGGCGCTTGTCTTCACCGCAATCGATCAAACCCTGGCGCAAGCGTGTCATTGCCACCTCCTCAGCCGATCTGCCGCACGAACAGGTCGAGATGGCGCGCGCCGGTGTCGATCCTGGCATAGGTGATTTCGATATCGAGCGTGGACTCGTCTGCACGAACCGCGACGGATTCGATCGTGATGACCGAATCGAGCCAGCGGATCAGCGAGCCGTGAACGAGAGCCTCGACGGCCGCAACCAGGGCATCGGAAGAAGGAGCAAACACGAGCTGCTTCAGCCCGCAGCCAAAATCCGGCCTGTTGACGCGCTCGCCAGGCTCGGTGAAGAGGACAAGCTTGATCATGTCCCTGACATGATCATCGTCGCCGGTCGTTCGCGTCCGCCCCTGTGCGTCGATGCCGAATGGAACGTCGAGATGGCGGGAAATTGCGTTCATTGTGATACCACCTCTATGGCGTCGACACGGATCGTGGCCCCGCCGATGGCGGGAACTAGCCTGAATGCTTCCGGATGGTCAGAAAGATGCAGCGCAACCCCACGGGCAATCGCGACGAACATGCGCCGCCGCGCGCGTACGTCGCGGTCGGTGTTCGACGTTGAAAGGGGCTCAAGGCCATCGAGCACCAGGAGCTTGTTCAGCTCCTTCTCCATCGCTTCGGCCATCGAATTGACGAAGCTCATGGCATCGTCTGGATCGGATGAGAAATTGCCTGGTTTGATCGCCATCGTAAGCCCCTAATCCAGTGTGACCTTGGTCGAGAGAAGAGACGGTGGTGGCGGCATCATCTGAACCACAGAGGGCGCCGGCGTCACCGGGAGGATCCCTGCCGCCATCTGCCCCACATGCAGGTGTGTGTTGAAGATCGTCACCAGCGTGTTGAGATAGGTCATCAGCTGGTCGCCATGGACCGCCGGATGAAATGCGACCGCGCTTCCCTCGAAGATCTTGCTGCTTTCGAAGACAACCTTGGCGAGCCCGCGCAGGGTCACAGTCGACTGCCTGACGTCGAGCACGATCTGGTTGGCGCCGGCCGGATCGGAGAGCGTGATCGTCTGTTGCTTGTCGTCAAGCGCGATCGTCAGCCCAAGGTCGCTGCGCCAGACCTTGGTCATGGGATCGGGTGGAGAGGCTGGCGGCGCCATCGGGGCCTCGGCCAGGCCCCAATAACAGCCGGCAAAGATCGGTCGCGAAATGTCCCCGCCTTCAAACTCGATCCACACGCCCGCACCGACCGGCGGCAGCGAGAAGAAGCCTGATGTCGTTCCGGCGTAGGGCGCACAGGGTGTCGCCCATCCCGTCTCGAAATCCTCGAGCAGCGAGGGAATGCGCGCCTTGATGCGGCCAAGCCTGCTTGGGTCATTCACATCGGTCGCAATCCCGCGATACTTGCCATAGAAGCGTTCATAGTGCGCCTGGCTATGGTCGGCTGCGGCTAGGAGATCGTTCACGTCCTGCTCCTTTCATGCAATCGCGGCAAAGGGGTCGATGAAGATTTCGGCGCCGGTCAGCCCGACAGCATTGCGCCAACCGGAAAAACTCTGGGCGTAATCGTCGCGTGATATCCGGTGGGTGACGGAATCGACGTAGTAGAGGCCGCTGTTTTCCCGACCTGCGCCGCGTACCAGCACGGTTTGCCCGCATCGCAACGCCCTGGCGAACTTGATCCCGTCGACTTCGCCGCGGCAGCTGACCGAACGGCTCGAGGCGGTCGCCCTGGCAAGGGCCGACGACTGTGCCTCCTGCGGGCTTGCCGCATCCGTCGCAGATATCCGGTCGACAGGCGGAGGCAGGATGCGCAGGAGATTGGGTTCCATGCCCATCGGCAGTTCGCTCGCAGCCGGTGCAATGTAGGGCAGCGGCAGGCGTGTCTTCGGCTCCGAGGTGAAGCCAAGCATCGAGACCGGTCGCTGCATGTCGTTGAAGGCATTGAAGGAGCGCAGGTTGGTCTGGCGTCCGAAGTCGATCGACAGCACACCCTGCGGCACCGGCAGGCTCAGTGGCGGTCGGAAGTGTCCGATGTCGAGGCCGCTGAACGGTTCGGGGGCAACATACAGATCGAAGCCGTTTCGATAGGCGAGCTGGCTGAGGTAGACGGAATCCGAACTGCGCTGGGTGGTTGTCGTATCGAGCGTCGTGCGCTGCGGCGGGGTCGGCAACACGTCGGGAATGATGCCATAGCTGCCGAAGATCGCCGTGGCGACGACGCTGTCCGGGCAGTTGGGCCATGTCTTGGGTGCGCGACGCTGCCCCATCAGTGTCCCAAGCGCGTCGGCGCCGACAACCTCGAGAATGGAGCGGCCGGGATCATTGCCGGCAAGAAGCCGTGTCTCCGTGACATAGGCGTTGACAAGCGCGAAGGGAACGGGAACGCCAAGCGCCAGCCGAATGGTCAGGGGCGTGTTTGGCCGGAAGATCGGAAGTGCTGCCGCGTCATAGTCGCCCATGAAGTTGCGGCTGAGGTCGAAACTCAGCCGTACCATCGACGCACGGCCGACTGCCGTTTCCACCTCGATCGAGCTTAGTGCTTCGATCAGCAAGCGCGGCAGCGGCGCCTTGGCGATCTGGACCAGGAAGAATGACGGCAGGATCGTCATGCGAGATCTCCCGGTGAGGGGACCGATATGATCGTGCCGGGCTGATCGGTCAGATCGACCGGGCGCATCACCCGGTTGATGTCGCAGAGTTGCCAGAAGCGTTCAGGATCCCCGAGCGTCGAGGCGCTTGCCAGATCCGGCCTGTCGCCGCTGCCGACGACGTAGCTGCGGCTTCCCGAGGTTGCTGGAATGAACCGCATGCGCTTGTAGCGGATGACCCGCCCGTCGGCACCTTTGTACTGCGCCTCGGGAATGGATTCGTAACGGCTGCCTCGGAAGAACATCCTATCCTCCTATGGAACAAGGGCCTGAAGGCCGGAGCGGGCGCCGAAGGTCTCCTGTGCGGCCATCGCCTGCTTCTGCGTCAGTGCCGCGAGATAGACGAAGTAGCCAGGGTCGACGATGCTGAGATCGCGATAGGTGAGCACCTTCAGCGTCAAATCTGCGCGGGCCCTGATCGGGTTGAGCGACTGGTCAAAGGCCTCCTCGCGCACCGACAGGCTTTCGAGGCGCACAGGCAGGACGCGGTGTGCCCCCCAGACGAGGAAGGCCATGGGAGCGTTTTCCGCCAGGATGAAAGCACCGCCCGCAAGCGCGATGACCTCGTTGGCCAGCACCATGGAATAGGCGGGGTAGACCAGCTTTTCGAGCGCGGCGAGCGCCGGATGGAGACCATTTGCGACGGTGACGCCGTTCTGCCCCGGCTTCTCGAGCTGGTCGGCAGCATCGATCTCGACCGAAAACGTCAGCGTTTCGTCGGGCGGGCCGTTGAGGCGGCGGGCGTCGCCGCGTCCACCGCCCGAGGCCGAACGCCCGGCGATCTGGCGCGTCACCTCGTCAGGATTGTACTGGAATGCAACGACAATTGGCAGCGGATCAGGCGGCTGAAACGCGACGATTCCGCCTTTCTGCACCTTTGGCCATCGTGGCGATGCGGTCATGATCCTGCTCCTATGGTGCGGCGGGTTGTTTCTTTAAGCCGAGCGATGCGATCAGCATCCGAGCAAGGTTAGGCACCTGCTTCGGCCAATAAACATTCTCGAAGTGGGCGATGGCTTGGGTGGCCACCCCGGCCGATGCGGTTGGTGCCTGTTCGGCCGGCTTGACCGGCAATGACTTGTCCCAATGCATCTCGGCATATGCGAGGTAGATCCCGTTCGCGGCAAGCCGTCCGGCCTCAGCCTTGAACGCGGGGTTCGACGTGTCGACCGCAAATCCCTGTCGGGCAATTTCTGCAGCCAGCACCGTAACTGCCGCCGCAATGACCGGCTCGACTGCCAGAAAGGATGCAACGAAGCCTCTTCCTGGCGATCCCTTGCCGGTGGCGCCGGTGAAGAATCGGAGCGACCAGTTTTCTGTCGGGTGGCCGGCACCCGTATGGCCCCATACGCTGACATTGCCGACACCGGCGTCGACCAGGGTGTCGCGGACAACGGCGGCAAGCGAATCCTTGCCACCGGGCTCGAACGAGCCCCTGCGGTAGACATCTTCCTTGTTCGACCCGAGATTTTCCGTGACACCCTTTGCGGAGCTGCAGGTGTAGAGGATGATCCGGGCCGTATTCGACAGGAATGGTGCAATCGTCTTGAAGATGCCGGGCGCGTTTGACGACGTTACATTGAGGCTGCACCAGCTGGGCGTGCCATGCGCGAAAATCGCAAGTGACTTGATCCTGCCGGGCGTCGCACTTGTCGCTGCGCCTGCCGCAGGGACCTTCGCCAACGCTCTCCCGACCACGCCCGCAAGACGCGGAACGACGTCCTGGATGCGGCTGGTGCCGTCGGTCTTCGTGCCGCGAATGGCCTTGCCGAAGACCAGCGACGTCGCATCAAACCGTTCGTCCTTGATGCCTATTCCCTGTTCGCGCGCCGCAAATGCATCGGCAAGTGCCTGCGACATTGGCTGCGCCTTCTTGATGAGGTCGAAGTCAGGATCGAAGAAGGCGAGGCTGTAGCCGTCATTGAATTCTTCCGATCTCAGCTTCTTGCCGAGTTCGATGTCCGGGTCGCCAGTGACACTGTCGCGGCGCACCACGCCATCGGCCTGCTGCACGGTATGCGCCAGTTCATGCGCCATCAGCCGGCGACCCTCGAGACTTGTCGGACGATATTGACCGGACGCAAATCCGATGTGGTGTCCGACGGTATAGGCCCTGGCCCCTATATGGTCGGCTGCACGGGCAGCAGCCCCTTCAGCATGCAGGCGCACCGCTGACAGGTCGCGGCCGAACTGAGGCTCGAAATAGGACCGCTCTGATGGGCTGAGCGGCATGCCTGGCCGGGAGGTGACTGCACGCTCGGCCGCCTCCGCACCCGCACTTGCGGCGTCACTCGAGGCCGATCGCCGGACTGTAGAACCGGCCGATGACGGAGTAATGCTGGCACAGCGACCGGAAATCACCCGCTCGGCGGCGGCGTCGGCCTCGTGCTCCATCGCGTCGTTGACCGCACCGAGTTTTGCCTTGCGCTGAACGACCGGGTGCCGTGCAGGGGCAGTGTGGCAACGACTGGCGCAAAGTGGGGCGTGCGTCGCCGTCATTTTTCCCTCCCTTTGCCTGTCTCCGATCTCATCCTCATGATCGCTACCTGCTGTAGACAAAGTTCAGCCCGATCCGGGCGAAGTGCAGCTTGTCCGTGTCGTCGCTGAAGGCCTTGCCGAGTGCCGCCTCGACTTCGACTCCGATCCGGCGGCCCTTTTTCATGTCGTCGAAAATCCCGATCCTGGCGCCGACCTCGCCGTAGGGCGTCTTGTCGGGCCAGACGATGCCCCCGACGCCGCCAAAGACGCCCACCTTGGCGCCCCAGGTCGCTGGGTGGGTCTGCGCTGAAAGCCCTAGTCGCGCTCCGAAGAGCAGCGCGTCACGATGTTTCTCCGGGGCATTCAGATAAAGGGCGTGCAGTCCAGCCTCGAGGTTGAAACGTCGGCTCGTATCGAGCGGCAATGCGGCGTCGACGCCCCCCTCCACCGCGTAACCCTCGCCGAGATTGCCAGAAAATCCGCCGCCACCCAGCGTGAATCGTGCCTCGACCGGAAGAGCCCGGGCCCGTGCAAGGTCGACCTTGCAGCTCGCACCAAGTGCCGCCTGCACAAAGACTTGCGCAAACTGGAAATGCCGCTCATGGAAGGCTGCAAGCCTGCCGTAGGTGTGTTGAGACCCCATGCGGGTGAAGTCTGTCCGGACCCGCTCATCGCGTGCCCAGGCCGGCGTGCGGGTTCGGTAGGCCTGATTGGTCTCGCGATATTCGTCGCCGACGCCGAGCCGCTGGTGGCCGCCTTCGTGCACCGTCGTCCCGGGGTTGAAGTCCGGCGCGCAGATCGTTGCCGCATCGGCGCGTCCGCCGCGATTGACGACATTGATGGTCACATCGGGACTGGTGGCCGTCTGGCTGACCTCCACCCGGATCGGAATGTCTCGGCCAGCACACGGGTTCTTGCAGCCTGAGACCCTCAGTTTGAACCAGCCGTTCAGGCCATCCTGCGCCGTTTGAACGACTTCGTTGGCGATCTCCGCAAGCCGGGCCGGGCTGACGGGAGGCGCGGGGCCGGCACCCCCGCTCGTGCAAATGCCGGCGGTTCCAGATGTCGGTGCCGCGACAAAATTCATGCGAAACGGCAGGCGCACGACGCAGTTCTTGGGATCGTAGATGACGTTGACGGTTTCATCGCTGATGGTCATCTGAGCCTGGGTCGCCGTGGCCGGTGAAATCTCCTGCCGCCTGACGCTTCCGGTAAAGGTTCCGTCAGCCTGCAGGGTCGGTCCGCCGGTAACGGTATTCAGGAACGCCGTGCCTCCGCCGCCGCTGGTATCGATCGGCGCGAGACCAGCCGGTTGCCGCCTGATCGTCCCGCCGGATTGCTGCACGACATGGGCAAGCTCATGAGCAAGCAGGGCATTGCCGCCCTCGGCGCTGGCAAATGCAATCGAGGAGCCAAGCGTGTAGGCTCTCGCGCCAATGCCCTCGGCGGCGCGCTCGGCTGCGGCACTGCGGTGGAGGCGCACCTCGGAGAAATTATGGCCGAAACGCGGTTCGAAATAGGCGCGCTGTTGCGCAGTGAGCGCCGTGCCGCCGCTACTGATGGCTGACGCTGCGCGGTCGACGGCTGACTGTTCGGCTGCCGCGCCGCCCTTGCGGCGAAGCATCGCGTCGTTGGCCTCGCAATGGGCGCACTTCCGGCGAATGGCGTGCCGTTCCTCGTCCTCGCAGGCGCTGCACTTGCGCTGGGCAAGCGAAGTCGAACGCGAGAGGTTGGAAACACGGGCACCCGAGAGGATCTCAGCTGCGGCGCGATCGGCTTCGTGCTCGAGCGGATCGTTCTCTGAACCGAGCTTGACCTTTCGCTGAACCATCGGTTTTGCGCCCGGCTGGGGCGTCTTGCCTGCAGTCTGCGGGACAGGATATGCCTGCATCATGACGTCACCCTCCGCAGCGCACGGGCAATCTCTCGCCTGACCGCATCGGTCAATTGCGGCATGCCCGTGTCGCTGGTGATGCGGATGGTGAGTGCGTCGATGCGGATCCGGCCCCCGTCGGCAGCCCCAGCTCCAGCAGTGTCCCCCGCTTGCGAAATACCGTCGACCACGGCGCGGGTGATGCCGTGTGCGTTGGCACCATTACCGTTGACCGCTCCGACATGACGCTGCAGTGTCCTTGTCATGCCCACCCCCCAAAGTCACGGTCGAGCTTGCGGAATTCTGCCCGGGCCGCCCGTTCAATGTGTCTCATGCCGACCGCGCAATCTTCTGCTGCGGACAGATAGGCCGCATTGACGGCAACAACGCTGATGTTGCCGCCGGTGAAGTCGAGCCTGGAGAGCTTCTGATAGTCGAGGTCGTCCGTGAGCGTGCCTGCCGGGAAGGCGCGCCGCCACATGGTTTCGCGCTCGGCGGCATCGGGAAACGGAATGTCGACCACATAGCGAAGCCTGCGAAGAAAGGCGGGGTCGAGATTGTTCTTCAGGTTGGTGGCAAGGATTGCGAGGCCGGAGAAGGCCTCCATCCGCTGCAGGAGGTAGCTGATCTCGAGGTTGGCATAGCGGTCATGGCTGTCCTTGACCTCCGTCCGCTTTCCGAACAGTGCATCCGCCTCGTCGAAGAAGAGGACGCAGCCACCGGCTTCGGCGGCGTCGAAGACCTGCCGCAGATTACGTTCGGTCTCGCCGATATATTTCGAGACCACGGAGGACAGGTCGATCCGGAAAAGATCAAGCTTCAGGGAATGGGCAAGGACCTCTGCGGCCATGGTCTTGCCGACACCGCTCGGACCGGCAAAGAGTGCTGTCGTGCCGTGGCCGCGGGCGAGCCGCTCCGCAAAACCGCCAGTGCCAAGGACGCGGCTCTTGAAGCGAACCTGCGCCTCGATGGCGTGCAACAAGGCAAGAACCCTCGGTGGAAGGACGATATCCGCAAAGCCGAACCGGGGCACGATCCGCTCGCTGAGCCCGAGCAGATCCCGGCTGGCGACTGAGCGGCAGGCGTCCCAAAGCGCGGAAGCAGCATCGACAGCTTCGCGGGCGAGCCGGGCAATCTCCCGCGGTCCCAGCGCAAAATGCTCGGCAATTTCAAGGAGATCATTCTCAGGGACGGTTGCCTTCCCATCAAGGGCGGTTTTCCAGAGGAAAAGACGGTCAGGCGCCGCAAGCGGGCGGCAGTCACCGGTCGGCACATGACGCGCCGTCTCGAGAGGCCGTTTGCCGACGACGATGATGAAGCCGGAAAAGCCGCGCAGCATGTCCTCGCCGGCAAGCCTGCCGTCGGCCTCGTCAATGTCGACAAGCAACGCGAAGCGGCCGATGGCGGCTTCGCGTTCAAGCAGCGCAATGAAGTCGCGTCGTTCGCCAGGATCGGAAGGAAGGAAGCGCGGAAGCAGGGTACGAATGCCAAGCCCGAAGCGGCGGGCAAGGGCTGCGGCCGTGGCGCGACGCGCGCTTCTTGCCGCGCCGACCAGCGCTGCCGCCGGGCGCGCGATGTCCACGCTCGCGCAAAGGTAGTCGACGATCTTTAGATTTTGCTCTGGAAGAGGACCGTAGTCGTCCGCCTCTAGCGCCTGGTCGATCGCGGCGACGCGCTGGTCCTCTCCGAGCAACAGCCGCAAGACGCGCTCATCCACGGCAAACCGCGATTGCAGCAGGACAGTGCTGTCTGATATCTCGATCAGCCGAAAGCGTCTGAGTGGCGCGTCCGGGCTGAACCGGGCGAGGGCAAGGAAGCGGGCCTCTGGCGGCTCGATCGTTTCGCACACCGCAAAGGCCATCTGAAGGTCCGCCCTGCCAATGCCTTGCACCAGCTGCGCTGCACAGCCAAGCAACAGAACGTCGAGATCGAAAGGTGCCAGCGAGAAGAGATCGCCAAGCCGGTCGATGCTGGCGGGCTCACCTGCGTTGATCTGCCGTCTCCGTGCTGCATCATAGGCATCACGGATCGCCCCGGTGTCATCGGCCGCGGCAAGGCGCGCCGAGATCCAGGAGAGACCGAGCGCCATCGTTGCGGCATTGGCGCTAAACCAGTCCGCTGGTCGGTCTTCCCAGATGCTCTCCTGCGCATTGATGACCGTATTCAGCATGATCCTCCTCACGGTTGGTGGTAGACGAGTTCTGGTCCAATGCTGCGCACACCGTCCACCAGCACTGCCACCGGGTAGTCGCCTGCGGATGGCAGCTCGAAGCTTTCAACCGGCACCTCGATGCGTGTCGGCGTCGGCGGATCACCCGGTGCGGCATCCGCTGCCTTGACGATCCGGCGTGAACGGTCGCCGATCACGACCTCGACGATCTTCGCGCCGCGGTGCCAGAGCCGTTTGCCCTCGAGCCTAAGGACCCGATCGCCAGCAGGGGAAAGGACGGTCAGGCCTTCGAGAGACGGCACGAGCTGAAGAAGAACGGTGTTTGATCGAAGCCTCCGTGTCGTGTTGCCGGTCGTGCCCCGGTCCAACCCGCCGGTGACCGTGTCCGTTGCGATGTCGGTGAGAATGTGAAACTCGAGTGGGCCCGGCTGGAGCTTGATGTCATCAGGCACGATCATCTCGAAGCGCCCGTTCGGGGAGGCGGGAAGCGAAGCGGGAAGAAGCGTTCCGAGGACAGCAGATACCGGGACGCCAATCGTGCCTTCCGTCTCGATGACAACAGTCCCCCCGATCGGGACGCGGATGTCGCCGATCGGTTCGTTCGGTGGTTTTAGGACAAAAGCCGAAAGGATCACCGGTGCCCGACGCACGGTCGCGGATATCGATCGTATTTCCACGGGTGCCGGCCGCAGGCGCGGAGACACGGTCTCGATCTGCACGACCGTCACTTCGTAGACTACCGATCGGCGGAAATTCGCCTGCGGCATCGCCGACCAGATGCGACTGAGATCGTCGATCGACATCGGATTCAGCACCACTTTCAGGCGCTCGAATTCGTCTGCAAGCACCGGATCGATCACCGGATCGCCAATCCGTTTGCTGCCGACATTCCGGGTCATGACAAGCTCGTCGATGTGGACGCCGAACTCATGCAGGACGGCCATTGCGTCGCCGAGCAGGATTTGCGCGTTGAGGTCGGAATCAGCGGCGTCTTCAGTTGCGCTGTAGCTCGACAGCAGGAAGCGAAGGTCCAAGGACAGCGGCGGGCGACCCGGGCTGCCAGGATGTGCCCGACCTGGAATGTCCTGGTTCTTGAGAACCCCATTTTCGATCACCTGGTAGAGGTAGAGGTTCACACGTCGATCTGCGACCTGCGGCGTCACGTCGGGCGGCGACAATGTCACCTCGGCTGCCGTTGCCATGCGATCGAGAAGCAGATGGCGTAGGGTCCGGCTGACAGCAGCGATCGCTTCGTGTGTTGCCATGGCTATCGCCTCGGTCCAAGGCGCCGCTGCTCATGCGTGGCAAAGCCGCTGGCGCGATCAGGCCCCCGGTCGACCGCGGCTGCCGGTGACGGCGTGACGACGATGTCGATGCGCCCGATCTCGATCGTCGTGCCGCTGTCGGACCGCGTTGCGATGGCTGCCGGCGCACGCGCTCTGGCCAGCTGTTCCGGACGGATGGCCCGTTCCGGCAGGGAAGGATCCATCGCTTGAGGATCCCGTTCCCGTGACATGCCCGCCGGATCGATTGCGGACTGGGGCGTCCCCCTTGGTTCCCTGAGATTTGGGTCGAGCTCCACGACAGGTATGGTCGTCAGCACCTCCTCGCCGGCGGGCTGTGCCGCAACAGGCTGGCCGGCAGGGGCAGGCTGGTGCCGGCTCGGCTCGACAGACGCAGCAGCGTCGGGCACGCGCGCACGCGTCCGCTCATGGCCATCCCTCGCAGCCGCAGCCGGCGTCGTTTGGGCAGGTGTCGCAAGTCGAAGGGGCTGCTGTTGCGGCTGCAATGTGCCGGGGCGTCGGACGGTCATTTGCGGTGGCTGTCCACGGTCCGATTTAGGTGCTTCAGCCATGCCCGGGTCGGGATATGCAGCGACCTGGCGTGGGGAAAAATGCGATCGGGCAGGAACGGTCGCAAACTGTGCCTTTCCGGCAGCGGAAGGTCCGATACCTCTGATGAGGACCGATCGAAGAAAGCCTGTCATGCCTCCAGCTCCTCCTCGATCATTGCCAGGTAGTCGGCGCGGCGGTCACGGGTAAGGGCGAGGATATCAGGCTCCGTCCAGTGGTAGACAGAGGCCAACCGATGCACGTCGCGAAGGACATGTCGACCGTCCATCAATGTGCCCCGGAGGAGCGTCGTTGCATCGACAACGACCTCCACCGTCTTTCCGCAGCCCGGGCAGACGAATTCGACCTCGCTCTCTGCCGCCGGGTCGGCGTGGCGCATGGCGTCTTCGACGGCTGCAAGGATCTCGGCGTCTGGATCGACGATCGATACCGGCCACCCGTTCCGGGTCGCCTCGACCACACAATCGCGCAGGAGGCGCACGTCCGCATCCCCACCTGCCTCCGGGACGGCCAGGGCAAGCCTTGCCTGGTCGCCGCCTGTCGGGAGCCGAAACGAGATCTGCCACAGAGCGCTATCGCATTCGCACTCAACTTTATAGATCGCCGTTTGTCTGGCGGGAGGCGGTTCTGCGACGCGGGCAGGGATATCGAGTTCGACGATTTCCTCGCAATCAGGGCATCGCGCGACGACGTCGACATTGGCTCCGAAGGTCAGTCGATAAAGCGCAAACAGCAGCCGCTCCCGGTCTCCGACCGTCAGTTCGGCGGCATCGGCAGGGAGAAGGCCGGACAGTGTCCCGATTCTAACGACCGACGATGCGAGAAGCCTTGAAACAAGATCCGCGTTGGGCCAGCCGGCCCTGACGCCATCGCGCAGGTCAAATTCCGCCCGGCCCGTCAACGGCACCAGCGTTGCCGACCGATGGACGGCGCCGTCGCGAAACAGGCCCTGTGCGAGTTCGATCGCGATGGTGTCCATCGGAACTCTCCTGGAACTCAGCTGGTTGTTAGCCCGGCGGGAACGTGAACGACGGCTCGGTTGGCTCGGTCACGGCGGTATCGCGTTCCCAGCCTTCGTTTTCGAGTTTGAGTGTCTGGATCGCGACCGCATTGGCGTTGGCATCGAGATCTGGAAGTGCCTGGTATTCCGAAACCCAGCAACGGAATACGTTGTAGGAAATGACCTTTTGCCCGGCCTCGTTGAACAGGTCGATGATGATGTCCTTGCGAAAGTCTGCGAGTGACAGCTCCGCCCCGGGCCCGGCCCCGAAATTCCAGAGCTTGTTTGCCCATTGCTCGAATTCGAGGTCGTGGGTGACGCCCCGTTCCAGCGTGACCGCTTCATATTTCGTTCGGCCTGGCGACTTCCGGCTGGTGGAGGGGTCTCCCCCCTCCCGATGCTCCACAACTTCCGTCGAACGCTTCAGCGCGCCGACCTTGCTGACCCCGGCCACATAGCGACCGTCCCATTTCACCCGGAACTTGAAGTTCTTATAGGGGTCGAACCGGCGGGGATTGACTGTGAACTGTGCCATCTCGGTTATCCTCAGGCTTCAGGTCGCCGCACGATCTGGTGTATCTTGATGATGACGAATTCCGCAGGCTTCAGGGGCGCAAAGCCCACCTCGATGTTGACGATGCCGTTGTCGATGTCCGATTGCGTCGTCGTCTCCCTGTCGCATTTGACAAAGAAGGCATCCCGCGCCGTCGACCCCTGAAACGCGCCCTGCCGGAACAGGTCGTACATGAAGGAACCGACATTCATCCGGATCTGTGCCCACAGAGGCTCGTCGTTCGGTTCGAACACCACCCATTTGGTGCCGCGGTAGAGACTTTCCTCGATAAAGAGAGTGATGCGGCGGACCGGGATGTACTTGAAGTCCGACGCAATGAGGTCCGCCCCATCGAGAGTGCGTGCTCCCCAGCAAATGTTCGAGTAGATCGGGAAGGAGCGAAGCGCATTGACGCCGAGCGGGTTCAGGGTGCCGTTCTCGAGATCCGTCATCTGGTAGGCGAGGCTGTCGACGTTGCGAAGCCGCGCGTCGGTGCCGGCCGGCGCCTTCCAGACGCCACGCGCTGCATCGGTGCGGGCCCACAGTCCGGCGATCGTTCCGGATGAGGCGACCG
Organism: Rhizobium sp. BK176; assembly: GCF_024808055.1. Taxonomy (NCBI): domain Bacteria; kingdom Pseudomonadati; phylum Pseudomonadota; class Alphaproteobacteria; order Hyphomicrobiales; family Rhizobiaceae; genus Rhizobium; species Rhizobium sp. BK176. The sequence goes on along the minus strand of NZ_JANUBV010000010.1, from coordinate 36,734 downwards.
AACGGGCGCGACCCTGGTTCAATGGATCAGCAAGGATCGTCCGTGGATAATAGACCGCACCGTTAGGATGACGCAGCGGCTCGTTGTCCGAGAGCCAGGCATGCATCTGATCGACCAGCCTGACATTTTCGGGGATGTCGACGATGATCATCGCGCGCCGATCACCGACATAGGCCTCTGCCGCAGCATAGAGCGACCGGGCATTGGCGGCGGTAAGACGTGGAGCATCGGGTAGGCAAAGGATGTTGAAGAGATCGACATCCTCGAGTGCCCATAGGCCGGTGCGATCGGCAGCGTTTCCCTGGTAGACCGCAAGCGGAACCGCATAGGTCTCCCCGTCCAGAACGGTGCCGTCATCACCGCCGTCGAGTGCAAAGGCAGCACCTGGCGTCGGAAGGTGCTCGGTGGCGTTGGCAGCACCTGTTGCCGGCTGCAATGCGTAATTGGCGACATCGGCACCGGAAAACACAAACAGCGCGTCGGCTGCAAATGTTCGCGGCCCAAACCCCGGCGTGACGACAAACCGGCGCGGCCGCCCCGTCGCCCCGTCGCCAATGATGGCGACGGTCGCTGACGAGAAGTAGGTCTGCAGTTCCGGAGCAAAGCGAGGCGCGACGGCGCGGATTGCGGCCTGCAGGCGCTGCGCCCAGCTGTTGAAGCTCGCCTGTGTCTGTCTTATGGCCGAGGACGGGTTTGCGGGGACGTCGGCCGCGATCGTGAGCGGCTGCGCGGCCGCACCCGAGCCGGCAAGCGTGATCGAGATGGTGTCGATGTCGGCAAAGACCGGCCGCGTTCCGGCAAGTTCGCCGCTCACCATCCCGGTCGCGCGCGGGCGCGGGAAGGGTGCTGAAAGGGTCACGCCCGTCGCAAGCGCAAGCTGGATCAGCCTCGAGCCCTGATTGACGACGTCGATGACGTTGTTTGCGGTATTGGGTTCGGTCGTCAGGTTGTTGAAGGCTTCGGAGGAGGCGATGCTTGCCGTTACCCCGCTGGTTCTGAGCTCGCTGACCACCAGATTGAAGGTCGCATCGTCACCGGTTCCATTGTTGGTGATGGCGATGCGCAGGTTGTCGCCCCATCCACCGGGATTGACCGCCGACTGACCGCGAATGCGCCGCCCAGCAGTCGCAACCAGTAGGTTCGAACCGTCTAGCGCAGGCAAGGTTACCGTAGAGGCTGCGATCGCTGTTGCACTGTCGCTGCCGTCGTGGCCGACCCTGACGACATAGGCTTCGGTTCCGCCATTGAGGAAGAACTGCTGGACGGCGTAGGAGGTCTCGCTGTTGCGTTCGAGACCACCATATTCGCGCTCGAAGTCGGACTGGCTGAGCAACTGCACCGCCTCGTCGAGAAGGCCACGGCTGAACGTGCCGATGAATGCGGTCGTCGAGGTGGCGACGCCCGTGACAGGGCGAAGGCCACTCGGAATTTCTTCAACATACACGCCTGGGTAAGTGGGACGTACGGGCATCGTCAGACTCCGAATCGTTCGTTGAACACGCGATACGTGTCATTGCGACGGAACATTCCGGCATTCGGGAGTATAAACGGGGAGCTGCTGATTACCGGTACAATATGAGAGCAAATCAACCGATGGTCAATACTGTAGTGGGCCCGTGAAATCCGTCGACGGGAAAGTAAAAATGATTCAACGGGATGCGCGTGAGTCGCGACCCAATATCGCCGGAGAACGTTTCCTGTAAGGGAAGTGCCTCGGGTCGTAACGCCGGGCACTGGGCGTCGAGACATCGAACAGAGAGTAACAATTCGACAATCATGACGGGCGATTTTGATGCGCGGTTCACACCCGGAATAATCACCGAAAAGTTGTGAAATCCGAGGAGGAAGGATCTGGCCTTTGAGCTGTGTCAACGCGTTTCGATGGAGAGACGGTTCGCGGTCGTCAGCACGACAGGAAAGTTCTCTCCGAGGCTATAGAAATGGCGGCGGGCCACGGCGGCCGTCATACGGGTTATGACAACCCCTGCGACCGCACGAATCTTGGCGAAAACTGGACCAGATGCCCGCATGCGGCGATGCGCCGCCCATGGCGTAATTCCCATTCCGGAAGATCGCGACGCGCATCACACAGATGTCTGGTGATGGATTGACCTGCGGCGGACAACCCAAAACCCTGGGTTTGGATCATCAAGCTCGCTGTTACTTCCGGCTGAAATTTTAGGGTTCGCAACGGTCGTATCGCGACTCCCAAGGCTTTTTCGTGATGCGATCCCCTTCGATGAAAAAGCTCACCCCGTGACACGAACGAAGGCAATGGTGCACGCCGAACAGGACGATTGGACGTCGCTGGCATTGCCGGCGAAATCCGGTTTTTGCGTGAGAGAGACCGGGACGGAGCGGGGGATCAATGCGCCAAGGATTGGCTGGCGATGAAGGTTGCCACTCGCATTTCGAACGCGACTGGGCTACCCTCCAGGAGTGCTTCGACCTCACGCGATGAGGGATGGCGGGAAAGCTGAGCCCCGGAACCACGGGCAAAATCTGAAAGTCTTTCGCGTTTTTACAGGGGAATCCACCCCTAGCGCCTCGCGCCTCGACAACGCACAATCCCAATCTGCAAGGAAGTTGCTCGACGGCCGCGTTCCTTGTGCCTGGATCTGGAGGAGATTCTGGCTGACCCACGACAACAGGCGGAGCCGGAATGCTTGCCTTGGGAGGAACCATGTTTCAACGGCTTTTCAAATTGAGTGAACACGGCACCAGCGTGCGCACCGAACTCATCGCAGGCGTGACGACGTTCCTGACGATGTCCTACATCATCTTCGTGAACCCGGATATCCTGTCGACCACAGGCATGGATCGTGACGCTGTGTTCGTCGCAACTTGTCTTGCCGCGGCTTTGGGATCAATCATCATGGCATTGGTTGCCAACTGGCCGATCGGCATGGCGCCAGGCATGGGGCTGAACGCATTCTTTGCCTTCACCGTGGTTGCGGCCCTCGGCTTTACCTGGCAGCAGGCGCTTGGCGCGGTTTTCATCTCGGGCATGATCTTTGTCCTGCTGACGGTAACAGGCGTGCGCCGGTGGCTGATCGACGGCATCCCGCATTCATTGAGAAGCGCGATCGCGACCGGTATCGGCCTCTTCCTCGCCATCATCGCACTGAAGAACGCCGGCATCGTCGTCGACAACCCAGCAACACTCGTCGGCCTAGGAAACCTCAAGGAGACCGGACCGCTTCTTGCGATCTTCGGCTTCTTCGTCATTGCCGTGCTCGATGCGCTGAAGGTAAGAGGTTCGATCCTCATGGGCATTCTCGCTGTGACCGTCCTATCCTGGATCTTTGGCGTCAGCGAGTTCAAGGGCATCGTCTCCATGCCGCCGTCGATCATGCCGACCTTCATGCAGCTCGATATTTTCGGTGCTCTCCACGGCGGTCTGATCCAGGTAATCCTCGTCTTCGTTCTTGTCGAAGTCTTCGATGCGACCGGTACGTTGATCGGCGTTGCCAAGCGCGCGAAGCTTGTCGAGGAGGGACGTCCTAACAACCTGAGCCGGGCACTGCTTGCAGACAGTGCGGCTATCGTCGCCGGCTCTCTGATGGGGACCAGCAGCACGACGGCCTATGTCGAAAGTGCCTCTGGCGTGCAGGCAGGCGGCCGGACCGGTCTGACAGCGCTTGCGATCGCTGTCCTCTTCCTGGCAGCTCTTTTCATCTCTCCTCTCGCTGCCTCGGTTCCCACCTATGCGACCGCTCCGGCTCTTCTCTACGTTGCAGGCCTGATGATGCGCGAGATGACCGAGATCGATTGGGACGATTTGACGGAAGCGGCGCCGGCAGCGCTCACCGCACTCGCCATGCCCTTCACCTATTCCATCGCCAACGGTCTTGCCTTTGGTTTCGTAAGCTATGTCGTCATGAAGATCTTCACCGGCCGGTGGTCGATCCTGCATCCGGCGACGCAGATCGTGGCCGCGCTGTTTGTTGTGCGCTTCGCCTTCTTTGCCCCGTAAGGCACGTCGCGAAAAAGGCCGGCTTGGCCGACCAGCCACTCACCTGAATCTGGAGCCGCGGAATTTTTCGCGGCTCCAGATTTTCTGAGCCATGCCACTGATGGGCCGAGAACAATCTACAGTGGGTGGGAGGTGAAGCCTCTCAGCCAAGCCCGCCGACAAGCCCGGGTCCCGTCTGTCTCGTAGTCGTCCGGGTGAATTGCCAGAGTGCTCCATCGCAAAATTGCAATTATGTATATAATACAAACGCCTGTGCGAGGTAAGAAACCAATGAAATCGGATTGTCAAGGCTGGCGCATACAAGCCTTAAGATGTCGTCCGGTTTCCATCCGGGTGGCTTACCGTCAACTTGTCTGACACTTTCTCATCCACCGCCAGGGCGCCCTCGATGACCGCTGCGCGCGCAAGGGGCGGGACTCGGCGCCAATCTCCCAGTAGCAACGAGTGGTATTTCTCCTTTACGAGACTAGTAGCCCGCCTTTCGCCAGCCAGCGGCACGAGCTTCTTGCTCGGAACAGAACCAGCGTTCTCCATACTGCGGCGATATTTTCGTAGCCTCGTAATAGTGCTGGCCTGGTACGTGATAAATTCGTTCGCCGGAATCGATGCTGACATTACCCTTGATGTTGCAGGCTGTGCCTCGTTGGACGATCACTCCGTTGTCGATGATCATCGGTTGCGACTGTGCGGTAAACGAAGACTTGATCGGAGCGGACATGAATTCCGGCAATAAAGTATAGCCACCGGCTCCCAGGAATGCTGCTGCCGAACTCAACACTACCATCGTTGGAAACTTCATGTCTTTCCCCTGAAAAACCTCTCAGGGTTGTAACACGGCGAGGTTTATCGGAGCGTATATCACATTGCTAAAATGCCGAATGTTGGCGACGTCGCGCATATCTGGGCGCCCCGGGCTGACTTTCAGGCCTTCCCCGCCGGACGCGGCTTCGCAATGATCGCTCTCGGAGCCTTACAGCGGACCGACCTGCCGCTCAGCCAATAAATCTGCCGAAGGCTCATGGTCATGGCCGGCGATCACGCCTGTCGACACCAAGGTCTCAAAGAACGCGACCTTGAGATCAAAGGACTTCAGCAGTTTTTGCGGCTCGGCTTCACCACAGCATCGTCGAACTCACCCGGCCGCTCCGCCATTTCCACGAAGGTGGTCGTCTTGAGGTGATATGATAGGCGTCGAGGACTTCCGCTGACCCGGCAGCGGTCCGCCATGAACGGATGATCATTTCCCAATTCTCCAACTGTGTGTTTTCAACCTGCCAGTCGCATTGGGTGTTGTCCATGAAGACTGCTCTGCCGGTTCCGAATGAGTCCTTGCCAGCGATTAGCTGGCGAGGATTTCAGACAACAGTTTCGCCACCGTCGACGATCAGGATTTGGCCAGTCATATAAGAAGACCGATCGGATACCAGAAAGAGTATCGGCTCGGCAATTTCGGACACGTCAGCCCAACGTCCGAGTGGCACTTGCGCGCTGATATAGGATTCGATGGCATTTCGCCCGCCCATCTGAGCGATAAACGGTTCGTTGAAGGGTGTGTCGACCCAGCCTGGGCAGAGCGCGTTGACGCGGATTCCAAACTTTGCGTAATCGCCCGCCATCTGCCGCGTCATGGCGATGACGGCATGCTTCGTCGTCGTATAGGCGATCATTTCGCGGTCGTAGAGCACGCCGGATGACGACGAGGTGTTGAGAATAACGCCTTTGCCGGCCTTCTTCATAAGCGGCATCACGAAGCGTGAGGCCATGAAATGCGCCCGCACATTCAGGCTCCACGACCTGTCGAAACCGTCGACGGCAACTTGCTCCAGGTCGCCAGCCACCTGCGCACCTGCGTGATTATGAAGGATGTCGATGCGGCCGTGGCGTGAGGCAACCGCCGCAATTCCAGCCTCCAGTGCCTTATCGTCGGTCACATCGACCACGAGGCTTTCGGCACTGCCGCCTGCCGCCGTGATCTGGCTGACGGACTCCGCGGCGTTCTTGAGATCAAGATCGGCGATGATCACATGGGCGCCTTCTCGTGCCATGATGAGCGCCCCGGCGCGCCCGATGCCCGAGCCTGCTCCGGTGACGATTGCAATGCGGTCCTTGAGTATCATGCATTTCCCCCGGACGGTTTTAGGTTGTCTTTTTGCGCATGAGGAAGCGCGCGATGAGAATGAGGGCCAGCGAGGCAACGAGCACCATCGTCGCAATCGCATTGATCTCAGGCGTCACGCCCCGGCGGATCGAAGCGAAGACATAGATTGGCAGCGTCGTATTCGATCCGGCGACGAAGAAGGCGATGATGAAATCATCGAATGAGAAGGTAAAGGCGAGCAGAAAACCCGCCAGGATCGACGGCATGATCTGCGGAAGCACGATCTGCCGGAATGTTGTCAGCGGCGTCGCGTAGAGATCGCTAGAAGCTTCAACGATGTCGCGCCCCAAACCGGCGATCCGTGCCTTCACGATCATTGTCACCAGCGCCATGGTGAAGAGGCCGTGCGCGGCAATGATCGAACCGTATCCGAGCGCGAGCTTCGGCGGCTGATTACCCGGCCAGACGACTGCGATCAACGGATTGATGAAGCCGAACACCTCGACCAGCGCCACCAGCGTCGCGATGCCGATAACGACGCCGGGAACAACGATCGCCGCAGCAAAGAGGCCGTCGAAAACAGCGCGCATGCGCGTCCCCAGCCGCTCCATGCCGATGGCCGCCATCGTCCCGAAGATCGCGGCAAGCACGGCACTTGTTAAAGCGACGATCAGGCTGTTGCGCAGCGCTTCCATCAGGAAGACGTTGGAAAGCGCTTTCCCATACCACTGCGTCGAGAAGCCGACGAACTCACTCGCATTGCGTCCAGAATTGAAGGAGAACAAGACGACCAGCGCGATCGGCGTGTAGAGAAACAGATAGACGGAGCTGACGAGGACGCGCATCAAACGAGATCCACCTGACGGGTACCCGCAACACGCCAGGCGATGCGCATGGCGACGAGAAGCACCACGACGACGACCGCGACCAGAGTAACCGCAATCGCCGATCCGAACGGCCAGTTGCGTGACTGCAGGAAAAGATCGACCAATGCATTGCCAATGAAGAATACCTTGCCGCCGCCGAGCAACTGCGGGATCAGATACTCGCCGAGCAGGAGGATTGTCACCAGCGCCACGCCCGTCATGACACCCGGCAGCGATAATGGCAACGTGATGCCGAGGAACGTCGAGACGGGTTTTGCGCCGAGGTCGGCGGATGCCTCCAAGAGGCGGTGATCGAGCTTTTCGAGGCTGACATAGATCGGCATGATCATCAAAGGCAGGTAGCCATAGATGATCCCGAGCAGAACCGCGCCCGGCGTGTTGATGAGCCGGACATTCTCGATACCGAAGAGCTCCAGAAGATGCGGAATTCCGCGTGCACCCAGCAAATACATCCAGGCGTAGGTGCGGACGAGAAGACTGGTCCAGAACGGCACGACGACCAGCGACACGAGGAGCAGCCGGCGCTGCGGGCTCGCCTTGACAGCGAGATAATAGGCAACCGGGTAGGCGACCAGCAGACAGGCCGCCGCCCCGATCGGCGCCAGGATCAGCGTATTGACGAAAGCCGTCGCCCGAGAGCCGAGATTGGCAAACTGTGCGAAGGTGAATGCCGCCTGATATCCGCCTTCTGGCGCGCGCTCCCCGAACGCAAAGACAATGATGGCGATAAAAGGCAGCACCAGGAAGACGAACAGCCAGATGCTCGCTGGCCCAACGAGGGCAGCAGTCACAAGGCGCCGCTTGGTGGCAAGTGTCAGAGGCATTGCGTCTTCTTGTCCGCGGATTGAGGGAGGCAAACCGGTCCCCATCGGTGCGGGAACCGGAATTGCCTGGTTGGATCAGGCTGACTTGAAGCGCGCCATGAGCTCGGCACGGCTTGGATCGGTCAGCGTGACGGCGGCACCAAACTCCAGTGGGGTAAGCGCAGCTTCGTCCGGATAGACGATCTTGTTTGACGTGACGTCCATCGGCAGGAGCGATATGACGCGACTGTCGGTCGTCGGCGCGCCGTTTGCGATGTGCTCCTTCACCGCGTTCTGCGGGTCCATCAGATAGTTGAGCAGGGCGTAGCCTGCGGCCTTGTTGGGCGCATCCTTGGGGATCGCGTAGTAGTCCGTCCAGATCTCGCCTCCGTCCGTTCCGAGCACATAGGCCAGTTCAGGCATGTCGCGGTTAAGCTGCGCGCCGTCGTTCGTCCAGCACATCGTCAGCCACGCATCTGTCGACCGCATCGACGGCTGATAGTCCGAGTTGATTGCGAACAGATGTGGCTTGACCTTGATCAGCAGCTCCTCGGCCTTCGCAAGCTCTTCCGGCTTGATCGAATTGAAATCGTAGCCGAGCGAAACCAGCGCGCTGCCAATCGTCGTCAGCTGATAATCATGCACCATGGCCCGGCCATCGGCCTCTGTCTGGGCGATTTCGAAGAAGTCTTTCCAGCTCGAGAGCTTCGTCTTGAGCTTCGAGGTGTTAACCGAGAAGCCGGTTGTGCCCCAGTTCTTCGGCAAGGCGTAGGTCTTGCCGTCGATTTGGCCTTCCTTGGTAAAGCGCGGGCTCTCGTCCTTCTGGCTGAAATTCGAAACCTTCGAAAGATCGAGTTCGTCGATCAGGCCGAGCTTATGGTAGGTCGAGATCGTATAGTTGGTCGGCACGAATAGCGACCAGCCAGAAGCACCGGCCTGCAGCTTCGCGAGCATCTCCTCGTTCGAGCCAAAGACGTTCACCTCGACCGCAACGCCCGTTGCAGCCTTGAAGTTCTCGAAGGTCGCGGGATCATGATAGTTAGGCCATGTCGCGATCGACATCTGCGTGCCGAGGTCTTCTGCGGCATAGGCGGGCGTCGAAAGTGCGCCGGGCAAGCGCGACAGAACGGCAGTCGCAAGACCGAGGCCGGTGACGCCGAGAAAATGGCGGCGGCTGATCGAGCCACGCTTCAGCCGCATGAACTCGTCCATGAAGGCCTCGGCGGAAATGGGAAGATTGTCCTTGTAATCCTTGCTCATGATGCTGCTCCCGTGTTTTGGTCTATGCATTCGATGCTGGAAAAACATGTACGGCAGTGGGGTCGAAGCCGAGGAAAACCTCTTCGCCCGGCTCCACGAGATCGCTCTCGTTCATGCTGCGCCGGTCCGCAGTGATCAGAAAGTCGCCAAGCTGAGGCACGCTCACCGCATATTCGACCGATGAGCCGAGAAAGATGCGGTGCGTCACCATGCCCTTGAGCGAAGTCGCGGTTGCCGCCTTGCCGCGTGTCAGATGGATTGCCTCCGGACGGAGGGCCGCTATCGCCTTGCCCGGCGCAAGGCGCGTGCCAGGCATGATTGCCGAGCCATCCGCCAGCCGGAGTGTCTTGCCGTCGGCTTCCATCGTCGCGGACATACGGTTCGTCTTGCCGACGAAATCGGCAACGAAGAGATCGGCCGGGCGATCGTAGACTTCCTGGGGCGTCCCGAGCTGGCGAATCTGTCCCGCGCTCATCACACATACGACGTCGGCCATCGATAGAGCCTCCTCCTGGTCATGCGTGACGAGTACGAACGTGATGCCAAGCTCGCGCTGCAGCGTCTGCAGCTCGATCTGCATGGCAGAGCGCAGCTTCTTGTCGAGTGCTGCAAGCGGCTCGTCGAGCAGCAGAACCGACGGGCGGTTGACGATGGCGCGGGCTAGCGCCACACGCTGTTGTTGGCCGCCCGACATCTCGTGGATGCGCCGCTTGGCAAAGCCTCCCAGTCGCACCATCTCCAATGCCTCGGCAACGCGGCGATCGATTTCGGCGGCTGCGATCTTCGGGCGCATCTGCTTCAGCCCGTAAGCGACATTCTGTTCGACATTGAAATGCGGAAACAGCGCATAGTGCTGGAACACCATGTTGACTGGACGGCGATAGGCTGGAATGCCATTCATTTCGCGCCCGTCGATCAGGACCGCGCCATCGCTCGGCTGTTCGAAGCCGCCGATCATGCGCAAGCATGTCGTCTTGCCGCAGCCGGAAGGGCCGAGGAGCGCGAGAAACGCTCCCTTGGGCACATTGAGGTTGATGTCCGTCACGGCGGTCACAGCGCCATAGTTCTTTGTGACCGAACGGAATTCGATATCGTTCGTCGAAGCGGATGCCACGTCTGTTCCCTGCGGTTGGTTTGAATCTGGCAGTCTGCGCTGCCTTAATGCCACCGTCGTTAAGGAAAGAGTAAGCCTGAGCGCCTCGCAAGGTATATACCCCGAAAGGGGTATTTAAGCACGCATGGCTTCGTGGAAGGTGTATATGAGATAATGCGCAGTTCCGCGTGGGCGGCAAAGGGAATCCGTCAATGAGCACCGACCTTGAGGCACTGTTCGGCGCCTTCAACGCAACGATCGGAAAGCCGGCTATGGCGGATGTCGAGTTCGGCGACACGCTCCGCCAGATGATGGGCTCACTTGTACGCTTCGACTATGTGGTTGTCTTCGCCTACCGCGGGAAAGAACGGCCGATCGATCTCTATAACACGTTCGACACACAGGAGCATGTCGTCTTCGTAACCCTCTATCAGGCGGGTCCCTACCTGCTCGACCCGTTTTACCACACCGCGCGCGAACGCCGCGAAGGCGTGCTGAGGATGCGCGAGCTGGCGCCCGACCGCTTTTACTCGAGCGAGTACTATCGCACCTACTACGTCCAGACCGGACTTGCCGAGGAAATTGGCTTCTTCGTCAACGCCGACGACGACATCACGATCGTCTTGTCGCTGATGCGCCGCGAGGAGACCGGTGTCTTCCCGCCACGAGAATTCGAGACGCTGAAAAAAGCCAGGCCACTCGTTGCGAGCATGGTCAGACACTATTGGGCGGGGCTTGCACCACGCTTCGATGCTCAATTGGCCAAGCGCGGCAAACGCCGACGCAAGCGGGGCCAAAGCGAGCATATCTCGCCCGCCGATGCCGTATGGGGGGACCTCAACCTGACAAGTCGCGAGGCATCGATCGTCGAGCTCGTCTTGCAGGGCCATTCCTCGGAATCGATCGGCCTGAAGCTGAATATCTCGACTGGCACCGTGAAAGTTCACCGACGCAATGTCTATCGCAAGCTTGGCATTTCCTCACAGACTCAACTGCTGTCCTTATATCTCAGCAATTTTGGATAAGCTGCAGGAACAAGTCAGCCCATCAGCATAGAGGAGACGGGCGACAGTGGCACGGCAGGCCAACGATGAAACATCGCGGCCGTGATCAGCGTACAAGGAAGGGCTCAGTGTAAACATGTTCTTCCAAATTGTTGCCGTCGCCGCCCCGGTCCACCACCGCGAAATCCGAGCGGGCATCAAGCGGCGTGAGGACGCCGTGCCAGACGTTGCGGGCGATATTGATCCCCTGTCCGGGTCCTGTTCGAAACGCCAGCGGTTCACCGGGCCCATTTCCCGTTTCCTCGGCGACGATGACCAGAAACGACCTATCAGTCAAAGGGATGAAGGCCTGGCTTCCGAGAGGATGGCGCTCCACCAGCTCAAGGACCAGTGGTAGTTGGCAGGGTTCGGCGCGGAAAAGACTGATCATCGGACGCGCGTTCTCGCCCGTAGTCTCGATCCTGGCGAGGTCGTGGTACCGGATGCACCGTCCCGCATTGATCGGGAAATTGTCGGCGCCTTCCATCTCGATCACCTCCCCGAAAGGGGAAAATGCCGCCCGGCTCAGCGGCCTTATCTCAATCTCTTTCATTCCTCTTCTCTCTCGTTCGTCCTGCCGCCCTTACTGCTCGGCCGGCGCAACGCGCCGCCCGGTGGATCTCGGCGAACAGGCTCACGGCGCGATCTGCTCCGCTTCGCCGCATCGTCAGTCCTCTGGTCCATGCTGGTTTGTAAACTCAAATCATGCATGCCATTCCCCCTGGAAAATTTGAAAGTCTTCAAGGATCTCGCTGCTTTTCAGGGAAATCGTCCTGTCGGATAGTGGAAGAGGAGTGTTCTGTTCTGGGAGAAAACATGCAGTCAGATTCGCAAGGTGCCGGGCGCCTCACGACCCACGTGCTGGACACGGCCAATGGCAAGCCCGCCGATCGGCTGCGGATCGACCTCTACAGAGTCGAGGACGATGCGCTGCATCATCTCAAGACCACTGAGACGAATGACGACGGCCGTTGTGACGAGCCGCTCCTGTCGGGCGAGGCGCTGAAGACTGGCACCTATGAGATGCGGTTTCATGCCGGGGACTATTTCCGAAGCATCGCCGCCGCATCCGGCTTTCTCGATCTCATCCCCCTCCGCTTTGGCGTGACCGACGAGGACGCGCACTATCACGTTCCCTTGCTCGTCTCGCCCTACAGCTATTCCACCTACCGCGGGAGCTAAACAATGACGGGACCTGCAATCCGCCACGAGCTGCGCTTCATTCTGAACGGACAGGACATTGCACTGACGGGGGTCGCGCCGGACCAGACGCTGCTTGACTGGCTGCGCCTCTCTTGTCAGCTCAAAGGCACCAAGGAAGGCTGTGCCGAGGGCGACTGTGGAGCCTGCACTGTGCTCGTTGGCCGCCTGACCACCGGGGGCAGCCTTGTCTACGAGGGCGTTAATGCCTGCATCCGCTTTGTCGGGTCCCTGGACGGCTGCCACGTCGTCACCGTCGAGCACCTGTCCGGCAGCGAGGGCAACCTGCATCCCGTGCAACAGGCGATGGTCGATTATCACGGTTCACAATGCGGCTTCTGCACTCCCGGTTTCATCATGTCGCTCTACGGGCTGTGGATGCAAACCCCATCCCCGAGCGACCAGCAGATCGAGACGGCATTGCAGGGCAATCTTTGTCGTTGCACCGGCTACGAGCCGATCCTGCGTGCGGCGAGGGCGATTTCCGCCTATGGCGGGACGGATAATGATCCGCTCCTCCTCGAACGCGAAACGATGATCGCGCGGCTGAAGGGTTTGCGCGACGGTGCGCGCGTCGAGATTGGCGAAGGGAAGGATCGCCTGGTTGTCCCGGCAAATCTCGACGACTTCGCGTCCATTCTCGAGGCCTCACCCAATGCCACGATCGTCGCCGGATCCACCGATGTCGGCTTGTGGGTGACAAAGCAGATGCGGGACATCACGCCGGTCGTCTTCATCGCCGGGCTCGATGAGATGAAGTCCATGACCATGAAGGATGGCCTGATCTCCATCGGTGCTGGTGTGACCTACAGCGAAGCGGTGGCGGTCTTGTCGCAGCAAATTTCGCCGCTCGCTGAGCTCATTGCCAGGATAGGTGGCCAGCAGGTGCGCAACATGGGCACGATCGGGGGCAATATTGCCAACGGCTCGCCGATCGGCGACATGCCGCCGGCGCTCATTGCTCTTGGTGCCACGCTGACCTTGCGCAGGGGCGCAACACGACGCACCATTGCCCTTCAGGACTTTTTCATCGCCTACGGAAAGCAGGATCGTCAGCCCGGCGAGTTCGTCGAGGCGGTGCATGTGCCAGTCCCGCAGGCAGACGAAAAATTTGCCATCCACAAGGTAACCAAGCGCCGCGACGAGGACATCACCGCGACGCTGGCCGCGTTCCGTCTGGCGCTTGCCGACGATGGTACTGTTACATCTGTCTGCATCGCCTATGGGGGCATGGCTGCCACGCCAAAGCGCGCCCATGCCGTCGAGGCGGCGCTCATCGGTCAACCCTGGACCGAGGCGACGGTGGAGGCTGCGATGGAGAAATACGCAGAAGACTACACGCCGCTATCAGACATGCGCGCCACAGCAGAGTATCGCGCGCTCGTTGCAAAAAACCTCCTGCTCCGTTTCTACATGGAAACAACCTTGAGCCCGACACCCGTCAAGGTGCACAGATACGAGGCCGCGTAAGCCGATGAACAAGCACACTACCGAACTCAAGCTCGAAACGATCACGGGCGGCGTCCATTCCAGCCCAAGGCACGATTCCGCTCGCAAGCATGTCTCGGGAACCGCTGTCTACATCGATGACATCGCCGAACCCTTTGGTACCCTGCATGCCGGCCTCGGTCTTTCGAGCGTGGCGCACGGCATCCTGAAGTCGGTGGATCTTTCCGCCGTGCGTGCTGCCGCGGGCGTGGTCGCTGTCCTGACCCATGCGGATGTACCCGGGGTCAACGACATCTCCCCCTCCTACATGAATGACGATCCGGTGCTTGCATCAGGCAAGGTCGAGTTTTATGGCCAGCCGATCTTCTGCGTGATTGCCGAAACACGCGAACAGGCGCGTCGCGCCGCCCGTCTGGCAAAAATCGAGTATGAGGAACTGCCGGCCGAAATCGATATCTGGGATCTGGACGTGTCGAGCCATCGCCAGGTCGTCACGCCGCTGACCCTTGAACGCGGTGATGCAACGACTGTCCTCACTGGCGCCCCACGACGAGTGACCGGTCGCATGCGCCTCGGCGGTCAGGACCATTTCTACCTCGAGGGCCAGGTATCGCTGGCCGTTCCCGGTGAAGACGACGACGTCATCGTCTATTGCTCAACCCAGGGGCCGAGCGAGACGCAGCATATGATCGCTCATGCACTTGGCGTGCCGAGCAACGCAGTGACCGTCGAGGTACGACGCATGGGTGGTGGCTTCGGGGGTAAGGAAACCCAGGCCAACCAATGCGCCGCGATCGCCGCCATTGCTGCCAAGAAGCTGAAGCGCGCCGTCAAGATCCGCCTCGATCGCGATGAAGACATGGTTGCCACCGGCAAGCGGCATGATTTCGCGATCGACTACGATATCGGCTTTGATGACGAGGGTCGCATCCTTGCCGTTGATTACACCTTTGCGCTCCGGGCGGGTTTTTCCGCGGATCTTTCCGGGCCGGTCGGGGACCGTGCCCTGTTCCATTGCGACAATGCCTACTTCCTGCCGCACGTTCGCGCGAAGTCGGCCCCGCTCTACACCAACACCGTCTCCAACACTGCTTTCCGTGGCTTCGGCGGCCCGCAGGGCATGGTGGGCGCAGAGCGGGTCATCGATGAGATCGCATTTGCGGTTGGCAAGGACCCGCTTGAGATCCGCAAGCTGAATTTTTACGACCCGATGGGCGCTAAGGGCGAACGCAACCTCACCCCCTACCACCAGAAGGTGGAGGATTGCATCATCCAGCGCATCGTCGCGGAACTGGAGGAGAGTGCTGACTATGCCGGACGCCGGCAGGCAATCCAGGAGTTCAATGCCAGGAGCCGGCTTGTCAAACGCGGCATTGCTCTCACTCCGGTGAAATTCGGGATCTCCTTTACCAAGACGGAGTCGAACCAGGCAGGAGCTCTGGTCCACGTGTATACCGATGGCTCGGTGCACATGAACCACGGCGGCACGGAAATGGGGCAGGGCCTCCATCTGAAAGTGGCGCAGGTCGTGGCGGAGGAATTCCAGATCGACCTCGACCGGGTGAAGATCACGGCAACGACGACCGCCAAGGTACCGAACACCTCTCCAACCGCCGCTTCGTCAGGCGCGGACCTCAACGGTATGGCGGCGCAGGACGCCGCACGCCAGATCAAGGAGCGGCTGATCGCGTTTGCGGCGGAGACTTACAAGGTTTCGCGCGACGAGGTGCTGTTCCTTCCCAACCGCGTGCGCATCGGCGCTGAGGAAATTCCCTTCCCGGTGCTCGTCAAGAAAGCCTATATGGCGCGCGTCCAGCTCTCTGCAGCCGGTTTCTACAAGACGCCCAAGATAAATTGGGACCGCTCCAAGGGTCGTGGTCACGCGTTCTACTATTATGCCTACGGCGCTTCCTGCTCCGAGGTCTCCGTCGACACGCTGACCGGTGAATATATCGTCGAGCGCACCGACATCCTTCACGATACCGGGCGCTCGCTGAACCCGGTCATCGATATCGGCCAGATCGAGGGCGGCTTCATCCAGGGCATGGGGTGGCTCACGACGGAGGAACTCTGGTGGGACGGAAAGGGGCGCCTGAGAACCCATGCGCCATCGACCTACAAGATTCCACTTGCATCCGATCGGCCCAAGGTCTTCAACGTAGAACTGACAGACTGGTCACAGGCCTACGAGCCGACCATCCATCGTTCGAAGGCGGTCGGTGAGCCGCCGCTGCCGCTTGGGCTTTCCGTGCTTCATGCGCTTTCGGACGCGGTGGCAAGCGTTGCCGACCACCGGATCTGCCCGCGCCTCGATGCGCCTGCAACGCCTGAGCGGGTGCTGATGGCGATCGAGCGCGTCAAGGCAGGGAAAAAGGGATAGGACCGATGCTTGGAGCGCGCGAAAATATCCGGGATTTTATCCGACGCGAACCGGCATCTATCCTCATCGAGGTGGCAGGCGCTGCAGGCTCCACGCCGCGCGACACCGATGCCTGGATGCTCGTTTCGGAACGGGCAACCTTTGCGACCATCGGCGGTGGCCAGCTCGAACATATGGCCATCGATCAGGCACGCCGGGCATTGCGCCTCGGGATCCCGGCTGCGGCGATGAATGTGCCGCTTGGGCCGGAGATCGGCCAGTGCTGCGGTGGTCGCGTCAACCTTGTCTTCACAGCGCTCAACCCTGATATCGCCAGGGACCTCATCGCACGCAACGACCGTGACATCGCAACACGCCCTCATGTGTATGTGTTCGGCGCCGGCCATGTCGGCGATGCACTCGCCTATGCGCTGTCGCTGGCACCGCTTCGCGTCGTTCTCGTGGATACGCGGGAAGACGAGCTCAGTGCCTCGACCGCCCCTCACATCGAAACCTGCCTGACGGCCGTGCCAGAAGCGGTGGTGCGTGATGCACCGGCCGGCAGCAGTTTCGTGATCCTCACACATGATCACGCCCTGGATTTCCTGATTGCTGCCGAAGCGCTCCAGCGCCCGGACGCCGCCTATGTCGGCATGATTGGCTCGAAGACGAAGAAGGCAACATTTCGCAACTGGCTGTCACGCGAGGTCGGTGCCCCAGAACTGCTTGCCAACCTCGTCTGCCCGATTGGCGGAACGGCAGTTAAGGACAAACGTCCGGCCGTTATTGCGACCCTTGCCGCAGCAGAAATCACGACTGCGGCGCTCAGCTGGTCGGCGTCGCGCAATCAGCCGGCAACTGCCTCGACAGCCGGTTCCTCTTCGAGCAGCTTTCCGATCAAGCGCTGACAACGATCAGCCATGAAATCGATCATCAGCCGGACCTTCGGGTCCTGAAAGCGTTTGTGCGGATAGATTGCCGCGAGTTGGACAGAGGCTGGCGGGCTATCCTTGAGGATCTCCACCAGGCGGCCTGCATTGAGATCGGCCTTTACCTCGAAGAGCGGCTTGTTGATGATGCCGCGACCCTCCAGTGCCCATTGCGTCAGCACATCGCCGTCGTCACTGTCATAGGGGCCAGCCACATCGAACTTGCGCGGGCCGTCGGCGGTCACCAGCATCCAGAAATATTCCTTCGAACCCGGATAGCGCAGCAAGAGACAGTCGTGCTTGTCGGCGATCAGCGCATCGGCGTTTTCGGGCAGGCCGCGCCGCGCGATATAGGCCGGAGAGGCACACAAGACGCGCTGGCAGTTGAGGATGCCGCGCATGTGCAGGTTCGAATCCTCGAGCACGCCAAGCTTGAAGGCAACATCAACACCTTCGGCAAGGATGTCGACATTATGGTCCGAAAGGCGCACCCGCACTTCGATATCCGGGTACTTGTCATGGAATTCCGGGATGCCGGATGCGATCAGCCTGCGGCCAATGCCGAGCGGCGCGGTAATTCTGAGCGAGCCTTTGGGATTGCGCGACAGATCCGCGATTGCTGCCTCTGCCTCATTCACCGCTTCGATGATCTTGACCGCCCCTTCGTAGAATACGCGGCCATGCTCGGTCGGCGACAGCTTACGGGTCGTACGGTTGAACAGCCTGACGCCGAGGTGGATCTCCAGTTCCTTGATGCGATTGCTGGCGACCGCAGGGGTCACGCGCTGGTCGCGTCCCGCGGCTGAAAGTGTACCGAGTTCGATCACCCGGACGAAGACACGCACATTGTCGAGATAGGACATGAGAGTTTTTACCACACCGTTGCGCGAGGGGCACCGGCGCGATCTTATAGATTTTTTTGAAAGTGTTCGAGGATTAACCGGGATTTTCGGGGAAGTCGCGCGATGGCAGAACCGTACTCAAGAACTGGGAGGTCCCTATGTACGAATATGCTATCGCGTGGGATTGGCTGACGTTCGCCGTCCGCTGGCTGCATGTGATCACGGCGATCGCCTGGATCGGATCGTCTTTCTATTTCGTCGCGCTCGATCTTGGCCTGAAAAAGCGGCCCGATCTTCCACTGGGCGCGTTCGGGGAGGAATGGCAGGTTCACGGCGGAGGCTTCTACCAGATCCAGAAGTATCTCGTTGCGCCCGCCAACATGCCGGACCACCTGGTCTGGTTCAAATGGGAAAGCTATGTCACCTGGCTTTCCGGCTTCGGCATGCTCTGTCTCGTCTATTATGCCGGCGCCGACCTCTACATGATCGACCCCAACGTCCTTGATGTATCAAAGCCTGCCGCGATCGCGATATCGCTCGGTTCGATTGTGCTTGGCTGGATCACCTACAATGTTATCTGCAAGTCGCCCTTCGGCAATGACAATACACGACTGATGGTGGCGCTGTACTTCATCCTGGTCGGCGTTGCCTGGGGTTACACCCATCTCTTCACGGGTCGCGCTGCGTTCCTGCATCTCGGGGCCTTCACCGCGACGATCATGTCCGCGAACGTCTTCTTCATCATCATTCCGAACCAGAAGATCGTCGTCGCCGACCTCATCGCCGGCCGCAAGGCCGACCCTAAGTACGGGAAGATCGCCAAGCAGCGCTCGACGCACAACAATTACCTGACCCTGCCTGTGCTGTTCCTGATGCTGTCCAACCACTATCCGTTGGCATTCGGCACCCAGTTCAACTGGATCATTGCTTCTCTCGTCTTCCTGATGGGCGTTACGATCCGCCATTATTTCAATACCCGCCACGCCAATGCAGGCAATCCGACATGGACATGGCTTGTCACAGCGCTCCTGTTCATTGCCATCATGTGGCTCTCGACGGTCCCGAAGGTGCTGACGGGTCAGTCGGAAGATGCCAGGATCTCGGCCAACCAGCAGCCATTCATCGCCGCTCAAGCCTTTCCCAAGGTCCGCGACACCGTGATGGGACGCTGCTCGATGTGCCACGCGAAGGAGCCGGGTTGGGAGGGCATCATCGCGCCGCCAAAGGGCGTCGTGCTTGATACGGATAGGGACATTGCCGCCCATGCTCGCGAGATCTACCTGCAGGCTGGCCGCTCGCATGCCATGCCCCCGGCCAATGTCACGCAGATCTCCGACGAGGAGCGTCGCCTCCTTGTCTCTTGGTACGAAAGCGCCATCAGCGCGGAGAAAGTTCAATGAACGACATTCTTATCCGCGGCCGCGTGCTGACATTCGTCGCCGAACCCAAGGGCATCGATGACACATCGTCCTACCGCTATATCGAGGATGGCGCAGTTCTTGTGCGAGGCGGCAAGGTGGCAGCGCTCGGCTCCTACATCGACATCAGCAGAGAGGCAGGCGCCAATCTTTCGGTTGTGGATCACCGGCCGAACCTCATTCTGCCAGGCTTTATCGATACGCATCTGCACTTTCCGCAGACCCAGGCAATAGCCTCCTATGGTGCGCAGCTGCTCGAATGGCTGAACACCTATATTTTCGTCGAGGAGCAAAAGTTCGCGCGTGCCGCTCACGCAGCAGAGGTGGCCGACCGTTTCATGGACGAACTGCTTTCAAACGGCACCACCACTGCTGTCGCCTACTGCTCGGTTCATCCGGAAAGCGTCGACGCATATTTTGCAGCAGCTGAAGCGCGTGGCATGTGCGTGATCGGCGGCAAGGTGATGATGGATCGCAACGCGCCGGACGAACTCCGCGATACACCGCAGCGCGGATATGACGAGACGAAGCAGCTCATCGGGAAATGGCATGGCCGCGGCCGCGCACGCTACGCCATCAGTCCGCGGTTTGCCATCACCTCCACACCTGAGCAGATGGACATGAGCAGGGCGCTGGTTGCCGAGCACCCTGATTGCTACGTCCAGACGCATCTCTCCGAAAATCGTGATGAAATCACCTTTGCCACGTCCCTTTATCCCGAAGCGAAGGATTATACGGATATTTACGCGCGGTACGGCCTGCTGAATGATCGCATGCTGCTAGGCCATTGCATCCACATGAGTGATCGGGAGGTCGGCGCTCTTTGCGAAACAGGTGCGGTCGCCGTCTTTTGCCCGACATCGAACCTCTTTCTTGGATCAGGGCTGTTTGACGCTGCGCGTTTCGACAAGCTTGGTGGGCGATGGTCCGTCGCAACCGATGTCGGGGCGGGCACAAGCTTCTCTATGCTGGAGACAATGGATGAGGCCTACAAGGTGCTGCACCTGCAGGGTCAGCGGCTCACTCCGCTGAATTCCTTCTACCGCATGACGCGGGGCAACGCTCTCGCACTCGGGCTTGAACGATCAATCGGCTCGCTCGAGGCTGGCGCCGATGCCGATATCGTCATCCTTGATTCCAGGGCGAAGTCAGCGATGGAATATCGCATGCATACCGTGACATCGCTTGCCGAAGAACTCTTCATTCTCCAGACAATGGGTGACGACCGCTGCATCGCCGAAGTCTACGTCGGCGGCAGGCCGATGAAGGCAAAGGTCCGAAAGGAAAATGCGTCGAAAGCACCCCGGACGCTGGAAACGGCCTGATAGTCCGGTTTTGGCTCAGCCCTGGCTGGCGACATCTATCGACAACAGGGGCCGCGATCGGCCCCCCATTGCTTTGGTCAAGCCCTTGGCCGCCGCAAGAACGAGTGGGCCGACCGCCTCGAGCTTGTTGTCAGGCATACGGACGGCCGGCCCCGAAACGGAAATGCCTGCGACGGCTTCGCCGTATTCGTCGAAAATCGGCGCCGCTACACAGCGCATGCCAAGTGTGTGCTCTTCGTCATCGATCGACCAGCCACGCAATCGAATCCCGGAAATATCCTGCAGCAGCAAGGCCAAGCTGTCGCGGGTCTTGTCAGTGAACCGTTCAAGCGAGCGGCCGGAAAGCAGGGCTTCGATCTGCTTGTCCGGCCACGTCGATAGGATGGCCTTGCCAATCCCGGATGCGTGGATTGGCCCGCGTCGGCCGGGGCGAAAAAAGGCGCGCATTGGTGCGTGGCTTTCCACCTGCGAGATGAAGACGACGTCGCCATCCTCTTCGATGGCGATATTTGCCGTCTCGCCGCACGCGCCCATCAATTGCTTCAGAAACGGCCGGCTGATCGTGCCGAGCTTGCGAAAGCGCATGTAGGCCGTCCCGATCTCGAAGGCTTTTACGCCGACCGTCCACGCACCGGTCTCACCGTCATGGGCGACCATGCCATGCTGGGCGAGGGAATTGAGAAGTCGGTGCACAGTGGAGGTTGCCATCCCGGACTGCTCGGCGAGTTCGCTCAGAACAGCCCCATCACCCTCAGCCACGAGTTCCAGAAGTCTAAGGCTGCGGTCGAGCACCTGGACGGATGATGAGGCCGCGTCTTTCAAAGGCTTCCGGCCAGGCCTTCCTCTCGTCTTTTCTCTGTCGCCAACCATAACGCAATCCTCCTGCAGCCGCCGATGTCGGACGTTCAATAAATCATTCTCGATCTTTTGGAATAGGTGAGGACACCGACCTTCAACGAAGGCATTTAAGGGGAATGGTGAAGTTTTCCAAGGCATGGATCATCTAGCCTCGGTGGCGCGTACGGCTCCAGATGAGTGATTGAACCACCATGCAATAGCTCATGACCCGCGCAATCTTGAGTTATAGAGATGGTGGCCACACACTTTTGGCACATGCTCGGTGACTTTGAGGCTCGGAGCATCACCAGTTGCCCGGGTCTGCAGTATGATCGAGACGGGCGAAATCATCTGCCGTTTGCCGATCAAGCACCAGATCGGTGGTGATGCTTGTCTCATCAGTGACCGAATAGCGCAAAGGCAAGGGCCCATTGGCCAGCCCTTGATACATGAGCAGGGCTGCTTCCTCAGCGGTGTCAGCCTCGATTTGATCCATGACGATAACAGTGAACTTGTGCATGTCCTACCTCTTGGTTTGTGCAGGTTACGACAATCAACCGGCGGCTTTTCACTCTTCAGCAAAGAGCTTGCGCTCGTACTTGTGCGATATGGTGGCAACGTCGGTGAGGTAAAGCACGAGATTGTGACGTCGTATCCGCTATCGGCTTAGATCGGCGTTTTCCACGTGCGATGAAAACAAGGGATTTTTGCCATTCATCGCTGACCCTCCGGCGCTGGCGAAGGTACGCCGCCGCGGATCGACTTTGAGAAGTTCGGCGACAATCCGTCGGCCCGAGCCCGCTCGCCGATATGAGCGACGGTCCTGAGTTCAGCAGGCGACACTGAGGTATCCACCGGGCCGCGATCATAGGCGAAGTCGGGAAGATAGCCGTTGACGATGAGACGCCAGTCGAAGGGAACCTTGTCTCCAACCAGGCGCATCATCTTGACGACCGTCGTCGTGCAGTTGCTCGTGTCGAGTTATAGAACGCCGGCGTCGCTGCGAGGGCATTGGCGTCTGCAACATAATCCCGCAGGAGTGCCCGCGCCTGTTGCGGAGATGCTTTCAGGCGGTAAATTTGGACATCTTCACCACGGAAGTTCGACCGGACGCCCACAACATCCCGCTCGTCTGCGGCGCTGATCACCTGAGGATGCTCTTAATAGATCAGCAAGCGGCGAGAACGCGCCTCCAGCCCGGCGGCGGACTTCGATCGACCACGGAAGCTGCTCACCTCCTTCAAAACCGAAGCTGAAGATCACGTGCGCAATCTCTGGCCCCGCCCAATAAGACATGAACAGGTCGACCGTGCGGAGCTTGCTCATGTCATAGGTACGCGTCGTCCATCGCTCAGTGAAGTCGGTGCTGCTACGCCACTCGAACTCGCGGACATTGGTGAGCGCCAGCAGATCGCCGTTGCCTGTAACCTGTCGCCCGACGTCGGCTGCCTGCGTCCGCGACGGGCTTGATCGTATTCCACCGGTGCCAACAAAGCTGCAAATGTCAGGATTGCCTTGTGCCGCCAGGAGCCCAACAGCGCGACGATCGTGAAAACTCCGAAAAGAGCGAACAGCACGGCGGCAAAACCTCTGGCGACGTCTGATGCCGGAAAGCGATACCATAATGCGAGCGAGGCCCATGCGGTGGCCAAGGCTACGAGGATTGCTACTAAAACAGCCAGAACAGCCCAAGCCAAGCGGCGGAATTCTCCATCTGTCGATCTCTGTTCGATTGAGCAGGAAGGATCTTGCATCACGCTGGCCGCTGACATCAAGCCGCGCCACAAGAGCTTATCCCAACAGCAGCTTCAGACAGAGACCTTTCTGAATGAAAGGGGGGCGTCGTCGCGTAGACTTTCCAAATTCACGATTGGCGACATATCATTCGAAGGCGCATCGGGCGCGATGGTGAGATTCGCTGAAGCCTTAGCGAGAAAACAGGAGCGGGCTATGACGAGCATACGAGTTTCGCAGGACGTCTGATATGGCCGCGACTTTACGCCCGAGAACAACCGGTGTGCGGCAGTTCCTTGATCCTGAGCAGCAGCGCGATTGGATAGCGGGCAAGATCGAGCTGCCGGACGTGGGCGAGCGCCCAGAGTCCCTTGAACAGCGCTTCAAATATGTCGCTCGATTTGAGAAGCTCCTCAACCGCCCGCAAGCGGGGCAACTGCTGGAGATTGTCGGGCTATACGGCCCAAACTGCATTCCGATGATCCGCAAGACCGAGCGCTACTACTGGTCGGTTTCCTGTCTGCCATCCACCTTGGACAAGCCGCTTGTCCGCGTCAATGCGAGCTGGATGGAGCTCTTTACGCTCTATGCCCACGGTGACGATATCCGCGCCAGGTTCATCGTGCATCTTTCGGATTTCACGATAGATGGTTCAGCAACGCCGAGCCAGGTGGATGAACACTTTCTCGAGCAAAGTGTGGCGATGCCAGAGCATGTCAGTTATTTCTTCCCGCGTGGTGCAAACATTTTCGGCATCAATGTGCAAAGCTCTTTGTCGATCCGCACATTCCTCACGAGCCGCCGTGTCCTGGCCGCTATTCGCACGTTCAACCTGACGCACATGAACAGGGGGCGCAACGCCTATCAGGCTAGCCACTGCTACAGCGTGGCGGATTACATGCAGGCAGAGTGAGGGCTTTCTTGGCGCCATCCTGGCGAACGACGCCTCTGCCCCCAGCCGGTGGGCGCCGGCTTGTCGATCTTCCCATTCCCCAAAAGCGGAAATTACTCCAACCTGTCAATTCAGGCCGGCACGGGCAAGTCCCTCGATCAGGCGCGCCCGATCCTCGGCGCGGACGAACGAGGATGTTGCTCCGATCGCGTCCCGTGAGATGTCAGGGACCAACCACTTGAGTTGTCCGAGCAGGTCCGTGGCAGCCTCCTGATTGTCCAGAAGTCCGGCACAGGCAGTACCGATGACCAGCGGAACCGCGTGGCCGGACCGCAAGCGATGAGCCTCCCGTGCGTACTTCAATCCAAGCTCGTAATTCGCTCCCTGGAAGTAAGCCATGGCGTAGTAAAACTGAAAGTCGCCGAGAAACGCCTCCCGCGGGCTCAGTCTGAGGGCATAGTCGATGCAAGGAATGGCATCCGCCGCACGGCCCCCATTGGCATGCGCAAGTCCCAACTGGCCATGTGCGAACGCGGAGTTGGGGTTGATCGCCACAGCCTGGCTGATCGCTGCCGTTGCCAGGTCATTGTCGCGCGTCGCAAAGGCTATCATCGCCTGCGCAAGGTAAACCCACGGTTCCTTATCGTCCGCGGCAATGGCTTGTTGGACGATATCCCTGGCAAGGGCCAGGGCGCATCCCATGTCCTCCCACCCTTGGAACGCACGCCATATCGTAATCCAACCTTTCATGGCGAGCGCCTGGGCATAAGCGGGAGCCAGTCCGATTGCCCGATCGAGCAGGGGGAGCATCTTCCGGCTGCTCTCGTCAGACAACTGGGAACACAGGAACACTGCCCGCACGACACATTCCCAGGCATCCAGGCCATGATTGGGCTTGGGGCTTTCGCGGGCATGCTCTGCGGCTAAGAGTTCGGGTCCGATGCGGCCGACGACGCTTGCGGTGATTTCGTCCTGAATGACGAAGATGTCGCCGAGGTCGCCGTCGTACCTCTCGGCCCACAGATGGGCTTCGGAGGCCGCATCGATAAGCTGCGCGGTCACCCTAACGCGGTTGCCGGACTTGCGGACACTCCCTTCGAGAACATAGCGGATCCCGAGCTCGCGTCCGATGGCGCGCACATCCACGGGCTTTCCCTTGTAGGTGAACATCGTGTTGCGGGCGATCACGAAGAAGCCCTTGAGCCTGGATAGCGCGGTGGTGATGTCCTCGGTGAGCCCATCGCTGAAGAAGTTCTGCTCCGGTTCGGCGCTCATGGCGTTAAAGGGCAGCACGGCAATGGATGGTCGGTCCGGAAGTGCGGGGCTGGGTGATGCCGTTCGTGCGGTCGTCCCTTCCAGAAGGGGACGGTACAGTCGCACCGGCCGCTCCATGTTCTTGAGCGCGCGTTCGCCGAGGTACTCGTATTCGCAGTCAAGCTTGCCCTGGAGGTGATCGTACGCCGTGCCGGAAATGCAAATGCCGCCTGGATCCGCCAAGGTCTGGAGACGGGCGGCGATGTTGACGCCATCGCCGTAGAGATCCCCATCAACCTCGTGGATCACATCACCGAGATTGACGCCGATCCGGAAGATGATGCGTCGCTCCGTGGGGATATTGGCCTGGTTCTCGGCAACGTCCTTCTGGATGGCAACCGCGCACCCGACTGCATCGACGACTGAGCCGAACTCCACGAGCGCACCGTCGCCCATCAGCTTGACAATACGGCCGTGATGCTCGGCCAGCAGCGGATCGATCACCTCCCGGCGCAGAACCTTGAGGGCCGACAAAGTGCTGGCCTCGTCATGTTCGACGAGGCGGGAATAGCCGACGACGTCAGCGGCCACGATCGCGGCCAGCCGCCGCTCTGCTCTTGCAGTTGCCATGGCTGTCTCCCCTCAGGAGATCGGCCGGATGAAGCCCAGGCGATTGAAGACATGCACCATCCGGCTGCCCGACACCGCGACCGTGCTGGCTCATGATACCACTGAGACGGTCATGTGGCGACGATTCACGAGAGGGTCGTCTTCAACAGGAACAGGATCCGCGAAGCGAAATATCTGCTGCGGACCAATGGAAGGATGTTTTTCTTCCGCCGTTGGCGGCCGATGACCGTTGATTGGCTGATCTCACTCAAGGCCGCAGTCGTGCCACCTGCTCGCCAGTCTGGGCATCAAAAAGGGCGAGATCGACCACGAAGTCACCCGACCTGGCAGCGAGATCGAGGATGGTCGCTGCAAGTCGCACAGCACAGAGAGGGTTGACCGACAGATCGATCGTCTCGCTGCTGGAGAGGGCAAGGCGGGTGACCAGATCGCCCTTTTCCGTTGGGGCGAACATTCGGAAGCTATCAACTTCCAAAAATGCGTCTGCGTCACCTTCACTCGATGGAAGTTTTTCGTCAAAGAGGCGGGCAAACTCTTCCTTCAGCTTAACCGACAACATTTGCTTTCTCCAATGAATGAACAAAAGGGCAAACACCTCTGCCCGACGAGAAAGGCGGCGACGCCTCGGCTGGCGTTGCTAAGCCAGCAATAACATTGCTGCTAACCGCATTGGATTGAAACTAGTCCGCTTCTCACAAAGCGGACATCATCTAAGGTGCCGGGAAGCGCTCAAGTCTCTGGTTTGTCGTGGTCCTCTCCCAGCGCCACAAGCGACGCCTTGATCCAACCAGCAAAAGCGCGCACCGCAACCGAGGACAGTGTTGTCTTCGGCAGAAGCAGGTGAAACGCGTGGCGGACGATGGGCCGCAATTCACCCAGTCGCGGTGCCAGCCAGTAGGTCATGAAGCCCTGCGCCGTTCCAACATTGACGATATCGCTTTCCGACCGCTTGCTGATTTTGGTGGTAGCACGCAAGGCCCGCCCGAGATTGCAAGATGGTGGTGCTCGCCAACTCGCGTCATCTTCACCGACCGCTGCAGGCGCTCAAACAGGATCGTGCCCAGGAACTTCTCAAGCGCCTGCATATGCTGGCCGACGGCGACGCGCGAGACGTTGATGTCGGTTGCTGCCTGGTAACGCTGAGGTGGTGCACAAATCATCCGATTCGAGAACCTGAATCAAAAAACGGGCGACGCGCTTTAGTTTAGTTCGGCGCGACGGGTAGGATTTGCGTGTCGTCCCGACCTCCATGTTCGCTTCCGGCGGCCCATCGCCAGCATCCCTGCGCGGGGGCCGACCCCGCTGCGATTGCAATTTCACCAGCAGGCCAGCCGTGCCGCTAAGGACGTAGCTGTCGCCGCCATTGTCAAACCCCCGGCGCGCGATCAATGCCCCGAAAACACCAGGGTCTGTACAGGGAGGAGCAAGGCTTGGATGCGCAGGATCATCGCGTGCACGAGACCGACGGTGTCCACCACATGCAGGAAGATCCATTGCATGGTGCCGATATTCTTGTCGGCGAGTGCGTCGTGGTTATTCGTATAGGCGTTGGCAATGCAGCTGCTGCCGGGTGGAATGTCATCCAGCCCGCCTTCGAACAGCGGCTGCAGGAAGACGGTAAGCGTTCCCGGCTGCGCCAGTTGCTGAACATCGAGAAGCTGATCCGTAATTCGCAACTGCCCTGCCGCGATGACATCCTGCACCTCGGTCACAACGAGCGGAATGATAGTGAACGGCTTTCCGATGCAGGTGGCCTCGGCGATCATCCCTTGTTTCATGACCTGTGCTTCGATCTGTCCAAAGCCTGCGATCAGCGTGCCTTTGCCCGCTGTTGCCGGCACGAGAATGCCAGCGGGTCTGATCATGGTGTTGACGACATCACCCGGCCGCAGAGTGAATTGTTGAACCGTGCCAGCGACCCCTGCACGCACCAGTGTCTTGTCCAACTCCACCTGTGCCTGCGCAAGCGCCGCTTCCGCGCTCGCTTTCTGTGACGGCAGAAGGTCTGCGATCTTGGCCTGGAGGGTATCCTTTTTGGCGATTGCAGAACTGAGCGCACCCTTGCGGCTTTCGACCGTGTTGGCGAGGCGATCGACCTCGCGACGGGCAACAGCATCCCTGGTCAGGAGCTGGGCCTTCAGTTCATATTCGTCGATCGCAACCTGAAGCGCACCTTGGGCTTCCTGGATCTGACCGTCTGCTGTCACCAAGTCCGTTTGCGCAACCTTGGCTTCGGCATCCAGTTCCGCGATTTTCCGCCGCGCCGTCTCAAGCGCTGCCCTTTGCTGTGAATCATCCAGCCGGAAAAGCGGCGCGCCAGCTTCAACTTTCTGATTGAGGCCGACAAAGACCTCATCGACGCGTCCGACCGTTTCCGGCAGGATCGTCACCGTGCGGAAAACCGCCGTTACGTTTTTCGTCGAGGGATGGAAATAGAAGATCAGCGTGATCAGCGATATGGTGAGCATGAGGCATGCTGAAATGCCCCAGCGCAACTCGTACCACATGGTATAGAGGTTGATCTCATAGCCAATTCGCTTTCCTTGGACATAGCGCCGGTAGAGGTAGTCCGGGAAGATTGTGAGAAGCGAGCAAAGCATCAATTCAAACATGTGCCGATACCTTCGCCTCGCCTTGGGGCTCGCTCTTGGCAGGCTCTTCAGGCTTCGCATGCGCTTCTTCGGATTTTGGCGGCTGGTCACGAACCAGGGCGGGGTCGTCGGTCGTTTCAACCGTGCGGCCGGAAAGCTTGCCGAGCGATTGAGCGATCGAGTAGAGTGGCGTCGAAAAGTCGGGGATGTGTATGAAGGCGAGCAGCAAACCCGCGATCCAGAACAGGTGGTTGTGCGTGAAGAGCGAAATCAGCGCCAGGACCGCGACCACTTCCATCTGTACCTTGCTGGTGCGATGCGCCATGCGCTCGGGAACAGCGTGAAGCTGGAAGTAGAGATTACCGACGATCAGGATCATCAGGATCAGGAAGACAACGACGCCGACGAACAGGTAGTCGGTCTGACCGGGGGGCGTGATGAAGATTGGCAAGTGCTCGGTAGCTGCCGGATGGAGATCTTGCGCCATCGGGACTTCCTTTATGGCGGTTAGAACAGGCTGAAACACTCAGATCGCGCTACTCACACCTTACAGTGAACCCATGCGTCTTTCTCGTAGTATCGCGTAAACTACGGAGTGCGACGGCCGGCCAGAATGGCGATTTGCGTGGAAATCCTTCATTTCGTCCGAAGCCGCGCTGCAAGTATGGTTGCGTTGGGTCGCTCTTTCACTTGACTGCAAAGGGTATATTTTTGAAGTCTGCGGACTGGTTGAGGAGGTCCACGCAAGAGGAAATCGCGCCGGTCGTCGTAGCCGGTTTTCAGGGGATCTTCAGTAATGTTTATACGTCTCGCCTCACCTGCGCGGCTTGGGCTTTGCTGCGCATTTTTCCCTTTTCCATTGCCGCCATTACCTTTGGCAGGTCTGCAGCCGAGGACAGCGGGGATAACACACGGATATCGGACCTGGAGCGGCGGGTCGATGGCATGCAAAAGCGCCGCCTGATTCGTATCCTGGTATCCTTCAGCAAGACAATCTGCTTCATCGACCGCGGCGAACAATCGGGCAGCGCATAACCGAACAATTGCTCAACGGCTGGATTGGCGCTCTGGATGATACGTCGCTCGTTGATGGTAATGATGCCATATACTACGGTTTAACAGCTTGAGCGCGTGACCGGCTCTCATCCGTTCGGCTTCCGCTTCCTTTCGGCGCAGATGTCACGCATGATACCCGCAAAAACGGAGCGTCCCTTGTCCTTCATACCGCTGGTCTTTATCACGGGATATGACCGGGACGTGATCCCTGATGAGTTTGCGAATATTATTCGTCTACAAAAACCGATTGCGCTGCGTGAGGTCGTGGAGGCGGTATGTGGGCTCTAACGTCGGAGGCCGGGTGACCGCTGTTGGCGCTTCTCTGCATGACGGTAATCGGCCCTATTGCGAACATTGCTAAACACCGTTGCTTCTCCGATTGCTGTCCAATTTAAGGGCGGCTAATGGGCCGGCCGGAAGCGGCCCTCCAGTGCCAATGATATCCGCAATCTTGACACCCTGTTGTAAGAGACGACGGAAAGAGACCTTAAAGGTAGGACCTTGGTCTGAGGTTGCACCCGACCAAGGCCCGTACGGGGAACGAATAACCAACCTCCGAATTAATATGTCGGCGACCACGGCGGTCGCGGTGCAATGGTTTTCGTTGAAAATTCAATTCGCTTTACGATTTTGCGCAGATACTACGGAGGAATTCCCACATGGCTGATCGTGGACCAACAGTTATCAATACAGGCGGAAGTGGCAATGGTGGATGGGCAGTTGCCATCATTGTTATTGCCGTGGTTGTCATTGGCGGCTTGCTGATGTTTACCGGCGTTATCGATATCGGCGGCGGCAAAGGTGGTGGCGCTGACGTCAATGTCAACGTTCCGGCAGTCGAAACCCCATCTGCAGACAAGCCCGCAACATCGGCAGACAAGCCTGCAACCGCGCCTGCAACGACGCCCCAGTAAGGGGCTGCGCCTAAAGATCCGGCGGATCGCACCGCCGGATCCTGACTGAAATTGCCTGGCTTACATGTATGGGCCAAACGGGGCTATTGCCTGTTTCCGTCCCGTGGACACTCCCCAATTCACGTCGAAGCTACGATAGAGAGGCGAGGGACCGTCCCGTCCGTCATGACGGAATAGTGTTCCCTCAGAGGCGAGGCATAGGTTTGCCAATCTAATATGGGCGGCCGCTATAGGTGTCACAACATCATAGATCGAAATGCGGGTTCCCCTGACCAGAGTACCGCGTGAGATGCGTCCGGCCATGGTCCCGCTACGAGAACAATTGCAAATTGGCCCAAGGAATCAGGTGAGATCAGCGGTCTTGTGGTCTTTGGTCGAAAGCTTTGTTTTCGTCTCCTGTTGAAGGATGAAAACCGCTTCACCATAGATCTCTCGCCGTCTCTGCTCCCGGTCACTTGAGAGGCGCTTTCTGTCTGTCGCCGTCAGGCGGGCAACGCTTTGTTGTCTCGGATCTTCATTCTCCACCAGATCGATCAGCAGGTTTCGCATAACACCGTTGAATTCCCTTAGATCTCTCAGTTCCACCATAAGCGGTGATTTGAGCAGGCTGCGAGCGACGGCATCGTCAATTTTCTTTTCAACAAGGCGAGTTCTGGCCGCAAAATAGCGTCCAATGAAGACAGCGCATGCAATGACGCAACAAGCCAGGGTGACGTAGAACATTGGGCCTCCAATCTCACTGTAGATTGGGCACAGGCGCCAAACATTCAATATGCCGTCAGAGAACTGTGGCGGGTGTGGCCAGCGGTAACGGCGGCCCGTCTGTGGTCGCCGTGCGGTTGTTGTCCCGCAAGTCCGCGTGTCAGGCATGGCGCTGGAACGAATAGGCTGCTGGAGGCTTTCTCCCCTACGTTTCATATGGCACGGAGAGCATTGATGAAATCACTCGCTGAAATTTTCGAGCACACGCTGCAGGATCTCTATTTCGCTGAGAGCGCCATCACAAAGGCGCTTCCAAAGGTCGCCAAAGCAGCGAAAAGCGCTGAATTGAAAAAGGCGGCCGAGGAACACCTGTCGGAGACGAAAGATCAGATAAAAAAGCTGGAGCAGGTCTTCAAGTCTATTGGCAAGACGGCATCTGGCGAAAAATGCGACGCGATTGAAGGCCTTATCAAAGAGGCGGACGGTTTGATGAAGGCTGAAGGTACCGCTTTGGACGCCGGTCTTCTGGCCGCCTGCCAAGCCGTCGAGCACTACGAGATCGCACGCTACGGCTCGCTGCGCGAATGGGCCAAGGACCTCGGTTACGATGAGGCACACAAACTTCTGAGCGAGATCCTCGACCAGGAGAAGGCGACGAACAACAAGCTTACCAACTTGGCGGTAACGTCGATCAACAAAACCTCGACGCATTCAAAGGCGGCCTGACAAGATAAGCGCTGCCCTTAGGACTGCAACACCCCTTGTAACGTTGGTTATCGGGGGTATTGCCGAGGAGGCGATCTCTTCGGAAGACCTAAGCTGGTTCGATTGCCACTCTCCTTCCCAGGAGCCGCCCGGCTGCCGCCATCAGCGCATAAAAGGAAGTCCCAACCTGGCCGGTCTGGCATATCTTGAACAGGGGCTTTCATGAAAGCGGGTCTTTTCCCAATCTCGGCCAGTATATCCAAAGGGCCTGTCCAACGTTCTGCTGCAATCGAGATAACGCAAGACCTCGCGGCGGCCGCACGGCCGCATCCGTCAAGTTATCGGCAACGGGATGCCGGTGGAGTTTCCGAGCGTCTTGGACGCGGTTGTGTTCGGCTGAGATCCAGCGGGCGATGGTGTTGAAGGATGCGAGCTGCCGAGATCTGAGGTCGACTTTAGCTGGAAGTCGTATCTAGCCAGATCGTTACAGGCGTTGGACAGTTCCACCCGCATGTCTGCGCCGCAGATGCCACTAGCAACCGAAACGATCGCGTCAGCTTGATCGATATTCTCGTCGATCTCGGCCGGAAATCCAGTCGCCGTGTCGATAACGGAACAAGATCCGTGGTCGCCTGTGCGAACGTGATATGGAAGCCGGTGCTCGCCCATGGGACTGAAGTCCGATGCGGGGCACCCAACTTGCATTGGCTCCCGATATTCCTATGCTGAAGAGCAGGAGGACTAGAGGAGGCCCCATGTTTTTGCGTGATGAAGTAGAAATGTTACGACGGGTACCGATCTTCTCGACGATCGATCCCGCAAAGCTGAAGCTTCTAGCTTTCACATCAGATCGTAAGCAGTTTCCATCTGGAACAGCGCTTTGCCGTCAAGGCGATCAGGGCGACGCAGCTTTCGTAATACTCACCGGAAAGGCGGAAGTCTTTGTGCATTCTCCAGCGGGTGACGTAAGGGTTGCCGACGTGGAACCGAACTCGATTGTCGGCGAAATTTCGATCCTATGCGACACCCCAAGAACGGCCACCGTCAAGGCCTCAAGCGATGTCGAGGCGCTCCGCATCAGCAAGGAAAACTTTCTGAAGCTGCTCAGCGACTTCCCACATCTGGGCGTTGGCGTGATGCGCGTTCTCGCCGATAGGCTTGTTCAGACGACCAGTGAGTTGACTGCAACACGCTCCAAGCAACAAGACGAGACGGAACTGGAAATCGGGTAGGCCACCCCGTTCTTCTGGACAAGGCTGGCCGGACGTTGGTCTCGCAGTTACACGCGTTCAGGCCACCATCTGGCAAGCGCTTACGCATTTTCGCTTCCCCGCGTGGTTATGGCTTTCATGGAAGCCCCTAAACCGGATGAAACGCCGCCAACGCCCGATTGCCTTCGACAGGCATTGGCAGCGTTTCCGCCCATTTGGGCATGCGCAGGCTATGAGAGAATGTTAAAAAAGGAATACGTCAGGTACCGCTTTCCTTCCGTAACGAAAGCTGTTCGTGGGCCGGTGTGGCACTAATGCGACGATCTTCCCCGCACGGGCGACGATCCTGTAATAGATGCGAGGTAGAGTACCTGAAGTGGCTCGGGCCTCTGTTCTCCGTTGTCCGAGGACCCAGAGAACGCGAATTCGGCGCCACAGCTGACTTATGGCGAGACCCTGTGATCGTTCGTGGATAAAGCCCGCGCCGTTTGGGGGCGATCTGTCGAGCAAAATATGAGCTCCCATCGCGACAGGAACCGCAGACTTGCATTATAGCGATCTTACGTTAATTTATGTAAATTCGATAAACCAGGCTAAGATGACTCAATATGGATCCCAGGCTCAATCCCTATGCACCTGGTGCAGGTACGCCCCCGCCAGAATTGGCGGGGCGAGATGACCTGATCGAAAGAGCGGCGATAGCGCTTGACCGCATCCGCGCAGGTCGTTCCGCCCGCAGCGTGATTCTCTATGGTCTACGAGGTGTGGGCAAAACAGTACTGCTGAACCGCATTCGGCTCGACGCGGAAGCACGTGGAATCGCTAGCGTGAAGATTGAAGCACCGGAGGAGCGGTCTCTTCCGGGCTTACTCGCGCCCGCTTTACGAGCGACCTTGCTTCGTTTGAACCGAGGAGAAGCCGCGAGGGCGAGCGCCCAGAGAGCTTTACGTGCACTGGCGGGATTCGCAAAGGCTCTCAAAGTAAAATATCAGGACATCGAGTTGGGACTTGAGCTCGATCCTGAAGAGGGAGTTGCCGACAGCGGTGATCTGGACAACGATCTAGTGGAATTGCTCTCCGCGGTTGGCGCGGCGGCTGCCGACAGAGATACAGCGGTGGTGTTATTTATTGATGAACTACAATATGTGCCGGAGGACCAACTGGCTTCCCTGATCACAGCTTTGCATAATGCTAACCAAGATCAATTGCCCGTCACGATGGTAGCTGCCGGGCTGCCGCAAC
Source organism: Rhizobium sp. BK176 (assembly GCF_024808055.1). Taxonomy (NCBI): domain Bacteria; kingdom Pseudomonadati; phylum Pseudomonadota; class Alphaproteobacteria; order Hyphomicrobiales; family Rhizobiaceae; genus Rhizobium; species Rhizobium sp. BK176. The sequence continues at coordinate 2,284 of NZ_JANUBV010000010.1, read as the reverse complement.
TTCTTGGCCACACAGGGCGCGCCAAATCATATGCAGAGCGGCTCTTTGAGTTCTCGCCCGTGGACAGACTAGACGATGCCGCTGCCCGCGCTGCACTTATCGTTCCAGCCGCAAAGGAAGGAGTGGAGTATGAGCCGACGGCTGTTGACGAGATTCTCGACCAAACGCGCGGCTATCCTTATTTCCTCCAGGAGTGGGGGAAGCATAGCTGGAACGTCGCTGATATGTCGCCAATCGAGAGGTCAGATACGCAGCGAGCTACCGTCGACGCCTTGGCGGAGCTTGATGCTAGCTTCTTCCGAGTGCGGTTCGATCGACTGACGCCCGCAGAAAAACGCTATATGCGAGCGATGGCAGAACTCGGCGCGGGACCGCACCGATCCGGCGATATTGCCGACGTCCTCGGACGACGAGTCACAACTGTCGCCCCAGTCCGCAACGCGTTAATTGCCAAAGGCATGATTTTCAGTCCTGCCCACGGTGATACCGCGTTCACTGTGCCGTTGTTCGATGGCTTCATGAAAAGGATCATGCCAGACATTGATCATCTGTGAACACAGCATCGCCACTTACTCTTTCTTCGTTCTTTGATCAGACTTGGATACTGCGATTCCATCGCCAACAAGCGCAGCTCGCTCCATGAGGGTTGGGACGGCTCTTTCTGACTATGCGGTATCGCAACTCGGTTTGGCGCCAGCGACAAGCCGCTGACCTCGAACATGCCGACGCCCAGAAGCTGAAGCGGGTCACGCCTTGTTCAGGCGCGATGTACGGAGGACTGGTTGGCCGAAGCCGGCGAGATCCGGCGCATCGCGCGACAACCTTTTCGGTCGGACGGAATTCTAAGTGGAGGCAAGTGGTCAGGGAAGCGTGACGGAATGCGATGCTAAATTCATGGTGTATATGCGCCATACGAAGCGGCGCTCCCCTGAACTGCAACAGCGGCGGGGGCAATACCAGAACCGTAGGCACTCTACCCCCGCAAGGCAAGTTTGGTTGTTCGAAAGGCTTTCAACCGAGACGTACGGCTAACCCCTTGAAAGGAAAGGAAGCCTGACCATCCATCACGCGATGGCATCGTTGATATCGCGACGTCGATGGCAATGGCGAGAGCAGTCTCCCGCAAGCGCAGAGCCAACGATCTAGCTGGTCGCGCGATCGCTCCGCCCCATCACGGTTTGGGTGCCGTCTCCAGCTGGGCTTCAACCTGTGTCTGGGTATTCTTCCATCCTCTTGGTGCGCCTTCTGGCAGGATTTCCGGCGTGGTGAAGAAGACGCCATCGGGGGTCGGATTTGGCGTCGGCGTCACTGCAGACTGCGGGGATCCCGGAACCCCAGTCAGCAACTGAATGCGTGCCAGCATGGCGAAATCTTCGTGCACCGTGTTGTGGCAATGGTTCACGTAGGACCCACCAAACTCGCCGAACTGGATCTGAAACGTCACGCTGCCGCTTTCTCCAAGCCGCCAGACGTCCTTCCGCTGCAGGTTCTCGGTCGGTGGCGGCGTTTGACCGTTACGGAGCATCGTCACACCCTCTTCGAAATGCAGGTGGATGGGGTGATCCCAGCCGCCGCCACCATTCTTGTAGGTCCAGTGCTCTACCTCCCCAGCCTTCGGCACGAGCAGCGAAATCCGGTTGGCGTTCATGGAGTGGGACGACTCGCCATTGATGCGGATCGTCCAGGGAAAACTCACATACTCTCCACAATCCGGCGTGCAGCCATTCGGCCCACGCGAGTCTCCGGTCCCCGATTTGCCGAATTCGACCATGCGCGTGCGCACCGGCGTCACGATCGGAATTTGTTCCGTGAGCGTTGCTGGAACCTGGCTCTTGTCGGGATCGGTGGCGCGAAGAATGACGCCCGGGACATCGACGCTTTCAACAGCCCCGACGATGCGGAACTCAAGCATCGGCCCAACCACCGGATCCTCCGACGTGCCCTTTAGAGCCTTCGACAGACTGAGCTCTTCCTTGAGCCGTCGTCCGTCCTCGTGGCGAACATGATTGACGACCCTGATGCGATCGCCGATCTTGAAGCCAGAGAAATCGACAACGAAGTCAAAGCGCTCGCCCATGCCTTGCACTGGCAGACCCGGCATCCTTATTGGATTGACAACAAGGTTGCCATCATTGGCGATGAAGGTGATGGGAACCGGATTACCCCTGGCATCGGCCAGTCCGAGCTTTAGGAAGCGTGACATGCACGCGTTCAGGACGCGGAATCTGTACTTGCGTGGCAGCACCTCGAAGAAGGGTGCGAACCCGAAGTTGACGAGCGGGAC
>NZ_JANUBV010000009.1:0-282920 GCF_024808055.1 Rhizobium sp. BK176 | reverse complement strand
CGCGTCAGCACCTCGGCAACAACCGTCAGCACCGTCAGCACCACGGCACCGCCGACCGTCAAAAGCCCGAGCATCGGGTGCAGCAGCCAGACGAACACCAGATAGACCGGCATCCACGGCAGGTCGAACAGCGCCACCGGGCCCTGGCTCGACAGGAAGCCGCGCAGCGTGTCGACGTCGCGGCCACGCTCCATCGCCTCCGAGGTCGAATAGCCGTAGCGCGGCATCTCGATCACCACCTTGTGGGCGATCGGCGCAAGCTCGGCATCCAGCCGGGCGCCGAGCCTGATCAGGATCTGCGAGCGGATGATGTCGAACATCCCCTGGAACAGATAGAGGCTGATCGCCAGGATCGACAGCGCCACCAGCGTCGAGATCGAGCCGCTGGTCAGCGCCCGGTCGTAGATCTGCAGCATGTAGAAGGCGCCCGTCAGCGCCAGGATGTTGATGATCCCCGACAGCCCGAACAGATAGGCAAGGATGCCGCGCAATCCGGGGATCCTGTATTGCGGCTCGCTCTTCTTCTTCGTCATCGCATGCCCCCCACATCAGCGCCGCGGACCATCAGGGCATCAACCCGTCGCCCGGACCGGCGCATTGAACAGAAAGTCCCCGACCGGGATTGCCCCGGTCGGGGAGGCGCGCTCGTCCCCTCAGGAGACGCCGTTGAAGTCGCTGGCCGTCAGGTTGTAGTTGCCCTTCAGCATCAGCACGAAGTCGGCATCGGTGTTGCTGTCGACATTGCCGTGGATCACCGTGAACTCGTCGCCGTTCAGCACCTCGTGCGTCACCACCACCTGGCCGGCCGCCGTCAGCGCACCACCAGAGGCCAGCGAGAAGTGCTGCACCCCATCCATCCCGCTGTTGGCGTCGATCGCCGCAAAGTCGATCTTGTCGCCGGGCTGGAAGCCGTGGATCACGTCGCCGTCGGCAGCCCCTGCCGACAGGAAGCGGAAGGTGTCGTTGCCGAGCCCGCCGTCCATGACGTTGACCGCAGCCGTTGCCGTGATCGTGTCGTGGCCGGAACCGGTGATGACGTTCTCGAAGCCGTAGACCACATCCGTCCCGGTGCTGCCGCCCGACACCTGGCCGCGCTGCATGAAGCCGTTGCCAAGGTCGACCGTCAGGTTCGCCGTCGCCACCGCATAGTCCAGCGTGTCGTTGCCGTAGCCGCCCCAGTACTGGTCGTCGCCGTCACCGGCAGAGGCGATCACCGTGTCGTCGCCGTCACCAGCCCAGACCTGATCCTCGCCGGCACCGCCCTCGATGAAGTCGAAGCCCGCTTCGCCATGGATCATGTCCTTGCCGGCATTGCCGAACAGCATGTCGTCGCCGGCCCCGCCATGCAGCTCGTCGTCGCCGGCCCCGCCGGTGACGCTGTCATTGCCGTCACCGGCCGTCACCACGTCGTCGCCGTCCTCGCCGCGCAGGATGTCATTGCCCGCATCACCGGCAACGATATCCCCACCACCACCGGCAAGGATCGTATCGGCACCAGCCGCGCCAATCAGAACATCCCCAGCAACAGTCCCGATCAACGTCCGTGCCGCAACAGGAAGCGGATCCGTGCCGCCGTCATCGGAGCCATCGTCATCGCCGCCGCCCTGGCCATCATCGTCACCGCAATCATTGCCATCACCGTTGTCATCATCATCGTCGTCACCCCCATTCTGCCCATCGTCGTGATCGTCTTCGTCGTCATTGGCCCATTCCCGGAAGCTCGGTGCGCCCGAGCTCGCAAAGCTGACCGTATGCGTGCCGTTCGAAAGCGTGGTCATGCCATCTGCGTCAGTCGCGGCGTAATCGGCGAGGACCGCGCCCGGCGCCAACACGATCACATCCTGCGGCCGCAGCGTCCCAACAATTGTGTCGCTGCCGCCGTTCGACCTGAACACGATCCGGTGCGCAGACTGCAGTGCTGAAATGTCGATGGTGTCGTTGCCGGTCGTTCCGTCGATGGTAATCGTGCTGAAATTCAAGCTGGTTTCGGTGAAATCGCCGACCACCGTGATCGTGTCGCCGTTACTCGTACCGCCGTTGGGGACTCCGTTGCCGTCATTTTGCGAGACAGCAAGCGTATTGACGGTGATTTCCTCGATATTATCGAGTTCGGCAATCACCACGCCATTGCGGGTGACGACGATTTCGGTTGCCTGATGGAACGCGATGCCGCTCAGGGCCGCCTCCGCGGCAGTGCGGGTATAGATGACAAAGGCCTCGTCGCCTACGGCACCATTGAGCTGGTAGGTGTCGATGCCCGCTTCACCGTCGATGAAGTCCCGACCTCCGGTACTGCCGGTCTGCGTGATCGTATCGTTGCCGGCACCGGCCAGGATGATGTCGTTCCCGGCACCGCCATTGATCGTATCGACGCCATCGAACCCGAGGATCGCCTGTGATCCGTTGGCTCCCGCCGCACCATTGAGATTGGCGTTGGCGAGATTGCTGCCGGTCACGATCGCATAGTTGACGCCTGCGAAACGGAGCGTTTCGACGGCCGTCAGCGCATCGACTCCTTCCGCCCCGTTCGTATCGGTAATGGTGAGTGTCACAGTCTGGCCGGCGAGCGTCGCAGCAAAGCTGTAGTTTGTGATAGGTCCGCTGAAGACGGCCGTGTCACTGCCGGCGCCACCGTTGATCGTATCATTGCCTGCACCGCCGGTAATGGTGTCCCCGCCACCGCCGCCGTTCAGGATATCGTTGCCGCCATTTCCGTTCAGCGTCTCACCGAGCAGTGCGCCATTCGCGACATCGTCGCCATCCGTGCCGTTGAACGGCGCCAGGCCAACGAGGCTGCTCCAGTTGACGCCAACAGGAGCGGTGGCAGCCGAAATAACCTGCTCCGCATTGCCAAATCCGTCCGCGAAATTGACGACGACGCGGAGTTGAAGCCCTGCCTGAGCGCCGAAAAGCGTCAACGGCAGGTCCTGAGGGGTAAACGACGCGTTGGTCGCACCGGCAATGTTCGTCCACGTTGTTCCGTTGACAGAGGACTGCCATTGGTAGCTGAAGGTGCCCAGCCCGTTTGCATCTGCAATCGATGCCACGTTCACCGTTAGAGTCTGGCCTTCCAAGGGGGTCTGATCTGAGATGACGGGCGCGCCTGTCGCGGGTGAGTTGAAGAAAATATCCGTATCGACGATCCTGTCGGCGAACTGAAGCTTCTCGATGTTGAACAATCGATCAGTGCCATCCGCTTCGCGAGCTCGGCCAGTGGTTTGGTCGACGACCGCCGGACCGACCGTCGTATGGGCGACCGTGAGGCTGCCATCGGCATTGCCGGTTATGGTGTAGTTCTCGAAGCTGTCCCAATACATCGCTGTATCGACATCGTCGGCACTACCGCCATTCAAAATTTCACGCACGATCTGCAATTGGCCGGGCTTGATCTCGCCCGAATACATTCTCGCCTGGATGTCGGATAGCGTATCGATGCTGAACGCTGACCAATTCTGTCCGCGAGATGCGTCTGGGGTCACAAGAATACGAACGTTCAGCCACTTGTCGCCGTCGATGATGTCGTTGCCACCCATTCCCTCGATAACGTCACTGCCGGCACCGCCAAGGATGATGTCCGAGGCATCGGATGTATCCATGACGATCGTTTCGGTCTTGCCGGCGACCGTCACCTCGGTGCGCTGAAGATGCGCCGTGAGATCCTCCAGCCCGTCGATGAGGTGCAGGTTCTTGGCAAGCAGCGCGTTCGAATAGGAGTCCAGTGGGGCATCGGGATCGACTTGCGTGGCATTTCCGTTCGCATCAAATGCGCCGATCACAACATCGCGGCCACGCAGCACGTCGTTTCCGGTCCAGCCCGAAAGGCCCTCCACGAGATCGAAGCGATCCCGCAAGATGTTGTTCTGCTGGTTGACGAAGATCGAGATATTCATGTCCGAATTGGCAGGTTGGGTGTCACCCTTGTGGATCGCCCAGTCGAAGCCGGCCATGCCATTGTTACGCTGGATGCCGGGGCCCTGGAACATGATGTCGTCGCCGGATTCGGCGTCGTAGTCGTTGTCGTTGCCGCGACCGTTCAGAACGTCGTGCCCAATGATCGTCGAGTTGAAGAACAGCTCCGAGTTCTCGCCGGCAAGTGTGTCGAAGCCGTCGCCACCTTCGAGCCAATCATCCCCTTCGTTGCCGGCAATGAAGCTCGGGCCGCTTGGACCGCGGATGAAGTCGTTGCCTTCGCCGCCGCTGATCGTCTTGCTTTCGCTGCCTCCGTAGATGAAGTCGCTGTCATCGCCACCGAAGATCAGGTCCAGGCCGTTGCCGCCGTTGATGACGTCCTCGCCGGCATCGCCATGAATGACGTCGGCAGCGCCAACGTCCGTGCCGCTGTCCGTGATGATATCGTCACCATCGCCGCCGTGCAGATGATCGACGCCGAAGCCGCCTTCCAGCCGGTCGTCGCCAGCACCACCCCACAGCGTATCGTCACCCTCGCCACCGATGAGCGTGTCATTGCGGGAACTGCCGCCGAGCACGACATGTTCTCCACCTGTGAAACGGAGATAATCCACAGTCCCGTCGCCATTGAGATCCTGGCGAATGACGAGCGGATTGATCGCCTGGAGGATGGGATTGGTGCCGATCGGATCCGCCGCATCCAAACCGGCGTTGAACTGTTTTGCCTGATCGATCTCGAGGATATAGTCGGCCGTCTGGAAGGCCGCACCGTTGAGATGAGCATTGTGGTCCTCGGTGTCGGTGTTGCGTATGACGAGCTGTGCAAAGGAATCCGCTTCCAACTCGTTGAGGAGATTGAGGCCCTGAGTACGGCTCAGGTAATAGAAGCGGTCGCCGTTCTGAAGCTTTTCCATTTGGGCTTCGAAAACGAAGTTGAAGGTCGAGCCGAGCATGCCGCCGAACGGCATCTTCTTTTCGGCAAGCCCACCGATCCAGAAGTCGACGGTATCGAGGCCGGTCGTCGTCACACCATTTGCTTGAGATGTCCACCCACCCGTACCATTGAGGAAGTCCAGACGATCCTGGGGCGCGCCCGTGCCACCTAGGACGAGCGCGGTTGCGGCGGCACGCTTTTCTTCAAGCGTCGTCGCCAGGGTGATCGTCGAATGCGTCCCGTAAGCCGCAATGAAGTTGATCAGAGACGCGGGATTCTTCAGCGACAGCGCAAACTCGAACCAGCTCTCGTAGGGCTTCAGCATGCTGTCCTGGGTCTGCGCATAGAAATCGCGACGCGCAGCGTTCAGGGATGGCACGCCGGTCTCGCGGGCGCGTGTCATGTTGAGTGCCGCAAGGTCGAGCGGCAGGCCGACGAGATTGTTGCGCAGAGCATCGGTGACGTGCTCGTCTATCTCATTGCCGACCTGCCGGCTCATGCCGCGAAGGATGGCCCCAGCGGCCGCCTCCGCGTCGACGCCGCTCGCGGCGAACATCACAGGATTGAGGAAGGCGTCCATCAGTTTGACGTCTGCCTGTTCCTGCCCTGTCACTTCGCCGTCCCCCCCGAGCAGCAAATTGAGGCGGGATACATCTTCGGTCAGCATCGAGTGGCCGAAGCGATAAACGACATGCGCAAACTCGGCCGCGATCGCGGGGTCGATGTCCACGCTGTTGGAAAAAACGAATGGGTCGATGTTCGGCGACACCGCGCGGGCGAATTCCTCAAAGACGAGATGCTGGTAGACCATTTCGGTCGAGAAGCGACCGGCCTGGAAAAGCCGCTCGCCATCCCAGACAAGGGCGTCGATCTCGGCCTGGCTCGTCGGGAGTGCGGCTACGTCTTCCAGAAGCCATTCGTTGAGGAAGGCGACATCGGCATCAGGCCCCGAGATCAGCTCCTGCTTGATCGCGTCGATCTGTCGGTTGTGCTCGTGGTGGAAGAGATGGTGAACGGAGGTCAGGCCGATGTTTTCGTTACCACGCCCGTCACCGACGATGTAGTGCGCGTCGAGGAGTTCGTTGTCGTAGGCAAGATTGTTGCCGCGATTGTCGACAGGCACGGCGTTGCCCACATCGGTATCGCCGTCGGGCATCAGGACCGGCGGCGTTGAGGGATCGCCGTCGTCGTCCACAGAGACAGGCGCTGCTGTGTGAGCGATATCGTTGAGGAATGCGCGGCCGGCCGAGAGCGCCTGCGATGCGGCGACGGTGCCGTCAAGATTGCCTTCGACTGCACCGGTAAGTGTTATCAGTTGCGGAAACCCAGTGATGCCGCGAATGAACTCACCATAAAAGTCGGTCGCGATCGCAGGAACGCGGAGCACGTCCTGGTCGGTCAGAACGATCCCCAGCACATCGCGGGCCTGTGCCTTTACGTCGGCCCAGGTTGGCGGTCCCCCGTTGAGGCCCTCGAGCATGTGCCCAGTTGCCATCGGTTGGCCGTCAATCAGAACATATTCGCGCAGGAACACCTGATGGGATGGGTTCGACGTATAGACCTGATTGAGGTCGATCCACGGGGTGGTTTCATTCGTGTGTTCGCGAATGTCGTCCGCGGTGCCGACGACGCCATCAGGCCCCGGTTGGTTTTGCGCGCGGGTGAGCACCATGAAATTGGTCGGGCTTCCCGGCACGTAGAGCGGATCGTCCGGATGCAGCGGAATATAGACCGTTCCACTGCCACCTTTGCTGACGAGATCGAGGCCGTGATCGAAGAATTGGCCGAAGAGCGTGAAGAATCCATTGAACGGCGCGGTATCACCGAGGTCGGCAGATACGTTGGGGATGAGAACACAGTCACCCTCCATCGTCACACCGAGCAGCTGTTCCATCGTGCTGTAGGCAAGGTTCTTGACTGCCAGCGCCCCATCCGCCTGCTCTTCTGCCGCGACGATGACTGCTTGCGCTGAAGCGACGGCTTCCGGTGTCGGTGGCAGCGGACTGTAGTAAAGCGCCGCGAGGGCGCCCTTGGCCGCAGCGACCGATTTTTCAGCCGCTGCATGGGCCTCGTACGCGTCGACGGCTGCAAGATAGGCGTTGGCATTCGCCGTCTGGCCCAGGAAGGCATAGGGATCGCTGTGACCGAGATTGGTGAGTGCCGAGAGGATGGTGGCTGGATTGCCGATCGATTGGTCAACAATCAGGTTCGAGACCACGCGTGGCTGCGAGTCGTAGACGTTCCCAGAGGTTTGGGTATAGCTGGTGCCTGCTTCGGCAGTGTTGAACTGCGCGTCGAGCAGCCGCTGCATGATTTGGTCGGAGGATCCGAAATGCTCCTGGCCCGGCGCGAGATTGTTATAGCTGCCATCCACGGTGCGCAGTCCGTAGGGGATGAGTTGGCTGGAAACCAGTTCCGTCAGCGGCGTTCCTGCCGCGTGCGCTTCAGCCAACTTGATCTGCTTCAGAATGAACTCGAGGTCATGTTTGTTGAGCTGGACCATTCTATCCTCCACGGTGCGCGATCGTCGCGGCTTTTCAAAGCTTCGCCATTCCACCTGCCTGACGGCAGCTGGCTGGTTCTGCGGTTCCCATTTGTCGAAAGCCGAGCTTCGATGAACTCGTCATTTGACCATAGTCAAGAATGACAAATACCGGACGTTACTTGAACGACAGAAAGTCCGACGAAGTATTCGATTAACGTCCGATCGAAAAATCGTGCTTTGGTTTTACATTGGATCCGTCAGAGCCCAGACTTTACCTAGACCTCTGACCAGTTCCGGATCGACTTTCATCGTGTTTTGATTTTCTGCTGGAAATCCGGCCGGATATTGCGAGTATGGTCACCTACCTAGGTGAGATGTGCGCTCTGGAGGAGGCAACGGGTGCTTGAAAGGATCCCCGCGGAAGGAAAGACGGATAGTGCGACGTCGCGAGTTTCCAGGGCTGTTGGCGTCTCCTCTGCCGCGACGCGCATTCGATTGCCGACACAGGACTGGATTGCGCGGCAGACACTCTCTGTTCGTTTCCTGTTGGCAAGCGGCCTTCTTATTCTGATTACAGCAACGATCGCGGGACATCTAATAGCCGGGATCCTCGTCAGCAACGCAACCAACAGCCGTGCGGCGTCGACCGCTCTGCTGGTTCAGCGGATGATACAGCCGATCGCGCAGGAACTTGAGGTCACGACCCAGTTGTCGAGCACCGCGGTGGCCGAACTCGATCGACTGTTTGCCGCGCCTGAGGTCCGGCAGCGTTTTCCGTATCTAGAGGTCTGGCTGCCGGATGGCACGGTTGCCTACTCGCTTTCGAAGGAGCTTGTCGGCAGACGCTTCAATGCTCCAGAGGGCATGAAGCGTGCGCTTGCGGGCGAGGTCGCGGCGCAACACGCCGACTTGGAAGCGGATGAACATACCCAGCGAAACTTCACGACGTCCTATCTGGAGATCTACAGCCCCATTCACGACAAGGATACGGGCGCGGTCTTTGCGGTTGCCGAAATTCATGAGGACGCCGCCGTGGTTGGCGACCACCTTTTGCAGCTGCAATTCCAGAGCTGGGGCATAGTTGCAGCCACATCCGCGCTCGTTATGCTTGGGCTGTTCGGCATCGTACATCGGGCGAGCATGACAATCGAACGGCAGCGGAAGCTCCTCAATCGCCGCGCCGAGGAGGCTGAACGCGCGCGCGACGAGGTGCAGGAATTGCGAAAGCGGGATCGCGAGGCTTCCGTGCGTTTGGCGACCATGAACGAGAATTTCGCACGCGGGATCGGGGCGGATCTGCACGATGGCCCGGGCCAGCTCCTCAGCTACGCCCTACTGCAGCTCGAGCCCGTTCGGGTTGCCAAGAACCGCGGCGAGCGTGACGACGCGCTGCACATGGTGTCTTCGACGCTATCGGAGGCGCTGGCGGAAATTCGGACGATCGCACGCTCCCTGTTGTTGCCGGATATCGAGCGCCTCGGCCTCGACCAGATCGTCGCGAGGGTCATCCGCAACCACGAGGCCCGCACGGGAAGCAGGGTTCTGTTCGAGCCTTGCCGGGCCAATCCAGAGCTGCCGGTTGCGATCAAGACCTGCATCTATCGCTTCCTGCAGGAGGGCCTCAACAATGCTCATCGGCACGCCGGCGCCAATGGCCAGAAGGTGGAATGCGCACTTGTCGATGGGAAGCTGATGCTGGCAGTGTGTGATGACGGCCTGAAGCCGGGCGAACAATCCACCGCCCGGCATATCGGCGGCATGGGCATTCACGGCTTGCGGCAGCGTGTCGAGAGCCTCGGCGGAGCACTCACTTTTGCCAATCGCACCCCCAAGGGTACGCGGCTGGAGATGACGATCGACATGGAGCACTGAATTGGGCATGCAATCGGCTATTTCGGTTATTGTCGCTGACGATCATTCGCTGTTTCGAATGGGCGTCATCCAGGCATTTTCGGCATCCGGAAAAATCAAGGTGGTGGGCGAAGGCGCAACCAAGGACGAGGCAATCGCACTGACGGAACAGTGTCAGCCCGATGTGATCCTTCTCGACATCTCCATGCCCGGCAGCGGGATCGCCGCGGCGCGCGAGATCCGGCAAAAATGGCCGGAGGTGAAGATCGTCATGCTGACGGTGTCCGAGGAAGACGACGATGTTCTGGAAGCGCTGGAAGCCGGCGCCACGGGCTACCTGCTCAAGGGTTCGATGGCTCCGGATCTGATATCGGCGGTCCAAACGGTTGCCGCCGGCAACTCTTATCTCTCATCGAACATCGGCATGCGGCTTTACGACGTGATCCGCAATGTCTCGGCAGGCCGGAAAACAGACAGTCTTGTCGCAAAACTCTCCGCAAAGGAGGCCACCGTCTTCGCGTTGATCGGCAGGGGCCAGACGAACCGTCAGATCGCCGAAGCCACCGGCGTCCAGATAAAGACCGTCAAGTTTCACGTCTCGCGACTGCTCGCCAAGCTTGGCCTGCGAAACCGTGTCGAAATAGCGCTACTGGCGCAACAAAGCGCCACAGACCGAATGGGCGGCAGCGCTTCAAGACTATCTAGCCAAATTTAGCGGTCCGAAATTTTGCGGTGGCTGTCGTATCGTAGCCTGATTAATCCGCCTTGTCGTGCCGCCAAAGGGGCCTTGACTACGGCAGCGCAGCCTTCTCGCGCCGCAGCCACAGCAGACAGCCGCTGGAAGCTGCTCTTTATCATCGCTTTCGAATGTGCTTGTATGCGCGCGCCAGAAGGATCGCGGTTGGGGCTGCGCATGGTTGTAAGCTGTCTTGTGGGAGTAAGGCGATGGTTTACGATTGGGATGGCACGAGAACGCGACGTCTCAAATTGTTCCGGGCGGGAACAGCACTCATGATCGCAATTGCGGTCCTTGGAATACCGCTTCTTTTCTACGCAGTGAAGCTGCACGAACTCTACGGCTGACGCAGCCGGCAAACTGGCTGCGCCTTGAAGCAGGCGCGACTCTGATAGCCGCGCCTGCCAGGATAGAATCGATCAGCCGAGCTTCGCGGCGATCTTGGCGACGTGTGCGCCCTGATACTTGGCGGCTTCCAATTCAATCGCGGAAGGCTGGCGTGATCCGTCGCCGTCAGTGATGGTGGAGGCGCCATAAGGCGAACCACCCTTGATTTCGTCAACGCCCATCTGGCCCTGGAAAGCATAGGGGAGTCCAGCGACGATCATGCCCTGATGCAGGAAGGTAGGGATGAAGCCGAGGATGGTGGACTCCTGACCGCCGTGTTGCGTCGCCGACGAGGTGAAAACGGAGCCGACCTTGCCGACCAGCTTTCCGGCAAACCAAAGGCTTCCGGTCTGATCCCAGAAATTGCGCATTTGCGACGCAACGGTTCCGAAGCGCGTGCCGGCGCCTACGATGATGGCATCATAATCAGCAAGTTCATCGACGGTGGCAACTGGCGCGGCCTGGTCCATCTTGTAGTAGGACGCCTTGGCAACCTCGTCTGGGACCAGTTCCGGAACGCGCTTGACAACAACGTCAGCGCCAGTCGACTTTGCGCCTTCGGCCACGGCGTAGGCCATGGTTTCGATGTGGCCATAGGCCGAATAGTAGAGCACGAGTACCTTCGCCATTTACTTATCTCCATCAGGGAATTTGTGTTTGAATTCGTAAGCGGTGGAAACTTAGCAGCGAGTCGCCATCAACATAGCCCCACGTGGCAGAACGCACTGTTCAATGGCCATAGACGAAAAAATACTTGCAGCCAGTCGCGTGACGTAGCGGCGACGACCCGGTTTGCAAGACCGACGAAGGGCGCTACCTATGTGGGGATCCAAATGTTCGGAAATTTCCCATGACCAATGAGACTATTGTCACCGCCGCCATGCTTGCCATCGGCGACGAACTTTTATCCGGCCGCACCAAGGACAAGAATATCGGCCATCTGGCGGATGTGCTGACTCTCTGTGGCATCGACCTCAAGGAGGTCCGTATTGTCGGTGACGAGGAAGGTGCGATCGTCGCAGCGCTCAACGCGTTGCGCGCAAAATACGACTATGTCTTCACCTCGGGGGGCATCGGGCCGACCCATGACGACATCACCGCCGATGCCGTATCGGCAGCATTCGGGCTGCCGTGTGAATACGATGCCGACGCAATGACACTACTCGGCGACATGTATGCCAGTCGCGGCCTTGAATTCACCGACGCCAGGAAGAGAATGGCCCGGATGCCAAAAGGTGCGCGCCACATCCGTAACCCGGTCTCCACCGCTCCAGGCTTCGTTATCGGCAACGTTCACGTGATGGCCGGCGTCCCGCAAGTCTTCCAGGCCATGGTCGACGCGGTCATCCCGACATTGCGCACCGGCACACGGGTGCTCTCGCTTGGCATCTCCTGCCCCTTCGGAGAGGGTGACATCGGCACGCCGCTGGCTGCCATCCAAAAAGCTCATCCGGAGACCAACATAGGCTCCTACCCCCGATACGTCGGGCAAGCGTTCTCGACCGAAATCGTCGTCCGTGGCCGCTCCCAGACTGCGATCGACGCGGCACGAGCCGACGTGCGCGGCATGATCGAAACCATTCGCCAGGCAAAGGAGGTTGCGGAAAATCGCTCGGCAGAGGCCTAGTATGAGAGAGGTTCCGCATCGCCTTTGATGTGCATCAAGGAACCGGCGCCCTCGCCGGCGCATTCTCGTTGAAGATTAACTGATTTCATCCGCATAAGGAGAATTGTTTATGTCTTACAAAACCATACTTGCCATTCTCGATACCGTCGCCAACGCTCCCGCTGTAGCGGATTTTGCATTTGCCATTGCCGCTGAGACCAATGCCCATGTTATCGGCCTTCATGCGGAAACCGTCGCTGTCGTGCCGCTCGTGGCGCCGATGGAAATACCCGATCCCGTCGCCGTGCAGGCGCTACAGGATATGGCGCATGCGGAAACGGTCGAAGTCGAACGCATCTTCCGCAAGAAGGCAGCGGCTGAAGGTGTCTCCTTTCAGTGGCGCAGCTTTGCCTCATCCACCGGCTACGGCACGGCACCCTTGATCGAAAGCGCTCGAAGCGCTGACCTGCTCATCGCGTCACAGGCAGATCCGGCCAAGCCGTCGGACAGTCACGTCGACATCGACAACTTTCTCTTCGAAAGCGGCCGCCCGGTGTTGATGATCCCCTTTGTGCTGCGCCGGCCGAAACCGATCAAGCGGGTGCTCATCGCCTGGAACGGCTCACGGGAAGCGGCGCGCGCGGCGTTCGATGCACTGCCAATCCTGAAGGCGGCCGATGAAGTCGAGATTTTCTCGGTCGATCCCGTCGACAATGCACTTCAATCCGCTGCTGTCGCCGGCGCCGACATTGCCGCGGCTCTCTCCCGCCATGGCGTCAAAGTCACCCTGGCGACCGCCGAAAGTGCGGACAAATCGGCGTCAACAATTATTGAAAATCGTCTGTCGGACAGCAGTATCGACCTTCTCGTCATGGGCGCCTACACCCATTCGCGGCTTTGGCAGATGATTTTCGGCGGGACGACGAAGACGCTGTTGCAATCGATGACGGCCTTGACGCTGCTGTCGCGCTAGGAATCATGGGGCTTGCGTTTTGCCCCCGGATTCCGCTAATTGCGGCGACCGATGACGAGCTCCGGCTTCGGTCCTCTTATCGCGCAGTTTCGGCTGCGCGATTTGCGTTTGGCCGAGCGGAATGTCTTGTCCCGGCCGCCGGCGAACGGCGTGTCATCATTCATGCCGCGGAGCAAACCATGTCCCTTCCCGATAAAGCCTTTCCCGTTTCATGGGATCAGTTCCACCGCGATGCGCGCGCACTCGCCTGGCGCCTCGCCGGCCTTAAGCGCGATTTCAAAGCGATCGTCTGCATCACGCGCGGCGGCTTGGTACCAGCAGCCATTATCTCGCGCGAGCTCAATATCCGGCTGATCGAAACGGTCTGCGTCGCCTCCTACCATGACTATGTGAATCAGGGGGAAATGATGCTCCTGAAGGGCATCGCGCCGGAACTGACTGCCGACCAAGGCGAGTCCGTCCTCGTCATCGACGACCTGACGGACACCGGCAAGACAGCCTCGGAAGTGCGCACCATCCTGCCCAAGGCACACTTTGCCTGTGTTTACGCAAAGCCGCAGGGCGTGCCGACGATCGACACCTTTGTCACGGAAGTCAGCCAGGATACCTGGATCTATTTCCCTTGGGACATGGGCTTCACCTATCAGGAACCGATTTCCAAGGGCAGTCGCGGCTGACGGCTCCCTCGGCACAACCAGACGAGATGGCGGCAATTTAAAATTGCACCAATCTTTGTTTAACTAACTCCTCGGATTCCGCTGTCGCGCGCCCGCTGCAGACCTTATCCTTCCGAGCCACAATCCCGCGCGACAACGGCGTCACCTTGGGGGATTGGTTTAGAGGCATGGTCGCGGGACGCGACGTTGGAACGAATATGATGCGTTGGGGCTACGTCGGGACGGTTGCGGCTTTGGGGCTTGGCATCTGTCTCTCGCCTGGGGCCATGTCGGCCGAACCGGCCTATGTGTCCGTGGTACGGGAATATGTCGAGACGGTCGTCAAGCCGATGGTAAATACGCCGATCGTCCGGAAGGCGATCGAAGATCAGAACGCTAAGTTCGGAAATATCAGTGACGCGCACATCCAGGTGCTCGACAACACCTACCGCGCCGAAGTGCAGAGCGGCGGCTGGGAGATGGTCAGACGTCTGCTCAACAAGCCGGTGTCGCGATACCTCAAGACCAAGCAGGATGATTCGCAGGGCACCATCGTCGAATTGTTCGTGACCGATCGTCATGGCCTCAATGTCGGCCAGGGCACCATGACATCCGACTACTGGCAGGGCGACGAAGATAAGTTCCTCAAAACATTCGCCAAACAGACCGACGAGATATTCATCGATCGGGCCGAGCGCGATGAACAGACGCAATTGCTGGAAACGCAGGCGAGTTTTGTGATCAAGGATGAAAACGGAACGCCTATAGGGATCGCAACGGTGACCATTGCGATTGACGCATTGTGACTGAAATTATCCTCAACGAATCGGCTGCCGCATTTGGCCAGCAAAAGCTGCAACCAAATCAACACGGTCGCAACTTTTCTTAGATTTTTTCGACTTTGGAGCGGTCAAAGCTCGCAAGTCTTTGAATTCCTTGCACGACTTTCTTTTCCCCAGTGTCCACAGCCCGATCCACAATATGTTGTGGTGAACGCTTCGTTAAAAACAACCTCTTGACGGAATCGCCTGATTCCAACTTAATAGGTTCCGATGTTGCTGCGGCAGTTGGACCGGAATTAACGAGGCCGGTTCTTTTCAAAAATCGAGCGTAGAATCAGGGTGTTGCGTCCATGATGGATGACCGCCATGAGGGGCTTCGTGCGCGATTTTTTATCTTCCGAAAAGTGACGTCCGGGGCTGGCGATAATAAGCTGTTAATACTATATTTAGTGTTTGCAGCCACCGTCACCACAAGATACAGGATGAACATCTCCGGATGACACTCCTGTGACGATACGGAAACGAGAACTGGCTGCGCTCCTCACGGCGCCGCCGGAGGTGGAAACTTGCGCCTTGGTCAACGGGGACGGGGCGCGCAAGCTAGAGGTTAGAGAAATGCGCATAGAACGCCGTTTCACGAAGGCAGGACAGAGCGCTTACGCGGACATCGAATTCCGCAAGGCGACGAGCGAGATCAAGAACCCGGATGGGTCGATCGTATTCCGCCTCGAGAACATCGACGTTCCGGCGCAGTTTTCCCAGGTTGCCGCCGACATTCTGGCGCAGAAGTATTTCCGCAAGGCCGGCGTCCCCGCTAAGCTGAAGAAGGTCGAAGAAAACGACGTTCCTTCCTTCCTGTGGCGTTCGGTTGCCGATGACGCGGCCCTGAAGGATGTTGCGAAGGACCAGCAGTACGGTTCCGAAACCGACGCGCGCCAGGTCTTCGACCGTCTTGCCGGCACCTGGACCTACTGGGGCTGGAAAGGCGGCTACTTCTCGTCCGAGGAAGACGCCCTCACCTTCAAGGACGAACTTGCCTACATGCTTGCCACACAGCGCGTTGCCCCGAACTCGCCGCAGTGGTTCAACACCGGCATGCACTGGGCCTACGGCATCGACGGCCCCGGCCAGGGCCACTTCTATGTCGACCCCTTCACCGGCAAGCTGGTGAAGTCCAAGTCGGCCTACGAACATCCGCAGCCGCATGCCTGCTTCATCCAGTCCGTTGAAGACGATCTCGTCAACGAAGGCGGCATCATGGACCTGTGGGTCCGCGAAGCCCGTCTCTTCAAGTACGGCTCCGGCACCGGCTCGAACTTCTCCTACCTCCGTGGCGAAGGCGAAAAGCTTTCCGGCGGCGGTCGTTCGTCGGGTCTGATGAGCTTCCTGAAGATCGGCGACCGTGCAGCGGGCGCCATCAAGTCGGGCGGCACGACGCGCCGTGCGGCCAAGATGGTGGTTGTCGACATCGACCACCCGGATATTGAGGAATACATCAACTGGAAGGTGAAAGAAGAGCAGAAGGTTGCTGCCTTGGTCACCGGCTCCAAGGTCGTCGCCAAGCATCTCAAGGCAATCATGAAGGCTTGCGTCAACTGCGAAGCTGACAATGGCGATTGCTTCGATGCGAACAAGAACCCTGCCCTGAAGCGCGAAATCCGCGCTGCCAAGAAGGACCAGGTTCCAGAAAACTATATCGGTCGCGTCATCCAGTTTGCCAAGCAGGGCTACAAGGACCTCGAGTTCAAGACCTACGACACGGACTGGGATTCGGAAGCCTACCTCACGGTATCCGGCCAGAACTCCAACAACTCGGTCTCGATCAAGGACGACTTCCTGCGCGCTGTCGAAAACGACGGTGACTGGAACCTGACCGCCCGCAAGGACGGCAAGGTCATGAAGACGCTGAAGGCGCGCGACCTGTGGGAATCGATCTCCTACGCCGCATGGGCATCGGCCGATCCGGGCCTGCACTTCAACACGACGATGAACGACTGGCACACCTCGCCGGCCGCAGGCTCGATCCGTGCGTCCAACCCGTGCTCGGAATACATGTTCCTCGACGACACGGCCTGCAACCTCGCCTCGCTGAACCTGCTTCAGTTCAAGGATGCCGCCACCAAGCGCATCGACATCGCAGACTACGAACATGCCGTTCGCCTGTGGACGGTCGTTCTCGAGGTCTCCGTCATGATGGCGCAGTTCCCGTCGAAGCAGATCGCCGAGCGCTCATACGAATACCGCACGATCGGTCTCGGCTATGCCAACATCGGCGGCCTGCTGATGTCGTCGGGCATTCCCTATGACAGCGACGAAGCCCGTGCCATTGCAGGCTCGCTGACTGCGATCATGACCGGCATTTCCTACGCCACCTCGGCGGAAATCTCGTCCGAACTCGGCCCCTTCCCGATGTTCAAGCCGAACCGCGAAGCCATGCTGCGGGTCATCCGCAACCATCGCCGCGCCGCCTACGGCGAGACCACGGGCTACGAAGGCCTGTCGATCAACCCGGTCGCGCTGATCCACTCGGAAAACCCGGACCAGGATCTCGCAGCTCATGCCAAGAGCGCTTGGGACAAGGCTCTCGAGCTCGGCGAAAGGCACGGCTACCGCAACGCCCAGGCAACCGTGATTGCGCCGACCGGCACGATCGGTCTCGTCATGGACTGCGACACGACCGGCATCGAGCCCGACTTCGCGCTGGTGAAGTTCAAGAAGCTTGCCGGCGGCGGCTACTTCAAGATCATCAACCGCGCCGTTCCGGAAGCGTTGCGGACGCTCGGCTACTCCGAGAGCCAGATCGCCGAGATCGAAGCTTACGCAGTCGGCCACGGCAACCTGAACCAGGCGCCGGCGATCAACCCCGGCTCGCTGAAGGCCAAGGGCTTCACCGACGAGAAGATCGAGGCGCTGAACGGCGCGCTGAAGCAGGCCTTCGACGTCAAGTTCGTCTTCAACCAGTGGACGCTCGGCGCCGACTTCCTGAAGGGCACGCTGAAGGTTACCGACGAACAGCTCGGCGACATGAGCTTCAACCTGCTCGAGCACCTCGGCTTCTCGAAGAAGGATATCGAGGCCGCCAACGTTCACGTCTGCGGCGCAATGACGCTGGAAGGCGCACCCTTCCTCAAGAACGAACACCTCGCCGTCTTCGATTGCGCCAACCCCTGCGGCAAGATCGGCAAGCGTTATCTCTCGGTCGACAGCCACATCCGCATGATGGCGGCCGCCCAGCCGTTCATCTCGGGCGCGATCTCCAAGACGATCAACATGCCGAACGACGCGACGGTCGACGATTGCAAGAGCGCATACATGCTCTCCTGGAAGCTCGGCCTGAAGGCAAACGCGCTCTACCGCGACGGCTCCAAGCTGTCGCAGCCGCTGAACGCCTCGCTGATCGAAGACGAGAACGATGAGGACGCGCTGGAGGATCTGCTGCAGCAGCCGGTCGCCGCCCAGGCCGTCACCATCACCGAGAAGATCATCGAGCGCGTGGTCGAGCGCGTCACCCGCGAACGCGAGAAGCTGCCGAACCGCCGTCAGGGCTACACCCAGAAGGCCGCCGTCGGCGGACACAAGGTGTATCTGCGCACCGGCGAATTCGGCGACGGCCGCCTCGGCGAGATCTTCATCGACATGCACAAGGAAGGGGCCGCCTTCCGTGCGATGATGAACAACTTCGCCATCGCGATCTCGCTCGGCCTGCAGTACGGCGTGCCGCTCGAGGAATATGTGGAGGCCTTCACCTTCACCAAGTTCGAGCCGGCCGGCATGGTCATCGGCAACGACGCGATCAAGAACGCCACGTCGATCCTCGACTACGTGTTCCGCGAACTGGCCGTCTCCTACCTCGGCCGCCACGACCTGGCGCATGTCGATACGTCGGACTTCTCGAACACGGCGCTTGGCAAGGGCATCCAGGAAGGCAAGACGAACCTCGTCTCGACCGGCTGGACCCGCGGCTACAAGCCGACGCTGGTAACGGGCAATGAACGTCAGGCCGGCGGTGAGCCGAAGGGCTCTGCTACCGCAGCTCCGGCGCGTGCTTCCTCCGGCGCCACGGTGACGTCCTTTGCCGGCGCTGCGGCCCGCAAGATCGAACCGACGCTCGCTGTCTCCTCCTCCGAAATCGTCGCCTTCAAGCGCGACTACGAGGAGCGGGCAAAGGAACTGGCCGAAGAGATCGCCGAGGAAGTGCTCGAAGAAGTCACGACCGAGGCGCAGCAGCAGGCAACCGCCCTCTTCTCCGACAAGGCAGCCGCCGACGCGGCTTCGGCCAAGACGGAAGCCAAGAAGGTCGAAGCCGAACGCCGCGCCCGCTCCATCATGCAGGGCTACACGGGCAACATATGCTCCGAGTGCCAGAACTTCACGATGGTCCGCAACGGGACATGCGAAAAGTGCGACACATGCGGGGCAACGAGCGGCTGCAGCTGATAGCTGATGCTCGATGCTGCAGGGAGCCACTGAGTTCTTCATTGCGCCGCTGGGAATGCCACTAAGGTGACCATCTTGGTCAACGCGCAGATATTTTCCGGGCACTTCGGTGCCCGGAAAATGTCTTAGGGAACAAAGCAGGAATCAACTTCGGCAGGTGAAAGGACATCGCAGACGCAGTAATTGCAAACTGGCACGGACATGATTACCAAGCTCGTTTCGTCTGGATACATGCCTCCGATCTGCGCGACCCGGAGAAGCCCCATGTCGTTGAGGTTTCATACGAGGGCGATGGCCCGAAGGGCTTCGAGATGTTGTCGTGCGTTAAGATCCAGGCATGCAAAGCCACGCCCCTTTCGTATCACCGCTGCTCATCATCAGATCAAGTTCCACGTCAATCAGGCTGGTCGTTTCGGCTACGCCGACCTGATCGAACCGGATTTCATCGGAGCAGAGAAGATCTCAATCCTTCAGCGTCTCAAGGATGCGGTCAAGAAGGCGGCTCCAGGCTCTAGGTTCACCCCCGTAACCTGATCCCAACCAGGGACTCGAAGGTCGCCAAGGTCGCTCTTGCAGCGACCAGATTTCCCATGCCTTCAGACCCGGACTGAGCTTCATTCGAACGCTTCCAGGCGCTCAGGTGTCCACAAGGGCATCGATGACCTTGGGAGGGAACCGTGCCCGGTTCTCAGCTGTACCACCGTAGTCATCCGTTCTCTGATTGTGCCGTTCATAGAGGAAGGTCGGGATCAAGCAGGTGCTGATGCCGTGCAGCTCCACTCGAAACCTGCCGACTGCGCTAGGCATGCCGCTTTGGCATAGTCTGCGACCGTCCGGGAGATGTCGCTCAGGTCCATTGGCCGAGGCGCGACGGTGTCTTGGAAACCGGACGGCGTGTACGCCTTTTGATGCCCGGGTTGATAGCCGACGGTGCCAACGGCAAGGCGCAACGATGTTTACGGGGACGGTTCCCAGGAAGCCAGCGCCGTGCTCACGGTTTCCAGCAACTCAGCGGAGTTGATGGGTTTCGTTAAAAATGCAACGGCGCCTCCATTCATTGCGTGAGTATTGCGCGCCTCCTCGTACCCGGACACGAAGATAGTTGGCATATTTATCCCCTTCGCCGCCATGACGCGTTGAAGTTCCAACCCATTGAGCTCCGGCATATTGATGTCCAAAATCAAGCAGCAAGGACCTGGAGTCGCAGCGTTTTCCAAGAAAAGCTCCGCGGACGCAAACACTGCCGGCTTCCATCCAGCAATCTGAACCAAATGTCCAAGTGACTCTCGGACGGACACGTCATCATCAACTATAAAAATAATTGGCTTTTCCGGATCGCTATTCGAGCGCGGCTGAACGAGCTTCGTAATCATTTCAACCACTCCTATGCTTTGATCAGTGGGTAGCTGGGCCCAAACCCTTCGGGAGAAGGGCCGTCCTTTTTCAGATAACACCCGCCATCATCCTGGTCAGTTGGGCCTCCGTTAAGTTCGATTTGTCAAATGTTCCAACGTGACGTCCGAGAAATAGCACAACAAAGGTGTCTCCGATCGCGTAGGCATGTTGCACGTTGTGGGTCACGAGTATCACGCCCACGCCCGCATCCTTGGCACGCCTTACATACCCGAGCACTACTTCGACCTGTCTGACCCCAAGGGCTGACGTCGGTTCATCAAGAATGAGGATACGACCGCCAAAATGGAGGGCTCTTGCTACCGCTACGCCTTGACGTTGACCGCTGGAAAGCGTCCCTATGGGAAGGCGCACGGAAGCTGAACTGACGCCGAAGTCGCGCAAAGCCTTCTCCGCGATAGCGATCGCTGCCTTTGAGTTGAACCGTCGGAACGGCCCCCAACCAATTGTGGGCTCACGCCCGAGGAAGAAATTGCGATATACAGGCATCATCGGTACGACAGCGAGATCTTGGAATACCGTGGCGATACCTCTGTCGCGTGCTTGGGCGGGAGAACCTAATTTCACATCGATCCCACCCACACGTATCGTGCCGAGGTCGGGCTTCTCTACCCCACTCAGAATGTGGATTAGCGTGGACTTGCCGGCCCCATTGTCGCCAAGTAAACAGACCACTTCTCCGCATCGGACGGAAAGACAAACGTCCCGTAACGCTGCCACATCACGGTAGAATTTTGTAACGTTCACCGTCTCAAGGTAGGGTTCGCCCGATATCGCCGCTCCTCCGTGGTTTCAAAGCTTTTAGCCTGGTGTAGTTATTTACCAGCACCGCGAGAAGGAGCACGACGCCAAGAAACGTCATGAACCAAACGTCGGGCAGTGGCGTGAAGAAAAAGCCTTGTTCGACCATACCGAACAAGAGAGCGCCCAAAAATGAACCGATCGGCGAGCCATACCCCCCCGTCAGCAGGGCGCCACCAATTACTGCGGCGGTCACCACTTCGAATTCCCGTCCTGTCGCCGCGTTCGCATCACTCTGATTGATCGCAAAAATGTCCAGTGCCGCTACGAACACTGTCGAAACTGCAACGGCTATATAGAGGGTCACTTTCACCACTTGCACTGGGACCCCCAACTGCAGCGCGGCACGGCGATCTCCCCCCGTCGCGAAAATCCAGTTGCCGAAGGCCGTTTTTTCGAGAACCCATGCGCCAAGCATTGTCACAACAAGCCACCAAACGAGCGAAACTGAGAACGGACCAATCGAAGACGCGAACAAAAACGAGAGTCGGTCCTCGCTGGCATGATCTCGAACTCCGTCGATCGTCGTCGTGCCAACGAGCATTCGCAGCCCGCCTTGGGCGATACCTCGAAGGATGAAAAGCATGGCAAGGGTTATGATGAATGAAGGAAGCTTAGTCTTGACGACCAAGATCCCATTGACCGCGCCAACAACTGACGCGATGAGAATGGCGGCTAAGAACGCGTCGGCGACCGGCCAACCGCCATACACCATCAAATAACCCAAGATTGATTGGCTCAGTGCGACGTTCGCCCCGACAGAGAGGTCGAATTCCCCCGCAACGAGCAGCAACGTCACGGGCGCGGCGATAATCCCTATCTCAGCTCCGACTTCCAGATAATTGCGCGTCATTGGTAACGTCAGAAACCCAGCGTGGCCGGTAAAGAAGGCAAAAAAACTGAACACCACGACAGTGCCAACCAGGGCGGTCGATTCTGGGCGAGCTAGTATTGACAAGCCGCTTTTCGCCCCCGCCTTCTCGTTGCACCCCTGTTGAGATGACGCTTCCATATCATACGCCCCAACGCTCGACTGTCATCGACCAGTGGCCTCGATATGATTCACGTTGCTTGGGGTAATAACTACGGGACCGGTGATCAGCCGGGCTTCGGCCGGTCGGATCGCTTGACGCACATATAAGTCTAACATGACCACCGGATAGTAGCCCTGCGCGTACTGCTGGGCATCGAGAGCAAAGTCAAGTTCTCCAGATTTCAAGGATCGAATTGCGCTGGCCGTCATATCGATCGTGCCCCAGTGGATATCCCGCGCCCGCTCCCCAAGGTCTGATCTGACCTGCATCATCGCCGTGATGCAGCAGCCGCCAATGGAAAAGACCGCATCGATCGATCCGTCTTTCTGTAGTTCCGACTCCGTGATCGATTTTATCCGATTGGCGTTGTTGAAATCCGACAGCGGGATTTCTGCCAGTGTCGACGTTCCCTTGAATGCTTTCTTAAACCCGTTCGTGCGCGCATCGAGGAAAGGTAAAGCTCCGGGAGGGGCAGTTATTATCAGCGCTTTTCTGGACCCGAATGAATTGAACTGGGCAGCGCCCATCTGGCCTTGTGTACCGGGGTCGTCGCCTACGAAGGCAAGCGCACCCACATTTGCAACCTGATCGCCACCCTGGTTTACGAGAATGACCGGAATGCCAGCATCCGACGCCTTCTTGATGGTGGCGTTCAATGACGATGGCGTCGGATCGGAAACTATGATCCCGTCAGGCTTCGCCGCGATCGCAGCTTCGAGATTTCGACGCTGCTGATTGGGATCGTTGAGGTTATTCTCCACGCCTCGATATTGGACGCTGAGGTCCAAATCTTTCCCGGCCTGCTCCAATCCTTTTATTACACTCACCCAATACGCATCGGACGGCGGAGAATGAGTTACCATAATGATGGTGGAGCTAGCGAACGCCAGACCTTGTGGCACCCAAATGGCTGCGGCTACGAGCGCCGCCAGCGCGAGTTTCCTCATATTAAATCCTCCCTCACATGCAAACGGGTGCTTTCAGGGAGCCGTGATTGTCAGTTCGCGGCCGGTCGGATGATATGTTTCATTTATCGCAAAACAGAATATAATTGTCAGCTAAAGATGGTATTTTCCGCTGAGCTGCCGGTGACTACCGAGGTGCAAGATCGCTGAGACACCGAAAGGACGTGAGGGCGGCGAGCAACAAGATCAGGAATACTGGCTTGAGCTTAACACTGTTTGTCGAGCATTGCGCCTCAAATAACGAAGCGACGTCCTAAATCTCACCTGTAGTTGTCGGATCCTTCACGGCGATGGTCGGTGTTTCGGCCGTGCTCTTTTGAAATGACCCTCGGCACTCATTTGCGACGAACCGTGGAGCTTGACGGATGGATTCCCAGACCTCGCCTGACCCGCGCGGAGGCGGTACGAACGTCCTTTGGGAAGACGGCGAGCGCATTCTCTCTCGAGAGGCGTTTCCTGATGGTGATGGGTCACCTCACAACTTTCTCACGTTGCGTCTAGCTTCACCCTATCCCCGACCTACAAGTATTGCCCAGCTTGAGAACGAGTATCAACTCAGAGATTAGCTGGACAGTGCGTGGGCCGTCCTTCCAAAGGAATTCGTCCGGGAGCGGGATAAGACAATGCTAATATTGTCCGATCCCGGTGGCGAGGGTTTGGATCGCAAACTTGGCAAACCAATGCCAATCCTCCAGTTTCTCCATTTGGCTATAGAAACGGTTGCAGCGGTTCGGCAGATGCACCGGACCGGGCTTATTCATAAAAACCTCAGGCCGATTCATATCCTGGCGGATAGCGCCGGCGTTAACGTGCATCTTACTGGTTTCGGACATGCATCCCGACTACCTCGCGAACGCCAAGCTTTGGATCCCCCAGAGTTTATTGCCGGCACTCTTCTTTACATGGCGCCCGAGCAAACGGGCCGGATGAACCGCTCGATCGACTCGCGAAGCGATCTCTACACGCTGGGAGTGATTTTCTATCAAATGCTGACGGGGGAATTGCCATTTCCCACGTCTGACCCATTAGAATTGATTCATTGCCACATTGCTCGGGCGCCTCTTCCGCCGCACGAACGAATACCGAGTATCCCAGCCACAATTTCTAAAATCGTAACGAAGCTCCTGGCTAAAACGGCCGACGACCGTTACCAGACAGCCGCTGGCGTCGAATACGATCTCGGGCTCTGTTTAGCGGGCTTACAGACCGGTGGGCACATCAATCCCTTTGACGTGGGCTGTTTCGATATTCCTGATCGACTGTTGATGCCGGAGAGGCTTTACGGAAGAGAATTGGCAATCGCCTCGCTAGTGGACGCCTTTGGTCGCGTATCCACCACCGGAACTCCCGAGCTGGTAACAATTTGCGGCCATTCCGGCGTGGGAAAGTCCACACTATTCAACGAGCTACAACGGACATTGGTGCAATCCCAAGGCATGTTCGCGTCTGGCAAATTCGACCAGCAAAAACGCGACGCGCCATATGCGACTATCGCCCAAGCATTTCAAGGACCAATTCGCGGCTTGCTAAGCAAGGATGAAGCGGAGTTGGATCTCTGGCGACAGTCTTTGCTGGAAGCCTTGGGAACACAGGCGCGAGCCTTGGTCGATCTTATGCCCGAACTGGCTCTAGTCATTGGGAAGCAAAAAGCCGCTCCCAACCTTCCGGTACAGCAGGCCCAGCAAGCCTTTCAGATCGCCTTTCGCCGCTTCGTCGGAGTGTTCGCCACGGTAGGGCATCCCCTCGTATTGTTTCTTGATGACCTACATTGGGCCGACACCGCATCCTTGGATCTCCTCCAAGATCTAATGACACATGCCGAAATGCAGTACCTTTTGCTCGTCGCCGCCTACAGAGAAAGCGAACTTAGAGCCGGCCATCCACTTCTCTCAAGACTTCAATCAATCCGAGACGGTGGGTTCGAAAGCGAGTTGATCGTGCTGGGCGCGCTCGGTCGAAATGACCTTGAACAGTTTCTCGCCCAAGCGCTTCATTGCGACGAGTCGAGGGCAGCTCCATTAGCCCAGATTCTACACGAGAAAACTGGTGGTAACCCCTTTTTTATAAAGCAGTTCTTGTCTGGGCTCAGCGAAGAGGGTCTCGTTGCCTTCGATGCCCGCGAGCGTATGTGGTCGTGGGATACTGATACCATCCGGCGTAAGCAATATACCGCGAACGTAGCCGAACTGATGGTCAACAAGATCGGCCAGTTGCCTGCAGAGACACGTGCTGCAATGCAGCAACTTGCCTGCCTGGGTACCAGTGCGACGACTGCCACACTGTCCATGGTACTCGCAACGTCTGAGCGTGAAGTCGACGCTGTATTGTGGGAGGCAACCCGACGCGAATTTCTTGAGCACACCGAACGCTCGTACCGATTTATGCACGACCGAGTATTGGAGGCAGCCTACTCGCTCATTCAGCCGGAACATCGCGCCGAGACGCATCTGCACATTGGGCGTCTCCTGGTCTCGCAAACACGGGCTGAGCAACGAGAGGAGATTATCTTCGACATTGTCACTCACCTCAACCGCGGAAAAGAATTGATCGTTTCGGATGAAGAGCGAGCCCAACTTGCTGAATTGAATCTGGCGGCTGGCAGACGTGCGAGGGCGTCGACGGCTTACCATCAGGCACTAAAATATTTCGCGGTTGGCGCATCGCTACTCACGGCCAAGATGTGGGAGGACCGTCATCTGACCGCGTTCGCCCTGGAATTGCACCAGGCTGAATGCGAGTTTCTCGTCGGAAAGATTGAATCTGCTGATGATCGGCTAGCTAGGCTTTCATTGAGATCAGCGAACACTCTCGATCGGGCGAGCGTGGCATGCCTGCGCATCGACTTGTACTCCACCCTCGACCAATGCGACAAAGCCGTCGGCATATGCATTGAGTATCTGCAGTCTTTGGGGCTCCATTGGACTCCCCATCCAAGAAGGTCCCAAGTCAAGCGCGAGTACGACAGAATTTGGAAAAACCTTGGAGATCGGACGATCGAGGAACTTATCGATGTGCCGTTGATGACCGACGAGGTCGCCCTCGCTACGTTGGATGTTCTAACGCGAGTATTACCGTCGGCTCTCTTCGTTGATGCCAACTTTCTCTCGCTGGCTATCTGTCATTCGGTCAACATTAGCCTTGAGCGGGGACATGGCGACGGATCATGTGTCGCTTACGTCTTTTTTAGCAAAATAGCGGGACCACAGTTCAATGACTACAATGCGGGGTATCGGTTCGCGAGCCTCGGCTATCAACTGGTGGACAAGCGCGGTCTTGAGAGGTTTCGCGCTCCCGCTTACCTCTGGTTCGCGCAATTTTCACTGATGTGGATGGAGCACGTCCGTGCAAGTCGGATCGTGGTTATGAAGGCATTTGAGACCGCGACGAAAGGCGGCGACCCAACTCTCGCGGTATATTGTTGCGACAACCTCAATACCAATTTGCTCGCCGCCGGAGATCCCCTCGAAGAGGCGGAGCGCCAAGCCGACGTCGGCCTTGAGCTTGCTGAGCGCGCTCGTTACGGCCACATCGTGGACATCATGAAGGCGCAGCTCGGCGTTATCCGAAGTTTGCGCGGACTTACATACAGATTTGGCTCCTTCGACGACGAACAAATCGCTGAGAGCGACTTGGAAGAGCGCTATGCAATCGACCCTTCCACCAAGCAACCCGAGTGTTGGTATTGGATTCGGAAGCTGCAAGCACGCTTTTTTGCTGGGGATTTCTCCGTGGCCTTGAACGCCGCTGCGAAAGCGAAAAAACTACTCTGGACTTCTGCCGCAATGTTCGAACTGGCAGAGTACCATTTCTACGCAGCCTTATCTGTAGCTGGAAATCAGCGTAGGATTGGAGCCGCAGCTACCAAGGCCGGCATCGATGTTCTGGGTGCTCATCACAGACAGCTAATGGCGTGGGCAGGGAATTGCCCAGAAAATTTTGAGAACC
Organism: Rhizobium sp. BK176; assembly: GCF_024808055.1. Taxonomy (NCBI): domain Bacteria; kingdom Pseudomonadati; phylum Pseudomonadota; class Alphaproteobacteria; order Hyphomicrobiales; family Rhizobiaceae; genus Rhizobium; species Rhizobium sp. BK176. Next base: position 256,006 of record NZ_JANUBV010000009.1, on the reverse strand, counting down.
GCGCCGCTTTGGTCGGCGCCGAACTTGCAAGACTCGAAGGGCGCGATTTCGAGGCCCAGCGACTTTACGAACTCGCGATCCAATCTGCTCGCGCAAACGGGTTTCTCCATAACGAAGCGATAGCCTATGAAACTGCCGCACAGTTTTACGGCGCCCACGGCTTTCAGGAGTTCTGCGATACCTACCTTACGAAGGCGCGAGACTGTTACCTACGCTGGGGCGCGCTAGGCAAAGTGAAACAGCTTGAGTCGCTCCATCCCCAGTTATTGAACGCTAAGCAACATCGTTCGGGCCGCGAGGAGCCGGGAGCTGCTGGCAACTCAGACCTTGAAGGCGTCGATGTCGATGTCGACGCTGTTCTCAAGGCATCGCAGGCACTGTCGAGCGAAATTTTACTGCCTCATTTGGTTGAACGTTTAATGACGATCGCCATGCAGACAGCAGGTGCCGACCGCGGGCTCCTGATCCTACCCGATCCGAGTGGGTACAGCATCGAAGCTGAGGCTGTGCTGGAAGGAGACTCGATTGTTCTGCGTCATAAAGATTTCACAGCTCCACCAGTTCCTCGATCCATCATCCGATACGTCATGCGAACCCAAGAAACGCTGATCGTTGACGACGCCGCCGAGCACCACCTTTTTTCCGATGATCCCTACATGACCGGGCAGAGCCCACGGTCAATCCTGTGCGTCCCACTTATTCGTCAAGGCTATCTGAGTGGTCTTCTCTATCTTGAAAATAGTTTGGCATCGCACGTTTTCACGAGCGATCGAGCGCGGCTCTTGGAGCTCATGGGGACGCAAGCTGCTATCTCACTGGAGAACACTCGTCTTTACGGAGACCTTCAAGAACGCGAATCTCGTATTCGGCGCCTCTTCAACGCCAATATCATTGGGATATTCACCTGGAACCTCGACGGGAGGATCATTGATGCTAATGATGCATTCCTTCAGATTGTTGGCTACGAAAGTGAGGATCTGGAGGAAGGTGACCTACGCTGGAAGAGCCTGATGCCGGGCGAGTGGGATCCAGAAAACGATCGTGTGATGGAGGAGATGCGCGCGACCGGCGTCGCTACCCCGTTTGAGGGAGAATACGTCAAGAAAGATGGTTCACGGGTTCCCGTTCTGATTGGTGCCGCGTTTTTTGACGGACGACCAATGGAAGGTGTTGCGTTCGTTATCGACCTTACGGATCGCCGGCGGGCCGAGGGATTAGCCCGTGACAGCGAGCGGCGCTACCACGAGAGCCAATTGGCTCTCGCACACGCGAACCGTGTCTCCGCCATGGGACACTTGGCAGCGTCCATAGCCCATGAGCTGAACCAGCCTCTCTCGGGTGTAGTCGTTAGCGCCGAAACAGCGATTATGCTTTTGAACGACGAGCCTGACTTGCCCGAAGCCCGAAAGGCCCTTGCTCGCGTCGTGCGCGACGGCACCCGCGCCGGTCAAGTTTTCGGCCGGATCCGTACGCTCATCAAAAAGGCGCCTCCGCAGAAATCGTCACTCGAAATAAACGATGTTATCGATGAGGTCATCAGCCTGACCCGAAGTCAGGCGCAGAAGAGTGGCATTCTACTGGAGGCAAAACTCACCAAGGGCTTGCCGCCTGTCCAAGGCGACCGGGTTCAGTTGCAGCAGGTAGTACTGAATCTGATCATGAACGCACTGGATGCTATCAACGACTTTGCCGGTGGGCGGGGCGTCATCTTAGTCAGTTCGGCCAAATCCCAGTCGGGTGGAGTCCACGTATCAGTCCAGGATTCTGGGCCGGGAATTGCGAAGGAAAATTTAGAGCGGGTTTTTGGGGCGTTCTACACCACGAAGCCCGAAGGATTGGGAATGGGCCTTTCGATTTGCCGGTCGATCATCGAGTCGCATGGCGGCAAGCTGTGGGCCGAGCCAGCTTTGCCGACAGGGGCCGTCTTCAATCTTCATTTTCCTACCCCAGAGGAAAAACGCATAACAGATTCACCAAACGTCGACGGTACCGCGACGGCACCCACCGATAGAACCGTCGGCGACTGAAATTTAGCTTCCTGTCCTCCGACACGATCATTACTGATCTTCTTCGTCTGTTCCGGCGTCGAGAATACCGCTGAGAGCTCCTGCTTCCATTGCACTTAGGTATCAGCCAGACGGCGCCGCTAAAGCGCTCGCCGTCAATCGTACTCTCGTCCAATACGCTCCCGCCGAATTGCAGATAATTTTCAGGTGAAATTTGCAGCCGGCTGGCCCGGCGTTCACGGTTGGAGAGCACGGATGTCCACAGATCCCAGAACGATTGCAGGAGTGGGAATTCCAGACAGCACGATGGCCCAGGCAGCGACAGAACTCGTTCGTGACGCTGAAACGGAGCTCCTTTATCACCACTCCAGACGAGTTTTCCTCTTTGGCGCGCTGACTGGCGAACGACGGGGCGTCACGTATGACGCCGAGCTACTCTACATCGGGGCAATGTTTCATGACATGGGCCTTATGGATGCACATGCGAGCCCCAACGAACGCTTCGAGGTGGATGGAGCGAATGCCGCCCGAAACTTTCTCCAATCATATGGACTGCCCGAGCGGGATGTCGACGACGTATGGGATTCGATTGCCCTACATACGACGCCGGGGATCCCGAAGCACAAGCGATCCACTGTGTCCTTGGTTGCTGCAGGCGTCGAAATGGACGTCCTCGGCATCGGCTTCGAGGAGTTCACGTCCAAACAGCGGAACGAGGTATGTGCGTGCCATCCGCGGGGCCTGAAATTCAAGCAAGGCATCCTTTCCTCATTCTGCATGGGCACCATCCGAAAACCTGAGACGACTTTCGGAAACATCAAGGCGGACGTACTTTCGAAAATGGACCCGACCTACAAGCGGACGGATTTCACGGAAGCGGTTCTGGCCTCGAAATGGACGACGTAAGGATCGATACCATCGTACGTGTTGCCGGGGACAGTCCCCAAGCCTAGTCTTCCGTCAGAGTTAAGGAAGCCTCGAGCGAGTGGTCGTGCACGTAGGGCAAGACCGAAAGCAAGACGCCCTGCAGGCAGACTGTGTCTCGAGCCCGTATCGAGACACCCGTCCGGCCTCGGTTGGCCTACAATCCGAACAATCAAACAACCAAGGAGCTTGACCATGGCTGTAGAAGCTATGTCCAACGGCTATGCCCTTTTGCGTGACCCCCACACGAACAAAGGGACTGCCTTCGACAGCAATGAGCGCCACAGGTATGGCATTGAGGGGCTTCTTCCGCCGACGCCTACATCGATCGAAAGCCAGGTTGCGCGAATTAATGCGCAGCTCGACGCATTAAAAGACGACCTCCAGAAGTACCTGTTGCTTTCGGACCTCCAGGCGAGAAACGAGACCCTATACTACGCAGTCCTGATGTCCGACCCGGCAGGGTTTATGCCGCTGGTCTACACTCCCACGGTCGGCGAGGCCTGTCAGAAGTTCGACCACATCTTTCATTCAGCCCGCGGGCTCTACATTCCAATATCCGCCAAGGGACATATCAGAGAACTCATCTCGAACTGGCCACAGAGAGACGTCCGTTTCATCGTGGTCACTGACGGAGAACGAATTCTTGGCCTGGGCGATCTCGGCGTTGGCGGGATGGGAATCCCAATAGGAAAGCTTTCTCTTTATACGGCATGCGCGGGCGTCCCGCCGGAGGTGTGCCTTCCGATCACTCTCGATGTCGGGACCAATAATCCCGCTCTACTCGACGACCCGCTCTATCTCGGGCTTCGGCATGACCGCATTCGCGGCGATGACTATCACGCGTTCATTGACGAGTTCGTCGCGGCGGTCACGGACCTCTTTCCGAAATGCTGCATCCAGTGGGAAGACTTTGCCAACTTCAACGCTATCCCGATCCTGTCGAGGTACAAGACGAAGATCTGCACCTATAACGACGACATCCAGGGCACCGCCTCGATCGCTCTCGCAGGCATCTATGCCGCGCTGAAGATCACGGGGGGAACGCTCACGGATCAGCGGTTCCTATTCCTTGGAGCCGGATCTGCTGCAACCGGCATCGCGGATTTGATCGCTCAGGGCATGGCGATGCAGGGTCTTCCCTTTGCGGAAGCTCGTAGTCGTAGTTCGCTGTTCGACGTCGATGGTCTCCTCGTGGCGTCCCGCGCAGTGAAGGACTTCCAGAAGCCGTTCGTCGTCGATCACGAACCCGTCGCGGACTTCGTCGATGCGATCAAGCTACTGAAACCCACCGCGATCATCGGGGTCAGCACCGCCCCGAAGCTTTTCACCAAAACCGTCATCGAGACGATGACGGCGATAAACGATCGCCCGATCATCTTCCCCTATTCCAATCCCACCTCGCGGTCCGAATGCACCGCCGAGGAGGCGTACACGTGGTCGCAAGGAAAAGCGGTGTTCGCGAGCGGGAGCCCTTTCCCGCCCTTGACCGTAAACGGGCACCGTTTAGTTCCTGGCCAGGGAAACAACGTGTACATTTTTCCGGCCATGGGGATGGCCGTTTACGCGACCGAAGCCAAACTTGTGACCGACGAGATGTTTATCGTTGCAGCCAAGGCCGTCGCAGAACAGGTGGACGAGGATAGCCTGAACGCCGGTTTGATCTATCCGCCACAGAGCAAGATCCTCGAGGCTTCGTTGCACGTCGCCCGCAAAATTGCCGAGCATATCTTCGACAAAGGTCTGGCGAATGTCGAACGCCCAGCCGACGTCGCCCAACTCATCAGCAGCAAGACGTACAGGCCTGTCTACCGGCATTTGAATTGAGAGGGCTGGTCGTGGCAAACCGTCCTCCCGCTGCACCCCGGCCCCGCGTCGTCGTCGTCGGCGCGGGCTTTGGAGGCCTTGCTGTCGCACGGGGTCTCAGGTCTGCGCCGGTTGATATCACGTTGCTGGATAGGAGAAACTTACATCTCTTCCAGCCATTGCCCTACCAGGTCGCCACGGCATCGCTGTCGCCGGGCCAGATATCCTGGCCGGTGAGAAGCATCTTTTCGGCTCAAAGGAACACACGCGTCCTGATGATGGAGGTCAGCGGCGTTGATACTCGCTCGCGTACCGTTACGGATGGCAGCTCCATCGTCCCATACGACTATCTTGTACTCGCCACGGGCGCCAGGCATGCGTACTTTGGCAACGAAGGATGGGAACCCTTCGCCCCCGGATTGAAGACAATTGAAGACGCAAGGGCTTTGCGCGAAAATTTGTTACGCGCCTATGAAATTGCGGACAAGACGCCCGATGCAGAGGAGAGGCGTCGACGCTTGACGACAGTGATCGTCGGTGGCGGTGCAACTGGCGTCGAAATGGCGGGTGCCGCCGCGGAGCTGACACACAGGACCTTGAAGGGCGAGTTCCGGACCATCGACACGCAATCGATGCGGATTGTGGTGGTCGAGGCCGGGCCAAGACTTCTTCGCGCGTTTCCGGTGGAACTTTCTGAAAAATGCTTGTCGTGGCTCGCTGTGTCGCCAACCCTTAACCTAGGTGATCACCCCGAGATATTCGTGATCGGTGATACGTGCGTCGCGACTTCGGATGGGAAGCAGGTTCCGGGGATCGCTCCCGCTGCCAAGCAAATGGGCAGTTATGTCGCAAAGGTGATCGAGGCACATGCGGCGCAGGAGCCCTTGCCCCCACCCTTTAAGTATCGTCATCAAGGAGACCTGGCTGTTATCGGACGCGGGGCCGCGGTGGTACGCGTCGGAAAGATCTCGCTATCCGGTTTCACGGGCTGGGTCTTCTGGTCACTCGTGCACGTGATGTTTCTCATCGGATTTCGCAGCAGGACCTCAGTCGCGCTCGACTGGATCTGGGCGTTCGTGACGCGTCAGCGGAGCGCCAGACTCATATCAGACGGCGACCCTTCATCTTTTGCCACTCCGGTACCCTCGGATGTCCAACGCTCGCGCAAGCGGGATAGCGCCACTCAAGGAGGCGGTCATGCCGCATAAAGCAGCAGATATCATCACCGAAGTCCTGCACGCCGCCGGCGTGCGCCGCATCTACGGCGTCGTCGGAGACAGCCTCAACGGTTTGACAGAATCTATGCGAAGTCGAGGCGACATCGAATGGGTGCATGTCAGGCACGAAGAAACCGCGGCGTTCGCCGCGGGCGCCGAGGCGCACCTTACCGGTGAGCTCGCGGTCTGCGCGGGAAGCTGCGGACCAGGAAATCTCCACCTGATAAACGGTCTCTTCGACGCACATCGCTCTCGAGTACCCGTCCTGGCCATCGCCGCACAGATCCCATCCACGGAGATCGGCCGCGGCTATTTCCAGGAGACGCATCCAGACAACCTCTTCAAGGAATGCAGTCACTATTGCGAACTGGTTTCAAACCCGCAGCAGCTCCCGGGGGTTCTGGAGACCGCTGTCAGGGCGGCGATCGGCAAGAAGGGCGTGGCGGTGGTGGTCATACCGGGCGACATTGCGCTGGCGAACTACGACGCCCCGATCTCGCAGCCCGAGGGGCTCAAGATTCATGTACCCACGGTACTCCCACGAGATCCTGAACTAGATCGCCTCGCAGCCCTCCTGAACAAGAGTGAGCGGACGACAATCCTTTGTGGTCGAGGATGCCGGGGCGCCCACGGCGAAGTTATCGCTCTCGCCGAACGCCTGAAGGCGCCCATAGTGCATGCCCTTGGTGGGAAGGAATACATCGAACACAACAACCCTTACAACGTTGGCATGACAGGGTTCATCGGGTTCTCTTCGGGCTACACGGCGATGCTCGCATGCGACACGTTGCTGATGCTCGGCACGGACTTTCCCTATCGGCAGTTTTATCCCACCGACTCCAAGATCGCTCAGATCGACATCAGACCGGAAAGCCTTGGGCGCCGCGCGCCTCTCGACATTGGCCTCGTTGGCGACGTCAAGGCCAGCGTCGGAGCGTTGCTGCCTAGGATTGACGAAAAGTCGGACACCTCGCATCTGTCCGACAGTCTGAAAAATTATGCAAAAGCTCGCGAAGGCCTCGATGACCTCGCATCCGGCAAGCCGGGCCGCAAGCCGATCCATCCTCAGTACCTCGCCAAGCTCGTAAGCGATCTCGCTGCCGACGACGCGGTCTTCACGTTCGACGTCGGGACCCCCACCGTATGGGCCGCAAGGTACCTTGCCATGAATGGCCGACGACGGATGATCGGTTCGCTCGTGCACGGTTCGATGGCAAATGCGCTTCCGCAGGCGATCGGTGCTCAAGCCGCCTACCCCGACCGACAGGTAATAAGCCTTTCCGGGGATGGAGGTTTCGCAATGATGATGGGCGACGTCCTGACGCTCGTGCAACAGAAGCTTCCGGTAAAGATCGTTGTCTTCAACAATTCGGTTCTGGGATTCGTTGCTCTCGAAATGAAGGCCGCGGGCTTTCTTGAAACCGGCGTCGATCTCTCAAACCCGAATTTTGCTGCGGTAGCCGCGGCGGCAGGGATCCACGGTGTTCGCGTCGAGGATCCAGGCGAGTTGGAAAGCGCGCTGCGCGAGGTACTCGCGCATGACGGCCCCGCCCTGCTCGACGTGGTCACGAATACCGAGGAGTTTTCAATGCCCCCGAAGATCGAGGCCGCGCAGGTGAAAGGCTTCGGCGTATGGGCTTTGAAGGCGGTAATGAATGGCCGAGGCGATCAACTCGTCGATCTCACCGTATCGAACTTCCTGCGGCGCTGAGGAGGCGGATGGGACGCTCGCCGTGTCGTTCTACCCTTATGTCATCCCTCCTGCGGTGACTCTGGAAGAGGCGGTCGCGCCCCAATCGACATTAGCCTCCATGTTCTGGGGAGCGGGCATCTTCGTTCTGCAGATCACGATCGTCTACACCCTGCTCGTCTACTTCGTTTTCAAAGGCAAGGTGAGCCCAGAACAGGAGCATTACTGATGCAGAGCATTCTTGCGACCACGACTCATTCACTCGCGCCCATCGCCTTCTGCATAACCTTGGGATGGATGGCTGGGAAGCTCGGGATGATGCCGATCGAGTACGGACGCGCGCTAGCGAGATTCGTCGTGCTGTTCGCACTTCCGATCGCACTTTTTCTCGCGGCGGCGAAGGCCAATCCGGCAGACATCTTCAACGCCAGGATCCTACTCTCTCTCCTGATCGGGTTTGGCCTGACGTTCCTCATTGGCTGGGCTGCCGGACACTTGCTTTTCAAGCATGGAGAGGCGGACAGCGCTCTGCAGGCCTTGGCCTGCTCCTTCCCGAACATCGCCTACTGCGGCCCACCGGTTCTGGTCGCATCCGTCGGGTCGTCGGCGCTTCTGATGGTCGTCTCCGGAAATCTGATCGTGACTCTGATCGTCGTCCCGATCACGCTTGTCGTCCTTGCACGGAGCGCTACCGATGAAGAGCATCGGATCGGGATCGGCAGGGCGCTGTGGAATGCGGCAAAGCAGCCCCTGGTCTTTCTGCCTATTGCAGGCGCCGGTTTCGCGGCGTCCGGATTCAAGTTGCCTGAACTTGCCGTGACCGCAGCAAGCGAGATCGGCGTAGCGGCTGGGGGCGCAGCGCTTTTCGCCCTTGGTCTGACTTTGTCGGGGATCAGCTTGCAGCTCAACAAGGAGGTGACGTTCAATGTGTTCGTGAAGAACATCTTGCAACCCATTGTGATCTTTGGCACCGCCTATCTCGTGGGGTTGCGAGGGGCGCTTTTGGCCCAGACTTTTCTACTGGGCGTACTGCCCACAGCAACAGAGGTTTCCGCCATAGCGGTCTCAAGGAATATTTATCGGGATCGGGCCGCGGGCAGTACCTTGGCCAGTGTGCTGGCAAGCATATTCACCATCGCGGCGGGCGTCTCGGTCGCCGTGCTGCTTGACGAGTAGCTCCACGAGCATCCAAGCGGGCAGTTTCCAAGCTTGGGTGGGTCTCGAGTGGACATCGCGCGTGGAGGTTATGCCGAATTTCTGTCGGGGCGAATTTGTACCGAAGACGCGACCGCACCGCAGATGTGAGGGGCTGTATCTCAAATCGATGCTGGCTTCGCCCTCCCCCAATTTGCCCCATCACACACTGTCGGCCTCACGTTGCAGATGCGACGTCGGCCCCGTATCGAATGAGACACCGGACCCCTCGGCGAGTGTGGCGCTCGGCGAGCAGCTTGACATCAGGAGATGCGCCGGCAGAAGTAACTTCCTCGTCGTGCCTTCCTTCGGATCTCAGCTCAGTGATTGCATGTCCATCAACATACGCAAACGCGCACAGTCACTCTCTCCGCCCTGAAAAAGGCGGATAAGTCTGCGAGCCGCGTGAAGTGTTCGTTGATCGTCCAGCGCGAAGCCGTGGGTCTCGCAGAAGTCTCGCAGGACGACGCGCAACATAGCGACTTCCGCGCCGTCCAAGTGCTTTTTGGCAGCTTGGTTATCGAATGTTCTGAACATATTGCCCTTGCCTTGAAACAACTCTTTGTCACAAAATCCACGCCGCGCAGTTTCGGCTCCATCAGCGGACATCTGCTCCGGGCCTGGTACCCAGACCCGAGTCAGGGTAGCTGGATGCCGTACGACGGCCAGTGATGCGGCCATCGCAGTCATAGCGGCAGCGATAGCGAAAAGCGGAAGGCCGCAGCCCTGGCGTGGTCTCTCATCCCGATTTATCATCGCCTGCTCCTAGGGGCTGTTCAGGCGAAGTATGTGCAACGGGTCGCTGGAGCGCACTTGTGCGAAGGTATCTGGGACACCAAAGTATTGCCGACACCATCGTCCAGTAGCCCTTCTTTTTTAAGGAGTCGGGGTGTGAATCGAGCGTCGGACGTAGGATGTATTATTCTTGGTGATGACGTGGCGCGCCCGCGACTTGTTTTCAAACCAATACTTTCGGACAATTGAAGCTCGGCCTGTGTGTTATGCTACACTGGCCTGTACGGTGTGATCCGGCTGCCGGGTCGAAGGCCTTTGGCACAGGCCGCTGAGGCATGGCAGATTTCCAACGGTCGTCGCACAGGAGGATGTCTTGCAGAACATGAACCCTCCAACAGATCGATGCCAATCGGCGCCTAGTGCGCTGTCGGTGCCGCCACGTCCCGTTATCATCATCATTGATGACGATGCTTCCGTTCGAGAATCGCTGGAATTGCTCGTACGCTCCGTGGGGTGGACACCCCTGCTGTTTTCATCTGCGCAAGACTACCTATCGCATCTTCCACGGCAGCTCCCAAGCTGCCTGGTTCTGGACGTTAATATGCCCGGACTGGACGGCCTCGACCTACAGGCGGCTCTAACCAGCAGGGGAAGCCGGGTGCCCATAGTGTTTGTTTCAGGCGTGGGCGACATACCGATGACAGTAAGAGCTCTGAAGGCCGGAGCTAGCGATTTCCTGACCAAGCCAATCGATCCGGGCGCATTCCTTGCGGTGATACGGACGGCGATCGCACAAAACGAGTCCATCCAACAGGAAGAAAATCACCTTGGCCAAATACGCCAGCGACACGGTTCCCTGACGCGGCGCGAAGGAGAGGTGATGGCACTTGTGGTTGCCGGGTTGCTGAACAAGCAGGTGGCATACGAGCTTGGCATTAGCGAAATAACGGTGAAGGCGCACCGAGGCCAGGTCATGCGAAAGATGGATGCCCGTTCGCTTCCCGATCTTGTGACCATGGCGGCTTTGTTGAACGTCAAGAGGCAAAGCTAGGGGAACGCGTTCGCGGCGAGCCCACGAGCGTGCCGACAGACGAGAGCGCCGGTTTTAGTGAAACCGCGATTGTCCGATCCTGCGTGCCTCCTCGACCCGCTACCGAGGTAGCGAACACACCTTCGTACAATATCATCCCTCCCTCTTTCGCGTGATGGTGCCCATCGAGCTCGTGTTCGAGATCGAGCCGTACCGCAATCGAGAGCACATCCGATACCATTGTCCAATATACTCTTGGTTGTCGGAAGCATATGCCTGATTGTGCGCCATGAGACATCCAGAGGTGGTCGCAAAAGAGGGCAAGCTGGAACCCAATTCCGGAGGTGATGATGGTGGATCTGCGTGCGCTCATATCCGTCGTAGACGACGATGTGTCGGTGCGCGAATCTCTGTCTGGTTTGCTTGGTTCTCTCGGGTTCGACGTCGAGACATTTTCATCCGCGAATGATTTTCTGCGCTCTCCTCGGATAGCTGAGGTGGAATGCATCGTTCTGGACGTCGCGATGCCGGTAATGTCTGGCCCGGAACTTTTTCAATCAATGATCTCCAGCGGACGCGATATTCCGATCGTATTCATCACGGGCGTCGAGGACGAAATTCTTCGAGACCGGCTGATATCAATGGGAGCGATCGACTGCCTGTATAAGCCGCTGTGCGTTGACGAACTTCGCAAGGCAGTCGCCTCTGCACTCCATCGTTGATAAAGCCTCGGTCGGCCGACGGTTCGAGATTCTGACGACGGTCCCACATGGGGGGCGCTACTGAGCTCTCGACGCGACACAGGGGTAGCCGCGGCTTCCTACGGACGGTCCGAACGACTGAACATAGATCGCTTCGCCGGCTCCCTGACACCATGGTGCAATAGATCGAAACTCGGTTCAGTGAGAGGCTTTCCGCTTCGAAAGGCAGGAGTGTTCGATGATTGCGTTTGCGCATCACATCCGTAGGAAGGTGCTTGCCGGCGCAGCTTCGGCTGCGGTGCAGATTGTCCTTTCCTGCCGCGACGCGACCGCTGCAGAACCTGCCGCAGATATTCATCCTTTCAGATTTGGAGCCTCTCTGGATCAACCGCACCCACCTGTCGAGGCGCGTCAGAGCAACGCGTTTGCCCGATCCGGAGACCGTCGGCGACCATCGAAGGCGCTTGACTATAAAAATGGAGGCGTTCGTGAGCAGATTATCGACCAACGGAAGCTTGGGATCCACCTATGGTGCGGTGCTATTTCCTAGAGTCCAGGCAAGTTATTTCGGGTGCGTTCTGGGTCTATCCGGGTTGGCGACGAACTGGCGCCTCGCTGCGGAATTGTGGAGGCTTCCGACGATTATCGGCGAGGCGTTATATCTCTGTGCCGGCGCGATCTGGGTAGTATTCACCCTTCTGTTTCTAACCAAATGGGCGCTCGCGAGAGATGAAGCACTCGCCGAATTCTCCAATCCGGTGCAGAGCTGCTTCGTCGGCCTTCTCGGCGTGTCGTCAATGCTCATTGCGCTCGGTGTCCTGCCATATTCCTGGCTCGCGGGAGTGAGCCTATTCGCATTTGGCGCTATATTCACGGTCGTTTTCGGAGTCTGGTTGACAGGTTCCTTGTGGGAGGGAAACCGCGATCCAGTTTCCACCACGGCCGCCCTATATCTCCCAGCCGGCGCGGGATCGTTCGTGACCGCGATCGCCGCAAGCGCTTTCGGCCATTCAGACTGGAGCCAGTTGGCGTTTGGCGCCGGGTTCTTCTCCTGGTTGGCGATAGAGTCGGTGGTCCTGCACAGGCTTCTCACGAACAAGGAGTTGCCAGAATTGCTCCGCCCCATGCTGGGCATTCAACTGGCGCCGCCTGCTGTCGGGTGCCTTGCATATCTGAGTGGCACCACCGGGCACCCGGATCCGCTTTCGCATGCTCTCTTTGGATATGGCCTGCTTCAATTACTGATACTCGCCCGTTTGATCCCGTGGATCAGGCGGCAGCCTCTCGATCTATCCTACTGGGGAATTACGTTCGGGCTCACGGCGCTTACCAGTGCATCGATGAAAATGGCAGCGCGGACTGATGGTCCAGTTCTGGGGATGATCGCGCCGTTCCTCCTTATCATCTCAAGTGCGATCGTGCTGGCCATCGCAATCGGGAGCATTCGATGGCTCCTGAAGCGATAAATCACGGCACGAGCAACAGCGGGCGGCTCCATAAGCTTAAAGATCGAGGATTACATTCGCTTTGGGCTTGGAACAGCAGATGAGGACGTTTCCCTTCGCAGCCGTGTCCAACGGCTGGGGATCGTAGACGACGGCACCAGAAATTAGCGCCGTCTCGCACGTGTGACAGACACCAGCGCGGCAAGACCAGCGCACCGGGAGGTCGCAGGCTTCGGCAAAATTCAACAGGCTGTCGTAGTTTGAACTCCACGCGACGCTGAGCCCGCTCCTGGCGAATGTGATCAATGGTCCAGTTCCCCGTTCTCCGGGAGGCTGATGCGGACGACGTCCCTCGACCGCCGCGATGCCGGGCGTGATCGAGGAAACCGGCCCAAATGCCTCGGAGTGGATGCGGCTCCTATCGACCCCCGACGATCGGAGAAACTCAATGAGATCGCTCATGAATTCGGCGGGACCGCAGATGCAGTATTCGGCGTCGAGGGGCAAGGGCAAGGATTTGAGCACATCCGAATTCAGTCGGGATTTGCGGTCGTAGTCGCGTCCAATGACGTCCATCGGCGTCGGTGAGCTGTAGCAGATCACGCTGTGGGCGCGTGGGATCGATGACAGGAACCGACGGGCAGTTTCACCAAACGGATGTTGCAGACCGTTCCGCGCGCCGTGAAGCCACCAGATCTCCCGTTCTGTCCCCTCTTCCGCCAACGCCTCAAGCATTGCAAGCACTGGCGTCACTCCAATCCCGGCGCTTGTTAACACCACGGGACCGTCACCCTGCGGAAGAACGAACGCGCCACGCGGGGCGCTCAAGCCGACGACGTCGTCGACGACCAGGGTGTCGTGGATGTAGCCGCTAGCGCTTCCGCCAACTTCACGCTTCACGCTAATGGAAAACCCTCTACTATCCGGCCGCGCTGATAGGGAGTAGCTTCTCAGCCACGGGATCGAAGCGGTCGGCTTCAACTCGATTACGACGAATTGCCCAGGAAGGGCGTCGCCGATCGGGAGCCCGTCGCTCGGCTCCAACTCCAGCGAGACGACGTCGCTGCTCGCGAACGTCTTCCGGCTCACTCGGAATTCGCGAAATCCCTCCCAGGCCGGATCAGGCTGCGGGTACGCGGCCAGACCTGCGTTTCCGCTGGCCCGACCGTCGAGGTTAGCGTCCCTCAACTTCTCGAAGGACTGCCGCCAGCCCAGACTCAATGCCGGATTGTCGATCGCAAGGTCGAGACGGTCGATGGGATGGTCGGGTTTATATAGCAGGGCGTCGACCTCCGAGATCGTCAACCGGTTGAGTCCGGCGGCGACCATCTCGACGTCGTCGCCCGCCTCGACCAGCCCCTCCTCCAAGACCCGCATATAGAACCCCGGCCTACCATGGGAGACGAGAAGCGACGCCATCTCTGGGACATCCATACGGATCCCGAGGCGATAGCAGGTCACGCGTGGTTGCGAGATTTCGAACAACGCTTTGCCAATCCGGTATTGGTCTCCGATGCACGCTTCCGCATCTGACAGCCCTTCTACCGTGAAGTTTTCGCCGAATTGTCCGAAGACAAAGTCACTCCGACCGAGGAAACGTTGCCAGTAGTCATAGGATTCGATCTGGTACACGTACACCGCACGGTTCTCACCGCCGTGCCCCGCCAGGTCACCCTGGCCGTCCCCATCGATATTCAGGCGCCTTGCCATCCTGGGCCCGGCAACGGGTTCCTTCCAGATGCCGGTCCGGACCTCCCTGCCGTGCCAGGAGATGGTCTTGGGCAAACCTACGTTGACAGATAGTAGTCGGGCCATCGGGTTACCTCAAAGTCTCGTTGCCATCGAGGGCGGAGCGTCCAGCGCGCCTATCGAACCATCTCACAACCTGTCGAACCATCATACGATAGTATCGGCGATACCTAAGTCCTGTGGCGTGTAGCGCCGCCGGATGATCTGATACCCCCGTCCAGTGTCAGCAAAAACGAATAGCAGTACCGGCGAGAATTCATGAAACAGTCCTTTTCGATACGATACGTATCGTATATATGAAGCGTCTCAGGATTCTTACGGTTGACCGTCGACGAGACGGCCCGCCTTCCAGCGACGGAAGCGGCGAACGAATTCTGCAATCGCGGACCGCGAGGTCCATCACGACGGATGAAGTCATGGCGTGGTCAAAGAAAAGGAATTGGAGCTTGGCACACGAAAACAATGTAACGGCGCTCGTGCCGCAGCCGGGGGAAGCAAAAGCGTCGGCGGCTCCCACGGCTCCGGTGGCGGCAGTCCGCAACCGTTCATCGTTGATCGTCCCCAGTTCGGCAATCATTATAGCACTGGGCGCAGTGGTCGCAGCCGGGGCGAACTGGGACTCATGGGTCGCCGCGCGAAGCGTTCAATCTACCGACGACGCGGCGGTTTTTGCCGATGTCTCGTCCGTAAGTGCGCGCATCGGCGGGACGGTCGAGTTGGTGCCTGTAGCCGATTACACGCGTGTCAAAACCGGCGATCTTCTTTTTTCGATCGATCGGAAGCCATACGAAGTGGCATTGCGTTCCGCCGAGGCGAAGCTTGAGGCCGCGCGCGCCCAGCTCGAAGACAATTCGACGCAGCGTACTTTTCAATTCACGCAGATCGACGTGGCTGCGGCGCAACGCCAAGCGTCGGAAGCCGATAAGGTCCAGGCGGACAAGGAGCTCCAGCGTCAGACCCGGCTGGGCTTGGACGGCCGAGCAAGCTCCGTTCAAAACCTCGAGAAGGCTACGGCGGCGTTCGAGCGAGCTTCGGCGAATTCCAAGACCGCCAAAGCGAATGTAGATGCGCAACAGGTGAAGCTGGAAGTCCTCGCAAAACAACGCGAAGTCCTGCAGGCGAATGTCGACCTGGCCGAAGCGGACGTCGCTGCTCGGCGGCTGGACGTCGGGTATACGACCGTTCGTGCGCCGATCGATGGCATTGTCGCCAGACGAAATGTGCAAATCGGCAACTATGTGAGCGTTGGCACCAGTCTCATTTCGATCGTCCCTCTTCCCCATGTGTACGTTCTTGCGAACTACAAGGAAAACCAGCTCTCGAGAGTTCGCGAAGGGCAATCGGTAGAGGTGACAGCGGACCTCCTTCCCGGAGAGACGTTTCATGGCGCCGTCTCGAAGATTTCGCCTGCCAGCGGCTCGACCTTCGCCCTGCTTCCACCCGACAACGCCACCGGCAATTTCACCAAAGTTGCTCAGCGCCTGACGGTTCGCGTCGAGCTCGATGCAAAGCAGCCGCACTTCGAAAGGCTTCGGCCAGGAATGTCGGTCATCACGAAGATAGACACCGAGGCCGAAGGCCATGACTAAGACCGGAAATGGCAGCGACCTGCCGCGGCAAGGTTTTGTTGCCGTGGCAATGGTTCTGGCGTCGATATTGACCGCGTTCGACGTCCGGACGGCAAACATCGGCCTTGCGGACCTGCGCGGAGCGTTCGGGTTGAGCTTCGACGAAGGCGCGTGGCTGAGCACGTTTGCGACAGCGCCTCAGATACTGGTCGCCCCGAGCGTCGGCTGGTTGATAGCCGTCTTTGGCGTCAAGCGGGTGATGACTGTGCCCGTGGCGCTCTACTCGACGGTGTCGGTTCTCATCCCCTTCCAGCATTCGTTCGAAGTGCTTGCAGTTCTGCACGCGCTGCGAGCTGTGGTCCTCGGAATGTTCGTCGGCGCAACGCTGATGATAGCGTTCAAGAATCTCGACCGCAGGTACTGGATCTTCGCGCTGGCTTTCTACGTGCTCCGGATACCGTTCGCCCAGAATCTCGGTCTCTACACGGCGGGAAGCTACACCCAGACGATCGGTTGGCAATGGCTGTACTGGCAGGGCGCCTTGATTGCTCCCATGGTCGGAATCCTGTTCTGGTATGGCGCGAAGCCGGTCGTAACGGACCGGGAGTTGCTGAGCCGTGCGGACTGGGGCGGCATGGCGCTCTTCGGCGTCGCCTTGACCACGCTCTATTTTGCATTGGATCAGGGGAATCGATTGGATTGGTTTCGATCTGGAATGGTCGTTTCATTGATGATCGCCAGCGCTTTTCTGGTCCTCGTATTCCTCTTGCATGAGGCGCGCGTAACGCATCCGTGGGCGCATATTTCCGTGCTCTTCTCTCGGAATGTGGCCTTGGGCTTTGCGGCAATCGCTTGTTTCATGACCACCAGCTTAGGGAGCTCGCTTCTCGAGCCGAACTTCCTGGTCTCGGTCACGCGACTGCGCCCCGAGCAAGTGGGCGATTTTTCGGCGCCGCTTGCTATTGCACTCCTCCTGGTAGCCACCGGCACCGCTGTGGTGCTGGTAAGGACGATCAAGCAGAGGGCCACCCTGATCCTCGGGTTCTCATGTTTTCTTGTCTCGGCATGGTTGGGCACCCAACTCACCAACCTGTGGGCGCTGCCCGAATTCCGTCTGATAGTCGTTCTTCAAACGTTTGGAGAAGAGCTGGTGTTCCTTGCCGCCGTGGCAACGCTTTTCAGCAACGTGAATCCTGCGCGGGCCGTGTCGCTCACAGCATATGTTCAGGTCATGCGTCTGATCTGCTCTGAAACCGTCGCCACCACGATGACGACCTGGATTCGGCAGCGCGAGCAGTTGCACTCCAACCTCATCGGTCTTCACGTCACCGGCACGACGCCCGGATGGAACTCGATGCTCTCCAGTCTCGGTTCCGGTTCCTCGAGCGGTTCGACGTCCGCGGATGCTTTGAAGCGGGGATTGGGCGTGCTCGCTTCGATCGTGCAAAGGGAGGCTAATGTTCTAGCCTATATCGACGGGTTTTGGCTTACGTTCGCTGCAGCGGTCGCTGGACTGCTCGTTGTTTCTCTCATGGCTCCCTCACCCGCGCATCCACTTACGACCCGCTAAAATCGCAGATTCTTGCCAACAGACTGCTTTGACATGCCAATGAAAGACAACCGAGTTGCAGAGTTGACCGCCTGGCTGATGCAGTCGGGCATCGAAGGAATGCCCGAGGCCGACTTGCTGGCCGGCTTCTGCGTACGTTGCGCGGCGTCTGGCGTTCCGGTGGAACGAGCCAGTGCGGTGATCGAGGCGCTGCATCCCATGTACGAGCGTCGCGCTTTCAGATGGGACGCTAATCAGGCGATCGAGAGGTTGTCAGAGTTCGGATTGGGAACGGGTGGAAGCCTCGCGATAAACTGGGAACGGACCGCCTTCTTCTACCTGCGTACGACTGGCGACCTCGAAGTAAGGAGGCGCTTTTGCCATGGTGATGCGGGTGACTTTTATCTGCTCGACTCCATGAAGGCAGATGGGTTCACAGATTTTGTGGCCTTAGCACATAGGTTCGGAGACAACGGAACGATCGGGGAGATCGATTGCTTCTTTTCGCAGTTTGCAACACGAGCACCCGGCGGCTTTTCGAAAGCGGATCTCAACGCGCTTAAAGCGCTCGCACCCTGTCTGGCGCTCGCGACGAAGTGCGTCGCCATCAGCGGCGTCGCGCAGACAATTGCCAAGGTTTATCTCGGTGAGGATGCCGCACGACATGTGCTGCTCGGCCGGATGCGTCGAGACAAGACCGATCAGATTGCCGCCGCTCTCTGGTTCTCGGATCTCGCGAACTTCACCCGCATCTCGGACCTATCCGATCCGCAGGAGATCATCCCGATGCTCAACGACTACGCAGAGGCGGTCATTTCGTCGGTGAATGCTGCAGGCGGCGAAGTGCTCAAGCTGATGGGCGACGGCACTCTCGCGATCTTTCGAGGAGCTACTGCGCAGGAGGCCTGCGCTGCAGCGCTGCACGGGCGGGGCTTGCTCGACAAGAAGCTCGTTGATCTGAACGCGCGCCGCAGGATCGAAGGCCGCGCCGTGACGGAAGTCTATCTGGCTCTGCACTTCGGCGACGTCTTCTACGGCAATATTGGCGGACGGGAGCGATTGGATTTCACGGTCATCGGACCGACGGTGAACGAGGTGAGCAGGATTGCCTCGCTCTGCCGCTCGCTCGAAAGGGACCTCCTGATATCGTCGACATTTGCCTCAGCGCTGGAGGCGGACAACGGAGGTTGCCTGCTGTCGGTTGGCGCTCACACTTTACGAGGGGTCAGCCGTGCTCAAGAACTTTTCACGATCGAACGACGGGTCGACGTGGATGCCTCGCAGTAATTTCGACCGAGACATCTGTTGCCGTAGCGCAATGAGCGCTGTCGCATCGATGTTTTCTCAACCAAGGAGCATACAATGAAAGAAACGGTAGCGCCTCGCGATCGCCGCCTTCCTCTCCTGGACGGCCGCGGCCATATTCCGGTTGTCGGCTTCGGGACGTTGATACCCAGCCCTATGGCGACAAAGAACGCGGTCAAGCTGGCCATCGAAAGTGGCTTCCGCCACTTCGACTGCGCGGAGCGCTATCTGAATGAGCATGTGATCGGGGAAGCTTTACAGGATGCATTCAGCGCCGGGTTGGTCGGCCGCGAGGACATCTTTATCACCACGAAGCTGTGGAACACCAATCACAGGCCAGAGCGGGTCGAGGCCGCGTTTGAAGCGAGCTGCCTCAGACTGCAGGTGGACTACGTAGACGCATACCTCATACACACGCCGTTTGCCTTTCAGCCGGGAGATGAACACGATCCACGCGATGAGCATGGCGCCGTCATCTATGATGATCAGGTGAACTTGATCGACACATGGCGCGCGCTGGAAGCACTTGTCGATGGCGGGAAATGCAGGGCGATCGGTCTCTCCGACGTCACATTGCCGAAACTGAAGCTCGTCGTCGAAGCAGCAAGGATAAAGCCTGCCATCGTTCAGGTTGAATCACACCCTTATCTTCCTGAATGGGAGATGCTCGAGTACTGCAAGCGGGAAGGAATCGTATTATTGGCCTTCGCACCCCTGGGACATGGCATGGAACCGAACCTCCTTGAGGATCCGGTGATCCAGAACGTCGCCAGCCGCCTTGATATGACTCCAGCCCAAGTATCTCTTGCATGGGCCGCTCAGCGAGGAACAGCCTTTCTGACGACGTCCGTAACGCCAAGTCGCATCATGGAAAACGCCAACCTGCTCTCTATTCCCGAGGAAGCGCTGGTCGAGATCGACCAGAAGATCGAGACCGAGATCCGGTTCAATTCGGTCGTCGACACCGGCGTTCCAGGCTTCATCCCGCGCGCGCGACCGTCAAGCTTTTAAATAAGCCTCGCGCTTCGCGGTTGATCCTGACCTTCAACCTGAGTTACCCCTGAAGTATGACCAGTCTGCCAAAGCCTCTCGCCAAACCTCGCAAGTCCACCGGAGCCCGCCGCAATCCCGAGGCGGAGGCGGCCGTGCTTGCGGCGGCGCGCGAAGTGATCTCCGAGAAGGGGTACATCGGATTTTCGGTCGAGGAAGTCGCTCGCCGGGCGGGATCGGGCAAGACGACGATCTACCGATGGTATCCTACAAAGGCGGACCTTTTCATCGCGATCTACACGGCGGAGCGCCATCTTTCAGTTCCAGTTCCCGATACCGGTGATCTTTTGGACGACCTGGAGCAGTACACTGTCAGCTTGTGGCGCTTTTGGGCCTCGCATCCTGCCGGCGCGGCATTGAAAAGTCTCATTGCCGAAGCGCAGGGCGCGTCCGAGGCTCTGGACGCATTGCGGGAGCGGTTCCTGCCCGCCCGCACCGCCGACGTGAGACAGATGCTGAAGAGGGGCGCGGAACGAGGTCAGGTTCGCGCAGAGGACGTAGACGACAAGGTAACTCTCTGGGTCGGCCTAAGCTGGTTCAAACTGCTGGTGAACGAGCTTGATCAGGAACTGAGCGTCAGAAGGCTCATGGCGCACATCGCTGGAATACCCCCGGCGCCATGAAGCTCAGGCGTCGGTAGTGACGCTGGCAGCAATGGACGCGCATCTGTCCGTTTTTGCCCCCAGCAAGACAATTCGGTCATGCTCGAATTCTATATACTGGCGCGAAAGCGAAGTGGAAGCTTTCTCGTACCGAATGGAATTTAAGGATGAAACCAAACGAATACGCTATGCCGTCCGCGCCGGACGAAATGTCGGGAGCGGAGATGGTTGTTCGGGCGCTTGCAGATCATGGCGTCGAAGTGCTTTTCGGATACCCCGGTGGCGCCGTTCTGCCGATTTATGATGCCATGCTCGACGAGCCGAGGCTGCGGCATATTCTGGTTCGCCACGAGCAAGGTGCCGCACATGCGGCTGAAGGCTATGCGCGCTCCAGCGGAAAGCCCGGCGTCGTGCTCGTCACGAGCGGCCCCGGAGCGATCAACACCGTTGTCGGAATTGCGGACGCGCTGATGGACTCGATCCCACTTATCGTGATCACGGGCCAAGTGCCTACGCATCTGATAGGTACGGACGCGTTCCAAGAGGCGGACACTATCGGTATAACCAGGTCGTGTACCAAGCACAGCTATTTGGTCAGAAGCATCGAGGAACTGCCCCACGTGTTGCATGAGGCGTACCGTATCGCAACCACTGGCAGGCCGGGTCCAGTCGTCATCGACATCCCCAAAGATATTCAGGTCAAGGTAGGAAGATATGTCGGGCCAGCGGAAGCGCGACCTCTGCATCGGTTTGAGCCGCAGACCAAGGCATCCCCCTTACTTATTGACCAGGCGATAGCCTTGTTGGCGAAAGCACGACGGCCGATCATCTACAGCGGCGGCGGGATAATCAATTCAGGCCCAGCGGCGAGCCAGCGGCTTAGACAGTTCGCGGCTCTTCTGGGCGCCCCGGTCACATCGACGTTGACAGGTCTGGGTGCGTTTCCTGCTTCCGATCCGCTTTGGATTGGAATGCCTGGGATGCACGGCGCCTACGAGGCGAACCACGCGATGCACGACTGCGACGTGATGTTTTGCGTGGGCGCCCGGTTCGACGATCGCGTCACGGGTAGGCTGGACGCATTCTCTCCCGGTTCGCGCAAGATCCATGTCGACATCGATCCCTCGTCAATCGGCAAGGTCGTCCAGGTGGACGTCGGGATTGTCGGTGACGCCTGCTCGGTGCTCGACGACATGATCGCCGCTTGGCCGAAAACCTCGACCACAAGCCGCCAAGACCAGCTCTCGGTCTGGTGGGAACAGATCGAAAAGTGGCGATCACGCAACGCCTTCGGCTACCGGAAGTCCGACGAGGTCATCAAACCACAATATGCCATCGAACGATTGCGCGCCCTCACCCTTAACCGGGACGTTTATGTGACGACCGAAGTCGGGCAGCACCAGATGTGGGCAGCACAGTTCTTCAGCCTGGATGAACCGAACCGCTGGATGACTTCAGGCGGGCTTGGCACAATGGGCTACGGCCTCCCCGCAGCAATCGGGGCTCAACTCGCCCATCCGACGAGCACGGTCATCGATATCGCCGGAGAAGCCTCCATCCTGATGAATATCCAGGAGATGTCCACGGCGGTGCAGTACAAGCTTCCCGTCAAGATCTTCATTTTGAACAACGAGTACATGGGGATGATCAGACAATGGCAAGAGTTGCTACACGATGAGCGATATAGTCACTCCTACTCGGAAAGCCTGCCCGATTTCGTGAAGTTGGCGGAGGCCTACGGCGCCAAGGGAATGAGAGCTGAGATCCCGGCGGAACTGGATGGAAAGATCCTTGAGATGCTGGCCCACCCCGGTCCCGTAATCTTCGACTGTCGAGTAGAAAAGACGGAAAACTGTCTGCCTATGATTCCATCCGGAAAACCCCACAACGAAATGATCCTTTCGGACGAGGCGGTCGATCTGAGTTCAGTGATCACCGGGGATGGCCGCGCACTTGTATGAGTGAACGAGGTCCCCAGAACGAGGCGCCGGGCCCCACGGTCTCACCCGCGGGGCTGACGGACGTCTTGGCGCCTGACCTCTCTGTAGTTTTCTGCGGGCTGAACCCGGCGACCTCTGCTGTCCGGGACGGGCACAACTTTTCATCACCGAGCAACCGGTTTTGGCGCGTCCTTCATCTTTCCGGCTTCACCCCGTATCTGTTGCGCGCGGATCAGGAGCGCCAGGTTCTGGAATACGGTTGCGGCGTCACGGCCTTCGTATCTCGTGCGACAAAAAGCGCCGTCGAACTCGGTCCCCAGGACTACGCCTCCGCCGCGCCGGAATTCGAACGCAAGTTACGGGCTTTTCGGCCGAAAAGGCTGGCGTTCCTTGGGAAGCCGGCATTTGCCAGTCTCTGCGCATCGCAACGCTTTGACTGGGGCCGGCAAGCCATGACATTCGCCGGCGCGGAGGTCTGGGTACTGCCCAATCCCAGCGGGCTAAATCGATCGTTTTCGCTGCAGCGCCTTGTTGAGGAGTACGCTCGTCTCCGAGCGAGTTACGAGTAAGTCGATGCCAAAGTACTATTGTCCGACAGCCACCGCCGCCGGCAAAGTAGGCGCGGAAGATTTCGGCGGACTCTGGTGGCCGGCGCGAGGAGTAAGCTCATGCGCATAGCGATACTAGCCATGCCCGGCGTGCAAATGCTGGACGTCGCGGGACCGATGGACGTCTTTTCTGAAGCGAACAAGCTCATTAATGGGAGGACCGGATACGAGCTAGCTGTCGTCGGGCGGGACAGGGAGCCGGTCGTGGCGTCTAACGGCGGGCGCCTGCTCCCTGATCGGACCATCGACGAATCGCTGGAAGGGTTCGACACGCTTTTAATTGCTGGCAGCCCGCGCGTTCAAGACTTCGAGGCGGACCCCAAGTTGGTCGATTGGGTGAAGAGCGGATCCGTCCAGGTGCGCCGGCTGGCTTCTATCTGCACCGGAGCTTTTTTGCTGGGCAGCGCAGGCCTTCTCAACGGACGACGCGCAACGACGCACTGGAATTCCACGACAAGGCTCAGAAAGATGTTCCCAGCGATCGACGTCCAGCCGAATACGATTTTCATCAAAGACGGAACCGTCTACACCAGTGCCGGTGTAACGGCGAGCATGGATCTCGCACTCGCGATGGTCGAGGAAGATTTCGGTCGGGGCGTGGCGCTGAGGGTCGCGAAAGAGCTAATACTTTTCCTGCAGCGTCCAGGCGGTCAGTCGCAATTCAGCGTGCATCTTGAAGCTCAGGTCTCTGAAATGGGGCCTATTCGCGAGATAACTCAATGGGTAGCGGAACATATCGCCAATGATCTCGCCGTGGAGACGCTGGCGTCTCGTCTTGGGATGAGCGCGCGCAACTTCGCCCGCACGTTCAAACGCGAAACTGACATGACGCCAGGGGACTACGTCGAAGCCGTCAGGGTGGATGCCGCGAGAAGAATGCTTGAAGAGGGCGACGTTCCCTTGAAGCGCGTAGCAGCCTTGTGCGGCTTTAACGATCAGAGCGCCTTTCGGCGAGCTTTCGTCCGCCGCATCAACGTCACGCCGGTCGAATACAGAAGTCGCTTCCGTCGGGGCGTTACCCCACCGCCAAAAGAAATATTCACTGCGACGGGCGCTTGAGCCGGCCTAAATTTCTGTTGTGAGCTGATGCAGAAAGCTCGATATGGCTGCCTCATTCCTTCGGTAGAACTTCCACTGCCCGATCTTCCTGGCGCTCAGTAAATCAGCGTCCGTTAGTACTTTGAGATGACCGGATGCCGTCGACTGAGCCATTCCGTCGCGCTGGAATTGGCTGGCGCAAACCCCTAAATCAATTGGATATCCCTGCGGCCCAAAATACCGGTCAGGATCCTTCAGCCACTTTAGGATATTTAGTCGCGTCGGATGGGCCAGCGCTCTGATGATGGTCGCGGAATCCATATCTGATTTCCTAGTTGTCATTTGCCGTTTGCAGCGTTGGCGAACGGCCTCCTCGAGAGTTCCGCCATAACTGATCGCGGGCTCATGCCGGCGGCCAGCGTGTGCCCGCGCCCCCTGTAACTGGTGATGACCTGATCGCCGTGGATGAATGCGGCCCGCATTCCCATCGATCACCTCCTGTCGGATGTACAGATGACAAAAGCCGCCAATCAGGCCTGCCCCATACATCTGGCCTGCGCGCTCCTCGAAGCGCCGTATCAAGAGCATCATCCGTAATATTCAAGTAGGTCAGCCGCACGCGACCGCTTAGTGCTCTCGTTGGCTGTTTGAAGTTCAAGTTCCATTCGATCGGCCCGTCCAGTCTAAGAGATCAATCGGTAGCGAAGGCCCGGTCCATTATCGCCTGGAGCTCGGCGACGTGCCGTGCCATCTGTCCAGTAGCAGTAGAGGCCGACGCGGCGCGGCCGATATAGGTTGGCCGCTGCGCCAGGCCGCGTCCCTGCCCCGATGACCACTCCACGTAGGCTTCGACGAAAGACCAAGCGCCCATATTCTTCGGCTCTTCCTGGCACCAACATATTTCGGCTGTCCCGAACCGGTTCAGCTCGAGAGCAAGCGCCTTTGCGGGGAACGGATAGAGTTGCTCGAGCCGCAGTATGTAGACGTCGGTGACGCCGCGCTTGCGTCGTTCTGCCTCGAGATCGAAATAGATCTTGCCTGAGCACAAGAGAACTCTTCGCATCGACGGAGTCTCGACGAGGTCGCCGTCGTGAGAATGAGCGGCTTGCGAAAAGGCCGCGTTACCTGTCGTCTAAGCAGGTGGAAGTAGTTGGCAGGAGTAGTGCAATTAGCGACCTGCCAGTTGCCCTCTGCGGAGTTCTGCAGATAGCGCTCGAGGCGAGCCGACGAATGCTCAGGCCCCTGTCCGTCATATCCGTGTGGCAAGAGGCAGACCAAGCCTGACATGCGCAGCCATTTTCTTTCGGCCGACGACAGGAATTGATCGAATATCACCTGGGCTCCGTTTGCAAAATCTCCGAACTGAGCCTCCCACATGACGAGGCAATGCGGCTCCGCCAAAGAGTAGCCGTACTCGAATCCCAGCACGGCAACCTCAGACAACATCGAGTTGAAGGTTTCGCACGGCGCCTGGTCTACGCTTAGATGACATAGCGGTAGATAGCGGTCGCCGGTCTCCTGATCGATGATCACGGAATGACGCTGAGAGAAGGTTCCCCTTTCGCTGTCTTGGCCGGACAGGCGCACGCGATCGCCTTGTCTCGCAAGAGAACCCATGGCGAGAGCCTCGGCCGTAGACCAGTCGAGATCCCGTCCGCTCTCGACTGCCTTGCGGCGAGCTTCGAGGAACCGGATGACGGTCGGATGCGCTGCAAAGCGATCGGGGAGAGCAGTTATCGCCCGCCCGATATCCCGTAGCACTCCGAGATCAACACCTGTCGGACTATCCGACGTTTCTTCGCTTTCAGGTTCACCACGTTCCAATCCCGCCCATCGGCCGTCGAGCCAGTCGCCTTTGTTGGGCCGGTAGCTCTTTGACGCTTCCAGTTCTGTTTCGAGATAAGCCGACCATGTTGCCCCGGCTGCGTCAACGTCGGCTTCGGTCATAATCCCCTCGGCGACAAGCCGCTGGACGTACAGCTCCAGACTTGACCGATGCGATCGTATTTCCCTGTACATCGCCGGCTGCGTGAATGAAGGCTCGTCGCCCTCGTTATGGCCGAACAACCTGAAGCATATCAGATCGATGACCGCCGGCCGGTGAAACGTCTGCCGGTACTCGGTCGCAAGCCGCGCGACCCATGCAACGGCTTCCGGATCGTCTCCGTTGACGTGAAAAATGGGAGCATCTACGGCCTTGGCGACGTCGGAAGGGTAAGGAGAAGAACGCGCATAACTTGGATCAGTCGTGAATCCCACCTGATTGTTTATTATAAGATGGACTGATCCACCGGTTCGATAGCCCTTTAGCCCAGACAGCCCCAGGCTTTCCGCGACGACGCCTTGGCCTGCGAAGGCCGCATCTCCGTGGATCAGCAACGGCATCACGCTTGATCGCTCGACGGAGTCACCCCTCTGCTCCTGCTTGGCCCGCACCTTGCCCAGAACGACGGGGTCAATGACCTCCAGATGGGAGGGGTTCGCCACCAGCGACAAATGCATTTGCCTGCCATCGACGATGCGGTCCGAAGAGGTTCCAAGGTGATACTTGACGTCTCCAGATCCCTCCACGTCGTCAGGAAACGAGGCCCCCCCCTTGAACTCGCTGAAGATGGCCCGGTGCGGCTTTTTGATGACTTGGCCCAGTACGTTGAGGCGCCCTCTGTGGGCCATGCCCAGGACCACTTCGGCAACGCCCAGTTCAGCTCCCCGCGCTATTATCTCCTCAAGTGCGACGATCGTGGTTTCCGCGCCATCGATCCCGAACCTCGTCGTACCCACGAACTTCTTGCCGAGGAAGCGTTCAAACCCGGTGACCTCGACAAGTGTCTGAAGGATGGCACGCTTCTTCGTCCCCTCCGGCTGATACCTCTGCCCTTCGACCTGCCGTTGCATCCATTCGCGCCCGGCGGGGTCGGCAATGTGCATGTATTCAAAGCCAATCTTTCCGCAGTACGCGCTGCGCAAGGCCGAGACCAGTTGACGTGCACTCGCCGACTCCAAGCCCATGACGCCGCCTATGTAGACCGGACGGTCCAGATCCACGTCTTCAAACCCATGGAACGATGGTTCCAGTTCGCGGTTCTGTGCGCGTGGACTCAAACCGAGGGGATCCAGGTCCGCCGCAAGATGTCCTCTGGTCCGGTAACTCCCGATCAACGCCAGGGCACGCGCGGTGTCCCGTGCGTCAAACTCTGCAGAGACCGTACGATCGCCGGTCGCATCAGCCTCGGCTTTTGCCGACACTGTCTGCTGCCAGTTGCCGTCCAGCGCCGCGATGAGTTCACCTTGAAGTGGAACGGGCCAATTCGCATCCTTCCATGACGCCCCCTTCGCGACGTCGCCGATGTCGTCGCCAAGCTGGTCGAAAAAATCGCGCCATTCGGGACCCACGGAGTTCGGATTCTTGGCGAACATCGCCTGTAGCTCCTCAACATAGGAAGCATTCGTGCTGTCGAGGAATGCGGTCTGGCGGAAGGCCTCGTTCGCTGGCTGTCTTGTAAACGCGCTGTTCATTTCAGCACCCAGGTTCGGTTGTTTCACACACTGCACTTCGTTGACCGAGCGGACTGCGTGCCAACACAATAGCAGGATGGCTGTTGTCCGAAAGCGGCTTCAGAAGGCAATTCCGGACAAAGGCCCTGCAGATCCTGCCGATCGATGCGCCTACAATCTGCCACTGTGCTCGCTCCTCCAATTGCACCATGGTATCGGGAATTTCTCCACGGGGCGCAGACCCTCTGACCAATACCTAAGTGCACTTAAATCGTCTGCCGCAGCGGGTTACCCTGGACCTGTCGTTGACCTCCCACTCTCGAACGCACGTTCAAGACCGGCGACATGTCCCGGCGCCCTCCCCTCCGCCGGGGCCAGCGGCCTACGGAGGCCCGCTTGGGCCGTCTCTTCCGCCTAGAGACGGCCCACCTTTCGATCGCGCGTCAGCACCTCGCGCATCCAAGCACGCCGGACTACCACCATATCCTTCGAGAGGTTGTCATTCTGCATAGGCCCGCCGAGCGCCATCAGCGGCTCGATCGCGACCCAGACAATCGCAAAAAGCAGAGTGCAAGCACATCGAGCATTTACCGGTGCCTCTCGAACCTTCCTACCGTCGCAGCGACTGCGTGCCTTCGCGACCATGTCACCCGATGCAGCACACCTAGGCTAAGCAACGAAAACCATTGCATCGTACGACAAGCGTCCGCGACGGCGTGACGACAGCGGATCGTCAAGGGTGCAGGGGCTAATCATCGAGTGTTGATGACTTAACGGAACTTACTTTGACCGTCCAAGCTGAGCCATTGCACGATCATATTGCACCCTCACGGCTTAGGCCGACGATTTCGACGGGGCCTGCTTTTCCGACGCTTCGTGCGTCGGAAGGACGAACGAAAAGCATGCTCCCGGCTCACGCGCGTTGGCGGCGGCAGATATACGCCCGCCATGATTTTCGACTATCGTTCGACAGATCGAAAGGCCGACACCAACACCCTTCGCTTTGGTCGTGAATAATGGTTGGAACAGCTTTTCCAGCGTCGTCTTGTCCAGTCCAATCCCGACGTCTCGGACACTCACGAGCACACCGCCGGTCCGATCGTCATAGATGGTCTCGATCCGGACAATCCGGGGGCGATCATCAACGGAAGCCATAGCCTCGATCGCGTTCAACAGCAGGTTTAGCATCACCTGCTGCAAATGGATCTTGTCGCCGGCGACAAGCGGTATTCTGTCGGACAGGCTGGTTTGTACTGTAGCGCCGCCCTTCTCCAGTTCGCCCGCGATAAGCGCTACGACCTCATTGACGGCATTGTTGATATTCACCGCTGCTGAAGTCGGCGCGGCCTCAGCGAACATCGCTCGCATCCGTTGGACGATTTCCGTTGCCCTCACTGCGTCTCTCATTGTTCGTTTGACCGACTCTGCAACACCGGAGAGATCAGGAGAATCTAAAGCCAGCATCCGCGCGCCGGCGTCTGCATTCGCCCATATTCCCGATAGCGGTTGGCTCACCTCGTGCGCGAGCGAAGCTACAACTGCTTTAAGGGTGGCAAGCCGGGTTGAATGGGCAAGCGCTGACTGTGTTGTGCGTAGCGATTCCTCACCGCGTTTGTGTTCGTCGATATCGGTGGTCGTTCCAACGAACTTCACCACCTGACCCTCGCGGTCCCGTAGCGCAACCGCTTGATGCAAATGCAGGTGGTAGCTTCCATCGCGGGCGCTAAGGCTTCGTGTCTCGAAGGAAAAGTCTTGTCCTAGCTGAACACCCCGACGGAAAATCCGAGTTGCCGCGTCTCTATCGTCCGGATGAACAGCGTCCATCCATGAGGCTGGATGTGACGTGATATGAGCCAAAGACTGATCGGCAAATTCCAATCCGGAGCGGTTTACGAACTCGGGAGTGCCGTTCGGCTCGAGCATCCAAGCGGATACCGGGAGGACGTCAAGGAGCGCGACTTTCTTTTCCAATTCGGCGTAAAGATCGGCGCTTTCGAAGGAGATCGCGGCCTGCGATGCAAGATGTTCGAGCACCGCGACTCGATCCGGAGTGAACACGCAGGGTGCGAAGTTGTTTTCGAGAAAGAGTATCGCGATGAGCTTCGACTGCGAGAGGATCGGAAGCGCAAGTGTCGAACGCATTCCTCGCGAGAGCACCGTTTCGTCGCGACCGTAGACAGCGTCGGTTGATGCATCGTCGAGTATCACCGGTTCGTTCGTTCGGATCACGTATTGCAAGATCGCCATCGGCAACTCCTTGAACATGCCGACTGCATCATTTCGTGCTTGGACCTCAATGCCGGAGGCCCGAACGACAGCCTCCGCTTTGATCGTCGCCGCATTATCGATGATGAAGATCAGGAGGCCCCGCTCGGCGCCTGCATAATCCACGGAGATCTGCAAAAGACGCCCAACGAGTGTAGAATGGAGGAGGTTGCGGGAAAGAGCCTGCGAGAATCTGATCGCGGCCCCGGCGTCAAAGGGTATCCCAATCGGTTTCTCGGATTGCACATTGGAAAGAGCTTCTCGCAGGGCCTCATTCTCCAACACCTTGCGTCTGAGAATAGTCTCAAGGCTGCGCACCCGATCTTCCAGCTTCTTTGCATTGCAACTGCCAGTCACAGGCTGGTCGGAAACCACGGCCACCGCGCCTCCCTCGCTCAGGCGCCGACGCCCGCAAAGAAGGCTCGGCGCAACTCCATGTCGTCAAGCCGCCGAGGAGACGGTCTCCCAAGGGCATAGCTCGCGGCAATGATCTTCAGTTTGCGTTCCGTTGTCCAGCGCCATCACCGACGTCGCGTCGGAACGCTAAGCGAAGGGTTGCGCAGGAAAGCTGGTGACGCCGATCGCACAGACGATCGAGAAGTCCGTTGCTGCCTCTCGATTTCGCGCCACACCAGCCAGATTGCCCTCGCCCACTGCCGCAAGGAAAACTCATCGCGTCGATCCGATCCATTCAAAACTCCCCGTGCGAAATCTTTGCACACTGGCAGATCCTACACCGTCGAGTGCCAGCGTCGATTGTACCAGGGTCTCGCCGACACCATCGTACAATGGCGGCGCTCCGGAATTGGTGACACGGTTCCGCCCGCCACCCTCGAACTCACGTCAACATGCGCGCGACGATCCCGACGACGTGGCGGGCCTGCAACCCAGGATAATTTTTGGAGCTCAATTCGAGGGCTCGGCAATTCGCACAGTTTTCGAACTTGACGTTGCGCTGATCACGCCAGCCTCGCCGCCGGCACCGCCGCGAATGCGATCGCGTCACAGCGAGCAGCTAGTTCAGGCTGTAGAGGCAAGGATTGATGTCGTCGTCGACTCGATCGGGAAACAGTTGCCTACGGGCTCGCTTCAAGGCTTCGACCTCCAGGCGATGCTGCTGGAGAAGTCGGTGGCTCACGTCATGGAATGGCGCGCCATCGGACTGCGCGATGCGGACAGTGCCGCCGTGCGCAAGAAACTCGCAGAACGACTGCGCGGAACGGAGCCGCGTGGTGATCTCGATATAGCGGTTTTCGTCAGCGTTCATCAGATCGCCTCCCTTCCAGGAAGGTCGATGCTGACTTTGGCGATATCATGGCCAGTGCCCCGTTGAATTCGTAGACACTCCGTGTTCCCAATCAGGGACCGATCTATAACGAATGCGTCCCATGCCCCGCGTCCGTCCGAAGGCACGACCGGCTAGCTTCTCCTGCGCACCATTTCTTCAAAACGGCATCTTCCATTCTGTAATATTTGCCTCAAGTTACCGTTGGTTCGCAGCGCCGCTAAAGCCGCGTCATGATGATGACGTAGTACGGCAGCGCGGTGGGCCAGCTCTAGCCGGACGCTCCATAATATGGGCGCCGGAAGGATGCTGGCGTGCCTTGCCACCATCGAAGCAATCACATCCAGAAAGAGGGACCTGATCATGCCATTCATCAAGACCACGGACGGAACCGAAATCTTCTACAAGGATTGGGGTCCGGCCACCGCCCAGCCTGTTGTTTTCCATCATGGCTGGCCCCTCAGTGCAGACGACTGGGATGCGCAGATGATGTTCTTTCTGGACAAGGGCTATCGGGTGATCGCCCATGACCGGCGTGGCCACGGCCGCTCCAGCCAGACGTGGCAGGGCAACGAGATGGACACCTACGCGGCGGACGTTATCGCGCTAGCCGACGCGCTCGATCTCAAGAACGCCATCCATGTCGGCCACTCGACCGGCGGCGGCGAGGTTGCTCACTATGTCGCGCGTGCGAAGCCCGGCCGGGTCGCCAAGGCCGTTCTGATCGGCGCCGTCCCCCCGATCATGGTCAAATCGGACAAGAACCCCGGCGGCCTGCCGCTCGCGGTTTTCGACGGGTTCCGTGCGGCGCTCGTCGCCAATCGTGCGCAGTTCTTCCTAGACGTACCCACCGGCCCCTTCTACGGCTTCAACCGCCCGGGTGCCAAGGTCAGTCAGGGCGTCATCGAAAACTGGTGGCGGCAGGGGATGATGGGTGGTGCAAAGGCGCATTACGATTGCATCAAGGCCTTCTCCGAAACGGACTTTACCGAGGATCTCCAGCGAATCTCGGTACCGACCCTGGTGATGCATGGAGACGACGATCAGATCGTTCCCTATGCCGACTCCGCTCCGCTTTCGGTCAAGCTCTTGAAGCACGGCATACTCAAGACTTATGCCGGCTTGCCACATGGCATGTGCACAACGCACCCTGAAGTTATCAACGCCGACCTGCTGGAGTTCTTCCTGGATTAAGCATGTGGATCCGCGGCTCCGTTCGTCACGGCTGCCGCTATGCGGATGAGTATTCGCAGGTGAGTGCGGTCGCGCTCGCCTGCGACACATGACGTATCTGCCCAGCAAAGGAGACGGCTGTGACTACACGAGACAGCATTCCAAATGGATTATCCCGACGCGACCTGCTGAAGCTGACGGCTGCAGCAGCGGCGATGCTCGCTTCCCGCGATGCCATCGCGGCCGAGTTCCATCGCTTCCATCACGGCGCGTTCGACATTACGGTCGTCAGCGACGGTTTTCTAACGCTCCCGGTCGAGATCCTGCTGCCCGACGCCACGCCTGAAGAGCGCAAGGCGATCATGCCGCGGCTCGGCGGAACTTCGGCCGCCGCTCCGGTCCAGGCCAACATCCCGCTGATCCGCCACGGCGACGACCTGATTCTCATCGACACCGGTTCCGGCAGTCATTTCCAGGCAAGCGCGGGTAAGCTGGCCGCCAACCTGCAATCCATCGGCGTCGCGCCGGAGGTGATCACCAAGGTGGTTTTCACTCACGCTCACCCGGATCACTCGGGCGCAACGACAACAGCCGACGGCAAGGTGCTTTATCCGAATGCGCAGTATTTCGTCAGTGAAGCCGAATGGAACTTCTGGACCGACAAGGACTATGAGACGCATCTGCCGTCGGTGCTTCACGATTTTGCCCGCGGAGCGCAACGGGACCTTTTTGCCGTCAAAGACCGTCTGACGTTGGTTCGGCCCGATCAGGAGATCATTCCAGGCATGCGAATCCTGCAGAGCCGCGGGCACACGCCCGGCCACATCTCGATCGAATTGGCTGGAGACGGTGGTCTGTTGATTACGGGCGACGCCTGCACCAACGACGTAATCTTCTTCGAACATGCCGCCTGGCATTTCGGCTTCGACACCGAGCCGGAGGTTGCGTTGAAAACCCGTCAAATGCTGTTGGATCGCGCCGCCACCGACAAGCTGAAGATGCTCGGCTATCACTGGAGTTACCCGGGCGTCGGCTACGCCGAACGCAAGGACACATCCTATCGCTTTGTCGCGGCGTAGCTTTAAAAGGCTACTGCGCGTCGGCGGATTCTGCCGGCGCGGCGGCTGGTTGCGGCAGTTCCTCCGCAATTTCTTCAGCAACGGCCGAAAGATCCAGATTTCCCCAGATCGACGCGGATTGGCGGCGCTCCTGGCGGCGCGAGGATTTAACTTCGACGATGAACGGCTTCGACTGAGCGCGCATGTGGTTCCTATTGAAAGGCGTTGAACGAATCCATCAACGTCTCAAACCTATGAAGCGTTCCCCGCTCGCGCAAGATCGTTCTTCACACTGAATCCAGCCTCACACAGGCCAGGCGTCGATGGGAACAAGCATCTGGCGACCTGCGTTCCAGTCTTGCAATTTGTAGGAAGCCGTCCCGCAAATTCCTGAGAAAAGTTCTTGAAGGAATGATCGATGTCGATTACCTACCACGTCGCCGAACACGATGGCGCCTGGGCTTACCGCCTGGACGATGTCTGGTCGGAAACTTTCCCAACTCACGAACAAGCACTGGCAGCGGCCAAACAAGCCGCGGAGCGACAACAGCTCGATGGCCAGGATGCGGACATTACATATCAGCGTGCAGACGGCAGCTGGACAACGGAACGGTCGAACGGAGGCGACCGTCCCGAGGCCGATGTCGTCGATGACGCCAAGGAAAAAGACTAGGAATGACCATCAAAGAACGTTTTCTGAAGCAGCAGCATGCATGGATGCTCGGCGCATGCTATTCCCGCAAACATCCAGACTTCCAGCGCTATGGCGGCGTCGATGTTTCGATCTCGCCTCGCTGGAAAGACAGCGTTGAAACCTTCGTCAACGACATGCTCGATACCCTGCCCCGGAGCCTTGCCGAGCGCAGGCTGGCGCTGAGAAACCCACGCCGCCCCTTCGAGCCGGGCAATGTGGAATGGGTGTTCGCAAGCAAGCACTACGGCCTTCGCGCCCCTGATGGCACCCGGCCCGAGATGGCGGACGTTCGTTCCCGCCGAGCGTAAACCGCTGTTTACACAATCATACCCTCGCCGGCGACGGACATTTACCCAAATGTCTTTCGCCGGCGAACTGTTTCGAGAGCGCGCTCCTAGCTATCGCGGCCGCCGCGCGTTTCTCATCGCTGCAATCACGATAATTCCGACCGCTGCAGCAAGAGCACCCCAATAAACCCAGGGCGTCTGGTTGATCATGAAGCTCTCTGCGGGATAGGGAAAATAGCCGCTGCCCTGCCCCATCCAAACGAGCCCGACTAGAATAAGCAGGCCAGCAACAAAATAGGCAATCTTGGCCATTCGACATTCCTCAGCATCGGTTGCGCAATCCGAGATTGGTAAGCGCAAGGCGACGTCGAAACAAACGAAATCAGGGCAGATCTGCGCATCTCGGCGGATGCGCAGACCGCGAGAACCTATTGCAATGTACGGGGCTGCATATCCTGACCGAGCGCGATGCCCTGGCGCGGCTGTGTCGCGTTGCTCGCTCCGTCCAGGCCTGTCGCGACAACCGAGACGCGGAACTTGCCGTCGAGATTACGATCGAAGATCGCGCCCACGACAATGTCCGCTTCATCCTGCACTTCGTCACGAATGCGACTTGCCGCCTCGTCCACCTCGAAGAGAGTCATGTCCGAGCCGCCGGAGATCGAGATCAGAACGCCCCTGGCACCCTTCATCGAGATATCGTCCAGCAGCGGGTTGGCGATCGCCGCCTCCGCTGCCTTCATCGCGCGCCCCTCACCCGAAGCCTCGCCTGTGCCCATCATCGCCCGGCCCATGCCGCGCATGACGGATTTCACGTCCGCGAAGTCGAGGTTGATGAGACCTTCCTTGACGATCAGATCGGTGATGCAGCCGACGCCGGCATAAAGCACGCGGTCGGCAGTCATGAAGGCATCCGCGAAGGTGGTCTTTGCATCGGCGATACGGAAAAGGTTCTGGTTCGGGATGACGATCACCGTATCGGCCGCTTCGCGGAGCGCCTCGATGCCGACATCGGCCGTTTTCATGCGGCGATTGCCTTCGAAGGTGAAGGGCTTCGTAACAACTCCAACTGTCAGAATGCCGGCGTTGCGAGCGGCCTGAGCGATGACCGGTGCCGCTCCGGTTCCGGTGCCGCCGCCCATGCCAGCGGTGACAAAGCACATATGCGAGCCGGCCAGATGATCCATGATCTCATCGATCGATTCTTCGGCAGCTGCGCGACCGACTTCCGGCAGCGAACCGGCGCCCAACCCTTCGGTCACATGCGCGCCAAGCTGGATACGGCGGGATGCCTTCGAGGTCGCCAGTACCTGTGCATCGGTATTCGCCGCAATGAACTCGACGCCTTCAAGATTTTCCGCAATCATATTGTTGATGGCATTGCCACCGCCGCCGCCGACACCAATTACTGTAATTCTGGGCCGCATTTCGGAAATCCCGTTCTTGGCGTTCGTCATCGCAATCTCCTTCGTGCGTTTCGTTGTGGCTCCGCCGCTTATTGGGAACCGAATCGAGCATCAGACTAATCGCGCAACAAGGCAGAGCCGGGGCGAAAGAACAAGATGAAGCGCAGTTGAAACTTTATCCGGAACCTTTTTTAGCCCTCGTGCATTATGTTGAATCATCCCCTGCCAGAGAGAGGAGTACCGTGCAGATGCCTACATCAGCCACCCGCCAGTCAGTTACCCCTCCAAACGAGCACATCCTAACAGCCCAGGAGGCCTTGGAACCGCTCTTCCTCAAGATCGAAGAGGAGGCCGAGGTCCGGATGATCGGCGCCGCCATTCGCGCTGGCTGGTCTGCAGAAGACGCGGTGGCAGCCATCGATGAGCTTCGCCGCAACGAACTTCTTCCCCGCGGCGGCCACTAAAAAGCTTGGGCGGCTTCAAAATATCACTCGCCTTGAAGGAGGGATGACCTAAGTTCTGCGCGGTCCATCAAACGCGGAAAGATCATCCCATGCCCTTCAAGAATATCTGCATCTTCGGAGCCGGTGCACTCGGCGGCGCCATCGCTGCCAGGCTTGCCTCGTCGCTCGGCGCAGAGGCAACGGTTTCCGTTGTTGCTCGAGGCGCCCATCTGGCCGCCATCCGAAGCGAGGGGCTGCGTCTCATTGAACCCGGTGCGGAAGCACCACTCACCGTGAACCTTGCAGCGACAGACGATCCCCGAGAACTGCCGCCACAGGATCTCGTTATTACCGGGTTGAAAGGACATCAGCTCAATGCCGCAGCGGAAGGCATCGGCGGCCTATTGAAGGACGGCACGCGCGTCATGATGATCCTGAATGGCATTCCGTGGTGGTATTTTCATCGCGATCAGGACAGCGGTCATGCGGAACTGCAGTTTGAGGAGCTCGACGAGGGCGGCAAGCTATGGCGTTTTGTCGGCCCGCAGCGCGTAGTCGGTTGCGTCGCCCATCAGGGAGCCGAAGTCAGCAGGCCCGGCGAAGTCAGGCTCAGCAACAGAGGCCATTTCATTCTCGGCGAGCCCTCCGGCGAAATCACCGCTGATTTGGGTGACATCGAGGCGCTGCTGCAGCGCGCCGACATCGGCGTGAAACTCTCGAGCCGCATCCGCGACGATATCTGGAGCAAGCTGATGGGCAATGCCTCTTTCAACCCGATCAGCGCTCTCACCAGATCGTTGATGTCCGATCTCATGGCGGATGCCGCCATCGCGGATCAGATCGGCAAGGTCATGAAAGAGGTGAAGGCCGTTGGGGAGGCACTCGGGGCGAACGTGGGAATGTCGGTGGAACAGCGACTGGAACAAGCCCGACAGATCGGGCCGGTGCGCACCTCGACGCTGCAAGATCTTCTTGCGGGAAAGTCGCTCGAGATAACGCCGCTGGTGGGGATGCTCGTTTCACTCGGTCGCCTGACTGCAACTCCGACGCCGGTGTCCGAAACGATTTTGGCTCTTGTGTCGCAACTCGACCTCGAAAATTGCCGTCCCGCGAAGTGAATGCGAGAGCCGAGCAGCCTGCCGAACCCCCGGCAAGCTGCTTACAGGTTAATCGAGAAAATCTTGGCAAGCCACTGGGATATCTACTTCAGCCAGTCGGCCATGCGGTCAACTGCTTCGACGATTTCGACTTCCGAGCCGGCATAAGACATGCGCATCGATCGATTGCCCTCCAGTGGGTCGAAATCCAGGCCCGGCGTTGCGGCAACATTGATCTCGGCCAACATTCGCTTGGCAAACGCCATGCTGTCATTGGTGAACCGGGTGACATCGACATAGGCATAGAAGGCGCCATCCATCGGCGACGCGATCGATAGCCCGATTTCCGGCAGACGCTTCAATAGAAACTCGCGATTGGCCGCATAGCTCGCCTTGTAGATATCCAGTTCCGCGCTCGCGCCGAGCGCCGCAGTAGCCGCAATCTGTGAGAGTTCGGGTGGCGAGATGTATAGGCTTTGTGCAACGCGCTCGATCGGGCGCACCAGCCGCTCGGGCAGCACCATCCAGCCGATGCGCCAGCCGGTCATGCAATAGTACTTGGAGAACGAGTTGATTACGATCGCTTCATCGGTCAATTCCAGCGCGCTGGTTTCCTCGCCGGCAAACGTCAGCCCGTGGTAAATCTCGTCTGAAATGAATGCGATCGACTCGGCTGAGCAGTAGTCAGCCAGCACCTGCAGTCCCTGGCGACCGGTTACCGTACCCGTCGGATTGGCAGGGCTCGCCAGCAGCACGCCCTTCAGCTTGACATTGTTTGTCTTTTGCGCGGCCTCAAGGCTTTCGGGCGTCAAAGTGAAATGAGTTTCGGCCGTAACCGGCACCTCGATCACTCTGAGGCCAAGCGCGCCGAGAATGTTGCGATAGGCGGGATAGCCCGGTCGGGCGATCGCAACCGCGTCTCCGGAATCAAACAGCGAAAGAAACGCAAGGTTGAAGCCAGCGGAGGAACCGGTAGTTATCGCGATGCGTGAGGGATCGATTTCCAAAGCGTGTCTGTCACGATAATGCGCGGCCAATGCATGTTTCAGCCTTGTCGTGCCGAGCGCGTCCGTGTAGCCGATCTTGCCTTCGACAAGTGCTGCGCGCGCAGCCTCCAGTGCAGCGCGGGGCGCGGGATGAGAGGGCTGGCCAACAGCCATGGAGATGACGGGATGACCGCTTGCTCGCCGCTTCGTCGCTTCGGCCAGGACATCCATGGCATGAAAGGGCTCGACTTCGCTGCGTTGGGAAATAGAAAACAAGGTCGCTTCTCTCTAACTTTGCGTGCGACCAGACAATTGCCGCAATAATCGGATCATCACAATCCCGCGATTGAACAGCGGATACGAAAATTCCTGTTTGAAGACGACAGGACGCACCGTAACTTGGCGGCATCGGAGTTCCGCCGTTAACCGTGCAGTGTTATCCGGCGCCTAGAACGACGCATACGAACTGCTGATAACGAGGATATAATGGCCATACTTCCGAAAATCTTCACCGCGCTGGCGTTTACTGCGTCGGTGGCAGCAGCCTATCCGGCGGCAGCACTCGATGACGCGCAGAAGAAGGAGTTCGGCGAGTTCATCAAGCAATACCTGATCGAAAACCCAGAGATCATGCTCGACGTTCAGGATGCCCTGCAGAAAAAACAGGAACAGGCGCGCCTCGTTAAAGCCAACGCCGTAATCTCCGACAACAAGTCGACGATTTTCGATTCGAAGTATGACGTGACGATCGGCAATCCGAAGGGCGACATCACCATCGTCGAATTCTTCGATTACAACTGCGGCTATTGCCGGCATGCCCTTTCCGACATGCAGACGATGCTCGAGAAAGACAAGAACGTCCGCTTCGTGCTCAAGGAATTCCCGATCCTTGGTCCGGAATCTGTCGCTGCCCACAAGGTTTCCGATGCCTTCCGCAAGCTGGCCCCGCAGAAGTACAGCGCGTTCCACATCGCTCTGCTCGGCAGCGATGGGCGGGCCGATGAAGCGAGTGCGATAGAAGTCGCCGAGTCGCTTGGCGTCAGCGAAAAGCAGATCCGCGACGAGATGGCCAAGAGTTCGAGCGACGCGTCCGTGAAGGAGACCTATCAGCTCGCCCAGAGCCTCGGCATCACCGGCACGCCGTCCTATGTGATCGGCAACGAACTGGTTCAGGGCGCGGTCGGTTTCGACGACCTTGAGACCAAGGTCAAGAACATGCGCGCCTGCGGCAAGACAAGTTGCTGATAGGGCGCCCATCAAATCGCCAAAATCGAAGTGTTTCAGCCATGTGGACAAATATGGCGCGATTCGGGCTGCGCTTCCCAAAGGGCTTTCATTAGGTCCGTCGGGAGTCTATAGGTTGCCGTCTCGCATCTATTGGAACATTCGATGACGCAAACGATTTTCGTCCTGAACGGGCCCAACCTCAACATGCTCGGCAAACGAGAGCCCGGCATCTATGGGGGCAAGTCGCTTCAGGATATCGAGGCGGATTGCAAGGTCGCCGGGCGCGAGCTCGGCTTCGATATCGATTTCCGCCAGAGCAACCACGAAGGTACGCTGGTCGACTGGTTCCATGAAGCGAACGATAAGGCAGTTGGCGTGGCGATTAATGCCGGCGCCTACACGCATACCTCGGTTGCGCTCCACGATGCAATTCGCGCTATTTCCATTCCGGTGATAGAGCTCCATATCTCCAACGTTC
Source organism: Rhizobium sp. BK176 (assembly GCF_024808055.1). NCBI lineage: Bacteria > Pseudomonadati > Pseudomonadota > Alphaproteobacteria > Hyphomicrobiales > Rhizobiaceae > Rhizobium > Rhizobium sp. BK176. Next base: position 215,955 of record NZ_JANUBV010000009.1, on the reverse strand, counting down.
ACGCGCGGGAAGAATTCCGCCACAAGTCGATGATTGCGCCAGCGGTGAAGGGCGTCATCTGCGGCTTCGGGCCTTACAGCTATATTCTGGCGCTGCAGGCGCTGAAGAATCTTACGGCATAAAAAGAAGACAGGGCAAACACTCATGGCTGAGAAGAAAAACGGTATCGACCAGGCGCTGATCCGCGACCTCGCGAACATCCTCAACGACACGGATCTGACGGAAATCGAAGTCGAGCAGGATGATCTGCGCATCCGCGTTTCGCGCGCCGGCAACACCCAGTACATTCAGGCTCCGATGGCTGCGCCCGCGTTTGCGGCGGCTCCGGCTCCCGTCGCCGCAGCAGCCCAGGTTGCCGCAGCGCCTGCGGCCCCTGCACGCAACCCTGCCAACACCGTCAGCGCTCCTATGGTCGGCACCGCCTACATGGCTCCCGCTCCGGGCGCGCGAGCCTTCATCGAGCTCGGCACGACCGTGAAGGAAGGCCAGACTCTGCTCATCATCGAAGCGATGAAGACCATGAACCAGATTCCTTCGCCGAAATCCGGCAAGGTTACCGAAATCCTCGTCGAGGACGGAAGCCCCGTCGAATACGGCCAAGCCCTCGTCGTCATCGAATAAGGCGGGCGTCATGGTCTCGAAAATCCTCATTGCCAACCGCGGGGAAATCGCGCTTCGCGTGCTGCGTGCCTGCAAGGAGCTCGGCATTCCCTGCGTCGTGGTTCACTCGACCGCGGACGCCGACGCCATGCATGTGCGTCTGGCCGACGAGAGCGTCTGCATCGGTCCTCCGCCGTCGCGTGACAGCTATCTGAACATCCACCAGATCGTCGCCGCCTGCGAAATCACCGGCGCCGATGCGGTACATCCGGGCTATGGCTTCCTGTCCGAAAACGCCAAGTTTGCGGAGATCCTGGAAGCGCACGGCATCACCTTCATCGGCCCGACGGCGGAACATATCCGCCTCATGGGCGACAAGATCACCGCCAAGACGACGGCCCAGGAACTCGGCATCCCTGTTGTCCCGGGCTCAGATGGCGAAGTGAAGACCGAGGAAGACGCGCTACGGACTGCAGCCGAAATCGGCTATCCGGTTCTGATCAAGGCAACCGCTGGCGGCGGCGGCCGCGGCATGAAGGTCGCAAAGTCCGAAGCCGACCTGATCGAAGCCTGGTCGACGGCCCGCACCGAAGCGGCTGCCGCCTTCGGCAACGACGCCGTCTACATGGAAAAGTATCTCGGCAAGCCACGCCACATCGAAATCCAGGTGTTCGGCGATGGCGAGGGCAATGCGATCCATCTCGGTGAACGCGATTGCTCGCTGCAGCGCCGCCACCAGAAGGTCTGGGAAGAAGCAAATTCGCCTGCCCTCAACGTCGAACAGCGCATGAAGATCGGCCAGGTTTGTGCCGATGCCATGAAGAAGCTGAAGTATCGCGGCGCCGGGACGATCGAGTTCCTGTACGAGAACGGTGAGTTCTATTTCATCGAAATGAACACCCGCCTGCAGGTGGAGCATCCGATCACCGAAGCGATCACTGGCATTGACCTCGTTCACGAGCAGATCCGTGTCGCCTCCGGCGGCGGACTTTCCGTGAAGCAGGAAGAAATCAACTTCCATGGCCATGCCATCGAGTGCCGCATCAACGCCGAGGACGCGCGTACTTTCGTACCCTCTCCTGGCACGATCACGCACTTCCATGCGCCGGGCGGTCTTGGAGTACGCGTCGACAGCGGTGCCTACCAAGGTTACAAGATCCCGCCTTACTACGACAGCCTCATCGGCAAGCTCATTGTATTCGGTCGCACCCGCGTCGAATGCATGATGCGTCTGCGCCGCGCACTCGATGAGTTTGTCGTCGATGGCATCAAGACGACGCTACCGTTGTTCCAGGATCTGGTGGATAATCAGGATATCGCTAACGGCGACTACGACATCCATTGGCTGGAAAACTATCTGGCCCAAAAACCGGCGTAACAGAGAATGGCAGGATCGCGCAGGAAATCTCCAGGCATCACACCGGAAATTCTCCTGCGCGCCTATTCGATCGGTCTCTTCCCGATGGCCGAATCGGCTGATGACCCGGAGATATTCTGGGTCGAGCCCGATCTTCGCGGTGTCCTACCGCTCGAAGAATTCCACGTCTCCAAAAGCCTCGCCAAGACCATTCGACGCAAGCCGTTCGATATCCGCTTCAACCACGATTTCGATGCGGTCATCGCAGCCTGTGCGGCAGAGACCGGGGACAGGCCAAGTACCTGGATCAATCAAACGATCAAATCGCTCTACTCCACGCTGCATCGGATTCGGCACGCGCACTCGGTAGAGGCGTGGGACGGGGACGAACTCGTCGGCGGACTGTACGGCGTATCGCTGGGTTCGGCGTTCTTCGGTGAAAGTATGTTTTCCCGGCGGACAAATGCCTCGAAGATCTGCCTCGTTCATCTCGTGGAACGGCTGCGGGCCAAGAGTTTTACCTTGCTCGATACCCAGTTTACGACCGAGCACCTCAAGACTTTCGGAGCCATAGACGTTCCGAAGGATGAGTACACCCACATGCTGGCAGCAGCGATGGCTTCGCCGAACCTCGAATTCTGAAATTTAGTTAGCCGCTTTGTCGGGTGCGGGAACGTCCGAGTTCTGCTTGCAGTCTTTCAGCCAGACGTCGTAGATCGGGTGCTCGACGGCATTGAGACCGGGGCTGTCGGCGAACATCCAGCCGGTGAAGATACGGCGGATCTTGCGGTCCAGTGTGATCTCGTCGACTTCCACGAAGCCGTCGATCTTCTGCGCTTCGGCCTGATCGCGTGAATAGCAGGCCTTCGGCGTCACCTGCAGCGCGCCGAACTGCACGGTCTCGTTGACGTAGACGTCGAAGGTCGTGATGCGGCCGGTGATCTTGTCGAGACCGGAGAACACGGCAACCGAGTTCTCGATCCGGGCAGCGGAGACGACTTGTGGGAGAAGCGTCGAGCCAAGCGCCAGGGAAAGCCCGGCGGCACGCAGGATCTGGTTCCGCGTGAAAAGCTTCATATCTGCCCGTCTCCACAGCATCTTAAAATCGAAGGCCGCAATCGCTGCGGCCATTCTGCGGGTAATGGTCAATTGTGGCTAAAAGCGGGGCTGTCGCCGCGCGCTCAGTTGCCAGGCGTCCAGGCGTCGTAGTCGCCGGTCACCCGCGGACGTTCACCAGGAACGACCAGCGAGCCGGGCGGGCGATAGGCCTGCGGCGAACCCGTCGGGTTCGCACGGTGCGGCTTCTGCCATTCCTTCGCAACATAGTTTTCCTGGGTCGGCGGAACATTGGTGCGGTGATGCATCCAGCCATGCCAGCCCGGGGGAATAGCGGAAGCTTCGGCATAGCCCTTGTAAATGACCCAACGCTTCGGGAGACCGTAGGACGACATGCCGCCTTCGTAGTAAACGTTGCCCAATTCGTCTTCACCGACGCGCTTGCCGAAACGCCAGGTCGCGAAGCGCGTACCGATCGTCTGACCGTTCCACCAGGTGAAGATTTGCACGAGGAGATTCTTCATGTCTTTTCCTTGAGCTAGCCGGACGGCAAGCGGGACCAGAATTTGATCCCTCGCTTATGCCGCCAGCGAGGTGCATTGTCCAGTGATTCCAGTGTCACATCGGTTCATTTCAGCGCCATCTTGAAGCCGAGATGAGATTGCTTGAAGCCAAGTCGCTCATAGAAGCGGTGGGCGTCCTTGCGACCGGCATTCGAGGTTAGTTGAACGAGGCGCAGGCCGCGACGTTTTGCCTCCGCGATGGCAAACTCGATCATCTCAGCGCCAATACCCTGCCCACGCATGTCACCACGCGTCTGCACCGCCTCGATGATCATCGACGACGAACCGCGACCAACCAGCGACGTGACGATCATTGTCTGGAACGTGCCGACAACCTGCCCCTCCCGTTCAGCGACATATAGCGTCTGATCGCGTGATAAGGCGATCCGCTCGAATGCTCTGAGATAGTCGCCGAAGGCCTCGGGCGCAGTCGTGTCGCCGTGACCGCCGAGATCATCGGCGGCAAAGATCGCCACAAGCGCAGCAACGTCGGCGCTACGCGCTTCGCGAATAATGGTTTGGGTCATGATGGTTAGCGCAGTTCCAGGGGCTTTTCGAGGATCAGGGTCGGTATGCCGGACTGCCCCGGTCCGTCGTTTTCATTGCGGCCGACATCCTCGAAACCGTGGGCATGGTAGAAGGCGATTGCCGCCGCATTCTGCGGCTCTATTTCCAGACGCATGATTTCTGCATCGGGAAAACAGGTTTCCAACTCGGCGAAGATCTCGCGCCCGATGCCCTGCCGATGGAGAGGTGGACGGACATAGAGCAGATGAAGCATGACGGTCTTCGTCATTTCATCCGACATGGCGGCATAACCGATGCCGCCGATATCCTTGCCATTGTCGGCAACGAGGAACTCGGCATTCTTCTTCGCCAGCCGCGCCTGCAGCGCAGCCGGCGAAAACAGATGACCAACGAGATCCTTTACCTTCGCTTCGCCATAGAGGCCAGCATAGGTCGCGCGAAACCCCTCATCCAACAACGTGCGCATCTTGCTAAGATCACCCTCGCTGGCAGTGCGCACGAAATACACAGTCCCTACTCCTCGATGCCGAGCTTCGCCTTCACGAGAGCCTGGACAGCCTGCGGGTTTGCCTTACCGCCGGTCGCCTTCATGACCTGACCGACGAACCAGCCGGCCAGTGTCGGCTTGGCCTGAACCTTGGCGACTTGATCCGGGTTGGCGGCGATGATTTCGTCGACGGCCCGCTCGATCGCACCGGTATCGGTCACCTGCTTCATGCCTCTGACTTCGACGATCTCGGCGGGATCGCCGCCCTCGTTCAGCACGATTTCGAACAGGTCCTTCGCGATCTTTCCTGAAATAGTCTCCGCCTTGATGAGGTCAATGATCGCACCAAGCTGAGCCGGCGAAACGGAGGTCTCCTCGATGCTCTTGCCGGTGCGGTTCAGCGCACCGAGCAGGTCGTTGATGACCCAGTTAGCGGCCGCCTTGCCGTCGCGGCCTTCAGCCACGGCTTCGAAATAGTCGGCAATCGCCTTTTCCGAGACCAGAACGGAAGCGTCGTAGATCGACAGACCGAGTTCGCGCACGAAGCGCTCCTTCTTGTCGTCCGGCAGTTCCGGCAGGTCGGCTGCGAGCGCCTTGACGAAGGCATCGTCGAACTCGAGGGGTAGCAGATCCGGATCTGGGAAATAACGGTAGTCGTGCGCGTCTTCCTTGGAGCGCATAGACCGCGTCTCGCCCTTGTTCGGGTCGAAAAGACGAGTCTCCTGCTCGATCGCGCCGCCATCTTCCAGAATGCCGATCTGGCGGCGGGCTTCGTATTCGATCGCCTGACCGATGAACCGGATGGAGTTGACGTTCTTGATCTCGCAACGCGTGCCGAAGCCTTCGCCTGGGCGACGGACGGAGACGTTGACGTCGGCGCGCATCGAGCCTTCGTCCATGTTGCCGTCGCAGGTTCCGAGGTAGCGCACGATAGAGCGCAGCTTCGTCATGTAGGCCTTGGCTTCATCCGACGAGCGCATATCGGGCTTGGATACGATCTCCATCAGCGCGACGCCCGAGCGGTTGAGGTCGACGTAGGACATCGTAGCGTGCTGGTCGTGCAGCGACTTGCCGGCGTCCTGTTCCAGATGCAGGCGCTCGATGCCGATCTCGATGTCCTCGAACTGGCCCTGGCGATCCGGGCCGAGCGAGATGATGATCTTGCCCTCGCCGACGATCGGATCCTTGAACTGCGAGATCTGGTAGCCCTGTGGCAGGTCCGGATAGAAGTAGTTCTTGCGGTCGAAGATCGAGCGCTTGTTGATCTGCGCCTTGAGACCAAGGCCAGTGCGGACCGCCTGGGCGACGCATTCCTCGTTGATGACGGGCAGCATGCCGGGCATCGCGGCATCGACGAGCGAAACGTTGGAATTCTGCGGCTTGCCGAATTCGGTCGCAGCGCCCGAGAACAGCTTCGAATTCGACAGCACCTGCGCATGGACTTCCATGCCGATGATGACTTCCCAATCGCCAGTGGCGCCGGGAATGAAGCGTTTCGGATCAGGCGTGCGAACGTCGACAATGGTCATTGGGATGCTCTTTTTGAGGCTGTTCTTTTCAACTGGTGAGGTAACGGAAATGGCTTGCGGGTGCAAGGCTTTCGGCTCTGCGTCGCAGCAAGCCGGCCGGTTTGGCGCATGTTAACGCAATGGGCTTAGCGTGATTTAAATGACAACGATTGATATTCTAAAGATCATCGGGCTCTTCGTGGCGTTGAATGCCTTGGTGTTCTCGATCTACTTTCTCGACAAGCAGGCTGCCCGCAGTCATCGGCGGCGGATCAGCGAGAAGACCTTGCTTACACTCGCTTTCGTCGGCGGCAGCCTTGGGGCGGTCTGTGCACAACGGCTCTTTCGTCATAAGACGCAGAAGGAACCGTTCCGGTCGATCCTGAGGGCTATCGTGCTGGTTCATATGGCGATCGCGCTTTTGCTATCAAGCGCTCTCGGCTACCTCGCGCTGGAGGGCGCGCTGCTAGACTAGGCCATAGATGCCGTCGTCCGCGGATTCCAATGACTTTGACAGCCCGACCGACGGGACATCACGATCGAGCTTGGGATTGTAGGCAATCGATAGCCAATGAATTGCATACCCACGCTTCTGGAAAAAGCCGATCGCCTCAGAGTTCCCCGAGTGTGTCTGCATCATTGCCGTGTCGAAGCCCTGCGCGGCGATGTCCTTCTCGATATCCTGCAAGAGTGCGGTTCCGAGACCGTGACCGGTGAAGGCAGGATCGATCCAGAAGTCCGAGATCTTCTCGTCGAGCGTCTCGCGCGCTGCCCACCCAGCCGCATGCCCGTTCCACTCAATGACGGTGACGGTGATCCAGCTCCCCGCAACGAAGTTGAAGAACGCGCTTCGCGCGGCGTCGACCATAGCATCTCCTTCGCCGATGGATGCCATCGCCTTCTGCCAGGCCCTTATTCCGATCTCGCTCAAAAGCTCCGCTTCGCCTTCCCGGGCATTGCGAATGTGGATCAACGGCACCTCCGACTTTCCACGGAAGTAAAGCACCGAATCACCCCGTTCTCCAAGCCTCAGGTTTCGAGCGCGAGACACGGCGGAAATGTCCTCTCTCGGTTGCAAATCTTGACGAGGTGTCGCGCAGCCAGTATCAAGGCCGCATGTTGAATTCGTCTTCTCAGACCCGGTAGAGGCCCTGCCCGCAGGTTTTCCCTGTGCGCATGGGCCCGAAAAGAACGAAGCCCTGACGTCCGACCGGACGCCAGATGTTTTTGCGCGCCTCACGGCGCAAGACCGGATCAACATTTCCATGGATATTTCACGCACGGAGCAGCGCATCCTGCACCTGTTGGCCCAAGGCGGCCGCATTGAAATCGAACGCGACGACAACCGGAAAATCGAGGCGGTAAGATGCCTTACCCGCGACGGCTGGGTCTATCCCGGCTTCGGCCTTGAGCTGTTTCGCAAATTGAAGCAGAAGCGGGCGATCAAATCCTCAGGCGGCAAGCCCTACCGGATTACCGAACGAGGACTGGTTCTCGTCAGAGCCGAACAGGACAACAGATAGTTGTCCGAGCCGCGCGTCGCCTGGCGCGCGGCTTACTTTCAAAGCTGCTTGAAAAGCTCCGCCTTCATCACCGACCATTCGTCGGCGACCTTAGCGTTCCCACGCCGTTTACCCGCCTGGCGGTACCAGTAGTCGGCATTCCAGTCGTCGCCTTCGATGCGGTGGCAGATGGCATGCCCCCAATCGAAAAGCGCCTCGCCCTCATGCGCCTGGCAGACTTCATGCACTGCTTGCCATTCCGGACCAACGATGAAACCTGCCGCGGCGAGACGGTCGAATGCTTCGATCATCTGAGTGATATCTGACGCCGACATGAGTCCTCCTCCTGGTAGGGCCGCAATGGACGAATACAAAGTCCACGCCCGAGGTAGCTGGACCTCAGTCGCCCGACAAGGAACGACCGCCTCGTCGGCGGCCGATGCCGATGTGGCTCGCTCACCACCACTTGGCGGGCGTGAACTTGCCTGCCGCCTGCTCTATTACGTGCGCAGTCTTGAACAGCGTCTCTTCGTCGAACGGCTTGCCAATCAGCTGCAGACCGAGCGGCAGGCCGCCGTGATCCAGACCGGCAGGAACGGCAATGCCCGGCAGCCCGGCCATGTTGACCGTCACCGTGAAGATGTCGTTCAGGTACATCTTCACCGGATCGGACGCGAGGTTCTCGTCGGCGACGCCGAAGGCCGACGACGGTGTCGCGGGCGTCAGGATCGCATCGACGCCGGCGTTGAACGCCAGTTCGAAGTCGCGCTTGATCAGCGTGCGGACCTTCTGGGCCTTGATGTAATAGGCGTCGTAGTAGCCGGCGGACAGCACGTAGGTGCCGATCATGATGCGGCGCTTGACTTCCTTGCCGAAGCCGGCGGCACGCGTCCTTTCGTACATGTCGACGATGTCCTTGCCATCGACGCGCAGGCCATAGCGGACGCCGTCATAACGGGCAAGGTTTGATGAGGCTTCCGCCGGAGCGACGATGTAATAGGCCGGCAGGGCATACTTGGTGTGCGGCAGCGAGATGTTGACGATCTCGGCGCCTGCGTCCTTCAGCCAGGCAATGCCCTGCTGCCATAGCGTTTCGATTTCCTCAGGCATGCCGTCGACGCGGTATTCGTTCGGAATACCAATCTTCATGCCCTTCAGCGACTTGCCAAGTGCGGCCTCATATTCGGGAACCGGCAGATCGACGGAGGTCGTGTCCTTTGGATCGACGGAGGCCATCGACTTCAGCAGGATCGCGGCATCGCGCACATCGCGAGCAATCGGGCCGGCCTGATCGAGGGAAGACGCGAAGGCTACCGTGCCCCAGCGCGAGCAGCGGCCGTAAGTCGGCTTGATCCCGACAGTGCCGGTGAAGGCTGCAGGCTGGCGGATCGAGCCGCCCGTATCCGTTGCCGTGGCGCCGGCGCAGAGGTGGGCTGCAACGGCAGCCGCCGAGCCCCCGGAGGAACCGCCCGGTACCAGCTGTTGGTTGGAGCCACCCGAACGCCAGGGGTTGATCACCGAGCCGTAGTAGGAGGTCTCGTTGGAAGAGCCCATCGCAAACTCGTCCATGTTGAGCTTGCCGAGCATGACGGCGCCATCGTCCCAGAGGTTCTGCGTGACTGTCGACTCGTAGTGCGGCTTGAAACCATCGAGGATGTGGCTGCAGGCCTGCGTGTGAATGCCTTCGGTGGCAAACAGGTCCTTGATGCCGAGCGGAATACCCTCGAGCTCGCCGCCCTTGCCGCCGGCGAGACGCGCGTCGGAGGCTTCCGCCATCTGCAGCGCCTTCTCGGGCGTGACCTTGATGTAGGCGTTGAGCTTGTCGTTCGCTGCTTCGATCGCCGAAATATAGGCTTCGGTCAGTTCGGTCGCTTTGATTTCCTTGGCGCGCAGCTTCGTGCGGGCTTCGGCAATGGTCAGGCTGGTGAGTTCGCTCATGGTAATTCGCTTCAAATCTGGAATGGCAACAAAGGTCGAAAAACGGCGAAGGCCTTATTCGACGACTTTGGGTACCAGGAAGAAATTCTGATCGGTGACAGGCGCGTTCGAGACGATGTCAGCAGCCTTGTTGCCGTCGGTCACATCATCGGTGCGCTTCTTCATCTCCATCGGCGTGACCGATGTCATTGCCTCGACGCCCTCGACGTCGACTTCGGAGAGCTGCTCGACGAAGCCGAGGATGCCATTCAGCTCACCCACCATGCGATTTGCCTCTTCTTCGGTGACGGCAATACGGGCAAGGCGCGCTACGCGCTTAACGGTGGCAAAGTCGACGGACATGGTATTCTCCGGATAGGATTTTTCCTACCCGCTATAAAGGCCATGCCCGCCGTGCGCAACGGGCATGGCCCTTGGATTGCGTAGAATTCCGCTACCGAAATCGGAGCGGTTTTGCTGACGTAACCTAGACGGAAAGGCTCTCGCCCGGCTTCGGCGTCCTCACCGCGGTCGTCGATCCATCCATACCCGAGACAAACTTCTCCGGCGTCTGATCGATGATCGGGAAGGTGCCGTAGTGGCAAGGTATCGCCGTCTTGAAGTTGAAGTAGCGCTGGCAGGCCAGCGCCGCGACCGCGCCGCCCATCGTGAAGCGGTCGCCGACCGGCACCAGTCCGATATCCGGCTGATGCAGTTCATTGATCAGCGCCATGTCGGAGAAGATGTCGGTATCGCCCATGGCGAGGATGGAGGCTTCCTCGTCGAAATGCAGCATCAGGCCGTTTGCATTGCCGAGCGCATGCGAAACGCCGTCTTCGGTGATCTGGGCGGAGGAATGCAGCGCGTTGGTGAAGGTTGCCGAGAAACCGTCGAAGGAAACAGTCCCCCCGGTATTGCCCATTTCGAGCTTCGCCAGGCCCTTGGACCCCAGCCACGAGGCAAGGTCGGCGTTGGCGAGAACGACCGCGCCGGTCTCCTTGGCGAGCGCTACGGTGTCGCCGACATGATCGCCGTGACCGTGGGTCAGCAGGATGTGGGTGACGCCGCTCGCGACATCCTTGAGGTTCTGCCCAGCGAAGGAGGAATTGTGCGTGAGAAACGGATCCAGCAAGATTTTCGCCTTCCCGATCTCGATGCGGAAAGCGGAGTGACCGAGCCAAGTGATCTTCATAAAATGTCTCCTTCGATTATCGGATGCAAAAGCCTGTTTTGCTGGCTATGGACATATCGGATGCGGTCGCAAAGAAAAGCGTCACCGCTTCAATTTCTTTTGACAGGATGAAACGACGATGACGGTGCTAACGATCGAAGAACTCTCAACTGCGTTGCAGCCGGGACAGGCGATCGCGGGCCTCGATCTCGGCACGAAGACGATCGGGCTTTCGATGTCCGATCTCGGCCGGCGCTTTTCGACGCCGCGGCCGGTCATCAAGCGCGAAAAATTCACGATCGATGCGACGACGTTGCTGGAGTTTGCCGCTAAGGAAAAGGTCGCCGCCTTTGTGATTGGTCTGCCAATGAACATGGACGGATCGGCCGGACCGCGCGTTCAGGCGACGCGCGCCTTCGTGCGCAACATGGAGCAGAAGACTGACCTGCCGTTCGTCTACTGGGACGAGCGGCTGTCGACGGTCGCCGCCGAGCGGGCGCTGCTCGAGATGGACGTATCACGCAGGCAGCGTGCCGAGCGGATCGACTCGGCAGCGGCAAGCTTCATTCTTCAGGGAGCGCTGGACAGGCTATCGTTGCTCGGCAGAACGGCATCGGGCGATTTTGACGCGTGACGTGCACGCCACCAGGCGGCAATTGCCTTGCGTCGGCGGAACCCAATGATTGCGAAGACGACAAGACTGTCGACGACGATCGCGCGGGCAACCAGCGGCGGAATGGTTTCCGGCGGAATGCCGAGCACCTTGCCATAAATCTCGAAGGTCAGGTCATGCACCTGCCTACTGAGCATATAGATGCCGAAGTTCATGTCGTAATAGGAAAGCCAATACCATCCCGCCAGGAAGACAATGGGACCGGCCCAGAAGATCAGGAACCACTTCATGCGGTCGTCTCTCGTTCTCTTCGACTGGATAGCCCCTCGTGGGAAACCGCCCATATCGACAACGCCATCGAACCCAGAACCAGCCCTGGCACAGCGATATCCAGCGCAAGCACAGCGAAAAACATCATCGCGGCAACAAGAAACGCGCCTCTCGCGATTTTAGTTCCCATGGTTCCAGACACCCAACATTTTGGACTGACTGGCAAACTGACTTCTTACCCGGGAAGGCGCAACGTAAACCATTTGTTAAGGTTAACGCGCGCGGGGACGCCTGTGGAAAGACTGTGCTCGGCCTCAGCCGTAGACGCCGCGAACGATACGTTTCAGAGCCGTTGCGGCCTTCTCCCAATCCTTCGACGTCTTGAGCGTCAGTCCGGCGCACTGGCCTCCAGCGGATGCGGAAAGAACGAGATGCTGGATGGCCGCGATCAGAAGCGCATTGACGGCCACAACGTCGACGCCCTTTGGCGGCATCAGCGATCCCCGCATGCGATCGAGCCAGTTTGCTAGGGCCTTCGACCGCGCCTCGGAAAGCCGCCTGACCTGCTCGGTGTTTTCGGAAACCTCCCAGGCAACGATTCGGCGAACAAGTGGATCATCCCGCAACGCCTCGAGGAAAAGCAGCGACAGCCGCTCCATGAGGTCGCCGTAGGTCAGGAGAAACATGCCACCGGTATCCTCGGGAATGCGGTCCTTGACCCAATTGCCGAGATCGGCGCCGATCGCTTCCACGAGGCCGTTCAAGCCGCCGTAGTAGCGGTAGATCAGTTGCTTGTCGCAGCCGGCGCGGCGGGCAACCGCGTTGATGCCGAAATTCTGGAACCCCTCTTCCGCCAGCAACGACTTGGCTGCGTTCAGAATTGCCTTCTCGGTAGCGCTTCGGTCGCGAATACGCTTTTCGGGTTCGACACGGATTGCGTCGGCAACGGGCGCAAGCACCATGGGGTCGTTCAGCATGAGGGATTCGGTCCAGTTGTCACTTTGCGGTGAGTAACAACGCCACAGATCAGCGGCAACGGACATGTCTTGCAAAGATTGTGGACAGTTCGCGAAAGATGGCAACGATTTCAAAGTGTCACCATACGGTGACATTTAGCTGCCTGCCCTTATAGTCTCTGTCCAAACCAGACCGTTCGGTCGGAAGCGTCGACCAATGGCGGGCCAAGTCGGCTGAACCCGCGGGAGCCCCAAAAACGCAGAGCGCCATAATTGTTAGCATTGGCGCCGAGGTGGACGGCTTCGACGCCGGCCTCTCTTGCATTCGACAGCCATCGGTCGAGGAGCTTCGTGCCCATCCCCTGCCCCTGTAAACGCGGCAGTAGGTTCATGTGGATGTGCGCGGGAAAGGCTTCGACGAGCGCAGCAGGCGCCGAAGACGGATGGTGGATCGCGGAAATGCGTTTCTGATCGGCGTCCCAGTTCTCGGGATCGCCCTCCGGATCGCTGTACGCCCGACGAAGTGCCGGCCACCAATCGCGTTCAAGCCGCTGATCGAATGCAACCGTATCGAACCCGCCGACGATGTAGCCGGCAACTCCTTCGGAGTCCTCTGCCACGAAAGCGGTTTCAGGGCTCAGCAGCACGTAGGGTGCCGAATAAATATGTCCGATCAGCTTGCCGTCGCGGTGCAATTTGGACGCATCGCTGCCGGCGTCGCCCGTCACGAGCGAGATTTGATAGATCTGCTCGAGATCGTCGGTACGGACGGGACGCAGCACAGTCATCAGCTTGCCGGCGGATAGAGAAGATCGACGATGTAGCTGGCGTCGAAGCGCGAATCCAGCATGCCGTAGGTCGAGCGCCAGCCGCCTGCAAGGCGGGTTTCGATGAAGGCATCGGCGATCCGCCCTGCCCCCAGGCGATAGAGTTCGGCGGCACCGGCAGCGAGCGCCAGCTGTTCGACGAGCAGGCGTGCAGCGCCCTCGTCCCGCTCGCAAAGCGCCATGGCGGCGCGCAGCACGTCGATGGTCTTCTTGCCGGCCGGTCCGAGATCGCGCGCGAGACCTGCGAATACCGTTTCGAAAAGGTCCTTGCCGCGGTTCAGGATGCGTAGCACGTCGAGTGCCATGACATTGCCCGAGCCTTCCCAGATCGCGTTAACGGGCGCTTCGCGATAGTGGCGGGCGATCGGGCGCTCCTCGATGTAGCCGCTGCCGCCGATGCATTCCATCGCCTCGTAAATCAGAGATGGCGCAATCTTGCAGCACCAGTATTTTGCGACCGGCGTCATGACGCGGGCGTAGGCCGCCTCTTCGGCGCTGCCGCGTGCCCGATCGAAGGCATCGGCAAGGCGGAAGGACAGCGCCGTCGCAGCCGCCACATCGAGGGCCATATCGGCCAGGACGCGCGTCATGATCGGCTGGCTCACCAGCATCTTTCCGAAAACGCTGCGGCCGCGGGTGTGATGCACGGCCTCGGCCAGCGAAGCGCGCATGATGCCCGAGGAGGCCAGCGCGCAGTCGAGCCGCGTTAATGTCACCATGTCGAGAATAGTGCGGATACCGCCATCCGGCGTGCCGAGCAGGAAGCCGAACGTATCGTTGAATTCGACTTCCGACGAGGCATTGGAGCGATTGCCGACCTTGTCCTTCAGGCGCTGGAAGTGCAGGCCGTTCGCCGAACCATCCTCCAGAAGACGTGGAACGAGGAAGCAGCCCATCCCATCCTTGGTCTGCGCCAGCATCACGAAGGCGTCGCTCATCGGCGCCGACATGAACCACTTGTGGCCGGACAGACGATAGATGCCTTCGCTGACCTTCTCCGCCGTCGTCGTGTTGGCGCGAACGTCGGTGCCGCCCTGCTTCTCGGTCATGCCCATGCCGATCGTCACGGCGGACTTCTGCATGGCAGGCTTGTTGGTGGAATCATATTTGCGCGAGAGGATCTTCGGTGCCCAGTCCTTCTGCACGGCCGGCGAAGCCGAAAGCGCTGCGACCGAGGCACTCGTCATCGTCAGCGGGCAGAGATGGCCGGATTCCAACTGCGCCGTCAGATAGAAGCGCGCTGCCCTAACCTTGTGCGCCTGGTTTTTGGCCTCAGTGTCCGCCTGCGGATCCCAGACAGACGAATGCAGCCCCGACGACATCGAACGGCGCATCAGCGCGTGCCAGGCCGGATGGAACTCGACAACATCGAGCCGCTCGCCGCGCGGACCATGCGTGCGCAGCTGCGGCACGCCCTGATTCGCCATGCGCGCCAGCTCCTGCGCCTCCGGAGAGGTCACGTACCGGCCCATGTTGTCGAGATCGTCGCGGATCCCACGCGGCAGCGTGCCGGTCAGGTCGACGATCAGCGGATCGGACCTGTAGGCGTTGATGCCGGACCACAGGCTCGGCTGGTTGAGTTCGGCAAGTTTCTCTTCGGCGGGCGTCATGAATCGCTTCTAGTGCAAGAGGCAGGCAAAGGGAAACCGGAAGTTACAATTTCCCTGTCCTCTGCAATAGTTGAATTCGGGCAAAATTGCAGGGGGAGACGGGCCTTTGCCCACAGCGCAAGCTTGCCGCCGCCCGGCTCACTCTTTATAGACCCCGCAGACGACAGCAAGAGGCAGGTTCATGGTCTTCTTTCCCCACCGCCACCTCATCGGTATCAAAGGGCTCACCGAGCAGGATATCACCTTTCTCCTCGACAAGGCCGACGAGGCCGTCAAGATCAGCAGGCAGAGAGAGAAGAAAACGTCGACCCTTCGCGGCCTGACTCAGATCAATCTCTTTTTCGAGGCATCGACGCGCACGCAGGCCTCCTTCGAGCTTGCCGGGAAACGTCTCGGCGCCGACGTGATGAACATGTCGGTCGGCAATTCTTCGGTGAAGAAGGGCGAGACCCTGATCGATACGGCAATGACGCTGAACGCGATGCGGCCTGATGTGCTCGTGATCCGCCATTCCAGCGCCGGGGCTGCTGCCCTGCTCGCACAGAAGGTTTCCTGCTCGGTGGTCAATGCCGGCGACGGCCAACATGAGCATCCGACGCAGGCCCTCCTTGACGCTCTGACGATCCGCCGCGCCAAGGGCAAGCTGTCGCGCATTATCGTCGCGATCTGCGGCGACGTGCTGCATTCGCGCGTGGCGCGGTCGAACATCCTATTGCTGAACGCCATGGGCGCACGCGTGCGCGTCGTAGCGCCCGCAACCCTGCTGCCATCAGGTATCGCCGACATGGGCGTTGAGGTCTTCCATTCCATGAAGGAAGGTCTGAAGGACGCCGACGTTGTGATGATGCTGCGTCTGCAGCGCGAGCGCATGTCCGGCGCCTTTGTGCCATCGGTGCGCGAATACTATCACTTCTATGGGCTCGACGCGGAAACGCTAAAAGCGGCGAAGGAAGATGCGCTTGTCATGCATCCCGGCCCGATGAACCGTGGCGTCGAGATCTCCTCCGAGGTCGCGGACGGACCGCAGAGCGTGATTGCCGAACAGGTGGAAATGGGGGTCGCCGTGCGCATGGCCGTCATGGAGACGCTGCTGGTCTCACAGAACCAGGGTCCACGCACCGAAGGAGCCGGCGCATGAAGAACTCGGTCGTCCTCAAGAACGTTCGCATCGTCGACCCCTCGCGCAATCTCGATGAAGTCGGCAGCATCATCGTCAGGGATGGCCTGATCGTTGCGGCCGGCGCGGACGCACAGAACCAGGCAGCGCCCGCCGGTGCCGACGTGCGTGATTGCACCGGCCTCGTCGCTACGCCTGGCCTCGTCGATGCCCGCGTTCATATCGGTGAGCCGGGCGCCGAGCATCGTGAAACGATCGCTTCGGCAAGCCGCGCGGCAGCGGCCGGCGGCGTTACGTCGATCATCATGATGCCGGATACCGATCCCGTCATCGACGACATCGCGCTTGTCGAATTCGTCAAGAAGACGGCGAAGGACAAGGCACTGGTCAACGTCTATCCGGCAGCGGCGATCACGAAACATCTTGCCGGCGAGGAAATGACCGAGATCGGCCTGCTGATGGAAGCCGGCGCCGTCGCGTTTACCGACGGCCGCTCGAGCGTCCACGACACGCAGGTCCTGCGTCGCGTGATGACCTATGCGCGTGAATTCGGCGCCGTCATCTCCTGCGAGACCCGCGACAAATATCTGGGTGCCACCGGGGTCATGCATGAGGGACTGTTTGCCAGCTGGCTCGGTCTCGGGGGTATCCCGAAGGAAGCAGAACTCATCCCGCTCGAACGCGACCTGCGCATCGCCAAGCTGACACGCGGCAACTACCACGCCGCGATGATCTCCGTGCCGGAATCGGTCGAGGCGATCGAGCTTGCCCGCAGCCGTGGTGCGCGCGTTACCTGCGGTATCTCGATCAACAATCTTTCGCTGAACGAAAACGACATCGGCGAATATCGCACCTTCTTCAAGCTCTATCCGCCGCTGCGCTCCGAAGATGATCGTATGGCGATGGTGGATGCGCTGGCGCGCGGTGCGATCGATATCATCGTCTCCTCGCACGACCCGCAGGACGTTGACACGAAACGCCTGCCCTTCGGTGAAGCGGCCGACGGAGCCGTCGGCCTTGAAACGATGCTAGCTGCGGCGCTGCGCCTGCATCACAGCGGCCAGGTCAGCCTGATGCGGCTGATCGATGCCATGTCGACGCGGCCGGCGCAGATTTTCGGCCTCGAGGCCGGCACGCTGAAGCCGGGCGCGAAGGCGGATATTGCGCTGATCGATCTCGATGACCCTTGGCTTGTCTCGAAGGACATGCTTCTTTCCCGCTCGAAGAACACGCCGTTCGAAGACGCTCGCCTCAGCGGGCGCGCTGTTGCGACCTACGTCGCCGGACGCTGCGTGCATACGATATAAAAAGACCACCGGAGGGAACATGGTCTCGGATCTCATGACCTGGCAGATCACGCTGCCGATCGCATTCGCGGCGGCCGCCATTGGCTACCTGCTCGGCTCCATCCCCTTCGGCCTGATCCTGACAAAGGCCGCCGGGCTCGGCGACGTCCGCAGCATCGGGTCTGGCAATATCGGCGCGACCAACGTGCTTAGAACCGGCAACAAGAAGCTTGCAGCCGCAACGCTCCTTCTCGATGCGCTGAAGGCATCGGCCGCAGCTTGGATCGTCGGCTATTTTCTGGGCAACGAAGCAGCGCTGATCGCGGGTTTCTTCGCCTTCATCGGTCACCTCTTCCCGGTCTGGATCGGCTTCAAGGGTGGCAAGGGTGTCGCCACCTACATCGGGACGCTGCTCGGCGTCGCGCCGATCATGGTCCTGGCTTTCGCCGTGGTCTGGCTGGCGGTCGCTTTCACGACCCGGTATTCCTCGCTTGCCGCACTGGTTGCAATGCTTGTCATTCCGGTTGCATTGTGGATACTGGGCGCCGAGAAGGTTGCAGCGGTCATGGCGATCATGACTGTCATCTCCTACTGGAAGCACAAGGCCAACATCTCTCGCCTGATGAGCGGGACGGAAAGCAAGATCGGGGCGAAGGGATAGAATGGACGCTCGCAGCGCAAGGCCAAAAGGAATTGCGCTGACGGAACGCCAACGCATCGCGTGGCTGCGTCTCATCCGCTCCGACAATGTTGGGCCGGCAACCTTTCGCGACCTCATCAACCATTTCGGATCCGCCGAGACGGCGCTGGCCGCTCTGCCCGAACTCTCGGCCCGCGGCGGGGCGACGCGCTCCATCCGGATCGCAACGGAGAGCGAGGCGCACAAGGAGTTGGAAGCCGCGCGGCGCTTCGGCGCCCGATTCGTCGGCATCGGCGAGCCGGACTATCCCCAAGCGCTGAAGCAAGTCGACGGTGCGCCGCCGTTGCTCGCCGTCAAAGGCGATCTCTCGGTTTCCCCGCAGCCGGCCGTCGGCATCGTCGGCTCCCGCAACGCCTCCATTAGCGGCGCCAAGTTCGCCGCGACAATCGCGCGCCAATGCGGCCAAGCAGGCTACGTCGTCGTCTCCGGCCTTGCACGCGGCGTCGACACGGCAGCGCATCGCGCAAGCCTCGACACGGGAACGGTGGCTGCGATGGCCGGAGGTCTGGACCAACCCTATCCGCCGGAGAATGCCGGTCTGCTTGACACCATCTGGAATGGCAACGGGCTTGCCATCAGCGAAATGCCATTCGGCTGGGAGCCGCGCGCACGCGACTTTCCACGCAGAAACCGGCTTATCGCCGGCGTTTCGCTGGGCGTCGTTGTCGTCGAAGCGGCGATGCGCTCGGGTTCGCTGATCACGGCAAGGCTGGCCGGCGACTTCGGCAGGCTGGTTTTCGCGGTGCCGGGTTCACCGCTCGATCCCCGGTGTCATGGCACCAATGGATTGCTGAAAGACGGTGCGATGATTGTCACGACACCGGATGACGTCACCGAAGCTCTGGCACCACTCTCACAGATCGAACGCTACTCCGCGCCGGTCGCCGAGGAGCCGGAACGCGACGGCGGCCGCTCCATGCTCCCGCCTGATGATTCCGATCGCTCGCTTATCGTCGATGCACTCGGGCCGACGCCGGTCGAGATCGACGACGTCATCCGCCATACCGGTTTGCCGGCGGCTTCGGTCTATCTCGTCCTGCTGGAGCTTGATATCGCCGGACGGCTTCATCGCCATCCCGGCGGTTTCGTCTCTCTTGCCATGGGCGACTGAGATCCCTACGTCCGGGCCTGAAGATCGCCGGCCTCCACATAGGCCATCTCGATCAGATAGCAGAGCATATCGGCGTTCTCTTTTTCCGCCACCCGCCGCAACTCAGCGAGCATCTGCCTGATGAAGGCGATGTTCTCATGCGAGCCGGATCGTCCGGTATCTTTCTTTGCGAACTTGGCCGCCATGGGATAGTCTCTGACGAAAGAGAGGCGCTGCCTTTCGGCTAGCCCGAACCACACTTCAAAAACGATACCTCAATTATCAGAAATTGCAATAAGTTTGCGATCTCGTATTGGTTGTATCGCGTTGTAATGCGTAAAAATGCAGTCAGACCACTTGACCGAAACGAATTCCCTGTCCATGTCGAAGAGCCGGCTATCTGGACACGGCAGGGATTCCATCTGCTTATCCGCCGGCTTGGCACGTTTTTTTAGAGAATCATGATGAATGTTGTAGTGGTAGAATCGCCTGCCAAGGCAAAGACGATCAACAAGTATCTGGGCTCCGGATACAAGGTGCTCGCCTCCTTCGGCCATGTCCGCGATCTGCCTGCCAAGGACGGCTCGGTTCTTCCGGATCAGGATTTCGAAATGCTGTGGGAGGTCGACGGCGCATCGGCCAAGCGGCTGAAGGATATCGCCGACGCGGTGAAGTCGTCCGACAGCCTATTCCTCGCAACCGACCCGGACCGCGAGGGTGAAGCGATTTCCTGGCACGTCCTCGACATGCTGAACAAGAAGCGCGTCCTGAGCGGCAAGACCGTGAAGCGGGTCGTTTTCAATGCGATCACGAAGAAGGCCGTCCTCGATGCCATGGCGGAGCCACGCGACATCGACGTGCCGCTCGTCGATGCGTATCTCGCTCGCCGTGCCCTCGACTATCTCGTCGGCTTCAACCTGTCGCCAGTTCTCTGGCGCAAGCTCCCGGGCGCACGTTCGGCCGGCCGCGTTCAGTCGGTGGCGCTGCGTCTGGTGTGCGATCGTGAGTCCGAAATCGAGCGCTTCATCTCCGAGGAGTACTGGAACCTTTCGGTTCTCCTGAAGACGCCACGGGGCGACGAGTTCGAAGCAAAACTGGTTGCAGCGAATGGCAAGCGGTTGCAGGCTCGTTCGATCGGAAACGGCGAAGAAGCCGGCAAGCTCAAGGCCCTTCTGGAAGGCGCGAGCTATGCCGTCGACACGGTCGAGGCAAAGCCGGTCAAGCGCAACCCGGGACCACCCTTCACAACCTCCACACTGCAGCAGGCGGCGTCCTCGAAGCTCGGCTTTTCAGCGTCCCGGACCATGCAGGTTGCCCAGAAGCTCTACGAGGGTGTCGACATCGGCGGCGAGACGGTCGGTCTGATCACCTACATGCGTACGGATGGCGTTCAGATGGCGCCCGAAGCCATCGATGCGGCGCGGAGCGCAATCGTCGATCAATTCGGCCAACGCTATCTGCCGGAGAAGGCTCGCTTCTATTCCACCAAGGCCAAGAACGCCCAGGAAGCACACGAGGCGATCCGCCCGACCGATTTCAATCGCTCGCCCGACCGCGTGCGGCAGTTCCTCGATGCCGACCAGTTGAGGCTTTACGACCTTGTCTGGAAGCGCGGCATCGCGAGCCAGATGGCCTCGGCTGAAATCGAGCGTACCACGGCTGAGATCACCGCCGACAACAAGGGCGAGAAAGCCGGTCTGCGCGCTGTCGGCTCGGTGATCCGTTTCGACGGCTTCATCGCCGCCTATACCGACCAGAAGGAAGACGGCGAACAGAGCGACGACGGTGACGAGGATGGTCGTCTGCCCGAGATCAATGCCCGCGAGAACCTCGCAAAGCAGAAGATCAATTCGACCCAGCACTTCACCGAACCGCCGCCGCGCTATTCGGAAGCATCGCTAATCAAGAAGATGGAAGAGCTCGGCATTGGGCGTCCGTCGACTTACGCTGCGACGCTGGCGACCTTGCGCGATCGCGAGTACGTCACCATCGACAAGCGCAAGCTCATTCCGCAGGCCAAGGGCCGGCTGGTGACGGCCTTCCTCGAAAGCTTCTTCACCAAATACGTCGAATACGATTTCACCGCTGATCTTGAAGAGAAGCTAGACCGGATCTCGGCCGGGGAGCTGAACTGGAAGCAGGTGCTGCGCGATTTCTGGAAGGATTTCTTCTCCCAGATCGAGGATACGAAGGAACTTCGCGTCACCAACGTTCTCGACTCGCTTAACGAAGCGCTGGCGCCACTCGTTTTCCCGAAGCGGGAAGATGGCGGCGACCCGCGCATCTGCCAGGTTTGCGGCACAGGCAACCTTTCGCTGAAGCTCGGAAAGTATGGCGCCTTCGTCGGTTGCTCGAACTATCCCGAATGCAACTATACCCGTCAGCTTTCATCCGAAGGTGGTTCGGAAGCCGAAGGCGTTGCGCTGAACGAGCCGAAGAACCTCGGCACCGATCCGGTGACCGGTGAAGAGCTTACGCTGCGTTCGGGCCGCTTCGGCCCCTACATCCAGCGCGGTGATGGCAAGGAAGCAAAGCGTTCCTCGCTGCCGAAGGGCTGGAAACCCGAGGATATCGACTACGAGAAGGCGATGGCGCTGATTTCGCTGCCACGCGATATCGGCAAGCACCCGGAAACCGGCAAGATGATTTCTTCCGGCATCGGTCGCTATGGGCCGTTCCTGTTGCATGACGGCGGCTACGCCAACCTCGAAAGCGTCGAAGACGTCTTCTCGATCGGGCTCAACCGCGCTGTGACCGTGATTGCCGACAAGGCGAGCAAGGGCCCTGCCGGACGCGGCCGGACTGCAGCGGCAGCGTTGAAGGAACTGGGCGACCATCCGGATGGCGGTGCGATCACCGTTCGCGACGGCAAGTATGGTCCCTACGTGAACTGGGGCAAGGTCAATGCGACCCTGCCGAAGGGCACCGATCCGCAGGCCCTGACTGTCGAGGAAGCGCTGGCGCTGATCACCGCCAAGGCAGGCAAGGCACCGGCATCGAAGAGCAAGGCAAAACCGAAGGCGAAGGCCGCCTCGGCTGAAACCAAGACTACCAAGACCGCCGCCAAGCCGAAAACGACCAAAGCCAAGGCGCCGGCAAAGACGAAGAAGAGCAAAGAGTGAGCAAAATCCCGCGGGAAAGAATGAAGGGCATGGGCAAGCGTCCCGGCAAGATCGGACGCGCCAGCCAGCAACCCGCAGCCGAACCGCTGAACATCGCCCACGGGGCCCTGCCCTCCCGCGAAGTGATTCTGCGCTTTATCGCCGACCATCCGCAGAAGGCGTCGAAGCGCGAGCTTGCGAAGGCCTTCGGACTGAAAGGCGACAACCGCGTCGAACTGAAGCACCTCCTGCGCGAACTGGAGCAGGAAGGAATGCTCCAGAAGACGCGCAAGTCGCTGATCCGGCCGGGCGCCCTGCCGCCCGTCACAGTGCTCGACATCACGACGCGCGACAAGGACGGCGAACTGATCGGCCGTCCGGCGGAGTGGCCGGAGGAGATGGGGGTTGCGCCCGCCGTCGCCATCCGCCAGTCGACATCGGCAGCAGGTCGCAACGGCAAGGGCAAGGCTCCTGTCGCCGGCATGGGCGACCGAATCCTCGCGAAGATCTTTCCGGCCTCTGATCGCGGCGGCCCGGCCTACACCGCGCGCATCATCAAGATTTTGGACAAGCGCCGCGGCGCGTTGCTCGGCGTCTTCAAGGATGCACCTGGTGGTGCCGGTCGTCTGCTGCCGATCGAGCGGCGCGGCGAGGAAATGGTGATCGACCCCGAGTACAAGGGCGAGGCCAAGGACGGCGATCTTGTCGAGGTCGAAGTTGCCCGTCTCGGTCGATTCGGCCTGCCGCGCGCCAAGGTGCTCTCGATCATCGGTTCCGTCGCATCCGAGAAGGCGATCTCGATGATCGCCATCCATGCCCATGGCATCCCTTATACATTCCCGCCTGCTGTCGTCGCCGAAGCCGACGATGCCAAGCCCGCGACGATGTCGCATCGCGAGGACTGGCGCGATGTGCCGCTGATCACCATCGATCCGGCTGACGCCAAGGACCATGACGACGCCGTCTATGCCGAGGCGGATCCCTCGCCCGATAATCCGGATGGCGTCATCGTTACTGTCGCCATCGCCGACGTCTCCTATTACGTTCGCCCGAACTCTCCGCTCGATCGCGAAGCGCTGAAGCGCGGCAACTCGGTCTATTTCCCGGACCGGGTCGTGCCGATGTTGCCGGAGCGCATCTCGAACGATCTCTGCTCGTTGAGAGAAGGTCAGGACCGGCCGGCGCTTGCCGTTCGCATGATGTTTTCGAAGGAAGGCCGAAAGATCGGCCATACCTTCCATCGCGTGATGATGAAGAGCGCGGCAAAGCTCTCCTACCAGCAGGCGCAGGCGGCGATCGACGGCACGCCTGACGATAAGACGGGACCGCTTCTCGAACCGATCCTGAAGCCGCTTTGGAATGCCTACCGGATCATGACGCTCGGTCGTGGGCGCCGGCAACCGCTCGAGCTCGACATGCCGGAGCGCAAGATCCTGCTGAAGCCTGACGGCACCGTGGACCGCGTTGTCGTGCCGCCACGCCTCGACGCGCACAAGCTGATCGAAGAAATGATGATCCAGGCCAACGTTTCGGCAGCCGAGACGCTGGAGAAGAAGCGGCAGGTGCTGATCTACCGCATCCATGACGGCCCGACGCTCGCCAAGCAGGAAGTGCTGCGCGAGTTCCTGGCAACGCTTGGCATATCGCTTCCCAAGGGCGGCAACATGCGCGCCAACAATTTCAACATGATCCTCGCCAAGGCGGACGACACGCCGCACCAGACGATGGTCAACGAGATGGTGCTTCGCTCGCAGAGCCAGGCTATCTACAGCCCGGAGAATATCGGGCACTTCGGCCTGAACCTGATGAAATACGCGCACTTCACCTCGCCGATCCGCCGTTATGCGGACCTGATCGTGCACCGTGCACTGGTCGGCTCGCTCGGTTTCGGTGAAGGCGGCATCACGCCCGACGAAGAAGCCGCACTCGACGATATTGCCGCAGAGATCTCGACTTTCGAGCGCCGCGCCATGGCCGCCGAGCGCGAAACGGTGGACCGCCTGATTGCGCATCATCTTGCCGGCCGTATCGGCGAGGAATTCCAAGGACGCGTATCAGGTGTGACGAAATCGGGACTATTTGTCACCCTCCCGGACTATGGAGCGGATGGCTTCGTTCCTATATCTACGCTCGGAACGGACTACTTCATCTATGATGAGGCGCATCAGGCATTGTCTGGCGAAAAGACCGGGCTTGGGTATCGCCTCGGCGACGACGTCACGGTCAAGCTCGCAGAGGCTATTCCGCTTGCCGGTGCGCTGCGTTTCGAGGTGATCAGCGAAGGGCGAAAGATGCCGGCCGCTGTGCGTTCGTTCCATAAGGCTGGCCGGCGCGACGCAAGCCGCGCGCGCAAGCAGGCCGGAACGAGGCCGCCAAGAGGGCGGCGATAGGCGTGTAGGGACGCCGCGAAAGGAAACGGACGATGACGACCACTTCCAGCGACCAGCCAATCCGTTACGGAAGCAGTGAAGAGGTGGAACGTCCGCTCGGCCGTTCTATCAAGCGCGGTATGCTGAACACCTGCCCCAACTGCGGCAGCGGCAAACTGTTCAAGAGCTTCCTGAAGCCGGTGGACAATTGCGCCGCCTGCGGCGAGGCCATGTACCATCATCGCGCGGACGACCTGCCGCCCTATCTTGCCATCGTCATTATCGGCCACCTCATCATCGGTGGCTACATGGCGACTGACCTCGTCTGGCCCATGCCGCTCTGGCTGACCTTTACAATCTGGGCGCCGATCACGGTCCTTGCCGCTCTGCTAGTCATCCAGCCAATCAAGGGCGGTGTTATCGGCCTGCAATGGGCACAGCGCATGCACGGCTTCGGCGGGCACGGCGATGACGAGGAATACGAGATTCCCGGCCGCAACCGGTGAGCACCGCCCACCTTCACCTTCACGACACAATTGACGTGTAGTGGCACGCCCCAACTGCCCTGCTGTTCAGCGGCCGCAGGGCGAAATCTTAGGCGTATTCGGTAAGCTTCTTTGATTGAATCAATTCAAGATCATCCAGGTTATTGCCGCCAGCGCGTTTCATCTTGTAAAGCACAGCCGTCATTTGGATTTGGCACTACCGTGCCTTTCTATGGTGCTTTGCGGTGAGCGATTCTCCGCAGCCAGTCTCTAAGGATGGATACATGTCTCAGCCGCGAAACGGCACAACACCAGGCGATGTCGAGGAAATCCATTGGCCTTCCCTGGTGGCAGCCGTCTCGTCCATCTCGGCTGTCGGCATAGCAATCGGCCTCGGACTTCCACTTCTCAGCATCATTCTCGAAAAGCGCGGCATTCCCTCGACGCTTATTGGACTGAATACGGCGATGGCGGGCGTTGCCGCGATGGCGGCGGCTCCGATCACCACGAAGCTGGCACACAAATACGGCGTCGCTCCGACCATGATATGGGCCGTGCTGATCTCAGCCGTAAGTGCGCTTGGGTTCTACTATGCCCAGGATTTCTGGATGTGGTTTCCGCTGCGTTTCGCCTTTCACGGCGCAACAACGACGCTGTTCATCCTGTCGGAATTCTGGATCAACGCAGCCTCGCCGCCCTCCAAACGGGGCTTTGTGCTCGGGATCTATGCCACCGTTCTCTCACTGGGGTTTGCGGGCGGACCACTGCTCTTTTCTATTCTTGGCAGCGATGGCGTGCTGCCGTTTGCCGTCGGCGCCTGTGCCGTCCTACTGGCTGCCATTCCGATCTATATCGCACGGTACGAGAGCCCGGTCCTCGAAGAGAAGCCGGAACTGCATTTCATGCGCTATGTCTTCTTGGTACCGAGCGCAACGGCTGCCGTCTTCATCTTCGGTGCCGTCGAAGCCGGTGGCCTGGCGCTGTTCCCGATTTACGCAGTGCGCGCCGCCTTTACCGAATCGCAGGCAGCCCTGCTGCTGACGGTAATGGGAATCGGTAATGTGATCTTTCAGATCCCCGTCGGCTTGCTTTCAGACCGGATGAAGGACAAGCGACCGCTGCTGGCCGCTATGGCCTTCATGGGCCTGATCGGTTCTCTGATGCTGCCGATCCTCGTTCACAGCTGGGTTCTGATGGCTGCGGTTCTGCTCTTCTGGGGCGGCTGTGTCGCAGGGCTCTATACCGTTGGCCTCAGTCACTTGGGCTCGCGCCTGACCGGTTCGGACCTTGCTGCCGCCAACGCGGCCTTTGTGTTCTGTTATGCAGTAGGGACCGTGGCTGGGCCGCAGGTGATCGGCGCCGCCATCGACGTTGCCGGCAACGACGGTTTCGCCTGGGCAATCGCCGGATTCTTCGGCCTTTATGCCCTGCTTTCCTCCATCAGACTGCTTTTCCTCCGAAAGCGGGCTTGACTTTTCGAGCGAGATTCGTAGTTTCGCGCCAGAATTTGCCGTGGAGCCAATCCGGCCTGCCACGGCTTTCATTTTATTGAAGGCAGGACGACCATGGCCAAGGCTACCACAATCAAGATCAAGCTTCTGTCGACGGCCGACACCGGTTTCTTCTACGTCACGACGAAGAACAGCCGCACGATGACCGACAAGATGACGAAGACCAAGTACGACCCGATTGCTAAGAAGCACGTCGAGTTCAAGGAAACCAAGATCAAGTAATCACCTGATCTGACGTTCTTCAAAAAGGCGCGCGCCCATGGCTGCGCGCCTTTTTGTTTGCCGGCTCTACAGGTTTGGTCTCGATGCCAGAAAACAGAAACGCCGTCCTTCCCGAAAATGCGGAACGGACGGCGTTTTCTTGAAAGGGGGTCGACCAGCAAGCAACGCGGCACGAGGAACCGCTGAATGTTGCAAACCAGCCGACCGACCCCACGACCCAGGAGATGCGGCGGACCTGAGCATCATGGGGTATCTCGGACTCCTCACACGGAGTGCTTATCTCTTATGTGCCGATAATTTGCTCGAAAATGAAAGAAAATCAACAAATTCTTAATGGTTAGATTTCCGAGGTTGATTTTATGGTTAAAAGTACGGCTTTGGGACAGCTTTTAGACCGCCGAATCGGATACATTGGCAAGAATAGCGCCAAATTGGCAAAGAATGGCGGAACTATAGACCAATAGTATTAGCCTACTTGGCCGCGGCCAGCAGGTCAGTTCGCGTCACTATTTCCGTATAATGCCGGCTAATATGATTAATCCTCACATCTGTCCTAGGCCGGCGACGGATCTGCTTGTGACGATATCGAATGCCAATAAATCAACGTTTCAAGCGACCGGCTATGCAGTCAAATTACTTGGCTGGTTCGCAGCTGTGGATGACACGAAATGTCTCATGGAAGCGTTATTCAAGCCGCCGCGACGACACGATTCCGGCCGCCCGTTTTTGCTTCATACAGTGCGAGATCGGCCTGCTTCATCAACTGTCCTGGAGTGATGACGGAGGAGATCCTTGACGAAATTCCGAACGAAGCGGTAACGCTCAATTCCTGCCCTGATGACTTCAGCAAGAACGGCACTGTCTCGACCGCGGAACGCAGCCGCTCCGCGACAGCCGCGGCTATCTCGGGCGACGTGTCAGGCATGACGACCACGAATTCTTCGCCACCATAGCGGCAGGCAAGATCGGCACCGCGGACGGTGGAGCGAATGCGGCTCGCAAACTCCCGCAGCACATCATCGCCGGCATCGTGCCCGTAAGTGTCGTTGACCTGTTTGAAGCGATCGATGTCGGTGATCAACACGGACAGCGGGCGGCCCCGTGCCATCGATCGATTGAAGAGTGTGCTCAGGTGATTATCCAGGTAGCGACGGTTGCTAAGCCCGGTCAGTGGATCTGTGACCGCGAGTTCGATTGTCTGCTTCACGCTTGCGCGCAGGCGATCATTGTAACGCTTGCGGCGCATTTGCGTGAGGCTGCGAGCCACCAGTTCGTTGGGATCGACCGGCCTTACGATATAGTCGTTGACGCCGAGTTCCAGCGCCCGGATCACCATGTCGTCATCGCCCTGCTCGGTGATGATCAAGATGGGCAGAAAACGCGTGCGCTCCAGCGAGCGAAGCTGAGAGCACAGGCGGAGCGGATCGTAGTCGTCAAAGTTGGCATTGACGATGACCAGCTCAAACGGATTTTCCGAGGCCTCGAAGAGCGCGGCTTGTGGGTCCGAAATCGCCGAGACATCGGCGACAGGCTTCAGGGCCTTGATGATGCGCTCCTGGGAATTGGCACGCCCATCAACCAGCAGCACTTGGCCAGATTCATCGCTCCGCCCCTCGCCCGAACGGAGCAGCTCGTCGATCCCCATAGTATGGGCAGTCTCGGCGCGAATGCGCAATTCGTCGCTGAGCGTCTTCAGCCTCAGGAGGCTTTTCACCCGGGAAATAAGTTGAAGGTCGTTGACCGGCTTGGTGAGAAAATCATCGGCGCCGGCCTTAAGGCCACGCACGCGGTCGGTCGGCTGATCCAGTGCGGTTACCATGACCACGGGTATGTGCGCGGTCTTTGGATTGGCTTTCAGCCGCTCGCATACTTCGAAGCCGTCCATCCCTGGCATCATGATATCGAGAAGGACGAGATCGACCTGGTTACGCTCGCAGATTGCCAGCGCCTGATAGCCGTCACTGGCGGTCAATACGTCGAAATACTCGGCAACTAGCCGAGCCTCGAGCAACTTGACGTTGGCCGGAATGTCATCAACCACGAGAATGCGCGCAGTCATAGGCTTCTTTCCGATGCGTCAAGCATCGCCCAGATAGGTCTTGATCGTCTCAATGAATTTAGGAACGGAAATAGGTTTCGAGACATAGGCCTCGCAACCGCCTTGGCGAATGCGCTCCTCGTCCCCCTTCATGGCAAATGCTGTAACGGCGATAACGGGAATGACGTGCAGATCATCGTCTTCCTTCAGCCATTTGGTGACCTCGAGACCAGAAACCTCGGGGAGTTGAATATCCATCAAGATCAGATCGGGCCGGTATTTGCGCGCGAGATCGAGCGCTTCCATGCCGTTTCGGGTCTGAATCGTCGTGTAGCCGGACGCCTCGATAAGGTCGCGAAAGAGCTTCATGTTGAGCTCGTTGTCTTCTACAATCATTACCTGCTTGGGCATGACACGCGTCCTACGTCTGTTCTGGTACCGCTTCCCCGCATGAAGAAGACTTCTGCGATGGCATGGTTCCATAGAACCGATGGCTGCACACTATCGGTATTTGGTTGAAAAATAGGTAACTTACCCAGAGAAATGCAAAGCAACTTCAAGACTTCGAAACAACTCGCTGCCGATCCGCAGCAGACCGCGATCGCCGTGCTTGCCTGGCTTGCCAACGAACCGGATTTGTTCGGCCGTTTCCTTGCATTGACCGGCGTCGAGCCGGCGCAGGTGCGCCACGCGATCAACGATCCTGGGTTTCTTTCCGGTATGATGGACTTCATCATGCAGCACGAGCCAACGGCGATGGCCTTTTGCCAGGCGACCGGCACCGCGCCCGACGCATTGAATGCGGCATGGCTGCATTTTTCGCCGCCGGGACTTGGCTCGGGAGAATATTGAGCATGGATTTTGCAACTAGCGTCGGCCAGGTGCGGCTCGCCGACCGGCCTTTGGTCGTCTGCGACATTGACGAAGTGGTCCTTGAGTTCCTCACTCCGTTTACCGCTTTCCTGCGCTCGCACAATTACGACCTCCTGCCTCGGTCGTTCCGCCTCTACGGCAATATCGTATCGCTCCTCGACGGCAGCGAATTGGACAGAGCCTCGGTCGATTCGTTTGAGGAAATGTTCTTCGCGAACCAGCACCTCTGGCAGAAGCCGGCGGAAAAGGCCGTCGAAACACTGCAGTCGCTTTCGGTCGACGCCGACATCGTCTTCTTGACCGCGATGCCGCCTCGGCACCACGGCATCCGGCGCGAATTTCTCAATCAACTCGACCTCTCTTTCGACCTGATCGCCACCGAGGAGCCCAAGGGCCCTGTCGTGGCAACACTGCATGATCGCCGAAGCCTGCCGGTTGCCTTCATCGATGATATGCAACGCAATCTCCTTTCCGTTGCCGATCACGTGCCCGACTGCCTGCTCCTGACCATGATGGCTAACGCCGACTTCAAGCCGTTCGCGCCGCCGCCTGTTGGAAGCATCGTAGAGGCGGCCGGCTGGGGCCACGCCGCAGAGTTACTAAGGGCACATTTCGCGGCGGATGTTCTCACGAGCGCAAATCCAGCCGCATAAGCGGTCGGCCATCCTTGCGTTTTGCCACGGTCTCGAATCCGGCAGCTTCGAAAACCGCGGTCGAGCCAGTACAGAGCGTCACCGATTTCGATTGCTTGACGTGGTCGATCGGACAGCCTTCAAGATAGCGAGCGCCGTGGCGTCGGGCATAATCGATCGCACCGGCAAGGAGACGGTGGCTTAGCCCCTGCCCCCGCATATGCGACGTCAGGAAGAAACAGCTCACCGCCCAGAACGACGGATCGTGCGCATCCGCATCCTCGACCGGTCGCGAAACCGTCCGCGGCGAATTGAATTGCGGCACGTCGTACCGCGGCCCGACCTGAACCCAGGCGACGGGTTCGTCATCGTCATAGGCCAGAATGCCCGGTGGCGGCCCGACGGCTATCCGGCCGAGCATATGCGATTTCCGGTCATCCGGCCCCATTTTGGTGCGGACGGAATGAGGCAAGCGAAGCGCAACACACCAGCAATCATAAAAGGCTCCACGGGGACCGAAGAGCCGTTCGAAGTCAGTCCAACGGTCTGCCGTCACCGGCTCGAAACGGAGATCGATGTCCAATGCAAACCTCCCAGCCTCTCTTGAGACTCAAAAGTTTAGAGGCTAATGTTGCAATGTTCAATCTTTGTTCTCATCATGACACTTGTGAGCGCCACGACATCAGGCTTCTGTCGCGACTGCCTTGCCGAGCAGAAGGCAGAAATGCGCCGCTGCAGGGCCTGCGGTAGTCCCCGTCTTGTACGCCATCAAGAGCTCTACCAGCTGACACTGGCGCACATCGACTGCGACGCCTTCTATGCGACAATCGAGAAACGCGACAATCCAGAGCTTGCCGACAAGCCCGTTATCATCGGCGGCGGCAAGCGCGGGGTGGTCTCGACCGCCTGCTACATTGCCCGCATCCACGGCGTTCGCTCCGCGATGCCGATGTTCAAGGCCTTGGAAGCCTGCCCGCAGGCAGTCGTCATTCGACCTGACATGGAAAAATACGCCAAAGTCGGGCGTGAAGTCCGCACGTTAATGCAGGAGCTGACGCCGCTCGTTCAGCCGCTTTCGATCGACGAGGCATTTCTGGAGCTTGGTGGCACCGAGCGGCTGCATCACGATCCGCCGGCGCGCACCCTCGCCAAGTTCGCGCAGCGCATCGAGAAGGAGATCGGCATAACCATCTCCATTGGCCTGTCCTACTGCAAGTTTCTCGCCAAGGTGGCGTCCGACCTGCATAAGCCTCGCGGCTTCTCAGTGATCGGTCGAGAGGAAGCGGTTTCATTCCTCGCACCCCGACCGGTGACGACAATATGGGGCGTCGGCAAAGCATTTGCGGCCACTTTGGAGGCTGACGGTATTCGCACCATCGGCCAGTTGCAGACAATGGAGGAGAACGACCTCATGCGCCGATATGGCAGCATGGGCCAACGACTCGCGCGCCTTTCTCGTGGGATCGACGATCGCGAGGTGCACCTGAACGATGCGGCAAAGAGCGTTTCGTCGGAAACCACCTTCTTCGACGATATTTCCCGCCACGATGAACTCGTTCCGATCCTCCGCAGTCTTTCCGAGAAGGTCGCCTGGCGGCTGAAGAAGCACGATATCGCCGGCCATACGGTGGTTCTGAAAATGAAGACGGCGGACTTCAAACTGCGCACCCGCAATCGCAAGCTCGAAGACCCGACACAACTTGCCGACCGGATCTTCCGCACCGGGCTGGAGCTGCTCGAGAGGGAAACGGACGGGACGAAGTTTCGCTTGATCGGAATCGGCGTGACGGATCTTTGCGATCCCGCTCGCGCCGATCCGCCCGACCTCATCGATGTGCAATCGGGCCGCAGGGCAGCTGCCGAAGCTGCAATGGACAAACTGCGCGACAAGTTCGGCAAAGGCACTGTTCAGACCGGATACACCTTCGGCGGTAAGCGCGATCACTAATATGTGAGCCGTACTCAAGACCCATCATTTCAAGTTTTCATTAAGCTTCGCCGCTTAGGCTGGCGCTTCAGGTATTGCGTATCGGTTGAATCATATGTTGTCGCGTCTCGTCCTTGGCCTCGGCTTGCTGTCGGCCACTGCATTGGTGCACCCCGCGCTCGCGGCGGATGCACGCACGCTGCAAATCTTCGTTTCGAAGGATGCGCAGTCGCTCACGCTCTACGACGGCGCCGAGGTTGTAGCGACCTCCAAAGTGTCGACGGGCAAACCAGGGCATACGACGCCGAGCGGCATCTTTTCCGTCATTGAGAAGCAGAAATATCACGAATCCAACATCTATTCGGCTGCGCCGATGCCGTTCATGCAGCGACTGACCTGGTCTGGCATTGCACTTCACGAGTCGAACGCAGTGCCGCGCTACCCTGCATCGCACGGTTGCGTTCGCATGCCGGCAACCTTCGCCAAGCAGCTC
Source organism: Rhizobium sp. BK176 (assembly GCF_024808055.1). NCBI lineage: Bacteria > Pseudomonadati > Pseudomonadota > Alphaproteobacteria > Hyphomicrobiales > Rhizobiaceae > Rhizobium > Rhizobium sp. BK176. The sequence continues at coordinate 183,146 of NZ_JANUBV010000009.1, read as the reverse complement.
TACAAGATGACGGCGATGGGGGTGCCGGTTGTCATAACCGACGCCGAATTGACACCTGAAGCAATCGATCATCCGACGCTCTTCCGGCCGGACACGCCGGCGTCCCCAGCGCTGCTGTCCGATGCTGCCCTGCGACCAGCGATCGGGCAGATGCCCGTTCAGGTCGCCATGAACGACGTCGAAATGTCGTCTCACGAGACCCCGACCGCAACCAGGCCTGAAAACGACACGCCGATCCGCATTCTCATAACGCGCCGCAGTCAACGAGAGGAAGTCCTCGACCTCCAAACCTACCTCAACGAGCTGGGATTTGCAGTGGGTGAACCCGACGGTCTCCTCGGCACGGCGACGCTGCAGGCGATCAGCGATTTCAGGTTGAAGTATCCGGTTGAACCGACGGCAGACAAGTCACCAATGAGTGACACCCTCCTCAAGGCCGTCTATGCCGCGGCTGGCAAGGGAACGCCACCGAACGGCGTCATCATGATCCGCCAAGGATTCCAGCCCGTTCTTGAAGAGCCGATCTCGATCGCAAACCCCGGCCTCGCGCTCGGCACGCATTTCTTCTTTGTCCATGACGTCGATTTCGAAACCGGCTCGGCGGCCTGGATGGGTACGACCCTTCCCAACACACTCTCGCGCGCGACCATGACAAGGCTTGGTATTAGCAGTCTCGAGAGCTCGATCATATCGGGCACGCCGATCGCCAACGCATTAAACCGTATCGATATTCCGGAGGAGACGCGACACAAGATCAACGCGATGTTGACCTCAGGATCAACATTGACGATCTCCGATACCGGCCTCGGACCCGAGACCGGCAAGGGAACGGACTTCATTACCCTCACAAGGGGTTGACGTCAGACCAGCTCAACGTCGATGACGCCGGGTGCAGCGCGAAGCGCGGCGGCAATCTCGGGCGTGATGCGATACTTCTGCGGAAGCTCGACCTCCACCTCGCGCTTGCCCTCCTCCTTGATGACGATGAAGGAAACCAGGCCGTCGCCCTTGGCGTTCAGGTGTGCAGCGACGGCGCGCAGCGGCCCGGAATCGCGCACATAGACGCGCAGAGCCTTCTGCATCTGCAGAGACTTCTCCTCAAGCGATTGTATCGTCTGCAAGCGAAGGCCGATGCCTTCCGGCCGTTCCTCCCCCGTCGCCGTAATCACGAAGGACTTCCCGGATTCCAACACGTCACGGTATTGGTTCAGCATCTCGGAGAATAGGACGGCTTCGAACTGCCCAGAGGAATCTGAGAACACGATGATGCCCATCTTGTTGCCGGTTCGCGTCTTGCGCTCCTGCTTCGAGATGACGGTGCCCGCGAGGCGGCCGTTGCTCGCTCCCTGCTTCACTGCGGCCGAAAACTCCGCAAAGGTCTGAACGCGCATCTTCTGCAGAATGCTCTGATAGCTGTCGAGCGGATGCGCCGTCAGATAGAAGCCAAGGACCTGAAACTCCTTGAGCAGCTTCTCCGAGGCCAGCCACGGCGAAAACGGCGGCAGCGAGATTTTCTCCGGGCCTGACGACAAAGCGCTGCCGAAGATATCCGACTGGCCGCTCAGCTTGTTTTCCTGCGCACGCTGCGCGTAGCCCATGATCCGGTCGAGCCCGCCTGCCAGTTGCGCCCGATCGAGCCCAAAGCAATCGAAGGCGCCGGCGAAAATCAGGCTTTCGAGCACGCGGCGGTTTACCTGCTTGGGATCGATGCGCAGGCAGAAATCCTCCAGGCTCGCGAATGGCGTGCCACCGCGCACCTCCACGATATGATCTACGGCAGATTCCCCGACACCCTTCAGCGCCGCCAGCGCGTAGTAGATTCGGTTGTCGCCGGTTTCGAAGTGGCGGAAAGAGGTCTGAACCGACGGCGGAATCACCTCGATCACGAGGCGCTTGGCGTCTTGGCGGAAGTCGTTGACCTTTTCGGTATTCGACATATCGAGCGTCATCGAGGCGGCGAGGAACTCGACCGGGTAATGCGCCTTCATGTAGGCGGTCTGATAGGAGACGATCGCGTAGGCGGCGGCGTGCGACTTGTTGAAGCCGTAGTTCGCGAACTTTGCGAGCAGCTCGAAGATGTTGTCAGCCTGCGGCTTCGAGACGCCGTTCTTCACGGCACCGACGACGAAGCGCTCGCGCTGCTGGTCCATCTCCGCCTTGATCTTCTTACCCATGGCGCGGCGCAGAAGGTCGGCTTCGCCGAGCGAGTAACCCGACAGGACCTGGGCGATCTGCATCACCTGTTCCTGGTAAACGATAACGCCCTGCGTTTCCTTCAGCAGGTAATCGATCGTCGGATGGATCGACTCGATCTCCTCCTCGCCGTGCTTGCGGGCGTTGTAGGTCGGGATGTTTTCCATCGGGCCTGGACGATACAGGGCCACGAGCGCGATGATGTCCTCGATGCAGTCCGGCTTCATGCCGATCAGCGCCTTGCGCATTCCCGCACTTTCCACCTGGAACACGCCGACGGTTTCGCCGCGCGAGAGCATCTCGTAGGTCAGCTTGTCGTCGAGCGGGATCGATGCAAGGTCGACCTTGATGCCGCGCTTGGTGACGAAATCGACGGCGACCTTCAACGTCGTTAGTGTCTTCAGTCCGAGGAAGTCGAACTTGACCAGGCCGGCCTGCTCGACCCACTTCATGTTGAACTGCGTGACCGGCATGTCGGACCGCGGATCGCGGTACATCGGCACCAGCTTCGACAGCGGACGGTCGCCGATGACGATACCGGCGGCGTGGGTGGAGGCGTGACGGTAGAGACCTTCGATCTTCTGTGCGATATCGAGCAGGCGGGCTACGACGGGCTCCTTGTCGGCCTCTTCCTGCAGCTTAGGCTCTTCCTCGATCGCCTTCGACAAAGGCGTCGGATTGGCCGGATTGTTCGGCACCAGCTTACAGATCTTGTCGACCTGACCGTAAGGCATCTCCAGCACGCGACCCACGTCTCGCAAAGCCGCGCGTGCCTGCAGCGAACCGAAGGTGATGATCTGCGCCACCTGCTCGCGGCCGTATTTGCGCTGCACATAGCGGATCACCTCTTCGCGGCGATCCTGGCAAAAGTCGATATCGAAGTCCGGCATCGAGACGCGTTCCGGGTTGAGGAAGCGTTCGAAGAGCAGCGAGAAACGCAGCGGATCAACGTCAGTGATGGTCAGTGCGTAGGCGACGAGCGAGCCCGCACCCGAGCCACGGCCCGGGCCGACGGGGATGTCATGCTGCTTTGCCCATTTGATGAAGTCCGAAACGATGAGGAAGTAGCCAGGGAACTTCATGCGCTCGATAACGCTGAGTTCGAATTCCAGGCGTTCCCGGTAGTCCTTCTCCTCATAGCCGGGCGACATGCCGAGTGTGGCTAGGCGATTGTCCAGCCCCTCCTCTGCCTGCCTGCGCAATTCCAGAGCCTCTTCGCGTTCGGCCTCCTCGGGATCGGCCGTCGCGCCGGTGAAGCGCGGCAAGATCGGCTTGCGTGTCTTCAGGATGAAGGAGCAGCGCCGGGCGATCTCGACGGTATTTTCCAAGGCTTCAGGCAGGTCCGCGAACAGCTTGGCCATTTCGGCGCGGCTCTTCAGGTAGTGATCGGGTGTCAGGCGGAATCGGGTATCATCCGAGACAATGGCGTTGTGGGCGACGGCCATCAGGGCGTCGTGCGCATCATAGTCCTCACGGGTCGGGAAGAAGGCTTCATTGGTGGCGACCAGCGGCAGGTCATACTCGTAGGCAAGGCCGACCACCTTCTGCTCGTGGCGCTTGTCGTAGGTGCCGTGCCGCTGCAGCTCTACATAAAGCCGGTCGCCGAAATGGCGCTTCAGCAGCAGAAGGCGTGCTTCCGCCTGGGCGGTATGCCCGTCCTTAAGCGCCATGTCGATCGGCCCCGTCAAGGCGCCGGTCAGAGCGATCAGACCGCCGGTACCGATCTCATCGAGCCAAGAGGCGCGAATGTGAATCGATTGACCGTTGCCCTCACCGCCGAGATAGGCGCGGCTGACAAGGTCCACCAATCGCTCGTAGCCGGCATCGGTGGCCGCCAAGAGCACCAGCGACGGGAGCTTGACGAGTGCCTGCTGGCCGCCTCGCCGTTCCGTCTCAAGACTGTCTTCCATATCGATCGAGACCTGGCAGCCAATGATCGGCTGCAGCCCCTCATCCATCGCCTTCTGCGAAAATTCGAGGGCGACGAACAGATTGTTCGTATCGGTGATCGCGATCGCCGGCTGACTGTCGCCCGACGCCTTGTAGAGAATCTTCTTGAGTGGCAGCGCGCCTTCAAGCAGCGAGTAGGCTGAGTGAACCCGCAGGTGAACGAAGCCTGGCGTGCCACCGATAAAACCGCTTGCCGCGTCTTTCTCCGCACCCGCCATAACATGCCTTCCGATCACCTGAATCAATCAGGTCTATTCTCAGCATTGAGGGGTCGATGTCCAGAGAAGCGATCGGGTTCGGACCGCATGGCAGCCATGCGGTCCCCTGAATTCTTACATTGCCATGCAGATCAGCGAGAAGCTGGCAACGAACATTGCGATGGAGGTGAATGCTGCGATATCACGGATCATGTCAGTCATTTGGCTCTCCTGTTCTCTTATGTTTTCAGTTTGTTCCGCCCTTGTTCTATTGTCAACAGGATTCTTTTCCGCTCTGCTGGCTGCATGGCACGGGGAGAAAAGCATGCTTAAGTTTGTCTTAATTGTTGGATTGGCTTGGTCGGCAGCGTTTACCGCTCGGGCCGAACAAATCGATCCCGCGCGCATCATTGACGCGACGACGGGCGATTGGGACGGCGACGGGCATGAGGATCTCGCGCTGCTGGTTGCTCCGGAAGATGACGCCAGCGACGATCAGATCGGCATCTACCTTTACCTTCGCGACAGCGATCACGAGCTTCTGCGACTTTCGCTTACCGCGCCCGACAAGATTTGGGGCAGCACCAATGCCAATGGCGTCTTCGGGCAGGAACCGTCATTGAAAGCCATTGGCAAATCCTCGATCGCCATCCACTCACAGAACAGTGCGATCGGACGCGACCGCTGGGACCAGACGCTGACAGTGGCCTACCGCAACGAGCAGTTTGTCGTCGCCGGCTATACCTACAATCACTACGACACGCTCGACCCGAATGCCGCCGGCTCCTGCGACTACAACGCGTTGACCGGGAAGTTGCAGAAGGATGGCAAGGACGTCAAAGCCGAGCCACGTGTCCTCCCGATCGCTGAATGGAACAACGAGACCGGGCAATCCATCTGCGGCCAGTGAAGCATGTTCCCTTTTTGTTCTTTACAACTGGCAGTCTTTTTGAGACGTTGCCGAACGAGGGGGATAGGTCATGGATATTGCTGCATTGAACCGGTTCATCGTTGAGGCGAAGGCCCGTACCTATGTTGGCGGCGGAACCCCTGCACCCGCCTGCCGGACAGGATCGCATGACATCGGTTATCAGCGTGGACAGTGGCGCTATCTCGACAGCTATTTCGGCGGCGCCGATTTCGCCGGGCAAGAAGTGGTTTGGCTGGACGGCGAACCGGTCTGGGCGATGAACTACTTCGGACGCATCGTCGAGCATTCGTTGATCGACGGGAAAAGAGCGGGAACGGTGATTAAGGCTGCACTGTCAAAAATGTATGCCGAGTACCGACGTTTTCTCGGCGGCATGGAATTCGAGCATGCTTTCGGTTTCTATGCCGATCAAAACACAGGCGACTGCAGCCATTTCAGCGGTCGTGAAGTGATCGTCGTGAATGAGCGCAGGGCCTATGAACTGGACTACCGTGGCGGTCTCATCCAGCCCTGATCAGAAATCCACGACCTTGCCGTCGGTGATCGTGACGCGGCGGTCCATGCGCCCGGCGAGTTCATGATTATGGGTGGCGATGAGTGCCGCCAGGCCTGATTGGCGCACCAGCGCCTCCAGTGCGTCAAAGACATAGCTCGCCGTTTCTGGATCGAGGTTGCCCGTTGGCTCATCCGCCAGAAGCAGGCTTGGCGCATTGGCGACGGCACGGGCAATCGCCACGCGCTGTTGCTCGCCACCGGAAAGCTCCCCGGGGCGGTGCGCACCGCGATGGCCGATACGCATGTAGTCGAGCAACTGGCCGGCTCGTTCCTTCGCCTCCTTGCGCGGCAACCCGGCGATCATCTGCGGCATCATGATATTCTCGATCGCAGAGAATTCCGGCAGCAGGTGATGGAACTGGTAGACGAATCCGATTTCGCTACGGCGGATCGCCGTACGCTTATCATCCGGCAAACCGTCACAGGCATTTCCGTTGATGACAACCTCGCCGCCATCGGGATGCTCGAGCAGGCCAGCAACGTGCAAAAGCGTCGACTTGCCGGTCCCTGATGGAGCGACGAGCGCAACGATTTCGCCGCTGTTGAGCGTGAAATCGGCACCCTTCAAGATCGAGAGCAGCGTCTCGCCCTGGCCATAGTGGCGCTCGACGCCGGAAAGCTTGAGAACGGGATTCCGCTTCATGAAGAGAGCATTCCTTATTCGTAGCGCAGGGCTTGCACGGGATCGAGCTTGGAGGCTCGCCATGCCGGAAAGATCGTCGCGATGAAGGACAGCGTCAACGCCATGATCACCACGGACATGGTCTCGCTGAAGCTCATCTCGGCGGGCAGTTGGCTGAGGAAATAGAGCTGCGGGTCAAACAGCACCGTGCCGGACACCCAAGAGAAAAACTCGCGGATCTTCTCGATATTGACGCAAACAAGAACCCCGAGCAGCACACCGGCGAGCGTCCCAACGAGGCCAATGGCAGCGCCCGTCATAAAGAAGATGCGCATGATCGCGCCAGAGCTCGCGCCCATCGTCCGCAGGATCGCGATGTCACTGCCCTTGTCCTTCACCAGCATGATGAGGCCGGAAATGATGTTCAGCGCCGCAACGAGGACGATGAGCGTCAGGATCATGAACATCACGTTCCGCTCGACCTGCAGCGCGGAGAAGAAGGTCTGGTTGCGCTGGCGCCAGTCAGTAATCGCAATCTGGCGGCCCGCGGCGGCCTCCACCTTCGGCCGCATATTGTCAATGTCGTCGGGATTGTCGACGAAGAGTTCGATGGATTGAACCAGCCCCTCGGCATTGAAATAGAGCTGCGCTTCCTCAAGCGGCATATAGATGATCGTCGCGTCGTATTCCGACATGCCGATCTCGAAGATACCGGAGACCTTGTAGGACTTGACCCGTGGGTTTACACCCATCGGCGTGACATCACCTTCCGGTGATATCAGCGTGATGGTGTCACCTGCCTGAAGGCCGAGCTGTGTCGCCATACCCGAGCCGATAAGGACACCCTGTCCCGCGGCAAAACCGACAAGATCGCCGGACTTGATGTTGCCCGAGACCGTCTTAACCTTTTCAAGGTCCTCGGGCCGGATGCCGCGCACCAGAGCGCCCGTGCCCGCACCGCCCTGACCTGAGGCCAGGGTCTGGCCCTCGACCAGCGGCAGAGCAAGCTTTATGCCCGGCACGCCGGCAAGCTTGTCGGTCAGCGCCGGATAATCGTTGAACGGCGTATCGACCGGCTGAACGATCATGTGACCGTTGATGCCGAGAATGCGGGAGATCAGTTCCGTCCGGAAGCCGTTCATGACAGCCATGACGATGATGAGCGTAGCAACCCCAAGCATGATGCCGATGAAGGAAAAGCCGGCGATCACCGAAATGAACGCTTCCTTGCGGCGGGCGCGCAGATAGCGCCACGCCACAAGCCGTTCGAAGGCGGAAAATGGCCGGCTGGCCGGCGCCGAGCCGGATTTAGAACCCTGCTGGCTCACCGCTACATCTGCCATCCTGCCTCCTGCCTTCTCAGCCCAAGAGCTTGTTGATCGCCGCGTCGATGGTCATCGTTTCGCGGGCGCCTGTCTTGCGGTCCTTCACTTCGACTTCGCCGCTCGCGACCGCACGCGGGCCGGCAATGATCTGCACCGGAACGCCGATCAGGTCGGCGGTCGCAAACTTCGTTCCGGCGCGGTCGTCCGTATCGTCGTAGAGGACGTCCTTGCCGGCGTTCGACAGCGCCGCATAGATCTTCTCGCAGGCAGCATCGCTCGCCGCATCACCGGCCTTCATGTTGATCACCACTGCATCGAACGGCGCGACCGACGCCGGCCAGATGATTCCATTCTCATCATGCGATGCTTCGATGATGGCGGGAACAAGGCGAGTTGGGCCAATCCCGTAGGAACCCATGTGGACTGTATGCTCCTTGCCATCCGGACCCTGCACCTTCGCGCCCATCGGCTCGGAATACTTCGTGCCGAAGTAGAAGATGTGGCCGACTTCGATACCGCGGGCCGAGAGGCGATCGCTCTCAGGAATGGCATCGAATGCGGCCTCGTCGTGCATCTCGGAGGTAGCGGCATAAACCGACGTCCACTTGTCGAAGATTGCCTGCATGCCGGCGACGTCGTCGAAGTCGATATCGGCTGCCGGAATGTCGAAGTTCACGAAATCGCGGTGCGAGAATACTTCCGACTCGCCGGTGTCGGCGAGAATGATGAACTCGTGGCTGTGATTGCCACCGATCGGGCCGGTGTCGGCACGCATTGGAATGGCGCGCAGACCAAGGCGGTCAAAGGTGCGCAGGTAGGCCGCGAACATCTTGTTGTAGGAGTGGACTGCGTCTTCCTTGGTCAGATCGAAGGAATACGCGTCCTTCATCATGAATTCGCGCGAGCGCATGGTACCGAAACGCGGACGGATCTCGTCGCGGAACTTCAGCTGGATATGGTACAGGTTGAGCGGCAGGCTCTTGTAGGATTTCACGTAAGACCGGAAAATATCCGTGACCATTTCCTCGTTCGTCGGACCATACAGCATCGGGCGATCCTGGCGATCCTTGATGCGCAGCATTTCCTTGCCATAGGCGTCGTAGCGCCCGCTTTCCTGCCAGAGTTCGGCAGATTGCAGCGTCGGCATCGACAGTTCGATCGCACCGGCGCGGTTCTGCTCATCGCGAATGATGTTGTTGACCTTGTCGAGCACGCGCTTGCCGAGCGGCAACCAGGAATAGATGCCCTGCGACTGCTGCCGGATCATGCCGGCGCGCAGCATCAGCCGGTGAGAGACGATCTCCGCCTCCTTGGGATTTTCCTTCAGGATGGGCATGAAATAGCGAGACAGGCGCATGGCGAATTCCAGAGCTGTTGAGACACCGCATGGCGCGGAATCGAAGGCGTTCACAAATATTGGCAGCGTTCATAACTGCTTCGTGAAAGGAAAGAAACCCGCGACGGACTTAAGCGGCCTTCCGTTAAAGCATGTTCGCACTTGCGAAGCAGACAATCTAAGAAAAAGGCGAAATTATAATGGCTTGTGCGAAATTCTTATCAACAGAAAAAAATTGCTGAAGTGTAGCAAAAATGCAAAAAAAGCTGATGACAAAGCCCATTCTTTGAGCTAGTTTTAGCCCACAAAACAGGCAAGGAGCTCAAATCCTTGTCGATTTCGCGGTCAAGTCTTGGGAGGATCAGATCTTAGGCGCGCTCGTCGCAGCCCCGGCAACGGATAAGGATCACGCGATACTTAAAACAAGGCTTTTAGCCTTGTTTTTTTTTGCTTTTTATTACTCCAAACAGCCCGATGAATTGGGCCTTCTAACGTAAAGCAATGTCCATATCACGTTACGGCAACTCCATGCCGCAACTTGATGACAGGTGTATGACAGTCGAAATCCGCATTCGCCCAAAAACTGGGCAAACGCCCTTAGACATTTGAGAACGAAGGGCCGATTTGTGGTAGGGCGTCGAAACCCCATCCGAAGTAATTCGAAGCGATATACCAGAGAGCATATATGATGGCGGAAATGAGCGTCGTCATCGAAAAAACGAAGACAGCCCTAAAGCGGGTCGGCGCGCTGTGAACCGTTCCCAGCACGATGTCGTTGTCTTCCGCTTGTGTGCGCAGACCGATCGGGAGAACGGCAAAGAGCGTCATCCACCACACGATAAAGTAGACGGCGAAGCCCTGTAGAAATATCTGCAGCATCGAATTGTCCCGCTAGGCTCTCTGCGACGATCGCAATTGCCGTGCTTATAAGCCGAAATACCGGCCAACTCAAAGCCGCTTTCAGGCACCTTGCCGACTTTCGGCATTTTCGGTCACTCTGCCGCAGGCCTGCTCAGACCTGCTCGAGCTCGATCAGGGTGCCGAAGAAATCCTTCGGATGCAGGAAGAGCACCGGCTTTCCGTGCGCGCCGATCTTGGGCTCGCCGGCGCCAAGCACCCTCGCCCCACCTTGGATCAACTGGTCGCGGGCCGCGAGGATATCGCCAACCTCGTAGCAAATATGGTGCATCCCGCCGGACGGGTTCTTGTCCAGAAAGGCAGCAATCGGCGAGTCCGTTCCCAGCGGCTGCAGCAGTTCGACCTTCGTGTTCGGCAACTCAACGAAGACAACGGTAACGCCGTGTTCCGGCAGAGCTTGCGGGGCCGAAACGGTCGCGCCTAGCGTATCGCGGTATGACGCCGTTGCGGCCGCAAGGTCGGGAACTGCAATAGCGACATGGTTGACCCGACCGAGCATCCGTCACACCTTCGTAACGAAGACCGTGACGACAGGCTTCTTGCCCCAGGTCTGGTTGGCCGTCGCTCGGATGGCACGGCGGACCGACTCCTGCAGCAGGTCGAGATCCTTCCGTCGGGCCCGTGGTATACTCTCGATGGCGCCAACAGCCGCATCGTAAAGCGTATCTTCCATCTCGTCGCCTTCGTCGTCATAGACAGGAAGGCCAATCGCGACAAGATCGGGATCACCGACGATATCGTAGCGGCTATCGATCACCACGTTGACGGCGACGTGGCCGACATAGGAGAGCTTCTTGCGCTCGCCAATGCCCATCTCGTCGAAATCGCCGATCAGCGAGCCGTCCTTATATATACGGCCATGCGGCGCCTCGTCGATTACCTCGACGGGTCCTGGTGCCAGCCGGAGGATGTCGCCATTGCGCACGCGCGGTACGATCGCGATACCGGACTGCTCCGCAAGTTCCTTGTGAGCCGTCAGGTGCGTCGCTTCGCCATGCACCGGCACAACGATCTTCGGCCGGGTCAGCTCATACATCTTCTGCAGCTCGTTGCGGCGAGGATGTCCGGAAACGTGAACGAGGGCCTCGTTGTCGGTGATCACGTGGACGCCCTGCTCGATCAGGCCGTTCTTGATATCCTGGATCGCCTTCTCGTTACCGGGGATAGCGCGCGAGGAGAATACCACGATGTCGCCTGATGCCAGCGCCACATTGCGCATCTCGTCGCGCGACAGTTTCGCAAGGGCAGCGCGTGGCTCGCCCTGGCTACCGGTCAGAATGACCACCACCTTGTCGCGCGGGACGTAGCCGTATTCCTCCTCGGAAATGAACGGCTTGATGCCTTCCATCAGTCCGATATCGCGGGAAACGTCGACGACCCGCTTGAGCGAGCTGCCAAGCAGAAGGACTTCGCGGCCTTCAGCCTCGGCCGCCTCGGCCACGGTGCGAATACGGCCGACGTTCGATGAGAATGTCGTTACCGCAACCCGGCCTTCCGCATTCTCGATGATCTTGCGCAGGCTCGCGGAAACGTCCTTCTCCGACGGCGATACGCCATCTCGCAGAGCATTCGTGGAATCGCACATCAACGCCAGGACACCTTCATCCCCGAGTTGGCGGAACCGTGTCTCGTCGGTCAGCGGACCAAGCGAAGGCTCATGATCGATCTTCCAGTCGCCGGTATGGATCACATTGCCGAGTGGCGTACGGATCACCAGCGACATCGGCTCGGGAATGGAATGGTTGACCGCCACGCCCTCGACACTGAAGGGGCCGGCATTGACAGTGTCGCCCGCCGTAAACAGCGTCACCGGGATCTCGCCAATGGCCGATTTCTCGAAGTTGCGCTTTGCCTCCAGCAGGCCAGCGGTAAAGGCGGAGGCATAGACCGGCACATTGAGGCCCGGCCACAGATCGGCGAGCGCGCCGTAGTGGTCCTCATGGGCGTGGGTGATAAAGATCGCCTTGAGGCTCTTGCGCTCACTGGCGAGATAACGAATGTCCGGCAACACAAGATCGACTCCCGGCAGGTCCGGTCCCGGGAAGGTGACGCCGCAGTCGACCATGATCCACTGGCGGTGGTCCGGCGGGCCGTAGCCGTAAAGGGCGAGATTCATTCCGATCTCGCCAACGCCGCCCAACGGCAAAAATACCAGTTCGTCCTGCTTCGCCATATTTTTCGTTTTTCCAATCAACCAAAGAAGACGTCGCCGGCGGCAATCGTCATCATCCTGCCTGCGCCGGTATCGAGCATCAACAGGCCATTATCATCAATTCCGGCGAAGTGGCCGGAAATCGACCGGTCCGGCAGGTTCACAGTTATCTTTTCGCCGATACCACAGGCGACCCGGCGCCACCGCTCCGTGATTTCCCGTACACCGCGGCCGCGATCCCATGCCTCCAGGACCTCAGCCATCGATGCATAAAGATGGGCGAAAACCTCTTCGGGGGAAGCCGAGCTCCCCTGCTCGCGCAGGCAGGTGACCGGGTAGAGCGGGTTATCAGGCATGAATGCGACGTTGATGCCTATGCCGATGACGAGTGAATGACGCCCGTCCGGGAGGGCTTCGCCCTCGACAAGAATGCCGCAAGTCTTCTTTCGTCCGACCAGGATATCGTTCGGCCACTTCACTTCGAGCGGCTCGGCCGTATGCGGCAGCACATGGCGAACGGCTTGGTGAACCGCGACGGCAATTGCCAGCGGCAAAGAGCCAAGGCGCTCCAGGGGCGCCGGATCGATAAGAAGAAGCGAGGCATAGAGATTGCCCCGCTCGGAAACCCACGGGCGTCCCCGGCGGCCACGGCCGCCGGTCTGTTTTTCCGCCGTGATCCAGAGAAGACCGCGGTCCCCTGCCCGCGCACGGGCAAGGCATTCGCTATTCGTGGACGATGTCTCCGACAGAGCCTCGTGCCTGAAATCGTCGAGCGATATCCGGCGCCGTGCCTCAGAGTTCATCAAAAGAGCGTCGCAGCTGCAAGCTCGGCCGCGCCGCCGATCGGACCGCCGATGAAGACATAGGCGAGAATGAAGAGGCCAGACAGACCAAAGACAAGACGGAGCGACCCCGAGACCCGCGCGAACTCGCCGGTGGCTTCATCGAACCACATCAGCTTAATGACGCGCAGGTAGTAGTAGGCGCCGACGACCGAGGCGAGAACACCGATGATCGCAAGAGCATAGAGCTTCGCTTCGATCGCAGCCACAAACACGAAGTACTTCGCAAAGAAGCCTGCGAGCGGAGGAATGCCCGCCAGCGAGAACATCAGGATGGTCATAACCGTCGCCATGAACGGATTGGTGGTCGACAGGCCAGCCAGGTCGTTCACTTCTTCGACGACCGTGCCGTCCTTCCGCCGCATCGACATGATGATCGCGAAGCCGCCGAGTGTCATCACCATGTAGATGACCATGTAGAGCATGACGCCCGAAACGCCGGTCTGGTTGCCGGCAGCTAGGCCAACAAGCGCATAGCCCATGTGACCGATCGACGAATAGGCCATCAGTCGCTTGATGTTCTTCTGGCCGATTGCGGCAAAGGAACCAAGCAGCATGGAAGCGATCGAAATGAAGACCACGACCTGCTGCCAATCAGCCACGACCGGCTGGAAGGCAGTGATCACAATACGGGTCAACATAGCCATCGCCGCAACCTTCGGAGCGCTGGCAAGGAATGCCGTGACCGGGGTCGGCGCGCCTTCGTAAACATCCGGTGTCCACATATGGAACGGAACAGCGGAAATCTTGAAGGCGATACCGGCAAGGATGAAGACCAGGCCGAAGATGAGACCGAGCGAACGCGCGCCGTCAACGCTCAATGCCTGGGCGATCGCAGCGAACTGGGTGTGACCGGTGAAGCCATAGACCAGCGACATGCCGTAAAGCAGCATGCCCGAGGAAAGCGCTCCGAGTACGAAGTACTTCAGGCCGGCTTCCGTGGACTTGACGCTATCGCGATTGATTGCAGCAACGACGTAAATCGCGAGCGACTGCAGCTCAAGGCCGAGGTAGAGCGAGATGAGATCGTTGGCCGAAATCATCAGCAGGATGCCGAGCGTGCAGAGCACGAGCAGGACCGGAAACTCGAACTTGTCGAGCTGGTTTTCCTTGGCCAGACCAAGCGACATGAAGAGGGCTGCAATCGAGCCAACCAGCGCCGTGATCTTCATGAAGCGACCGAAGCCGTCCGACAGGAAGACACCGCCGTAGGCAAGGCCTTCGCTCGGCAGGAAGATCAGCCACAAGGCGGCTGCCGCCAGCACGATCATCGCGAGAACGCTGACCATGCGGCCAGAGCGCTCCCCCGAGAAGACGCCAATCATCAAGAGAACCAAGGCGCCGACCGCGAGGATCAGCTCCGGAATGGAAAGATGGAGGCTTGCGAGAATAGTTTCAGAGGTCATGTCCCAAAAGTCCCGTCATCATTTCATCGACAGCGCAACATCCTGCGCTGCCTGGACTGCGGCCGTATAGCTATGGATCAGCTGGTCAACCGATGCCGCAGTGACATCGAAGACCGGAGCCGGATACACGCCGAAGAAGATGGTCAGTGCGATCAGCGGATAAAGGGTCAGCTGTTCACGAGGCGAAAGATCGAGCAGCGCCTTGAGCTTTTCCTTTTCCAGCGCGCCGAAGATCACGCGGCGATAGAGCCAGAGCGCATAAGCGGCGGAGAAAATTACGCCTGTTGCAGCGAAAAGTGCGACCCAGCTGTTGACGCGGAAGACGCCAATCAGGGTTAGAAACTCACCGACGAAACCCGAGGTGCCCGGAAGGCCGACGTTCGCCATCGTGAAGACCATCATCGCAACGGCGTATTTCGGCATGTTGTTGACCAGACCGCCGTAGGCCGCGATCTCACGAGTATGGGTTCGGTCGTAGATCACGCCGACACAAAGGAAGAGAGCGCCCGAGACGATGCCGTGCGACAGCATCTGGAAGATCGAGCCCTGCAGACCCTGCGCGTTCGCTGCGAAGATGCCCATCGTCACGTAGCCCATGTGGGCCACCGAGGAATAGGCAATCAACTTCTTCATATCGTCCTGCATCAGCGCCACCAGCGAGGTGTAGATGATGGCAATGACCGACAGCGCGAAGACGAGCGGCGCGAAGAACTCCGAGGCAACGGGGAACATGCCGAGCGAGAAGCGGATCAGGCCATAGCCGCCGAGCTTCAGAAGGACGCCTGCCAGGATGACCGAGCCTGCGGTCGGTGCCTGGACGTGCGCATCCGGAAGCCAGGTGTGAACCGGCCACATCGGCATTTTCACCGCGAAGGACGCGAAGAAGGCAAGCCAAAGCCATGTCTGCATCTGCGGCGGGAACTTATAGGCAAGCAGCGCCTGAATATCGGTCGTGCCGGCCTGCCAGTACATCGCCATGATGGCCAGCAGCATCAGAACGGAGCCAAGCAGCGTATACAGGAAGAACTTGTAGCTAGCGTAAACGCGATCCTTGCCACCCCAGACGCCGATGATCAGGAACATCGGAATGAGGCCGGCTTCGAAGAACACGTAGAAGAGAACGATATCGAGCGAGACGAAGACGCCAACCATCATGACTTCCAGGATCAGGAAGGCGATCATGTAGTCCTTCAGGCGCTTCTCGATCGACAGCCAGCTCGCCAGTACGCAGAACGGCATGAGGAAGGTCGTCAGGATCACGAAGAGCATCGAGATCCCGTCAATGCCGAGATGATAGCTGATGCCGGTGCCGAGCCAGCCATGCTTTTCGATCATCTGGAAGCCCGGGTTAGCATTGTCGAAGCCGATCCAGATGAAGAGCGACAGAACGAAAGTGGCGACCGTCGTGATCAACGAAATGTTGAGCACGTTGCGGCGGCCACTCGGACCGTTTTCATTCATCAGCAGCAGGAGCACCACGCCGACGAGCGGCAGGAAGGTGACCGTTGAAAGAATAGGCCAATCGGTCATCAGACGGAACTCCCGAGCATCATCCAGGTAACAAGCGCCGCAACACCGATCAGCATGGCGAACGCGTAGTGATAGAGGTAACCGGTCTGCAAGCGCACGACGCGGTTGGTGACATCGACAACGCGAGCAGCAACGCCGTTCGGGCCATAGGTGTCGATGACGCCGACGTCACCCTTCTTCCACAGGAAGCGACCAAGCGCCTTTGCCGAACGGACGAAGAGGAAGTCGTAGAGTTCGTCGAAGTACCACTTGTTGAGCAGGAAGTGGTAGAGCACCCGATGCTGCTTCGCCAGGACACGCGGCGTCGACGGCGACTTGATATACATGTACCAAGCGGTGATGAAGCCGACGAGCATCGCAATGAACGGGCTCAGCCCAACCCAAGCCGGAACGTGATGGAATTCTTCCAACAGTTCGTTGTGCTCCGAGGTGAAGAGCGCGCCCTTCCAGAACTCCGCATACTCTTCGCCATAGAAGCGGCCCTCGAAAAGGACGCCTGCGAGTACCGCACCGGCAGCAAGAATATACAGCGGCACCAGCATGACCTGCGGAGATTCATGAACGTGGTGCATCACTTCGTGTGAGGCGCGCGGCTGGCCAAAGAAAGTCAGGAACGCCAAGCGCCAGGAATAGAAGCTGGTGAACAGAGCGGCGATCACCAACAGCGTGAAAGCAAACCCCGCGACCGGCGAGTGCGATGCGTAAGCCGCCTCGATGATCACGTCCTTGGAGAAGAAGCCGGCAAAGCCGATTGGCGTGAAAGGAATGCCGACGCCCGTCAGAGCAAGCGTACCAATCGTCATCATCCAGAAGGTGACCGGGATATGCGTACGCAGGCCTCCCATGTAACGCATGTCCTGCTCACCATCGACGGCGTGGATCACCGAGCCGGCGCCGAGGAACAGCAGGGCCTTGAAGAAAGCGTGCGTGAACAGATGGAAGATGGCAGCGCCGTATGCACCGACACCGAGCGCAACGAACATGTAGCCAAGCTGCGAGCAGGTCGAGTAGGCGATGACGCGCTTGATGTCGTTCTGCACCAGACCGACAGTTGCCGCGAAGAACGCCGTGATCGCACCGATCGTCGTTACGAATACCAACGCGTCCGGTGACAGTTCAAACAGCGGCGACATGCGGGCGACGAGGAACACGCCTGCGGTCACCATCGTCGCAGCATGGATGAGCGCCGACACTGGCGTCGGGCCTTCCATGGCATCCGGCAGCCAGGTGTGCAGCAGGAACTGTGCCGACTTACCCATCGCGCCCATGAAGAGCAGCAGGCAGGCGCCGGTCAGTGCGTGCGCCTTGTCGAGATGCATGCCGAAGAGGTTGAGAACGACCTCGCCGCCTTGGCCACCGGCTTCCGACGGCGCAAAGGTCGCCGCGTTTGCGAAGATGGTATCGAAATTGATCGCACCGAAAAGGACGAAGAGGCTGGCAATACCGAGGATGAAGCCAAAGTCGCCAACACGGTTGACGATGAAGGCCTTCATCGCGGCGGCATTCGCCGACGGCTTCTTGAACCAGAAGCCGATCAGCAGATACGAGGCCAGACCAACGCCTTCCCAGCCGAAGAACATCTGCGCCAGGTTATCGGCGGTCACCAGCATCAGCATCGCGAAGGTGAAGAGCGACAGATAGGCAAAGAAGCGCGGACGATGCGGATCGTGATGCATGTATCCGATCGAGTAGACGTGCACGAGCGTGGAGACGGTGTTGACGACGATCAGCATGACCGAGGTCAGCGTATCGACGCGCAGCGACCAGGACACGTCGATGCCGCCGGACTGGATCCAGCGCAGCACTTCGACCTTGATGGGGCCGCCTTCGTGGTGGCCCATGCCGACGGTGATGAAGACATACCACGACAGGACCGCGGCAATGATCATCAGGCCCGATGTGACGTATTCCGATGCCTTGGCGCCGATCGCGCGACCGAAGAGGCCAGCGATGATCGCGCCGATCAGGGGAAGAAAGACGATAGCCTTATATAAAAACATAGCCTTATCAGCCCTTCATCATGTTGACGTCTTCGACGCCGATCGAGCCGCGGTTACGGTAGAAGACGACGAGAATTGCAAGACCGATAGCCGCTTCAGCCGCAGCGACGGTCAGAATGAACAATGCGAAAACCTGGCCGACGATGTCGTTGAGGAACGACGAGAAGGCGACCATGTTGATGTTGACCGCAAGCAGAATGAGCTCGATCGACATCAGGATAACGATGATGTTCTTCCGGTTCAGGAAGATACCGAAGACGCCGAGCGTGAAGAGGATGGCGCTGACCGTCAGGTAATGGGAAAGTCCGATGACCATTGTATTTGTTCCTTAAGCTCGCGCCTGCTTCAAACGCCCTGTCCCGGCTTCACCTTGACCACCTCAACGGCGGTCTTAGGATTGCGGGCAACCTGATTGGCGATGTTCTGTCGCTTGATGTTCTGGCGATGCTTGAGCGTCAGCACGATCGCACCGATCATTGCGACGAGCAGCACCAGACCAGCGATCTGGAAGAAGTAGACGTAATTCGTATAGAGCACGTCACCGAGTGCTGCGGTGTTGGTGCGCTCTGTCAGCGCCGGGATCGGCATTGCCACCGAGTTGGCGATTTCCGGCGAGATTACGCTGCCACCCACAACGACGATGAGCTCGGCCGCGAGGATCAGGCCGATGACCGCACCGATCGGCGCATATTCGAGAACCCCTGCACGCAACTCCGTGAAGTCGATGTCAAGCATCATGACCACGAAGAGGAAGAGAACGGCCACGGCGCCGACGTACACGACGAGCAGGATCATCGCCAGGAATTCAGCGCCCAGCAGCAGGAAGAGGCCAGCCGCGTTGAAGAAAACCAGGATCAGGAAGAGAACGGAATGAACCGGATTCTTCGACCAGATGACCATGAACGCCGACGCTACCGCGACAAAGGCGAAAAGATAGAAAAATAGAGCCTGCAGACCCATGTTGGTGCCTTTTTCATCTTCCCCCGGGCAGCCGGGAGTTTCCCTGCCCGATGAAGCTTCGCACGGAACTCGCCGGCAAAGCCTCGGTGCATGTTGACCGGAAGCCGCGCGAGGGGCGGCACTCCGGCATTTCAATTTCGATCAACGGTACGGTGCATCCAGCGCGATGTTGCGCGCGATCTCACGCTCCCACCGGTCGCCGTTCTCCAGAAGCCGCGCCTTGTCGAAGTAGAGTTCTTCGCGGGTTTCCGTTGCAAATTCGAAATTCGGACCTTCGACGATCGCATCGACGGGGCATGCCTCCTGGCAGAAGCCGCAGTAGATGCACTTTACCATGTCGATGTCGTAACGAACTGTGCGGCGCGTGCCATCGTTGCGGCGGGGGCCGGCTTCGATGGTGATTGCCTGGGCAGGACAGATGGCCTCGCAGAGCTTGCAGGCGATGCAGCGCTCCTCGCCGTTGGGATAACGACGCAGCGCGTGTTCGCCGCGGAAGCGCGGGCTGACCGGTCCCTTTTCGAACGGGTAATTGATCGTTGCCTTCTGCTTAAAAATGTACCGGAAGGTCAGCCAGAACGCACTGACGAATTCCTTCAGGAACAGCGAGCTGACCGCGTTGGACAAGCCTGCCATCTTCAACCTCCAATATTGCTTGAAACGAGGGCCGGCATGATCACGCCCAACCCGTCAGCTTCAGCACGAATGCAACGATTACGACCATGGCGAGCGACAGCGGAAGGAAAACCTTCCAGCCGAGGCGCATCAGCTGGTCGTAGCGATAACGCGGGACGAATGCCTTGACCATCGCGAACATGAAGAACACCAGGCACGACTTCAGCGTAAACCAGATGACGCCCGGCACCCAGTTCAGGAACCATACGTCGACCGGCGGCAGCCAGCCCCCGAGGAACAGGATCGTCGTCAGCGAGCACATCAGAACGATGGCCGCATATTCGCCGAGCATGAACATCATGTAGAGCGAGGAACCGTATTCGACCATGAAGCCGGCGACGAGTTCCGATTCCGCTTCCGGAAGGTCGAAAGGCGGGCGGTTCGTTTCGGCAAGTGCGGAAATGAAGAAGACGATGAACATCGGGAACAGCGCCAGCCAATGCCAGTCGAGGAACGACGCCGGCAAACCGAGGCGCGTACCGAGGCCGGACTGCTGGGCATGGACGATGTCCGTCAAGTTCAACGAACCCACGCAGAGCAGAACAGTGACGATAACGAAGCCGATCGAGACTTCATAGGAAACCATCTGCGCAGCGGAGCGGAGCGCGCCGAGGAACGGATACTTCGAGTTCGAAGCCCATCCGCCCATGATGATGCCGTACACTTCAAGCGACGAGATCGCGAAAATGTAGAGAATACCAACGTTTATGTTGGCGATCACCCAGCCATCCGCCAGCGGCACGACAGCCCAGGTCGACAGCGCCAGCAGCACCGTCACGAGCGGTGCCAGAAGGAACACGGCCTTGTTGGCGCCAGCCGGAATCACCGGCTCCTTGAAGACGAACTTCAAAAGATCGGCGAAAGACTGGAAAAGGCCCCACGGCCCCACCACATTCGGACCTCGGCGCAACTGCACGGCTGCCCAGACCTTACGGTCCGCCAGCAGAATGTAGGCGATGAAGACGAGCAGGCAGACGAGGAGAAGAAGCGACTGACCGACCATAAGGAGGCCAGGCAAGAGATAAGTTGAAACAAACGATTCCATAGTCCCCTGCCCTTACTCTGCCGCGACTTTGAAGTTGTTGCGGGCCAATGCCGAGCACTCTGCCATTACGGCGGAGGCGCGCGCGATCGGGTTCGTCAAATAGAAGTCTTTGACCGGCGACGCAAACCCGGATTTATTCATCTTGCCGGCTTTTTTAGCGACTGCGGCAATTTTGGCGCTGTCGCTTTCGGCGATCTCATCAAGTGCTGCGAAATGCGGGAATGCCGCGTAAAGCCTTGCGCGCAATTCGCCAAGCGAATCAAACGGAAGCTTCTTGCCGAGCACGTCGGAAAGCGCACGCAGGATCGCCCAGTCTTCGCGGGCATCGCCAGGCGCAAAGCCGGCGCGATTGCCCATCTGGACGCGCCCCTCGGTGTTGACCCAGGTCCCGGACTTTTCGGTGTAGGCCGCAGCCGGCAGGATGACGTCGGCATTGTGGGCGCCGTTGTCGCCATGCGAGCCGATATAGACCGTCAGCTTTGCCTTCTTGGCAGCGAAATCAAGCTCGTCGGCGCCAAGCAGGAAGAGAACGTCCATCGACGACAACATTTCGGCAGCGTTGACGCCCTTTGCGCCCGGAACGAAGCCGAGATCGAGGCCGCCGACGCGCGATGCCGCGGTGTGGAGTACGGCAAAGCCGTTCCAGCCTTCGACGACTGCGCCGACAATGCCCGCAAGCTTTGCAGCAGTTGCGAGAACACCAGCACCATCGGCGCGCGACAGAGCGCCTTGGCCGATGAGGATCATCGGCTTCTTGGCATCCGTCAGAACCTTCGCGAAGGCATGGCTGCCGTCGGCTAGATCTTTCAGCGTGTCCGGGCCGGCGCCGAGATATTCGTAGTCGTAACGCAGCTCGCCTGCCTCACCGATCACGCCGATCGGGAAGTTGCCGCGACGCCAGCGCTTGCGGATGCGAGCGTTGAGCACGGCGGCCTCGAAACGAGGGTTGGCGCCAATGATCAGCAGCGCGTCTGCCTGTTCGATGCCTTCGATCGTCGGGTTGAAGACGTAGCTTGCGCGACCGAGCGACGGATCGAGTGCCGTCCCATCCTGGCGACAGTCGAGGTTCTCGGAACCCAGCGACCTCACGAGCTCCGACAGGGCGTACATTTCTTCGACGGATGCGAGGTCGCCGGCAATCGCGCCGATTTTCTCGCCGTTGGTTGCAGCAACGGCAGCCTTGATCGTTCCGAAGGCTTCGCCCCAGGTCGCTGCCTGCAGGCGGCCATCCTTGCGAACATATGGGCGGTCGATACGCTGCGTCTTCAGGCCATCCCAAATGTAGCGGCTCTTGTCGGAGATCCACTCTTCATTGATCTGGTCATTGACGCGCGGCAGTACGCGCATGACTTCACGGCCACGTGTATCGACGCGGATTGCAGAACCGAGGGCGTCCATCACGTCGATCGATTCGGTCTTGTTCAGCTCCCACGGGCGGGCCGTGAAGGCGAAGGGCTTGGAGGTCAGCGCGCCGACCGGGCAGAGGTCAACGACGTTACCCTGCAGCTCGGAGGTCATCGCCTGCTCGAGGTACGTGGTGATTTCGGCGTCCTCGCCGCGGCCGATCAGGCCGAGTTCGGAGATGCCAGCCACTTCGGTCGTGAAGCGAACGCAACGAGTGCAGTGAATGCAGCGGTTCATGACCGTCTTGACGAGCGGTCCGATATACTTGTCTTCGACGGCGCGCTTGTCTTCCTGATAGCGCGAGCTGTCGATACCGAAGGCCATCGCCTGGTCCTGCAGGTCGCATTCGCCGCCCTGGTCGCAGATCGGGCAATCGAGCGGATGGTTGATCAGCAGGAACTCCATCACGCCTTCGCGGGCCTTCTTGACCATCGGCGTGTTGGTGAAGACCTCAGGAAGTTCGCCATTCGGGCCGCCGCGGATATCGCGCACGCCCATGGCGCAAGATGCCTGCGGCTTCGGCGGGCCACCCTTGACCTCAACGAGGCACATGCGGCAGTTGCCGGCGACCGAAAGGCGCTCATGGAAGCAGAAGCGCGGAACTTCAGCGCCGGCTTCCTCACACGCCTGAATGAGGGTGTAATGATCCGGGACTTCGATCTCGTTGCCGTCAATCTTCAGTTTTGCCATCGTCACTCAGTCCTGTTTTCCGTTTGCCGGATGGCGGCAAACAAACCCACTTTGCAACAGTTTCGCTGCCAGGCCGGATTCTTATCCCGTTGGCATCGGTGTCGCTCAAATTCTCTGCCCACCCCGAGACCCGGGATCGGCTTTCGGCCTCTGCAGTTTCGGACCCCTGCCCTCCACTCTTCAGCCTTGACCTTGCTCCGGCCGTTCGGCCGAAAAATCACTTCCGCTTTCGCCCCTTGGCAAGAAGCGCCTTGGCCTGCGCAACCCAGCCATCGCGGACGATCCGCCCATCGAAACCGAATTCGGCGTCTATGCGTGCCGCATCCTCGTCAGACCAGCCGGCAATCACCGCAAAGGAGCGAATGCTCTTGGCGTTCAAAACCTGCTCGATTTTCGGGCCGATCCCGGAAATCTGCTTCAGATCGTCGGACTTGCGGGGGCGCGAAGCGGGCTTGGCCGCCACTTCAGGCTTTACATCCGGCTTCGCGGGAACAACCGACAGCTTGACCTTGGTTGCGGCGTTCGTGGCAGGCGCCGGGCGAACGTTTTCCGGCCGGATTTCCACTTCAGGCTTGGCCTCATCAGGCGGCGTTTCATCGAGAACGGCGGCAAACTTGCTCGTTGCGTCGAACGCACCCTGCAGCGCTCCGAAGAATGCGCCCGCCATCTGCGTCGAAAAGCCGAGGCCGATCGCCGTCGCCGCAGCCATGGCCGCCGCCGGATTGACCATCACAGGCGGCACCGGCAACGCGCGGGCATTCTCCAGCATCTCGGCAGCAAGACGACCGAAGTCGGCCGAAAAATCAGCCGCTCCCTCTTTTCTCATGCTGTCCGATGCCTTCGTCGTCATCGCGCTTACTCCGCAGCCTCCAGAACAGCACCGTGATCCAGTGCGCTCGCCGTATACTGGTCGATCCGTGCTTCGATCTCGTGACGGAAGTTGCGGATCAGCCCCTGCACCGGCCACGCGGCAGCATCGCCGAGCGCACAAATGGTGTGGCCCTCGATCTGCTTGGTGACCTGGAACAACATGTCGATTTCGCGCTTCTGGGCGTTGCCCTTGGCCATGCGCTCCATGACGCGCCACATCCAACCAGTACCTTCACGGCATGGAGTGCACTGACCACAGCTCTCATGCTTGAAGAAGGCCGAGATGCGAGCGATCGCCTTGATGACGTCGGTGGACTTGTCCATGACGATTGCGGCCGCGGTACCGAAGGAAGAACCGACCGCACGCAGGCCGTCGAAGTCCATCGGGCAGTCGATGATGTCCTTGGCCGGAACGATCGGGCAGGATGCGCCACCCGGAATGACGGCAAGCAGGTTATCCCAGCCGCCACGAATGCCGCCGGCATGACGATCGACGAGTTCGCGGAAGGTGATGCCCATTTCTTCTTCGACGGTGCACGGCTTGTTGACGTGACCGGAGAGCATGAACAGCTTGGTGCCGACATTGTTCGGGCGACCGATCGAGGAGAACCAAGTCGCGCCACGACGCAGGATCGTCGGGGCAACGGCGATCGACTCGACGTTGTTGACGGTCGTTGGGCAGCCGTAGAGGCCCATGTTTGCCGGGAACGGCGGCTTCAGGCGCGGCTGGCCCTTCTTGCCTTCGAGGCTTTCGAGCAGCGCGGTCTCTTCGCCGCAGATGTAGGCGCCGGCGCCGTGGTGGACGTAGATGTCCATCGGATAGCCGAGCTTGTTGCTCTTGCCGAGCAGGCCGTAGTCGTAGCACTCGTCGATCGCGGCCTGGAGCGCTTCGCGCTCGCGGATGTACTCACCACGGACGTAGATGTAGGCAGCATTCGCCCCCATGGCGAAGCTTGCGATCACGCAGCCTTCGATCAGCGTGTGCGGATCGTGACGCATGATGTCGCGGTCTTTGCAGGTGCCCGGCTCCGACTCGTCGGCATTGACGACGAGGTAATGCGGGCGTCCGTCGCTTTCCTTCGGCATGAAGGACCACTTGAGACCCGTCGGAAAGCCGGCGCCGCCACGACCACGAAGGCCAGAGGCCTTCATCTCGTTGATGATCCAGTCGCGTCCCTTTTCGAGGATCTGCTTGGTGCCGTCCCAGTGGCCGCGCGCCATGGCGCCCTTCAGGGACTTGTCCTTGAGGCCGTAGATATTGGTAAAGATGCGGTCTTTATCTTGTAACATGCTTCACCTCTTACCGCGGCTTCTTACCGAAGACCTTGATATATTCCGCTTCGCCGCCCTTGGCGAGCGCCTTGGCCTGCTTGACCCAGTCGTCGCGCTCGATGCGGCCCTTGAAATTCAGGTAGCCGTCGACCCATTCGCGTTCAGCCTTTTTCCAACTCGCGACCTGCGCGAAGGTGAAAATGCCGATCTCATGCAGGGTAGCCTCGATCTTCGGGCCCACGCCGGAAATCATCTTCAGATCGTCTAGTGTCGCGGGCTTTTCGATGCCAGCCGGACGGTTCTTGTCGGTCAGGGACGGCTTGGCTGGCGCCGCAACCTGCGCGGCCGTGGCGGGTGCCGGCTGCTCTTCCGCAGCCTTTGCATTCTTCGCAGCCGCCTTCGGAGCCGTGACCGGGGTCTTCAGGGCGGCATTGGTCTCGGCGTCGGTGCTCTTCGCACGGGCTGCCTCAGATGGCGGAACCGGTGCCGCGTCGACCTTTGCCGTAACGGCTTCCTCGACGGCCTTCTTGGCCGAAACCTTCTTTGCCTTCGGCTCCTCGGTCAAAAGCGACGTCGGACCGCCTTCCGGCGATGAGAAGTGACGGTCGATCTGCGGACCGACCTTGATGCTTGCGCCGTTGCCAGCTTCAAACGTGTCGATGATTTCCTCGAGGCGTTCTGGCGTCAGATCCTCGTAGGTGTCCTTGCCAATCATCACCATCGGTGCGTTGACGCAGGCCCCAAGACATTCGACCTCTTCCCAGGAGAGCGTGCCATCGGCATTCCGCTCAAAGGGATGATGGTGGATCTTGCTCTTGCAGACCGCCATCAGGCTTTCCGAGCCGCGCAGCATGCAGGGCGTCGTGCCGCACACCTGGATGTGGGCGCGCGTGCCGACCGGGCCGAGCTGGAACTGCGTGTAGAAGGTCGCAACTTCGAGAACGCGGATGTAGGCCATATCGAGCATGTCAGCGACCTTTTCGATCGCGGCACGCGTGACCCAACCATCCTGCTCCTGCGCCCGCATCAACAGCGGAATAACCGCGGATTGCTGACGGCCTGCGGGATATTTCTGGATCGTCTTATCCGCCCAAGCTGCGTTCTCGTCATTGAAGGCGAACGCGGCTGGCTGGAATTGATCTTCGGCTAATCGACGAACGGACATTCTTCCTCACGCCTTGTCAGTTTATGGTCCCGCACTGCGATGCCGTCAGAGACTTCATCTCGCATGCGTAGGCCGACTGGTCTTTTTGCAAAAACACAACGAACTTGCCGCCGTTCGGAACGGCGGCCTTGATTTCATAGCCCTTGGACAAGAGCTCGCCCATAGAGGCCTTTGCCGCCGGCGGCTGCACCTCGCCCTGGCCCAACTTCGGACCCATTCCACCCACCTCCTGGGCAAAGGCTCCGGAGGCAGCAAAAAGAACGATCGCGACAAGCGGCAGCAGCTTCATCAGCGGTCCACCTCGCCGAACACGATGTCGAGCGAACCGAGCACGGCCGTCACGTCCGCAAGCATGTGGCCCTTGCAAAGGAAGTCCATTGCCTGCAGGTGAGCATAACCCGGTGCACGGATCTTGCAGCGGTACGGCTTGTTGCTGCCATCGGCGACGACGTAGACGCCGAACTCGCCCTTCGGCGCTTCGACGGCCGCGTACACTTCGCCGGCAGGGACGTGGTAGCCTTCGGTGTAAAGCTTGAAGTGGTGGATGAGCGCTTCCATCGAACGCTTCATCTCGCCGCGCTTCGGCGGAACGACCTTGCCGTCGATCGACGACACGGGGCCGGTCTTGGCGCTGCCCATGAGGCGCTCGACGCACTGCTTCATGATGCGAACCGACTGGCGCATCTCGATCATGCGGATCAGGTAACGGTCGTAGCAGTCGCCGTTCTTGCCGATCGGAATATCGAATTCCATATCGCTGTAGCATTCGTAAGGCTGCGAGCGACGCAGGTCCCAGGCTGCACCCGAGCCGCGAACCATGACGCCGGAGAAGCCCCACGACCAGGCATCCGCCAGCGACACCACGCCGATGTCGACGTTACGCTGCTTGAAGATACGGTTGTCCGTCAGCAGGCCTTCGATATCGTCGAGGATTTTCAGGAACGGGTCGCACCACTTGCCGATATCCTCGACCAACTCCGGCGGGATGTCCTGATGGACACCACCTGGACGGAAATAAGCCGAGTGCATACGGGCGCCGCAGGCGCGCTCATAAAACACCATCAGCTTTTCGCGCTCTTCGAAACCCCAGACCGGCGGCGTCATCGCGCCGACGTCCATGGCCTGCGTCGTCACGTTCATGATGTGCGACAAGATTCGGCCAATTTCCGAGTACAGAACTCGAATCAGCTGACCGCGAATTGGAATTTCGAGCTTCAGTATCTTTTCGACGGCGAGCGCGAAAGCGTGTTCCTGATTCATCGGCGCGACGTAGTCGAGACGATCGAAATAAGGAACGGCCTGAAGGTAGGTCTTCGTCTCGATCAGTTTCTCGGTGCCGCGATGCAGCAGTCCGATATGCGGGTCGACGCGCTCGATGATTTCGCCATCGAGCTCGAGCACGAGACGCAGAACACCGTGCGCGGAAGGATGTTCCGGTCCGAAGTTGATCGTAAAGTTGCGAACGTTATGTTCAGTCATAGCGACGCGCTCCGCGCTGGCAATTGGCATGAGACGGCGAGCAGAGAGGCTTCAAGAAATCCGAGCCTCATCTTCACTTCGCCGCCTTCTCGTCTCCCGGCAGCACGTATTCGGTGCCTTCCCAGGGAGACATGAAGTCGAAATTGCGGAATTCCTGCTTCAGTTCGACGGGCTCGTAAACGACGCGCTTGGCAGCATCGTCGTAACGCACCTCGACGTAACCGGTCGTCGGGAAGTCCTTGCGCAAGGGGTGACCTTCGAAGCCGTAATCAGTGAGAAGACGACGCAGGTCGGCATGGCCCGAGAATGGAATGCCGTACATGTCCCAAGCTTCGCGCTCGAACCACTCGGCGCCCTTGTAGACTGATGTAGCCGATGGAACCGACTCACCATCGGCGACGGCAACCTTCACGCGGATGCGCAGGTTCTGCTTCGGCGACAGGAGGTGATAGACGACATCGAAACGCTTTTCGCGCTGTGGCCAGTCGACGCCGCAGATATCGATCATGCTGATAAAGCCGCAACGCGCGTCGTCACGCAGGAACGTCAGCAGCGCCAGAATCGTTTCCGGCGTAGCGGTTGCGTTCAGCTCGTCGTAGCTGATGGATGCATCAAGAAAGAGATCGCCACGCATCTCACGAAGATACGAGGACAGTTCGCTCAAGGCTTCACTCATGACAGTCCTCCGCCCTTAGCGCTCGATCGTTCCGGTTCGACGGATCTTCTTCTGCAGAAGCAGCACCCCGTAGAGCAGCGCTTCTGCCGTGGGGGGACAGCCCGGCACGTAGATATCGACAGGAACGACACGGTCGCAACCACGAACGACCGAATAGGAATAGTGATAGTAACCGCCGCCGTTGGCGCAGGATCCCATGGAGATCACGTAGCGCGGCTCAGGCATCTGGTCATAGACCTTACGCAGCGCGGGCGCCATCTTGTTGGTCAGCGTACCGGCAACGATCATGACGTCGGACTGGCGCGGCGAGGCGCGCGGAGCAACACCGAAGCGCTCCATGTCGTAACGCGGACCGGAGACCTGCATCAGGCCTTCAACGGCGCAGCAGGCGAGACCGAACTGCATCCACATCAGCGAGCCGGTACGGGCCCAGGTGATCAGGTCGCGGGTCGAGGTAACAAGAAAGCCCTTGTCGGCCAACTCATCGTTGATTTCGCCGAAGAACGCACTGTCGCTGCCGATCGGCTTGCCCGTTGCCGGGTCGATGACGCCTTTCGGATGCGGCGCCACGAGCGCCTTGTCGGTTGGGGCTACTCCCATTCCAGGGCTCCCTTTTTCCATTCATAAATAAAGCCGATGGTCAGCACGCCAAGGAAGACCATCATGGACCAGAAGCCGAACCAACCGATCGCACCGAAGGACACTGCCCACGGGAAGAGGAAGGCGACTTCAAGGTCGAAGATGATGAAGAGGATCGACACGAGGTAGAAGCGGATATCGAACTTCATACGAGCGTCGTCGAATGCGTTGAAGCCGCATTCGAAGGCCGAGAGCTTTTCCGAATCGGGCGCCTTGAAAGCAACAGCAAACGGCGCAATCAACAGCGCCAGGCCGATGACAAGGGCGATACCAATGAAAATAGCGATCGGAATGTAGGAACTGAGCAGTCCAGTCATCAGGTTCTTCCCTGCTTGCGGGCTGCGCCGGGAGGCGCTAGTGGGCAATTGCCCGGCAAGCGAACGTGCGTTGCAACAGAGCCGTGGTTAGCGCAGGCAGCGCCACGGCGCAAGACTTTTAGAGTAGCAAATTCGACTGTCGAGGCGCGACATTATCAAGCAGATGCAATGATGTCGCGACAAATCCACACAAGTTGATTCAGGCTGCATGCCAGCCCACCGGATATTGCATGGCTCACGGCAAAAGATAAAGCCAAAGCTAAGCGACGACAACGAAACGGCAATCGTTCATGACTGCGAATAGAGAGGGCAGATACCCAGCTTGGGAAGGAATGGCGCGAGTGACGGGGCTCGAACCCGCGACCTCCGGCGTGACAGGCCGGCACTCTAACCGACTGAGCTACACCCGCGCATGATGGACAGAAGGACCGGACCAAGCGCCAACTGGCGCGTACCTTGAAATGGCGCGAGTGACGGGGCTCGAACCCGCGACCTCCGGCGTGACAGGCCGGCACTCTAACCGACTGAGCTACACCCGCATTCATTTCAAGCGATCCGGAAGCTTTCGCATCCGTGTCAAAGCAGCCTCGCCGCTTCGATGAGCGGCTAACTAAGGGGTTCGCATTTGAGTGTCAAGCAGCTTTGGAGACAAAACGATGACACTCCGCGAATTGTTTTTGGAGAACGAAAATCCGCGGGCAGATTCAGTGCATTATTAACAGAGTGACATTCGGTCTGCGCGCTAACGATCAGTTTCCCCAGCTCCTCGCCCTCCCCGCTTGCAGCTTGCAGGCTCGATCGAGGGTAGCCAATCGCCCGAGAGGCCCGCTATATGGAGGACCGCGGCTCGGTCCCGGGCATTCTACAAGCAGCAGAGACATCATCATGAAAACACGCGAGGAACGGCAAGCACAAAGAGCGAGCATGCCGCGCACACAGTTGAGCGCACACCATTTGGAGAATGCGCGGTTGCTGCCGGATCGCGGCGAGCTCCTCTATCGCATTCCCAATGGTGGCATCGGCCTAGAGATCGGGGCGGCGTTCGGAGAATATACCGCTGAGATACTGGAGAAGAATCGGCCTTCGCAGCTTTATCTGATCGACCCCTGGAGCATGGACCGCTACAGCTCGGGTCTGGATCAGATCCAGACGCAGTTCAGAAGCGAGATCGAACGTGGACAACTGCACTTGATGCAGGGCACCTCTCTCGAAAAGCTCGCCGAGTTCGACGACGACTTTCTCGACTGGGTCTATATCGACACCGATCATTCCTTCGAGCTTACTTGGCAGGAACTCCTGCTCTGCGAGCGGAAGGTCAAGCGGACCGGAAGAATCGCCGGGCACGATTTCTGCACTGGAAACACCGTCAAGCCGATCGTCTATGGCGTCGTCGAAGCGGTCACCAAGTTCTGCAAGGATTATGGCTGGCAATTCGAGTTCCTGACGGTCGAATCGCACGCGCACTTTTCCTATTGCCTGAAGCGCCTCTGATCCGCGTCACGCCTTTCCAGCGTACTCCTCGTCGCTGACCTGTTCCATCCAGTCGGCGGCGCTGCCGTCCAGCGCTTCGTGGATCGCGATGTGGGTCATTGCGGTATCGGGTGCTGCGCCGTGCCAGTGCTTTTCACCCGGGGCAAACCAGACCGTGTCGCCCGCGCGGATCTCGCGAAGCGGGCCGCCTTCGGTTTGCGCCAGACCCTTTCCGGCGGTGACGATAAGCGTCTGACCGAGCGGATGTGTGTGCCAGGCGGTTCGGGCACCAGGCTCGAAGGTAACGCTGACCGCCCTCACCCGTGCCGGGCTCGGCGCCTCCATCAAGGGATCCTGACGGACCGAACCGGTGAAATATTCTGCGGGCGCCTTCATCGAGGGCCGTGATCCGCAGGGTTTGATCTCCATCTGATTTTCCCTTCCATCCCTAACTTTGCGTTTCCGCCGACCGCCCGCCAGTCACCAAGCGGTGACCGATAGATGTGTGGCAAGGCCGCTGTTCGAAGAAATGCCGACGCTTGCGGCTCGTCGCCCTATCTCCGCTTCAGGCGCTTGCTAGTGGTCGGGGTGACTGCTAGTGCCGGGGCATTTCATCACGCGGAGAGTTTCCATGAAACAGCATTCTTTCGGCCACCTGCCCCATACCGTCACAAATATCGGCTTCGGCGCATGGCAGATCGGCGGCGCCTGGGGCGACGTCAGCGAGGCCGACGGCCGCGATGCGCTGAACGCGGCGCTCGATGCCGGCATGACCTTCATCGATACCGCCGATGTCTACGGAGACGGCCGGTCGGAAAAGATCATTGCGGACGTTCTCGATGGCCGCGGCGGTGAGCGGGCGATGGTCGCCACCAAGGCGGGTCGCCGGCTCAACCCGCATGTCGCCGAGGGCTATACCAAGGCCAACCTCGAGGGCTTCATCGATCGAAGCCTGAAAAACCTGCGTGTTGAAAGCCTCGACCTTGTGCAACTGCATTGCCCTCCGACCGAAGTTCTCTATCGTCAGGAGGTCTTCGAGGGCCTGAACGAGCTGCAGAAAGCCGGCAAAATCATGGGCTACGGCGTCAGCGTCGAAAAGGTCGAGGAAGCGCTGAAGGCGATCGAGTATCCTGGGGTCGTCAGCATCCAGATCATCTACAACATTTTCCGCCAGCGGCCCGATCACCTGTTTTTCCAAGAGGCTCGGCGGAAGAACATCGCCGTTATCGCACGCGTGCCGCTCGCAAGCGGGCTACTGTCCGGGAAGATCAGCCGCGAGACGAAATTTGCGAGCGATGACCACCGCAATTTCAATCGCCATGGCGAGGCCTTCGATGTCGGCGAGACGTTCGCGGGGGTCCCCTTCGAGGTCGGCCTGCAGGCTGTAGAGGAAGTGCGTAAGCTCGTTCCTGCCGGTGCGACAATGGCGGCCTTCGCATTGCGCTGGATCCTGATGAGCGATGCCGTCACTGTCGTTATTCCCGGCGCACGCAACGCCGAACAAGCACGCGCAAATGCCGCGGCGGCGAGCCTCGCCCCCCTCTCTCACGAAGTGATGGACGCCACACGCGAGATCTACGAGCGGCTGGTCGCTCCCCATGTCCACCAGCGCTGGTAAGGCAAACGAGCACAAGAAAAATGGCCGGGCATAGACCCGGCCATTTTTGTTTCATAGCTCAACCAATCTCAGTTCGTGCCGACGAGGTCGACTTGGAAGAACAGCGTTTCACCCGAGGAGTCGTCGACGCCATCATTGTCCGTGGCGGCATAGGCCTTGCCGGAAGCGTCAAAGGTAAAGCCTTCCAGCTTGTCGAGGACATAGCCATTGGTGGCGGTCTTCAGTTCCGGAAGGAAGTCATGGGCTTCCGTCTTCTTGACGAGCGGCAGCTCGCCGCCGAGCTTGGCGGGCTTCAGATCCGATACCGCGACCTTGTAGAGCTTCTTCAGTTTGGCTGCGTCACCGACAAGGTTGTCACGCTCGATGATGTAGACGCTGTCGCCCTGCGCGGAAATTTCGGAGAGGCCGACCCAGCCTGCGTCCGATTTGTCGAGCGGATAGCGAACGGCGCCCCACCCCTTGCTCTTCGGGTTGTAAGAGACGAGCTTTACGAAACCCTTCGCATCATCCTTCCACTCGCGCTGAACAGCCATCCACAATGTCGCGTCGTCACCGGAACCGACGATCGCCACGCCTTCGAACCCGTAGCGGATTTCGTTGGCGGTCAATTCGCTCGGCAGAGCGATCTCTTCCTTGATCTCGCCCTTCGGGTTTACGTGATACAGTGCGTGCGGCACGAGCTTCTCGCTGTTGCCTTCGGAGCCCAGCCAGAACCAGCCCTTATCGTCCACGGCAATACCTTCAATATCGAGCTTCTGCGCGGGCTGGCCATCGCGCTTGACGGTCAGCGTTTCGGTGATGACGGCCGGCTTCTTGGTTGCGTCAATGGTGTAGATCGTCGGCTGCATGCCGAGAACGCTGTCGCTGACTGCAAACAGCTGGCCCGGGTTTTCCGGAACGGCAGCAAGACCGGAGAGTGCCGCAAAGCCGACGGGATTACCATCCTTCTCGGCCGCAACGATCTGCGGATAGGCCATTTCGCCTTCGCCGAGCTCATAGATCATGACGTGGGACCGCGGGCCGCCATCCTTGCCGAGATCGACTTCGTTGGCGGTGGCGAGGAGATTGCGGGACGGCACGGCTACGCCTCCCTCGGGCGACACACCCGACGGAAGAATCTGGACGAGTTGTGGTTCGGCGCCGGTATCCTTGAAGACGCCGACGACCGAGGCGCGTTCCGAAAGCAGGAAGATATACTTCTGGCCGCCGAAGGTCGCGACCTCCAGACCTTCCGGCTCGACACCCTTGGCGGACGAGCGCTTGTCCGGATAGTGCCCGATATTGGCGACCGCGCGCTCGAACGAAGCGCCGGATTCGTAGAGGACCCTGCCTGTCTTGTCGAAGATCGTGAAGCCGCGCGAACCGCCTTGGTAGTCGCCTTCGTTCGCGACGACCAGACGGTCGTTGTCCAACCACTTCACGGCGTCGGGTTCACGCAGGACACCCTTGAGTTCGCTGGTGAACTTCAGCGCGCCGTCGCGCTTCGTATCGATGCCGGTCAGATCGACGCTGCCGGCAGAGAAGTGTGCCTTCACCGCCGCGGTCGCCGCATCGATGATGACGATCTCGTTGTTTTCCTGAAGGGTCAGGGCGATCTCGTTCTGATCGTTGAAGGAGACGAATTCTGGTTCCGGATCCTCCGGCGCAATCCCGGCAAGGCCGGTCAGTGTCACGTGCTTGATCGAACCGCAATCGACGGCGCCGTTCTTGACCTGGAACACGACAAGGTCGCCTGCCGGCATCTGCGGTATCTTGCCATCGTTGACGTCTTCGTCGCGTTCGTTTTCGATCGCAATCGTGCCAAGCGTCTTGTCCTTGTTGAGCGCGATCGAATCCGGCTGTCCTCCGAGGTCGCAGGTGTTTTCGATCTTCTTGGTGGCAACGTCGACGATCGCGAGGCGGCCCGATGGCTTTGCCTTGCTCTCCGACGTGTTGACGGCAACCAGCGCCTTGCCGGCCGCGGAGGTCACCGATGTCGGCTCACCGTCCATCATCAGCGCCCCACCGGCCTTCGGCGCCTTGGCGTTGGAAATGTCGACGAATCCGATCGCACCGAGCGGGCTGTCGCTGTAGATCAGCGTCATGCCGTTGTCGGTGGCCGTGATGATTTCAGCCGACGTGATCGAAAGCTTATCCTTTCCCTCGGGCAGGTTGGATGCCACCGGAAAGGTTGCGATGCGGTTGAAAACGGGCTCTGCGGCGGCCGGAAACGCGGCCGTCGCAAGAAGCGCCGCAACGAGCACTGTCTTGCGCGATAAAGTTGTCATGAAATCCCCCATGAATTCAAACAGAGCGGTTTTGCGGGATTGGCATGACACCGGAATGACACGGCTGTCTTATTCTGACGGTGCCAGGGGGGTCCCCTGCTCCTTCTTCATTTCGTTCCGCATGATGAAGAGCGATGCCCCAAGGATGAGGAATGCGCCCACCCAGAGATAGCCGCTTGGCGCGTAGCCGAAGACCAACCACCCGGCGAGAACGTTCAGCGGGAGCTTGAGATCGTCGAAAGGCTGGACGTAAGCGGCATCGGCGGTGGAATAGGCGAGCGTCAGGAAATATTGCGCCAGTACGGTCAGCAGACCCGCCGCGGCAAAAAGCAGCAGTGTGGTACCGGTCGGGACACTGAAGCCCGCGGCCATCGCCAGTCCACCATTGATCGGCGTCAGAAGAGCCAATAGCCAGACCGTTATGGTTTCCGGCCGCTCGACACCCGTCAGGCTCTTGGTGATAAGTGACGACGCACCCCAGAGAAGTGCCGAAACGATCGGCAGGACCGCCGCCCAACTGAAACTGTCTGACCAAGGTTGAAGAATAATCATCGCTCCGACGAAACCGGTGGCTGTCGCCGCCCATCGCGCGGAACCAATGTATTCCCCAAGGAAGATCCGTGCGCCGACGATGATGAAAAATGGTGAGGTCATCACCAGCGCGATTGCCTGCCAGATTGGTACCGACGCGAGCCCCGCGACCCAAGTGGTCACACCAAAGGCCGCCAAGGAGACGCGTACGATGTGTCGCCAGGGATAACGCGTCCTCATTGCCCGGAGACCGACGCGCCGGAGAAAGGGCAGCGAAAAGACCAGCGCAAAGGCATACTGCCAAAAGGCAGCCGAGGCGGCGGGGAAAGCGAGCTTCATTGTCAGCCATTGCGTGACGACATTGAGGATCGAGAAGGCGATGCCCGCGGCAACCATCCAAGCAGCGCCGGCCATTGCTCGCGAAGCGGAAAACGTAGGGGAAGTCTGATTCATGTTTTTCTTTCCGAAACCAACACAAATCAGGACGCATGAGCGCAATACTGCAGCCAGGACGGATTCCGCCCTCGCCCGTTCCGCTCATTCTCTTTCATCCGGACTGTAACCGTCGGCTCCGGAATTGCACCGGATCTGCTGACCCTTTCGACATTTTCGACGAGAGGCGCTCGCGGGCTCGAGCAAAGCTCTTACCGCCGGTGGGGACTTTCACCCCGCCCTGAGAACGAGCATTTCGTAAGGCATCCCCAGCGTGCCGACAAGGGCACCAAATGCAAAAAGGGTCCGGCCATGGCCGAACCCTCCGAAACTTGTGCCGCCGGTCTCGTTGCCCGGCCGCCAAGCAAATTCACATCAGCCGTTGACGGCGTCCTTCAGGCCCTTGCCGGGCGTGAACTTCGGCACGTTGCGAGCCGGAATATCGACTTCTGCGCCCGTGGACGGGTTGCGGCCCTTCGTGGCAGCGCGATGGGAAACGGTGAAGCTACCGAAACCAGCGAGGCGAACGTCGCCCTTGCCCTTCAGTTCAGCCTGGACAACTTCGAAAACAGCGTCAACTGCGGAAGCAGCGTCAGTCTTCGAGAGTCCTGCCTTTTCAGCAACTGCGGACACGAGTTCATTCTTGTTCATGTTTCCACCCCTTTCTAAATGGTTCGAAACGACTCAAATCTATAAGCTAGGCGCAGAATAGAGTTCATCAGGCCCGCCGCACCCCAAAGACCCTGCAAATCAAGGAAATGCAAGAGTCCGCCGGTCAATTTCACAAAAAAAGGCTGGCGAAAACGCCAGCCTTTTCAGGGTTTTTAAGCAATTAGGCGCGAATGTGGCAAACATGGCTCAGTGAGCTATGGTTGCGCCTGTTTCATCGAGCCCTTCGACCGTCGCGATGACAGGCGTCTCCACCGTGCCATCCCACTCGATCGCCTCCGGTCTGCGGACCAGAGCATGCTTGATCACCTCGCCCATGCGGGACACGGGGATGATCTCCATGTTGTTCTTCACGTTGTCCGGGATCTCCGCCAAATCCTTGGCGTTCTCTTCCGGGATCAGCACCTTCTTGATGCCGCCGCGAAGCGCTGCCAGCAGCTTTTCCTTCAGACCGCCAATCGGCAGAACACGGCCGCGCAGGGTGATTTCACCCGTCATCGCCACGTTCTTGTCGACCGGAATACCGGTCATGATCGAGACGATCGCGGTTGCCATGGCAACGCCGGCCGACGGACCATCCTTCGGTGTCGCACCTTCCGGCACGTGCACGTGGATGTCGCTCTTATCGAAGCGCGGCGGCTCGATGCCGAAATCGACAGCGCGCGAGCGGACATAGGATGCCGCCGCCGAGATCGATTCCTTCATGACTTCCTTCAGGTTGCCGGTCACGGTCATACGACCCTTGCCCGGCATCATGACGCCTTCGATCGTCAGCAGTTCGCCACCGACTTCCGTCCAGGCCAGCCCGGTAACGACACCGACCTGATCCTCGCGTTCGGCTTCGCCGTGGCGGAAGCGCGGAACGCCCAGGTAGTCGTCGATGTTTTCGGCCGTCACATGAACGGACTTCGTCTTGCCCTTGATGATCTCGGTGACCGCCTTGCGGGCGAGCTTCATCAATTCGCGCTCGAAGTTACGAACACCGGCTTCGCGGGTGTACTGCTGGCTGATCGCCATCAGGGCGTCGTCGCTGACCGAGAACTCGTTCGGCTGCAGTGCATGTTCCTTGATGGCCTTCGGCAGCAGGTGCCGCTTGGCGATTTCGCGCTTTTCGTCCTCGGTGTAGCCGGCGATACGGATGACTTCCATGCGGTCCATCAAAGGTGCCGGAATGTTCAGCGTGTTCGCCGTCGTGATGAACATCACGTCCGACAGATCGTATTCGACTTCCAGGTAGTGATCCATGAAGGTCGAGTTCTGAGCCGGATCCAGCACTTCGAGCAGAGCCGACGACGGATCGCCACGGAAGTCCTGGCCCATCTTGTCGATTTCGTCGAGCAGGAAGAGCGGGTTGGACTTCTTCGCCTTCTTCATCGACTGGATGACCTTGCCGGGCATCGAGCCGATATAGGTGCGGCGGTGACCGCGGATTTCAGCTTCGTCACGAACGCCGCCGAGAGCCATGCGGACATACTCACGGCCGGTCGCCTTGGCGATCGACTGGGCGAGCGAGGTCTTGCCGACGCCCGGAGGGCCGACGAGGCACAGGATCGGGCCCTTGATCTTGGTCGCACGGGCCTGGACAGCCAGGTACTCGACGATACGTTCCTTGACCTTGTCAAGACCGAAGTGATCGGCTTCGAGGATCTTCTCGGCGTTGTTGAGATCCGACTTGATCTTCGACTTCTTGCCCCACGGAATGCCGAGCAGCCAATCGAGATAGTTACGGACAACAGTCGCCTCAGCCGACATCGGGCTCATCTGCCGTAGCTTCTTCAGCTCGGCATCGGCCTTTTCGCGGGCTTCCTTCGACAGCTTGGTCTTGGAGATGCGCTCTTCCAGTTCGGCCATCTCGTCGCGACCTTCCTCGCCGTCGCCGAGTTCCTTCTGGATCGCCTTCATCTGTTCGTTCAGGTAGTACTCGCGCTGGGTCTTCTCCATCTGGCGCTTGACGCGCGAGCGGATACGCTTCTCGACCTGAAGGACCGAGATCTCACCTTCCATGAAACCGAGCGCCTTTTCGAGGCGTGCCTTGACGCTGGTGGTTTCCAGCATCTCCTGCTTTTCGGTGATCTTGATCGACAGGTGCGAGGCAACCGTATCGGCCAGCTTCGAGTAATCGTCGATCTGGCTGGCGGCGCCAACGACCTCTGGCGAGATCTTCTTGTTGAGCTTCACGTAGCTCTCGAACTCGGAGACCACCGAGCGGCTCAGCGCCTCCAGTTCGACCGGATCGTCATGCGGCTCTTCGAGAACATGCCCCAGAGCTTCGTAAAAATCCTCGCGATCGGTGTAGGCGTCGATCTCGGCGCGCGCGCGACCCTCGACCAGAACCTTGACGGTGCCGTCAGGCAACTTCAGCAGTTGCAGCACGTTGGCGACGGTGCCGACATTGTGGATGGCGGACGGTTCAGGATCGTCATCGCTCGCGTTGATCTGTGTGACGAGCATGATCTGCTTGTCCGACCCCATGACTTCTTCGAGCGCACGGATCGACTTCTCGCGGCCAACGAACAGCGGCACGATCATATGCGGGAAGACGACGATGTCGCGCAGGGGCAATACCGGATATGCGATGCTCGCAACTGACGTTTTCTTCGTCATTTTATTTCCTTTCCATCGTCCCGTTTCCGGGCTCTTCTGGCGCGGCCACTAGAACCGGGCCGCACTCCACTTGAGACAACAAGTGGAGGTTCTGACTATGCTTTTCAAGCTGCGCCATGGCCGGCGTCCCCCTGGACATGACAGCTATGCGACAACGGAACACCTTCACTCTGGAGCACCAGCCTGGACCGGCGCTTGCCACTTCCGCGCCGGCTAACACACAAGGCCGAAACACACCAACGGAATCATTCCATAATTGCCACGGACGTTAGAAACCGCAACGGCAGCAGAGGTGCTTTCAGACCTCTTTAGCAAGATTTATCAGGGTCGTGCACTGGTTTTGAAATAGAAAGGGGCCTGCCGACGGCAAGCCCCTCAAATTCACGGTTCGTATCGTAAAGATATCTCTAACGGCTTACGCCGAAGCGTTGGCCTTCTCGTCCTGACGGTCCGCGTAGATGTAGAGCGGACGTGCAGAACCGCGAGCCACCTCTTCCGAAATGACGACTTCGCGCACGCCTTCCAGCGCCGGCAGTTCGAACATCGTGTCGAGCAGGATCTTTTCCATGATCGAGCGAAGGCCGCGAGCACCGGTCTTGCGCACGATCGCCTTGCGGGCGATCTCGCGAAGTGCGTCCTCGTGGAAGGTCAGTTCCACATCTTCCATCTCGAACAGGCGCTGGTACTGCTTGATCAGCGCGTTCTTCGGCTCGGAGAGAATCTGGATCAGTGCATCCTCGTCGAGGTCCTCGAGCGTCGCCAAGACCGGCAGACGGCCGATGAATTCCGGGATGAGACCGAACTTGACCAGGTCTTCCGGCTCGAGCTCCCGCAGCACTTCGCCAACGCGGCGGTCGTCCGGGGCCTTAACCGTCGCACCGAAACCGATCGAGGTCTTCTCGCCGCGGGCGGAGATGATCTTGTCGAGACCGGCGAACGCGCCGCCGCAGATGAACAGGATGTTCGTCGTGTCGACCTGCAGGAACTCCTGCTGCGGATGCTTGCGGCCACCCTGCGGGGGAACCGAGGCAACCGTGCCTTCCATGATCTTCAGAAGCGCCTGCTGGACACCCTCGCCCGACACGTCGCGGGTAATCGACGGGTTGTCGGACTTGCGCGAGATCTTGTCGACTTCGTCGATGTAGACGATGCCGCGCTGGGCGCGCTCGACATTGTAGTCGGCAGCCTGCAGCAGCTTCAGGATGATGTTTTCGACGTCTTCACCGACATAGCCGGCTTCCGTCAGCGTCGTCGCGTCGGCCATCGTGAACGGAACATCGATGATGCGGGCGAGCGTCTGGGCAAGATAGGTCTTACCGCAGCCGGTCGGGCCGACGAGCATGATGTTCGACTTCGCCAACTCGACTTCGCCGTTCTTGGAGGCGTGCGCGAGGCGCTTGTAATGGTTGTGAACGGCAACGGACAGGATCTTCTTCGCCTGGCGCTGGCCGATGACATACTCATCGAGGACCTTGATGATGTCCTGCGGCGTGGGAACGCCGTCACGAGACTTGACCATCGAGGATTTGTTTTCCTCGCGGATGATGTCCATGCACAATTCGACGCATTCATCGCAGATGAAAACGGTCGGTCCGGCAATAAGCTTCCGGACTTCGTGCTGGCTCTTTCCGCAGAAGGAGCAGTACAGGGTGTTTTTAGAGTCGCCGCCGTTGCTGCCGCTGACTTTGCTCATATCACTTTCCTTCCAGCACGCCGTATTTCAAGGTGAAATAACGGTCTACTCATTGGCCTGCTCCAACTTTGGAGCCCCAGCCGGCCAAGGCCGTTAAGGGGTACGAACCGGTCCAAACTAAGCTGTCCTGGCTCCGGCGGCAACGAATTCCCCTTCCACTGCCGATGCTATGTCATAAAAATTCAACATAGCATTAATACTTGAGATCGCTGCACCCGCCACCGGGTTTCTTCTCTTGTTCGATCACAAATGAGATAGAACTGTGGCGGATACAACACCATCCCTACTTCTCACTAGGCCGCATCGCCTTCCATCTCGATGCGAGATGTCAGGACCTTGTCGATAACACCCCAGGCCTGAGCCTCGTCCGCATCCATGAAGTGGTCGCGGTCAAGGGTCTTCTCGACTTCCTCGTAGGTGCGGCCGGTGTGCTTGACATAGACCTCGTTCAGACGACGCTTCATCTTCAGAATGTCGCGGGCGTGACGCTCGATGTCCGATGCCTGGCCCTGGAAACCGCCCGAGGGCTGGTGAACCATGATGCGGGAGTTCGGGGTGGCGAAGCGCATGTCCTTGTGCCCGGCAGCCAAGAGCAGCGATCCCATGGAGGCGGCCTGGCCAATGCAGAGCGTCGAAACGGCCGGCTTGATGAACTGCATCGTGTCGTAGATCGCCATGCCGGCGGTAACGACACCGCCCGGCGAGTTAATGTAGAGCGCGATTTCCTTCTTCGGGTTTTCCGCCTCGAGGAAGAGCAGCTGGGCGCAAACGAGCGTCGCCATGTGATCCTCGACCGGGCCCGTGAGGAAGATGATCCGTTCCTTCAGCAGGCGGGAATAGATGTCGTAGGAGCGTTCACCGCGATTGGTCTGTTCCACAACCATCGGCACGAGGGCCATAGCGGTATCGACTGGGTTTCTCATGTGCGTCCTTTGTCAACGTCTGCCGGCTGTGGCCGGGAATCAAAGAAATTGCCTTGTCCCTACATAGAACTTCCCTGCCCTCCTCTTCAAGACGCGCTGACGGATAACGTCAAGAGGGCTAATGCAGAGCGAATGCTTTTCGCCCGATATAGGTTCATTCATGCAAGCGATGGTGAAGAGCGAGCTGCAATCCTAGTGCCACACAGCTTTTGTCGGCGTCAGGATAAACGAATTCTGAATCTGCTTGCGGCTGCGCTGCGTTTACAGACCAGAAAGCCTAACACCAACTCAACGCAAAAATGCGCCAAGGGAGAAGCGCAATTAATGAAGTTGCCAGCTTCTTCCGAAACAATACGCGCAATGCAAGGGGTGTTGCCGTGTTCAATGTTACGACTGGATTAGCCATTTGGTGTTCGGAAGCCATGACGCTCGCGTTGGTGGCGTTCATGGCCTGGCGCCATAACGTCCGAAACAAGACCTATTTCTATTGGGGAATGGGTTTTCTTCTTAGTGGCGTTGGTTTCGCAATGGTGGCGTTGCGGGGGCAGATACCCGCTATTCTCTCGATCGAGATCGGCAACACGATTGCGCTATGCGGACAAAGTGCATGGGTTGCCGGGTATCTGGCTCTTGACCATCGCAAGCTCGAATGGTGGGCATTCCTGCCGCCGCTTGTTTGGCTGGGCGGCGTCTTCCTGCCGTGGGTCAACGACGACTACACCAATCGCGTCATTCTCTACAACTTGGCCTCAGCCACCGGCGCAACCGCGCTTGCAATGG
Organism: Rhizobium sp. BK176; assembly: GCF_024808055.1. Classification (NCBI taxonomy): domain Bacteria; kingdom Pseudomonadati; phylum Pseudomonadota; class Alphaproteobacteria; order Hyphomicrobiales; family Rhizobiaceae; genus Rhizobium; species Rhizobium sp. BK176. Next base: position 141,013 of record NZ_JANUBV010000009.1, on the reverse strand, counting down.
CAGTCCGCGCGACAGGCCAACCCAACGAAGGCTCCAGGCGAACACTCGGCGTTATCTTCGTGCTCCAGAGTTTCCTATGCTTCGGTATGGCAATGGCAATGGCAATCATCGGCCCAACCGACGCGGAAGCCGCCAATTTCGCCGGCGGCGCTGCCATGGCAACGGGCTTCATGCTGACCTTTGCATGCGCCCATACCTGCCTTCTCATCATGGAGCGCTCGGAGAAGCATCTTCGTATGCTCAGCCTCACCGATTCCCTCACCGGTGTGTTGAACCGACGTGGCCTTTTCGGACGGTTCGATGCCATTCAGGAGAGCGCATTCCACAATAACCGCCTGGTCGCCGTACTGCTCTTCGACCTCGACCATTTCAAACGCGTCAACGATCGGTTCGGGCATCAGGCCGGTGACATCGTACTGACGGTCTTTGCTCGCATGGCCCGCCAATTCGTTCCTGCCGGCGTCTTCGGCCGCATGGGCGGGGAAGAGTTCGCCGCCTTCACGACGGTGGCCGACCAAACTGAAGCGGAAGCACTGGCGGAATCGATCCGTGCCGAGTTCTGCCGTGTTCCCGTCAGTACCGGCGATGCGATCATTCCGGTCACGGTCAGTATCGGCGTCGCCATGGCCTCTTCCATCGAGGCAAATAGAGACAAGCTGGTTTCGGCGGCGGATCGCGCGCTTTACGCCGCCAAGGCAGCCGGCCGCAACTGCACCATCATCTTCGGTGAGGCTGAAGCTGCTGCGCCGCCGCCGGTCGAGCCCGATCATACCGGCGGTGAGCTCGTCCCCACGCTCGACGATCAGATCCACGCGCTTCGCCGCGTCGGATCCCTGTCGAGAGGTTGAGCATCTTTTCGAGGCTTGGCAAATCCGCTAAGCCTCGAAGCATGATGATCCCACCTTTTCTTTCCATCGATCCTGCCACACGCCACGTTTCGCTCGACGCCAGCAATCCGGCGTTCTACAGCGACCCGAACGCGGCCTATGCCGCTCTCCACGCGCACTGTCCCACATTCTATTGGGAGCAGCAGAAGCAGTGGTTTTTCACAGGTTACGACCACGTCAACGGCTTGCTGCGCGATCGCCGTTTCGGCCGCCAGATCCTGCACATCGCAAGCCGTGAGGAACTCGGCCTTCCCGAGCCGGACCAGCATCTGGCGAATTTCGACCTGGCCGAACGGTACTCCTTGCTCGAACTGGAGCCGCCCGAGCACACGCGTCTGCGTACACTCGTCAACCGCGCTTTCGTCTCTCGCCACGTCGAGAAGATGAAGCCTGAGCTTGCCGAGCTCGCCAGCAAGCTTATCGACGGCTTCGAGAAGAAGAGCGAAGTCGAGCTGCTTTCGGCATTTGCGGACGTTATTCCGGTAACGATGATTGCCCGCATGATCGGCATTCCGGAGGAGATGGGACCGCAGCTTCTGAAATGGTCGCACGCCTATATCCGCATGTACCTATTCGGTCGCACGCGAGAGGACGAGGATGGCGCCGAACGGGCGGCGAAGGAGTTCTCCGACTATGTGAAGACAGTCATCGCCGAGCGCCGAGCCAACCCTCGGGACGACCTGTTGACCCACATGATCCATACGGAACACAAGGGGCAATACCTGACCGAGGACGAACTCGTCTCGACGACAATCGTGCTGCTCAATGCCGGTCACGAGGCGACGGTCCACCAGATCGGCAATTCAGTCCGCATTATCCTGGAGAGCGGGCACAATCCGGCGGACCTTTTTAAGGACGAGGAGACAACCGAACGAGCCGTGGAAGAGTCTCTGCGTATCTGCGCACCCGTTCACATCTTCCAGCGATGGGCGTTGGAACCGGTCGAGATCGACGGCATTTCGTTCAAGCGAGGCGACAAGGTGAGCCTCATTCTGGCGGCAGCCAATCTCGATCCGACGAAATACGACGATCCGCTTACCTTCAAGCCCGACCGCAACGAAGCGCCTAACCTGTCGTTTGGCGCCGGCATCCATTTCTGCATCGGGGCGCCGCTGGCGCGGTTGGAATTGAACGTCGTCCTACCAATTCTCTTCGAGCGGCTGCCTGGACTGAAACTTGCCCGGACGCCCGTCGTAAAAGATGTCTATCATTTCCACGGTTTAGATCGCCTCGACCTTGCTTGGTAGGTCAGCAATGGAAAAGTCCGCGCCCCGGAGGACGCGGACCTTTTTCGTCGCTTTTGAAAGTCAGGCGGTGAAGCTATTCCGCCGCCTGCAGCGCCGGCACTCCATCCAGCGGCTCCTGCGGCAGCTTGCCGGCCATCGCGGCAGCAAACTTCGTCTGGTCAAGTTCATTTTCCCAGCGGGCGACCACAACCGTTGCGACGGCGTTGCCGACAAAGTTCGTCAAGGCGCGGCACTCCGACATGAAGCGGTCGATACCGAGGATCAGCGCCATCCCGGCAACGGGAACCGAAGGCACCACGGAAAGCGTTGCGGCGAGCGTGATGAAGCCGGCGCCGGTGATGCCGGCAGCGCCCTTGGAGCTCAACATCGCGACCAGCAGAAGCAGGATCTGGTCTGCCAGCGTCAGCGGCGTGTCCGTCGCCTGAGCGATGAAGAGCGCAGCAAGCGTCATATAGATATTGGTGCCGTCGAGGTTGAAAGAGTAGCCGGTCGGAATGACGAGACCGACGACCGAGCGCTTGCAACCAGCCTGCTCCATCTTGGCCATGAGACCGGGAAGTGCGGCTTCCGAAGACGACGTGCCGAGCACGAGCAGCAGTTCTTCCTTGATATAGCGGATCAGCGCGAGGATCGAGAACCCATTGTAGCGGGCGACCGCACCCAGAACGACGAGCACGAAGAGCAGCGACGTCAGGTAGAAGGTGCCGATCAACATTGCCAGATTGGCGATGGAGCCGATGCCATATTTGCCGATGGTGAAGGCCATGGCGCCGAACGCGCCGATCGGAGCGGCCTTCATCAGGACTGCCACCAGCTTGAAGACCGGTGCCGTCAGGGCCTGCAGAAAATCGACAACGGGACGGCCGCGATCGCCGACCATGGCAAGCGCGATGCCGAACAGGACAGAGAAGAACAGCACCTGCAGAATATCGCCGTCGGCAAAGGCGCCTACGATCGTGTTCGGAATGATGTTCATCAGGAAGCCCGTGACGGTCGAGTCATGAGCCTTTTCCGCATAGCTTGCGACGGCCTTGGCATCCAGCGTCGCCGGATCGATGTGCATGCCTGCACCCGGCTGTATGACGTTGGCGACCAGCAGACCAACAGCCAGTGCCAGCGTCGAAAAGACGAGGAAGTAAAGCATTGCCTTGCCGGCGACGCGCCCAACCTTCTGCAGGTCGGACATGCCGGCGATACCTGTAGCAACCGTCAAGAAGATGACGGGGGCGATGATCATTTTGACGAGCTTGATGAAAGCATCGCCGAGCGGCTTCAGAGCCGTGCCGATGTCGGGATAGAAATGACCGAGCAGGATGCCAGCGCAGATGGCGGCAAGAACCTGCACGTAGAGAAGCCGATAAAAAGGAACCTTGCCGCGTGGCTCCGCGACCGGAAGTGCTGCACCCATGATGTCCTCCATGTGCCCCAAAACCAAAAGCGGCCTCCCGGGGCGATTTGCGTTACCAGTCAACAGCCACGCTGGCTGTTTGGTGAGGTTTTGCAACATGCGTGCCAACTCCGATGCGGACGTCTAAGTGATTGCTTCCTAATCTCTTTTTTTATAATGACCTACGCAACCTCAAGCGAACGAGCGTATTTTCGCACAAATTGATTTGACGGGAGTGCGGAATTACGCACAAGTTAGATGATGCTTCAGTCGGCACCGACCACTGGTTTTGGCTCCCTCGACCGCGTCCGCCGGCGCGCACGACGCCTGTGGATTCTGTTTGCCTCCATTTCGGCTGTGCTCATCGTTGCCGTGCTGTTTGGCGCGGAGGCTTATGGGCGTCGCTCCGCCATTGACGCGATCGCGGGCCAAGGTCGGACCGACGCCAGCCTGAAAGTCGCGCTCCTGAACGCAGTCCTGGAGAGGCCACGCGCGCTGCCGTTGCTTCTTGCCGAAGACCAACAAGTTCTCGATGGCCTTTCGTCCAAAGGCGGCGATGCGATCGACATATTGAACCGGAAGCTCGAGCGGCTGGTCACGGGAACGCAGGCCGCCGTGCTCTACGTCATCGGCCCCAACGGCATTGCGGTGTCCTCGAGCAATTGGCGGGAGCCCGTCAGTTTCGTCGGCAACGACTACACATTCCGCGACTACTTCACAAAGGCGATGGAGGACGGAACGGCTGAGCATTTTGCCCTCGGCAGTGTCAGCAAGCGCCCGGGCCTCTACATTTCTCGCCGCGTGGGAAGTGCGGCAGCGCCGCTCGGCGTCGTCGTGGTCAAACTTGAGTTCGATCGGCTTGAGAGCGACTGGCGCGACACACATCGCCCTGTCTATGTCACGGATGATCGCGGCGTCGTTCTCATCACCAGCATCCCCTCCTGGCGCTTCATGATGAACAGCGCTGTGCCGCAGGCTGACCTTGCCGCCATCCGCAACAGCCTGCAGTTCGGCGATGCGCCGCTGGCGACGCTGCCGGTCATGCGCCCTCGGCCCGTTGACGCCGAGGCGTCGCTCGTTTCCGCCGTGCTACCGGGTAGCGGCGAAGGCGAGTATTTGCGCCTAACGACACCCGTTCCCACTACGCCTTGGCATCTCGAATACCTTGTACCCACTGATGCGCCAGTTGCGGCGTCCGTTCGCGAAATGCGCCTGTTGTCACTGGCCGTTCTTCTGCCCGTTCTCGCAATCGCGGCGTTAATTCTGTGGAGGCGCCAAGCGGCAGCAACCAAGATCGCGGAAGAACAGGGCATGCGCGAAGAGCTGGAGCGACGGGTCACCGCGCGAACCGACGATCTCAGCCGGGCACGCGATCGTTTGCAGGCCGAAATCTCTGACCATAGAGAGACGGAAGCGAGGCTGCAGGTCGTTCAGCAGGAACTTGTGCAGGCGAACCGGCTCGCGATCCTGGGACAGGTCGCGGCAGGCGTCGCGCATGAGATCAACCAACCGGTCGCGACGATACGCGCCTATGCAGACAATGCCCGGGTGTTCCTGGAGCGCAAGCAGACCGCCCCCGTGGACGACAACCTCGAAGCGATTGCCGGCCTCACCGAACGGATCGGCGCGATTACCGACGAGTTGAAGGCATTCGCTCGAAAAGGTCGCGTGGCGCCGGAGCCTGTGGAACTGCGTGGCGTTATCGATGGGGCGGTGGTTCTGCTGAAAAGCCGATTTGCCGGTCAACTGAATGCACTCAGCATCCGGCTGCCGCCAGCGGGCCAATGTGTGCTCGGCAACCGCATTCGCCTTGAGCAGATTCTAATCAACCTGTTCCAGAACGCCTTGGAAGCGCTCGACGGGCGCGCGGACGCGAAGGTCGATGTCTCTGTTACCGAGACGGATGACGAGGTTGCGATCGACGTCGCCGACAACGGCCCCGGTATTTCGCCCGCTATCCTGAAATCGCTCTTTACGCCGTTCAACACCTCCAAGGAAAAAGGCCTTGGTCTCGGTCTCGTTATTTCGAAGGACATTGTCGCCGACTATGGCGGCCGCATCGATGTGACGAGCGACGAAACCGGAACCTGTTTTACGGTCCACCTGCGGAAGGCCAAGGCATGAACGATGCGACGCCGATCTTTCTAATCGATGATGACAAGGACTTGCTGCGCGCAACCAAGCAAACGCTCGAACTCGCGGGTTTTTCGGTTTCCGCCTTTTCCGACGCCGGCGAAGCCCTGGCGACTTTGAACCCGGATTTTGCAGGCGTTGTCGTTTCCGATATCCGCATGCCTGAAATCGACGGCCTCCAACTCTTCAGCCGCGTACGACGGCAGGACGAGGATTTGCCGGTTATCCTGGTCACCGGCCACGGGGACATTCCGATGGCGGTCAAAGCCATGCAGGATGGCGTTTACGACTTCATCACGAAACCCTTCGCGACGGACCGGCTCATTCAGAGCGTGCGGCGTGCTGCCGAAAAGCGCCGTCTCGTGATGGAAAACAGATCTCTGCGGAAAGCGACAGACGAGGCGCGCGATGACCTGCCGCTGATCGGCCAGACGCCGGCGATGGAACGGCTGCGCCATACCTTGCGGCAAATTGCCGACACCGATGTCGACGTGCTCCTAATGGGTGAAACCGGCAGCGGCAAGGAAGTCGTGGCAAGCCTGCTCCACCGCTGGAGCCGGCGCGCATCTGGTAATTTCGTTGCCCTGAACTGCGGAGCGCTGCCGGAAAGCGTTGTCGAAAGCGAACTTTTCGGACACGAACCCGGCGCTTTCACCGGCGCGCAAAAGAAGCGTGTAGGCCGCATCGAATATGCGAGTGGCGGAACGCTCTTCCTCGACGAGATCGAGAGCATGCCGCCGGCAACGCAGGTGCAGATGTTGCGCGTGCTCGAAATGCGCGAGGTTGCGCCGTTGGGCACCAACGAGGTCCGACCCGTCGATTTGCGGGTCGTCGCTGCGTCCAAGATCGATCTCGGCGATCCCCGCCAACGCGGCGACTTTCGCGAAGATCTCTATTACCGCCTCAATGTGGTGACGATCTCTATTCCGCCACTCAAAGAGCGCCGAGATGACATTCCGCTTCTCTTCGGTTACTTCGCCGAGCGTGCCGCGAACCGCTTCAAGCGCGACGTGCCCACGATCCCTTCATCGATCCATCGCCACCTGCGGGAGTACGACTGGCCCGGCAACGTGCGCGAACTGTCGCATTTTGCCGAACGGTTCGTGCTCGGCGTCGGGCAGGTCTCAGATCGTGCGGCAGCAGAACCGGTAACGGATGGAACCCTATCGCTCCCGGACCGGCTCGAACGCTACGAAGCCCACATCATTCGCGAAGCTTTGAACGCCAACGGCGGCGACGTCCGCCGCACGATCGCGGACCTCGGCATTCCTCGGAAAACATTCTACGACAAGCTCCAGCGCCACGGCATCGTCCGTAGCGATTTCGCATCTTCCGACAGCAGCTAGCTCTGTCAAAACCAGCCAAGATCAGCGGCGATACCCTTCGGCATATCCACTATTCCGCTACCCTGAAATCAGAGCCGGATGACGTAGTCCTTGCGAGTTATTTCAACGACTTCCCATGTTCCCTTAAAGCCGGGCCTGAGGATCATCCGGTCGCCGGCACGAAGATGCACGGCCTCGCCACCGTCCTCCGTGACGATCGAGTAGCCCGAAAGCACGTTAAAATATTCCCACTCAGCATAAACGATGCGCCACTTGCCAGGCGTCGCCTCCCATATGCCGGAATAGAGGCCGCCATCGGCCTCCTCCAGATTCCAGGTCCTGAACTGCGGGTCGCCGGCCAATATCCGGTCGGCATCGGGGGCGCCGAATTCCGGTTCGACGTCGTCGATGTCAAAAGTCAGGTAGCTTGCCATGGCTCAGATCTTCGCCAGCGATTGCTCGAGATCGGCGATGATATCCTTCACGTCCTCGATCCCGATCGAAAGACGAACGACATCGGGACCGGCACCGGCGGCGATCCTTTGTTCATCCGTCAATTGCCGATGCGTGGTCGACGCCGGGTGGATCACCAGCGAGCGCGTGTCGCCGATGTTCGCGAGATGCGAGAACAGTTCCAAACCCTCGACGAGAGTCTTGCCTGCCTCATAGCCGCCCTTGACCCCGAAGGTGAACACTGAGCCGGCACCTTTCGGAGAGTAGCGCTGCTGCAGCGCATGGTTAGGATCATCTTCGAGGCCCGCATAGTTCACCCAGGCGATCTTGCTGTGCGCCTTCAACCACGTTGCAACCGCGATCGCGTTGTCGCTGTGACGCTGCATGCGCAGCGGCAACGTCTCGATGCCCGTCAGGATCAGGAACGCATTGAAGGGCGAGATGGCAGGACCAAGATCGCGCAAGCCAAGCACGCGGCAAGCGATGGCGAATGCAAAATTGCCGAAGGTCGAGTGTAGCACCACGCCATTGTATTCCGGGCGCGGGCTGGAAAGCATTGGGTAGTTGCCGGATTTCGACCAATCGAAGGTTCCGCCATCGACGATCATGCCGCCCATGGAATTGCCGTGACCGCCGAGGAACTTCGTCAGCGAATGCACGACGATGTCGGCGCCGTGTTCGATCGGCCTAATGAGATAGGGGCTGGCCATAGTATTATCGACGATCAGCGGCAGGCCATGCTTGTGTGCAACCGCCGCGATCGCCGCAATGTCGACGAAGGTGCCGCCGGGATTGGCGAGGCTCTCGATGAAGATTGCCCGTGTCTTGCCATCGATCTGACTTTCGAAGCTCACCGGATCGGCGGAATCCGCCCAGCGAACCTGCCAGCCATAATTATCAAAGGCATGGCCGAACTGGTTGATAGAGCCGCCGTAGAGCCGCTTCGCAGCCACGAAGTTTTCGCCGGCACGCATGAGCGTGTGGAAGACGACCACCTGCGCCGCATGGCCGGAAGCAACGGCGAGTGCTGCGGTGCCACCCTCGAGCGCCGCGACGCGCTCTTCGAGTACCGCCTGGGTCGGGTTCATGATGCGGGTGTAAATGTTGCCGAATTGCTGCAAGCCAAAGAGAGCGGCCGCATGATCCGAATCGTTGAATACATAGGCGGTCGTTTGATAGATCGGCGTGGCGCGCGCGCCGGTCGCGGGGTCCGGCTGAGCTCCCGCATGCACTGCCAACGTATTGAAACCCGGACCGTTCTTGGCCATGAAGCCCTCCCCTTCGGTTGATCGAATGGCGGCGAGCATAGCCGACGGTCGCGAAAAGTTAATCGCGTTCTATTTCAACCCAGGCACGTTATTTGAAAAATCCACCCACTCAGCCGATAAGCCGCGGATATTCGATGGCCGGGCAGCGATCCATGACGACCTTGATGCCGGCTGCCTCAGCCTTTGCCGCTGCCGCGTCATCGCGGACGCCAAGTTGCGCCCATATCACCTTCGGCCGCGGGTTCATTGCCAATGCCTCGTCCACTACGCCTGATAGATATTCCGAGGCCCTGAAGACCTCTACCATGTCGACTGTTCCAGGGACGTCGGCCAGCCGGGCGTGAACCGGCTGGCCCTGGATCTGCTTGCCTGCCTGCCCCGGGTTCACCGGGATGACTTTGTATCCCCTGGACAGCAGATACCCCATCACGCCGTTACTCGGTCGGGCGGGATTGGGCGAAGCGCCCGTCAGGGCAATGGTCTTCACGGAACGCAGAATGTCGAGGATGTAGTCATCCTCATATCTATCGTGATTCAAGAACGTCGACCTCCAATAACAATCGCGTTTACGTGGCAATTCGCTGAAACCACCAGCTAGTTTGCGCGTATATAGGAACTAGGGCTCCTAAGGAGGTAGTTTCCATGAAAAAATTCGTTGTTGTAATCGCCTTCGTCATGGCGGCCTCTCCGGCGCTTGCAATCTCCCGATATAATTCGCTCAGTATCAGCTGCCAGGCGGCGCGCGCCTCGATCCATAACGAGGGCGCGGTGATCCTCCGGTATCCGTCAAAGCGGGTGAGCGGCATGACGTTGTTCGACCGTTACATTCGCGACAGCACCTATTGCGACGCCCACCAATATGCTGAATGGACGACCATCCCGACGAAGAACAACCCGAGGTGTCGCGTGCTGAATTGCCAGAATATCGACAACTTTGACGGGATGTTTCTCGCCCCTTATAACACGCTATGAAACAGCATGGCTCCAGAGCAAAATCATGATCCACGAGCCTGCGAATACAATCGCGCCCGGCGCTTACCCGTTTAGGGATCGACCGATTCCGTGACGGCTTTGTCACACTGTTGTAAAATTTGCGGCGACCCAGCTTCGCGCACCATCATTGTTCTATGTATATCCCGTATATGTTCGCATATGTTCACGCGTATGTTAGAGACGCCTCATAGTTGAAATGACGGCTGGGCGATGAATACCTCTGGTGTACGTTCCTCTTTTTGGTTGGGGGCCACACGGCATCTTCCGGTTGCCGCGGGGCGCAGGAGCTGCTCGAACGCTATTCATCACGTCATCGAACGGGATTGCTTTTTGCCAACAGCCGCGTAACAAGCATCCAGCGATCAGTTTTCACACCATTTGGTGGTTTTTTGCCTCTCCACATCATCCTACTCGTTCTGTTTGGTGCTCTGCTGCACGCAACCTGGAACGCCATGATCAAGGCGGGCACCGATAAGTCGCTGGATGCAAGCCTGATATCGGCTGGCGGGGCAGTCTGCGCGCTTCCGTTTCTGCTGTTCCTGCCGTTGCCGAATTCGGCCGCATGGCCCTTCATCGGCGCTTCGGCTATTCTGCAGTTCGTGTATTTCCAGCTCGTCGCCGGCGCCTATCGCGCGGGCGATATCGGCCTTGTCTATCCGCTCATGCGCGGGTGCGCGCCGCTCCTGATTGCGGCCACCAGCGGTTTCATCCTGAACGAAACGTTGTCGACAGGTGCCCTCATTGGCACGATGACGATCTGCGCCGGCATCCTGACACTGGCCTTCGAAGCACGAAAAGGCGGCGGGCACGCCATCCGGCTGGCCCTAGCGAATGCCTGCGTGATTGCGACCTATACCTATGTCGACGGAATCGGCGCCCGCATCTCCGGCAATGCGGTGTCCTATACGCTATGGATGTCGCTGCTACCGCCGGTACTGCTATTCGCCTGGGCCATCGTCAAGCGCGGTAGCGTCGCAGTCGCCGTGCATGTCCGCTACAACTGGTGGCGTGGTCTGATTGGTGGCGGCGGATCTATCGCCTCCTACGGTCTCGCGCTTTGGGCGATGACCAAGGCGCCGGTTGCGACCGTTGCCGCGCTGCGCGAGACGTCGATCCTCTTTGCGCTGCTTATTTCCGTGATCGTGCTGAAGGAAAAGGCCAGCCCGTGGCGCTATCTCGCCGGCGCGATCATCGCGCTCGGCGGGCTGGTCCTGAAACTCGGCTAGCTATTCGCCCGTCCACTGCGGCATGCGCTTGGAAAGGAAGGCTCCGATTCCCTCTTCGGCATCGGCCGTCAGCATATTGTCGACCATGACCTGAGCGGCATAGCTGTATGCCTCCTCGATCGGCATTTCGAGCTGGCGGTAGAATGCCTCCTTGCCGATCTTCAGCGTCAGCGGCGATTTGCTTGCGATGACGGAGGCATATTTGGTGACGACCTGAGTCAGATACTGCTTCGGCACGATGCGGTTCACGAGCCCGAAATCCTTGGCGGTCGAGGCGTCGATCGTCTCACCGGTAAGCAGCATTTCCATTGCCTGCTTGCGATGGGCTGCCCGCGAGACTGCCACCATCGGTGTCGAGCAGAACAGGCCGATATTGACGCCGGGGGTGCAGAAGGTCGCCGTATCGGTGCAGATCGCCAGATCGCAGGAAGCGACAAGCTGGCACCCGGCAGCCGTTGCGAGGCCGTCGATCTCGGCAATGACAGGTTTTGGCAAGCGTGTGATCTCCAGCATGAGATCCGCAGCCAGCGCAAAGGTTTCCTCAAAGAATGCCTCGCCGTTGTCCTCATCGGCGCGATGCGCGGTCAATTCCTTGAGGTCGTGGCCGGCAGAAAAGACATTGCCGGTCGATGCGATGATGACCACGCGAACGGCAGCGTCTTCGGCGGCGCTCTGCAGTTCACCGATCAGGGTTTCCATGACGGCGATCGAGAGCGCATTCGCAGGCGGATTGCTGAGCGTCAGCCGCAGCACGCCATCGCTCAATTGCGGGATGACGAGCGCACCCTCACCCGCTTTGCTCGGGTCCTTCCGAAAGGATACGACTTCGGCCATGGTCTAACTCCCTGCATTGTTCTTTCGTGCTAATTGTTCTGCCACAGGCGACAAGCAATTTCGAGGCAAACTCATGCAGCCAATCATGACGATCGATGAGCTTCACCGTTTTTTGGACACGGATTTTCCTCAGATCCACACAGACGGGCGCGTGTTCACGATCACTGCGATCAGCCCAGGTAGCGTCTCGATGCGGCTCGACCCCAGCGAAAGGCATTTGCGACCCGGCGGCACCGTATCCGGCCCCGCCCTCTTCACCTTGGCGGATGTGACAGCCTATGCGGCAGTGCTCGCGCATATCGGACCGGTGGCTCTGGCTGTTACCACCAATCTCAGCATCAATTTCCTGCGCCTGCCAAAGCCAAGACCGACGACCTGCACCTGCCGAATTCTCAAGCTCGGAAAGCGGCTCGCGGTCATCGAGGCATCGATTTTCCAGGAAAATGCGGATGAGCTGATCGCCCACGCAACCGCCACTTACTCGATTCCGCCCCGAGAAATATGAGGTAACATGATACCACACGTATAACATATTGATTTTGCTTTAATATTTTTACGCTCTCGCGATCCATCGTCATTGACCGCACAGCCCTTTGTCTTTATACACACCGCCAGAAATGCAGCCTTTCCGGGCTGCTTTCTTTTTGGTGCGTCTTCGGCCCACCAAACCAAGCAACAAGAAACGCCCTCTCGCCTTCGGGCCGAGGGATCCAAAAGAGAGTAACTACTATGGCAACTTTCTCCCAGAAGCCTGCAGAGGTGGAGAAGAAGTGGGTCATCATCGACGCCGAAGGGCTGATCGTTGGCCGTCTCGCTTCCATCATCGCTATGCGTCTGCGCGGCAAGCACAAGGCAACCTTCACTCCCCACGTTGACGACGGCGACAACGTCATCGTCATCAATGCCGACAAGGTCGTATTCACCGGCAAGAAGTACTCCGACAAGGTTTACTACTGGCACACGGGTTACGCCGGCGGCGTCAAGGAGCGTACCGCTCGCCAGATCATCGAAGGCCGCTTCCCGGAGCGCGTTCTCGAGAAGGCCGTTGAGCGCATGGTTCCGCGTGGTCCGCTCGGCCGTCGTCAGATGAAGAACCTCCGCGTCTACGCTGGTTCAAACCATCCCCATGAAGCACAGCAGCCTGTCGCTCTCGACGTCGCCAAGCTGAACAAGAAGAACGTAAGGAGCGCCTAAGAATGGCTGACCTCTCCTCCCTGAAGGATCTCGGCACGGCTACCGAAGCTTCGGCTCCGGCACACGTCCGTAAGGTCGACTCGCTTGGCCGTTCCTACGCGACCGGCAAGCGCAAGAACGCCGTCGCCCGCGTATGGGTCAAGCCGGGCTCCGGCAAGATCATCGTCAACGGCAAGGAATTCGCGGAATACTTCGCACGCCCGGTTCTGCAGATGATCCTGCGCCAGCCGATCGTTGCTGCTGCCCGCGAAGGCCAGTTCGACATCGTTGCAACGGTCGCCGGCGGCGGCCTTTCCGGCCAGGCCGGTGCTGTTCGCCACGGCGTTTCCAAGGCTCTCACCTACTTCGAGCCGGGCCTGCGCTCGGTCCTGAAGAAGGGTGGCTTCCTGACCCGCGACAGCCGCGTCGTTGAACGCAAGAAGTACGGTAAGGCCAAGGCCCGCCGTTCGTTCCAGTTCTCCAAGCGTTAATCGCTTCGGACTATGGAAATGCGAAGGCCGGGCTCTTGCCCGGCCTTTTCTTTTGGCCGCCGCTTGAAGCCGCTCGTTCCCTTGCCAGTTCTACCGCATTCCAGGCGCTTCAAGCGCGTGCCAAGGGAGGCAGGAATGACCAAGCAAGCAATCTATGTCGAACTGAAAGCAAAGTCCGGCAAGGAAGAGGAAGTGGCCGCGTTCTTGAAAAGCGCGCAGGCACTTGTCGAACAGGAACCCGGTACGGTGACGTGGTTTGCCGTTCGGTACGACCAGAGCACGTTTGCCATCTTCGATGCGTTCAATGATGAGGCCGGTCGGCAAGCACATTTGAACGGCAAGGTGGCCGCAGCGCTGATGGCACGAGCGGCTGAACTGCTTGCCGAGGCGCCGCAACTGAAGACTCCCGAAGTGCTGGCGGACAAGCTGCCACGGTAAAACCAGCTTGGCCGAGCGACCGGCACCGTTTTGGCCTTTCGGTTTGAGATTCGTTTCTGGTAGGCATAGGCACAGCACACCCCTCAAGGAGCATCTCTTGGCCAACAAGTCGATCGACCACGCCTTCACGGCAACGAGCCTGACATCGGCAGCCACCGACCCGACCTTCGCCGGAGCGCTGTCGTTCATGCGACGTCGCTTCACCAAGGACCTGACTGGCGCAGATGCCGTTGTCTGGGGCATCCCCTTCGATGCCGCGACCTCCAACCGGCCCGGAACACGGTTCGGGCCGCAGGCGATCCGGCGCGCCTCGGCGATCTTCGACAACGACCCGCAATATCCCTTTAACCGGGATCTCTTTGCCGAGATGGCCGTCATCGACTACGGCGACTGCCTCCTCGACTACGGCAACCACCCCGAGACGCCCGCGGCAATCGAGCGGCAGGCAAAGACCATTGTCGACAGCGGCGCCTTCATGCTGACCCTTGGCGGTGACCATTTCGTCACCTGGCCGATCCTGAAGGCGCATGCAGCCAAGCACGGGCCGCTGGCGCTCGTCCAGTTCGATGCTCACCAAGACACCTGGTTCGACGACAACAGGCGGATCGACCATGGCTCGTTCGTGGCGCGGGCTGCGCGGGACGGCATCATCGATCCTGACAGGTCGATCCAGATCGGTATCCGCACGCATGCGCCAGAGGATTTCGGCATTCATATTCTTTATGGTCATCAGCTTGAAGAGATGAGTGCGAGCGATATCGCCTCGACGATCATCTCGCATACCCGCGGTGCGCCGGCCTATCTGACCTTCGATATCGACTGCCTTGACCCTGCCTATGCGCCCGGCACCGGTACACCCGTATCCGGCGGCCCCTCGAGCGCCAAAATTCTCTCGGTTCTGCAGCGTCTGCACCAGTTGGACATCAGGGGCGGCGACGTCGTTGAGGTGTCACCGCCCTATGACCACGCGGATATCACTGCCATTGCGGGGGCGACGGTCGCGATGTATATGCTTGGCCTACATGCCGAGCGCCGCGCGAGCGCGTCACACGGCTGACTCATCCCTCTTACAAAATGATTCCGGACTTCTTTCTAACCTATTGAAAGTGTGAGCGAGACAATGGCACCGAAGATCTTCATCGATGGCGAACACGGCACGACGGGCTTGCAGATCCGCACGCGCATGGCCGGCCGTCGCGATGTCGAACTTCTGTCGATCCCGGAAGCCGAGCGTCGCAACGCCGCGATGCGCGAGGATATGCTGAACAGCGCCGATGTCGCGATCCTCTGCCTGCCGGATGATGCTTCGAAAGAAGCCGTGCAGATGGTCTCCGGCAACAACAACGTGCGGGTCATCGACACCTCCACCGCCTTCCGTGTCAATCCTTCCTGGGCCTACGGCTTTGCGGAGATGGACAAGGAGCAGGCCGAAAGGATCAAGGAGGCGCGCTTCGTCGCCAATCCGGGCTGCTACCCGACCGGTGCGATCGGCCTCATTCGGCCGCTGCGCGCCGCCGGCATCCTGCCCGATGGCTATCCGGTCACCGTCAACGCAGTTTCCGGCTACACCGGCGGCGGCAAGCAGATGATCGCTCAGATGGAAGATCCGAGCCGCGACGATGCGATCTCCGCTCCGCACTTTCTTTACGGATTGACGCTGACGCACAAGCACGTGCCCGAGATGAAGATCCACGGTCTTCTGGACCGCGCGC
The DNA here is from genome assembly GCF_024808055.1 of Rhizobium sp. BK176. Lineage (NCBI taxonomy): Bacteria > Pseudomonadati > Pseudomonadota > Alphaproteobacteria > Hyphomicrobiales > Rhizobiaceae > Rhizobium > Rhizobium sp. BK176. The sequence continues at coordinate 125,446 of NZ_JANUBV010000009.1, read as the reverse complement.
CGATCTTCTCCCCGTCCGTCGGCAAGTTCCCGCAGGGAATGATCGTTCAGGTGCCGCTGCATCTCGACGATCTTGCCGAGGGCACGACGCTCGAAGGCATCCATGCCGCTCTTGTCGCCCACTATGCCGGCCAGGAGATCGTGACAGTTGTGCCGCTGGACGAGACCCGCAAGCTGCCCCGCATCGATGCAGTCGAGCTTGCCGGCGAGGATACGATGAAGCTCTTCGTGTTCGGCACGCCCGGTGCTTCGCAGGTCAACCTCGTTGCTTTGCTCGACAACCTCGGCAAGGGTGCGTCGGGTGCTGCCGTCCAGAACATGGACCTCATGCTCGCCTCCTAATTTCGGAACCAATCGATGTCGTTTGATACGCTGCTGGCGAGCACGAGCGCGTGGTTTGTCGCCGCCTTGCCGGATCACGGCATTCTGTCGCTCATTGCCATTGCCTTGATTGCCGGGCTTGCGCGCGGCTTCTCCGGATTCGGTGCAGCGCTGATCTTCGTTCCGCTGGGTGGAGCCATCATCGGCCCAAAGCTGATCTCGCCAGTCCTGCTTGTCATAGACGGACTGGCAACGCTCGGTATGATCCCACCTGCCTGGCGCAGCGCTAACCGCCGTGAAGTCTTCACGATGGCTGCAGGCGCATTCCTTGGCGTACCGGCCGGGACGGCGACGCTCGCCTTGATGGATCCACTTTCACTGCGCTGGGCGATTACGGCAGTTGCCGTTTGTCTGCTCGCACTACTTGTTTCCGGTTGGCGCTACCACGGCGAACCACGAATGCCGCTCACGTCCCTGACAGGTCTCATTGCGGGCCTTTTCAGCGGCGCAGCGCAGCTCGGCGGGCCGCCGGTCGTTGCCTACTGGCTCGGCGGCAAGACCGATTTTGGCCGGGTCCGCGCAAACATCATTCTCTATTTCGCGATTTCAACTTGCTTCAGCGTCGTCAGCTACTACTTCGGCGGACTTTTCGTTGACGCCGTCTTTGCACTGACCATTGTTATCCTGCCGAGCTACGCCATCGGCCTCTATGCCGGCTCGAAGCTGTTTGGGCTCGCCAAGGAGAGCACGTTCCGGACGATCTGCTATCTGCTGATCGCGGCCTCCGCCATATTGGGAATGCCAGCGCTCGACGAGATCCTGCGATAGCTCGACGCCCTCGAAGCGATAAAGCCGCGCTGTGGTGCAACCATCGTTGATCAAAATTCGTCCGCCCCCTAAAGTCACCAGTGACCTTTGGGGGAGCGCGCATGAGTGCCGTTGTCTTTTTTGGCATTGCCTTTGTTGGCGGGACGATCGTCGTAACGCTCAGCTTTTATTTTCTGATGCGTCTGATCATGGGCGGCGATCCGACCGGTAAGGACAGGGAACTTGCCGGCGCCGTCGTCATGCGCATCTCGTCATTGCATGCGCTCATCCTCGCTCTCGTCTTCGCGCAGGAGATGATCGAGTATCAGCAATTGAAGTTCGAGAGCGTCACCGAAGCGAACGCCATTGCCGATATATATTTCGATGCCAACCGTTACGGCGCCGACGATAAAGCCGCCCCCATCCAGCAAGCGCTCTTCGAATACGTGCAGATCGTTGTCGATGAAGAATGGCAAATGCTTGGACGAACCGGGCAGCTCTCTCCGACGGCTTGGAACAAATGGGACAATGTCTACCAGCGGGTGCTCGACCTGACGCCAACCAACGCGCGTCAACAAAGCATTCGCGAACACATGCTGATCGACGTCCACAGCATCGCTGAGTCACGGGATAAACGCGAAAACAGCGGCACCGACTCCATCAGCAGCATCTTCTGGTTCGCAGCAGTCTCGGGCGTTGTGTTCATGGCACTCGGCTACTATCCATATCCGCCCGATGCACGAAACCTGCTGCTGCTGTCGGTGCTCGGCGCGTTCACAGGCATCATCCTCTTCTTCATCTACGCGTTCTCTGACCCGTACAATCCGCCGGCTACCCTGAAGCCGACGGCGTTCGAACGCCTGCTCGACGAATTGGCGACACCACCCGCCTCCGGATAGTGCGACCGTCCATTGCTACCGAGCCAGAAGCGGGGACCGCGTCCTGACGACCAGCGTGTCTCCCGGACCGTGGACGGCAGCAAATAGCAATCCGGCCAGGAAGGTGAAGTGATCGATAAAGAAGCCAAACTCTGCCTGATTGCCACTCCAGTGGCTCGGGCCGTGGAACGCAAAGGCCAGAAACACGACGTAGATACCCGCAAGGAAGGAAGCTTCCGAAAAGAAGGCTCCCGTCAGGAAGGCCAGCGTCAGAGCCAGTTCGAAGAAGGCCGCCACCCACGCCAGAAAAAGCGGGAATGGAAAGCCTGCCGCAGCGATATAGCTTGCGGTGGATTGCATATCCATGAACTTGAAGCTCATGGCCATCGCGAAAACGGCGCCAAAGATCAGTCGCGCCAGCAGAACTGCAAATGTCTTGCTCATGTCATCTCTCCCCCGGCCGAAGCCGTTCAGCAAAATTGTCGAGGCTTCCGGCTACCACATCAACTCTGGGCGATGCCTTCAGCCTTCGCCCAAAGGACGCCGCCGGATGCTCCCATCCGACAAGCCGCGAGCATTATTTCTTCTGGCGAGCCGACACTGCGTCATGTCAGGCCCAAGCCAAGTGATCGGCCAGCACGTCTTCAATGACTTGCCAGGACTTCTTGATGTCTGCGGGATTTGCGCCCGCCATGCCGGCGGCGACTATCAGGGCCTTCCACAACGTCCAACCGCGGCCCCTCGCCCAGGTGCCCGGATCCAGCGCACGGGCTTTGCGAAAAACCTGCCGGCTCTCTCCCGCAAAGAGGTGCCAGGTGATTGCCAGGTCGCAAGCCGGGTCGCCGACGCCGGACGTCCCAAAATCGATGACGGCATCGAGCCGTCCGTCCTTGACCAGAAGGTTGCCGTAAGCAATGTCACCATGGAACCAGACCGGCGCGTTCTGCCATGAAGTCGACAGCGCGAATTCCCAGACCTCCGTTGCAGCTCGTGTATCGATCCTGCCATCCAGGCGAAAAAGCGCTTCGCGCGTTTGCCCGTCGTACACATCCAGCGATCCGCCGCGAAAGAAGTTATGCGGGCCGGGCGGCGGTCCTCCAGTCGCGTCTGCTGCCTGCAGTGCATCGAGGAAGCCGGCCAATGTGCCGGCGAATTCTTTCAGGTCGTCAATGCGTTCCACCAGCGCCGTCTCAACATCACGCCATTCATAGACGGACCATGGCCACGGGTAGCTCTCGTCCGGCCGTCCCATCGCCAGCGGCACGGGTATGGGCAACGGCAGCTGCGATGCAAGGATCGGGAGCCATTGCTGCTCCTTGGCGACCTGATCGGCGTAGTGAGCAGCGCTCGGCAGCCGAACCGTCATGCCGGCGCCCAGATGAAAGGTCCTGTTGTCCCATCCGCCAAACTCAACCGGTCTGATTGGCAGAGCGGACCATCTTGGAAATTGCGTGGCAATCAGCCGACGCACCAGTGCCGTATCGATTACCGGGGCATCCATTATCCTGGCACTCCTTCTACGGGCATATTGTTCGGGTTTCGCCGCCGAGATCAACCATCGGTTTGCCTTCGGCTCCTCCGACGTTGAATCAAGTTCCTAAGAGGATGATTCGGAATCTTGCGACAACTATCTGCAATTTCGGGAATTTTATCTGAAGCGGTCAGCTTTGGCCTGCCCCCTTCCTTTATGTGATTTCTATATGTCCGCGCTCGCAGCCGAATGGAATTCCTACCGTGAGCGGCGTTAGCCTTCCCAGGAAATGCGAAGGTTGAATGCCATGCGAGACTTCATGCTATCGAACGCTCCAATCGCCCGCCCGCGACGCACGACACCGAAACGGCAAATGCGCGAACGACGAACCGCTCAGGCGCTGGTGCTGTTCGGCCTCGTGCTAGCCGCGGTCGAACTCTACGTCATCCTCGGCAGCTTCTGAGCAGAGTATGCCCGCAGACAGAACATTGCGCCTCGGCCCCACAACGACGGCGCTTGTCACACCGTTTCGGGAGGGAGCGGCCGATCTTTCCACGCTGGAGCAACTCGTAGAGTGGCAGATCCAAAGTGGCGTTGACGGGCTTGCGGTCTGCACACCGACCGGCGAAGGGGCGACGCTCACCAGAAGCGAGCGCGCCGCAGTTATCCTTACCTGCGTCCGGGTTGCCGCTGGGCGTGTTCCCGTGATTGCAGCAACCGGTACAAATGCGACCGCAAGCACGATCGCCTTGACACGCGATGCCGAAGAACTGGGTGCGGCGGCGGCCCTCGTCACGCTACCCTACTATTCAAAACCGGGTCAGAAGGGGATCGCCAGTCACTTCGCTCAGCTTGCCTTCGCAACCAGCCTCCCGCTGATCGTCGAGAACAATCCGCTCCGCACGGCCATCGATATGACGTTACCGGCGCTGAAAGCCCTCGCCGATATCCCGTCAGTCATCGGCTTTCTCCTTGCCGACGGCAGCGGCGCTGCACGTGCCCTGCCGCCGGACTGGCGTCAGCGTTTCTTGCTTCTTTCCGATTGCGACGCAACCGCACGATCCTTTCTGAGCACAGGCGGCAGCGGCGTCATCTCCGCCGGCGCAAACCTGTACCCACGTCTCTATGCGTCGTTGCAGCAGGCGGCCTGCGGCGGCAATCTGCCGGCTGCGCGCTTGCTCGAGGACAGGTTGGCTCCGCTAACAGCCGTGTTGGGCGCAGATGCAGACCCAGCTGCGATCAAACACGCCCTGCAGACCTTGCGGTTGATTGATCCGGAGGTTCGTCTGCCACTCCTCGCCGTCGATGCTAACGAGAAGCAGTCGATATCGCAAGCCATGCTGCGCGCTTCCGATGCTCACGATTCGTACTTATCTATATGATATTTTTATATTTTCTCCTATCAAGACCAATGGAAGACGCATGCGGGTGCCATTAGCTTCATGCATGTGGCACTGCCCCGAGGGGCAGAAGACAATTCGAAAGGAAAATCGATGCCTTCTCTTCAATCTGCTTTCAAAATCGAGCCTCTCCAACGTCAAAGTTCAGCACGCTTTACCATTGGCCAGGATCGAAACGGTCGCTGGGTCGTACAGGACCGTCAGGGGCTCGTTGGAGGCGTATTCATCAGCGAGCACGCCGCCCGTCATTTTGCAGCAGACGAGTGTGATCATCACCCCGAGCAGATCTGCCGCGCAGCCGATGGCATTATCTTGCCGTTCACAGCGCTCGACCGCGGCGACAACGATATCCACTAATACGACCTTCGCGGCGGCGGGCTGCTGGCTCGCCGCAAGACGGCAAACGCTTCCTTAACTGCAATGGCCTATGGTGCAGGCAGAGACGAGCCACGCCACAGACCGATGCCGAAACCGAATTTCCGCTTTACCCACTACGATCTGAATGAACAGCGCGCCGGGACGATCATCGAGGTGACGTTGAACGCCGTTGCGAACGTGCGCCTGATGACGGCGCCGAACTATCAGCGCTTTACCGAAGTCCTCGACTTCAAATATGTGGGCGGTGTCGCGCGGAAATCTCCCATCCGCCTTTCCATTCCCGATAGCGGCCACTGGCATCTCGTCGTGGACATGGAAGGCCATCACGGCCTGGCGGAATCGGCCGTAAAGCTCGTCGCGCCTGCGGGGCAGATGCGCGCTTCCTGATCAGCGCTGATTGCGCTCTTTCCTGAGCTTCGCCCACCATTCAAGCCGCTTGCGGATATCCCGTTCGAAACCGCGCTCCGGCGGATCGTAAAAGGTCTGCCGGCCCATCTTCTCCGGGAAATAGTCCTGGCCGGAAAAGGCGTCCGGTTCATCGTGATCGTAGCGATAGCCCTCGCCGTAACCTTCCCCCTTCATCAGCTTCGTGGGGGCGTTCAGAATATGCTTCGGCGGCAGGAGCGACCCATTCTGCTTGGCAGCCATCGTCGCAGCCTTGAAGGCCGTGTAGACCGCGTTCGACTTCGGCGCGGTTGCCAGATAAACGCACGCCTGCGCCAACGCCAGCTCGCCCTCGGGCGAGCCGAGGTAGTCATAGGCATCCTTCGCGGCATTGCAGATCACTAGCGCTTGCGGATCGGCAAGGCCGATGTCCTCGACCGCCATGCGGACGAGACGCCTCCCGAGGTAAAGCGGATCTTCGCCCGCGTCGAACATGCGAGCGAGATAGTAGAGCGCGGCGTCGGGGTCGGAACCGCGAACAGACTTGTGCAGTGCTGAAATGAGATTGTAGTGGCCATCCTGGGCCTTGTCATAGACGGGCGCGCGGCGCTGTACGATCCGCGTCAGGCCCTCGGTGTCGAAGGTTTCTGTCTCTCGCGCAGCGCGCCATACCTCCTCGGCAAGCGTCAGCACGGCGCGACCATCCCCGTCTGCCATTCGCAGCAGACTTGCCCGCGCATCGTCCGTCAGCGGCAGCGCTTTTCCTTCCGCCGCCTCTGCGCGCTTCAGCAACTCCAGGAGACTGTCATCGTCATGCGACTTGAAGGTCAGCACACGTGCGCGCGACAGCAACGCCGCGTTCAGTTCGAAAGAGGGATTCTCGGTCGTCGCGCCGACGAGGATGACGGTGCCGTCTTCCATTACCGGAAGGAAGCTGTCCTGCTGTGCCCTGTTGAAGCGATGGATCTCGTCGACGAAGAGGAGCGTCTGCCGGCCGTCCATCCGACGCAAACGCGCCGCCTCGAATACCTTCTTGAGGTCCGCCACACCGGAAAAGATCGCCGATATCTGCTCGAACGCCAGGCCGGCTTCACCCGACAGCAACCGGGCAACGGTCGTCTTGCCGGTTCCGGGCGGTCCCCAGAAAATCATCGAGCCTAGCGAACCGCTCTCGATCATCCGCCGCAACACGCCGTCCTCTCCGGTCAAATGCTCCTGACCAGTGACCTCCGAAAGCGAACGTGGCCGCAGGCGATCTGCGAGAGGCCGCCGATTGGCGACCTCTTCAGGAATACGGGGTGCAAAGAGGTCATCGCTCATCGGAAGAACTGTCGGATGCGCTGACCATCGCGCTCGATCTCAACGCGCCAGAAGTTGGGATCTTCGTCGGCGATCGCCGCGAGTTCCTTGGTGGTCTTCACTTCCGCACCATTGATCGAAATGATGATGTCCTTGGGCTCAAAGCCGAGACGGGCAGCAAGGGAGTCCTCCGTGACTTCGGAAACCACAACGCCGGTCGATTCCGAGGGCATGCGCAGTTCGTCCGCGACGCGAGGCGACAGGTTTTCGACCACGGCGCCGGTAAAGGGCGTACGGCCGCCAATCGTGCGCTGATCGCGCGGGGCGGTCTCAGGGGCTCTGTCGAGCGCAAGGGCGATTTGTTGCTCGCGGCCGTTCTCCACCACAGTCAATTGCACCGATTTGCCGAGACCGGCTGTCGTCAGGCGATAGAGAAGCGCGTCCGGGTGCTCGACCGGAATGCCATCGACGGCGGACACGATCTGCCCTGCCTTCAATCCGGCCTTTGCCGCCGGGCTGCCGTCTGTCACCTTGACGATGAGGGCGCCGCGCGCCTTGTTGAGCCCGAGCGCTTCGGCAACCTCGGATGTCACCGCATCGAACGTGGCGCCGACATAAGGCCGCTCAAACGACTTCACGCCGGCATCGGCCGAGGCGAGGAATACCTTGACGAGATTGGCAGGAATCGCAAAGCCGATACCGTTTGAGCCGCCACCGCGCGAGAAGATCGCCGTGTTGATGCCGATCAGCTCGCCCTTCATGTTCATCAGCGCGCCGCCGGAATTGCCGGGGTTGATCGACGCGTCAGTCTGGATGAAGAAGCCGAACTCGTTCTTCACGACCTGGTTGCGCGCCAGGGCCGAAACAATACCGCTCGTGACTGTCTGGCCGACGCCAAATGGGTTGCCAATCGCCAGCACCAGATCACCGACCTCGACGGCATCGGAATTACCAAGCTGGAGCGTCGGGAAGGTTTCCTTCGTATCGACCTTGAGAACGGCGAGGTCGACCCGGTCGTCTCTCAAGACGACCTTGCATGGAAACTCGCGTCCGTCGGAGAGCGCGATCTTGATATCATCTGCGCCTTCCACGACGTGGTTGTTGGTAACGATCGTGCCGTTCGCCTCAACGATGACGCCCGATCCCAGTGAAGATTGCTTCTCGCTGCGGTTCGGCATCTGCTGGCCGAAGAACTGCTCGAAGAAGGGATCGCCGGCAAAGGGAGATTGTCGGCGCACTGTCTTCTCAGCATAAACGTTCACCACCGCGCCGGCTGTCTGCTTGACGAGCGGCGCAAAGGAAAGCTGCATTTCCATCTGGCTCTGCGGCACGGTCTTCGTGGTTTGAGCGTTGGCGGAAACCGGTAGCGCGATCACCAGAGCCAGGAAAGGCAGGGCTGCGCGCTTCAACAGGTCATGCATGGATATTCCTTCTGAAATTCTCTTGTGAAGACGTTGTAACGCCGGACGCTAGAAAGGAAAGAGGGCGGAAGCATGGAAGAATGAGGCAGCTCACGAACTGCTGAACGCAGTTGCCAAATTGATTCAGGAACGGCTGGTATGCATCTGATATCAAAGCTCAAAGCATGGGCAAAGTCACTGAAGCGTGACATCGTTGCGCTGTGGCTTGCCGCGCGCGACCCACGTGTCCCTTGGCCTGCCAAGGCTGTCGCCGGTGCGGTCGCGGCCTACGCCCTTTCGCCGGTCGATCTGATCCCCGATTTTATACCTGTGCTCGGATACCTCGACGATTTGGTGATCGTACCGCTTGGCATCATGCTGGCCATTCGCCTCGTTCCAGCTGATGTCATGGAGGACCTGCGTACGAGGGCGGCAGCGCGCCTCGGCCGGCCGTCGAGCCGCCTCGGCTTGATCTTTATCCTTGCCCTATGGGCATGCTGCATCATCTTCGTCGTGACGGCTCTTTCCGGCCGGATCGTCAGCAAATAGGAACCTATGCATGATGCAATCTCGCAAGCTCCCACTCCCGATAACCGCCCTCGCCCTGTTGATGTTACCGGGTTTGGCGCAAGCCGCGAGTTTCGACTGCGATGCAAAAGAGTTGAAGCCGGATGAGAAGATGATCTGCGAGAACCGCGCGTTGAACGACGCGGATGTCAAGATGGTCACGACATTTGACCTGTTATCCGGACTGATGGCGATGGGCTCACGCGGTACGCTGCAGGACGAGCAGACAGCCTGGCTGATGAAGCGTCAGGAATGCGGACCGGACGCTGCCTGCTCAAGGCCGCCTACGACGAGCGCCTGAAGCAGCTGGACGAGACCTACAAAAAAATAAACCGGCCGCTTTAGCGACCGGTTTATTTCACGTTCCTTTTGAACAAGAAGCTCAGCGGCTGCCGAGATCACGCACCGCGCCGCGATCGGCGCTAGTTGCGAAGGCTGCGTAAGCCTTCAGCGCGGTCGTGACGTTGCGCTTGCGGTGCTCGGCTGGATGCCAGCCCTTCTCCTCCTGCTCGGCGCGGCGGTTCGCCAGCTCCTTGTCGTCGACGCGCAGGCTGATGATGCGGTTCGGGATGTCGATGTCGATCATGTCGCCTTCGCGGACCAGACCGATCGTGCCGCCGTTTGCCGCTTCCGGCGAAACGTGACCAATGGACAGACCGGAGGTGCCGCCAGAGAAGCGGCCATCAGTGATCAGCGCACAGGCCTTGCCCAGGCCCTTCGACTTCAGGTAGCTCGTCGGATAGAGCATTTCCTGCATGCCTGGACCGCCCTTCGGGCCTTCGTAGCGGATGACGACGACATCGCCAGCGACGACTTCGTTCGACAGGATCGCCTTCACGGCTGCATCCTGGCTCTCATAGACCTTGGCTGGGCCGGAGAACTTCAGGATGGATTCATCGACGCCTGCCGTCTTCACAATGCAGCCGTCGAGCGCCAGATTGCCCTTCAGAACCGCCAGTCCGCCGTCCTTCGAGAATGGATGCTCGACGGAGCGGATGACGCCGTTTTCGCGATCAGTATCCAGTTCGTCCCAACGCGCTTCCTGGCTGAAGGCAACCTGGGTCGGAATGCCGCCGGGGGCCGCGCGGTAGAACTTGCGGACGGTCTCGCTGTTGGTGCGGGTGATATCCCAACGGTCGATCGCATCGCCGAGCGTTTCGGCATGGACGGTCGGGCAGTCGCGGTTAAGAAGGCCGCCCTTATCGAGCTCGCCCAGGATCGACATGATGCCGCCAGCGCGATGAACGTCTTCCATGTGGACGTCACTCTTTGCCGGGGCGACCTTGGAGAGGCACGGAACGCGACGCGACAGCCCGTCGATGTCGGCCATCGTAAAATCGATCTCGCCTTCGTGTGCGGCCGCCAGGATGTGCAGGACGGTATTCGTCGAGCCACCCATGGCGATGTCGAGAGCCATGGCGTTCTCGAACGCTTGCTTCGAGGCGATCGTGCGCGGCAGGGCCTTGACGTCGTCCTGCTCGTAGTAACGGCGGGCGAGATCGACGATCAGGTGACCGGCTTCCACGAACAGACGCTTGCGATCGGCGTGCGTTGCCAGCGTCGAGCCGTTGCCGGGCAGCGACAGCCCGAGCGCTTCGGTTAGGCAGTTCATCGAATTGGCGGTGAACATGCCCGAGCACGAGCCGCAGGTCGGACAGGCAGAGCGTTCGATGACCTTGACGTCCTCGTCGCTGACCTTGTCGTCGGCAGCGGCAACCATTGCATCGACGAGATCGAGCGCATGGGTCTTGCCGTTCAGCACGACCTTGCCGGCTTCCATCGGACCGCCGGAGACAAAGACCGTCGGGATGTTGAGGCGCAGCGAGGCCATCAGCATGCCGGGCGTGATCTTGTCACAGTTCGATATGCAGACCATGGCGTCGGCGCAGTGGGCGTTGACCATATACTCGACGCTGTCGGCGATCAGTTCGCGCGAGGGCAGCGAATAGAGCATGCCGTCATGGCCCATCGCGATACCGTCGTCGACGGCGATCGTGTTGAATTCCTTGGCAACACCACCGGCGGCTTCGATTTCGCGGGCCACGAGCTGGCCGAGATCCTTCAGGTGGACGTGGCCGGGCACGAACTGGGTGAAGGAGTTCACCACCGCAATAATCGGCTTGCCGAAGTCCGAATCCTTCATGCCCGTTGCGCGCCAAAGGCCGCGCGCACCCGCCATATTGCGGCCGTGGGTCGTGGTTCTGGAACGATAAGCTGGCATTGGTGTATTCCTTGCGTGTCGGAAATCGTCGGCGATGCGGGACGCTGAAGCGTCCAGGCTATCGCTGCTTTTGCAATCGTCGTAATGCAAACGGTGTTGGCTGTCACTACCGGGAAGGCCGAAACCGGTACGCCTGCGCTGCCGGGTGCATCGACCATATACGGTCGGAACAGTGGTTTTGTTACAGACTATTCCATCAAACAGCGTACACAAAAAGTTGGCTTTCCGCAGCCAGGCCAGTAGGCATAAACAATGATCCAAAGACGCATTCGATGCGTTGAAGGTTTATACCGAGCTCTCATGCTCAGGAGGTTTCCGATGCCAGCCTACCGTCCCCCCAAGATCGCCTCCTCGGAGATTACACCGCAGCAGGTTTATCTGAGGCGTCGCGAGTTCCTCGGCGCCGCAACACTAGGCGCCATGGCGCTTTACGGCGCCGGCAAGGCCAGCGCTGCGGCACTATCGGTCATCGACAGCAAATATACGGTTGACGAGAAGGCGACGCCGCTCAAGGACGTGACGACCTACAACAACTTCTACGAATTTGGTCTCGACAAGGGTGATCCGTCCGCGCTCTCCGGCGACTTCAAGCCGCTGCCCTGGACAATCAAGGTCGACGGCATGGTCAACAAGCCGGGCACGTTCGATATCGAAGCGCTGATGAAGGAATTCCCGATCGAGAACCGCACCTATCGGATGCGCTGCGTCGAGGCGTGGTCGATGGTCATTCCGTGGGACGGCTTCCCGCTCGCTTCTCTACTCAACAAGGTGGAACCGCTCGGGAGCGCAAAGTACGTCGCCTGCGAAACCGTCGTACGCCCAGACGAGATGCCGGGGCAGAAGGGCATCTTCCAATCGCTCGACTGGCCTTATGTCGAGGGCCTGCGGCTCGACGAGGCTCGCCACCCGCTGACGCTGCTCGCCGTCGGTCTTTATGGCCAGACGCTGCCGAACCAGAACGGTGCGCCGATCCGCTTGGTCGTGCCGTGGAAATACGGCTTCAAGGGCATCAAGTCGATCGTTCGAATCACGCTGACGGACAAGGAGCCGAAGAACACCTGGCAGGTGACCAATTCGCAAGAATACGGCTTCTACGCCAACGTCAATCCGGAGGTCGATCACCCGCGCTGGAGCCAGGCGAGCGAACGGCGCATCGGCGAAAGCGGCTTCTTTGGTGCGAGCCGCCACCCCACGCTGCCGTTCAACGGATACGCCGACGAGGTCGCAAGCCTCTATAGCGGCATGGATCTGCGGAAGAACTTCTGATGGCAGTTTTTTCGTTCAGTCTTCCAAAGCGCTGGCAGTCGGCCTCTGTCTGGGCTCTCTACGCTCTCGGACTGCTGCCTGCCGCCTGGACCTTCTATCTCGGCGCCACCTATCAGCTGGGCGCTGACCCGGTGAAGACGTTCGAGCTGTTCCTCGGTCTCTGGACGATCCGCTTCCTCATCCTGACGCTGGCCGTCTCGCCCGCGCGCGACCTGCTCGGATGGAACTACCTTCGCTATCGCCGCGCTCTAGGACTTCTGACCTTCTACTATGCCCTGATGCACTTCACGGTCTACATGGTGCTCGACCAGGCACTCGATTTCTCTGCGGTCGTGAACGATGTGCTAAAGCGGCCCTTCATCATGTTCGGCATGGCCGGGCTTGCCTTGCTCGTTCCGCTCGCGGTGACGTCCAACAACTTCTCGATCCGTCGCCTCGGCCCGAACTGGGTGCGGCTGCACCGCCTCGTCTACATCATCGCCGCCGCTGGTGCCGTGCATTTCGGGCTTTCGACGAAGATCCTCGACCTCGAGCAATACATCTATGTCGGCCTGATCATCATGCTCATCCTCTACCGCTCGTGGCGGCCGATTGCGCGCAGCCGCAAACGCGGTCAGGGACGCGAACGCACCCGGGCAGCGGCAACCGTCTCGTGATCCTCCACACGCTGCGGCCGCCCTCGAGGCGGCGGGCCAGCAACCAGTTAGACGTCCGTGGCTGGCTGATTGATCATCGCTTCGATGTTGTAACCGTCGGGATCGAGGACGAAGCAGGCGTAGTAGTCGGGCGTGTACTGCGGTCTTGGGCCGGGGCCACCGTTGTCCTTGGCGCCGGCCGCAAGTGCAGCCTGGTAGAAAGCGTCAACTTCCGCCTTGTTGCGTGCACGGAAGGCCACGTGCAGGCGCGTAAAGGGTGGCGGCGTGTCTGCCTCCTGGATTTCAAACAGCCCACCGTCGCCAACATCGAAGGACCAAAACGCGCCCTCCTTCCCGAATGAGAGCTTGTGGCCCAATGGGACAAGAGCTTGTTCGTAGAACAACTTGCTCTTTTTCAGATCACTAACGGCAATGGTTATGTGGTCGATCATTTTGCACGCTCTTCGAGACGCTGACAGCGACGGCGAGCCTAACCCTGATGCGAAATTCATTCAACAGACGCGCGCCCACAAACGAAAACAGCCGGGCTTTGCAGCCCGGCTGTTTTGCTTCCGGCGAACCGAAAAGGATTAAGCGGCTTCAGCTGCTGCAGCTTCGGCTTCAACGCGAGCCTTGTCGGCTGCGCCCTTGGCGTACGTGTCGCGATCAACGAACTCAACGACTGCGAGAGCAGCGTTGTCGCCCTGGCGGAAGCCAGCCTTCATGATACGCAGGTAGCCGCCGTTGCGGGTTGCGTAGCGCGAAGCGATCGCGTCGAAGAGCTTCGCAACGACAGCGGCGTCGCGGATCTGCGAGATCGCCTGACGACGAGCGTGCAGGTCGCCGCGCTTGCCGAGGGTGACGAGCTTTTCAACGATCGGGCGGATTTCCTTTGCCTTCGGCAGGGTCGTCACGATCTGCTCATGCGTGATGAGCGAAGCCGCCATGTTGGCAAACATTGCCTTACGGTGGCTAGCGGTTCTGTTCAGCTTGCGGCCGGCTTTACCGTGGCGCATTGCTATTCTCCTTCACTTGCAGGCATCCGCCTGCCGTTTGAATGTTAGTACTGGTCTTCGTAACGCTTGGCGAGATCTTCGATGTTCTCGGGCGGCCATGCCGGCACTTCCATGCCGAGGTGCAGGCCCATGGAAGCGAGAACTTCCTTGATTTCGTTCAGCGACTTGCGACCAAAATTCGGTGTGCGGAGCATTTCTGCTTCGGTCTTCTGAATGAGGTCGCCGATGTAGACGATGTTGTCGTTCTTCAGGCAGTTTGCCGAGCGAACAGACAGTTCGAGTTCGTCCACCTTCTTGAGGAGCGCCGGGTTGAAAGCGAGTTCGGTGACTGCTTCCTCTTCGGTTTCCTTCTGCGGCTCGTCGAAGTTGACGAACACGCCAAGCTGATCCTGCAGGATGCGAGCCGCGAAAGCGACGGCATCTTCGCCGGAGATCGAACCGTCGGTTTCGATCGTCATGTTCAGCTTGTCGTAGTCGAGAACCTGTCCTTCGCGGGTATTTTCAACCTTGTAGGACACCTTCTTGACCGGCGAATAAAGGCTGTCGACCGGGATGAGACCGATCGGAGCATCTTCCGCGCGATTGCGGTCGGCCGGAACGTAGCCCTTGCCGTTGTTGACGGTGAATTCCATACGGATTTCGGCGCCCTCGTCGAGCGTGCAGATGACATGCTCGGGGTTGAGGATTTCGATATCACCGACGGTCTGGATGTCGCCAGCCGTTACAACGCCCGGGCCCTGCTTGCGCACGACCATGCGCTTTGCGTCATCGCCATCCATCTTGATGGCGATTTCCTTGATGTTGAGGACGATGTCCGTGACGTCTTCGCGGACGCCCGGGATCGACGAGAACTCATGCAGCACGCCATCGATCTGCACGGCCGTCACTGCGGCACCGCGCAGCGAGGACAGCAGAACGCGGCGCAGCGCGTTGCCGAGGGTGAGGCCGAAACCGCGCTCCAGCGGCTCTGCTACGAGCGTCGCCTTGGTGCGCGAGCTCGAAGAGAACTCGACCTTGTTCGGCTTGATCAATTCCTGCCAGTTTTTCTGAATCATATTTTTGCCTTCCGTTCGTTACCACCATCCAATCGTGGCAACCGAGCTTGAGAAGCACCGGGAGCGAAAAGCCGCTCACCGGTGTTGTGAATGGCGATGATCAGACGCGGCGCTTCTTGCGCGGGCGGCAACCATTGTGCGGGATCGGCGTCACGTCGCGGATGGACGTGATCATGAAACCGGCAGCCTGGAGCGCGCGCAGAGCGGATTCACGACCCGAACCCGGACCGCAAACTTCAACTTCCAGCGACTTCATGCCATGTTCCTGAGCCTTCTTGGCGCAGTCTTCAGCAGCGATCTGAGCAGCGAACGGGGTCGACTTGCGCGAGCCCTTGAAGCCCTTGGCGCCAGCAGACGACCAAGCAATCGCATTGCCCTGTGCGTCGGTGATCGTGATCATCGTGTTGTTGAAGGTCGAGTTGACGTGAGCTACGCCAGACGAAATGTTTTTACGTTCGCGACGGCGAACGCGTACGGCTTCCTTGGCCATTTAAAATCCCTTTCTTGGATCTCTTCACCGCCGTAATGCCAGCGGCTACACCGGAACGAGACCTTGCGGCCCTGCCCGAAACTCAAAAGAGGCCGGCGCAGACCGCCAGCCCCCTCACCTCCGGTTTCCCGGAAATTACTTCTTCTTACCAGCGATAGCCTTTGCCGGGCCCTTGCGGGTACGAGCATTGGTATGCGTGCGCTGACCGCGGACCGGAAGGCCACGGCGATGACGCAGGCCGCGGTAGCAACCGAGGTCCATCAGGCGCTTGATGTTCATCGAGGTCTCGCGACGCAGGTCACCTTCGACCTGATAGTCACGGTCGATGGTTTCGCGAATCTGCAGGACTTCGGAGTCCGTCAGCTGATGGACGCGCTTGTCAGCCGGCAGGCCAACCTTTTCCATGATTTCCTGCGCGAATTTCGGACCGATCCCGTGGATATACGTCAGCGCGATTACAACGCGCTTTGCAGTCGGGATGTTGACGCCAGCGATACGTGCCACGCCTATTCTCCTTGCGTTCCAGTTGCCATCCGGCAAGTGGTGTCTCGTTACACGACCCAAAGAGGTCGCAATTACAATTCAGGTTCTCAACAAGTCAAAACGATCGAACCCGGAATTCCCTTGGGAAGTCCGCGCCGATCGCATGAGATATCGCGAGTTGGCGCGGTGTTTAGCGGAATCAGCGCTTAAAAGCAACCGCTTCCGCCAAGTTTATTTCCAAAGCCCTAAAGCTTCGAAAGAATGGCTTCGATCTCGTTCGTGACGTGATCGATGTCCGCCATGCCGTCCACCGACTTCAACTTGCCCTTGGCATAGTAGTAGCCGATCAGCGGCGAGGTTTCCTTGTAGTATGCCTGGAGGCGCGTGACGACCGTTTCGCGGTTGTCATCCGGGCGGCGCTTGAAATGCGTCGAACCACAGCGATCACAGACACCGTCTACCTTCGGCTTCACATTGGTATCGTGATAGCCGGTGCCGCAATTGGCGCAGGTGTAGCGGCCGGATACCCGATCGGCCAGCACCTTGTCGTCGACCTGGATCTCGATCACTGTCGAGAGCTCGAGCCCCTTGCCCTTCAGCATGCTTTCCGTCGCGTCGGCCTGAACCAACGTGCGCGGATAGCCGTCAAGAATAAAGCCCTTGGCGCAGTCTGGAGCGTCGAGACGCTCGGAAACGATGGCATTGACGATCTCATCCGAGACAAGCTTGCCAGCGTCCATGACGGCCTTCGCACGCTTGCCTACTTCCGTGCCTGCCGCAACGGCTGCGCGGAGCATGTCGCCCGTGGAAAGTTGCGGAATTCCGTACTTCTCCACGATCCGCTGAGCCTGGGTCCCCTTACCCGCGCCCGGCGGCCCTAACAGTATGAGTCTCATCGCCCCCTCTTTCCTCCGCGCAACTTCGATTTCTTGATCAGACCTTCGTACTGCTGTGCGATCAGATGACCCTGAATCTGTGCCACCGTATCGAGAGTTACGCTAACCACGATCAAGAGAGAAGTGCCACCCAGGGACAACGGAATGCCCGTTTGCGACACAAGAATTTCCGGCAGGATGCACACGAAGACGAGGTAAATCGCGCCAATCACCGTAATGCGGGTCAGCACGTAATCGATGTATTCGGCAGTCCGCTCGCCCGGACGGATGCCCGGAATGAAGCCCCCATGCTTCTTCAGATTGTCGGCGGTGTCCTTCGGATTGAAGACGATAGCCGTGTAGAAGAAGGCGAAAAACGCGATCAACAGGCCGTAGAGCAGCATGTAGAGCGGCTGGCCATGGCCGAGCGCGGCCACGATCGAGGTTGCCCATGCAGGCAATGATGTGGTGTTGGCGAAGCCCGCGAGCGTCGCCGGCAGCAGCAGCAACGAGGACGAGAAGATCGCCGGGATGACGCCCGAGGTGTTGAGCTTCAGCGGCAGATGCGAGGTATCGCCCTGGAACATCCGATTGCCGACCTGGCGCTTCGGATACTGGATCAGCAGGCGCCGCTGTGCACGCTCGACAAAAACGATGATGGCGATGACAGCAATCGCAATGATGATCACAGCGAGAATCAGTGTCGTCGACAGAGCGCCGGTGCGGCCAAGTTCCAGTGTACCGGCGAGAGCCTGCGGAAGGCCTGCAGCGATACCGGCGAAGATGATCAGCGAAATACCGTTGCCGATACCGCGCGAGGTGATCTGCTCGCCGAGCCACATCAGGAACATCGTGCCGCCGAGCAGCGTGACAACCGTCGAAATGCGGAAGAAGATGCCCGGATCAACGACGAGGCCGTTGCCGCTCTCAAGGCCGACGGAAATGCCGTAGGCCTGCAGAGCACCGAGCAGCACCGTGCCGTAGCGGGTGTACTGGTTGATGATCTTGCGACCCTGCTCGCCTTCCTTCTTCAGGTTCTCGAGCGCCGGGACGACCGACGTCATCAGCTGCACGATGATCGAAGCGGAAATGTAAGGCATGATGCCGAGCGCAAAGATTGCCATGCGCTGCACGGCGCCGCCCGAGAACATGTTGAAGAGGCCGAGAATGCCGCCTGCCTGGCCACGGAAGGCCTGGGCATAAGCTTCTGGATTGAGCCCGGGGAGCGGAATGTGGGTACCGAGCCGGTAGACGAGGAGAGCTGCCAGTGTGAACCACAGGCGCTTCTTGAGATCCTCGGCTTTGGCGAAGGTCGAGAAATTGAGGTTGGAAGCCAACTGTTCCGCTGCAGACGCCATGCGATTCTCCGCGCTACCGATTTCGGGCTCTAGCCAAGCGAGGTGCAGGACCCGGAATCAGCATTCTGAATTATTCAAAAGCGGGCTTCGGACGGATTGCGAACGCAACCTATGCCTCACCCTTGTGTTCGTTCCTACCGTTTATGACGCACGTGCGTCCAGCCGGTTTTTGTGAGGCTCACATATGGGAGCAAAATCGCCCGGTGTGAAGCACCCCGGGCGACTTATCATAGCATTAATTATTCAGCCGTTGCTGCGGCAGAAAGAAGCGTGACGGAGCCGCCAGCCTTTTCGATCTTTTCGATCGCCGGCTTGGAAGCGCCAGCAACTTCAAACTTGACCTTTGCCTTCAGCTCGCCGTCGGCGAGAACGCGAACGCCGTCCTTGACGCGACGGATAACGCCGGCAGCCTTGAGAGCTGCCGCATCAACCGTGGACTTGCCGTCGAGCTTGCCAGCGTCGATCGCAGCCTGAACACGCTCCAGCGACACGACGACGAAGTCGGCCTTGAAGATGTTGTTGAAGCCGCGCTTCGGCAGGCGACGGTAGATTGGCATCTGGCCGCCTTCGAAACCGTTGATGGCGACGCCGGAACGGGACTTCTGACCCTTGACACCGCGACCACCGGTCTTGCCCGAGCCCGAACCAATACCGCGGCCGAGGCGCTTGCGGCTGTGGGTCGAACCTTCGTTGTCTTTGATTTCATTGAGTTTCATAGCGAATCTCCCGGCTTACTTCTCGTCGACGACGCGAACGAGATGCTGGACGGCACGGATCATGCCACGAACGGAAGGGGTATCTTCCAGCGTGCGGCGACGGTGCATCTTGTTGAGTCCGAGGCCGATCAGCGTGCGCTGCTGGACATCCGGACGACGAATCGGGCTGCCGATCTGTTCGACAGTAACCGTCTTCGCTTCAGTCTTCTTGGTAGCCTTAGCCATCTGTCAGACTCCTCTTATTCTTCAGAGGCATTGCCAGAAGCGGCACGGCGAGCCTGGAGCGTTGCATACTTGATGCCGCGCTGAGCTGCGATGTCCTTCGGGTGAACCTGGTGCTTCAGAGCGTCGAAGGTAGCGCGAACCATGTTGTATGGGTTCGAGGAACCGGTCGACTTGGCGACAACGTCGTGAACGCCGAGCGTTTCGAAAACGGCGCGCATCGGACCACCGGCGATGATACCGGTACCGACCTTGGCCGAACGAAGCAGAACCTTGCCGGCGCCATGGCGGCCATGAACGTCGTGATGCAGCGTACGGCCGTCACGCAGCGGTACGAAGATCAGTTCGCGCTTGGCAGCTTCAGTCGCCTTACGGATTGCTTCCGGCACTTCACGTGCCTTGCCGTGACCGAAGCCAACGCGGCCCTTCTGGTCACCAACGACGACGAGAGCGGCGAAACCGAAACGGCGGCCACCCTTAACAACCTTAGCAACGCGGTTGATCGCGACCAGCTTGTCGACGAACTCGCTATCGCGTTCCTCACGGTTCTGGCGATCGTCGCGAGAACCTCTTCTTTCCTGTGCCATTGTCCTTTTCCTTTTTCTTTTGCGGGTGGAACGGCAAACAAAACGAAGACCGCATCAACCTCTCCTTAGGAAGAGTGTTTGCGGTCCGGTGAACATCCGGCCGGAAGCCTGAAGCCCCGGCCGGAAATCTTAATCAGAAGGACAGACCGCCTTCGCGAGCCGCATCGGCCAGAGCCTTGATGCGGCCATGGTAGATGAAGGCGCCGCGGTCGAATACGACCTCGTTGACGCCTGCCTTCTTTGCGCGCTCTGCAACGAGCTTGCCTACGAGGGCAGCTGCTGCGGTGTCAGCACCGGTCTTCAGAGAACCGCGCAGGTCCTTGTCGAGAGTCGAGGCGGACGCAAGCGTCTTACCAGCGACATCGTCGATGACCTGAACATAAATGTTCTTCGAGGAGCGATGAACCGACAGGCGCGGACGGCCATTGGCCACCGACTTGAGGTGACGGCGCACGCGGTTGGCACGACGTGCAAGTGCTTCTTTCCTGCTAGCCATTTCGCGTGATCCTTACTTCTTCTTGCCTTCTTTGCGGACAATCCGCTCTTCGGCATACTTGACGCCCTTGCCCTTGTAAGGCTCAGGACCGCGGTATTCGCGGATTTCAGCGGCAACCTGGCCGACCTGCTGCTTGTTGATGCCGGTGACGACGATTTCCGTCGGCTTCGGCACAGCGATCGTAATGCCCTGCGGCGGCTCGTAAACAACGTCATGGCTGAAGCCGAGTGCCAGCTGCAGGTTCTTGCCCTGGAGCGACGCGCGGTAACCGACGCCGTTGATTTCGAGCTTGCGCTCAAAGCCGTCCTTAACGCCCTTGAAGATGTTCTCGATCATCGTGCGGGACATGCCCCACTTTGCACGAGCATTCTTCGTCTGGGTGAGCGGCGTTACGACAACCGCATTGTTTTCGAGCTTCACGCCGACTTCGTCATTTGCGACGAAGAACAGCTCGCCCTTCGGGCCCTTAGCGGTAACCTTCTGGCCATCGACCGTAGCCGTGATCCCAGCAGGCACCTGAACGGGCTTTTTACCGATACGAGACATGTTTCAATCCTGTCTGTTCGCTATGGAGATCCTTGCTCAGCCTTAGAAGACCGAGCAAAGAACCTCGCCACCAACGTTCTGTTCGCGAGCCTGGTGATCGGCCATCACGCCCTTCGGGGTCGAAAGGATGGTGATGCCGAGGCCGTTCGCGACCTGCGGAATGGACTTGACCGAGACATAAACCCGGCGGCCCGGCTTGGACACACGGCCGATCTCACGGATCACCGATGCGCCTTCATAGTACTTCAGCTCGATGTTGAGCTCCGACTTGCCATTGCCGAAATCGACAAGGGAATAGCCACGGATGTAGCCTTCGGACTGCAGAACATCGAGAACGCGTGCACGGAGCTTCGAAGCAGGCGTCGAAACCGACGACTTGCGGCGAGAAGCACCGTTGCGGATGCGAGTGAGCATATCGCCCAACGGATCAGTCATTGTCATCTAACCTGCTCCTTACCAGCTCGACTTGACGATGCCCGGCACCTTGCCGAGATTGCCGAGTTCACGCAGCGCGATACGCGACATGCGCAGTTTGCGGTAGTATGCGCGCGGACGGCCCGATACTTCGCAACGGTTGCGAATGCGGGTCTTGGATCCATCGCGCGGCAGGGATGCCAGCTTGATCGAGGCCTTGAACCGGTCTTCGATCGGAAGAGCCTGGTTCATGATGATCGCCTTCAGAGCTGCGCGCTTGGCAGCCTGGTTAGCGACCGTGGTACGGCGGCGCTTGTTCTTTTCAACTGCGCTTGTCTTCGCCATGTGCGGTTCCTTTTCTACGCTCGTCGTTACGGTTACTGACGGAACGGGAAGTTGAACTCTGTCAAGAGAGCCCGCGCTTCGTCGTCCTTCGTTGCCGTCGTGCAAACGATGATGTCCATGCCCCACATCTGATCAACCTTGTCGTAGTTGATCTCAGGGAACACAATGTGCTCCTTGATGCCCATGGCGAAGTTGCCACGGCCGTCAAAGCTTTTCGGGTTCAGGCCGCGGAAGTCGCGAACGCGCGGAAGCGCGATGTTCACGAGACGGTCCAGGAACTCGTACATGCGAGCGCCGCGCAGGGTAACCTTTGCGCCGATCGGCATCTGCTCACGGACCTTGAAGCCCGCGATGGAGTTGCGTGCACGGGTGATGACCGGCTTCTGACCAGCGATAGCGGCCAGGTCAGCTGCAGCAACAGTCGGCTTCTTCGAATCAGCCGTTGCTTCACCAACACCCATGTTGATTACGATCTTGTCGAGCTTCGGGATCATCATTTCGTTGGCGTAGGAGAACTTCTCCTGCATCGCCGCACGAATGCGCTCGACATATTCCTTCTTGAGCCGCGGCTCGTACTTTGCGTCAGCCATCAGATCACCTCACCGGAACGCTTGGCCACACGGACCTTTTTGCCGTCAACAACCTTGAAACCGACGCGGGTCGGCTTGCCGTCCTTGTCGACGATCGCAACGTTGGACAGGTGAACAGCAGCTTCCTTGCTGATGATGCCGGCTTCCTGGCTCTGCGTCTGGCGCTGATGGCGCTTTACGACGTTGATGCCACGAACAACGGCACGATCTTCCTTGGGCAGAACCTGGAGGACTTCGCCAGTGCGGCCCTTGTCCTTGCCTGCGAGCATGACGACCTTGTCGCCCTTACGAATCTTTTGCATCGTTCGCGCTCCTTACAGTACTTCGGGAGCCAGCGAGATGATCTTCATGTGGTTCTTGGCGCGAAGTTCGCGCGGAACCGGTCCGAAGATACGGGTGCCGATCGGCTCTTTCTTGTTGTCGATGAGGACTGCTGCATTCGTGTCGAAGCGGATGATGGAACCATCAACGCGACGGATTTCCTTGGCGGTACGAACGACCACCGCCTTCATCACGTCACCCTTCTTCACGCGGCCGCGCGGGATCGCTTCCTTGATCGAAACGACGATAACGTCGCCGATCCCGGCATACTTGCGCTTCGAGCCGCCCAGCACCTTGATGCACATGACACGACGTGCGCCGGAATTATCCGCCACGTCGAGGTTTGTTTGCATCTGAATCATATCAGGTCGCCTTTTTGGTTTACCGGAATGGTTGGGCTCAGAGCCCCCTTCCCCGGCTTATGAAAATTGTCAGCCGGCCGCTTGCCACGAGGGCAGGCGAAAACACGGCATAGCTTGAATAGCGCGGGATCGATCGTGCCAGGGTGGTTTCCCCAATGGGACCTTCCGTGCGCTCAAAGCAAAAGAACGCTCGACGAACGAGCGTTCTGACGCTGCTTCATACAGATATTTCCGCGAGACGCAAGGCCTCGCGCAAAAATCTTACTTGGCCTGGGCGGAAACGACCGTCCAACGCTTGTCCTTGGAGATCGGCGCGCATTCCTCGATGGATACGGTATCGCCGATCTTGTACTGATTGTTTTCGTCGTGGGCCTTGTACTTCTTGGAACGACGAACGGTCTTCTGGAGCAGCGGGTGAGCGAAACGACGCTCAACGCGAACTACGACAGTCTTCTCGTTCTTGTCGCCAACGACAACGCCCTGCAGAATGCGCTTCGGCATGATGTTTTCCTTTACGCCTTTGCTTCTGCCGCCTTCTGGCGGGCAATGGTTTTCACGCGGGCGATGTCCTTGCGGACTTCGTTGATGCGCGAGGACTTTTCCAGCTGACCGGTTGCCTTCTGGAAGCGCAGGTTGAACTGCTCCTTCTTCAGGTCGGCGAGCTTGTCCTTGAGCTGGTCGGCCGTGAGGCCGCGTACTTCTTCGGCTTTCATCTGCCTTGCTCCTTACTCTGCAATGCGCTGAACGAAGCGCGTCTTGACCGAGAGCTTGGCAGAGCCGAGGCGAAGCGCTTCACGAGCGATTTCTTCGCTGACGCCGTCGATTTCGAACATCATACGGCCTGGCTTGACCTTGCATGCCCAGTATTCGACAGAGCCCTTGCCCTTACCCATACGGACTTCGGTCGGCTTTGCGGTTACCGGAACATCCGGGAACACGCGGATCCATACACGGCCGGCGCGCTTCATGTAGCGCGTGATCGCGCGGCGGGCCGCTTCGATCTCGCGTGCATTGACGCGGTTCGGCTCTTGAGCCTTAAGGCCGAATTCACCGAAGGCCAGGTCAGAACCACCCTTGGCGACGCCCTTGATGCGGCCCTTGAATTGCTTGCGGTACTTGGTACGCTTTGGCTGCAACATTTTCTTATTCTCCGAACTTATCTGCCACCAACGCTATTAAGCGTTGTCGCGGCGACGATCGCGATCACGGCTTGCCGGACCCTGAGCGTCACCCTCGAGTGCGCGGCGCTCGGAGGCCATCGGATCGTGCTCAAGGATTTCGCCCTTGAAGATCCAAACCTTGATGCCGCAGATGCCAAAAGCGGTTTCCGCTTCAGCTGTGCCGTAGTCGATGTCAGCGCGCAGCGTGTGCAGCGGAACGCGACCTTCGCGGTACCATTCCGTACGAGCGATTTCAGCACCGCCGAGACGGCCTGCGCAGGTGATCTTGATGCCTTCGGCGCCAAGACGCATTGCAGACTGAACGGCACGCTTCATGGCGCGACGGAAAGCAACACGACGCTCAAGCTGCTGAGCGATCGACTGTGCGACGAGCGTAGCGTCGACTTCCGGCTTGCGAACTTCAACGATGTTGAGGTGCGTCTCGGAATTCGTCATCTCCGACAGCTTCTTGCGGAGCTTGTCGATGTCTGCGCCCTTCTTGCCGATGATCAGGCCCGGACGAGCCGAGTGGATCGTAACGCGGCACTTCTTGTGCGGACGCTCGATGACCACCTTGGCGATACCAGCCTGCTTCAGTTCGCTCATGACGAACTTGCGCATCTTCAGGTCTTCGTGCAGCAGCTGACCGTACTCGGCATTGTCCGCGAACCAGCGGCTATCCCAGGTACGGTTGATGCCAAGACGGAAACCGATTGGATTAATTTTCTGACCCATTATGCGGCCTCCTCTTGTGCCTGCACTTCGCGGACAACGATCGTCAGGTGCGCAAACGGCCTCTCGATGCGAGAAGCGCGGCCGCGGCCACGAGCGTGGAAACGCTTCATGACGATCGACTTGCCGACATAGGCTTCGGCGACGACCAGGGAGTCGACGTCGAGGTCGTGGTTGTTCTCGGCGTTGGCGATCGCAGATTCAAGCGTCTTCTTGACGGCGCCTGCGATGCGCTTGCGGGAGAATTCCAGCTCAGCGAGTGCACGATCGACCTTCTTGCCACGGATAACCGCGGCAACGAGGTTGAGCTTCTGTGGGCTGACGCGGAGCGTGCGGGCGACTGCTTGCGCCTCGTTGTCCTTCAGCCGGCGTTCGGCTTTTGCCTTGCCCATTGTTACTTCCTCTTTGCCTTCTTGTCCGCACCGTGACCGTAGTAGGTCCGGGTCGGAGAGAATTCACCGAATTTGTGACCGACCATGTCTTCATTGACGCTGACCGGAACATGCTTGCTGCCGTTGTAGACGCCGAAGGTGAGACCGACGAACTGCGGCAGGATCGTGGAGCGACGGCTCCAGATCTTGATTACTTCTGCACGTCCGCCTTCACGAACCTTCTCAGCCTTCTTGAGAAGATAGCCGTCAACGAACGGACCTTTCCATACTGAACGAGCCATTGGAGACTTCCTCTCTTACTTCTTACGCTGATGACGCGAGCGCATGATCATCTTGTCGGTCGACTTGTTCGACCGCGTGCGCTTGCCCTTGGTCGGCTTGCCCCACGGAGTAACCGGGTGACGACCACCAGAGGTACGGCCTTCACCACCGCCGTGCGGATGGTCAACAGGGTTCATGACAACACCGCGGTTATGCGGACGCTTGCCGCGCCAAACCGTACGACCGGCCTTGCCGTCGTTGATGTTGGCATGGTCAGGGTTCGAAACCGCACCGATCGAAGCAAGGCAGGAGCCAGGAACGAGGCGCTGTTCGCCGGAGTTCAGGCGAAGGATCGCCAGACCCGCGTCGCGACCGACGAGCTGTGCGTAACCGCCAGCCGAACGTGCGATCTGACCACCCTTGCCCGGCTTCATTTCCACGTTGTGGATGATGGAGCCGACCGGGATGTACTGCAGCGGCATGGTGTTGCCGGGCTTCACGTCGACAGCCTTCTCCGAGGAGATGACCTTGTCGCCGGCAGCAAGGCGCTGCGGAGCGAGGATGTAGGCCTGTTCGCCGTCGGCGTAGGATACGAGCGCGATGAACGCGGTGCGGTTCGGATCGTATTCGATACGCTCGACCGTGCCTTCGACGTCGAACTTGCGACGCTTGAAGTCGATCAGACGATAGGTACGCTTGTGACCGCCGCCGATGAAGCGGGCAGTGATACGGCCGAGGTTGTTACGACCGCCGCTCTTGGTCAGACCTTCCGTCAGCGCCTTGACCGGCTTGCCCTTATAGAGGCCGGAACGGTCGACGATGACCAGCTGACGCTGGCTCGGGGTCGTAGGATTGAATGTTTTCAATGCCATTGTTTAATTCCTCAGAGACCGGTGGAGACGTCGATCGTCTGGCCTTCAGCCAGCGTCACGACAGCCTTCTTCACGTCCTGCTGCTTGCCGACAAAACCCTTAAAACGCTTGGTCTTGCCCTTGCGGAGCAGCGTGTTGACGGCCGTGACCTTGACGCCGAAGAGCGCCTCGACTGCAGCCTTGATTTCCGGCTTCGACGCCTTCTTGGCGACATTGAAAACAACCTGGTTGTTTTCCGATACCAGCGTGGACTTTTCGGTGATCGCCGGCGAGACGATCACATCATAGTGGCGAAGGTCGGTCACTTGAAACGCTCCTCTAGAGCTTCAACGGCAGCCTTGGAAAGCACGAGCTTGCCGCGGCGCACGATGTCATAAACGTTGATGCCCTGGATCGGCAGAACATCGATGTTCGGGATGTTCTGTGCTGCGAGCTTGAAGTTGCCATCAAGTTCAGCGCCGCCGATGAAGAGCGCGTTGGTCAGGCCGAGCGTCTCGAAAGTCGATGCCAGTGCCTTGGTCTTTGCTTCTGCAGCAACCAGGCTGTCGATGATGATGACATCGTCGGACTTCAGCTTGGCCGAGAGGGCGTGACGCAGGCCGAGAGCGCGAACCTTCTTCGGAAGGTCGTGTTCGTGGCTGCGAGCGACCGGGCCGTGAGCCTTACCACCGCCGCGGAACTGCGGAGCGCGTGCCGAATGGTGACGAGCGCGGCCCGTACCCTTCTGCTTGTACATCTTGGCGCCGGTGCGCGAAACGTCCGCGCGGCCCTTTGCCTGGTGCGTGCCCTGCTGCTTCTTGGCAAGCTGCCAGCGAATAACGCGGGCGAGAATGTCTTCGCGGGGCTCAAGGCCGAAAATCGCGTCAGAAAGAGAAACCTTCCCTGCGTCTTTTCCCTCGAGGGTCTTGACGTTGAATTCCATTGGTCCGGCTCCCTTACTTCGCTGCCGACTTGACGGCATCGCGCACGATGATCCAGGCACCCTTGGAACCGGGTACTGCACCCTTGATCAGGATTAGACCACGATCTTCGTCGGTCGAAACCACTTCAAGGTTCTGAGTCGTTACGCGCGTCTGGCCCATGTGACCAGCCATCTTCTTGTTCTTGAAAACCCTGCCCGGGTCCTGGCGCTGACCGGTAGAACCGTGCGAGCGGTGCGAAACCGAGTTACCGTGAGTGGCGCGGCCACCGGCGAAATTGTGACGCTTCATAACGCCGGCAAAGCCCTTACCGATCGTCGTACCCGTCACATCGACGAGCTGACCAGCGGCGAAGTGACCAGCCTTAAGCTCGGTGCCAACCTCGAGGAGATTGTCTTCCGTGACGCGGAATTCCGTCAGCTTGGCCTTCGGCTCAACGTTGGCAACAGCAAAGTTACCACGCATTGCCTTCGACGTATTCTTGACCTTTACCGTGCCAGCACCGAGCTGGACTGCGGCGTAGCCGTTCTTTTCGACAGTGCGCTGGGCCACAACCTGGCAGCCATCCAGACGCAGTACTGTTACCGGGACATGTTCGCCAGCGTCGTTGTAGACGCGGGTCATGCCCACCTTCTGTGCAATCACACCTGAACGCATCGGTTCAATCCTTCCAAATCCGCTCGAGCAAGGCTCAGAGCTTGATCTCAACATCGACACCGGCGGCGAGATCGAGCTTCATCAGCGCGTCTACCGTCTGCGGGGTCGGATCTACGATGTCGAGGAGGCGCTTATGAGTGCGCATCTCGAACTGCTCGCGGCTCTTCTTGTCGATGTGTGGGGACCGGTTGACCGTAAACTTCTCGATGCGAGTCGGAAGCGGAACGGGGCCCCGGACGCTTGCGCCGGTGCGCTTCGCCGTCGACACGATCTCGCGCGTCGAAGCGTCGAGAATGCGGTGATCGAACGCCTTCAGGCGAATGCGGATATTTTGGCCGTTCATTCGACGTTATCCTTGTGTTTGTTATCCCGTGCGCCTTTTGGGTAGGCACGGGCTGTTCTTATTCCTAAGGCGGACCACCGGTTTCAAAGATCGAGAGAGGCTCCGGGTTACCGTGCCCCTATCCAGTCTTCAGGCCTTTCGGCCCACCTTATTGTTTGCTGTAGTCACCCGCTTCAACGAGCGAAGCAGGGCGCAAATAGCGCTCGCGCGCCATGTGCAACATTTTCTTGTAATAAGCAAGCGGCCAAAGCCACTTGCTTCATAATATTGTCATCGAAGCGGCCACCCGGTTGAGGTGGCCGCAGCGAAGCTTACTCGACGATCGAAGCGACGATGCCGGCGCCGACGGTACGGCCGCCTTCGCGGATCGCGAAGCGCAGCTTCTCTTCCATCGCGATCGGAACGATCAGCTCGACGGCAACCGTGACGTTGTCGCCAGGCATAACCATTTCCGTGCCTTCCGGAAGCGAAACAATGCCGGTCACGTCAGTCGTACGGAAGTAGAACTGCGGACGGTAGTTCGTGAAAAACGGCGTATGACGGCCGCCTTCTTCCTTCGTCAGGATGTAGGCTTCTGCCATGAACTTCTTGTGCGGCTTGACAGAGCCCGGCTTGCACAGGATCTGACCACGCTCAACGCCGTCACGGTTCACACCGCGAACCAGAGCGCCGATGTTGTCGCCAGCCTGGCCCTGGTCGAGCAGCTTGCGGAACATTTCAACGCCGGTAACCGTCGTCTTCGAGGTCGGGCGGATGCCGACGATTTCGACTTCTTCGCCAACCTTGACGATGCCACGCTCGACGCGGCCGGTCACAACCGTACCACGGCCCGAGATCGAGAACACGTCTTCGATCGGCATCAGGAACGGCTGGTCGATCGGACGCTCAGGCGTCGGGATGTAGGCGTCAACAGCAGCCATCAGCTCGCGGATCGCGTCTTCGCCGATCTTCTTGTCAGAGTCTTCCAGAGCAGCAAGAGCCGAGCCCTTGATGACCGGAATGTCGTCGCCCGGGAAGTCGTAGGACGACAGCAGTTCGCGAACTTCCAGTTCGACGAGCTCGAGGAGCTCGGCGTCGTCAACCTGGTCAACCTTGTTGAGGAACACGACGATCGCCGGAACGCCAACCTGACGAGCGAGCAGGATGTGCTCGCGGGTCTGCGGCATCGGGCCGTCAGCAGCCGAGCAAACCAGGATCGCGCCGTCCATCTGAGCGGCACCGGTGATCATGTTCTTGACGTAGTCGGCGTGGCCGGGGCAGTCAACGTGAGCATAGTGACGGTTCGGGGTCTCGTACTCGACGTGTGCCGTCGAAATGGTGATGCCGCGCGCCTTTTCTTCCGGAGCAGCGTCGATCTGGTCGTACGCCTTGAACTCGCCGAAGTACTTCGTGATCGCTGCCGTCAGAGACGTCTTGCCGTGGTCAACGTGGCCGATCGTGCCGATGTTAACGTGCGGCTTGTTGCGCTCAAACTTACTCTTTGCCATGTGGGCTCTCCACTCTTTTTAAGGTCCCCTGAGGGATCTAATTCTTGTTATCGGTCAATTGGTATTCCGGTCACTTCTGACCGGAATACTTTGCCTGGATTTCAGTTGCGACGTTCGACGGAACCGGCGCGTAGTGATCGAAGGTCATCGTGTACTGAGCACGGCCCTGCGACATGGAGCGCAGGTTATCGACGTACTTGAACATGTTCGCCAGCGGAACGTTGGCGTTGATGACAACGGCCACGCCGCGGCTTTCCTGGCCCTGGATCTGACCACGGCGGGAGTTCAGGTCGCCGATGACGTCGCCGACGTAATCTTCCGGCGTTACCACTTCGACCTTCATCATCGGCTCGAGGAGCTGAGCGCCGGCCTTCTTGGCTGCTTCACGGAAGCAGGCACGTGAAGCGATTTCGAACGCCAGTACCGACGAGTCAACGTCGTGGAAAGCACCGTCAACGAGCGTCGCCTTGACGCCGAGCATCGGGAAGCCTGCGAGCGGACCGGAAGACAGAACGCTTTCGATACCCTTCTGAACGCCCGGGATGTATTCCTTCGGAACAGCACCACCGACGATCTTGGATTCGAACTTGAAGTCTTCGCCATCCGGGTTCGGTTCGAAGACGATCTTGACGCGAGCGAACTGACCGGTACCACCGGACTGCTTCTTGTGCGTGTAGTCTTCTTCGTGCTGACGCGTGATGGTTTCGCGGTAGGCAACCTGCGGCGCGCCGACAGTTGCTTCAACCTTGAACTCGCGACGCATGCGGTCGACGATGATATCGAGGTGAAGTTCGCCCATGCCGGCGATGATCGTCTGGCCAGATTCCTGGTCAGTCTTCACGCGGAAGGACGGATCTTCAGCAGCCAGCCGGTTGAGCGCGAGGCCCATCTTTTCTTGGTCGCCCTTGGTCTTCGGCTCGATAGCGATCTGGATAACCGGCTCCGGGAATTCCATGCGCTCGAGAACGACCGGCTTCAGCGGATCGCAGAGCGTATCGCCCGTGGTGGTTTCCTTGAGACCGGCGAGAGCAACGATGTCGCCCGCGAAGGCTTCTTCGATGTCTTCACGCGAGTTCGAGTGCATCTGCAGCATGCGGCCGACGCGCTCGCGCTTGTCCTTGACCGTGTTCATGACCGACGCGCCCTTTTCGAGCTTGCCCGAGTAGATACGGGCGAAGGTCAGCGAGCCGACGAAGGGGTCGTTCATGATCTTGAAAGCGAGCATCGAAAGCGGCTCGTTGTCATCGGCATGACGCTCGATCTCGGCTTCGGTCTTGAAGTCGATGCCCTTGATCGCCGGAATGTCGAGCGGCGACGGCAGGTAGTCGACAACCGCGTCGAGAAGCGGCTGAACGCCCTTGTTCTTGAAGGCGGTGCCGCAGAACATCGGATGGAACTTCACGTCGATCGTGCCGCGGCGAACGAGCGCGCGGATCTGATCGTTGTCGGGAAGGTTGCCTTCCAGGTAGGCTTCGGTCGCGGCTTCGTCGATCTCGACAACGGTCTCGATCAGCTTTTCGCGATACTCTTCAGCCTTCGCCTTCATGTCATCGGGGATTTCGACGACGTCCCACTGGGCGCCGAGCGATTCGTCGCGCCAGACGAGAGCATTCATCTCGATCAGGTCGATAACGCCCTTGAACTCGGTTTCGGCGCCGATCGGCAGCTGCATGACGACAGCCGTTGCGCCGAGACGGGTCTTGATCATCTCGACGGAGCGGTAGAAGTCTGCGCCGGTCTTGTCCATCTTGTTGCAGAAGATCATGCGCGGAACGTTGTACTTCTCAGCCTGACGCCAGACGGTTTCCGTCTGCGGCTCTACGCCTGCGTTGGCGTCGAGAAGAGCAATCGCACCGTCGAGAACGCGCAACGAACGCTCGACTTCGATGGTGAAGTCGACGTGGCCGGGGGTGTCGATGATGTTGAAGCGGCGCATCTTGCCGTCACGGCCCTTCCAGAAGGTCGTGGTGGCGGCGGAGGTGATCGTGATGCCACGCTCCTGCTCCTGCTCCATCCAGTCCATCGTGGCTGCGCCATCGTGGACTTCACCGATCTTGTGCGACTTGCCGGTGTAATAAAGGATACGCTCGGTGGTCGTGGTCTTGCCGGCGTCGATGTGCGCCATGATACCGAAATTTCGGTAGTCTTCGATTTTATATTCGCGAGCCATTGTGGACTGCCTTTCGAACCCGTTCGGGATTACCAGCGATAATGCGAGAACGCACGGTTGGCGTCAGCCATCTTGTGCGTGTCTTCGCGCTTCTTGACCGCGGAACCACGGTTGTTGGATGCATCGAGAAGCTCGCCCGACAGTCGGTCGACCATGGTCGTTTCGTTGCGCTTGCGCGCGGCAGCAATCAGCCAGCGGATCGCCAGGGCCTGACGGCGCTCCGGACGGACATCAACCGGAACCTGGTACGTAGCACCACCCACGCGGCGCGAACGGACTTCTACGTGCGGAGCAATGTTGTCCAGAGCCTGATGGAACACACCGAGCGGCTCCTGCTTGGACTTGCCCTGTACGGAGTCAAATGCGCCGTAGACAATGCTTTCAGCGACGGACTTCTTGCCGTCAAGCATGATTGCATTCATGAACTTGGTAACAACCAGATCGCCGAACTTCGGGTCCGGGTTGATCTCGCGCTTTTCTGCTCTGTGACGTCTGGACATACTTCTCGTCTCTTCAATTGTTAAAGGCGCTCTACCACGCGGAGGACCTCGCGCAGCGCCGGGATTTCAAAACCGAATTACTTCGGACGCTTCGCACCGTACTTCGAACGGCGCTGCTTGCGGTTCTTGACACCCTGGGTATCGAGAACGCCGCGAATGATATGGTAACGAACGCCCGGCAAGTCCTTTACGCGGCCGCCACGGATCATGACGACAGAGTGTTCCTGCAGGTTGTGACCTTCGCCCGGAATGTAGCCGATGACTTCAAAGCCATTGGTCAGACGGATCTTGGCGACCTTACGGAGAGCCGAGTTCGGCTTCTTCGGGGTCGTCGTGTAAACGCGGGTGCAAACGCCGCGCTTCTGTGGGTTTTCCTGCAGCGCAGGAACCTTATTACGCTTTACGTTCGCCTGACGCGGCTTGCGGATAAGCTGGTTTACGGTAGGCATTCAACCATCCCTTACGTTTATATCTCAATCCCTTACGGGCGTAACTCGCGCCGTCTCCGGCAAGACCACACGCTTGTCTCAATGCGCAAAACGTGGCCCGATCCGCTTTCGCAGATGGACCACAGAGAGCAGAGGACGCAAAAGAAATGCGTCATGCGTGCAGGCAACATATCTTCAACGTGCGTTTCGAACCTTGTTTGAGGTGATCTCCGGGGCGCGTCGCCTCGAATGGCCATGCCTCACATGGGTCCGGATGGCGCGGGTACTACTGGTTTCCCGTCGTCTCGTCAAGGCCGTTAAGAAATAAACTTCGGCGGAACGCCTTGAAACCCGGCCATTGCGCGCTCTTTTGCGGCTTCTAAGGGAATTCGCCACCGGTCGCCAAGATAAACTTGAGCATTGGATCAAAAAGCAGCTATGGAATCACTGACTGCAGCCGCTAAGCGCATGAAATCAGATTCAAATCTCGAATCGAAGGACATCCGATGATTACCGCCCCCGACAACGACAACAATTCCGAAGGACCGATGGTCTTCATCATCATCGGCAAGGGCTATCAGTCCGATGACAGCGACGGCGTCGACCTCCACATAATGCTCAAGGCCGCCGATGACGACAGCGCCGTGCGTGAGGCCCTGAATGCCCTCGCCGAGGAAGGCTTCATCGAGGCCGACCTCGACCAGATCGGCATGCTGACCGAAGTGCCGGAAGAGGAGCCACACGCTTCCGCCTATCAGGGCGCGGTCGACGGCGAAGTCGCGATCATCCGTTTCAGCTGAGACTCCGATGAAGCCGGATGCGCTCAAGGTGCTGAACTATGCCACCTGGCGCAACCGGCTCCCGGTTTTCGACATGCCCCGACGTTCCGGAGCGCGAGCTTCAGGCTCCAGGCGGCACAGTGGAGACCGACGAAGATATAGCCACCGCAGCACTTCGCGAATTCTATGAAGAGACCGGTATCTGACCGGAAACGCCCCTCACCCCTCTTACCGTTCACGACTATTGCTTTGCCAAAGCGGAACCGAGGTTCGGCACCGACGGCACTACTTCCACACTCCCCTCAAGGGCGAACAATCCGCCACCTGGCTGCGTCAGGAAATGACGCCGCTCGCGGCGGTGGTCCAATCCTCTTCCGTTTCTTCTGGCTCAAATTTCGACGACGCCCGAACGTGGCTGGGCTATGGCATGCAGCATGGACTGCCCCTGCTTAGCTGAAACGTCGCACGAACCCAAAACAAAAGCCGCCCGGATCGCTCCGGGCGGCTTTCTTAATTCTGAGAACCAGACTGCCGATTATTCGGCAGCAGGTGCGCTCTCGCCTGCGAGATCCTGCAGCATCGGGGTTGCGACATCCGCACCCGTGCCCTTGCGGCGCTCTTCGAGGATCATCTCGTCGCGCGACGTGGCGATGCGGCGGATCTGGGTCATCGTGCCACCAGTACCCGCCGGGATCAGGCGACCGACGATGACGTTTTCCTTCAGACCCTGCAAGCCGTCGGTCTTGCCGGCGATCGCAGCTTCCGTGAGAACCTTGGTGGTCTCCTGGAACGACGCAGCCGAGATGAACGACGGTGTCTGCAGCGACGCCTTGGTGATACCG
This sequence comes from Rhizobium sp. BK176, assembly GCF_024808055.1. Lineage (NCBI taxonomy): Bacteria > Pseudomonadati > Pseudomonadota > Alphaproteobacteria > Hyphomicrobiales > Rhizobiaceae > Rhizobium > Rhizobium sp. BK176. Next base: position 91,001 of record NZ_JANUBV010000009.1, on the reverse strand, counting down.
AGCAGAACCGGATCGCCGTAAGCAGGCTTCTTGCCCTGCTCGATCAGTGCATCGTTGACATCTTCGAGCTCGATACGGTCGACGTTGTCGCCGACGATATAGGTCGAGTCGCCTGCATCGGTGATTTCCACCTTCTGCAGCATCTGACGAACAATCACTTCGATGTGCTTGTCGTTGATGACAACGCCCTGCAAGCGATAGACTTCCTGGATTTCGTTGACCAGGTAAGAAGCGAGTGCTTCGACGCCCTTGATCGCCAGGATGTCGTGCGGAGCCGGGTTACCGTCGAGGATGTAATCACCCTTTTCGATATAGTCGCCTTCCTGAAGGTGGAAGGGCTTGCCCTTCGGGATCAGGTATTCGACAGGCTCGACACCGTCTTCCGCCGGCTCGATGATAATGCGACGCTTGTTCTTGTAGTCGCGGCCGAGGCGGATCGTACCATCGATCTCAGCGATGATCGCGTGGTCCTTCGGACGACGAGCTTCGAACAGTTCGGCAACACGCGGCAGACCACCGGTGATGTCCTTGGTCTTGGCGCTTTCCAGCGGCGAACGCGCAAGCACGTCACCCTGGGACACCTTCTGACCGGGCTCGACCGACAGGATCGCATCGACCGACAGCTGGAAGCGTGCATCTGCACCGCGCGGCAGCTTAACGACGTTGCCGCTTGCATCAAGGATGACGATCGCCGGCTTGAGGTCCGAACCGCGCGGGGTCGAACGCCAGTCGATGACCTGACGCTTGGTGATGCCCGTGGATTCGTCGGTCGCTTCGAGAACCGAGAGACCGTCGACAACGTCTTCGAACTGAACGGTACCGGCCACTTCCGTCATCATCGGACGGGTGTAGGGGTCCCACTCTGCCAGACGCTGACCGCGCTTGACCTTGTCGCCTTCGTCGACGTGCAGCTTCGAACCATAAGCAACGCGCTGAGAGGAGCGCTCGACACCACGCTCATCCAGGATCTGGACGGTCATGTTGCGGCCCATCGCGACCAGGACGTTCTCCGAGTTGCGCAGAACGTTGCGGTTCTTGAGCTGGATCGTACCTTCGTACGAGGCTTCCAGGAACGACTGGTCGACCACATTTGCCGTGCCACCAAGGTGGAACGTACGCATGGTGAGCTGCGTGCCTGGCTCGCCGATCGACTGAGCCGCGATAACGCCAACTGCTTCGCCCATGTTGACGGGCGTACCGCGTGCAAGGTCGCGACCGTAGCAAACCGAGCAAACACCGGTCTGCACTTCGCAGGTCAGGGCCGAACGGATGCGGATCGACTGGATACCAGCCTTTTCGATCTCGATGACATCGGGCTCGAGGATCATCTTGCCGGCGTCGACAAGACGCTCGCCGGTAACCGGATGATCGATATCATCCAGGGCCGTACGACCGAGGATACGCGCGCCGAGCGAGGCAACGACCTGACCGGCATCGACGATGGCGGTCATCGTGAGGCCCTTGTCGGTACCGCAATCCACGAGGTTGACGATGCAATCCTGTGCGACGTCGACGAGACGACGGGTCAGGTAACCGGAGTTAGCCGTCTTCAGCGCGGTGTCTGCCAGACCCTTACGGGCACCGTGCGTCGAGTTGAAGTACTCGTTGACTGTCAGACCTTCCTTGAAGTTCGACGTGATCGGCGTTTCGATAATTTCACCCGACGGCTTGGCCATGAGGCCGCGCATGCCGCCCAGCTGACGCATCTGGTTCGGTGAACCACGGGCACCCGAGTGCGACATCATGTAGATGGCGTTCATCGGCTTCTGACGACCGGTGTTCGGATCGAACTCGACAGCCTTAATGCGGGCCATCATGTCTTCAGCGACCTTTTCGGTTGCCTTGCCCCAGGCGTCAACGACCTTGTTGTACTTCTCGCCCTGAGTGATCAGGCCGTCGTTGTACTGCTGCTCGTATTCCTTGACCAGGTTTTCGGTGTCGCCAACGATCTTTGCCTTGGTTTCCGGAATGACCATGTCGTCCTTGCCGAACGAAATACCGGCGCGGCAGGCATGGCTGAAGCCGAGCTGCATGATGCGGTCGCAGAAAATGACCGTGTCCTTCTGGCCGCAATGGCGGTAGACCGTGTCGATCATCTTGGAGATGTTCTTCTTGGTCATTTCCTGGTTGCAGACGTCGAAGGTCACCTTGCCGTTCTTCGGCAGGAGCTCGCCGATGAGCAAGCGGCCCGGCGTCGTTTCGTAAATCTTAGAGTACGGCTTGCCGTCCTCGTCGATCGACTTGAAGCGACCGCGGATCTTGGTGTGCAGCGTAACGGTTTTGGTTTCTAGCGCATGATGCAGTTCGCCGAGGTCGGAGAAGGCCATGCCTTCGCCCGGCTCGTTCTGATTCATGATCGCGAGGTAGTACAGGCCGAGAACCATGTCCTGCGACGGAACGATGATCGGTGCACCGTTTGCAGGGTGCAGGATGTTGTTCGTCGACATCATCAGAACGCGGGCTTCAAGCTGGGCTTCGAGCGACAGTGGCACGTGAACGGCCATCTGGTCACCGTCGAAGTCGGCATTGAAGGCCGTGCAGACGAGCGGATGCAACTGGATCGCCTTGCCTTCGACCAGGATCGGTTCGAAGGCCTGGATGCCCAGGCGGTGCAACGTCGGTGCGCGGTTCAGGAGAACCGGATGCTCGCGAATGACCTCGTCGAGGATATCCCAAACTTCCGGCTTTTCCTTTTCAACCAGCTTCTTGGCCTGCTTGACGGTCGAGGAGTAACCCTTGGCGTCGAGGCGGGCGTAGATGAACGGCTTGAAGAGTTCGAGCGCCATCTTCTTCGGAAGACCGCACTGGTGCAGCTTCAGTTCCGGACCTGTCACGATGACCGAACGACCGGAATAGTCGACGCGCTTGCCGAGCAGGTTCTGACGGAAGCGGCCCTGCTTGCCCTTCAGCATGTCGGACAGCGACTTCAGCGGACGCTTGTTGGCGCCGGTGATGACGCGGCCGCGACGGCCGTTATCGAACAGCGCATCTACAGATTCCTGCAGCATGCGCTTTTCGTTGCGGATGATGATACCCGGAGCGCGCAGTTCGATCAGGCGCTTCAGACGGTTGTTACGGTTGATGACGCGACGATACAGATCGTTGAGGTCCGACGTTGCGAAACGGCCGCCATCGAGCGGAACCAGCGGACGCAGGTCCGGCGGGATGACCGGAACGACCTTCATGATCATCCATTCCGGACGGTTGCCGGACTCCATGAAGTTCTCGACGATCTTCAGGCGCTTCATCAGCTTCTTCTGCTTGAGATCCGACGTGGTGTCGGCAAGCTCGGAGCGCAGATCGCCAGCGATCTTTTCGAGGTTCATCGAGGCCAGCATCTCGTAGATCGCTTCAGCACCGATCATGGCCGTGAATTGGTCTTCGCCGTATTCGTCGACGGCGAGCATGTACTCTTCTTCCGAGAGGAGCTGGTGCTCCTTGAGAGCAGTCAAGCCCGGCTCGGTGACGATGTAGTTTTCGAAGTAGAGAACGCGCTCGACATCCTTCAGCGTCATGTCGAGCAGCGTCGAAATACGGCTCGGCAGCGACTTCAGGAACCAGATGTGGGCAACGGGAGCTGCGAGCTCGATGTGGCCCATGCGCTCACGGCGAACGCGCGACAGCGTGACTTCGACGCCGCACTTTTCGCAGATGATGCCCTTGTACTTCATGCGCTTGTACTTACCGCACAGGCACTCGTAGTCCTTGATCGGTCCGAAGATACGCGCGCAGAAGAGACCGTCGCGTTCCGGCTTGAACGTACGGTAGTTGATGGTTTCCGGCTTCTTGATCTCACCGTAAGACCAGGAAAGAATCTTCTCCGGAGAAGCAATCGAAATCCGGATGGAATCGAAGTTCTGTGCAGGCACCTGCGGATTGAAAAGATTCATGACCTCTTGGTTCATGCCTGTCTCCTTCATGGGCGAATGCGCCCTTATCTTGCATGGACGGCGGCAAATCCCGGGAGCCGCGCCAACGCTCAAAACGACAATAACCGCAGAATGCGGCGAAATCGTCCCTGCCCGGCCGACACATACGGGGCCAGAGCGGGAACGGTGTGCGCTGCATGACAGCGCACACCCTATTGGTGGTTACTCGGCAGCGTCCGGCAACTGGCTGGCCTGCTGCTCCTCGACCTTCGAATTCTCGAGTTCGACGGAGAGACCCAGCGAGCGCATTTCCTTGACGAGAACGTTGAAGCTTTCCGGAATACCGGCTTCGAACGTATCGTCGCCACGGACGATGGCTTCGTAGACCTTGGTACGGCCGGCGACGTCGTCCGACTTGACCGTAAGCATTTCCTGCAGCGTGTAGGCCGCACCGTATGCTTCCAGAGCCCAGACTTCCATTTCGCCGAAGCGCTGACCGCCGAACTGCGCCTTGCCGCCCAGCGGTTGCTGGGTAACGAGCGAGTAAGGACCGATCGAACGAGCGTGGATCTTGTCGTCAACCAGGTGGTTCAGCTTCAGCATGTAGATGTAGCCAACCGTGACCTGGCGGTCGAACTGCTCGCCGGTACGGCCATCGTACAGGGTCGACTGACCGCTTTCCTTGAGCCCAGCCAGAGCCAGCATAGCGTTGACGTCACCTTCATGCGCACCGTCGAAGACCGGCGTTGCAATCGAAACGCCGCGCTTCCACTGGTCAGCCAGACGCAGGACCGAGTCATCGTCGAAGTCCTTGACCTGTTCCGCCTTCGGACCGTCGCCGACAACGTCGCCGATCGTCTTGCGCAGAGGCTCGATGTTGCCGCTCGCCCTGTAGGCTTCCAGCATGTCGCCGATCTGGCGGCCCATGCCGGCGCAAGCCCAGCCGAGATGCGTCTCGAGGATCTGACCGACGTTCATGCGCGAAGGCACGCCCAGCGGGTTCAGAACGACGTCAACATGCGTGCCATCTTCCAGGAACGGCATATCTTCGACCGGAACAATGCGCGACACGACACCCTTGTTGCCGTGACGGCCGGCCATCTTGTCGCCTGGCTGGATCTTGCGCTTAACAGCAACGAAGACCTTGACCATCTTCATGACGCCCGGAGGCATTTCGTCGCCGCGCTGGACCTTCTCGACCTTGTCCATGAAGCGCTGTTCAAGGCGCGACTTGGATTCGTCGTACTGGCCGCGGAGCGCTTCGAGTTCGCCCTGGACCTTTTCGTCTTCGACGGCAAACATCCACCACTGCGAGCGGGGATATTCGGAAACGACGTTGTTCGCCAGTTCCGTGCCCTTCTTGAAGCCCTTCGGGCCGGCAATCGCGACCTGACCGCGCAGCATGTCGACCAGACGACCGTAGACGTTACGGTCGAGGATCGCCTGCTCGTCGTCGCGGTCCTTTGCAAGACGCTCGATCTCTTCGCGCTCGATAGCCATCGCGCGCTCGTCCTTCTCAACGCCGTGGCGATTGAAGACGCGGACTTCGACGATCGTGCCGTAGGTGCCGGGCGGCATGCGCATCGACGTGTCGCGGACGTCGGAAGCCTTTTCACCGAAGATGGCGCGCAGGAGCTTTTCTTCCGGCGTCATCGGGCTTTCGCCCTTCGGCGTGATCTTGCCGACGAGGATATCGCCCGGCTGAACTTCGGCACCGATGTAGACGATACCTGCTTCGTCGAGGTTCTTCAGCGCTTCTTCCGAAACGTTCGGAATGTCGCGCGTGATTTCTTCCGGACCAAGCTTGGTGTCACGGGCCATCACTTCGAACTCTTCGATGTGGATGGAGGTGAACACGTCGTCAGCAACGATACGCTCGGAGAGCAGGATCGAGTCTTCGTAGTTATAACCGTTCCACGGCATGAACGCGACGAGCGCGTTGCGGCCGAGTGCGAGATCGCCCAGATCCGTCGACGGGCCGTCGGCGAGGATGTCGCCGCGGTTGACAACGTCACCGACGGTGACCAGCGGACGCTGGTTGACGCAGGTGTTCTGGTTCGAACGCTGGAACTTCTGCAGGCGGTAGATATCGACGCCGGACTTGCCAGCTTCGAGGTCTTCCGTCGCACGGATAACGATACGCGTCGCGTCGACCTGGTCGACTACGCCGCCGCGGCGGGCGCCGATAGCAGCACCGGAGTCGCGAGCGACGACCGGCTCCATGCCGGTGCCGACGAACGGAGCTTCAGCGCGTAGCAACGGAACGGCCTGACGCTGCATGTTCGAGCCCATGAGAGCGCGGTTGGCGTCGTCGTTTTCCAGGAACGGGATGAGCGCCGCAGCGACCGAAACGACCTGCTTCGGCGAAACGTCCATCAGGTTCATGCTGTCGCGCGGAGCGAGCATAACTTCGCCAGCGTGACGGCAAACGACGAATTCGTCGGTGAAGGAACCGTCGGCGCCGAGCTCGGCGTTCGCCTGTGCGACGTAGTACTTCGCTTCCTCCATGGCGGAGAGATAAAGAACGTCGTTCGTTACCTTGCCATCGACGATGCGGCGGTACGGGCTTTCGATGAAACCGTACTTGTTGACGCGCGCGAAGGTCGCAAGAGAGTTGATCAGACCGATGTTCGGGCCTTCCGGCGTTTCGATCGGGCAAATACGGCCGTAGTGGGTCGGGTGAACGTCGCGGACTTCGAAGCCTGCGCGCTCGCGGGTAAGACCGCCCGGGCCAAGAGCCGAGAGACGGCGCTTGTGGGTGATTTCCGAAAGCGGGTTTACCTGGTCCATGAACTGCGACAGCTGCGACGAGCCGAAGAATTCACGGACGGCAGCTGCTGCCGGCTTCGCGTTGATCAGATCCTGCGGCATGACCGTGTCGATTTCGATCGAGGACATACGTTCCTTGATCGCGCGCTCCATGCGGAGCAGGCCGAGACGGTACTGGTTTTCCATCAGCTCGCCGACGGAGCGAACGCGGCGGTTGCCGAGGTTGTCGATGTCGTCGATCTCGCCCTTGCCGTCGCGCAGTTCGACCAGCATCTTGACCACGGCCAGGATGTCGTCCTTGCGCAGGATGCGGACAGTGTCTTCGACGCTGAGGTCGAGACGCATGTTCATCTTGACGCGGCCAACGGCGGAGAGATCGTAACGCTCCGCATCGAAGAACAGCGAGTTGAACATGGCTTCGGCCGAGTCCATGGTCGGCGGTTCACCCGGACGCATGACGCGGTAGATGTCGAACAGAGCGTCCTGACGGTTCTCGTTCTTGTCGGCGTTCAGCGTGTTGCGGATGTAGGCGCCGACATTGATGTGGTCGATGCCGAGAACCGGGATCTCTTCGAAGCCGTGCGACAGGATGACAGCGAGCGTCTTCTCGTCGATTTCATCGCCGGCCTCGAGGTAGATTTCACCCGTCGAGTAGTTGACGATGTCTTCGGCAAGGTAGTTGCCGTACAGGTCTTCGTCGGCTGCCTTCAGAGCCTTGAGGCCCTTGTCGGCGAGCTGGCGGAGCAGACGCGGGGTCAGCTTCTTGCCGGCTTCGACAACGACTTCGCCGGTGTCGGCGTCGACCATTTCGGTAATCGCCTTGGCACCCTTGAGGGTCTCAGGCGTAAACGGAATACGCCAGCCCTTGCCGTCGCGCTTATAGTCGGACTTCGTGTAGAAGGTCGACAGAATCTCTTCGCCGTCCATGCCGAGCGCCATCAGCAGCGAGGTCACAGGGATCTTGCGGCGACGGTCGATACGGGCATAGACGATGTCCTTGGCGTCGAACTCGATGTCGAGCCAGGAACCGCGATACGGGATAACACGAGCGGCAAACAGAAGCTTGCCGGACGAGTGGCTCTTGCCCTTGTCGTGATCGAAGAACACGCCCGGCGAACGGTGCATCTGGGACACGATAACGCGCTCGGTGCCGTTGACGATGAACGTACCGTTGTTGGTCATGAGCGGCATGTCGCCCATGTAGACGGACTGTTCCTTGATGTCCTTGATGGACTTCGCGCCCGTATCCTCGTCGATATCGAACACGATCAGACGGAGAGTAACCTTCAGCGGCGCGGCGTAGGTCAGGTCGCGCTGGCGGCATTCGTCGACGTCGAACTTCGGCGGCTCGAATTCGTAGGACACGAATTCCAGCATAGAAGCGCCGGAGAAATCCGTGATCGGGAAAACGGACTTGAAGACAGCCTGAAGGCCCTCGTCAGGGCGACCGCCCTTGGGCTCTTCAACCATCAGGAATTGATCATACGATGCCTTCTGAACCTCGATGAGGTTCGGCATTTCTGCGACTTCTGGGATCTTACCGAAAAACTTGCGTACGCGCCTACGACCATTGAACGAAAGGGTCTGAGCCATCGTCGCTCCTTCAAAATTGCATCCGGGCCTGCAACGGACGGGAACCGATGGCCAGTCGACCCCGTCAATCATGAGTAATTCAATCTCGTCTCACTTCCCAAAATCACGAGGCCGGATTGCCTTCGCGTCTCGGTTCGAGACCATCCTCTTGAAGAACCCATTACCCAAAAGCCGTTTTCACGCGGCTTTTGGGTAATTTGTTCTACAAAACGGCAAATGGGAGGCGGGAAACCCCACCTCCCAGATGCAGTCGAAGATTACTTAACGTCGGCCTTAGCGCCAGCGTCTTCAAGCTTCTTCTTGATGTCAGCGGCTTCAGCCTTGGAAACGCCTTCCTTGACAGCCTTCGGAGCGGCCTCAACGAGGTCCTTAGCTTCCTTCAGGCCGAGACCGGTGATGGCGCGGACTTCCTTGATGACGTTGATCTTGTTAGCGCCGGCGTCAGCCAGGATAACGTCAAACTCGGTCTTTTCTTCTTCAGCAGCAGCAGCAGCGCCTGCACCGCCAGCAACGGCAGCAACAGCTACCGGAGCAGCAGCGGAAACGCCCCACTTTTCTTCGAGAAGCTTGGAAAGCTCTGCTGCTTCCAGAACGGTCAGCGAGGAGAGGTCGTCTACGATCTTTGCGAGATCAGCCATGTTATCAGTTCCTTTTGTTCGGTTCGAACCGGTTGTTTATAAACAGCAAAAAACCGCCTTATGCGGCTTCGTCCTTCTTGGCGTAAGCCGAAAACACGCGAGCAAGCTGGCTTGCCGGTGCTGCAACAACGCCTGCGATGCGGGTAGCCGGTGTCTGGATCATGCCCAGCAGCTTCGCGCGCAGTTCGTCCAACGAAGGCAGGGTCGCAAGCGACTTGACTGCGTCAGCGTTGAGCGTCGTTGTTCCCATGGCGCCGCCCAAAACAACGATCTTATCGTTGGTCTTGGCGAAATCCACGACGACTTTCGGAGCGGTGATCGGGTCATTGCTGTATGCAATGAGCGTCTGACCGGTGAAGAGACCAGAGATCCCTTCCGCTTCCGTACCCTGAAGGGCGATTTTGGCCAGGCGGTTCTTCGCGACTTTGACGGTACCGCCAGCTGCGCGCATCTTGGAACGGAAGTCGTTCATCTGCGCGACTGTAGCACCAGCATAGTGGGCCACGACAACCGAGCCCGAAGCCTTGAAGACTTCGTTCAGTTCCGTGACGAATTCGCGTTTTTCCGCTCTTTCCACTGCCTATCTCCAGTTGGCAGGACCTTTTCACGGGCCCTACCGGGTTGCCTTTTGCCTCCTGGGATCAGAAGCGATCCCAAGCGACGCTTGAGGATCCTGTCCCCTCGCGCTTCGCGCCAAAGAAAGGCCGAAGGCACAAGGCATCCAAGGCTCGAACCAAATTCCTAGAAGCAAAACTTCATGCAATTCGGGTCTTACCCGTCTCATGCAGGCCAAGTGATTAAGGGAAAACCACCTGCAATCTCGGACAGGATTCCGGATTTCTCCGGAATATTCCGGCCCCTTGCGAGGCCGGAATTCTTGAACCGGGCCGAAGCCCGGCGAATTTATTAAGCGGCCGGGGCCGTAACGGACGATGGGTCGATCTTGACGCCCGGGCCCATGGTCGAAGAAATCGCTACGCGCTTGACGTAGTTGCCCTTGGCGCCAGTCGGCTTTGCCTTGATGACGGCGTCAGCGAAGGCGCGGATGTTTTCTTCCAGAGCCTTTGCATCGAAGGATGCCTTGCCGATACCAGCGTGGACGATACCAGCCTTTTCGACGCGGAACTCGACAGCGCCGCCCTTGGAAGCCTTAACGGCACCAGCAACGTCCATCGTAACCGTACCAACCTTCGGGTTCGGCATCATGCCACGCGGGCCGAGAACCTTACCGAGGCGGCCGACGAGCGGCATCATGTCCGGGGTCGCGATGCAACGATCGAAATCGATCTTGCCGCCCTGGACGATTTCGACGAGCTCTTCAGCGCCGACGATATCTGCGCCAGCTGCCTTGGCTTCATCAGCCTTGGCGCCACGAGCGAAGACAGCGACGCGAACGTCACGGCCGGTGCCGTTCGGCAGGTTGACAACGCCGCGGACCATCTGGTCTGCGTGACGCGGGTCAACGCCGAGGTTCATGGCGACTTCGATGGTTTCATCGAACTTCGCGACAGCACGTTCCTTGACCATGCCGATAGCAAGGTTCAGAGCGTAGAGCTTTGTGGGATCAACACCTTCGTTGATCTTCTTGGTGCGCTTGCCAGCCATGGTCTTATCCTACCACTTCCAGGCCCATGGCGCGGGCAGAGCCCTCGATCATCGCCATTGCACCTTCGATATCCGCTGCGTTCAGATCCTTCATCTTGGCTTCTGCGATCGTCTTGATCTGAGCCTTGGTGAGCTTGCCGACGGTAGCGCCCTTGCCAGGCGTCTTCGAACCAGACGTGATCTTCGCTTCCTTCTTCAGCCAGTAGCTGACCGGAGGCTGCTTCATCGCGAAGGTGAAGGACTTGTCCTGGTAATAGGTGATGACGACCGGGATCGGCATACCCTTTTCCATTTCCTGCGTAGCGGCGTTGAACGCCTTGCAGAATTCCATGATGTTAATGCCACGCTGACCAAGCGCCGGGCCGATCGGCGGGGACGGGTTTGCCGATCCTGCCTTGACCTGAAGCTTGAGCTGGCCTGCAACTTTCTTAGCCATATCTCTCTGCCTTTCATTGGTGACCGGTTGCCCGGCCAGTGATGCCGGATTTCTCCGGCGGCTGCGGTTGCGTGGTGCGGATCACAGGCCCGGCTAAGACCCCTCACCTTCCACGCGGTTTGCGGCTTCCGCCGCAAGGAAATAAGTCACTAGTGACTTACTTCCGAGCTCAGACCTTCTCGACCTGAGCGTATTCCAGTTCGACCGGCGTAGCGCGGCCGAAGATAGACACTTCAACCTTCAGGCGCGAACGCTCTTCGTCCACATCCTGAACCGTGCCATTGAACGAAGCGAACGGGCCATCGGAAACGCGAACCTGCTCGCCGATCTCGAAGGTAACGGATGCCTTCGGCCGCTCGACGCCTTCCTGAACCTGACCGAGAATGCGCTCGGCCTCATGATCCGGAATCGGAACGGGCTTGTTATCGGAGCCCAGGAAACCAGTGACCTTCGGCGTGTTCTTGATCAGGTGATAGGCTTCATCCGTGAGATTGGCACGAACAAGAACGTAACCCGGGAAGAACTTGCGTTCGGAATCGACCTTGCGACCGCGACGCACTTCAACCACCTTCTCAGTCGGGACGAGAATCCGTTCGAACAAATGCTCGAGGCCCTTCTGGCGAGCCTTATTCTCGATGTCTTCCGCGACCTTCTTCTCAAAATTCGAATACGCGTGGACGATGTACCAACGTGCCGCCATGTTACTACTCCACCCGATCAATTGCCGACGTTAAGCACGAAGCTCAACAGCCAGCCAATCAGCTGGTCAGCGGCAAAAAAGAACAGCGCGGCAAAGATCACCATTACAAGCACCATGACCGTCGAGATCATCGTCTCGCGGCGCGACGGCCAGGTAACTTTCGACGTCTCGGAGCGAACCTGCTGTAGAAACGCAAACGGATTAGATTTGGATGCCATCGACTGCCCACGCAATTACGGCGCGTAAAGCTGAACATATCAGCCCCACGCACCGCGTGTCTGTTGAACCCTACATAAACATCGATTCCCAATTGCACAAGAGGGAAACCGAAGTTTAGCGAACTTAGCCATACGTCGCCTTTCCGTCCGAGCGGCTGCGCAATATCCGCGCTACTCGTTCAAGAAAGATGGCAGGGGCAGAGGGGCTCGAACCCACGACCTGCGGTTTTGGAGACCGCCGCTCTACCAACTGAGCTATACCCCTTTACGCTTTACATTCAGCTTCTTGGCCGACCGGCCGCGAAGCACAATTGCAAGCATGGCGCTCCCTTTAAGGCGAGAGCGCAGGATTGGCAAGTGCGTTTTTCGATTTTTCCAATCCTGCATCACCGGCAAGGCTTCCGATCAGGCCTTCACGTATTTGCGCCAGTCGTGCTCTTCCTTGAAGCCAAGTACTTCGCGGATCTTTCGGTTGGAGAGCAGGCCTTCATATTCGCCGATCTCCCGCGTGAACGGCACATCAGGATAGAATCGCCTGGCGAGTTCCTTCGACGGGGTATTGGCCGAAACGGTGTCGTTCGCCGCGTTGAACACCTGATAGCCGAGCCCGTCCTTCTCGATGCAGAGATGGCAAATCTGCCCCAGATCGCGGGCATCGATATAGCTCCAGGCGATTCGCTTGCGCATCTCCGGATTGGCAAAGTAGGTCGGAAACCGTTCGTACTCGTGTGGCTCGATAACGTTGCCAATGCGCAAGGCGTAAATGTCGAAGCCAGAGCGCTCCGCAAAGGCACGGGCCGTCTTCTCATTCACCACTTTGGAGAGGCCGTAGGAATCCATCGGGTTGACGTCGTAGTCCTCCTCCAATGGAAACTGGTGGAAGTCACGATGACCTTCGGCAAAACAGACGCCGTAGGTCGTCTCGCTGGAAGCGACGATGATCTTCCGGACGCCGAGCTTCACCGCCGCCTCGATGACATTATAGGTGCCCATCGTGTTGATGCGGAAGGTCTCGTTGTCGGGCTTGATGAGGATGCGCGGGATCGCCGCGAAATGCACGACGGCATCAAATGGCTGGACGCCCCTGCCCGCATCGAGATCAGGAAAGTCCCGATGCATAGAAAGCGCATTGAAGACCTGGCCGCTGTCGGTGATGTCGGCGATCAGATTGGTCACGCCGGGGCTATCAAGCGGCACCAGGTCGACGTTGTGAACCTCATAACCTGCGTTGACCAACCACGGCACTGCATGACGCCCTGCCTTGCCCGAACCGCCAGTGAAGAGAATGCGCTTTTTCATCATGTCCTCCCATACGAAATCGGAAGGATAGATAAAGCCTTTGCAATCAAGCGCAAGGCCATCGCTGGTGTCGCGTTCTCACACAGGTTCAAGTCGATATTGCAGCCTAGCTTCGAAGCGCCTTGTTCAGACGATCCCATTTTCTCTTGACCGAATGGGCGATGCGGTTGAGGCGTCGATCCATTCTGGTCCGCAGCCGAGCATTGGCCCAAGGTGTCTTGGAGCGATATTCCAGGAACGTTGCCTTCTCAGGATGAATGCAATAGGTCGTGTTCGGTTTCGCGTGGGTGAAGTGAATGATGCGGACATCACTCGGAATACTCTTGGCGTGCTGATGATTCCACTTCGGCTCCAAGGCAATGGTTTGGCCCTCAGCCAGAAGATTGAGCACGTCTTGGTCCGGAAAGCCGAAAGTACCGCCGCGAAGGAGTTCGACGGCCCGCCTTGTAAGGTTTTGCTTCTGCCATTCACCGACGTTCAGCAGAACCACGCCGGAATTAAGATAGAAGGCAGTTTCCGGGCGACCGAGTTGCCGATTGTGCCGGGATGGCCCACCGAGAGCCGCAGCGACCGCACTCGACATATCCATATCCTGCAGCGGTCGCAGGCTACCCTTAATCATAGTGTCAGCGTCGAGATAGAGAAGATTGCCCCGATCCGATGGCAGCAGCGCCGGCAGGAAGAGGCGCGCATAGACGACCCTGCTCCAATTCGACGTTGTCTTTAGCCCATCGATATGCTGAACAGTGCTGTCGTCTAGATCGTAGAAATTGATCTGACGCGAGGCGCACGCCTGGATCTTGTTCTTGTCGGATTGCCTCAGGCCATCCCCGATGACCCATAGCTCTGCATCTGGAACGTCACCATTTACCTCCAGGGAATAAAGCATCACGCCAGCCAACTCGGCGAAGCGGCGATCAATAGCGCATGCAATAATCACTTACCTGAATACCCCAAGTCAGCGCACGGCGCGGCCCTAAGCAGCCAGCCATGCCTTCCATCACTTAGTTTGAGCCGTCCCACAAACGCAAGGGGGCTGGAACATCATGACAATGTCCCAGCCCCAACGCATAGGCCCCGCTGCTTCCGGCGGAGCTTCTAGATCCGGATAATCCGAAGCTTACTCGACGATCGAAGCGACGATGCCGGCGCCGACGGTACGGCCGCCTTCGCGGATCGCGAAGCGCAGCTTCTCTTCCATCGCGATCGGAACGATCAGCTCGACGGCAACCGTGACGTTGTCGCCAGGCATAACCATTTCCGTGCCTTCCGGAAGCGAAACAATGCCGGTCACGTCAGTCGTACGGAAGTAGAACTGCGGACGGTAGTTCGTGAAAAACGGCGTATGACGGCCGCCTTCTTCCTTCGTCAGGATGTAGGCTTCTGCCATGAACTTCTTGTGCGGCTTGACAGAGCCCGGCTTGCACAGGATCTGACCACGCTCAACGCCGTCACGGTTCACACCGCGAACCAGAGCGCCGATGTTGTCGCCAGCCTGGCCCTGGTCGAGCAGCTTGCGGAACATTTCAACGCCGGTAACCGTCGTCTTCGAGGTCGGGCGGATGCCGACGATTTCGACTTCTTCGCCAACCTTGACGATGCCACGCTCGACGCGGCCGGTCACAACCGTACCACGGCCCGAGATCGAGAACACGTCTTCGATCGGCATCAGGAACGGCTGGTCGATCGGACGCTCAGGCGTCGGGATGTAGGCGTCAACAGCAGCCATCAGCTCGCGGATCGCGTCTTCGCCGATCTTCTTGTCAGAGTCTTCCAGAGCAGCAAGAGCCGAGCCCTTGATGACCGGAATGTCGTCGCCCGGGAAGTCGTAGGACGACAGCAGTTCGCGAACTTCCAGTTCGACGAGCTCGAGGAGCTCGGCGTCGTCAACCTGGTCAACCTTGTTGAGGAACACGACGATCGCCGGAACGCCAACCTGACGAGCGAGCAGGATGTGCTCGCGGGTCTGCGGCATCGGGCCGTCAGCAGCCGAGCAAACCAGGATCGCGCCGTCCATCTGAGCGGCACCGGTGATCATGTTCTTGACGTAGTCGGCGTGGCCGGGGCAGTCAACGTGAGCATAGTGACGGTTCGGGGTCTCGTACTCGACGTGTGCCGTCGAAATGGTGATGCCGCGCGCCTTTTCTTCCGGAGCAGCGTCGATCTGGTCGTACGCCTTGAACTCGCCGAAGTACTTCGTGATCGCTGCCGTCAGAGACGTCTTGCCGTGGTCAACGTGGCCGATCGTGCCGATGTTAACGTGCGGCTTGTTGCGCTCAAACTTACTCTTTGCCATTTGAATGCTTCCTGTGAACGAAATGGATGACCCCGGCGAACCGGTTTAGTGCCGCCGTTTAAGGCTTTCGGGGAAATTGCGCAAGACCTAATTGCGGACCGTATTCCTAGCCCGATTCCCCGTATGCCGGCGCATATGGGAAGCGGGCATGCATTCGGCAATATCTACTGCAGATGGCAGTGAGGAGATATTCGCGAAGAGCGGGCGCAGTGCAGCCAAGGATATGATACTACTTCATTTGCCGTCCTGGCGGGGAAGCACTATCTGGAGATTGGGCATGGAACCTAAGGAAATTGCAAAACGATCCGCAGGCAACTTTCTGATCTTTGCAGGCTGTGCATTCATCTTGTGGATTCTTGCGGCTTCGATTGACTGGGTCGCACAGGTATTGCGCCTGTCCTCGCCTGAGCGTCTTCCGGCTCTGGCAACCTCTATCGTCAACTCATCAACACTGCAGGCAATCGTTGCCATATGGCTGCTCACCGCCGCATTCGCGATCGCCTTCCCAAAAATGCTGACGCCGCTTTCGGCCACCACAGCCCTGATGTTCGACGTGGGATATGGCATCCTCGGCGCCCTGGCCGGCTTCGGCATCGCCATCGGCCTTTTCGGCGGCGGCTGGTCGATCCTGCTGCGCGCGGTCATCTACAGCGCGATCATCGCCATCGGCTTCATTGCCGTCCGCATGTGGCTTTCAAGGGAAGACCTGAGCGCCAGCGGACAGAGGCGCTGGACGATTGCCGGAATCATCGCGCTGGCTTCGCCGTTTGTGCTGCTGTGGGGCTAGAGGTACGCATTTGCGACAGCGCAGCTTGGTGGGTAGCGGGATTCGAACCCGCGTATTCAGCTGGGAAGGCTTTGGGTGAATTACTAATCATCCGATGCGGTCGCAGGCGTCAACGGGCAATAGGTCGTGCCATTCGATAAACAAGGCTTGCTCGACGCCACTCGCTAGCAAGCAACACGATCGTGATCCCCGTCATTTCGAAGAACCAGAGCCACTTGAAGCCAAAGAGGCGGCTACTGAGGAAGTGGTCGAAATGATGAAAAGATGCAGCGCGAATTAGTACGTAGCCCAGCACGAACGTTGAACCGACAAGCGCCAGCCAAGTCTCACGTGGTGATTTTCTTGCCCAAAAAAGTAAAGCAGGTACCGCGGCTGCGCATGCGGCCACGATGCCGATGATAAAGTAAACCTGCACAGTCCGACGCATCTCATACCACCCGCCGGAATGGGCTACCACACGGCCGAGTTCGGTCATTGCTGACTGAAGATCGAGTTGCTTATTTATCCCGAGAAGGAAAAATACCACGGAGATCGCACGCCAGATGGAGCCGTCGGATTGCTGGTTCGGATCTTGTCGAAAGACGACGCCCTTTGTTTTCCAGCAGCTTATGCCAGCAAGCAAGTATAAGGCGACGGTAATCCAGCCACCGATCGTGGGGTCGCCGATGCTGGGTTGCCAATTAAAAATCTCTGCCACTCGCGATCCCCACGATGCGTGCGAAGCACTTCATCCAGGTTCATTGTTCGCGGTTTCCGCTCCGCACGCCAAGTTCGTCTTTGGTGGTACTTCAGTCGAAAGCAAGACTGAGCCGGCATCCTCGCGCCTCGGAATGCGTCGGAGATAGCGGAATAGCTTTCGCCTTAAGCAGGGCAAGGTTCGGCAGCCCTCGCGCGCCGAAGAGCGCAAGTGAAATGAGGTGACACGGAGCGACACGCGGTATTGCTGAGTGGCCGGAAAAACTTGGAGCGGGTAGCGGGAATCGAACCCGCGTATTCAGCTTGGAAGGCTGCTGCTCTACCATTGAGCTATACCCGCGGGGTGGTATCCGATCCAATGACGAATGGTGGAGAGAGTTGGATTTGAACCAACGTAGGCTGAGCCAACGGATTTACAGTCCGTCCCCTTTAACCACTCGGGCATCTCTCCAGTTTTTTTCGTCCGGATCGTGAGACCAAGCTCGTCAGACTTTCGAAGCGTTGCCGCCCCTCGGTCTGCGCCGCGTATATGACCGGACGATTTCCGCATGTCAACACGATGACGGTGGAAAAAATGTGAAAAATTTCATCGCCCGGGGAAAGGTGGGCTCCTGAAAGAAATCCTATGCGGAAAGAAGCGCCCCGGATATAAAGCCGCATGAGCAAAGACAACAAAAGCGGTGGCAAGCCCACAAACGAGAAGTCCGCCAAGGACACACATTACGCAACCCTGCGCCGCGCGCATCGCGACAGCAAGCGTGAACGCGGCGAGATCCCGACACCGCCGCCGCAGAAGCGCCGGCGCGGCGCCGAGGACTGGAAGCCACCGGCACTCGCACCTGAACAGGTCTACCTTTACGGTCTTCATACGGTTCGTGCCGCGCTCGACAACAAGGAGCGCAAAAACGTCAGGCTCTCGGTGACCCAGAACGCGCTCGCCCGTCTTGAGGTCGATGCCGATTCACTCGGTATCCCTGTTGAGATCGTCGCCCCGCATGATATCGACAAGTTCCTTGGCCCGGACGCGATCCACCAGGGCGTCATGCTGGAAACCCGGCCTCTGCCCGTTCGCCGGCTGGAAGCGCTGAAGGACAGCCCGCTACTGCTCGTGCTCGACCAGGTGACCGATCCGCACAATGTCGGCGCCATCATGCGCTCCGCAGTGGCCTTCAATGCCGGTGCCGTCATCACCACGCAGCGCCACAGCCCGACCGAATCGGGCGTATTGGCGAAGTCAGCTTCAGGCGCGCTGGAACTCATCCCCTATATCCAAATCACCAACCTTGCAGACGCGCTCGGCGAACTACACAAGCTCGGCTTCTTCACGATCGGCCTTGATTCGGAGGGCCCGGCTCCGCTCGAGGGTACATTCTCGGGTGACAAGGTGGCGTTGGTATTGGGCTCCGAAGGCAAGGGGCTAAGGCAAAAGACGCGCGAAACCGTGAGCGCACTTGCGCGGCTAGACATGCCAGGCGCTATCAAATCTTTAAATGTCTCGAATGCAGCGGCGATCGCGCTCTATGCGGCGCGGCTGCATCTGAAAGCATGATGCGATAGCGGCGGAGCGGCGAAGGTATGCCGCTCCTGCCTCAATCGACCCACCTTGCCCCGGGAGTGACTGCAAGTGCGAACGACTTTCGCCATGTCACCCTCCGGAGACCGCGCAACGGCCCGACGAGCGCTTCTCGTACTGATAAGCACGAACGACCGACCATTTCATTCGACTTACGGGAAGACGGCAGCCTCGGCAACGCAGGGAAGGAGCCGGTAAACCGTTGCTCGTGGTCAGAAAAAACTTCCGCACGCCTCGGATTTAGCTCTGTCATCCTCTATAGCTTCCCGCACTCGAACAGGAGGAACGTATCCCATATGGCTGTCCGCTCCCTCATTGTCGGCACTCTCTTCGTCGCTGCATTCGTAGCCCTCATCCTCAGCATTGCTTGGATCGACAAGTCGCAACCAATCCACCAACCCGCTCCGCTTGCACCGGCGCCCGAACGCCCTATTCCTCCGCCCGCGGAATAACGGCTGGATCGATCGCCCGCGGAACTGAGATCAATCTGAGGCGTTTGCCACGCACGATTTTCAAGGAGAAACACGTGCGAGTGATGATCGCCGTCATTGTTTTGATGATTGCCTCCGTTCTGAACATCGTCGTCACGCCCTCACGAGCTGGAGAACGCCCCGGCGCGAAGTTGCAGGCCAGCGTGCGACAGACAGCTCAAAACTAAAGCTGCGAAAGCGCCACCGTCTACGTCAACGGGCAACAACTATGCTCAATTGGAGAAGGATGGTGCCCCCGGCAGGGTTCGAACCCGCGACCCCCTGATTACAAATCAGGTGCTCTACCAACTGAGCTACAAGGGCGATGCCTGCCAAGTACCAGATTCTGCGGTCCTGTAAAGAAGAAATCGGCGCCATCCTCATTTCATCGGCGCGGTGTCACCATGGGTGTTGACGTCCGAACGTGCTCGGGCGCTCCGGCGAACGGTTATTGGCATAAAACGCCTTGTCGGTCGGGCTTGCAATCATTTAGCTAGGCCGAGATCAGAAAAGGGAACTCCATGGGCCGTTCATTTCAGACGCTTTCCTTCCTTGCCTCCTCGGCGACCGAGGCGCTGGCGGCGCGGGAAGAGCTGATTCGCATTTATGGCGACGTGCCCCCCGACGAGTCCGATGTCATCGTCGCCCTTGGTGGCGACGGCTTCATGCTGCAGACGCTGCACGGTACGATGAACTCGGGCAAGCTTGTCTACGGCATGAATCGCGGTTCGATCGGCTTCCTGATGAACGAATACCGAACGGAGAAACTTCAGGATCGGATCTGTGCGGCCGTCGAAAACGCATTTCACCCCTTACAGATGACGACCGCGAATTCGGACGGCTCGAATTCGACAGCACTTGCCATCAACGAAGTGTCGTTGTTCCGTCAGTCTTACCAGGCCGCCAAGCTTCGGGTTGAGGTCGATGGCGTCGTTCGCCTTGACGAGCTCATCTGTGACGGCCTGATGGTGGCAACGCCAGCGGGTTCGACGGCGTACAACCTCTCCGCCCATGGCCCAATCCTGCCGCTTGACGCGCCGCTGCTGGCGATGACACCCGTCAGCGCGTTTCGGCCGCGGCGTTGGCGCGGTGCGCTTTTGCCGAATAAGGTGACCGTCGATATCCATATTCTCGAGGCGGAGAAGCGCCCGGTGAACGCCGTTGCCGACAATACCGAAGTGAAATCGGTGCTTCACATTCGCATCGCTCAGTCGGAACATACCACGGCACGCATTCTTTCCGATCCTGATCGCTCATGGTCCGATCGTATTCTTGCCGAACAGTTTGAGGACTGAGAAATGGGGCTGCGACCAACGGCGCTTTGTGCAATGCTGCTCACAGCATCCTCGCTCTACGCTCAAACCGCGGCGGCGGATGATCCGATCCTGCCGGCTTCGATCATATTTGCGACCAGCACGGGTTACTGGGAAGACGACGGCACCGCACCTGCCGTTCAACGGGCACCATCGGCACCTCAGCCGACGGCATCGAGTCCCGCGACAGCCAAGCCGCGCCATGGTTACTACAACTGTTTGCGGTCCGGCAATCCGACCGCACGGCCAAGATCTACCTACAACAGATCGAGCAGGGGGACGGCGGGCCGGCGATCGCCTCGACGGTTGAATTGCAAGAACTCAACGAGCTAAAGCCATATGTCACCGACATCCGGCCAGAAAACTCCTCCGGAATGCTCAAGGAGCCCGGCCTTTTCGCTATGGTTTATCTGAAGACCGATCCGGATGCGGAATCGGAGACCTGGACGGTCGTCATCGACGAATTTGGTGAGGTCACTGTCGGGAAGGCAAGCAACTAACACTTTGCCGCTGAACGTCGCGCACCCCTAAGCCAACTGGCTTTGCCGATGAAAAAGGCCTCTTTCGAGGCCTTCTCAAATCCGGTTGACAGTAGTCAGTCAACGTCGTCGACGACCGCGTCCGGCTTGCCGCTGATGCGGTGCGCAAGAGCTGCTTCCATGAACTCGTCGAGTTCACCGTCCAACACGTCGCCTGGTGCTGTGCTCGCCACGCCGGTCCGCAGGTCCTTGACCAACTGATATGGTTGCAAGACGTACGAACGGATCTGGTGTCCCCAGCCAATGTCGGTTTTGGACGCCGCTTCTGCGTTTGCCGCTTCTTCGCGCTTCTTCAACTCCGCCTCGTACATGCGGGCACGCAGCATATCCCAGGCCTTGGCGCGGTTCTTGTGCTGCGAGCGCTCCTGCTGGCAGGCGACGACGATACCGGTCGGAATGTGCGTGATACGCACGGCCGAGTCGGTCGTGTTAACGTGCTGACCACCCGCTCCCGATGAACGGTAGGTATCGATGCGGCAATCGCTTTCATTGATCTCGATGTTGATCGAGTCGTCGACCACGGGATAAACCCAGATCGACGAGAAGGAGGTGTGGCGACGTGCATTGCTGTCATAGGGCGAGATGCGCACGAGGCGGTGAACGCCCGACTCGGTCTTCAGCCAACCATAAGCGTTGTGACCCTTCACCAGCAGCGTCGCGGACTTGATGCCCGCTTCTTCGCCGTCGTGGACTTCGAGAAGCTCGACCTTGAACTTCGAACGCTCGGCCCAGCGCGTGTACATGCGCAGAAGCATGTTGGCCCAGTCCTGGCTTTCCGTGCCGCCTGCGCCGGAGTGAACTTCCAGATAGCTGTCGTTGCTGTCGGCTTCGCCCGAAAGCATCGCTTCGACCTGACGCCGGGCAGCCTCGGCCTTCAATCCCTTGAGGGCATCTTCGGCGTCCTTGACGACGCTTTCGTCACCCTCTTCCTCGCCCATTTCGATGAGCTCGATATTGTCGGTCAGCTCCTGCTCGAGCTGCTTCACGCCATTGATGCCGTCGTCCAGCTGCTGGCGTTCGCGCATCAGCTTCTGTGCTTCCTGCGCATCGTTCCAGAGGGTCGGATCCTCTGCCTTGTTGTTCAACCAGTCCAGTCGCCTTACCGCCTGGTCCCAGTCAAAGATGCCTCCTCAGCAGGGTGATAGCCTGCTTGGTTTCATCGACCACGTTCTGGATTTCCGCTCGCATTTTCCTGCTTCTTTGCGTTGCTACGAAGATTGCCCGTCAGATAATTGTGGCGGCTGCGGATGTAAAGAGCCGCAGCCGCCACAAGAGTTCGGGGAAGACTTAGTAAAGGCCGCCGGCGCCGGACTGAACTGCCTGATTGGCCTGGGGAGAGGTCCGCAGAATCTCCTCAGGTGCCATAGCGTTGTCCATCCCGATGACCGACAGACTGTCGGCAGGACCGGTGCCGGGCTTGAAGGCTTCGATAATCGTGTTCGGATCACCCTGCGCGGCTGCCATACCGGTCTTGCGGTCGATCGGGATGAGGTTCATCCCGGCAGGAATAACGAATTTCGACTCGGGCATGTCCTTGACGGCCGTCTGCATGAATTCATTGAAGATCGGCGCCGACAGCGAGCCGCCGGTGCCGCCACGGCCAAGGGTCGAGGGCGAGTCGAACCCGATGTAGAGACCGGCGACGAGGTCCGGCGTGAACCCGACGAACCACGCATCCTTCTCGTCGTTGGTCGTCCCGGTCTTGCCCGCGACATCACGACCGCCGAGATCAATCTTGCCGGCTGCAGTGCCACGCTGGATGACGCCCTGCAGCATCGAGGTGATCTGGTACGAGGTCATCGGATCGAGAACGGTTTCGCGATTGTCGACGACGTTCGGTTCGTCCTGGTTTTGCCAGTCGCTGGCGTTGCAGCCCTCGCAAACGCGCTCTTCGTGCTTAAAGATCGTGCGTCCGTAGCGGTCCTGGATGCGGTCAACCAGTGTCGGCTTGATCTGCTTGCCGCCATTGGCGATGACGGAATAGGCCGACACCATGCGCAACACCGTCGTCTCGCCGGAACCCAAGGACATGGCGAGAACCGGCATCATGTGATCGTAGATGCCAAAGCGCTCGGCATATTCAGCAACGACATTCATGCCGAGGTCGTTGGCGAGGCGAACGGTCATGCGGTTGCGCGAGTGCTCGATAGCGAAGCGAAGCGTGTTGGCGCCACCACCCTCGCCTTCGTAGTTATCTGGCGCCCAAACCTGGCCATTGCCCGTCTGGATCGAGAGCGGATCGTCGCTAACGACCGAGGCCGGTGTGTAGCCGTTGTCCATGGCCGCCGCGTATACGAACGGCTTGAAGGACGATCCCGGCTGGCGCATCGCCTGGGTGGCACGGTTGAATTCCGATTGCGCATAGGAGAAGCCGCCGACCATGGCAAGCACGCGACCCGTTTTCGGATCCATCGCCACCAGGCCGCCCTCGACCTTTGGCGGCTGGCGAAGCCGGTAAGAATTGGAGCCCTCAGCACCCAGCCGCTCTACATAGACGACGTCACCGGCGGAGAGGACCCCTTCGGGCGACTTCGCCGTCTTCCGGCCAGTAGCGGAGCGATATGCCCACTGCAGGTTCTTGGCCTCGATGATCCCGCGCTCGCGCTCGGACGGAATCTTGCCCGCGCCGTCCTTGGGCGGCTGCAGGCCGATGTCGACGCTGTCGTCCGAGACAGCCAGCACAACAGCCAATTGCCATTCGGGGACATCCGTCAGTGCCGGAATATCGGCAAGCGCCTTGCCCCAATCGGCCGCAGTGTCGATCTGCTTGATCGGACCATGGAAGCCACGGCGCTCGTCATAATTCGTCAGACCATCCTGAAGGGCTTTGCGGGCGAAGACCTGTAGCTCGGGATCAAACGACGTGCGGACTGACAGACCGCCTTCGTACAGCATCTTCTCGCCGTACTGCTCGATCAGCTGGCGACGGACTGCCTCGGCAAAATAGCCGGATGCGAAGAGCGAGGGACCGCTGCTGCGACCGGTCACGCCAAGGGGCTGCTTCTTGGCTTCGGCGCCATCGGAC
This sequence comes from Rhizobium sp. BK176, assembly GCF_024808055.1. NCBI lineage: Bacteria > Pseudomonadati > Pseudomonadota > Alphaproteobacteria > Hyphomicrobiales > Rhizobiaceae > Rhizobium > Rhizobium sp. BK176. Next base: position 67,175 of record NZ_JANUBV010000009.1, on the reverse strand, counting down.
TGGCTGACATAGCCATTCTCGACCATGCGATCGATGACCCAGTTGCGGCGGGTGACCGCTGCTTCGGGATGACGGAAGGGATGATAATTGGCCGGCCCCTTTGGCAGCGACGCAAGATAGGCCGCATCAGCGATCGTCAGTTCGTTCACCGACTTATTGAAATAGGTGAGCGACGCGCTGGCGATGCCGTAGGAGTTCAGACCGAAGAAGATCTCGTTCAGGTACAGCTCGAGGATCTTGTCCTTGCTGTAGGCCTGCTCGATACGGAAGGAGAGGATCGCTTCCTTCGCCTTGCGCTCCATCGTCTGCTCGCTGGAAAGCAGAAAGTTCTTGGCGACCTGTTGGGTGATGGTCGAGCCGCCCTGGGTCGGGCCGCCGGTCAGATAGGCGACCACTGCGCGAGCGAAGCCAGTCACGTCGATGCCGGGATGCTGATAGAAATTCTTGTCTTCAGCAGACAGGAAGGCAGCCTTGACGCGATCCGGGACTGCCTGGATCGGCAGGAACAGTCTGCGCTCCTTGGCATACTCCGCCATCAGCGCGCCGTTGCCTGCATGGACGCGGGTCGTTACCGGTGGCTCGTAGCTACTCAGCACTGCGTAGTCCGGAAGATCCTTCGTGACGGTTGCCAAATAAACGGCAACAATAGCCGCTACGCCCAGGAACAGGACGCAAGCCACTCCGAAGAAATATCCAAGAAGTCTAATCATATTTAAGCTACCGGTATCTCAATCATCGATCGGCGCGAGCGTAACAATCGCAGGGATCGGGCATCTTGCACGTTGGGCGACTTACTCCATGAGCGTTTTCGCCACAAGCCAATTCAGTTTCATCGATGGAAACACAAGGCTGAGTAACGGCGTGAATGTGAGTAAAATAGGGCCTTGAAGCGCTATTCCCACATTGAAATCGCGTTACCCCAGCAAGTGTCACATCTGCGCCACGGCCGCAATCAGCCACCATTTGCAACCATCGCCGTGCGGTAGTGTTTGACTGCCTCCGTCAGCAGATCTGCCATCCTTCCCCGCCATGCATCATCAAGCAGGAGCTTTTCGTCGTCCTTGTTCGAAAGGAAGCCCAATTCCAACAGGATAGACGGGACATCCGGCGCCTGCAGAACGCGGAAACCGGCATGGCGATGAGGATTGTTGATTGTCCCCACCTGATCCTTGAACGACGTGAGTACACTCTCCGCCAAGGAAATCGAAAAAGCCTGCGTTTCGCGGCGCGTCAGATCCAGCAGAATATCCGCGACCTCAGGAGGTTCGGCCACGGTCTCCTTGCCGGCAATCTGGTCTGAAAGATTTTCGCGGTCGGCGAGATCGGCTGCGAGCTTGTCCGAGGCCTTGTCGGAAATCGTGTAGACCGTCGCGCCGCGAATGTCCTTCTGCTTCAAGGTATCAGCGTGCATCGAAATGAATAGCCCTGCGTGGTTTTGGCGGGCAATCTCCACGCGCTCGGATAGCGACAGGAACGAGTCGTCACTTCTGGTCAGAAACGCCTTGATGCCAGTCTCCCGATTCAGTCTATCGGCCAGTGCCTTGGCAAAAGCGAGCGTTACGTCCTTCTCTTGCGTCTTGGTATCGACGCCAATTGCGCCGGTATCGATCCCTCCGTGGCCGGCATCGACAGCGATAATGAAATCGCCGTTGACCGGCTTCTCAGGCGCCGGAATTGCCCCGGTGGTCGGTTGGGGTGAAGGATCGCTCCATGATTGAGCCTTGACGAGGTCGGCGAACTTATCCTTGTCGGTCATCGCGGCGTCGAGGACTAGGCGATGACCCTTGCCGTCGTCATCCGCCTGAACCTTGGCCACTTCCAGCTTCACCGGTTTTTTGGCGGTCAGCACGATGCGGGCGCTGTCCTCATCCATCTTTCCGTAACGGATGTCCTTGAAAAGGCCCCTCGCCTCGAGATCGCCCGCCGGGAAGCCGAAAGCTGTCGCCGGAAGATCGATCACCACGCGTTCGGGATTGGCGATGTAATGAATCGAAAAATCCGGGGCGCGATCGAAGTCGATAACGATGCGAGTCCGGGCGTCATCGCCGATGATGCGGGCGCCATAGGCGAGCAGCGGATCGACCTTTGTCATCTCGTTTGCTCGTGCCGGTGGAGGAAACGCAAAGGCCATTGCGGCCGCAGCAACGGCCACCGCGCCGGCAAAACTCGTTTTCCGCCATCCGGATATCACCGACGCGGGTCGTACCCTCTTAAACAATCGACCGCCACACCTTAAATATCATTCCGATCAAGTTCTCCCGGTAAACGCGAATTCGCCGGTACCGGCGCCGTTCGCGGCCATGGAGCCGAATCGGCGCCCTTAATCCCCGATTTTGTATGCCTTCCAAAATCCATCAATATTATGGCACATTTGGCTTTTCCCTTGCTATTGTGACAGAGAAAACATACAAGGATTTTTAGGGTAGAAGTGCTGACGGGATAGAGTCGCCTGCACGGCAGCCAAACCGCAAGGGAACTGGCGCCACAACCGGCAATCGTCCGCCGTCTTATGTGTTTCCACTCGAAATTGGATCCTGAATTTTCCTGCGTATGCGGGAACTTCATCGGTGGGATAGCCACCAACCGCTCTTTACAGAGAGAGCAAACTCATCGGACCTGAACAAGGTCTTAGTTTTGTTGATCTCGCTTGGTCTTTGATGGTGTCGCAGCAGGTTTTATCTGAAGTCTACAGGCCCCGGGAGAACGTCTCCCCCGCTGCTGTCTGGCTGCTGCTTTCCACACCGCACCAATCGCGACTTTCATTATCCGGCGCCGCATTGACGAGCCGCACCCCTCCTGTCTCATCGACCCGAGGGGATGCCGACGTTCGACCGCGCCGAGGAGCACACCTTACATGGCAGACAAGATGCTTATCGACGCGTCTCACGAGGAAGAGACGCGCGTTGTTGTCGTTCGCGGAAACCGCATAGAAGAATTTGACTTCGAGTCACAGCACAAGAAGCAGATCCGCGGCAACATCTATCTCGCAAAGGTAACGAGGGTCGAACCCTCGTTGCAGGCAGCCTTCGTTGATTACGGCGGCAACCGGCACGGCTTCCTGGCCTTTGCCGAAATCCACCCCGACTACTACCAAATCCCGCTTGCCGATCGTCAGGCCCTGCTTCGCGCCGAAGCCGAAGAGCATCGCCGCGACGACGACGTAGAACACGTCGAGACGGCGCCGGTCGATCTCTCCACTCAGGAACAGCCTGACGTTGGCGTCGCAGCGGCGGTCGCCGAAGCGCCGGCAGCCGAAGCAGCTCCTGAAGTAGACCCTGCCGCAGCAACCGAGACGGTCGAGGCCGTTGCGGAAGTTGCCGAGGAAGCGCCAGCCAAGAAGGCAAAGCCCCGCCGCAGCCGCAAGAAGGCAGCGCCTGCTGTTGAAGCGCCTGCAAGCGACGAGCCTGCCAGCGAAGCGGCCGCCGACAACGACGACGAAGGCTCCTCTGGTAGCCAGATGGCCGCGATGGTCGAAACCGACTCGATCTCCGAAGAGGTCGACGCCCGCCGTCGCAGCGACGATGACGATGACGACGATCACGACCATGAAGAGGAAGTGATCGAATCCGTCGGCGCCGAAGACGCGATGGAAGAAGTTCCCGATCGCGTCCAGCGCAAGCCGCGCAAGCAGTATCGCATCCAGGAAGTCATCAAGCGCCGCCAAATCCTGCTAGTACAGGTGGCAAAGGAAGAGCGTGGCAACAAGGGTGCCGCCCTGACGACCTATCTTTCGCTGGCCGGCCGTTACTCCGTCCTCATGCCGAATACGGCGCGTGGCGGCGGCATCTCCCGCAAGATCACCAATCCGCAGGATCGCAAGCGCCTGAAGGAAATCGCTCGGATGCTCGAAGTGCCGCAGGGCATGGGCGTCATCCTGCGCACCGCAGGTGCAAACCGCACCAAGGTCGAGGTCAAGCGCGACTTCGAATATCTGATGCGTCTGTGGGAAAACGTCCGCACGCTGACGCTGCAGTCGACCGCTCCCTGCCTCGTCTACGAGGAAGGATCGCTCATCAAGCGTTCGATCCGCGATCTCTACAACAAGGATATCAGCGAGATCATCGTTGCCGGCGAAGAAGGTTATCGTGAAGCGAAAGACTTCATGAAGATGCTGATGCCGAGCCACGCCAAGGTGGTTCAGCCGTACCGCGACATCCATCCGATCTTCTCGCGCTCCGGCATCGAGGCGCAGCTCGATCGCATGCTGCAGCCACAGGTGACGCTGAAGTCGGGCGGCTATCTGATCATGAACCAGACAGAAGCGCTGGTTTCGATCGACGTCAACTCCGGCCGTTCGACGCGCGAGCACTCGATCGAAGATACCGCGCTGCAGACGAACCTCGAAGCGGCGGAAGAAATCGCCCGTCAACTTCGCCTGCGCGACCTTGCCGGTCTGATCGTCATCGACTTCATCGACATGGAAGAAAAGCGCAACAACCGCGCCGTCGAGAAGAAGCTGAAGGAATGCCTGAAGAACGATCGCGCCCGCATTCAGGTCGGTCGCATCTCTCACTTCGGCCTTCTGGAAATGTCGCGCCAGCGCATCCGCGCTTCCGTTCTCGAATCAACGACGCAGGTCTGCTCGCATTGCGGCGGTACCGGCCACGTGCGTTCGCAGTCTTCCGTTGCCCTGCATGTCCTGCGCGGTATCGAGGAATACCTGCTGAAGAACACCACGCATGACATCACGGTTCGCACGACGCCTGATATCGCGCTCTATTTGCTCAACCATAAGCGCCAGACGATCGTTGACTACGAAGCCCGCTTCGGTGTCGCGATCATCGTCGATGCAGACGGCTCGGTTGGGTCGCAGCACTTTGCAATCGACCGTGGCGAGCCGGTCGAGAACCCGGTCAAGATCGAGAGCCTGTTCAACTTTGCCGCCATCCCCGATGACGAGGACGACGATATAGTTGTCGAAGTCGACGAGGAGGAAGAAGAAGAACTGGAAGCAAAGCCGGCTGCTGCGGAACGTCCGGCACAGCGCACCGAAGGCGATGGCGAAGGCCGCAAGCGCAAGCGTCGGCGTCGGCGTCGGGGCCGCAACGGCAATGGCGAAGCGGTAGCCGCTGACAACACGTCGGCCGACGCTGAGGAAGAAGGCGACCTGACCGACGGTGATGACGAGGATGAAGGCGACGAGAGCATTGCTGCCACCTCTGAGGCGCGTGAAGAAGGTGATGAGACCCAGCGCCGCAAGCGCCGTCGTCGTGGCAAGCGCGGCGGTCGCCGCAACCGCGAGGAAGGCGGCGAGCAGGCGGGCTCTGAGGCCGAGCTGGCAAGTGATGATGCTGGAGAGGGCGAGACAGAAGTGACCGCTGCCGAAGTCATCGAGGTTACCGCCGAAGAAGCCGTCGAGGCTCAGCCGGCGATGGCCGCCGTCGAGACGGGCGCGTCGGTTACCGAGGACGTGAAGCCGAAGCGCGCACGTCGAAGCCGCAAGGCATCGCCGGTCGAAGAGCCTGTTGTGGAAGTTGCAGAGGAGACGACACCGGCTGTCGAGGCTGATGTTGAAGTCGAGGCCGCGGCCGCAGACCTCGCAACGCCGGCCGCAGAGGAAGCAAAGCCTGTCCGCGCCAACAGAGAGTCGAACATCTCCTCGTCCGAACCGACGGTTAAGTCGACCCGCGGCGATGCTGCGGAGGGCGAAGGCGACAAGCCGAAGAAAGCTGGCTGGTGGCAGCGCCGCGGTTTTTTCTAAGATGGATATTCGGTGATAAGTAATACAGTCCGGCTGCGGCGACGCAGCCGGATTTTTTATGTCAACCGCGCGCTCGATGCATTGCTTGCGTTATCGCGAGGAGCATCGCGAGATGCGACATGGCCTTTTGACGGCACAGTTGCGCCCAAGTGTCCGTTCTTTTTGTCGGCAACTGCTGCTTTCGTCCGCATGCGGAGCGGCTTCCCATCCACATGATCTATGTCGAATGAATTCGTCTTCTTGACCAGATCGCTTAGCTTCCGGAAGCCATATGTCCGCGGATCGAAGTCCGACGCCAGATTTGCGAGTTGCGCTCCGACTGCACTGAGCGATACCCATCCATCTTCACTCTCCATCTGCGCAATGACCTTCTTGATAACGGGCGTCGCTGCACTCGGCTGGCGGAGCGAGGGCGCTTGCGTCGCCTCAGTGCCGTTTGATGATGCCGTGGGCACTAGGTTCTCAGTATAGATAAATCTACGGCAAGCCTGACGGAAACTCTCAGGGGCCTTCTGCGCACCAAACCCGAAAACATCGAGGCCTTGCTCACGGATCCGCAAGGCTAATCGGGTGAAATCGCTGTCCGAGGAAACAAGACAAAACCCATCGAAGCGGCCGGTATGCAGGAGATCCATGGCGTCAATGACAAGCGCAATATCGGAAGCGTTCTTGCCCGTGGTGTATGCGAATTGCTGTTGAGGGATTATCGCGTGTCGCACCAGCACGTCGTTCCACGCTTTTGAGCAGGAACTGGCGAAGTCGCCATAGATGCGGCGCACGCTTGCCTCGCCAAGCTTAGCGATCGCTTCGAACAAGCCGGCGGCGATTTTTGCAGAAGTGTTATCAGCATCAATAAGCACGGCAAGTCGCGGCGTACGGCGCTCGGGCATTCATAGCTCCAGTCTCTCGTGATAGACCGGCGCCCAGCATCAACCAGCCAACTACTGCCCGCAACTATTAGTAATAAAGTTAGTAAATGACACGTCGACCGCCTGTCTCTTCCTCACGAGGCAGGCGGCACGTCCATCCCGCTTCCAGCGTTAGGGTGAGGTCGTCGCAGATCCTGGCAGCGCGTTTCACTCGCGCTCGGAAATCATGGTCTCTCGCGGATACTCTCCGCAGAAACCCCGCCAGTTGGCGATCGTGAAACCAAAAACCACAAGCGCTCCTGCTTGATGCAGCAGCCCCCAATGAAGCGGGACCTCCAGCAACAAGGTAGCGATTCCAATCGCCGCCTGTATCGTCACCAGTGCAAACAGGACGACGGCGCGCCGAGCATGGGTCGTGGACGGCGCAGCGGTCAGAGCAATGATCATGTTGACAAGCGTCAGCGCGAAAAGGGTATAGGCCCCCAGTCGATGAACGAACTGCACCGTCTTTGGGTTCTCGAAGAAATTGATCCAGGCCGGTTGCTGTATCAACAGGTCGGAGGGCACGAGGGCACCATCCATCAACGGCCAAGTATTGTAGGTAAAGCCGGCATCGAGGCCCGCTACGAGTGCGCCGAGGTAGATCTGGAATAGCGCAAACGCCGCAATTGCGCCCGCCCAGACATACGAGCTCCGCGTAGGCGCCGGGTCGTCGGAGTGCGGTGCGAGACCCCGCATGATCCACATGCAGGAGGCGAAGATCAGACAGGCCATCACAAGGTGCGTGGCCAGCCTGTATTGGCTGACGTCGGTTCGGACCGAAAGCCCCGACGATACCATCCACCAGCCGATCGCGCCCTGCAGACCGCCCAGCATCAGGATCCCGAAAAGAGGCCAGCGCAGCCGTCTCTCCACCCTACCCGTGATCCAGAAATACAATAACGGCAGTGCGAAGATGACACCAATGCCGCGCGCGAGCAGCCGGTGTGCCCACTCCCACCAAAAGATGCCCTTGAATTCGTCAACGGTCATGCCGCTGTTCATCTGCTGATACTCGGGAATGCGCTGGTAGAGCTTGAATTCCTCTTCCCATTCGGCGGCGTTCAGAGGCGGAATGACGCCGTGGATGGGCTTCCACTCGGTGATCGACAGGCCCGAATTCGTTAGCCTAGTGGCACCCCCGACGATTACCAGACAGAACAATGCCAGGAGCACGAAGCCCAGCCAGATGCGGACAGCGCGGCGATTGCCGTCCTGCCGGCGGATCTCGCGCAGGATCTGCTGTTCAGTGCTCAAGTTCGCGATGGCCATGGCTGCTCCTTACTTCCGGCAGTTGATTTGCCTGAGCAGCTCATGCAAAACAAGCCCTGAACCTTTGCGGCATGCCGTCGCGGCAATCCGAACACCACTGCGAAAGATATTTGATGCCAGTCCGCCTCCGCAAATTCATCGGTACGATCCTGATTGTCGTGCTCGTACTCGCCTATGCGGTGCTCGCAAACACGATTGCCGTTGCAACGCTCGGCAACGCGCCATGGTGGGGGCAACTCCTCTACTTTTTCCTGACCGGCCTGTTATGGGTGCTCCCCGCCATGGTCATCATCAAATGGATGGCCGGACCGAAGCAGCAGTGAGCCGTTAACGCCGGGATAACCCTGATCGATGGAAAGGACGGTGCCACGTCTCTCATAAACGAATTGGATGCCCCGCCGCCCTATTCTCCGCTCCGGCAAGTCAGACCGGAGAGAGACCGTGCAGGCGCAAACGCTTCCTGTTCCAGATAGACCGCATCATTCAGCAGAGTCCGACGGTTGCGAACTCGAAATCACCGTCTTGGACAGTCTGGCACCACTGGAAGTGCGTTGGCGGGAGCTTGATCGCGACAATCTGAATTCGCTGCATCAGGGCATCGACTGGTGCATGTCCTGGGCCAAAGCCCATGTGAACCCGTTGTCAATTGTCTGGGGCAGGCTTGGCGCGGAAACAGCATTCATTCTGCCAGTGGAAATCAACAGGTTTCATGGGTTCCGCACCGCGAGATTCATCGCTGCCGATCACAGCAATATCAACACTGGTCTCTTCACAACGCGCTTCATCGAACTGGCCAAGGATCTCGAGCCGGAAAAGTTCGCAGGGCTGCTGCGTCGGGCGCTGATTGGGCGTGCCGACCTTCTCTTGCTGCAGAACATCCCGTTGGAATGGCGGGGCCGCCGTAATCCCTTGGCGTTGTTGCCGATGGTGCAAAACCAGAACCATGCCTACCAGCTTCCCCTTTTCGAGAACATGGAAGCAACAGTCCAACAGTTGAATGCGAAGGGACGGCGCAAGAAGTTCCGAACCCAACTGAGACGCCTGGAGGCGCTCGGCGGATTCGACTATGTCGCCGGCGGCACGGCGGATGAACAACATAAGTTGCTCGATCGTTTCTTCACACAGAAGAGCGAGCGGTTTCAGGCACTCGGCCTGCCGGACGTGTTTGCAGATCAGGCAACGAAAACCTTCCTGCATGGCGCAATCGACATCCGCGAACGCGAGAACTCCATGGTGGGATTGGAGATGCACGCGATCCGCTTGAAGGGCGAGCATGATGGCCATATCGCCGCGATCGCCGGTATTTCGCGCAAGGGAGACCACGTCATCTGCCAGCTCAGCGCGATCGATGAGAGTGTGGCGGCAGAGGCAAGCCCCGGCGAGTTCCTATTCTGGCAGATGATCGCCGGTCAGCACGGCAAGGGTGTCAGCCTGTTCGACTTCGGCCTTGGCGACCAGGGCTACAAGCGCTCCTGGGCGCCTGTGGAGACCGAGCACTATGACCTCGTTCTGCCGCTTTCCCTAAGGGGTAGTGTCGGTGGTGTGGTGCATCGCGCGATCACGAGAGGCAAAGCCTTCATCAAGTCTCGCGCGAAGATTTACCGCGTTGCGCAACGCATACGCCGGGCAATCCGTGTTTGATCAGGCGGCACGCTGCGACAGCGCACTTTCGATAGGCTCGCTGCCATCGGACATCAGCACCACACGTTCGTAGCCTGCCGCTTCGAACTCGGTCATGGCCGTGACGAACTCCTGTTCGACGATCTCGGGCATCGACAGGATGATTTCGACGTCCTTGCTTTGCGTCAGGCGCGAAACGCCGGCGACATCAGCGGCGCCGCATTCCACGATCACCAAATCGTAGGCCGAGACCAGAGCGTCCAGCAGAAGCGAGAGACGAGCGGCGCCGCGCATTGCCCGATGCGGATCGCTAATCCCCTGCGGAATGAAGTGTGCGTCCGAGCGACTATCGCCGTGGATTGTGTCCCCAAAGGCCGCATCCCCGCATAGCAAGTCGGTTATGCCAAGCATGCTGCGATCTTCGGCCATTAGGTCGGTCGGCAGGCCAGAGCCTGTCATGTCGACCAGAATGACACGCGAGCCATCCTCCGCCAACTTGCGGGCAAGTGATACGGTCGCCGCGGATCCGTCGTCACCGGTCGGTGAAATGGCAATTGCCAGAGGCGCCCTGCTGCCGCGAAGGTAGTCGGACACGGATGCGATCGAGAACTCGCTCGCCTCGACAACCGGTTCATCCTCTTGCGTTTCGGCCGGCGGCTCATCGTCTGCGGGCGTTGCCAGCAGGCTCGGCGTAGCGATCCGCTTCGGGAGAACACTCGTCGCTGTCGGTTCGTCGGCTTCCTCGCGCGCGTCCTCCTCAGGAGACCCTACCGGACGGAGTGCCCGTCCGCTGAAGAGTTCGGCGAGCATGACCGTGATCGAGGTCATGATAAGAGTTGCCAAGGCAGCGACAATGACGATCGGCACAAGTTTGGGGAAATAAGGGTCGACAGGTTGGATGGCCTTCGACACAACGCGAGCGTCGGCCGGGCTCGAATTCTTGTCGGCACGCGAAGCCGCCTCGCGATAGCGAGACAGGTAGGTCTCCAAAAGCTGGCGCTGAGCCGCGGCTTCCCGCGTCAAGGCGTTCAGACCGACTTCGTCTTCGCCGGCCTGCGCGCTGTTGGCCTTGAGCTTGTCGGCCTGCTGTTCCAGTTCCTTTTGGCGGACAGCGGAGACCTTCGCTTCGTTCTCAATACTCGCCAGGATTTTCTGCGTCTCCTGCCGGATCTGCGCCTTGATATCCGAAAGCTGGGCGCGAAGGCTCTTCAGACGCGGGTGGTTGTTGAGCAACGATGTCTGCAGGTCTGAGATCTGGGACTGCAGTCCTGACTCCGTGCTCTTCAACCGCTGCATGGACTGAGACGACATGATGTCCTGCAACGTATCGGATGCCTCGCCGGCCGAGAGAGCATTGCGCACCGACTGGGCGCGCGCCTCGGCATTGGCACGATCTCCGCGGACGCGAGTCAGCTCCGCCGAAATATCGTTCAATTGTTGCGTTGGAAAATTCGCCCCACCGTTGGTCGGCAACAGGCCGTGCTCGGCACGATATTCGGCGACCTTTTGCTCGGCGTCATTTACCTTCTGGCGGAGGTTTTGGATCTCTGGTTCCAGCCAGCGTGTCGCCTCGGAGTTCGAGGCTAGTTTCGCGCCGCTCTGGGTAGCAAGATAGACCGCCGCCATCGCGTTCGGGATCACTGCCGCAAGCTTCGGATCCTTCGAGGTGAAGGTGATGCCGATTACACGCGACCCCGGAACCTGATAGACCTGCAGCCTCTCCGTGAACGCGTCGATCACGCGCTCTTCGGGGGGATTTTCATAGGGATTTTTCTTGAGGTGGAGAGCCACCAGAATATCTGTCAGCGCCGAGCCGTTCGCGGCCGCATCGAATTCCGGCAGATCATATAGCTTCTGGCTATTGATAACCTGCTTGATGAGGTCCGCCGACTGGAGTAGCTGCACCTGGCTCGCAATGTTGAGTTCGTCCAGCAATGGACCGGCGTTGGCATCGGCTGCTTGGGCATTGGCGAAGGCCGGTGCGCGCGGCTCGATCAGGATGCGCGTTTCGCTTCGGTACTTCGGCGAGATCATCTTTGCGCCCGTGAAGGCGACCCCTGCCCCCAACGCGGTGATTGCCAGAACCTTCAGCCGGCGTGCCCAAACGGCGCGGACTAATTGCCCGAGATCGATGTCCACATCCTGATTACCCGATACGCCGGACATGCTTGTACTCCAAGAACAAACGTGGCCGCGAGGGTAAATGACTATAGTAACCCAACGGTTAATGCTTGCTCCCGCATTCCGGCGACACGTCGCACTCGTCGATGCTAAAAAAGATCGCCGGTTTTTACCGACCATTAACCCTAACGGATTGATAACGGCTGAGACCGAATTCGTTTTTCTACGAGCAGACGCGATGCCTTTCGCACAGCCCAAGTTCCTGATGGCTCTGAGCCTCGCCGCCATGACCGCGGTCCTGAGCGGCTGCAACAGCTACAAGCCGGCGCCTCAGGCTTTCAACCAGGCGACGATCCAGCCCTATTCGCTGGACAGCGGCGACCGGCTGCGCATTACCGTGTTCGATCAACCGAGCATGACCAACACCTACACGATCGACCAGGCTGGTTACATCGCCTTCCCGCTTGTTGGCCAGGTTCCGGCCCGCGGGCGGACGCTGCAGCAGCTTTCGGGCCAGATTGCCCAGAAACTCCGGCAAGGCTACCTGCGTGATCCCGATGTCACGATCGATGTCGACCGCTACCGCTCGATCTTCGTTATGGGGGAAGTCGGCCAGTCCGGCCAATATGCCTACGTCCCCGGGATGACGGTGCAGAACGCCGTCGCCGTTGCCGGCGGCTTCAGCTCGCGTGCCAATCAAGGCGCCGTCGACGTGACCCGCAAGATTAACGGGCAGGTACTCACCGGTCGCGTCAACATCTCGTCGGCGATCATCGCCGGTGACACGATCTACGTTCGTGAACGACTGTTCTGATCCTCAATGACCGAACAGCGCCCTCTCCGCATCCTCCATTGCTTCAGGTCACCGGTCGGCGGAATTTTCCGGCATGTCCGCGACCTCGTACTGGAGCACAGCAAAGCGGGACACGAGGTTGGAATCCTTTGCGACAGCTCGACGGGCGGCGAGCACGAAGATCGCCTGTTCGATGACATTCGTCCCTTTCTTTCGATGGGATTGACGCGCATGCCCATGCGGCGGCACGTCAGCTTCTCCGACATCGGGGTGATCTGGGATACGTACAAGAACATCAAAAGTTTGCGGCCGGATGTGCTGCACGGTCACGGCGCCAAAGGCGGTGTGCTCGCGCGGCTTGCCGGCTCAGCCCTGCGGGTGAACAGGTATCGCGTAGCCCGCCTCTATACTGCGCATGGCGGGAGCCTGCATTATTCCCGCAGATCGTTCGTCGGGCAATTCGTGCTCCGCATGGAGCGCTTGCAGGAGTATTTCACCGACGCCCTCGTCTTCATCTGCGAATACGAGCGTGATTCCTACACGAAGAAGGTCGGGCGACCGCGAACAGAAACCCGACTGATCTACAATGGGATCGCCGAGCGGGACTTCGAACTCATCCCGACCCGTTCGGATGCTGTCCACTACATCTATGTCGGCATGCTTCGGGACCTTAAGGGTCCCGATCTCTTTGTGGAAGCCTTCGCGAAAGCCGAGCGCATCCTCGGTCGTCCGCTGTCGGCCGTAATGATCGGCGACGGACCGGATCGCGACAGGTACCGCGATATGATGATCGAGCGTGGCTTGGGCAAGCGGATCAGCATGCTGCCGGCAATGCGCGTTCAACAGGCTTTCGCCATGTCCCAAAATCTCGTTGTTCCGTCTCGGGCGGAAGCCATGCCCTACATCGTCCTCGAGGGCTTGGGTGCCGGCAAGACGATCATTGCCACGCGCGTCGGCGGTATTCCTGAGGCTTTGGGAAGAGACAGCCTCGCCCTCGTCAACCCCGAGGATGCCGACGACCTTGCACGCGTCATGGCTGATGCAATTCGCATCCCCGGCTGGCACGATGCGGCCATGCCCTCGACGGAACGAGTCAAATCGGTCTTTTCGGCCTCCGTTATGGCCAACGATGTCCTGAAACTGTACCACGACCTCCTCGATTCCGAATCCAAGCAAGCTGTTGCGGTTGCTTCGTAAAAGTTTCTTAGGGGCTTTCTGCTAATGCCGTTTTGATAACCAGCGGCGGTAGCCTCATGAACAAGGCAGAGAAGAGCGATCAGTTTGATCTGGAGGCGCTGCGCAAGCAGGTTTCTGACATCAATCGGCGCGGCGAAGACGCGGATGAGAAGGTTCGGCCGGAGCCGATCAATACCTATGCGCGTCAGATCGCCGAGCAATTCAGCGCCGGAAACCGCTCGCCGGCCATCATCATCGGTCAGTTCCGACTGTTCGAATTTGTGTCGCAGTTTCTGATCGGCTTGCTTGTCTATCTTCTCTGGCCCGGGAGCGGCGCGGAGACCCTTTCAGCGCGAGCCACCGCCGCCGCTGCTATTGCGGCTTTACTTGTCTTTGGACTCCAGACGGCCGATACCTATTCCATCCCGGCGCTACGCACCCGTATGCGACTGCTCCCCCGCGTCTTTGGTGTGTGGACGTTGGTCTTCATGATCGGCACGGCGGCCAGTGTGCTCTTTGGAAATGTCGGATGGCCACAGGTGCAGGCTTACATCGCCTGGTTCATTGCCGGTGCAATCTTCCTGCTTGCCGCTCGCTTCCTGATTGCCTACGGCATCCGCAACTGGTCGCGCAACGGCGTCATGGAGCGCCGGGCGGTGATCGTCGGTGGCGGAGAACCGGCAAAAGAGTTGATCCGCGTCCTCGAACAGCAAGCCGACAACGACATCCGAATCTGCGGCATCTTCGACGACCGCGGTGAGAAACGGTCACCGATCATGGTCGCCGGCTATCCGAAGCTTGGAACGGTCGCGGAACTCGTCGAGTTCGTCCGCATCACTCGCATCGACATGCTGATCATTTCCCTTCCGCTGAGCGCGGAGGCCCGTATCCTGCAACTGTTGAAAAAGCTCTGGGTGCTACCCGTCGATATCCGGCTGGCCGCCCACGCCAATCGACTGCGTTTCCGTCCCCGCGCCTATTCACGCATCGGCTCCGTCCCGATGCTCGACATCTTCAACAAACCGATCCGCGACTGGGACTCGGTCGCCAAGCGCTGTTTCGACATTTTCTTTGCACTGCTCGCGTTGGCGTTTCTCTGGCCAATCATGCTGGCAACCGCAATTGCCATCAAGCTGACGTCCAAGGGGCCTGTCTTTTTCAGACAGAAGCGCCACGGCTTCAACAACGAGATCATCAACGTCTTCAAATTCCGGTCGATGTACGCCGACAAGGGCGATCCCACCGGCCGCGCCGCCGTCACCAAAGGCGATCCGCGCGTCACGCCAGTCGGACGCTTCATCCGCAAGAGTTCGATCGACGAGCTGCCCCAGCTTTTCAATGTGCTGACGGGCGATCTGTCGCTTGTCGGGCCGCGTCCGCATGCCGTGCTTGCCCAGGCGAAGGATCGTCCTTTCGGTGAGGTCGTGGAGGGCTACTTCGCCCGCCATCGCGTGAAGCCAGGCGTCACCGGCTGGGCGCAGATCAATGGCTGGCGGGGAGAGGTCGACCATGACGACAAGATCAAGTTCCGCACGGCCTATGACCTCTACTACATCGAGAACTGGTCGCTGTGGTTCGACCTGAAGATCCTCCTTCTCACGCCTTTCCGGCTGTTCAACACGGAAAACGCCTATTGAGCGCGGTCGAGGCGACACATTCGCGCGTTGCTCAGCCACAGCGGGCGACCCTGCGCCTCATTGGTTCCGCAATGGTCGCCTTCGGGGTCTTTCTCTCAGGTTTCGTTATCAACGAGCCGGCGCCTTACGAACTTTGGATGGCTGCGCTTCTCGGCATATGGTTCATCCTTGGTCTCAGAATTTCGCGATTCACAGCGCCGCTTCTGGCTCTGCTACTTGCTTTCAACGTCGGTGGCATGCTGTCGTTGACGCAGATGAAGGATCTGGGGACCGGACCGATGTATGTCGCGGTCTCGAGTTTCCTCGCACTGACGGCTATCTTTTATGCGGCAATTGTCGAGGAAAGCCATCGGCGTCTGCCGCTGATCTTCAATGCCTGGGCATTCGCCGCCGTTTTCACGTCACTCCTTGGAATTCTCGGCTACTTTCACGCCTTTCCAGGGGCGGAGGTTTTCACGCTCTACGATCGCGCCAAGGGCGCCTTCCAGGATCCGAACGTCTTTGGTCCGTTCTTGGTCCCACCGTCGCTCTATCTCGTCCACGGCATTCTTGCTGGCAAGTTGAGAACGGCACCGATCAAGGCCTTCGCGCTGCTGATCCTTGCGCTTGGTGTGTTTCTGTCTTTCTCGCGCGCGGCTTGGGGCCTCTTCCTTCTCGGCATTGTCATTCTAGTCTTCTGTATGCTGCTCAAGGAGCGCAGCGGAGCGTTCCGCCTGCGCATCCTGATCCTGTCTCTCGCTGCAATCATGTTGCTGGTAGCGTCGCTGGTCGTTGCTTTGCAGTTCCCGAAGGTCAATGCGCTCTTCTCGTCGCGAGCCCAGCTGGTACAGCAATATGATGGTGAGCACCTCGGCCGCTTCGATCGTCACCGCATCGGCTTTACGATGATGATGGAGCGTCCCCTCGGCATCGGGCCGCTGGTCTTCGGTACGATGTTTCCGGAGGACGAACATAACATCTGGCTGAAGTCGCTAACGAGCTATGGCTGGCTCGGATTTGTCAGCTATGTCGCCATGCTCTGCTGCACGATCTATCTCGGATTCAAAAACCTTCTCAGGGATCGTCCCTGGCAGCCGTATTTGATGATCGCCTGGATCGGGGTGCTTGGCCATGCCGCGATCGGTAACGTCATCGACATTGACCACTGGCGGCATGTCTACCTGCTTTTCGGCATCGTGTGGGGTTGCGCGGCGCTGGAGGAGCGCCATAAGCGCAATCCTGCGGGTGCGCGCCGCATATCGGGCTTGCGAACAAGCGACGGCGCGCTAGTCTCTCATCTATGATAACAGCGACTCAAATGCGCGGCGCCCGCGCCATGACCGGAATGAGCATCGAGGAACTGGCAGCCGCATCCGGTCTGCCTGTTGCTACAGTCGAAACGATGGAGCGCGACGAGCAGGGCGGCGAGCCGCATGCGCTGCTCGCGATCAAGCAAGCGCTGGAGGCAGCAGGCATCATCTTCATTGCCAGTGGCAATCATGACGAAGGTGGACCGGGCGTCAGGCTGAGAGCGCGAACCGGAGTCGATGAGGGTATCCGCCCGGAAAACCTCAACGCTGCAAACGACGACTAGCTCGTCGGTAGTTCAAAGCTCCAAATTACAAATAGGCCTTGGCGAGCGCCGCAAGCTTGCGTTGATCCTTGACCCCCTGCCGGTAGAGTTGGATCAGAAGCGCACCGATGGCCTCGGCAGCCGAGGTATTTCGCTCGAGCCTCCGGTCTTTGCAGACATCGTCAAGCACCCCGGACAGAAGATCGAGATCGTCCGAGAAAAGCGGCAGGTCACGTGGAAGAACTGGGGATTTAAGCATGAAGCCACGGGTCCCGTCAGGGGCTGTCGATACCAGGAACGTTGTCGTCGGGCGCCCATCCATAGCCGACGATGCGGTCACTATGCGCGCCGACCGGCGATTTATCAACCGAACATTTCGGCTTGAAACATATATGTGATGACGCGAACCAACGCGCTTGTCCCAAAAGCTGCAGCCTCAGTTTTTCAGCCGCTCTGAGGCAAGCTCTGACTGGATCGAGCCCTCAATGATGACCCTGGCGGTGACTTTGAAGACATAGGCTTCGGCCAAATCGCTCAGTGCCAGCGCAACTTCGTGCTCTGGCCAGCCCGAGGATGTAGCCTTCTCGACAAGTGTCGCAAAGGGCTCAGACAGGGTTTCCCTGCATGTTTCGCTCGTCTCGCGGTTGGCCATCCGTCACCCACCAATGTTTTTGCCGGATGTATATTATCGAAAACTAATATTTTTTCGAGCTACCAAGACAAATTTCTGACAGCAATAGGTCTGGCAAAGATTGGTAGGCAGTCAGAAGAGCACGGTTGTGCCGCTCGACGCATCATTCTTCTACAAGACTAGTCATGAGTTGGAGAGATACCTTCCGGCTTCTGGGGGTGCCGAAGGTTAGTGTAAATGGTCGGGGCGACTGGACTCGAACCAGCGACCCCTTGACCCCCAGTCAAGTGCGCTACCGGGCTGCGCTACGCCCCGACCTGCCGAAACGGCCTGATCCTGTTAGTCTTTTGGGATTTCTGGTGCAAGGGAAAAATCGATCGTCAGGAAATATTACGGGAAGAGCGGTGTGGAAAAAAGGCGGGCATGCTTGACGCCATTCGTTTCTGATCGCTGTGAAATCGATTTGGGCGGGCCGGAGGTTTGATGCGGCGTCCGATGAAAACAAACAAACTAGCGGAGAGCGTTGTTGCTCGCTCTCCGCTTTCCGTCCTTCGATCATGCGAACCGGATGCCCCAGCCCTCCAGTTCTCCAGCAGCAGAAAAACTGACGCCAGTGGGGAGAAATATAGATTCTAATAAGCGGACGAACATCGGACCTTCGTCTCACGATGTTTCAGACCTCAGGTACCGTAGAGGTGGCTTGGGATTCGAGCAGCAATCCCGCGATCGAGGCGGTTCCTTCGTAGATGAATGGCTTTCGGGATGAGGACTTCGCTGAGGGAACCACGAATTCCGATGACGCAACAGCGTCTGGAATTCCAGCTGAGACACAATCTCTATACATCGAAATCATGGCTTGCCTTAGCAATTACTTAATAGAATCCTCCATGAGCGAAACCACTAAATTTCCGCGATTCACTTGGGGGACGACATGAGGAAGATCGTGATGGCTGGGGTACTGCTGCTTAGTTCTTGCGCGGCGGTCACTCCGCGCGACCAACCAATCCCCTACACGCTCTCAGAGGGTGAGACGGCCGCCGTTCAGGACGGAACTCGAAAGTTTCTTAAAGATCCCACCACTGCGACGTTCGCCAGCATAATGGCAACGCAGACACAGCCGGGGGTCGTCTCCGTTTGCGGTGTAGTAAACTCCAAAAACAAGGCTGGCGCCTTTACCGGCGGGGAGCCCTTCGCTGGCGTTTTGAGAAACACCAGCCCGGCGGGGAGAGCCGGCTTCTCGTTTACTCTCACCGCCCAAGGCAACGCAAAGACAAACTTCAACGATTTGTGCCGACAGAACGGCGTCATCATCTGAAGCTCATCCTTCGAATACCTCCGACGGCATTCGATCTCGGCCAGCTGCCTGCATATGTCCGATCGAATTCCATTGCGTGACCTAATTCGTTGTTGCGGGTTGCCAGGATCGCTCTCGTTGTGTCTCCTTTGCAGCGGCTCGCCAAAGGCGAGTCGTTGCCACCAGGAGAAATCCGACCATGAAAATGCTACAGGCATTAGCAGTTGCGCTTCTAAGTTTGGCATGCCTAGGTGCGGCGCAGCCGCCGTCTGCTACAGGCGATTTCGGTGCTCAGACACTGGCTTTGATCAATTCCTACAGGACGAGCCGTGGCCTATCTCCCTTGGCTGCGAATGGCACGTTGAAAGCCTTGGCGCGGCAGCACAGCCAGTATCAGGCAACGCGGCGACACATCAGCCACGACGGCTTTCGACAGCGATCGGCGCAAGCCAGGGCCGCTGGGCTCAGCATCGTATGTTCAGAGAACGTCGGTCATGGATATCTGACCCCGCAGCAGCTGTTTTCCGGATGGAGGCGTTCGCCGGGCCACAACACAAACCTGCTTCGACCCAACCTGCGATATGCGGGGGTGTCGGTTGTCGCAGGCTACTCGACCTTCTTCGCTTGCCAGTAGCGTTACATCGACCTTGACCGGTCCACGAAGGCGAGAAGCTGCAAGTGTGAGCAGTCGGTCGAAAAGGCTTGCTCGAATAAGCAGGCCCGAATAAGAGACCTGCAAAACGCGAGACTCTGGACGAAAACATGCAGATTGAGATCCCCTGCCCGAAGTGCAGGAACACCCGAATGAAATTCGAACGACCCGAGCCGGTCGACACCGACGTCCTTGTCTGCTTCACTTGCGGGCACGAACTCGGGACACTGGGTTCGGTGAAGGCAAAGATGCTTGCCGCCTACGAGCGCATGGTAAAGCAGGCGCCGCAGCGCAAGCAGTAGCAGCGTCTATTCGAGCAGTGCAACGCGGCCGTCGGGACCGACGTCCACACGCCAGCCGCGGTAGTCCGGGATTGAAAAGTGTGGGGTTGCAAACGGCGTCGTGTGCGTTTCGGTAATGACAGTCACGTCGGCTCCGGCTGCTTCGCCGGCGAGAATTCCGGCAACGGCATCTTCGAACACCAGGCACTTTGTCGGATCAACGCCGAGGCGCTTGGCGCCCAGCAAATAGCATTCGGGGCTCGGCTTTCCGGCTGCCACTTCTTCCCCGCTCACCGTTACCACCGGCGTCGGAATGCCAGCCGCCGTCATGCGGCGCTTCGCGAGTTCGATCGGCGCTGAGGTTACGATCGCCCACTTCGACGGCGGAATGCTGTTCAGGAAATCGACGGCACCTGGGATCGCGACGATGCCTCCGACATCGTCCATTTCCTCTTTCAGCAATTGGCTTGCCTCATATTCCGGATCGACGCCTGGTAGCGCCAACTGGCGGATGACGTCGGATGCCCGAATGCCGTGGATCGTCTTGAGAAAAACCTCCGGCTCGAAGCCGTGCCGCACGGCCCACTCACTCCAGACACGTTCGACTACGGCAATAGAGTTCAGGAGGGTGCCATCCATATCGAACAGGAAGGCGTCATAGTACTTGCCGGGAACTGAATGAGACGCGGTCACGAGAGATTTTCCTTGAGGCTGACTGAATATCGAACGAGGCGCTGCGGTTCCGATACGGGACTGCTCGCGAAAGAATGGGCTGCGAACCCATGTAGGGTGGCTGACGCGTAGCGGCGAATCGATCAGCGAACCTGATCCAACAGGCGCTTGCATTCTAGAAGATCGTAGAGTGCCTCCTGCAGCAAAGCACGGTCCTCCTTGCCGACGCTCGACTTGCCGATCGAAACTTCGGGCGAATCCTCATCGCCAGCGCCGAAATTGAAGAAGCGACGTGTGATCGGCGGCTTCGCGCGACCGACAACCTGATCCTCATCCGACATTCCAACCCGTGGCTCGCCAGAATCGCCACCGTCCTGCTGACCGCCTGTCAGCGCCTGAACGCTTGCAAGGTCTCCATGGCCGATCGCAATGACGAACTTGTTGCCATTGGTCTTCAGAAGCTTCTGCACGCCCTTGATGGTGTAGCCATGATCATAGAGCAAGTGGCGGATGCCCTTCAGGAGATCGATATCCTCGGGCCTGTAGTAGCGTCGACCGCCACCACGCTTCATTGGCTTGATCTGCGGAAACCGCGTTTCCCAGAAGCGCAGGACATGCTGTGGAAGGTCTAGGTCGTCCGCCACCTCGCTGATGGTGCGGAAAGCATCGGGGCTCTTATCCAACATCCTTACTCCCTACGCGGTCTTGGGGCGCCGCGCGTCCGTTCGGCTGATAAGCGCAGCTGATGTCTCACGAACGTCAGAACCGAGCCGCGACTCATCATATTTCAACGGTTTGACGCCACGAATTCAAGTCACGTCTTGAATACCGCACAGATCGTTCAGGAAATATTGGAACTCGTCGCCGCTTAACGAGAGGAGTGCCCCCGTGCTGCGCTCGATCAAGAAGCCGGATTGGCAGCTTTCTGCTTGGTCTTGCGCAGCGTATGCGCCTTCAGAATCCGCGTCTTCAAGACATTGGACGCCTTGAAGGTCATGACGCGGCGGGGAGAGATCGGTACTTCCTCGCCGGTCTTCGGATTACGGCCGATGCGCTCGTTCTTGTCGCGCACCTGGAAAGTTGCAAAGGACGAGAGCTTGACGGTTTCGCCGCGGACGATCGCGTTACAAATCTCGTCAATGACAGTTTCCACGAGCTCAGCAGATTCGGTTCTCGAAAGACCGACCTTACGAAAAACTGATTCCGCCAGGTCTGCTCGCGTCACTGTCTTTCCGGTCATGGTTTCCCCGCCCATTTGCCAATTATATTATGAAAGCGAACAAAGAGTATTTGTCTTGCGCCTCACGGTCAAGCTCTTGTTCGTCGGTAGTTTTTTGGATTTTTGGCTTACCAGCGCAGGAGTGCTGCGCCCCAGGTGAAGCCGCCGCCCATCGCTTCCAGCATGACCAGATCGCCTTCCTTGATCCGGCCATCCCCAGCAGCCGTTGCCAGCGCGAGCGGAATTGACGCGGCAGAGGTGTTGCCGTGAAGATCAACCGTAATGACTACCTTCTCGGGGGCGATATGCAACTTCTTGGCGGAGCCGTCGATAATACGGCGGTTGGCCTGGTGCGGCACCAGCCAGTCGAGATCGTCGGCAGTCGTGCCCGTAGCCTCAAACGCGGCCTCAATGACGTCTGTGATCATGCCGACCGCATACTTGAAGACCTCCCGGCCCTCCATGCGAAGCTTGCCGACCGTGCCCGTCGTCGAAGGGCCGCCATCCACGTAGAGTTTCTCCTTGTGGGAGCCATCGGAACGCAGGTGCGCCGTCAGCACGCCGCGATCGGCTGTAGTTCCCTCGCCTTCCGCCGCCTCGAGGACGATCGCGCCAGCGCCGTCGCCGAACAGGACGCAGGTGGTTCGGTCGTTCCAGTCGAGAATGCGCGAGAAGGTCTCGGCACCGATCACCAACACGCGCTTGGCAAGGCCACCGCGGATGTAGGCATCAGCCGTCGTCACGGCATAGACGAAGCCCGTGCAAACGGCCTGCACGTCGAACGCAAAGCCATGGTGCATGCCCAGCCGGTTCTGAATGTTGACGGCGGTCGCCGGGAACGTGTTGTCTGGCGTCGAGGTGGCACAGATGATGACATCGATGTCGGCTGGTGTCAGACCGGCTCTATCGAGCGCCGCGCGCGCAGCAGCTTCGCCGAGCGACGATGTTGTTTCGCCCTCACCGGCTATGTAACGCTGGCGGATGCCCGTGCGCTGGACAATCCATTCGTCTGATGTGTCCACGACATCTTCCATGTCGCGATTGGTCATAACGCGTTTCGGAAGTGCGGCTCCGAACCCGCGAACAACTGAACGGATCATAATGCTTAAACCCCGTCGCTCATGCGGCTTCCGGCCCGATCGGGGGCAGCCGCTTGGCATGATACTTTTGAAGATCGTTTTCTATTTTCTGATTGAGGCCATTCTTGGCCATGTCGTAGCCGACTTCGATGGCGGCTGCGATGCCTTCGGCGTTGGCGCCGCCGTGACTCTTGATGACCACGCCGTTGAGGCCCAGGAAGACGCCGCCATTCACGCGACTCGGATCCATCTTCTCGCGAAGCATATCGAAGGCGCCTTTGGCGAAGAAGTAGCCGATCTTGGCGAGCAGCGTGCGCGACATGGCAGAGCGCAGATATTCAGCGATTTGTCGTGCCGTTCCCTCGGCCGCCTTCAACGCGATGTTGCCCGAAAAGCCTTCGGTCACGACGACGTCGACGGTTCCCTTGCCAAGGTCGTTTCCTTCGACAAAGCCATAATACTCGAGCGAGTCGATGTTCGCCTCGCGCAGCAAGCGCCCGGCTTCCTTGACTTCTTCCTGCCCCTTGATCTCTTCGACGCCGACATTCAGCAAGCCGACCGTCGGGCGTTCGATCTCGAACAACGCACGGGCCATTGCCCCACCCATCAGGGCGAAATCCATCAATTGCTGCGAATCCGCGCCGATGGTCGCGCCGACGTCGAGAACGATGCTCTCTCCCTTCAGCGTCGGCCAGATGGCGGCGATCGCCGGGCGCTCGATATTGGCCATCGTACGCAGACAGAACTTGGCCATTGCCATGAGGGCGCCGGTATTGCCGGCCGAGACGGCAACGTCCGCTTCCTTCGTCTTCACCGCTTCGATCGTCCGCCACATGGTGGAGACATAGCGACCGCGGCGAAGCGCCTGGCTCGGCTTCTCATCCATGCGGACTGCCAGCTCGCAGTCGTGGAAAACGGTCGTTTCCTTGAGCTTCGGAAACCTGTCGAGAACCGGCTCGCACTGTTCCTTCAAACCATACATCACGAATGAAATATCGGGATGTCTTTCCAGTGCCTTAGCGGCGCCGGGGATGACAACCTGGGGACCAAAGTCGCCACCCATGAGGTCGATAGAAATTCTGATCACGCGTCCCTGATCCTTATTTTTCGCCTCCGGCGGGCGAAATTTCGGCCAAAATACCGGTTTTCCCGTCGCTTACAACTGAATTGTGTCAAATAGCCAACGGGGTTCAGTCCTTTTTCCAATCCTTGAGCACGGCGAAAGCAGAGGGCTTTTTGTCGTTTTCGCCGGTGTCTTCGATGTGACCCGAGAACTCAACGCCGGGTTTGCGCGGATAAGGATCAATCGCAAGGGCGGCGAATTCCGTCACCACCTCACCTGCATCGATTGTATCGCCGGTAAAGCTCTCGGGAAGGTCCGGACCATCGGGGTCAAGCACCATCTCACCGGCATCATTGGCCGGGCGACGCGCAAGCTTCGAATTCTCGGGCACGAAGATCTGCTCGAACGTCTCGTCGATTGCGGATGGCACAGGATCAAGGGTGACGACGCAGGATTGGACAATGTTCGCCTGAACCCTGCCCTTGATGCGGATTCCGTCGCGCTTCCACCGCGCGATCTGGAGCTCGGCCTTGAAACTGTCGACTGAAAGCACATTCCAGCTCTTGGCAATATCCTCCAATTCCCGCTTGTCCGCTTCCAGGCGCACCTCGACGGGATTGGTTGATATGTGGCCGACATTTACCAGGTAGGAGAACGGCACATCATCTCTTTTGCTTCTCATCATCTCCTCCTTCACGCAACCTTCGGAAGCGTCGCCGAACCTGTCGCAATGACATCCTCCGACTGGGACAAAAGATAGTCCTCGGCGGCAAACATCCAATCTGCGAGGCCGCGCATATCAACCGCCTCCTTGGCCTTGGGATGGATGTTCCGAACAAGCGCCGTCGCAAGTCCTTCGGCATCTCTGCTGTCCATCGCCTGGGCGTAGGACTCCAGCCGGCCATAGAACATACCGGCCAGTTTCTTCATGCGCTTGGGAACGCTGTTGTCACCAATTCCCAACTCTCGGATGGAGTAATCGATATCTTGGAAGAAGGCGTCGACGATTTCCTGGGCAATCTCCTGACCGCTGGTTCCGGACGCTCGTGTGCGCCGGAAGAAGAGGATCATCACCGCCGAGAGCATTTCGAAACGCCCCATGACCGTATCCGGGACATTCAGGCGCTCGTAGAGTTCCGGCATGCGGGCGGCGGATGTCAGTGCCTGATATTGCCGATCTACGATTGCCTGGTTGCTGTTTTTCTTGCCAAAGAGCCCGAAGATCATCGTTTTTTCCGGAAAGGCCTCATTCTGGACGCCAAGCGGCGTCCGGCCTTGTTGCATGATTTTGAAAGCTGGTTTACCGAAGCAGGCGCGAATTGCAATGCCGAAGGTGGCCACTTTCGGGACAGCACCCCATCTGTCCGCACGAGCCAACGGGATGTCTCACCCCGGAATGGCCACAATGGTTTTGCATCAGCGATCTGAGGCCTGTGGCTGCCATTCATAATTTTAGGAGTAGATGTCGTTGACGAAACGGTATTTCAAGTCTGACAAAAAATTCCTCAGCAGTGCCGCCATTGCCATCATGATTGCCTCCACCGGACTTTCAGGCTGCCAGACAGGAACTGTCCTCAATGGCGGATATGTGGCCGACGAACAGTCGTTGAATCTTGTCCCGGAAGGATCGAGCCGCGAGCAGGTTCTCCTGTCCCTGGGTACACCATCGACAACAGCAACGTTCGATGGCGAAGTTTTCTACTACATCTCGCAGCGCCGCGAACGTTCCATGGCGTTCCAAAAGCTGAAGGTCGTCGACCAGAGCGTTCTGGCGATCTATTTCGACAAGGACGGCATCGTTACGCGTCGCGCGAACTACACGCTCAAGGATGGCAAGGTCTTTGATACGATCACGCGTGTCACCCCGACTGGCGGCAAGGACTTCACCTTCCTGCAGCAGCTTTTGTCCGGCGGCAGTGCCGCGAACGCTGCCAAGGGCCTCTTCGGTGGCGGCACGTCGCAGCCGGCTTCGCCTCAGAACCCGGCCAGCTTGCGCTAGAGCGAGCGAATGCTCAAAGAAAAACCCGCCGGATCGCTCCGGCGGGTTTTTTAGTGATCTCGGTTAGCCTCAGGCCAGAACGGCAAGAAGGAGCAGCGCGACGATGTTGGTGATCTTGATCGCCGGGTTGACGGCCGGACCGGCCGTGTCCTTGTAGGGGTCACCGACCGTGTCGCCGGTCACAGAGGCCTTGTGGGCATCGGAGCCTTTCATGTGACGCACCCCGTCCTTGTCGACGAAGCCGTCCTCGAAGCTCTTCTTGGCGTTGTCCCATGCGCCGCCGCCTGAGGTCATCGAGATCGCAACGAACAAGCCGTTGATGATCACGCCAAGCAACGAAGCACCCAGCGCCGCAAAGGCCGAAGCCTTCGAACCGGAAATGAGCAGCACGCCGAAATAGACGACGATCGGCGCCAGTACCGGCAGCAGCGACGGGATAATCATTTCACGGATCGCCGCCTTGGTCAGTAGATCAACGGCACGGCCGTAATCCGGCTTCTCCGTTCCTTGCATGATGCCGGGCTTCTGCTTGAACTGGAGGCGAACCTCCTCGACGATAGCGCCGGCCGCGCGACCGACGGCTGTCATTGCGATGCCGCCGAAGAGGTAGGGAATGAGGCCGCCGAAGATCAATCCGGCGACGACATAAGGATTGGAAAGGTCGAATGAGATATCGCCGATGCCTGCAAAATATGGATACTTGTCGCCATTGGCGGCAAAGTACTTGAGGTCGTAGGAATAGGCGGCAAACAGAACCAGGGCGCCGAGACCCGCCGAGCCGATCGCATACCCCTTGGTGACAGCCTTCGTCGTGTTGCCGACAGCGTCGAGCGCGTCGGTCGACTTGCGCACCTCAGGCGGCAGATGGGACATTTCCGCAATGCCACCCGCGTTGTCCGTCACCGGACCGAAGGCATCGAGGGCGACGATCATGCCGGCAATGCCGAGCATGGCGGTAACAGCAATGCCAGTGCCGAAAAGTCCGCCGAGCTGATAGGTCGCCAGGATGCCGCCAACGATGACGATCGCCGGTAGAGCCGTCGATTCAAGCGAAACGGCAAGCCCCTGGATGACGTTGGTGCCGTGGCCGGTCACCGACGCCTGAGCGATGGAATTGACCGGGCGCTTGTTGGTGCCGGTGTAGTATTCGGTGATGACTACGATTAGCGCCGTCACAATCAGACCGACCAGACCGCAGACAAAGAGGTGCGTGCCGGTGATTTCCGCACCGTTGACGGTGCCAACGGGACCCCAGCCAATCGTCAGCGACGTCGCGGCGCCAAGACCGATGATCGACAGCAGACCTGTTACGATGAGGCCCTTGTAGAGAGCACCCATGATAGAGCCGTTGCTGCCGAGCTTGACGAAGAAGGTGCCGACGATCGAGGTGATGATACAAGCGCCGCAGATCGCGAGCGGATACAGCATCGCCGATTGCAGGAGGGGCGCTCCGGCAAAGAAGATCGCGGCGAGAACCATGGTCGCGACGACGGATACGGCATAGGTTTCGAAAAGGTCGGCCGCCATGCCGGCGCAATCGCCGACGTTGTCGCCGACGTTGTCAGCAATCGTTGCGGGATTGCGCGGATCATCTTCCGGAATACCTGCTTCGACCTTGCCGACGAGGTCGCCGCCGACGTCAGCGCCCTTGGTGAAGATACCGCCGCCGAGACGGGCGAAGATCGAAATCAGCGACGCGCCGAAGCCAAGCGCGACAAGGGAATCGATCACTTCGCGGGAGCTGCCATCGTGTCCAAGCACGACGGTCAGCACATAGTAGTAGATCGACACGCCAAGAAGCGCCAGACCAGCCACCAGAAGCCCGGTGATAGCGCCCGACTTGAAAGCAATCTCAAGTCCGGCAGACAGGCTCTGGGATGCTGCCTGCGCGGTGCGGACGTTGGCGCGAACCGAGACGTGCATGCCGATGAAACCAGCGGCGCCGGACAGAACCGCGCCGATGAGGAAACCAATTGCAGCCGTGCCGGAGAGCAGCAGCCAGGCTGCAATGAAAACGACGATGCCGACGATTGCGATAGTCTTGTATTGGCGCGTCAAATAAGCCTGCGCGCCTTCACGAATATAGCCTGCAATTTCCTGCATGCGCTTGTTACCCTGATCGGCGGCGAGCACCGACCGGGTTGCCCAGATGGCATAGACCACCGAGAGCAGACCGCACGCTATTACCCCTAAAAGAATGCTCATTTCGCTCTTTCCTCCAAAAGAGCCGGAGCTCACTCCCTCTCCGGCTGCGAATACGCCGACTCGATTTCCTCCCACAGAAATGCTGCAACGCCGCGCGGAGATTGCGTGGAGGAAAACGGCGCGTCAAGCCCCGCAAACGCCAAAAGCCCTTGCAGCACAATGGGAACCGGGAGTTTTTGGAGGTCGGGGCAACAGCCCCGCCAGAACGCTATTTCTTGGCTTCGCCGCGAACCTGTTTGGCGATCCGGTCAAGCACAGCGTTGACCAATTTTGGCTCGTCGTCGCTGAAGAAGGCCTGGGCGATCTCGACGTATTCCGTCACGATGACTGCGACCGGAACGTCCTTGCGATCCAGGATCTCGAACACGCCGGCACGCAGGATCGCGCGGACGGTGCTATCGAGACGCGACAGCGCCCAGTCGTCCTGCAGCGCGGACGCGATCAGCGGGTCCAGACGACGCTGCTCTCGCACGACGCCTGAGACGATGGAGCGGAACCAGGAGGGGTCGGCCTTCAGGTAGGTCTCGCCGTCGAGTTCCTGGCCGAGGCGATGCGCCTCGTATTCGGCCACGATCTCCAGCACGCCGGTGCCGCCAATATCCATCTGGTAGAGCGCCTGAACGGCAGCAAGGCGCGCAGCACCTCGCTGGTTCGCAGTCTTGACGGGACGCTCCGAGTTTTCGTTGTTCATTCGTTATGCACCCAATTTCTTCTTCAGCTCGATCATCGTGAGAGCTGCACGGGCGGCAAATCCGCCCTTGTCCTTGTCCGAACGGCGGGCACGAGCCCAAGCCTGATCGTCATTCTCAACAGTCAGAATACCGTTGCCTATGGCAAGGGATTCGCTCACGGCCAGATCCATCAGGGCGCGAGAAGATTCGTTCGACACGATGTCGAAATGATAGGTCTCGCCGCGGATGACCATGCCAAGAGCGACATATCCATCGTACTGCGTGCCTTCATTATCTGCTCCGTCGAGCGCCATGGCAATTGCCGCTGGAATCTCGAGAGCACCCGGGACGGTAACCACCTCATAGGTTGCCCCGGCCTCTTTCAAGGCGAAAGTCGCGCCTTCGAGCAGCGCATCGGCCATGTCGTCGTAGAAGCGTGCTTCAACGATCAAAATGTGGGGAGCGGTTTCTCGCGCCATGCTTCACCTTCGGAGCTAGAGGACTTCACTGTTTGGCAGGCCGCGGTCAAAACACGCCGCGACCGGAATGGCAAGCAAATTCGGATCACGGGTCCGATGCGAAATCCGGAATCGCGACAAGCACATGATGGACACTGCACACATCGGCCCGAGGCCACCGTTGTGCGGCGCCTCGAAAGTGGCGAATGAAGGGCAACCCGCATGAACAATTTGTAACCAAATTCCAGATAGTTATTGGTTGAAGGCGGACAATCCAGCTACCAATTTCAGCTGTGTAACGCTGACGATCCATTGCCGACGGCCGATCGTCAGAGCAGATGAAAGGATAGTTCCATGAATCGCGTTGCCGCCA
Organism: Rhizobium sp. BK176; assembly: GCF_024808055.1. NCBI lineage: Bacteria > Pseudomonadati > Pseudomonadota > Alphaproteobacteria > Hyphomicrobiales > Rhizobiaceae > Rhizobium > Rhizobium sp. BK176. The sequence goes on along the minus strand of NZ_JANUBV010000009.1, from coordinate 37,798 downwards.
TCGCCTCCGCAGTCGTTACTCTTGCCTTCGCAGACGCCAGCCGTGCGGAAAGTCTCGACATGAACGCCCCATCAGGCATCGAGCGCACCCTCCGAACCTTCAGCGGCGCAAATCTCGACGTTCGGCAGGTTTACGATCACGGCGGATCAGGAAATATCGGTGACCCGAAATCCTTTGCCACACGCAGCGTCAATGACCTCCAAATGATCCGCGCCGCCATTGCTGTTAACAAGCCGCTCCTGCATCAACTCAACGCCAAAGGCGTGCTGCTCGGAAACATCGTCAACGTTGATCAGGCTGTAGATGGGGGTCTCACCGTCTACTATCGATAAACGCGAGGGCGGCGGCACAAGCTGTCGCCCGGCATGATGCTTTGCGGTTGTATTTTCTCGCAGGATGGTGCCTTTTCTCTGGAAACAGGAGGGAGACAATGTCCAGCGTATCGAGGCCCGTGATCAACATCGCCGATTTGAAGCTTGAGCACTGGAAGCAAGGAGACTTGTACGAGGGCACGGACGCCTCGTTCGGCTCGCTTCTCGGTCTCGCCGGCCTCGGCATCAGCTACAACGAGGTGCCGCCCGGCAAATCCAGCTGTCCGTTCCACAATCATCATGTAGAGGACGAGCTGTTCTTCGTTATCGAGGGCACCGGCGAGTATCGCTTCGGCCCCAATCGCTACGCTATCCGGAAGGGCGACACGCTCGGCGCTCCGTCCGGAGGACAAGAGACCGCGCATCAGATCATCAACACTGGTTCGACGCCTCTCATTTACCTCGGTATCTCGACCAAGGCGAAGACCGAGATCGTCGAGTATCCCGATTCAGGAAAATTTCTCGCCAAGACCAATCGCGACGAAGCGAACCGTTTTCGTTTCATGGGCAGAGGCAGCGGTAATCTGAACTATTGGGACGGCGAACCCGGCGCATGACGTCCATTCGAGAGAGCGTCTTCATGATGACCAGCATTCCGACCATCGAGACGAAGCGGCTGCTGCTGCGGGCACATACCGTCGACGATTTTGAGGCCTACCAGACGATGTGGAGCGACGAGGCCGTCGTCCGCTTTATCGGAGGCGTGCCGTCTACCCGTGAGCAAGCCTGGGCCCGGCTGCTGCGCGTTGCAGGCATGTGGCATCACATGGGCTTTGGATTTCTTGCGATCGAGGAAAAGCGGACCCGGCGTTTTGTCGGTGAAGCGGGCTTCCTCGACATGAAGCGGGACATGCAGCCGGTTTCCACCGAAGGCACGTTGGAAACTGGCTGGGGGCTTATGCCATTCGCGCAAGGCCGGGGCTACGCCAGCGAGGCGCTGACCGCCCTGATCGCCTGGGCAGAAGAACGGTTTCCCTCCAAGCCGATGACATGCATCATCGATCCGGGGAACGAGCCCTCGCTGCGCCTCGCGCGAAAGCTCGGCTTTCGCGAGGTCCAACGATGCAACTACAATGGAGAATCATTCTGCTTTCGCGGTCGGGAACTCGGCCAGCCTAGCAGCATAGCGGGCCATGGTGTCGACTTCGAAATTGACGAAGTCGCCGGCCTTGCGCTCACCCCATGTCGTGACCTCAAGCGTGTGACGGATCAGCAGAACATCGAAATCGGTACCGTCGACCGCGTTGACGGTGAGCGACGTGCCATCCAGGGCGATCGAGCCCTTGGGCGCAACGAACTTGGCAAGATGCTGCGGCGCGCGCAGACGAAAACGTGTGGCATCGCCCTCTTCGGTGACGGAGAGGATCTCTGCCTTGCCGTCAACGTGACCGGAAACGATGTGGCCACCGAGTTCGTCGCCGATCTTCAGCGAGCGCTCGAGGTTGATATGGCTGCCTTCCTTCCACGTCCCGATGGTCGTCAGGCGCAGGGCCTCTTCCCAGGCTTCGACCTCGAACCAGCGGCCGTTGCTACCATCACCAGGCAAGCCGGTCACCGTCAGGCAGATACCGGAATGCGAGATCGAGGCGCCCATGTCGATCGTCGCCGGATCATAGGCGGTGGCGACGCGCAGCTTGATGCCTTCCTTCAACGCGGAAACGGATTCGATCGTGCCGACGTCGGTGACAATTCCGGTAAACATCAAAGCTCTCTTTCGTATTCGTCCAGGCGGTCGTCGCCAAATATGAAGGTCCCCCTGTGCAGGAGGTCCGATGGCATATCGGTCTTCGTTACCGGGGATTCAATACCATCCTGCCCGATCACCTCGGGGCCCTGATAGAGGAGGATGCGATCGACATAGCCGGCATCGAGGAAAAGCTTCGCCGTCCGCGCGCCGCCTTCAACGACAAGCGAGGAAATGCCGCGCGACGCGAGCGCCGGCAGCAGCTCGTCCAGACGGTTGGGATTGCATTGGACCACCTCGACGCCCGCCTGATCCAGCGCGTCGCGGCGCGCAAGAAAGGCCTTGTCCTCGCTGTTATCGAAGCGCGGTGGCTCAGTCGCGACAACGATCAACGGCACTTGCCTGGCAGTTGCAACCAGCTTGCTGTCCAGCGGCAAAGAGAGATGTTCATCGAGCACGACGCGAACCGGCGAGCGCGTCTCAAGGCCAGGCGTGCGAACCGTGAGCAAAGGATCATCGGCGACCGCAGTACCGATCCCGACCAGAATCGCGTCGGCTTCAGCACGCAGCTTCTGGACTTCGGCCCGTGCGGCCGGACCGGTGATTGCAACCTGCCCCTCACCCCTCTTGCCGATCATACCGTCGGCAGAAACAGCAAGTTTGAGAGTCACATAGGGCCGGTTCTTCGTCTGGCGCGTGAGGTACGCGGCGAGCGAACGCCTGCCTTCCTCTTCGAGAATTCCGGACTCGACTTCAATCCCGGCGTCGCGCAGCATGGAGATCCCCTTGCCCGAAACGCGCGGATCCGGATCCGTCACGCTGATAACGACACGACCAACACCATAGGCAATCAGCGCCTCCGCGCAGGGCGGCGTCTTGCCGTAATGCGAGCAGGGTTCGAGCGTGACATAGGCGGTGGCGCCGCGTGCCCGTTCGCCGGCTTCGGCCAGGGCTTGCGGTTCGGCATGGGGACGCCCGCCGACCGCCGTCACCGCACGGCCGACGATCTGACCGTCACGCACGATCACGCAGCCGACTGAAGGATTGGTAGATGTCTGGCCGAGATGCAGGAGACCCAGGCGGATCGCCTCTTGCATGAAACGCGCGTCGTCTTCCGAAGCGCTCATGAGCTAGTTGTCCAGGGGATCGCGGGCGATCTTGGCGTTGATCTCGGAAATGACCTTCTCGAAATCCTCGGCGTGCGAGAAATCCCGATAGACCGAGGCATAGCGAACGAAGCCGACGTCATCCAGACTCTTCAACGCTTCCAACACCTGAAGGCCGATCTGCTCGGAGCTGATCTCGACCTCGCCCGAGCTTTCAAGCCGTCGAACGATACCGGAGACCGCGCGCTCGATGCGGTCGCGGTCGACCGGACGCTTGCGCAGTGCGATCTCGAAAGATCGCACCAGCTTGTCGCGGTCGAACGGCACCTTGCGACCGGTCTTCTTCGACACCATCAGCTCGCGCAGTTGCACGCGCTCGAAGGTCGTGAAGCGACCGCCGCAATCAGGACAAATGCGCCTGCGGCGGATGGACGTATTGTCCTCCGCCGGGCGTGAATCCTTGACTTGTGTGTCTTCCGATCCGCAGAATGGGCAGCGCATGCGCTATCCTTAGCCGATGTAATCGTACATTGGGAAGCGGTTGGTCAGGTCGACCACCTTGCCGCGAACGGCTGCTTCCACGGCTGCGTTCCCCTCGTCGGAATTGGCGACCTTCAGGCCGTCGAGAACCTCAACGATGAGATTGCCGATTTCCTTGAATTCCGCTTCCTTGAAGCCGCGCGTCGTGCCGGCCGGTGCGCCGAGGCGCACACCCGACGTGACGAAAGGCTTTTCAGGGTCAAACGGGATGCCGTTCTTGTTGCAGGTGACGTAGGCGCGCCCGAGCGCTGCTTCGGCACGCTTGCCGGTCGCGTTCTTCTTGCGAAGGTCAACCAGCATCAAGTGGTTGTCGGTGCCGCCGGAAACGACGTCGAGGCCGCCTGCGATCAGGGTTTCGGCAAGCGCCTTGGCGTTCTTGACGATCTGGGCCGCGTAGTCCTTGAACTCGGGCTGCAGCGCCTCGCCGAAGGCAACGGCCTTGGCAGCGATGATGTGCATCAACGGACCTCCCTGCAGACCCGGGAATACGGCCGAATTGAACTTCTTCGCCAGATCTTCATCGTTGGTCAGGATGACACCACCGCGCGGGCCGCGCAGCGACTTGTGGGTCGTGGTAGTCGCGACATGGCAGTGCGGGAACGGCGACGGATGCTGGCCACCGGCAACGAGACCGGCGATGTGGGCCATGTCGACCATCAGGTAGGCGCCAACCGAGTCAGCGATCTCGCGGAAACGCTTCCAGTCCCAGATGCGGGAGTAAGCGGTGCCGCCGGCGATGATCAGCTTCGGCTTGTGCTCTTCGGCCTTGCGAGCAACTTCGTCCATGTCGAGCAGATTGTCGCCTTCGCGCACGCCGTAGGACACAACGTTGAACCACTTGCCCGACATGTTGACCGGCGAACCGTGTGTCAGGTGACCGCCCGAGTTGAGATCAAGGCCCATGAAGGTGTCGCCCGGCTGCAGCAGCGCCAGGAACACAGCCTGGTTCATCTGCGAACCGGAGTTCGGCTGAACGTTGGCGAAGTTGACGCCGAAGAGCTTCTTGGCGCGCTCGATCGCGAGTTCTTCCGCGATATCGACGAATTGGCAGCCGCCATAGTAGCGCTTGCCCGGATAGCCTTCAGCGTACTTGTTGGTCATGATGGAGCCCTGGGCTTCCAGAACCGCGCGGGAAACAATGTTTTCCGAAGCGATCAGCTCGATCTCATGACGCTGGCGACCGAGTTCCTTTTGGATCGAGCCGAAGATTTCCGGATCGGTATCGGCAAGCGAGCGATTGAAGAAGGTCTGGGTGGAAGCATTGGTCATGGGCGGGCTCCTCAACTGGAATGCGCGAAGGTATTAGCGCCCTGCCCTGCCAAGGGCAATACGGAGAACGACATTTGCTAGGCAATCTACGCGCCGCGGGTTCCAGGCTCGATAGGACAACAAAAAACCGCGCCAGAGGGGCGCGGTTTCGAGAAAATCAAACGCGATCCAACTGACTCATTGAACCGGCTGCTCCGTGGTGGCGGTCGTGTCGAGCGCAAGCTCGGCATTGCCGTCGAGCTGGTAGATATCGTCGCGGAACTGCACGACGCCATCCGGCATGCCCCAAGCGGAAATGTAGACGAAGTAAACGGGCACTTCTTCGGCAAGCTTGATCGGTGTGTTGACGCGGGTCGTGATGACCTGCTCCATTTGCTGACGTGACCACGGCGGGGTCTCGCGCAGCAGCCAGGTCGTCAGGTCCCGAACGTTCTGGACGCGGACACAGCCAGAGGACTCAAAGCGCATCAGCTTGTTGAAGAGACCCTGCTGCGGCGTGTCGTGCATGTACTCGCCGTTCTTGTTGTAGAAGTTGATCTTCGTGGACGCCATGGCGTTGATCTTGCCCGGATCCTGGCGGAACATGAAATTCGGCGCCTTCTCCGCATTCCAGTCGACCGTTTCCGGCGCCACCTCGTTGCCCTTGCCATCGATCAGGCGAATGGCATTCTTCTCGAGGTAGGTCGGGTCCTTGCGCATCAGCGGCACGATGTCTTTTTCGACGATCGAGCGCGGTGCCGTCCAATAAGGATTGAGAATAACTTCGTAGATCTTCGAGTTAACGAGATGCGTCGGACGGCTAAGCCGGCCAACAACCGCGGCGTGGCGCGTCGCAACGCTGCCGTCTTCCACCGCCTCGACGTAAGCCGCCGGAATGTTGACCATCACATGGCGGCGTCCCAGCTCTTCCGGGAAGGTCTGAATCCGGATGAGGTTGGTGTTCAGTTGCTGCAGGCGAACATCGGCCGGAACGTTCATCGCCTTCAAGGTGAACTCGCCGATAACACCGTCAGCCGGAAGGCCGTGACGCGCCTGGAAGCGCTTGACGGCGCCGTCGACATAGGAATCGAACGCCGAAGACATGCCCGCCTCGCGCGGCAGGTCGCCGGTAATGGCCAAACGCTGGCGAAGCCCCTGGACGGCCGGGTCCGTCACGCCGATCTGCAGGCGCTGCTGGCTTGGGCTCACTTGAGGCCAACCGCCCGCGGAGGCGATCTGCTGATACTGCATGATCGCCTGCTGGATACTGGGCACCGACTGCGGTCCGAGAATCGGCGTGTTCGAAACGACGGCCGTCGCCGTACGGGATGCCGCCTTTGCATCGAATTGGTCATCCCAATCGCCGCGCTGCGGAGCATTAATGAGCGAATCGATCGCCGACTGCGCGAGTGCGGGGGTAGCCAATGCGCCCGCTCCCACCATTGCCGCAGACGTCAGAAACGCCCGACGAGAAAGAGCTTCAGTTCCGATTTTCTTCGACATTCATCCCAACCACTAAATTGCCGCTGCTTGAGAGACCGACGACCTTCGCTATCCCTGCGAGAGCGCAAATCCCTACCAACCCGTCGCCACGGCGCATTACACAATCTCTCTGCCGGCAATCACAGGATTGCGAGCAGGGAGCACGAGGTTATCGGACCTCAATTGGGGAAGCGCCATTTTGCCGTGCATTTCCGCTGACATGCTAATATGGCCAATTCGTGTCGCCTCGCACCACACTCAACCGTCGGTCGCAGACAACGCGGAAAAACCATATCGATCCACAGAATGTGGCGGTTAATAGCGGCTAAAAAACGGCTTGAATACAGGCGATTATGCTTGCCTGCCATGCGTTGCAAAGATGTCACGACAGCGTTGACGGAAGGTGCCTACTCGCGCCAGTGGTCGGCCACCCAAGGCGTTGGTCGGATGTAGTGGCGCAGATAACGAAACAGCGGCCTGTTGCGTCTTCGTTCGGGGTCGAACATGTGTCGGATATGATCCAGCGGCGGCGCCGCGCGGCCCTTCAACCCGAACCGTCCTTCGACCGCGAACTGCGGATGGAAGTCGCGTGGAAACAGGATCACCCGCGCATCACCCGGCAGGCGTGGCGTCAGGAAATAATTGAGCGGGAATGGCCAGCGGCAATCCTGCCTGAAATGGAGCACCCACCGACGCGGAAAGAACTTCGCGCCGCCGGGCGCATTTCTCGTCACAAAGCGCTGCTCGAATTCATATTCGTCAGCAACCCCTTGGGGATCGGCACGGAATTTTTCTTGCAAGGAAACCAGCTTGCCGACAGGAAAGCGGAAGAGAGATGTCTGTCCGAGGCGTTCAAACGGCGTCGTCTGGTTGCGCGACAGGATGACGTCGTCAGGACCGCCGACCTCGAAGAATGAGTCGAGGGAACCGACGATGACCAGATCGAGGTCGAGGAACAGCACTGGACCACTCAAACTTCCAAGCTTCGGCCCCCAAAGTCGCCCCTTGGGCCAAATACCCTTCGTTCTCACCGGCATGTTTTCGACATCCAGCGGCGGCAGGTCCTCGCAAAGGATCTCAGGATTTAGATCGCTGCGATTGTCGGTGAAGCAAGTGAAGGTGAAGGGAGGCGTGATATTGCGCTTCACCATGGCATAAAGACGGTTGATGAAGGGGGCACCATATTTCGTCCCCCAACTGATGCAGATGACCTGCTTCACCCCACCGCTCGCCGCCAAGACAGCTGACACCATGACCTGCAACTCCTGATTCACGCTAGAACCCCCAAAGGTTCGTGCGAAGTCATTAGCAAGTTGTCGGCCGAATATGTAGTCCCCCGCAACGGAGCGAGGAAACGCGAAAAGGGCGCTACGGAATACCGTTGCGCCCTTTCGTGCCTTGGAGGTCTGATAAGCCAGCAGGGAAGTTGGCTTACGAGATTACAGGCGGTAGAGGATCTGGTCGTTCCAGAAGCGGTCCAGACGGGTCAGCAGCTTGTTCATCTGCGTGAATTCGTCGGTACCGATGCCGCCGACCTTGTCGATCGAGCCTACGTGGCGCTCGTAGAGCTTGGCGACGGTTTCCGCGATGTCCTGGCCGGTTTCCGTCAGGCTGATGCGGACCGAGCGACGGTCGATGCGCGAGCGCTGGTGGTTGATGAAGCCGAGGTCGACGAGCTTCTTGACGTTGTAGGAAACGTTGGAGCCCAGGTAGTAACCGCGAGAGCGAAGTTCGCCGGCGGTCAGCTCGGAGTTGCCGATGTTGAAGAGGAGAAGTGCCTGGACAGCGTTCACATCGCTGCGACCCTGACGGTCGAACTCATCCTTGATGACGTCGAGCAGACGGCGGTGAAGACGTTCAACAAGATGAAGGGATTCCATGTAAAGATCACGGATGCCCTGTTCCTGCTGGTCACGGAAGTTCGATACTGCCTGCGGCTTGATTTTCGTGTTCATGATGACTGCCTCACTGTTTGTTTGGCGGTGTTGGTTTTCTTCCCGCCTTGAGACAGACCCTATCGAATACAAATAAAATTCTACTTAAACCGCAGGCTTAACAGTGCCTTACCGAATCTCCTAGATGTATCAGGGTAAATCAACGCTTACCTGCTGGCGCCGCTTTCGCTTCTCGTACCAGAGCACGGCGCGGAATCCCACGTAGACCAGAGCGACCGCAATATGCAGGAGAACGATCAGCCGGTTGGACCCGAAAACGTCCGGCATGAAGCCGTGCATGATGACCTGTCCGCCTGCCGCTAGCACCCAGATTACCGGGCCCCAGGAGACGGCCAGCCAAAGGCCGAGGGACGCAACAGGAAAGAGAACGGCAAGGCAGGTGCTTGCGACCTTCCAGGGAAGGCTGAGCAGGTCGAAGCGCCCTGCCCCCACCAGCGAGTAGCCGACAAGCATCGCCCAATACTGCAATCCAAACCAGAAGCAGGACATCGCGACCAGGCGCAAGAACAGGATGAACAGAACGCTGGTTAGCGTCGGCTTCGGTATCGTCGGAGAATCAGCGTCCATATCTAAAACAATAGGGTTGCAGTTGGGACTTCGCCAGCGGCTCGATTATTGCGGCCAATCGTCCGGTTTGGTTTTCGGCCGTGCCATGATAATGAGCGCATCGACAATTGGAATGGCAGAAAGCTGGAACGACCATGCAGGACAAGACGCATCTCGTCGACGACATCACCGGCCATCGGCGCATGCGCCGCAACCGCAAGGCCGACTGGACGCGGCGCCTGGTACAGGAAAACCGGCTGACGGTGGACGATCTGATCTGGCCGGTTTTCGTCGTTCCCGGCTCCGGCATCATCGAACCGATACCGGCAATGCCCGGCGTCAACCGGATGAGTGTGGATAAGCTCGTCGAAGCCACCAGGGAGGCGGCCGATCTCGGCATCCCGGCGATCGCGACCTTTCCGAACATCGAGATGGAACTCCGCGACGAAACCGGATCGAACAGTCTTGAGGCCAACAACCTGATCAACCAGGCGACGATCGCTATCAAGAAGGCAGTGCCCAATATCGGGGTCATCACGGATGTGGCGCTCGATCCTTTCACCAGCCATGGCCACGACGGGATCCTGCGACATGGCGAGATCGTCAACGACCAGACGGTCGATCAGGTTGCGCGCGCGGCCGTCATGCAGGCCAATGCCGGCTCTGACATCATTTCGCCGTCGGAGATGATGGACGGTAGAATCGGCGCCATCCGCCGCGCCCTTGACGCTGCCGGGCACCAGAATGTTGGTATCATGAGCTACGCCACCAAATTCGCCTCGGCATTCTATGGCCCCTACCGCGAGGCGATCTCGACCGGCGGGCTGCTCAAGGGCGACAAGAAGACCTATTACATCGATCCGGCAAACGGGACCGAAGCGATCCGGGACGCGGCGCTCGACGTCGAGGAAGGCGCCGACATGCTGATGGTCAAGCCGGGACTGCCCTATCTCGACATCTGTTGGCGCATGAAGGAGGCTTTCGGACTACCCACCTTCGCCTACCAAGTTTCGGGCGAATACACACAGATCAAGGCGGCCGCGATGAACGGCTGGATCGACGGTGAACGGGCGATGCTGGAAACCCTGCTTTCATTCAAGCGCGCCGGGTGTGATGGCGTCCTCACCTATTTTGCGGTCGAGGTGGCCAGGATTTTAGCCAAGCGCTGACTGCGCGCAAATATTGCATTTGCGGGAAGCGATACCATATCAGCGGCATCACTTTCTCGAAAGGAGACCGCAACAATGACGCTCACTCCCAACCCGCTTTATGCCGCACCGGACGAGTGGCGCGCCTACAGCGGCACGCTGAGCCGTCGTGTCTTCGCATTCATCCTCGATTACGTGATCGTTCTGCTGCTTTGCATCCCGGCAGCCGTCGTGCTTTTCTTCCTGTCGATCGTCACACTGGGGCTCGGATTCTTTCTCTATCCGGCCTTGTTCGTGATCGTTGCCGGCCTCTATTTCGGCTTCACCGTTGGCGGTTCCAGTCAGGCCTCGCTTGGGATGCGCGCAATGGGAATCGCAATCATCCGAGTCGACGGGCAGCGGATGGATTTTCTGACCGCCATCGTTCACCTGGCGCTTTTCTGGATCTTGAACTCCGTTCTGACGCCGCTGATTCTGCTGGTCGGCCTGTTTACCGAGCGCAGCCGGCTTATCCACGATTTTCTGGTCGGCACGGTCACCGTACGCACCGCCTAGATCGGGTCCTTACACGCTAAAATAAACGCGGCTGCTGGCCTTTGCTGGCAGCCTTTGGGCGCCATATCCAAAAGTATAACGGGCAACATCGGACAACAGAATGGCCGCGCTGTTGACGTTTTTTATTCTTAAGTCATCCTGTAGATAAGCAGCGAACCGAAGGAAATCTCCGGAACAGATGAATACGCAGACGACGCCCTCACCGCAGTTTTACCTGACTGCTCCGGCTGCGTGCCCTTATCTGGCCCACGAGATGGAACGCAAGGTCTTCACACATCTCGTCGGGCCGCGTGCAGCGGAGATGAACGATATCCTGACACAGGGCGGCTTTCGCCGATCGCAGAACATTGCCTATCGGCCAGCGTGCGAAGCCTGCCGTGCCTGCATCTCGGTGCGCATCCTCCCGCAGGAGTTCTTGCCGACAAAGTCGATGAAACGGGTTCTGGCGACAAACGACGATATCATCTCCACGGAGTTTCCTGCCCAGCCCTCCAGCGAGCAGTATTCGCTGTTCCGACGCTATCTTGATTTTCGCCACCAACAGGGCGGAATGTCCGACATGACTGTGCTCGACTACGCCATCATGGTCGAGGATACGCATGTGAACACCAAGATCATCGAGTATCGGCTTCGAAAGGAAGGGGCCGGGATCGAAGAGCGGCCGACGGGCGAACTGGTGGCAGCCGCCCTCACCGATACCATGAGCGACGGCTTGTCGATGGTCTATTCCTACTTCAACCCTGATATGGATCGGCGCTCGCTCGGGACCTTCATGATCCTTGATCACATCAGGCGGACAAAGGCTTTGGGTCTTCCGCACGTTTACTTGGGCTACTGGGTTCAAGGATCGCGGAAAATGGACTACAAGACTCGCTTCCAGCCGCAGGAGCACCTGACTTCGCGCGGTTGGGAACGTTTCGATCCCTCCGCATTGCCCGAAAGTACACGCTACTAAATGCTCCTCCCCTCCCTTTCCGATCATCGGAAGGGTCTGCTGCTGACAGCAATCGGCGGCCTGGCTCTTTCCATGGACATTCCCCTCGTGCGCCTTGCTCATGGAGACATGTGGTCGATCCTCGGCGCACGCAGCATCACGACCGTCGCCGTGACCGTGGTCCTGATCTGCCTCATCCGATACGTCAAGGGAACATGGCCAGTGCTTGTGCCCGGCAAACATGGCCTTGCAACGGGATTGCTCTACGGCTGCTCGACGCTGACCTTCCTGCTCGCCGTCTTCAATACGGCAACGGCGAATGTGGTCTTCATCGTCGCGTTCAATCCGATGTTCGGGGCCCTCCTCTCCTGGATATTCCTCAAGGAGCGCCCTTCGCTCTCCACGCTCGTTACCATGGCCGTCATGGTGTTCGGTGTTGGCTTGATCGTCCGTGACGGATTGGCCGGCGGCCATGTCTTCGGCGATGCCATGGCGCTGCTCAGCGCTTTCATCCTCGCGTCGGCGATCACAGTCGGTCGTGCATCGCGCCGAGACATGGGCTTCGTGCCGTTGCTTGCGGCCGCCATGCCTGCCATCCTCGGTTTTGCCAACGCTTTGCCGGCTGGACTCGTCATAGAGCATCCGGCGTGGATCGTCCTCAACGGCGCGCTGCTGATGCCGGTTGCGTTTTGGTGCCTTGCCACGGGGCCGCGTTACCTGTCGGCGCCGGAAGTCGGCATGTTCTACCTGCTCGAAACCATCCTGGCTCCGATCTGGATCTGGTTAATTTTCGCAGAAGCGCCGCCGACGATGACTCTCATCGGCGGCACGATCCTGGTCTGCGCGATTATGGCGCACTCGCTTTGGATGGTTCGGCGGAAACCTTCGCGACAATCTCTGGCACATTGACCACCTGCATGGCATCGAGTTCGCGCTCGAGCCCTTGCATGACGTGAACCCAACCCTGCCGCGTCTGCTCCTCGAACTGCCCCCATTCAGAGCACATTTCGTGTGAGAGCGTCAGCCGTGTGCCTTCTGCAAGGGGTTCGATGTCTATCTGGATTCGGTCCGCATTGTGATCATGCTCGGCTGCAGAGAAGCAGAAGACCATCCGTCGCGGACGACGCAGTTCCAGAAACACGCCGTAATGAACCGCATCACCAGTCGGACGCCGATCGATGACGAGAAAATGCCCGCCAACCTTCGGATCGATATCGGCGCGGATCACGCGGCCTTCATCGCTCGCGAAGAGAAAGCGTTTTGCAATCTGAGGGTTCAGCCATGCGTCATAGACAGCGCAGGGCGAGGCATTGAAAGTATGCGCAACATTCAAGGTGATGGTATTGCAAGCACTCATCAACATTCCTCCGTGATCGACATGATGCTCCCGAAAGCGCCACATTCGATCATTCCGTCCGCCTACGGAATGATGTCTGTCCATGTTGTGATTACAGGACAGAATTAGAGGAATTGCACCGCTCGCCAAGAGCGGCGCGCGGATTTATTTTTGCCTCAACCTGCGAACTTGCCGCTGCGCGGAAAACCCTTCGGAACGGTGCGACCGGCGGTCGCGCGATCGGCGAGCCATTCGGCCAGCTCGTCCTTGTTTTTCGTAAAGGTGCGGCCGGCACTATCTTCCCAGACGAGGCCGTCGGCAATGGCGAAGCAGCGCACATCGGAAATGCCGCCGTCCTTGTAGCGCTGCAGGCGGACGCCCTTGCCGCGCCCCATTTCAGGCACCTGCGCCAGCGGGAAGGCGAGCAGCTTGCGGTTCTCGCCAACGACAGCGACATGATCGCCGCTGACCGGAACAATCAGCTTCGTCTCCTCGGGCATGGAGACGTTCATGATCTGCTTGCCCTTGCGGGTATTGGCGACCATGTCGGTCTCGGCGACAACGAAACCGTTGCCCGCCGTCGAGACGATCAATTGCTTACGGGCCGGATCGTGCACGAACGCCGTCAGCACGTCCTGATCATTTTCCATGTCGATCATGATACGCAGAGGCTCGCCATGACCTCGACCGCCGGGCAGCTTGTCGCCACCAAGCGTGTAGGCCTTGCCACCCGTGGTGATGATCAGGATCTTGTCGGTCGTCTGTGCCGGGAAGGCAACCTTCAACGCGTCGCCTTCCTTGAAGGTCAGGGTCGCGGTGTCGGAGATGTGTCCCTTCAGCGCGCGGATCCAGCCTTTTTCTGAGACGACGACGGTGATCGGCTCCTTCTCGATCATCGCCTGCTGGATTGCCTGCTCATCAGCTTCAGGCGCGTCGGCAAACTGTGTGCGGCGGCGGCCGAGCTCGGTCGCCTTCGCGAACTTCTTCTTCACCTCGCCGATTTCCCAGGCGACCGTCTGCCACTGCTTGTCCTCGGATGCCAGCAGCGCCTCGATCTCGCCCTTCTCCTTGGTGAGCGCGTCGAATTCAGTGCGGATCTCGAATTCCTCAAGCTTGCGCAACGACCGCAGGCGCATATTGAGGATCGCTTCGACTTGGTTGTCGGTCAGCGACCAGCGCGCGATCATCACGGGCTTCGGCTCATCCTCTTCGCGGATGATGCGAATGACCTCGTCGATATTGAGGTAGGCGATCAGCAAGCCGCCGAGGATTTCCAAGCGACGATCGATAGCGGCGAGACGGAAGCGCGAGCGGCGCTGCAGCACTTCACGACGGTGGTCGAGCCACTCCTTCAGGACCTCGTTCAACGCCATGACGCGCGGGATGCGCCCCATGGAGAGAACGTTCATGTTCAGCGGGAAGCGACTTTCCAGTTCCGTCAGCTTGAACATCGATTCCATAAGGATCGTCGGATCGACTGTCCGGTTCTTCGGTACCAGCACGACGCGGACGTCTTCGGCGGATTCGTCGCGGATGTCCTCGAGCAAGGGCAGTTTTCGCGCCAACAGGAGTTCGGCGATCTTTTCGATCAATCGGGACTTCTGGACCTGGAACGGGATTTCGGTAACGACGATCTGATAACCGCCACGACCGAGGTCCTCGGTCTCCCACTTGGCGCGTGTGCGAAATCCGCCGCGGCCGGTCTTGTAAGCCTCGATGATGCTTTCGCGGCTGTCGATGATGATGCCGCCCGTCGGGAAATCCGGGCCGGGGATGAACTCCACCAGCTTTTCGACCGAAGCATCGGGATGCTTGATGAGGTGAAGTGCGGCGTCGCAGAGCTCGTGGACGTTATGCGACGGAATGGAGGTCGCCATACCGACGGCAATACCAGACGAGCCATTCGCCAGTAGGTTCGGAAAGGCGCCCGGCAGGACGACCGGCTCTTCGTCTTCCTCGTTGTAGGTCGGGCGGAAATCAACTGCATCCTGTTCGATGCCATCGAGCAGGAGACCGGCGACCTCGGTCATGCGGGCTTCGGTGTATCGATAGGCAGCAGCACTGTCGCCGTCGATGTTGCCGAAGTTGCCCTGCCCGTCGACGACAGGGTAGCGTTGCGAGAAATCCTGCGCCAGACGCACCAGCGCATCATAGACCGACTGATCGCCATGCGGGTGAAACTTACCGATGACATCGCCGACGATACGGGCACATTTCTTGAAGGCGGAATTGGGCCGGATGCCCATCTCGCTCATGGCGTGAATGATACGGCGGTGCACCGGCTTCAAGCCGTCGCGCACGTCGGGCAGCGCGCGGTGCATGATAGTCGATAGCGCATAGGCGAGATAGCGCTCTTCAAGCGCCGCCTTCAGATCGACCGGAAGGATACTGTCGTCGTCTCCGCCGGAGGGCGGCAAAATCTGTTGTCCCATATGTCCTGACTAGCCGAGATGTCCTATTTGAGCAAGGAATCCAAGCATTCGGGCTGTGGATGAAGTCTTGGAACGATGAGAAAAGAATGACAGTAGCTGCTTTGCCCGAATTTGGTCGTTCTTTCGTTTTCCCTTCAACACAAATTTAGAAATACACAAATATAAACCGCGATCGAACCGCAGTAGATCGGCTACGAACAGAGCCACCGCTACGCACCGCCACTAAGGGACCCAAGATGACTTTTTACCGGACGACACGGCTGATGCTTTCGGGCGCCGCTTTTCTTTCTCTCGCCGGCTCGGCCTTTGCCCTCGATGGCCAGGCTCTGCTGACGAAGATCAACGCCGCTTACAGCCAGCAGGGAGGCACGATCGTTGCCGATGGCGTCGATGTCGACGGCACGACGGTGACGCTGAAGCAGGCGAGCTTCAAGGCCAACAGCGGCGAAGCGGTGCAGATTGGCGACATCACGATGAAAGGCGTCGAGGAAGACGAAGACGGCGGCTACTATGTCGAGGAAGCATCCTTCCCGAACATCAGCGCTACGAACGAGGGCTCCACTTTCACAGCAACCGACCTGACGCTGAGCGGTATTTCGATCCCTGCCGATCCGAAGGGTGAAGGGCTCGACTCGATGCTGCTCTACGAGAGCGCCCACAGCGGTCCGGTGAAGGTTGTCCAGAACGGGGCAGAGCTGTTCTCGCTCGCTGAAAGCGACATGAACCTGACGCTTCGCGAAGACGAATCCGGCTTCGATTTTGATGGCGCTTTCAAGGGTCTCAAGGCCGATCTCAGCAAGACAACCGACGCGCAGAGCAAGGAAGCGATCGACAAGCTCGCGCTCCAGCACGTCCAGGGCGACATCACGATGAAGGGCGCCTGGGAGCTGACACCCGGCACGATCGACGTCTCCGAATTCGCCTTCGACTTCAACAACATCGGCAAGCTGAACCTCGCCTTTAAGATCTCCGGCTACACGATGCCTTTCATAAAGTCGCTGCAGGAGGCGGCCAAGCAGGCGGAAGCAAACCAGAACAAGGAAGAGGCGCAGCAGGCCCTCGGTCTGTCGATGCTCGGGCTGATGCAGCAGCTGTCGTTCGAAAGCGCCCAGATCCGCTTCGATGACGCTTCCATCACCAAACGCGCCCTCGACTACGCCGGCAGCCAGCAGAACATCTCCGGCCAACAGATGGCGGATTCGTTGAAGGCGATGACGCCGATCATGCTGGCGCAACTCAACATCCCGGAGCTGCAGAACGCCATATCGGCGGCTGTCAGCACCTTCCTCGACAATCCGAAGAACCTGACGCTCGCTGCCGCTCCGGCAAAGCCCGTTCCGTTCCCAATGATCATGGGTGCCGCGATGGGCGCACCGAATACACTGCCGCAAGTCCTCGGCGTGAAGGTGACCGCAAACGATTGATCTGAGCCTCTGGAACCCGGCGACCCGCTCTGCCGCTGGGTTCCTTTCTGTTTGGGCAACGGTCACGCAATGTAGCGGCGCAACTCATGGATTGCGTGGCTGGTCATTTCAGCCAGTTCTGAGGCCGTGGCGCCGTCACGTGCCTGGACCGACATGCCCTGGACGATCGCCCCCATAAAGCGGGCAAGCGATCGGGCGTTCGCGTCCTTGCTTATATCCCCCTCCTTGATGCCGCGTTCGATGCGCGCCACGAAAATGTCGAGCGTCTGCGTCCGCAGCGAGGAGACATATTCGGCAATGTCCTCATTCTCGGCCGCGCAATTCAACACAGCCGTCGAAATCATACAGCCCTTCGGATGGTCTGGCGCGGTGAAAATGGCGGCCGAGTTGTTCAGGAACCGCTCGAAGGCAGTGACGGTGTCGATCTCTGCCTGGAAAGGATTGCCGGGTTCGGGGCGCGGCATGCGGCGATATTGCGCGAGCGCCTCGCGATAAAGCTCCGCCTTGGAGCGGAAGGCCGCGTAGAGGCTCTGGGGCGTAATCCCCATCGAGGCAGTAAGATCGGCGATCGAGCTGCCGTCATAGCCGTGCTGCCAGAAGACGTCGCGTGCGGCGGAAAGCACCGTCTCGCGATCGAAGGCCGGCGGGCGGCCGCGCTTCTTCTGACCGCTATTTTTCCCGTCGTCGTTATTTTTCATAGTGATCACTCTAGAAATATCATTCGATCCAGTTTATTCAGGAACGATCATTGTGATTATAGGAGGCTTGATCCAATGAGTCTTCCCCTCGAAACCCAGCACACACAGCAGACTGCGGACCTCGCAAGGGCACTCGACACGGTGATCGATCGCACGATCGCAGCAAAACGTCTCGTCGGCGCGGTGGTCCTCGTTGCCCGCGAAGGCGTCGTCGTCTATCGTCGTGCAGCAGGCCTTGCCGATCGCGAAAAAGGACGGGCCATGGCCGAGGACACGATTTTCCGGCTCGCCTCGATCACAAAGCCGATCGTGACGATCGCAGCGATGCGGCTCGTCGAACAGAGCCGCATCAACCTCGACGATCCCGTGACCAAATGGCTGCCGGATTTCCGCCCGCGACTTGCGGACGGGACGGAGCCGGTCATCGCTATCCGCCATCTGCTCACTCATACCTCCGGACTCAGCTATGGCTTTGCCGAAGAGGATGGTCCTTATGCCAAAGCAGGCATTTCCGACGGCCTCGATCAACCTGGCCTGCCGCTGGCCGAAAACCTGAAGCGGCTGGCGAGCGTCCCTCTCCTCTTCGCACCTGGCTCACAATGGCAATATTCGCTCGCAATGGACGTGATCGGTGGCGTCATCGAAAAGGAGACAGGTGCCCCGCTCGGCGAAGCCGTGGCAAAGCTGGTGACGGAGCCACTCGGCCTTGCTGACATCGCCTTTGCCGTGCGTGATCACAGTCGGCTCGCTGCCGCCTATATGAACACCGCACCGGAGCCCGCGCTGATGGGCAAAGAAGCCTCCGTGCGGGCTCTGAACGGCTCTGTGCGCTTCACGCCGGACCGCATCTTCGATCCGGCCTCCTATCATTCCGGCGGCGCCGGCATGGCGGGAACAGCGGGCAACGTGCTGGCGATCCTGGAGACGATCCGCAAGGGCGGCTCGCCGCTTCTCTCTTCCGAAACAGTTAAGACCATGACGGCAGATCAGGCGAACGGCGTGCGCCAGCTTCTTGATCCGGGCGTCGGCTTCGGTTTCGGCTGGGCGGTGGTGACCGACCCGGTCTCCGCGCAGGTGCCGTGGTCGAAGGGGACGTTTCGCTGGGGCGGCGCCTACGGCCATAGCTGGTTTGTCGATCCCGCAAAGAAACTGACCGCCGTGGCGCTGACGAATACGGCGCTGGAGGGGATGTGGGGGCAATTCACGGTGGATCTGCGCGACGCGCTCTACTCGGCGATTTGAGTGCCAAGAAAAAGCCCGGCTCAGGCCGGGCTTTCTATGCCAGCTTTCTCAGTCCTTCTTGACCGGCGGGATCGGACGGATCGACAGTTCGCGCAGCTGCGTCGGCGTTGCCGGGGTCGGTGCGCCCATCAGCAGATCCTGCGCCTGCTGGTTCATCGGGAACAGCGAGATCTCGCGCAGGTTCTTGGCGCCGACGAGCAGCATGACGATGCGGTCGATGCCGAAGGCCATGCCGCCATGCGGCGGCGCACCGTACTGGAATGCGCGGTAGAGGCCGCCGAACTGCTCCTCGACCTCGGCCTGCGACTTGCCGGTCAATTCAAAAGCCTTGACCATGACTTCCGGCAGCTGGTTACGGATCGAGCCCGAGGCGATCTCGAAGCCGTTGCAAACCATGTCGTATTGGAAGGCCTTGATCGACAGCGGATCGCTGCCATTGAGCGCCTCGAGGCCTCCCTGCGGCATCGAGAACGGGTTGTGGGCGAAGTCGATCTTCTTCTCGTCTTCCAGCCATTCGAAGAACGGGAAGTCGACGATCCAGCAGAATTCGAAGCGATCACGGTCTACGAGGTTCAACTCCTCGCCGGCCCTCGTGCGGGCTTCGCCGGCAAACTTGTAGAACTTCGACGGATCACCGGCGACGAAGAAGCAGGCATCGCCATCATCGAGGCCGAGTTGGGTACGGATCGCGTCGGTGCGCTCCTCGCCGATGTTCTTGGCGAGCGGGCCGGCGCCTTCGAGCTTCTCGCCCTCCTTGCGCCAGAAGATATAGCCGAGGCCCGGCTGCCCCTGGCTCTGCGCCCAGGCGTTCATGCGGTCGCAGAACGCACGGCTACCGCCAGTCCTGGCGGGAATAGCCCAGACCTCGACCTTCGGGTTCGAGGCGATCATGTTCGCGAAAACCTTGAAACCGGAGCCGGCAAAATGCTCGGTGACGGCCTGCATCTCGATCGGGTTGCGCAGGTCGGGCTTATCGGAGCCGTACTTACGGATCGCCGTCTCATACGGAATGCGCGGGAACTTCTCGGTCACCGGCTTGCCTTCGGCAAACTCGACGTAGATGTCGCGAATGACCGGCTCCATCGTGTTCCAGACGTCTTCCTGGGTGACGAAGCTCATTTCGAGGTCGAGCTGGTAGAATTCGCCCGGCAGACGGTCGGCGCGCGGGTCTTCGTCGCGGAAACACGGCGCGATCTGGAAGTAGCGGTCGAAACCGGCAACCATCAACAGCTGCTTGTATTGCTGCGGCGCCTGCGGCAGCGCGTAGAAGGTGCCGGGGTGGATGCGTGACGGCACGAGGAAGTCGCGCGCGCCTTCCGGCGAGGAGGCCGTCAGAATCGGCGTCGTGTATTCGGTGAAGCCGACATTGCCCATTTCGCGACGCATGGCGGAGATAACCTGCGTGCGCTTGACGATGTTCTTGTGCAGGGTCTCGCGGCGCAGATCGAGGAAGCGATACTTCAGGCGAACGTCTTCCGGATAATCAGGCTCGCCGAAGACCGGCAGCGGCAATTCCTTGGCAGCGGAGAGAACTTCGATCTCCTGCGCGTAGAGTTCGATCTCGCCGGTCGCCATGTTCTTGTTGACGGTGTCTTCCGTGCGCGCCTTGACGAGGCCGTCAATGCGGATCACCCACTCGCCGCGGACCAGTTCAGCCTGCTTGAACGCGGGCGAATCCGGATCGGCAACGACCTGGGTGATGCCGTAATGGTCACGGAGGTCGATGAACAAAACGCCGCCATGGTCACGAACACGGTGGACCCAGCCGGAAATCCGGACATTGGCGCCGACATCCGACTTGCGGAGGGCTGCACATGTGTGGCTGCGATAGCGATGCATAATCTCAATTCCCGGTATCTGGCTTAAGACGGCGGCAAGGGGCTCTGATGGCTCTCCCGCACCGACAAGAAAATCGGGCGGAAAAGCGCATGGACGGTCTGATTTGTCAAGGGTTGGCACGCTAAGCATGCGCTTTGCGCCAGCTTTATGACAGGCCCGCAACCATGCGACCGCGAATACCCATGCGGCAGTTTGGCAACTCCCTACCATATTGCTGAAGCTCGCAGTCAACTTTAAAGAAGAGCAATATCCTCGCGCGGAGCCTCTACATGCCCCTTTTCACTCGCCGCAACCTGCTGAAAGCCTCGGCCGTTGCGGGTGCTTATGGCGTCGGTGTCGGAATAGCGGGGAAATTCGGGTTGGCGGAAGCGGCGCCGGAGCCACAAGTGCTGAAAGCGTTAAAGACGACGGCCAGCCTCGCCGACTCCGGCATGACGAAAGACATCATGACTTGGGGCGACGCCGGCATGCCTCCGGTATTGCGAATGACGAAGGGCAAACCTTTTGCGGCAAGGCTGACGAACACGCTCGACGAGCCGACGACGATCCACTGGCACGGCCTGAGAATAGCGAACAAGATGGACGGCGTGCCGTTCATGACGCAGCCCTATGTCTATACCGGTGACAGCTTCGACTATGCCTTCACGCCGCCGGATGCCGGCACTTTCTGGTATCACCCACATTGCAACACGCTGACACAGATGGGTCACGGCATGACTGGCGTTCTCGTGGTGGAGGATCCAGACGATCCGGTATTCGACGCCGAGGTCGTGCTCAATCTGCGCGACTGGCGGCTCGGTGGCGACGGGCAGTTCATCGCGGCCTTCCGTCCGCGTGATGCGGCAAAGACCGGCACCTACGGAACAGTCAGGACGGCCAACTGGAACCAGGAGCCGCAATATGATGCGCCGGCCGGCGGCCTCATCCGGCTCCGCATTGCGGTGACTGACGTCACCCGCATCTTTTCCCTGAAGATGGAGGGCGCCGAGGCGACCGTCATCGCGCTCGACGGCAATCCTGTCTCGAAACGCTTTCCGCTCGATCTGCTGTTGATCGGGCCCGGTCAGCGCCTCGATCTCGCCGTCAGGATGCCAGACAGCGAGGGTGCCGTCGCCACACTCGAAGACATCAGGGGCACAATGCCGAAGACGATCGCCAAGCTTCGCGCCGTCGGAACCTCGTTGAAGCGCAATGTCGGCGATCTCACGGCGCTTGGCGAGAACCCGGTCGCTAAGCCCGATCTGTCTGCGGCACAGAAGATCCCGCTCATTCTCAGCGCTACGGCCGAGAGTGCGCCTGTCGACAGCATCTGTGGTACGCTGGGCTACAGCTTCTGGGCCATCAACAAGGTACCGTGGCCCGGCGACACGCCGGATCCGACCGCGCCGCTGGCGGAATTGAAGCTGGGTAAGAGCTACATCCTGCAGCTCGAGAACGTGACGCCGCACACGCATCCGATCCACCTGCACGGCATGAGCTTTACCGTGCTCTCGTCCTCGACACGGAAGGTCGAGCCGCTCGTTAGCGACACCTATCTCGTCCAACCCGATGAGAAAGTGCAACTCGCCTTTGTGGCCGACAATCCCGGCGATTGGTTGCTGCATTGCCACATCATCGAGCATCAAAAGACCGGCATGACCAGTTATGTTAGAGTTGTTTGACGGCTCTTTGCGGGTTCTAGTTGACATATCCGGCCGAAAGGAGAAGGAAGGTTCAACTATGTCTATCCTGCGAATGAATTGAGATGATCGAAACAACCGCCGATTTGGAGGCGGCCTGCAAAGAGCTGGCCAAGTCAGAATTCATTACCATCGACACCGAGTTTCTCCGAGAGACGACGTTCTGGCCGGAACTCTGCTTAATACAGATGGCAAGCCCAACGACGGAAGTGCTGGTCGATCCGTTGGCGAAGGGCCTCGACCTCAAGCCGTTTTTCGAGCTGATGGCCAATCCTGCCGTGCTCAAGGTCTTCCACGCCGCCCGCCAAGACATCGAAATCATTTACAACCGCGGCGGGCTCATTCCGCATCCGATTTTCGACACTCAGGTTGCCGCGATGGTGTGCGGATTCGGGGACTCGGTCTCCTACGACCAGCTCGTCAGCCGCACCAAGGGCGTCCAAATCGACAAGTCGTCGCGCTTCACGGACTGGAGCCGCCGGCCGCTCTCGGAAAAGCAGCTCGACTACGCGCTGGCCGATGTCACGCACCTCCGTGACGTCTACCTCTACCTCAAGGCCGAACTCGAACGCGAAGGCCGCTCCTCCTGGCTGCGGGAGGAGATGGATATCCTTGAGGCCCGCGAGACCTACGACCTGCATCCGGACGATGCATGGCAGCGGTTGAAAATGCGCCTGCGCAAGCCGCAGGAACTCGCCATCCTCAAATATGTCGCCGCCTGGCGCGAGCGTGAGGCCCGAAGCCGCAACGTGCCGCGCTCGCGCGTGCTGAAGGACGACGCGATCTATGAGATCGCCCAGCAGCAGCCGAAGGACGCCGAAGCGCTTGGCCGCTTGCGCACGATCCCCAAGGGTTGGGAACGGTCGGCCGCCGGCGCTGCCGTGGTCGAAGCCGTCAATGCCGCGCTTGCCTTGCCGAAGACCGAAATGCCGCACGCCCCACGGCAGGCACAGCCACCAGAGGGCGCCGCCGCCGCCGCCGAATTGCTGAAGGTCCTGTTGAAGCTGATCTCGGAAAAGCACGGCGTCGCACCAAAGGTGATCGCCAACAGCGAAGATCTCGACAAGATCGCATCTGAGGGCGAGAAGGCCGAGGTCGCTGCGCTTCACGGCTGGCGGCGGGAGCTCTTCGGCGAGCCTGCGCTGCAGCTTATCCAGGGCCAGGTCGCCCTTCGCTTCGTCGGTAAGAAGGTCGAGACGGTGGCGCTCTAGCGCCATCAAGCGGACGTTTTTGCGCGTATAGTCATTTCGAGATTGTATTGATCGCGGAACGAACCTGGCGTGTCTTTTGGAGGCACCCGATGCTTCCTATATGCCTTGGGTATCCCGGCGACGCGTCACCGCGAAAAGGACTCCATGAGGGAAATATCACCAGTCCAGAACTGGCTATTGATCGCACTTGTCATCGCCGCGAGCGGCGTGCTTTACGATATGCGGTTTTATGGGGGGCATCCCTTCCTCGGTGCGACGTTCGCGCTCGCCATCGGCCTGCCGATCATTGCGTTCGAGCGCAAAGTCATCTTGCGCTCCCTCTACCGTCGCATGCAGGCGCTTCCGACGCTGACGTTCTTCCTCGCGGAGATCTTCGTCTACGAAATACTGATGAGCGCCGGATTTGCAGTTGCCGGCCTATCCATGTGGTGGCTCGGCTTCTTTCATCCGGAATCGTGGGTCGATGCCGTCGTCCTGCCGTTCAACGCATTTCTCTATGCGCTCGCGGTGTGCGCGCTGATCATCTTCGTGCTTCGGATACGTGAACTACTGGGGCGGGATATCTTCCTGAACATGCTGTTCAGCCGCTACCGCAAACCGATCAGCGAGGAACGCGTCTTCCTGTTTATCGATCTGGTGGACTCGACCTCTTTTGCCGAGAAACACGGCGATCTCAAAGCGCAGCAGATGCTGAGTTCCCTGTTCGCCTCGTTCGCCGAGCCGGTGAGAAAGTACAAGGGTACCATCGATGACTATGTGGGCGATGCCGCGATCATCAGCTGGCCATTGGAACGCGGGATCAAGTTCGCCCGATGCGTGAACTGCATATTCGATATCGTCGGCGCGATCGAGGCGGACGCCGAGCACTGGCTGACGGCATTTGGTCAGGTCCCTCGCCTGCGCGCCGCCTTGCACGGTGGCACAGTCATCACGGCTGAAATCGGTGTCGACCATCACAAGATCACCTATTTCGGCGACACCGTGAACACCACGTCCCGACTGGAATCGCTTTGCAAGACGTTGAACCGCTCGGTCCTGATCTCCTCCGACCTCGCTCAGCGCATCAAGATGCCGGAGACGGTCTCGGCGCAGGACCTGGGAAACCATGCCGTCAAGGGTCGCGGCCAGAGCCTCGGCGTCATCTCGCTCGTCAAGGCGGACAACCGGCTGGCGTCACCAAAGCTTCACGCAAGCGTCAACGCGCCGACATGAAAGCATTGCTAATCGAAACCCGCATTCCATCCTTTGGGGGTTTCAATGAAAAATGCTCTTCTTGCTTCCGTTTCATTTGTTCTTTTGATCGCCGGTTCGGCCGCTGCTGACCAACAGGAATTTCCCGCCAAGCTCGCGGGCCAGGCGATCCTGCCGGCCAACACGCTGGTTGCGGCTCCGGCCGATGCGCCTGAGTTCCTCAAGCACTCCGGCAAGTTCACCACCGCCGACCGCAAGCGCACCGAAGCGCTCGGTAGCGTTCCC
Source organism: Rhizobium sp. BK176 (assembly GCF_024808055.1). Lineage (NCBI taxonomy): Bacteria > Pseudomonadati > Pseudomonadota > Alphaproteobacteria > Hyphomicrobiales > Rhizobiaceae > Rhizobium > Rhizobium sp. BK176. The sequence goes on along the minus strand of NZ_JANUBV010000009.1, from coordinate 12,892 downwards.
GGCAAGGACGGCGTTCGCGTCACTGATCTGAAGCTGCCGTTCGACGGCCAGCCGATCCAGGGCTTCTCCGGCATCAAGACGATGGCTGACGGCAGCTTCTGGACGCTCTCCGACAACGGCTTCGGCTCCAAGGCAAACTCCAGCGACGCGATGCTCTTCCTGCATCAGGTGAAATTCGACTGGCAGACCGGCAAGGTCGATGTCGTCAAGAACCTGTTCCTGTCCGATCCCGACAAGAAGGCCCCCTTCCCGATCGTGCTCGAAGGCGCGGACAAGCCCTATCTGACGGGTGCTGACTTCGATATCGAATCTGTACAGCCTGTCGCCGACGGCTTCTGGATCGGCGAGGAATTCGGACCCTATCTCCTGAAGTTCGACACCGAGGGCCGCCTGACCGACGTGGTCGCGACCACTGTTGACAACAAGCCTGTCATGTCGCCCGACAATCCGGTCCTCTCCGTTCCGGCGAACCCGACCGCCAAGATGCCGGTCTTCAACCTGAAGCGTTCGGGCGGCTTTGAGGGTCTTGCCATGTCGAAGGACGGTAGCAAGCTCTACGGCCTTCTGGAGGGCGCCCTCTATCAAGACGACGGCAAGATGGAATCCGTTGACGGCCATACTGCCATCCGCGTCATCGAGTTCGACACGGCTTCCAAGAAATGGACTGGGCGCACCTGGTTCTATCCGTTCGAGGACAAGGGCGTTTCGATCGGTGACTTCAACATGCTCGACGATGCGACCGCCCTCGTCATCGAACGTGACAACGGCGCCGGCACGAAGGACAAGGCTTGTGCCGATCCCAAGCAGCCGAAGCCCGATTGCTTTGAGGCTCCGGCTGAACTCAAGCGCATCTACAAGATCGAGTTCAACGACGCCAACGTCGGCAAGGCTGTCCGCAAGATCGGCTACATCGACCTGCTGAATATCAAGGACCCCGACAACAAGAAGAAGGCCGGCAACAAGGATGGCATCTATGACATGCCTTTCGTGACGATCGAAAACGTCGACCGCGTCGATGCCACCCACATCATCGTCGGCAACGACAACAACCTGCCCTTCTCTGCGGGCCGCGCCATCGACAAGGCTGACAACAACGAGTTCAGCCTGCTCGAAGTCGGTGAACTCCTGAACGCGAAATAAGCTTAAGTCTCACAAGGAAGGTCCCGCTTGAAAAGCGCGGGGCTTTCCAGAAATGAACGACGCCTGAGCGGCAAGCCTTTAGGAACCTCGAACTATCGCTCCGTAGCACCCTTTCCAGCGAGAATGTGATCTCGGAATTTAGCGATCCGCGTCGTTCGCGTTTCCGACTTCTTCACCCCGTTGAGATTGATCACGTAGCTCTTCTGTCGGCCAGGTGTCAGATCGTAAAACGCCTCGGCAAGTTCAGGATCGGAATCGAGAGCCTCAACCAGCTCATCGGGCAGATCGACTTCGCCTTGCCTTTTCGATGGCTTGATGCCCGCCTCGGCGTAGCCCATCGCTTCCTTCAGGTAGGACCGGATGACAGGTTCCATCTTTACGACCTGTGCGTTCTCCACAAAGCGGAGCATGTCGGGATGTTGAGTGTTCGGCCCCTGCTTCTCGAGGACGCCCTCGGAATCTCTCAGCAATGCGGCGTTAAAGAAAGTCAGGCGATAATCGCCGCGAAAGGCGCCCATTATGGCGATGTTGCGGCCTTCATGCATGTAGCAGGGATGCGCCCATTTCACCGTCTCGACGAGACCCACCTCACGACAGATGCGGCGGAGCTCGTTCAGGCCGTCAATCCATTGCCGCGTCGAACAGTCCGGCGTCGCAAAGCGCTCGCAGCGTCCGCATCCTTTCGTGAAAAAGTCCTCAATGTCGGTGATCATCACTCTCGCCCAAGCTCCTTTCGCAGTGGTTGGCTGCTCACTTGAAGCATCCCAAAGCAATACGTCAACTTAGGGCCGAAATCTTTACGAATGCGACGCAGGCGATTAACGCCTCCCCGGTGAGGGGCAAAGAGAGACGGCCGGCTTGTCGCGGGCAGGTTCGACTGTCGACGGTGGCCCGCACCCTCAGGCTTTTGCGGCCTGTGTCTTCGGCTTCAGGAAGATGATCAGAAGCAGACCGGCGACGATGAGAGCCGCGCCCTCGAGATGATAGCGTTGCAACTGTTCCCCGAGGATCAGATAGGCGAGGATCGCGATGAAAATCGTCTGGATGTAGAGAAGCACGCCAGCCCGCGCCGCACCCAGGGCCTCGATGCTACGATTGAACAGATAATACATGATCGCCCCGCCGGGGATCGCGACGTATGCGAGCGCAATGAGCCCGCTGGTATTGAGCGTCGAGCGTTCGTCCGAGGCAAGCTCATAGAGGTAGAAGGGCAGCGCCGTCAGCACCGCGGCGCCAAGAAGCAGCACAAGCAGCGCTAGGCGGTTCAAATCGAATTTCGCCCGGCGAAGCAACACCGTATAGAGGCTGAAACAGAACGCGCCGGCGACGATCCACAGTTCGCCCGGATTGAGATCGAGACGCATCAACGCAGCCGGGCTGCCTTTGATGATGATGACCACAATCCCGAAAAAGGCCAGGATCGATCCGATCACCTGCCAGCTTCCCATCGGTTCGGCGAGAAACAAACGGGCGAGGATCATGGTGATGATCGGGATCAGTGCGATAATGATGCCCGCAGTCGTGGCCTCGGCATGCTCCAGGCCGACAAAAATCAAGCCTTGGCAGATCGCAAGTCCCATGCCACCGACGACAAGCAGTTCCAGGCCGCGGGCTCGGATAAGAGCGACCATGTCGCCGAAATGCCGGCGCACGATGGGCATCAAAATCGCCCAGGCAATCAACACGCGCCAAAAGCAGAGCGTCCAGGGCGGCATCTCAGTCGAGACCCATTTCGCGGCAATATAGACGCCCGCCGATAGCAGCCAGCAGAGGATGCCCACGGAATAGGCGGTCGCAAGCGAACCGCCCGCTGCCTCTCCCGTTCCAACCGTGTCGCGATGGACCGTCACGCCATGTATCGCCATGGGTCAAAGTTATGCCACAGTTCCCCGCCTCTGCACAGGCGCTCCGCCACCATGATTGGTCTTGGCTCGTCGAGGTTGTTTTGCGGCTCGCTCCAACCACCATTCCTCGAAAAATTTGAACGAAATGGGCGTGGATTGGTTGTTCCAAGGTCACCACCTCAACAATGGAGACACTTATGAGCAAGACAGACGTGAAAGAAATCCAAAAGCGCACCGAGCGTCAGGTCGAAAACACCAGCGGTGGCGGCCATCTCGGCGGAACCTATTTTGGGCAACAACCTGACGGCAAGACTGCATCGGTTTCCAGCAAGGAAGGGCCGAAAGCAAGAGCCAACGATGGCTAAAACGGAACCCCGCCAAGAGCGGGGTTCCTCCGTTCTGGCATGAAGCATCCACATCGAGCCAAGATTAGCCAGCGGAAGATGCTTTTCGCCTCGCACCTCGGTCGTGCGTCCCCAATCGCTATTCGAAGCGGAAAGCCAAACGGTGGTTGGTCAGCTTGGCAAGTTGTTGCAGCCGGCCTTCAAGGCGCTCGCCGGCGAAGTCATGATATTCCGCCGGAACCACGAACTCCAGGTCGAGATCTGGTTGGGACGACTTCTGGAAGGTCAGGTTTCGCACGATTCCCGGCATGGATGCCGAAAAGAGATAGACCACCCGCAACAAACCGCCGAGCAGCTTGGCGCGCTCGATGAAGCGCGGAGTCGCGATCGCCGCAAGCGGGCCTGTGGCACCGTCATCGTACGGTCCTTCGAACCGGTAGTAATTCGTTAGCGCAATGAAGGCGCGGCCAGGATGACTGATGCCAACAAAGGACGAGTGCGCAATGATATTCAGCGCCTGTAGTCCACGGTAATCAGGGTGCGCGCGCCAACTGATGTCGGCAAGCAGGCAGGCTGCCTGACGATAGCGCGCCTCCTCCTCCGTCTCAGTGATGCCGAAATAGGGCATCATGCGGCCGGTCCATCCCGCCAGCTCTCTGGCGTGCTCTGGCGAACGTGCACGCAGAATGGCGAGTTCGCCGGCGGCCGCCAGCAGCGGATCGGTGCGACGCTCACCGTCCGAGAGCAGTGAATAGAGATAGCCTTCGCGCACGCCCTGCCCCGAAAACGAGATAACAGAGGGCTTCATTGCGCTTAGAACCTCTTTCATGGCCACGGCGCCGAAGGGAAGCAACGCGCGGCGATGCTTCGAAACAGCCATCCACGCAGGATCCTTTGAATCCCGTGCAATCTCCACCTGATCGAGGAAGTGCATCATCGCCTCGAGCGAAACTTCGTAGCCCTGCATCATGTGCAGCGGATACTGCGTCATCTCCATGTGCAGCTTGGCGATGTTTCGCCAAGTGCCGCCGACCGCGTAGAACGTTCGCCCGGCGCCCTTAGCGAGCAGCTTGGAACTGGTTTTCACATGCTTGCGGGCAAAGGTTCGAGCCTTCTCCAGCGAGCCGCCTGCATATTCCGAGAGGCGAAGGCCACCGAGCGGCAAGGTTACCCCCTTGCCGATTTCCTTACCCTTGATGTCGATCAATTCGAGTGAGCCGCCACCAAGGTCGCCGGCAATGCCGTCAGGCTCATAAAAGCCGCTGACGATGCCGAGTGCGGAGAACTTCGCCTCCTCCTCGCCGGAGAGAACACGAACTCTGCGCTGAAGGATCGTTTCTGCCTGATGGATGAAGTCTGGACCGTTCGATGCTTCGCGCGCCGCCGCCGTTGCGAGCACATACATCGTGGAAGCGCGCGCCTGGTCGGACAAAGCCTTGAAGCGATGGAGGGCGGCCAGAGCGCGCTCTACGCTCGCCTCATCCATCTTGCCGGTCAGCGCAATACCGCGGCCCAGGCCGCACAACACCTTCTCATTGAAAAGGATCGTCGGCGAGCGGGACATGCCTTCATAGATGACCACACGGATCGAGTTCGACCCGATGTCGACGACGGAGACCGGGGCAATCCCTGGAAGGCGCCCCTGGGCTTCTGATTCAACCATGCAGGTCCAATTTTACTTGTTGTTTCGACCGGAGAGGAGCCCGGCAATCAGCTTGGGTGCACTGGACTTCAAAGCTTCACCACGGCCGGACAGGCTTGGGTTTGTCATGAAATACTGCTGCGCGTTGAACGGCTCTTCGCCCTTGCGCACTTCCATGCGCCTTGACGTTCCGTCGGGCAATATCTCGTAGCTTTGCTGATTGTCAATAATATTGCCCAGCATAATCTGTGAGAGAACCTGCTCGTGCACGGTCGGATTGGTCAGCGGTACGAGCGTTTCGACACGGCGATCGAGGTTCCGCGGCATCATGTCGGCCGAGCCGATATAGACCAGGGCCTTGTCGGACGGCAGCCCATGACCATTGCCGAAGCAGAAGATACGGCTGTGCTCCAAAAAGCGCCCAACAATCGACTTCACCCGGATATTTTCAGAGAGGCCGGGCACTTGCGGGCGCAGGCAGCAGATGCCTCGGATCACAAGGTCGATCTCGACGCCGGCGCGGCTTGCGGTATAGAGCGCATCGATGATCTCGGGGTCGACAAGCGAATTCATCTTCATCCAGATCGCCGCTGGCGCGCCGTTCTGGGCATGCTTGATCTCTTCCTCGATGTGGCGAACGATGCGCGAGCGCAGCGTATACGGAGACACCGCCAACTTCATGCTCTGTTCCGGCTCGCCGTAACCGGTGATGAAGTTGAAGATATTCGCCATGTCGTGGGCAATCACCGGGTTGCAGGTGAAGAACGACAGGTCGGTATAGATTTTCGCGGTGACCGGATGATAGTTGCCGGTGCCGAGATGGCAGTAGCTGCGCAGCTTGCCTTCTTCGCGGCGGACGACCAGCGACATCTTGGCGTGGGTCTTCAGTTCGATGAAGCCGAAGACGACCTGCACGCCGGCGCGCTCCAGGTCGCGCGCCCAGCGAATATTCGCCTCTTCGTCGAAGCGGGCCTTCAGTTCGACGAGAGCTGTAACCGATTTGCCCGACTCGGCTGCATCGATCAGCGCACGGACGATCGGACTGTCGTTCGACGTGCGGTAAAGCGTCTGCTTTATCGCCAAAACGTCAGGGTCGCGTGCAGCCTGGAGCAGAAACTGGACCACCACGTCGAAAGACTCGTAGGGGTGGTGAACCACCATGTCCTTTTCCCGGATTGCGGCGAAGCAGTCGCCGGCGTGCTCTCGGACTCGTTCGGGAAATCGCGCATTGTAGGGCGGAAATCGAAGGTCTTCGCGCGGCGCCTTGGTGATCTCGGACAGCGTATTCAACGCGAGAAGTCCCGGCAGAACGGCAACCCGGTTTTCCGGAACACTCAGCGCCTGTACGACGAACTGGCGCAGCGACGCCGGCATTTCTGAATCGGTCTCAATACGGATCACCGATCCGCGGCGGCGACGCTTCAGCGCGGTTTCGAAGAAGCGCACCAGATCTTCGGCCTCTTCCTCAACTTCGATATCGCTATCGCGGATGATCCGGAATGTACCCGAGCCCTGCACCTCATATCCGGGATAGAGCCGGTGAATGAAGACGTTGGTGACGTCTTCAAGGGTGATGTAGCGGATCGTGTTACGGTCATCCGGCAGCCGCACGAAGCGGTCGAGTGCCGGCGGCAGGCGCAGCAGCGCCGTCATCGGTTCACGACCGTTCTTGCTGATCAACTGCAGGCCAATCGAGAATCCGAGATTCGGGATGAAGGGGAATGGGTGCGCGGGGTCGATCGACAGCGGCGTCAGTACGGGGAAAATGGCCTGCTCGAACTCCGTCGCGAGCCACGCGCGGTCAGTTTCACTAAGCGCTCCGGGGCGCACGATCAGGATATCTTCCTTGGCGAGATACTGCTGAAGCACGGCAAGCGATGCCTGTTGCTCCATCTGCAGATTGTCAATCTCCTGGAGGATGGCGTCGAGTTGCTCGGCTGGTGTCTTGCCATCAGGCGTACGCACGACGATATTCTGACGCACCTGACCTTCGAGACCGGCTACGCGGACCATGAAGAATTCGTCGAGGTTTGCGGCCGAGATCGACAGGAACCGAACGCGCTCTAGCAGCGGATGCTCGGTATTCAGCGTTTCCTCGAGAACACGGCGATTGAACTGTAACCAGGAGAATTCGCGGTTGATGAAGCGCTCGGGACTGGTCAGCAATTCTTCTAGAGAAGGCACAGCCTCGTTGGTTTCCGGAGTAGGTTCGTGATGCTCCGTTACTGCGCTATCCATGGTCTGATTGTCCCGTTTTCTTCGGTCAAGCGAATTATATCAGTTTCACGACAGAACTGTGACGGTCAATCCGCCGACTCCGAATTACCCAATTCATTCAATACCTCAGCGGCAAGAGCTCGGGTAATCTTAGTGCCTCTGGAAAGGGCAAGTCGATCAAGCCTGTCGACGATCGTCTGGGCCGCATTCAGGGATCGCTCCATCCGGTTAACGATATAGAGGACCAGTTTGTCATCAATATAAAGCTGTCGGTCGGCGAACAGCTTTACAATCACCTGGGACAGCAGTTCCTCATCCGGCTCACCGATCTCGACGACCGTCGCCGCCTTCAGACGCGAGCGCAAATCCGCCAGTTCGACGGGCCACGACATCGGCCAAAGGCGGCTCGTCATGAGAAGGCTGTGACCGTTTTCGCGCACACTGTTGATGACGTGAAAGAGTTCGTTGTCGTCGAAGCCAAGCCGATCGACATCCTCGAACAGGACCGGCCCATTGGCTGCATCGACGGCCGCGTTGGCGCCCGCCTTCGGATGAATCTCAATAGCACCGCTGTGATCCTTCCAGATGTTCGCGAGGTGCGACTTTCCGGAACCCACGGGGCCTGCGAGGATCACGACGGGCGAAGGCCAGTTCGGCCACGCATCGACGATCGACACGGCTGCCGCCAGCCGTTCGGAGATCAACAGATCATCACGCCCCGTTGCGGCATCGTGCGAAAAGGCCAAGGGAAGCTGCTCGACGGCATTGCGCCTTGGACCAGCATTTTTCACATCAGTCATTTGGGATCAGCTTTTGTCTTCCTGATCTGGCCGGTCTTTGCCGTGCCAGCATAAAGATCGCTTTGAAGGTAACGCGAAAGCGCAAAACGAACAAGCACACCAACCGCGGCGGCGGCGGGCACCGCGACCAGGAGCCCGACGAAACCAAAGAGTGCGCCGAAGGCAAACAGCGCAAACATCAGCCATACGGGGTGCAGGCCGACGCTGTGGCCAACAAGCTTCGGCTGCAGGATATTGCCTTCCATGAACTGGCCGCTGAAGAAGACCGCAAGCACGGCGCCAACCCAGAGATAGTCGGGCCAGAACTGGACGATGGCAACGCCGACGGCAAGAACGAGGCCGACCAGCGAACCGACATAGGGGATGAAGCTGATCATTCCCGCGAAGAGGCCGATCAACAGGCCGAAGTTCAACCCGATCAGCGACAAGCCGACGGCGTACCAGATCCCGAGGATAAGGCAGAGCGACCCTTGGCCGCGGATGAACCCGGCAATCGCCTGGTCGATCTCACGCATGATCTGATGGACGTTGGCCACATAGTCACGCGGAATATACTGATCGACCTTGGCGATCATGCGATCCCAATCCAGCAGCATATAGAAGGCCACAACGGGCGTGACGATCATCAGCGAGATGACATTGACCACGGCAAGGCCGGAACTCCAGACCTGACCGAACAGACCGGTGAGCAATCCAAACCCCTGTGACAGGATTTCCGAGAAGTTGTTCTTGATCGTGCCGAGCTGGCTCCTCACCCAATCCGGCATGAGGGAATTCTGGGACTGTATGATGAAGGTCTGCAACTGATCGATGTAACCCGGTAGACGGCCAGCAAAATCGCTGAACTGGCTCGCCAAAACCGGAATCAGTATCATCAATGCGAGTACGATAATGACGACGAACGCAATCAGGATGACGACCGTCGCCATCAGGCGGCTGAGACCGAGGCGCTCGAGCCGGTCGGCAATCGGGTCAAGGAAGTAGGCCAATGCCATCCCCGCCAGGAACGGCAGCAGGATCGAGCTGAAGAGGAAAAGGAAGCCAATAAAGAAGGCGAGCACGATCAGCCAGAAGATCACCTGGCGCTTCAGACCTGCCCCGCTAACCTGCTGTGGCATCACATTCCCCGCTGATCGACTGTCTCGATTTTTTGCATCATAGCGATGCAACCTTTCGAGCACATAGGATGTGGCCGAGAGAATGGTCAACCCCGGCGCTAAAAATCGAGAGAGCCCGCGTCAATTGAGCGGGAAATTGGGGCTTTTTCCATGCAATCCCTTGCATGTAGGCCCGTGTCATGCAATGGCGACCCGCATATCGAGGCGGTGACATTTCCCGCCCGCGCACAGCCATCGGAGAGCAGCATGAGCCAGTCTGGAAAAAACGGCCTGACCTATAGCGACGCAGGCGTCGACATCGATGCCGGAAACCTTCTGGTGGAGAAGATCAAGCCCGCCGTGCGCTCGACGCGCCGCCCGGGTGCGGACGGCGAGATCGGCGGCTTCGGCGGCCTGTTCGACCTCAGGGCTGCGGGTTTCACCGATCCGGTTCTCGTTGCCGCCAATGACGGCGTCGGCACCAAGCTGAAGATCGCCATCGATGCCGATTATCATGACACTGTCGGTATCGATCTCGTCGCCATGTGCGTCAACGATCTGGTCGTCCAGGGTGCTGAGCCACTTTTCTTCCTCGATTACTTCGCGACGGGCAAGCTCGATCCTGACCAGGGTGCGGCGATCGTCGAGGGCATTGCCGCCGGCTGCCGTGACGCGGGCTGCGCGCTGATCGGCGGCGAGACCGCCGAGATGCCGGGTATGTACTCTTCCGGAGACTACGACTTGGCCGGCTTTGCCGTCGGTGCGGCCGAGCGCGGCCAGCTGCTGCCGTCGGGCGACATCGCCGAAGGCGACGTGATCCTCGGCCTTGCCTCGTCGGGCGTCCACTCCAACGGCTTCTCTCTGGTTCGCAAGATCGTCGGCATTTCGGGCCTCGCCTGGGATGCCCCGGCTCCGTTCGCTGACGGCAAGAGCCTCGGCGAAGCCCTGCTGACGCCGACCCGCATCTATGTAAAGCCGCTCCTGAAGGCGATCCGCGCAACCAAGGCTATCAAGGCATTGGCGCACATCACCGGTGGTGGCTTCCCGGAGAACATTCCGCGCGTTCTGCCGAAGCACCTCGCAGCCGAGATTGATCTTGCTGCCGTCAGGGTACCGGCGGTTTTCTCCTGGCTTTCCAAGACGGGCGGCGTTGAAGCCAACGAAATGCTGCGCACCTTCAACTGCGGCGTCGGCATGATCGCGGTCGTTTCGGCTGAGAACGTCGCGACCGTCACTGCGGCTCTCGAAGCTGAAGGCGAGACGGTCGTAACGCTCGGTCGGATGATTGCCCGCGCCGAAGGTGCCGGCGGTACGGTTTACAAGGGCACGCTCGCCATATGACATCGCCGCGCAAACGCGTCGTCGTCTTCATCTCCGGCGGCGGTTCCAACATGATGGCGCTGGTCGCAGCCGCCAGGGCTGGCGACTTTCCGGCGGAAATCGTCGGCGTCATCTCCGACAAGGCCGACGCCGGCGGGCTCGCCAAGGCGGCAGCCGAAGGCATCCCCACCTTCGCTTTCGTCCGCAAGGACTATGCGAGCAAGGAAGCCCACGAGGAGGCAATCTTTGCCGCGCTCGATCAGCTTTCGCCCGACATTCTTTGCCTTGCCGGCTACATGCGGCTGCTGAGCGGCATCTTCATCCAGCGCTACGAGGGACGGATGATCAACATCCACCCTTCCCTGCTGCCGCTGTTTCCCGGCCTGCACACGCATCAGCGCGCGATCGACGCCGGGATGCGGATCGCCGGCTGCACCGTGCATTTCGTCACCGAAGGCATGGATGAGGGACCGGTTATCGGCCAGGCCGCAGTTCCTGTCCTTTCCAGCGACAATGCCGACAGCCTTGCCGCGCGCGTGCTCACAGTCGAGCATCAGCTTTACCCGCAGGCGCTGCGGCTCTTTGCTCAGGGCAAGGTGAAGATGGAGGGCGGCAAGGCCGTCAGCACCGACGCTGCAGCAGCGCCGGCGGAACGTAGCAGCGTTATCTCGCTGATCGGCGAAGGCGCCTGAAGCACGGCGCGATCCTTTGGATCCCCCCCTGCTCTAATTCTCTGTTTCTACGCATATCCATGTCCCGAAAGGCTCCGCTTTCGGGACATATTCCGTGCCCTCAGGCGGCAAGCGCCCGAGGCTGATGAAGCGTGCCGTCGCTGTAGACAAATAGGCCCTTGCGGAAGGTGGCGCGGATGCGATGCACGTCACCGGCTTCGATGACAACCAGGTCGGCCTGCTGACCGACGGCAATTTCACCACGATCGAGAAGACCGGCGGAGCGCGCCGCATTGCGGGTCGCCATTGCGACGGCGTAAGGCAGGCTCGTGCGATCGGCGATCTTGAAGATGCCGGGCACGAAGGCCGCAGGATGATAGTCGGCAGCAATGACCGTCAGAAGGCCGGCGGCAGCGGCATCCAATGCGCTGAGATTGCCGGACATCGATTGGCCACGCAGCGCGTTCGGTGCGCCCATCAGCGTCCAGAGGCCGCGACGCCGCGCTTCTTCCGCTGCCGGGAGCGTCACCGGAAATTCGCTGATCGTTACGCCGAGATCGTGCATCTGCGCGACCTTCTCGGCGCTATCGTCATCGTGGGAGGCGAGCGACAGGTTGTGCTTCAGCGCGAGATCGACAACCTGCTTCAGCTTGATCTCGATGTCGGGATTGTTGCGCATCTCGATACGCTTGGCGACCATCTCGGCGGCCATCTCCTCGGAAATGGCACGGCGCTCGGCGATGCTCAGGATGTAGCTCTCGATGTTGTTATACTGCCCCTGCCCCGGCGTGTGATCCGTCAGCGAGACCATGTCGACATGGCCGGCATCGAGCAGCTTTTCGAGCGTCGGCGCGGCGCCGAGATTGGTGATCTCGTAGCGCGCATGGACACGATGATCGATGAGCAGGTTGTTCTTCAATCGGCTGATGCTTTCGATCACGGCCGATGTTGTCTCAAGCGAGCGGACGTGGCCGTAGACGCTTTCCGTTGCGAAGGAGACGGCCGCGAATGCGGTCGTGACGCCTGCGGCTGCGAGCTTCTTGTCCAGTTCGTGGATGCTGAAATCGATCGGCATCGGTGCATTCGGGCGCGGCGCGATCTCCCGTTCGACCATGTCGCCATGAAGGTCCACGAAGCCCGGCATCAATAGGCGCCCACCGCCATCGATCGCACCGTTGGCGACCGGTTCGGGCCTGATTTCGGCAATGACGCCATCCTCGACGCGGACCGAGCCGTGGCTCACGATCTCATCTGGAAGGACAAGAGTAAAATTGCTGAGCCACATCGGTTTTTCTCCAGGCAGGGATTTATGACAAGGCGGAGCGCTTAGCGCTGATTCATGACATCGGTGTGAAGGATAAGCCTCGCAAATTGGCCCATGCCCTAGGCCGTAAACTCATAAATTCTCTTGGCGTATTGCGTTCGGCGTGATTCAAGGCTTCCGAATTAGGAGCTATGATGACACGCCGCCGCTACGAACTCACCGACCACGAGTGGTCAATCATTTCGTCCCTACTGCCGAACAAGCCTCGCGGCGTTCCTCGTGTCGATGACCGACGGGTCCTGAACGGCATCCTTTGGCGCTTCCGAACCGGCTCGCCGTGGGCGGAAGTTCCAGAACGTTATGGGCCGCCAACCACCTGCTATAACCGCTTCGTCCGTTGGCGTAAGGCCGGTGTCTGGGATCGTCTTCTTAAAGCCGTTTCAGAGGCTTATGACGGCGACATCGTCATGATCGACTCGACCTGTGTTCGCGTTCATCAACACGCGGCCACGGGAAAAAAGGGGATCGAGACGATGGTTGCATGGGACGTTCC